>NZ_CP017113.1:0-1489628 GCF_001720465.1 Porphyrobacter sp. LM 6
CACTCACGGGCCGCGCTGGATCAGCGCGGCCCGTTTGCTTTGGCGCGGGCGCCTGCTCTTGTGCAGTGCACGAAACCACGGATTTTCCGCGATTCGCAGTGATTTTTCACGATTATCAATTAAAATCATAGACTTGAACGCACGCCTGCGGGGTAGCGCCGAGTCAACAGGAATATTTCACTTTTTTTAAAAGTCCTTGCTTGCGCTGGCGGGCGATGCGTTCTTTACATGGCTCTCACCCGTCGCGGGACAGCACGGGTTTTTACATACTGGCCGACAGGGGGGTTTCCCGGAAACACCGTTTCCGGGAGGGGAAAGGCAGTGCCTGTCGCATTGGGACAAATGCCGCTTGCGCGCTTCGGTTCGCGAGCGGAAGTGAATTGGGGATGATATTGTGCACAGGATCGACAAGGCGCGGGCGTCGGGCCGCCAAGCGGACGAACATTTGATGGAAGACGCAGACGCCGTAAACCTTGCCGCCGATTGGTCCGACATCAGCCAGGGGCTGCGCAAGGATCTCGGGCACCAGCTGCATAGCCAGTGGATCAAGCCGATTCAGGTCGGCGGGCTCAACCGGGATACCGGCACGCTCGATCTCTATTTGCCGACCGAGTTCTCGGCCAACTGGGTGCGCGACCGCTTCCACGACCGGTTGCAACTGGCATGGAAGATTGCGCGCAGCGAAGTTCGCAGCGTCAACATCCAGGTGCATCCGGGCCGCCGTCAACTGCCCGACCTTCGTCTCGATGATGGCCGCCGCCCCGCCAATGACGGCGTTAGCGCGATCGCCATGGCCGCCGGTGCGATGGGCGATGCGACGTTCACGTCGTCGGTCGGCCTCGATCCATCGCTGACCTTCGCGGCCTTCGTGACGGGTGAGGCGAACATCCTCGCCTGCAATGCAGCCCAGCGCATGGCCGCGCTTGAACAGCCGCAGTTCTCGCCTCTTTATCTCAAGGCCGCTACCGGTCAGGGCAAGACCCACCTGCTGCATGCGATCGGCCACGGCTATCTGCACGCCCACCCGCGTGCGCGAATCTTCTACTGCTCGGCCGAGCGCTTCATGGTCGAATTCGTGCAGGCACTGAAGTCGAGCCAGACGATCGAGTTCAAGGCGCGCCTGCGCTCGTTCGATCTGCTGCTGGTGGACGATATCCAGTTCATCATTGGCAAGGCGAGCGCGCAAGAAGAACTGCTCTACACGATTGACGCGCTGCTGGCCGAAGGCAAGCGGCTGGTCTTCGCTGCCGACCGCGCCCCGCAGGCGCTCGACGGGGTCGAGCCTCGTCTGCTCTCACGCCTGTCGATGGGCCTCGTGGCTGACATTCAGCCCGCCGACATCGAACTGCGCAAGAAGATCCTGGTGTCCAAGCTGACGCGCTTCGCTCCGCTCAATGTGCCGGAAGATGTGGTCGACTTCCTCGCCCGAACCATTACCCGCAACGTGCGCGAGCTAGTGGGCGGTCTGAACAAGCTGATCGCCTATGCCCAGCTGACCGGGCAGGACGTGTCGCTCCAGCTGGCCGAAGAGCAGCTGACCGACATCCTTTCGGCTAACCGCCGTCGGATCACGATCGACGAGATCCAGCGCACCGTGTGCCAGTTCTACCGCATCGACCGCGCGGAAATGAGCAGCAAGCGCCGTGCCCGTGCCGTTGTCCGCCCGCGTCAGGTGGCGATGTATCTCTCGAAGGTGCTCACCCCCCGCAGCTATCCGGAAATCGGGCGCAAGTTCGGCGGGCGCGACCACTCGACCGTGATCCACGCGGTGCGTCTGATTGAAGATCTGCGCCAGCGCGATGCCGATATGGACGGCGACGTACGCAGCCTGCTGCGCCAGCTCGAAAGCTGATAACGTCACCATTTTCCGCTAGCTTTGCACCGCCCTGTCGACAGGCTGATCCACAGATCTGTCGACAGGCGGTGCACAGGCTGTAAACAGCCTGTCCATGCCTTCTCAGCGCCTTTCTCCCGAGCTTATCACTCTGCCCGAAGGGTGGATTCCCGCGCTCGTCAGGGGCGCGAAGTGCCGCTGCCCGCGCTGCGGCGAAGCGCCGCTCTTCCGCCAATGGCTCAAACCCGTGGACCGCTGCGGGCACTGCAAGCAGGACTGGTCACTTCAGCAGGCCGATGACTTTCCGGCCTATATCGGCATCTTCGTGGTCGGCCACCTGTTCGCGCCCGTCGTGATAGCAATGATCGGCACATTCGGAATGTCGGCCTGGCTGACCCTTGCGATCATCCTGCCGGTGGCGGTGGCGATGCTGCTCGTGATGCTCCAGCCGACCAAGGGCGCGGTGATTGCCTTTCTGTGGTGGCACGGGATCGGCGCGTTCCGGCAGGAGCGCCGCAAGCAGGGGGATCAGCCATGACGCTGTCGCCTGCCCGGCTCGACCGTTTCGCCCGCCATATCGTGCTGCCCGAGGTGGGCGGCGCAGGGCAGGTTAGGCTCGCCGAATCGCGGGTGGCAGTTATTGGCCTCGGCGGGATCGGCAGCCCCGCGCTGCAATATCTCGCCGCGAGCGGGATCGGCAGGCTGGCGCTGGTCGATGACGATGTGGTCGACGTGTCGAACCTCCAGCGCCAGACGATCTTCACCGCCCGCGACGTCGGCTATGGCAAGGCGGTTTCGGCCCGGCGCTGGCTCGCCAATTTCGACGATTCGCTCAGCGTCGATGTGTCCGATGCCCGGATCAGCGCCGAGAACGCGGGGAGCCTGATAGCGGGCGCGGATCTGGTGATCGACGGCACCGATAACTTCGCGACCCGCCTCGCCGTGTCCGACGCCTGCGTTGCGGCGGGCATTCCGTTGCTATCGGCAGCGGTCGGCCGCTTTCAGGGGCAGGTCGGGGCTTGGGCCGGTCATCTGCCGGAGCAGGCCTGCTACCGCTGCTTTGTCGGCGATGCCTTCGATGCCGAGGACTGCGACACCTGCGCGGATGACGGGATGCTGGGCGCAATGGCGGGCTGGGTCGGCACCTTCGCCGCGCTGCAGGCGGTCAAGGTGCTGCTGGCGGGGGTTAGCACCCTCGGCGAGCCTGGCTGGGGCCGCCTCCACATCCTCGACGGCCTGGAGCCGGGTATGCGCACGATCCGCATCGCCAAGGACCCGGTTTGCAAGACCTGCGCGTCAGCAGCCTAGCACATCCTCCACCCATTCCGGCACCAGCACGCTTGCCGGCCCTAGCCGCGATTCGTGGAAGAAGCGCGATCCCTCGCTGCGTTCGAGATTGAGTTCGAGGCATTGCGCCCCATTCGCCCGCGCCTCCTGCACGAAGCCCGCCGCGGGATAGACGGCGCCCGATGTGCCGATCGAAACAAACAGCTCGCATGTCTCGAGCGCATGATAGATGCGCCCCATCTGGTAGGGCATCTCGCCGAACCACACGACGTCGGGCCGCAAGGTGGGCGCGCGGCAGACGGGGCACGGGGGGCGCTCGATCATGGTCGTCAGCCACGGCGAGCGGGTTTCGCACGAGGTGCACAGCGCGCTCTTGAGCTCGCCATGCATGTGCAGCACCCGCGCCGATCCGCCTCGCTCGTGCAAGTCGTCGACATTCTGGGTGACCAGCAGCAACTCGCCGGAGAACTCGCGCTCCAGCCGCGCGAGCGCCTCGTGCGCCGGGTTGGGTGCGACGTTGCCCAGCGCCGCGCGGCGCATGTCGTAGAAGTTAAGGACGAGGTTGGGATTGCGCGCGAAGCCTTCGGGCGTGGCCACGTCCTCCACGCGGTGTTGCTCCCACAGTCCTCCGGCCGAACGGAAGGTGTCGATCCCGCTTTCGGCGGAAATCCCGGCGCCAGTGAGGATGACGATACGTTTGAACTCTGCCATGACACCATCAAGCATGGCGCATAGAGGCAAGGCAATGGCACAGCTGCAATTCGGAGTGATCGGGCACAAAGGCCGCATGGGGCAGGCGCTGGACGCGGCGATTTCGGATGCCGGTCATGCGCTGTGCATCGGGGTCGATGCCGGGGGCAATATCGGGCCGTTTGCTGGGCAATGCGATGTGCTGATCGATTTCTCCGCGCCCGATGCGCTGGCGGCCAATCTCGGCGCGGCGCGGGTCGCAGGCAAGCCGATCGTGGTCGGCACAACCGGGCTTGAGGAAGCGCATTTCGTGATGCTCGCCGAGGCCGCGCGCGTGGTGCCGGTGCTGCAATCGGGCAACTTCTCGCTCGGCGTGACGCTGATGGCGCATCTGGTGCGCGAGGCCGCCGCGCGGCTCGGGCCTGATTGGGACATCGAAGTGCTGGAAATGCACCACCGCATGAAGGTCGACGCGCCCTCGGGCACCGCCAAGCTGCTCGGCGAAGCGGCGGCGGCTGGGCGCGGTATCGCCCTTGCTGACAACATGGAGAGCGGCCGCCACGGGATGACCGGCGCGCGGGCGCAAGGCGCGATCGGCTTTGCAACCCTGCGCGGCGGCACCGTGGCAGGCGAGCACAGCGTGATCTTCGCCGGCAGCGAGGAACGGCTCACGATCGCGCATTCGGCCGAGAACCGTATGATCTTCGCGCGCGGAGCGGTGAAGGCGGCCGAATGGCTCGCCGGACAATCGCCAGGCCGCTATACGATGAACGACGTGCTCGGCCTGAGCCTGTGACCGCCATGCTTGACGGCGCCGGTGCGCGGTGTATTGCATAGGCAACACACTTGGGAGCGATCAACATGTCCGCCAATCTCACACCTGCGCAGCAAGCCGCGGCGCTTGTCGACACGCTTGGGCCGGAAGCCCTGGCCAAGGCGCAGGACTACACCACCGGCAATCATTGGATCCTGTTCCTTGGCGTCGGCGTTTCGTTTCTCGTCGCCTTCATCGTGGTGCGCCTGCGTCTACTCGACCGGATCACCGCCCGCATGGAGGGCCGCAAGCCGTGGCTTTCGACACTGGCCGTCAGCGCCGCGTTCTTCCTGATCTCTGCCGTGATCTCGCTGCCCTGGGTGGTCTACACGGACTGGTATCGCCAGCGCGCCTATGACCTGTCGCAACAGGATCCCTTCGATTTCCTCGGCCAGCTGGCAATCAGCGAGGTCATCTCCGCTGCCGTCGGCGGGTTGTTCCTGACCGGCGTCTATGCGCTGATCCGGCGCACCGGTCAGCGTTGGTGGATCTGGAGCGGAGGCCTGGCGACAGTGACCACGCTGCTGATGCTGCTCGCCGGGCCGAGCCTGATCGAGCCGCTGTTCAACGAATACAAGCCGGTGCCGCCGGGCGAGGTCCGCACTGCGCTTGAGGAAATCGCCGACGAGGTCGACATCCCGCACGACCGTATCTTCATGTATGACGGATCACGCCAGTCGGAGCGCTTCACCGCTAATGTTTCGGGCATCGGCCCGACGGCGCGGATCGCGATCTCGGACATCGCGCTGAAGCAGGCCTCGGTCGCCGAAGTGCGTGCGGTAACCGGCCACGAAGCGGGGCATTACAAGCTCGGCCACATCTGGCGCTATGTCGTGATCATGCCGCTGATGGCGATGGCGTTCTTCTTCCTTTTGAACCGCCTGTTCGCGCCCACCGCACGGCTGCTGGGCAGCGATGCACGGCTGGACGAGCCGCGCGGCCTGCCGGTCTTCGCCGTGGTCGGATCGGTGCTCGGCCTGCTCGCCACGCCGATCACGAACACCCTCACCCGCGTGGGCGAGACCGAAGCCGATCGCTACTCGCTGGAAACCGTGAACGAGCCCGACGCGCTGGCGACCGCCTTGGTCAAGACCGCCGAATACCGCTACCCGCGCCCCTCGGCGATCGAGGAAGCGCTGTTCTACACCCACCCCTCGGTCGAAAAGCGCGCGCTGCGTGCGATGGAGTGGAAGGCGGCGCACACGAAGGATGAACCTGCGTCTCCATGACCCGCGACCAGATCTTCGAGTTCTTCCGCCGCCTCGCCGAAGACGACCCTGCCCCGCAGACCGAGCTGGAATATGGCAATGCCTACCAGCTGGTGGTGGCGGTAGCGCTGTCGGCGCAGGCGACTGATGTGGGGGTGAACAAGGCTACCCGCGCGCTGTTCGCCAAGGTGACGACGCCGCAGCAGATGCTTGACCTCGGGGAAGAGGGCCTGCGCGAGCACATCAAGACCATCGGCCTGTTCAACTCCAAGGCCAAGAACGTGATCGCCCTCTCGCAGCTCCTGGTCAACGAATATGGCGGAGAAGTTCCAGACAGCCGCGAGGAGCTGGTCAAGCTCCCCGGTGTCGGCCGCAAGACCGCCAACGTGGTGCTCAACTGCTGGTTCGGGCACGAGACCTTCGCGGTCGACACCCACATCTTCCGGGTCGGCAACCGCACCGGGATGGCCAAGGGCAAGACCCCCGATCATGTCGAGGCCAAGCTCGAAAAGCGCGTGCCCCAGCCCTTCCGCCTGCACGCCCACCACTGGCTGATCCTGCACGGCCGCTATGTCTGCAAGGCGCGCACGCCCGAATGCTGGCGCTGCAAGGTCGCCGATCTGTGCAGCTTCAGGAAGAAGGTGCTTGAGCCGCCCAAGGGCCGCGCGGCCGCCGATTAAGCCCCGGTTCAAACGTGCGGGCGATTATGGGGCCACCCTGAGGTGGAGAGATCCCATGACCGTCCGCTTGCTCGCCCCGCTTTCGCTTTTCGTCCCGCTCGCGGCGCTGGTTGCATCCTGCGCCCCGGTTGATCCCGCCGCTCGCGCCGAGCGGGATGCCGCGCGCACGCCTGCTGTGACCGTCCTCGGCAAGGGCGAGAACTGCATCAACAGCGACCAGATCCGTGCCACCGTGGTTCGCTCGAACACAGTCATCGACTTCGAGATGAATAACGGGAAGGTCTACCGCAACACGCTCACGAGCAGCTGCCCTGGCCTCGATTGGGATCGGGCGATCACCTACGAGAATTCGATCAACCAGCTGTGTACGCCGCAGATCATCTACAGCCTGACCAACATCGGCGGGGTGCTGCAGCGCGGCGCGGGGTGTTCGCTGGGTGAGTTCGTGCCGGTGGAATACGTGAAGGAATAGGCGTCCGGCTAACCCCCTCACGAGCTGGCCTTCTGGAGCCGAACAGCCGAACCGGCTAAGCTACCGTCCATGGCCCGCAAGCGTGACAATGTGCTGCCCTTCCGCAAGCCGTTCAAAACCGTGCCGCTACGGCGGGTGAACAAGCGCCCACCCAAGCCGCCAAAGTTCTCGAGGCCCCACAAAACATGGCGGCAGGCGTGGTACGAAACGCGGCCTCTGGTACTGCTGATCGGCCTTGCGACGATGTGCGCCATCGCCGCCATGCCCGGTGCCTACGAGCCGCCCGGCTTCCTGCAATCGGAACCCGAGCGGATAGCAGGGAGCTTCACGCGGTGCGGCAAGGGCCGGGGATATTACTGCGTGATCGACGGCGACACATTCCGCATCGGCGAGCGCAAGGTGCGGGTGGTGGGGATCGATACGGCCGAAATCGACGCGCAATGTCCAGCCGAAGCCGAGCAGGCAGAGCTTTCCACCGCCGCGCTTCAGTATTGGCTCAATCGTGGGGGCTTCATCATGACGGCGCGCATTGATGAGCCGAACGACCGGTACGGCCGCGAGCTGCGCATCATCAAGCGCATCGATTCCGATAACCGCGAAGATCCTCTGGCGAACTGGATGCAGGCAAACGGTGGAGCGCGCGGCTATCTCGGCGGATGGCGTGGCGGCTGGTGTTGAGGCCCGGCGTCAGCCGTCCCGGTAGTTATCCTCGTCCAGCTCCAGCCCTGCGCGGCCATCGGCGGCGGTGTGGGCGGGAGCGTGGGGGTGCTCGACAAAGTCGGGCTCCTCGACTTCCAGCATCCCTTCCCACTTGGTGATGACCGCCGTCGCCACGGCGTTACCGACTACGTTGGTCGCGGTGCGGCCCATGTCGAGGAACTGGTCGATCGCAAGGATGATCGCCACGCCTTCAACGGGCAGGCCGAACATCGCCAACGTGCCGGTGATCACCACCAGCGAGGCGCGCGGCACGGCAGCGATGCCCTTCGACGAGATCATCAGCGTCAGCAGGATCATCACCTGCGTCGCGATGCTGAGGTCCATCCCGTAAGCCTGTGCGATGAAGATCGTCGCAAAGCTCATGTACATCATCGAGCCATCGAGATTGAACGAATAGCCCAGCGGCAGCATGAAACCCGAGATGCGGCGCGGTACGCCGAAGCGGTCGAGCTGTTCGAACAGCTTGGGCAGCGCAGCCTCGGAGGAAGCGGTCGAGAAAGCGATCATCAGCGGCTGGCGGATGTAGCGGATCAGCACCCCGATCCGTCGCCCGAGGAACACCGCTCCGACCCCGAGCAGGATCGCCCACAGCAGCACCAGCGAGAAATAGAATTCGAGCAGCAAGGTAAGATAGGTGCCGAGGATCGCCAGACCGCTGGCCGCCACCACATTGGCAAGCGCGCCGAACACCGCGACGGGTGCGAAGCGCATCACATAGCCGGTAACTTGCAGCATCATCTCCGCCAGCGCGTCCGCGCCTTTGACCAGCGCCGTGCCCTTCTCGCCGATCGCCGAAAGCGCAACGCCCGCAAAGATCGAGAACACGAGAATCTGGAGGATGTTGTTGGTCGCCAGCGCCTCGACCGCATTCTTGGGGAAGATCGAGAGGATGAACTCGGTCGCCTTCAATTCCTTGACCTCGCCCACCGCAGCCGTGGCCGCGGCGGCATCGGGGATCGGCGCGCCGATGCCGGGCTGGAACAGGTTGACCATGATCAGGCCGAGTCCGATCGAGACCAGACTCGCAGTGATGAACCACATCAGCGCCCGCACCCCGATCCGCCCCAACGCCGCGCTGTCGCCCATATGGGCGATGCCGACGACAATGGTCGAGAGCACCAGCGGCGCGACCAGCATCTTGATGAGATTGAGGAAGATGTCCGACAGCAGCTTGAACCACGGCGCGATCGACTCCTTGATCACGTCGGCCGGCACGGTCTGGTTAAGCACCTGCCCGACGATCACGCCAAGCACCATGCCGATCAGGATATAAAGGGTCAGCTTGCGATCCATGTGAGCTCCCGTCCGCGTGCCGCGGCTATTGTTCCGTTGTGTCCAGCGCCAGCGCCTCGCGTGCGATCCGGGCGTAGATGCGTGCCAGCACCTCAAGATCCTGAAGCGCGACTGCTTCGTCGCGCTTATGCATCGTTGCGTTGCACAGGCCGAATTCGATCACCGGGCAGACGCTGCGCAGGAAGCGCGCGTCCGATGTGCCGCCGGTGGTCGAAAGCTCTGGCGCAATGCCGGTCTCGGCTTCCACAGCCCGACTGACCAGCTTCGAGAACGCCCCCGGCTCGGTCAAGAACGGCTCGCCCGAGATGACCGGACGCGCCTTGCCGCCGTGCTTGGCGGCGATCGCCATGACGCGTTCCGACAGGCTTTTGCCGGTGTGAAGATCGTTGAACCGGATCGAGATACGCGCCGAACCCGCCGCCGGGATCACGTTGGTCGCCTTGTTCCCGACCGCGATCTCGGTAATCTCGAGATTGCTGGGTTGGAACCAAGAGGTGCCAGTGTCGAGCGTCAGCGAGTCGAGTTCGGCCAGGATCGCCACCAGCTTGGGCAGCGGGTTATCAGCCAGATGCGGATAGGCGACGTGGCCCTGCGTGCCTTCGACGTCGATATAGATGTTCACCGAGCCGCGTCGCCCGATCTTCACCATGTCGCCGAGGCGGTGCACCGAGGTCGGTTCGCCCACGAGGCAGAGGTCGGGCTGGTGACCTGCTTCTGCCATGTAGTCGATCAGGGCGCGGGTGCCGTGGAGTGCGGGACCCTCCTCGTCGCCGGTGATGATGAAGCTGATGGTGCCCGCTTCGGCGGGAACCTCGGCCACGGCAGCGACCATCGCCGCGATCGCGCCCTTCATGTCGACCGCACCGCGTCCGTGAAGCAATTCACCACGCACTTGCGGCTCGAACGGATCAGAGGCCCATCCGTCCCCTGCAGGGACGACATCGAGGTGTCCGGCAAAGGCGAAGTGCTTCGACCCCGCAGGGCCGACGCGGATCGCAAACAGGTTTTCGACCGGTGCTTCGTCGCTCCCTTCCGCGCCCTCGCCGCGAGCGAAACGGTGCACTGCAAAGCCCAGCGGTGCGAGCATCGCCTCGAGCGCGTCGAACACTGCACCCGTGGCAGGCGTCACGCTGGGTGCGGCAATCAGGCGCTTGGCAAGATCAAGAACGTCGCTCATCCTGTTTCGCCTAGCAGGAGTTGCCGAGAATGCCCAAGCTCGATCTCGCCGCCATCCCCCAGACCAATGCGACGGGCTATCCGCCGCCGTTCGATGCGGCGGTAGAAGGCCGGTGGTATCGTCGCCTCGCACCGCCTGCGGGGCTGACGCTAATGGGCGCGAGTCATGTGACGCTGGCGCCGGGGGCGTTCTCCTCGCAGCGTCACTGGCACCAGGGGCAGGACGAATTGGTGGTGATGATCGCAGGCGATGCAGTATTGATCGACGATCACGGCGAAACGCCGGTTGGGCCGGGTGACGTGTTGGCTTTTCCGGCGGGCGAAGCGAACGGCCATCATCTGCACAACCGCTCCGATACGCCATGTGTGTTCGTCGCCATCAGCGCGGGATCAAGGGACGCGGACAGCGGAGAATATCCCGATATCGACATGGTGTTCGATGCCGACGGCTACGCGCGCAAGGATGGCAGTCGCTACGAGGCGAGGCGCATTCCCTAGGCGACAGTCTCGTACTGTTCGATCACCCATTCCTCCTGCTCTGCCGCGCGGATCCATTCGGACATCCAGTCATGTTCCCAGATCGCCTGCATATAGGCCTGCGCGAAGCCCGGCACGCCGATGCCATAGGTGACAAAGCGGGTGACTACCGGCGCGTAGAAGATGTCCGCTGCACCGAAAGTGCCGAACAGGTAAGGCCCGCTGCTGCCATGCCGCGCGCGCGCTTCCGCCCACAGGCCTAGGATACGCACGATATCGTGACGCGTGGCTTCCGTAACCCCCTCGAGCGGCACACGGCGGCGAATGTTCATCGGCAGTTCCTTGCGCAAGGACTGGTAGCCCGAATGCATCTCCGCCACCATCGCCCGGGCCATCGCACGCGCGGCATCGTCCTTGGGCCAGAACCGCTCGCGCCCGACCTTGTCGGCACAGTATTCCATGATCGCGAGGCTATCCCAAACCACGGCGTCACCGTCCCACAGGATCGGCACCTTGCCGCTAGAGGGCTGGACCTCGCCCATGTCATGCTTCAGCCGGTCCCACTCCTCGCCGAGGATCGACACGGTCAGTTCCTCGAAATGGAGGCCCGATTGCTTGACCGCCAGCCAGCCGCGCAGGCTCCAGCTCGAATAGTTCTTGTTGCCGATGATGAGTTTCATGTCGGTCTGCTCCACCTGCAGGACTGATTGGCCCTCGCCCTAGTTATTAAGGCTAGCGCTGTCGAGGCTGAACGGGCTATCGGACGCGCACAAGGAGCCCGCACCCATGTCCCTGCCCCCGTTCCATCTTGCCTTTCCGGTCGATGATCTTGCTGCCGCGCGGCAGTTCTACGGCGACGTCATGGGCTGCGCGGAAGGCCGCTCGAGCGAAGAGTGGATCGATTTCGACTTCCACGGCCACCAGATCGTCGCCCACCTCGCGCCGGGTCAGGCGGGGGTTCGCGCGAGCAACCACGTTGATGGGCATGGTGTGCCGGTGCCGCATTTCGGTCTCGTGCTGACGATGGACGCATGGGAAGCGCTGGCACAGCGGCTGCGCGATGGCGGCTGCGAATTCGTGATCGAGCCGACAATCCGTTTCAAGGGCCAGCCGGGCGAGCAGGCGACGATGTTCCTGCGCGACCCTTCCGGCAACGCGCTCGAGTTCAAGGCCTTCGCAGATATGGGGAAGCTGTTCGCGACGGCGTGACCGCCGACTTCGGCGCTATCCGGTCCAGCCTTCGCCCAATGCATCGGCCACCACGGCCGCGCGCAGGGCGGCGATGCCCATGCCCTTCTCGCTGCTGGTAAGGTGGATGTCCGGATGGGCTGCGACATGCTTCTTGGCTTCGATGGCCGTTTTCTCGGCAACCGCCGCCAGTTCGCTCGCCTTGATCTTGTCGGTCTTGGTGAGGACGATGCGATAGCCGACTGCGGCCTGATCCAGCATCGTCATCATCGTCCGGTCGACGTCCTTGATGCCATGACGGCTGTCGACCAGCACCAGCGTGCGCGCCAGCACCTGCCGCCCGCGCAGATATGAATTCACCAGCGCCTTCCACTTCTCGACCACCTTTACCGGCGCCTTGGCAAAGCCGTAGCCGGGCATGTCGACCAGCCGGAAAAGCGGCAGCGCGCCCTCCTCTTCCGGGCGGCCGACGTCGAAGAAGTTCAATTCCTGCGTGCGACCCGGCGTCACCGATGCGCGGGCAATCGCCTTCCGTCCAGTCAACGCGTTGAGCAGTGAGGACTTGCCGACGTTAGACCGTCCACAAAAGGCGATTTCCGGCACGACCGGATCTGGCAGGAATTGCAACTGCGGGGCTGAACGCAGGAAATCGACCGGTCCAGAAAACAGCTTCGATGCCGCTTCCTCGCGTTCAGCCTGAAGTTCGGGATCGATCACATGCCTACCCTTGGGTCTTCTTGCGATCGCGCTCGGCTTTTTCCTTGGCGTTGGCCGCCTTCAACTGCGGGTGCTGCGAGTAGAGATAGCTCTGCTGCGCCACGGTGAGCAGGTTGGAGGTCACCCAGTAGAGCAGCAGACCCGCCGCGAAGGGGGCCATCACAAACATCAGGATCCACGGCATGATCGCAAACATCTGCTGCTGCACCGGGTCCATCGCCGACGGGTTGAGCTTGAAGGTCAGCCACATGGTGATCCCCAGCAGCACCGCCAGCGGGCCGATGGCAAGGAAGCCTGGCACGTCGTAGGGCAGCATGCCGAACAGGTTCAGGATGTGTGCCGGGTCAGGTGCCGAGAGGTCCTTGATCCACAGCATGAACGGTTCGTGGCGCATCTCGATCGCGAGCACGAGCACCTTGTAGAGCGCGAAGAACACCGGGATCTGGATAAGCATCGGCAGACAGCCGGACAAGGGATTGACCTTCTCGTCCTTGTAAAGCTTCATGATTTCCTGCTGCTGGCGCTGCTTGTCATCCTTGAAGCGCTCCTGGATCTCCTTCATCTTCGGCTGCACGGCCTTCATCGCCGCCATCGAGGCGAAGCCCTTCTGCGCGATCGGGAACATCAGCCCGCGGATGATCACGGTAAGCAGGATGATCGCGACGCCGAAATTGCTGACGAGACCGTTGAGCGTCCGCAGCAACCACAGGATCGGCTTTTCGAAGAACCAGAACCAGCCCCAGCTGATCGCGAGGCCGAAATTGGTGATCCCGCTTTCCTCGTATTGATCGAGCACCGCGCTTTCCTTGGCGCCCGCGAACAGCCGCGTCTCCTGCGTGAGGCTGCCACCGGCGGCCACGGTCTTGGCGGCATAAAGAAGATCGGTGCGGAACAGATCATTGCCGAGCGAACGGAAGCCCGCCTTGTCGACTGCAACATCTCCGCGGCCATCGCCGGGGACCAGAGCGCCGAGCCAATACTGGTCGACGAAGCCGAGCCAGTCCGGCGCACCTTCCGGGTTTTCGCCGCCGATCTCGGCCAGTTCCGCATAGGAGTGCGGATCCCACAGCGTATCGTTGAATACCCCGACCGGCCCCGAATGAGTCGCAAACTGATCGATCGTGGCGGTCTTGCTGGTGCGCTTGATGAGTGCGAAGGGCTGGATAATCGCAGCCGCAGCGCCGGCGTTGGTGGCGCTCTGGCTGGCGGTGATCATGTAATTCTTATCGATCGCGAAGCGGACTCGATAGATGATGCCGTTCGCATCAGTGCGAGTCAGCGTAACGGGCGTGGTCGGGGTCAGCTTGGTGCCGTCAGCCTGCCACAGCAGGTTGGACGGCTGGCGCATCCCGCCGGTGACGAAGCCGAACTCGGCAAAGTACTGGCCCGCCGTACCCTCGGGCGCGAACAGGCGCACCGGGCCGGAGTCCTTCTTCACCGTCTCGCGGTAGTCCTTGAGCACGATATCATCGATCCGCGCACCGACGAGGTTGATCGACCCGGCGAGGCGCGGCGTATCGATCTCGACGCGGTTGGGGCTGGCAAGAGCGGCCTTGAGATCGATCTTGCGACCCGCCTGCGTATCGGCGCCGATATCACCCGAAACAGCCGGTGCGGCATTCGCGCCCGCAGGCTTGCCCTCGGTCGCTTCAGCCGTCAGCGCAGCTTCGGGATAGAAATAGCGCATCCCCACGTCCCACCCGAGAATGAGCAGGCCCGAAAGCAGAACGGCGAGCAGAAGGTTGCGATTGTCCAAGATAAGGCCCCGAAAGAATGCGTCGATTGGTGTGTTATGGGGTTAAGGCAGTGCGATTTCCACCCCTAGGGTACCGGATCATGTCCGTGACCACCCCAAGGGTGGCAGCGCATTAGCCGCTTAGCCGCCATCCATCCACCCTTAAGCGCGCCGTACTTGCCGATCGCTTCGATCGCATACTGGCTGCATGATGGAGAATATCGGCAAGAGGGTGGCAGGATGCGGGAAGGCCCGATTTGCCAGCCGCGCGCGATGAGAATGAGGATCTGCTTCATGGGCGGCGATTTCCGCGCCTCGGCCGCCGCCCGCCGGATGGATCACCCTTGCCTTCCCGGGCACGCGCAAGCGCAAGGCTGAGCTCGTCCGCCATCAGATGAAAGTCGCGCTCCACGCCGCCGGCACGACCGATCAGCACGTGATCGTGATCGGGCAACCCTTGCTCCGGCAGCGCTGCGCGAAGCAGCTCGCGGAAACGGCGCTTCATGCGGTTGCGGACAACCGCATTGCCGATCTTCTTGGTGACGGTGATCCCGTAGCGGATGCCTTGCCCGCCGTTCGGGCGGGTCAGCAGCACGAAACCGCTCCGCGCATTGCGCGTGCCGGAATTGGCCGCCAGAAAATCAGCGCGCTTGGTCAGAACCGAAAGCATGAGGGGCTCCATACGCAAAACGGGCTCCCGAGGGGAGCCCGCAAGCGCGAACGCGCGCCCGCAGCGACGCGGCCTTCAGGCCGCGCGAGCGAGGAAATCGCACCCGCGGAGGCGGGCGCGCAAAGAATTACGCGCAGAGCTTCTTGCGGCCGCGAGCACGACGGGCGCGCAGCACCTTCTGGCCACCGGGGGTCGCCTTGCGCGCGAAGAAGCCGTGGCGACGGGCACGCACGAGATTGCTGGGTTGGAAGGTCCGCTTCATATCATCCTCGAAAAATAACCGGTCGAGCGACACGCTTGTCCGCGCACACACCAACCGAGGCCGCCACACACGACCGGGAACAGGGACGCGCCGTTATGGGAAAGCGCTCCATGAGTCAAGCAAGGCCGCAATCGGCAGGCGCGGCGCGGCGAACGCCAGCTGCGCCGAACCGGGGCGCAGCGGCACGGGGAGACGCTGGCTGGCATGGTGCGCCTGCACCACCTTGTCGCGCGGCATCAGCTGGCGCATCGCGGGCGCACGCGGCCGGGCCGATGCTCCGGATGCGATCCAGCGCGCCATGTCGCTGCCGTTGAGCCACAGCGCGCCAGCGTGCGGCACCGAATTGGTCATCGCATAAAAGGCGCGCGCTTCCTCGGCGCTCATGCCCATCTCGGCATAGTAATCGAGGTAAAGCCGATTTTCAGGCGCATCGGGCGCGAAATCGTCAGGCTCACGCCCGATCTCGTCGCGCCACGAATGCACGGCGAACAGCGCGCCAGGATCCATCGTCCGGCGGGTGCCGGCGAGAAACAGCTCGACCGCACCCGAACGCGCCGAACCGCCATCGGGGACATGGGTGGCAAGGCCCGCCTTGCGGATTGCGCGGCCCAGCGCGAGGTTGGCAAGGTCATTGCTGGTCCCCGGCGCATCGGCGAACTCGATCACTTCGAGGCCTGGATAGGCTGCCAGCATCGCCGCAAAGGCGCCCGGTGACGCGGCGTCGGTCGATGCAACCAGCGCAGCGCGGCGCCTATCGAGCACCCGGAACGGGCCAAATTGCGCCACCCCCTGAACCGCACGCGGGGGCCGGGCGATCAGCCGCGTCGGCTCGGCCCGGACGGTTTGCGTGACGATGATGCCGCCCGCCTGGGCCAGCGTGGTCGTAGCGATAGGCTCGTAGGCCAGCGGCACAAAGTCGGCAGGGCTATCTTCGACCCGCACCCATCGCTGGCTCGCCGGATCCCATTCCTCGACCCAACTGGTGCTCGCCACCACCCGCGCGCCGCCATAACCCGCTTGCGCCAGTGCCGCGCCGGCAGGCAGCAGCAACGCAAAGGCGGCAAGGAACAGGGCGATGGCGCGGGACATGGCGCGACAATCGCCCCGGCACGCCTGCCAAACTGCCAAGATTTATGCTTTAGAAAGCCCTTCGCAATCGCGCCAAGGCGCTCGACAAGTCTCTCTTAACTCTGCACAAACGGGTCTTGGGCGAGCAGGGGTAGCAGATGGTCGCGCTGGTAAGGACGGTTGCCTATCTCGGGCTGGAGGCGCGCGCGGTCGAAGTGCAGTGTCAGGTTGCGCCTGGCCTGCCGCGCTTCTCGGTGGTCGGTCTGCCTGACAAGGCGGTGAGCGAAAGCCGCGAACGGGTGCAGGCAGCGCTGTCGGCGATGGGTCTTGCGCTCCCGCCCAAGCGGATCACCATCAACTTGTCTCCGGCCGATCTGCCCAAGGACGGATCGCATTACGACCTGCCGATCGCGCTCGCGCTGCTTGCTGCAATGGGCGTGACCGACGCCGAACAACTGGGCGACTGGATCGCGGTCGGAGAGCTCGCGCTTGATGGCCGGGTGGTCGCCAGCCCGGGGGTCCTGATTACCGCGCTTCATGCCAGCGCGCTCGGCGCAGGCCTGATCTGCCCCGCCGAGCAAGGCCCCGAAGCGCGCTGGGCAAGCGGGGTGCCGGTGCTCGCCCCGCGCGATCTCACTGCGCTCCTCGCCCATCTCAAGGGCTCGCTGGTCCTCGACGAACCGCCGCGCGGACAGGTCGCTGATGGCACGGGCGGCAATGATCTCAAGCAGGTCAAAGGGCAGGAAACCGCCAAGCGCGCGCTCGAAATCGCAGCGGCGGGCGGGCACAATCTGCTGATGGTCGGCCCGCCGGGATCAGGCAAGAGCCTGCTCGCCTCCTGCTTGCCGGGCATCCTCCCCGAACTGACCCCCGCAGAGGCGCTCGAGGTCTCGATGGTGCAATCGGTGGCCGGCACATTGGAAGGCGGACGGATCAGCCGCGCCCGTCCGTTCCGCGCGCCGCACCATTCGGCGAGCATGGCGGCGCTCACCGGCGGCGGCTTGAAGGTGCGCCCCGGCGAAGTGAGCCTCGCGCATCTGGGCGTCCTGTTCCTCGACGAATTGCCCGAGTTCCAGCGCCCCGTACTCGATTCGCTACGCCAGCCGCTTGAGACAGGGCAGGTCGATGTCGCGCGTGCCAACGCTCACGTCACTTTCCCAGCTCGAGTGCAGCTGGTCGCGGCGATGAACCCGTGCCGCTGCGGCTATGCCGGGGACGCTGCCCGCAACTGCAACCGCTACCCGCGCTGCGTCGGCGATTATCAGGCGCGGCTTTCCGGCCCGCTGCTCGACCGGATTGATCTCCATGTTCATGTCGCGGCCGTGAGCGCAGTGGACATGGCGCTCCCCCCGCCTACCGAGGGCAGTGCCGAGGTCGCGCGGAGAGTGGCAGCGGCGCGCAGCCGCCAGACCGCAAGGGGCGTGCGCTCCAACGCCGAGTTGGAGGGTGAACGGCTCGAACAATACGCCACCCCCGATGAGGCAGGCAGAAAGCTGTTGCTGCAAGCGGCCGAGAAACTGCGGCTGTCGGCGCGCGGCTACACCCGGATGCTGCGGGTCGGTCGCACCATCGCCGATCTCGCAGGAGCCGAAACCATAGGCCGCGCCCATATTGCCGAAGCGCTATCCTATCGCCTGACGAGCGGCTAAGGAGCCCGCAGCGGCCACCCCCTCTCGCAACCGGCCGACCAAGGGCGCAGTGGCAACTCCGGACGATCCTTCAGCATTGGCGGCCGATCAGCCGCGCGGACTGGCGAGGCTGTGGAGCGACGCCAGGCGGCGCAAGGCATTAAGCCTCACGATCGCTCTCGCGATTGAAGTGCTGCTGCTTCTGTTGCTTTTGACCTTGGGCGCACAAATTGCCGGAGATGAAGACGGCGAGGAGACCGTTACGGCATTCGAGGCGACCGAGTTCGCCGCCCCGCCCGAACCGGAACCTGACCCCGCGACCGACGCACCGCCCGAAACCAGCGAAGCCGTAACGCAAGAGCAGCCGCTGACCCAGCCGGATCCGCCGCGCCCCTCGCCGCTCAACCTCAATCCCCAGCCAGCACCCGCTCCGCCTCCTGCGCCGCCTGCACAGCAACCTGATCCCAAGCCCAGTGCCTCACCCAAGATCGCAGCGAGGATCAATCCGGGGCGCAGCTATGGCCCGGTCGATACCGGCAACCCGCGCACTGGAGGCGATAGCCAGCGGGTTGGCACCATGCCCAATGGGGAGCCGCTCTATGCCGCGCGCTGGTATCGCGAGCCGACCGATCAGGAGCTGTCTGGTTACCTATCGACCGCGAACGGCCCCGGCTCGGCGCTGATCGCCTGCCGGACGGTGGTCGATTATTATGTCGAAGATTGCCAATTGCTGGGTGAAAGCCCGCAAGGCTCACAGATGGGGCGCGCGGTGATGGCGGCCGCGTGGCAGTTCCGGGTGCGCCCGGCGCGAATCGGCGGGCGCGAGCAGTTCGGTAGCTGGGTGCGGATCCGGATCGACTATTCCATCCGGCGGACGCCTGCTCCTACCCCCTGAGGTGCTCGCGCACCACTGCGATGAAGTCGGGGCCCCAGGTCTCGAGCTTCTTGGCCCCAACGCCTGAAATGGTCCCCAGTTCGGCGAGCGTTTCGGGGCATTGATGCGCCATGTCGCGCAGCACCGAATCATGGAAGATGACATAGGCGGGGATGCCGTGCTCGCTGGCGAGATCCTTGCGTTTGGCCCTGAGCGCCTCGAACAGCGGGTTGCCGACCGGATTGGGCGCATCGTTTGCGCCGCCTCGGACGCGGCGGCCGCGACGCTGGCGCACCGGCGGTTCGGCCATCATCACCCCAGCCTCACCCTTAAGCACCGCACGCGCCTCGGGACCGAGCATCAACCCGCCGTGTTCGGTCGCCGCCAGCATTCCCCTTGCCACCAATGTGCGCGCCAGTGGGCGCAGCATCGGGGCCTCTTCGCTGCCGACAATGCCGAATACCGACAGCTTGTCATGCGCGCGCGATTCGACGCGATCATCGCTCTGCCCCGTGAGCACCTTCTCGATATGGCCAAGGCCAAAGCTCTGTCCGGTGCGGTAGACCGCCGAGAGAAGTTTGCGTGCCAGCTCGCTCGCATCAACAACCTGCGGCGGGTTCTCGCAATTGTCGCAGTTCCCGCAGGTGGCAGGCGGCTGCTCGCCGAAATATCTTAGCAGCACCGCACGACGGCAATCCGGGGTCTCGACCAGCCCGGCGAGCGCATTGAGGCGGGCCTGCTCCGCTGCCAACCGTTCGGGTTCGACTTCGGCGAGCCACTGCCGCGCGCGGGCAAAATCGCTCACGCCCCACAAGAGATGCGCTTCGGCAGGATCGCCATCGCGGCCGGCGCGACCAGTTTCCTGGTAGTAAGCCTCGATCGACTTAGGCAGGCCGGCGTGGATGACAAAGCGCACATCCGGTTTGTCGATCCCCATGCCGAACGCGATCGTGGCGACCATCACCATATCTTCGGAAGCGACGAATTCCGCCTGCACCGATGCGCGCCGTTCCGGATCAAGGCCCGCGTGGTAGTAACCCGCCCGCCGTCCACTGCGGGCGATATGATCGGCGAGATCCTCGGCCTGCTTGCGGCTCGGCGCATAGACGATCCCTGCGCCGTCCAACCGCTGGAGCAGTTCGGCGATTTGACGCGGTCCGCTGTCGCGCGGGGTAATGGTGTAACGGATGTTCGGCCGGTCGAACCCGGCGATGATCAAGCCGTCCTCGGCAATGCCTAGCTGACGCAGAATGTCGGCTCGGGTCGCCGGATCGGCAGTCGCGGTCAGGGCAAGCCGCGGAACGTCCGGGAAGCGATCGAGCACTGGCTTCAAAGCGCGATAATCCGGCCGGAAGTCGTGCCCCCACTCGGACACGCAATGCGCCTCGTCAATCGCGAACAGCGCGATCTCGGCGCGTTCGAGCAAGTTCTGGAAACCGACGGTCGAAGCACGCTCGGGCGCCACATACAGCAGATCAAGCGCGCCTGCTCGGAAAGCTTCAGCGGTGGCGGCATTGTCACTGTCGGCCGAGGTCATCGAGGCGGCGCGAATACCCGCCGCTGTGGCCGAGCGGATCTGGTCGTGCATCAGTGCGATCAGCGGAGAGATGACGATCGCGGTTCCGGGCCGTGCCAGCGCGGGGATTTGGTAGCACAGGCTCTTGCCCGCGCCCGTCGGCATCAGCGCAAGCGTGTGAGCCCCGCGCATGATGCGCCCGATCACCGCTTCCTGTTGTCCACGGAAGTCCTGATAGCCGAAGGTGCGACGCAGGATTTCGTGCAGGTCAGGGGCAAGCGGGGCGTGCATCGCGCCGCCCTAACCGATTGCCCCGGCAGAAGGCACCCATGCAGGCGCCGCTATCGACGGATTATCGGGCCGAAGCCTTTTTGACCGCGTCGAGATCAACCACGTCGCCCTTCCCAAGTCCGGCACCGGGCGAGGCGATGCTTCCGTCGGCGCGACGTCCGAGGTTTTCAGGCCGCGTCAGCCACAGATCTTGCGGGCCGAGAATGCGACCATCATGGGCGAGGATCGAAACCGGACCGATCGGCAAACGGTCACGCTCGTCAACCAGGACGGGGTCCTCCACCACCTGCTCATTGCCATACTTCTGACCCCACTGGCGCAGCGCAACCATCGCAGGGAGCAGATCGAAGCCCTTTTCGGTAAGGCGGTACTCGATCTTGCGACGGTCATCAGCGCAGGGTTCGCGCTTCAAGATGCCGTGCTCAACCAGCTTGGCGAGACGATTCGAGAGAATGTTGCGCGCAATTCCGAGCTCGCTCAGGAATTCCTCGAAGTGCTTGAGACCATTGAAACTCGCACGCAGAATCATAAACGACCAGCGCTCACCCATGACCTCGAGCGCCTGCGGCAAGCCGCATTCGATCAGATCCTTCAGCGGTTCTCTCAACTCACCCATTCGCACTTCCCTTCCCCTGATGGGGTCATTTGTAACCGCTTTTGCGCGCCGTCACAAAAAATTTCAGTTTTCAGTTGCAACTCGCAACGTAGTTCGTTAGGTGGCGAATAGCAACTGGTTTCGAATCGAAATGTTGCGGTGCAAGATACGATGACAGAGGCCACCGGGCACCCAGCCCGACCGATAACGAAAAGCAAAGGACACATCCGATGATCAACACCCTCTCCCTCCCCCGCACCAGCAAGCTGGCCGTTCTTGCCACCGCGCTGCTCTACACCGGCGCGACCTTTGGTGTGGCCACTTCGACCGCACCGGCCAATGCCTCAGGCAACGCCTATTACACCGCGACCTTGACCACTCCGGCAAGCGAAGCCCGCACCGTCGCCGGCGGCGTCGCATGGACCTGCGAAGGCACCACCTGCGTCGCCAACAAGGCGAGTGCACGTCCACTGCGCATCTGCCGCGGCCTCAACCGCAAGTTTGGCGAAGTCGCTACCTTCAAGGTGCTGGGCCAAGCCATCGAGGCCGAAGAACTGGCCAAGTGCAACGGCTGATAAAGCCGCACGACATGTGAAGTGCCTCTCTGCCGGGCACCTCTCCAGTCCGGCAGAGCTCCATAACCCCCGGCGCGCGCTTTCCCCAGAGCCGCAGGCCGGGGGTTTTTTGGCGGCTAGAGCAGCCCTGCGTCCACCAAGGCTGCCTCAAGGCTGGCGGCATCGGTAAACAGGTGCGCGTTCCAGCCGCGGGCGCGCGCGGCGGCGATGTTGGCGGCATTGTCATCGGTGAAAAACAGCGCGTCACCGGAGCGTCCGCTGCGGGACTCGACGATCTCGTAAATGCGCGCGTCGGGCTTGGCGACCTTCTCGACACCCGACACGATAATGTCCTCGAAATGGTCGAACACCGGCTGCGTCGGCCGGAACGCGGCAAAGAATTCGTCGCCGAAATTGGTCAGGCAGAACAGCGGCACGCCGGCGGCTGCCAGCCGCTCGACCAACTCATGCGAACCTTCGACTGGCCCCGGCACGGTTTCGTTGAAGCGCGTCGCATAGGCCCGGATATGCGCCTCGTACTGCGGGAAGAGCGCGATCCGTTCTGGCACCATGTCGGCCAGCGCGCGGCCGCGATCATGTTCGAAATGCCATTCCTCGGTCACAACGTTGGCGAGGAACCATTCGAGTTCGCCCTGATCATCGATCAGCTTTTCGAACAGCGCGCCCAACTGCCAGTGGAACAGCACCCGCCCGATATCGAACACCACGGCCTTTTGCATCGAAGCCCCCAAAAGCCTGCGGCCCGCGCTCCGGTGAGGAGGCGGGCCGCTGAAAACCTGAGCTGCCGAAACCAGGCAGCCGCGCCGAATTAGCCCTGACGAGCCTTGAAGCGACGGTCGGTCTTGTTGATCACGTAGGTGCGGCCGCGACGACGGATCACGCGGTTATCGCGGTGACGGCCCTTCAGCGACTTGAGGCTGTTGACGATCTTCATGGCTCTTACGCTTTCAAAATACAAAAGCGCGCCGGAATGCCCCCGACGCGCGGAAATCGATGGGTGCCGTTAGCGACACCGGCCCGCCGCGTCAATGCGACTCTGTCATGCCGGCGCGCGCAAATCGGCGAGTTTACGCTCCCACGTCAGCGCGTGGGCGATGATCGTGTCGAGATCGGCGTGATTTGGCTCCCATCCCAGCGCTTGCCGGAGCCGCGAGGGATCGGAAATCAGCGAATCGGGATCGCCCGCCCTGCGCCCCTCGATCCGGCGGACGAGCTTGCGATTCGTCACCCGATCGACCGCGTCGAGCACTTCATTGACCGAGAAGCCCCGGCCATAGCCGCAGTTCATCGTCAGCGAACGCACCGGATCGGCAATCAGCGCTTCCAGCGTAAGCACATGCGCCGCCGCCAGATCGCTGACATGGATGTAGTCGCGCACCCCGGTGCCATCAGGCGTCGCATAATCGGTGCCGAACACGCTCACCGATTCGCGCAGACCCAGCGCCGCCTCGACCCCGACCTTGATGAGATGCGTCGCACCTGCGGTCGATTGCCCGCTGCGCGCAAGCGGATCGGCCCCGGCGACATTGAAATAACGCAAGACGCCGAAATTCAGCGGATGCGCGGCGGCAACATCGGCCAGCATCCGCTCGGTCATCAGCTTCGACCAGCCATAAGGGTTGATCGGACGCTGCAGCGTATCCTCGTTGACCGCGGCGACATCGGGGATGCCATAGACCGCAGCGGTCGAGGAGAAGATGAAATGCGGCACACCTGCCGCGACCGCAGCTGCAATCAGCGCGCGGCTTTTGGCGGTGTTGTTGTGATAGTACTTGAGCGGATCGGCGACACTTTCGGGAACGATGATGGACCCTGCAAAGTGCATGATCGCCCCGTGGCCGCTCCCCATGCCCTGCTCGGCAAAGATAAGCGCCAACAGATCGGAATCGGCAATGTCGCCTTCGTAAAACGCGACGCCATCGGGGACGGCGAAACGGAACCCGGTTGAAAGATTGTCGATCACGGCGACGGGCCAGCCGGCGTCCTTGAGCGCCAGCACGGCATGGCTGCCGATATAGCCGGCACCGCCGGTCACGAGCACGGGAGGTTTGCTGTGCGAAGTCATTGTGCCAGCCCTTAGCACTCCGATTGCTTAGAAATCGTCAACCTTATGCAAGGCAAAGCGGACTCTGTGCACAGCCGCCTCCCCGCCATATAAGCGGTTGGCCACGAAAGGAACACCGCCATGCTGTCCGCTCGCCTGCTTGCTCCCGTCACTCTCGCCGCCGGTGCGCTCGCGCTGTCTGCCTGCGCCACGACGCCCTACACCGGCCCGGTCGAGATCACCCGCTTTGTCGCGCAGAACCCTGCAGGGCTCGGGCAGGGGCCGATCATCGTCTATTTCCCCGACGAGATGTCGAATGAGGCGGCACGGACGGCGTTCAAGTCCGCCATCGAAGCCGAGCTAGCCAAGCTCGGCTACACCATCGCGCAGCAAGAGGGGCCAGACATTCAGGTGGCCGTGGTGCGCACCACCCGCACGCCGATCGCCGCGATCGAGGAGCGCCGCAGTCCGGTCAGCGTCGGAGTCGGCGGGCAGACCGGCAGCTTCGGATCGGGGCTCGGGATGGGGATCGGGATCAACCTTGGCGGCGGGCGCGAAGGCCCCAGCGCCATGACCCAGCTCGAAGTGCGGATCACCAAGGCTGACCAGACCACCTTGTGGGAAGGCCGCGCGCAGATGGCGACCGGGGTCAAGTCGCCCTATTCGCAAGTGAATACCAGCGCCCGCACGCTGGCGGCCGGGTTGTTCAAGGACTTCCCCGGTGGCAATGGCGAGACCGTGACGATCGACGCCAAGAAGCTGCAAGGATCCAAATGACCTCTCTTTTCATCGATGCCGGTTTTGACAGCGGCAATATCGAGGTGCTCGAGATCGATGGGCGCACCGCGCGCCTTGCGATCCGGCGCGACAACGAATCCGAGTTCTTCCAGTGGTTCCACTTCCGCGTTGTCGCCAGCGCGGGCGAGGACATCGTGCTCAAGATCACCGGCCTCGGCGCCAGCGCCTATCCCGATGGCTGGCCGGGCTATGACGCCTGTGTTTCTGAAGACCGCGCCTACTGGATGCGCGCGGCGAGCAGCTTCGACAAGGACGAGGACGGTGGGACGCTGACGATCCGCTATCTGCCCGCGACCGACGTGACCTGGGTCGCTTATTTCGCGCCCTATTCGATGGAACGGCACCACGATCTCATCGCCGAGGCCGCAGCAAGCGAAGGGGTCGATTACCTCCGCCTCGGCACCACGCTGGATGGTCAGCCGATCGATTGTCTCGAGCTGGGTGAAGGCACGACACAGGTATGGCTCTATGCCCGCCAACATCCGGGCGAGACCCAGGCCGAATGGTGGATGGAAGGCGCGATCGAGTGCCTGACCGATCCCGCCGATCCGGTGGCGCGGGCGCTGCGCAAGCAGTGCCGGATCCACATTGTGCCGAATTGCAATCCAGACGGTTCGCGGCGCGGGCATTTGCGGACCAAT
This sequence comes from Porphyrobacter sp. LM 6, assembly GCF_001720465.1. Taxonomy (NCBI): domain Bacteria; kingdom Pseudomonadati; phylum Pseudomonadota; class Alphaproteobacteria; order Sphingomonadales; family Erythrobacteraceae; genus Porphyrobacter; species Porphyrobacter sp. LM 6. The sequence goes on from NZ_CP017113.1 coordinate 25,254, forward strand.
GCGGTTGGTGTGAACCTCAACCGCGAATGGGCCGAACCCACCTCGGAGCGCTCGCCTGAAGTGCTGGCGATCCGCAACCGCATGGATCAAACCGGTGTCGACTTCGCGATGGACGTCCACGCGGACGAGGCGATCCCGGCGGTGTTCCTTGCCGGGTTCGAGGGTATTCCGTCGTGGAAGGACGAACAGGGCGAAGGCTTCTACCGCTACCAACGCATCCTCGACCGTCGCACCCCCGATTTCCAGACCAAGCTTGGCTACCCCAAGGCGCGTCCCGGCACGGCCAATCTCTCCATGAGCACCAACCAGCTCGCGGAGCGCTTCGGCGCAGTCGCGATGACGCTGGAGATGCCCTACAAGGATCTGGCCGATTTCCCGGAGCCCGAACAAGGCTGGTCACCCGAGCGCTGCAAGCTGCTGGGCCGCGACTGCATGGCCGCTTTGGTCGAATGGCTGGAAGGGCGCGACGCCTAGGCGAGATGTCCGGGACCGAAGGCGTGCGGCAACAGCGCGGATAGCGTAACGCGCCGCACGTCGTCCCCCAGCCCCTTGCCCCCAACGCACAGCACCAGCGGATCGGTGCCGCCCAGCGCTGCAACTTCATTCAAAACCTGACGGCAACGGCCGCAGGGGGTGATCGGCTCGGCATCAGCCTTGAGGCCCACGACCGCCACAGCCCGCAAACCGCCGCGCCGCCCCTCGCTCAAGGCTTTCGCCACCGCGACCGTTTCGGCGCACAGCGCGAGGCCGTAGCTCGCGTTCTCGACATTGCAGCCAGTGATTACCGCGCCATCATCGAACAGCAGCGCCGCGCCGACGGGATAGTCAGAATAGGGGGCATAGGCCTGCTCGGCAGCCGCGAAGGCGGCGGCGATCAGCGCCCGTTCCTGCGCCGCATCGAGGCTCATTTCTGCACCACCACCCATTCGATCGGCTCCTCACTCGTCTCGGTCACCAGCTGGCTGTTTGCGCTCCATAGCAGCCACGGGCGGCCCGCATAATCCGGCCGAGCGCGGTCACGCATCAGCCAAAGATCGCGCGCAATCGCGGTCGCGGTCTTGTGCCGGTCCTGAAACGCCGGAGCGAGCCGCAGGATCACCGGTTTGCCCGCATGGGTTTCGACCTGGTTGATCAGCGTCATCAGCTCGCTTTCGACCGCCGCATCGCTGACCTTGGGCTCGCACCCGTCGGCCAGCCGCGTGAGCCCGATTGCGGGCGGCAGCAGATCGGGATCGCGCGGCACCATCTGGGCGAACACGCCGCTCTGGACATCGGCCGGCGCGCAAGGGTCGAAAACGAGCAGCACACCGACCTTCAACCCGGCCTCGCGCGCGAGGCCATAGCGCTCGGCAAAGCTCACCCCGCCATGCGTCGCCAACCCATCGACCAGCGGCAGGTAGACGAACTTCGCGCCGATCGCCTTGAGCGTGACGAACTTGATGTCGGCGCCGTTCGCCGGAACCAGCGCGCCCTGATCAGGGTAACGCCCTTCGTCCGGGCGCCACGAGCGCATGTCCCACCACAGCCACGCGGCAAAGGCGATCCCGATGAGCACAACGAAAGCCGCCAGACGCAGGAACCAGCGGTTCGAGGCACGGCGCGAGGATTTGCGCGCGGCTGGCTTGCGGGTGCGCGGCACGTTCAGCCCTTGATGTGGAGAACGCAGATCAGCGTGAACAGTCGGCGCGCGGTGGCGAAATCGGTATCGACCTTGCCCTCGAGGCGTTCGAGCAGCAGCTCGGCCGCGCCATTGTGGATGCCGCGCCGGGCCATGTCGATCGTCTCGATCTCGGCCGGAGTCGCCTTGCGGATCGCCTGATAGTAGCTGTCGCAGATCGCGAAATATTCGCGGATCGGACGGCGGAAGCGGGCCATGCCAATCAAAAGCGTTTCCAGCAGCTGCCCGCCGGTATCGCTGATATCCATCACCAGCCGCCCGTCATTGACCGACAGATGCAGGTGATAGGGTCCAGACGCCCCGCGCTCGACCGAGCGCAGCGGCTTGAAGGCATTTTCCTCGATCAGATCGTAGATCGCGACCCGCCGTTCCTGCTCGACATCGGCATTGCGCCAAAGGATTGTCGCTTCATCAAGCGTAACCTGGGCAATACGATACCCGCCCGCTGCGTCGGCAGCAGGGGAAAGAGGCAGGGAATCGGGCGGCTGATCGGCCATAAGCCCTGCCTTCGCAGATGCGAGGGGCGAACTTCAAGCACTTCGATCAACTCTCCCCGCTATCCACAGCCGGGAAAATAAATATTGGCGCCCAACGCCCTTGCGCCGCAGGGCCAGTCAAGCGCATCAGGCGGCCATGAACGAACCCGCCAAGATCACGAGAATCAACGATACCGACCCCGATGTCGCGGCACGCAAACTGCCGTTCAATCTCGAGGCGGAGGCGGCGTTTCTTGGCGCGGTGCTGATCGACAACCGTGTGATCGAGGAATTGCCCGTGCCGATCCGGCCCGAGCACTTCTTCGAAGGGCTTCACGCCCGCATCTATGACCGTGTGCTGGTCATGATCGAGCGCAACACCACCGCCTCGCCGGTCACGCTGCGCCCGTTCTTCGAAGCGGACGAGGCACTCAAGGAACTGGGCGGCACATCCTACCTCGCGCAACTGACCGCGAGCGGCGCGGGCCTGCTTGCACCGCGCGAACTGGCGCAACAGATCTATGATCTGGCGTTACTGCGCGAGCTGGTGAGCGTCGGACGCGGGCTGGTCGAAGGTGCGCTCGACACCTCGGAAGACACCTCGCCGATGGATCGCATCGCGCAGGCCGAGGCCGATCTGTTCCGGGTTGCCGAAGGGGCCGCCACGGGCCGTGAGGCGGCAACCTTCCGTGAAGCCGCGCTGACCGCGATCCGCATGGCCGAAGCCGCGATGAATTCGGGTGGCGGGCTTTCCGGCAAGACCACCGGTCTGACCACGATCGACCAGAAAACGTCGGGCCTGCACAATTCCGACCTCATCATCCTCGCCGGACGCCCCGGCATGGGCAAGACCTCGCTTGCCACCAACATCGCCTTCAACTGCGCCGAAAAGCATCTCGAATGGCAGCGCGACGGAGGCGAGTTCAACTATGGTGCGCCGGTCGCCTTCTTCAGCCTCGAAATGAGCGCCGACCAGCTCGCCACCCGCATTCTCGCCGAACAAGCCGAAATTTCGTCAGAAGCGCTGCGGAGCGGGAAACTCAGCCGCGAGGATTTTCAGAAGCTGTCCTATGCCAGCCAGCGCCTTGCCGAACTGCCGCTGTATATCGACGACACCCCCGCGCTCACGATCTCTGCGCTGCGCACCCGCGCACGGCGGATGAAACGGCGCCACGATATCGGTCTCATCATCGTCGACTACCTTCAGCTGCTCCAGGGCTCGGGCCGGGCCAACGACAACCGCGTGAACGAAATCTCCGAGATCAGCCGCGGCCTCAAGACGCTGGCGAAGGAATTGCAGGTCCCCGTGATTGCGCTCTCGCAGCTCAGCCGCGCGGTCGAAAGCCGCGAGGACAAGCGCCCGCAGCTTTCCGATCTCAGAGAATCCGGCTCGATCGAGCAGGACGCCGACATGGTGTGGTTCATCTTCCGCGGCGATTACTACCACCTGCTCGTCAAGCCCGACACGCCCGACGGCAGCTCGGCGCCCGACGTGCAGGAGAAGTACCGCACGTGGGAGGAGAAGTACGAACAGATGGTGGGCAAGGCGACGCTGATCGTTGCCAAGCAGCGCCACGGTTCAACCGGCAACGTACCGCTCCACTTCCAGAGCGACATCACCAAGTTCACCTCGCCCAACTTCAAGGACTATTCGGACTGGGGTCACGAATAGGCGGCCTGTCACCCCGTTCCGAGCTGACTTACTCGGTAATCGGCAAGGCTCATCCAATAGGCCATCCGCCAACGCATCCGCGCGAGCAAAGTCGCCTCGCGAGCATACCATTCTCGGGTCACCGGAACGCTCGCTGCCTGCATCTGGTCGATCAGGTCGCGCAACTGCGCGGCGAGTGACGCGTCCTCGATCCGCAGCATAAGCTCGACGTTGATCCGCAGGCTGCGCTTGTCGAGATTGGCGCTACCAACATAGCTCGTATCGTCGACAACCAGCAGTTTCATGTGGAGCTTGCAGGGTTGGAACTCGAAAATCCGCACGCCCGCGCCAAGCAGCCTACGGTAGAGTAGCCGCGCCATATCGATCGCCGCGGCGATGTCGGACTTGCCGGGCATGATCATCCGCACGCTACCGCGCCGCGCCACTTGCGCGACCTGGCGGCGCAGACTGCGCGGCGGGGAAAAATAGGCAGAAACCGTATCAAGCCGGCGGGCCTTGGCGAGATCCTGCCGGAACACCCATGCCCAATGCCCCTGCCTGACCAGCGGCCCGCCCACCAGCAACCGCACCGGCCCATCCCCGCCATCCCAGGTACGCACGATATCGCGCAGCCGGCGCAGTTGAACGGTCCGGCCAGCTGCTTCGCCTTCGACCCAGCCATCCAGCAAGCCGAACCAGCGATTGAACTGCTGGACGACAGGGCCCTCGATAATCACCGAAAGATCGCACCAGCCGTTTTTCTCCGGAGGATTGAAATAGTGATCGGAGACATTTGCCCCGCCGGTCATCACGCGCTGCCCGTCGGCGATCACGAACTTCTGGTGATTGCGGATAAAGTAGCGCCGTCCGAACCACGGCGAGAACACGGCAAAGCTGCCACCGGCGGCGGTCAGAGGTTCGAAAAAGGCGCGCCCGGCATCATTGCCGAAATCATCGACGATAAGATGCACGTGCACCCCGCGCGCCGCTGCCGCAACCAAGGCATCGCGTACCGCCGTGCCCGACCCGTCACTATCGAACAGATAGTAGAACACTTCGAGCCGCTGCCGCGCGCCGCCGATGAGGTCGAGCAGCGCCACAAGCCGGTCTGCGCCGCCGGGAAAGAAGGTGAAGCTGTGCCCCTGCGCCTCGATCGCGAACGTTGGCGGGTCGCGGTAGCTGACGGTGCCGTCGGGAACGGAATCGGGAGACGATGCGGCGGCCATGCCATCATCCTAGCCCTAATGGGGGAGGTGGCGATAGGGCCAAGGCCGCGATATCACTGGCAGCACTTCGCCTTCATCAGCGCGGCTCGGATGCGCCGCCACGGGCGGCATCTTCTAAAGCGTAATACCGCGACGACTGGCGATCGACCTTCAGGCCAGTGGTGAACTGGCCATCCTTCAGCAGAGCGAGCAGCCCCTGCGCCGTCAGCGCGCCGCGCAGCGTGTATCGGTCAAGCTTTGCGCCGTGGCGCTTGGCGGCCTCTGTCATCGGGTAGGACAGCAAGTCCTGCCGACCCACAAGCGTCTCGGTGCCGCGCACCAGAATATCGCTCAGTGACCATGCGCCATCGCTTTGCGACAGAATGCCTAGCGAAAGGAATTGCCGCTCCCGGTTGTCATACTTCCAGAAGTCGAACCGCACCGCGAGGTACTGTTTGTCCACCCCTTCCAGAGGCAGAAAGCCCAAGGACTGCGGCCTGTGGTTCGTGTCCTCGACCTCCATGGCACGGAGCTCAAAACGGCCGTCGGGCTGGCGGATAAAACGCACCCCATAAGGGCGAGCGCCGAGGCCTTCGAAGGTGGTTTCGAGATAGCTCTCGCCAAGACCGGGAGGCGCGACCCATTGCGCCCCCGGAAGATCCGGCTGTTCGATCTCCAGAGTCAAGGACAGATCACCCGCAGGAAAGAGCTCCTCGCGTTCCTCGGGAGCGGGCGGAGCGGGCAGGAACAACTCGCCCGACACCACCTCCAGTGTCGCCAGAAAGTCGGGATCGGCGAACAGGGAGGGGATCGACCTGCCGTGAATCTTGCCCTCGATGCTGGTTTCTTCGGGATCGCTCGCATTGATGGTCAATTCGTAGCGATCGGCGATTGTCTGCATCCAGGCGAGATTGGGACCAGCAAAGACATCGTCATCCACCGCCGCGATGCCGTAGTCCTGCCAGGCTCCGAAATCCCGATGCTCCATGAATCCGTAGAGCACCGAAGTTTCATTGTTATCGAGGATTTTCAGATAAACGCCAGGAAGGGAGGTGGCAGTGAGACGGAATGTCCCGCTGCCGGATTTGCCGGCAGCATCGCCGATCATACTCCCTTCGCCGTGCCGCCTGAATTCGATCAACTGCGGCGAACCGGCACCATCGTCCCGTGAGACGATCCAGTAGCGACCGGGTAGCCCGGGTGGTTGGGACAGGAGTTCGGCAGCAATCTCGGGGCGCTCACTGGTCCAGCAACCGGAAAGCAAGAGTGCGAGCAAACAGGAGATCAGACGATGCATGACTCACCTTTGCTGTTGGGTGCGGCGACCTTTCAGACGGAGGGGCACGATGCACATGCCCTTCACCAACGGCCACATCATTGACCTGCATCAACGCAAGGCGTGGCGACGCGCAGGCCGGCAACCCCGTTTTCCTTGACTTCGAGGGCCCGCATGCCTAGCTGCGCGCTTCCCGACTTTCCGCGATTCTGAGAAAAGGCCGCCCATGGCACGCGTTACCGTTGAAGATTGCGTCGACAAGGTTCCCAACCGGTTCGACCTCGTCCTGCTCGCCGCGCAGCGCGCGCGCGAAATATCGGGTGGTAGCGAACTGACCATCGACCGCGATCGCGACAAGAACCCGGTCGTCGCGCTGCGCGAGATCGCCGAACAGACCATTACCCCGCGCGATCTGCACGAAGCGGTGGTGGTGAGCCTGCAGAAGATCCTGCCTGACGACGAAGACGAGGCTGATGAAATCGGCTCGCTCAGCCAATCGGCTGAAGCGCTGCGGATCACCGCCTCGGCGCCGGCCCGCACCTCGTCGCTGGGCGGCGATTACGACGGCTGACACGCGTCAGGCACTGCCTGAACACGAACAGGGCCGCCCCACCGGGCGGCCTTTTTCATTTCCGCTTGCATGACAGCTTTCTGACCCCGTCAGGCCCGCGCTTGTCTTTGTGCCTTGCCGCCCTCACCCTGCACGCTGTAATCAAATGGTCACACGGGCAGCGGGCACAGCAGCATGGCATCGATCGCGGTCTACAGCGTCAAAGGCGGGGTCGGAAAGACGACGCTGGCGGCCAATCTGGCGTGGTGTTCGGCCACGATCTCGCGCCGCAAGACGCTGTTGTGGGATCTGGATGCGGCCAATGGTTCGGGCTTTCTCCTCGGCGTTGATCCGAAGAAGAAACGCGCTGCAGACAGTGTCTTTGCAGAAGGCGGCGATCCGACGCGCCTGATCCAGCCGACCGCGTACCCCAATCTCGATCTGCTGCCCGCCGATGAGAGCATTCGCACACTCGACCGGACGCTCGACCGGCTTGGCAAGAAGAAGCGCATCGCCAAACTGACCGAGGTGCTGGGCAAGAGCTATGATCGCATCATTTTCGATTGCCCGCCAGTGCTCAACGAGTTGAGTGCGCAAGTCATTCGCGCAGCCGATGTGATCCTTGTCCCCCTGCCGCCCTCGCCGCTGTCGGCGCGTGCCTTTGCCGTTGTGGTCGAAGAGGTGCGCGGACATGGCAAAGGGCATCCCCCGATCCTGCCGATCCTGTCGATGATCGACCTGCGCCGTTCGCTCCACCGCGAGGCGCGCGAGGCCAATCCGAACTGGCCCGTGATCCCCTTGGCCAGCGCCGTCGAACAATGCGCGGTCGAGCGCAAGCCGGTGGGGGCCTTTGCCCCGCGATCCCCGGCGGCCCGTGCGATCGCCCAGCTGTGGACCGCCATCGAACGCAAACTCGCCAGCCGGTGATGCGGGGCAATTAGCCACTTTTGCCGCCCCGAAGATTGCGCCTATAGCGCGACTTACTCAGAGCCGGAGGGGCGCGGGCGATGAACGGAATTGGTGAAGGGATCGGCACGGCAATCGAGGGCGGCCTGCTCGGACGGGCTGTAGAGCCGGACGCGGGGCCTGTTGGCGATCATGGCCACACCCATGTGACCTGCGCCAACTGCGGTACCGGCTTTACCGGCAACTTCTGCCCCAACTGCGGGCAGAAGGCCCATCTCCATCGCAGCCTGGCGGCCATCGGTCATGACATCATGCACGGCGTGCTTCATCTCGATGGCAAGCTATGGGCGACATTGCCGGTGCTGACGTTCAAGCCGGGGGAACTCACGCGCCGCTACATCGCTGGGGAGCGTGCCAAGTTCGTCAGCCCGATGGCGATGTTCCTGTTCACGGTCTTTGCGATGTTCGCGGTGTTCCAGATGGTCGGCATCTCGGCACCGACCGACTTGCCTTCTGGCATGTTCGGAACGGAAAGCGCCAGTCCGTTCCAGGCCGAAGTGCGCCAGCAGATCAACGCGCTCGAGAAGGAACGCGCGGACCTTCCCGCTGCGAGCCCGAGGCGCAAGGAGATCGATAACGAGCTCAAGGGACTGAACCTTGTGCTCGACAAGAACATGTCTGGCCCGGGCGCATTGGACGATGTCAGCTTCAGCACGACTGGCATCACATGGCTCGACGAGGGGATCATCGCCAAGTGGAAGAAGAACCCGAGCCTGATGCTCTACAAGCTGCAGGCCAACGGCTACAAATTCAGCTGGTTGCTGATCCCGCTCTCGCTGCCGTTCCTGTGGGCGATGTTCCTCTGGCGGCGGCAGTTCAAGGCCTATGATCACGCGATCTTCGTGACCTATTCGCTCAGCTTCATGTCGCTGCTGTTCATCGTGATGTCGATCATGTCGACCATTCCGGGCGGCGGCGGATGGGCATTTCTGCTGTTTGCGATCGGCGCTCCGCTTCACCTCTATAAGCAGCTGCGCCATGCCTATGGGCTGTCGCGCTACTCGGCATTCTGGCGGTTCTGCGTGCTGCTGGTGTGCATCCAGATCGTGCTGATGCTGTTCGTCCAGTCGTTGCTGGTACTGGGCGCGTTCTAGGCTTGAGAACACTTTCCGGCCATTCTGACCCACCCTGACGGAGCCGATTTGGGCGCAGTGCAAGGCGAGAGGAGCGAGCGATGCAGCGCATCGTGAGCGACGATCAACGTAGCCATGCGCCCAAATCGGCCCGCCCCTGCGGGGGGGCGCGCCAGTAAGTCCGCTGGCTTCGTCACGCCGCTTGCAGGGGCAACCAAGCCCCTGCTGCGCACCGTTCCTGTCCAGCGGACTTCCTGACGCGATCAGGGTGGGTCAGAATGGCCGGAAAGTGCTCTAAGCAGACGCGAAAAGGGCGCCGCAATCGGCTTGCGGCGCCCTTGTTCGTTCAACCTTAAGGCAGCCTGGTCAGGCGCCCTGCGGCGCCCCGTCGCTGCGCGATCCGAAGCGTTTGCCCGCCTTGGGGATCGCCGAACCATGCACCGGCGCGGGGATACGCGGTCCCTTCGGCGCATCGGGACGGTCGATCTTGCCGGTTTCAAGCAGCGTGGTGATCTCCTCACCCGAAAGCGTCTCGTATTCGAGCAAAGCCTGGGCGAGCAGGTGGAGCTGGTCCTCGTGGGTCTTGAGGATGTCGGTCGCCCGCTTGTGCGCGCCTTCGACCAGCGACTTGATCTCGTTATCGATCAATTCGTTGGTCTTGCCCGAACGGAAGGTGCGCTGGCTCGCGCCGTAGCCGAGATAGCCTTCCTGCTGCTCTTCGTACTGAAGCGGGCCGAGCTTGTCCGACATGCCCCACTGGGTGACCATGTTGCGCGCAAGGCTGGTCGCGTACTGGATGTCCGACGAAGCGCCCGACGACACCTTGTCATGTCCGAAGATCAGCTCTTCCGCGACACGCCCGCCCATCGAGACCGAGAGGTTCGCGTGCATCTTGTCGCGGTGATAGGAATAGCTGTCCCGCTCGGGCAGGCGCATCACCATGCCCAGCGCGCGGCCGCGCGGGATAATCGTCGCCTTGTGGATCGGATCAGACGCTTCCTCATGCACCGAGACGATGGCATGGCCGGCCTCGTGATAGGCGGTCATCTTCTTCTCGTCGTCGGTCATGACCATGCTGCGACGCTCCGCGCCCATCATGACCTTGTCCTTGGCGTCCTCGAATTCCTGCATCGCCACCAGCCGCTTGTTGCGGCGCGCAGCCAGCAGCGCGGCTTCGTTGACGAGGTTGGCGAGGTCCGCGCCCGAAAAGCCCGGGGTGCCACGCGCGATGACGCGCGGGTTCACGTCGGGCGCCAGCGGTACCTTCTTCATGTGAACGCCGAGGATCTTCTCGCGCCCGTCGATATCGGGCACCGGCACCACGACCTGGCGGTCGAAACGGCCCGGGCGCAGCAGCGCAGGATCGAGCACATCGGGCCGGTTGGTCGCGGCGATGATGATGATGCCTTCGTTGGCTTCGAAACCGTCCATCTCGACGAGCAGCTGGTTCAGCGTCTGCTCGCGCTCGTCGTTAGAATTGCCGAGCCCGTGACCGCGCGAACGGCCCACGGCGTCGATTTCGTCGATGAAGACGATGCACGGCGCGTTCTTCTTGGCCTGCTCGAACATGTCACGCACGCGGCTTGCGCCGACGCCGACGAACATTTCGACAAAGTCCGAACCCGAAATGGTGAAGAACGGCACGCCCGCTTCACCCGCAATGGCGCGGGCCAGCAGGGTCTTGCCGGTGCCGGGCGAGCCGACCAGCAGCGCGCCCTTGGGTATCTGTCCGCCAAGCTTGGAGAAGCGCTGCGGATCGCGCAGGAACTCGACGATTTCCTGCAATTCTTCGCGCGCTTCATCGATGCCTGCGACGTCGTCAAAGGTCACCCGGCCCGAACGTTCGGTCAGCAACTTGGCCTTGGACTTACCAAAGCCCATCGCACCGCCGCCGCCGCCCTTCTGCACCTGACGCAGCGCGAAGAAGGCAATACCCAGGATCAGCAGGAACGGCAGCGAGTTCAGCAGGATGAACAGCAGCATGCTCTGCTGTTCGCGCTGCTTGCCGGTGAAGCGCACGCCGTTTTCTTCCATCAGGCGCGTGATCGACACGTCGTTGGGCACGGGCACGGTGGTGAATTGTTCGCCGTTCTTGAGCGTACCGGTAATCAGCTCGCTGCTGAGCTGCACGTCCTGAACCTCGCCTTCGGCCACAGCCGCGCGGAAGTCGGAATAGCGGATCGCAGTGCCCGGGGCCTGCCCGGCGTTGCTGAACAGGGTGACGACCAGAAGCAGGGCAAGGAATATGCCGCCCCAGATCATCAACTGCTTGACCCAGGGATTAGGGCCATCGCCCTGCTGCTGGGGATCGTTCTGGTCGCTCATCGCACGCGATTCCTTTCGTCAAAGCCAATGTAGGACGCGCAAGGTGAATGGCAAGATAATGCGCCCCTTACGGTCTCCTGCGAAATTTCGAACAGGGTGATGCGAATTATCGATGGTCTGCGGTGCCATAGGCCGCGAGGAACACCTCGACCGCACCGGTGATGCGCTTGTGACGAGCTTCGGCCGACACATCGGCACCAAAGCGCCGCTCGAGATCGCCCATGCCCTTGCACATCGACACGAATTGTTCGGCCGCGAGCATCGGATCGGCTATCGATAGCTCGCCCGCATCGACTGCCCGTGCGAGCCATGCTCCAAAGGCCTGCTTCATCCGCCACGGCCCGGCTTCGAGAAACGCCGCCCCGATCACGGGATCATGTTCGGTTTCCGCGGCGATACGGCGCTCGAACTGGATCATTTCCGGGCGGAACAGGAAGGCAAAGATCGCCTCGCCAATCGCTGTCAGGCGTTCGCGGATCGAGCCTTGCGGCATCGCATCAAGCGAAAAGTGACCACGCATCTTTTCGCATTCACAGCTCACCGCCGCCGCAAACAGCGCGCGCTTGTCGCCGAACTGGTTGTAGATCGTGACCTTGGAAACGCCCGCATCGGCTGCGACCTGCTCGATCGCAGTCGCAGCATAACCGTGATGGAAGAAATGATGGGCAGCCGACTCGACGATTGCCTGCCGCTTGGCCGCGTCTGAAGGACGACCCGCCTTGCGGGGGCCGGAACAATTTTCTGCGGCAGATGAACCGCATATTGACAAAGTGAACGGCTCCGTTCAGTTAAACGCGACCGTTCAATAATGGTTCGATTCGGCTGTCGTTGCAACCCTCCCTGCACACAAAGGTTCCTCTCCTGTGCTTTGGATCGCGATCAGGATGCTCACCGGTGATGCCCAGAAGTTCTACGGGCTTCTGTTCGGCATCGGGTTTTCCACCCTCCTCATCACCCAGCAGATGACGATCTTCGTCAACCTCGTCGAACGCGGGGCAAGCGGCGTCTATAATGCGCCAGAAGCTGAAGTGTGGGTGATGGATCCGGTCAGCCGCACCACCGATGTGAGCTATTCCATGCCCTCGACCGCGCTCGACAAGGTGCGATCGGTCGAAGGGGTTGAATGGGCCGTGCCGCATCTGCGCGCGCAGGCCAATGTCCGCACCAAGGATGGCGATTTGGAAGGCGTGGGCGTGATCGGGGTCGATGACGCGACGCTGATCGGCCTGCCCGAACGCATGGCCGTGGGCGACAAGTCGGTGCTGTTCGCACCCGATACCGTGGTGATCGACGATGTCGGCGTCACCCGCCTGTTCTCGAACGGCGCCAGCCCGCTCGGCGAGCGGCTCGAACTGAACGACCAGCGCGCAGTGATCCGCGGCGTCGCGGATGCCATCCCAAGCTTCACCAGCACCGTTGTGCTCTACACCCGCTATTCGAGCGCGCTCAATTTCGTGCCTGGCACCCGCAATCGCCTGTCCTTCGTGCTGGTCGGCGTGAGCGAGGGCCAGACACCGGCCGACGTCGCGGCGCGGATCGAGCGCGAGACCGGGCTCAAGGCCGAGACCCGTGACGAATTCGCTGGAGCAGGGGTCGATTTCATTATCGAGAACACCGGCATCCCGACCAATTTCGGCATCACGGTGTTCCTCGGCTTCGTGGTCGGTGTGGCGATCGTCGGACTCACCTTCAGCCTGTTCCTGCGCGATAACATCAAGCAGTTCGGTGCGTTGAAGGCGATCGGCGTGACCAATAGCAAGATCGTCCAGATGGTCGCCACGCAGGCCGGTCTTGTCGGCATGATCGGCTATGCGCTGGGCGTGATCGGGACGGTCGCCTTCATCAAGGGCTTCGGCTCGAACCCCTTCTTCAAGGGCTTCTACATCCCCTGGCAGATCCCGTTGATCAGCCTTGTTGCGGTGGTCGTGATCCTTGCGATCACCGGCTTCATCGCGATCCGCTCCGTGCTCAAGACCGAACCGGCGGCGGTGTTCCGGTGAGCGAGGGGCCACGCATGGACACGAGAGCAATCGGCGGCTGCTCACCCGAAGCCGCGATCTGCGCGCGCGGCATCGTGCGCGATTTCGAAGCCGGGCAGAGCACCATCCGCGTGCTGCACGGCATCGATGCCGATATCCGCCCCGGCGAGTTGACCTATGTCGTCGGCGAAAGCGGATCGGGCAAGACAACGCTGATCTCTATCATGTGCGGCATCCTGTGGCCCACCGAGGGCGAGGTGCGGGTCTTCGGCACCGATATCTACAAGCTTTCGGATACCGAGCTGGTCAAGTTCCGGCTGCACAACATCGGCTTCATCTTCCAGCAGTACAATCTCATCCCCTCGATCGACGTGGCGTCCAACGCCGCCGTGCCGCTGATCGCGCAAGGCGTGCCGCGCGAGGAAGCGCGCGAACGGGCCAAGGTGCTGCTCGACAAGCTCAACATCGGCAATCAGGCCGACAAGCTGCCGCGCCAGCTTTCGGGCGGGCAGCAGCAGCGCGTGGCCATCGCCCGCGCACTTGTCCACGAACCCCGCCTGGTGGTGTGCGACGAGCCGACCGCGGCGCTCGACGCCTCATCGGGCCGCCGCGTGATGGATCTGCTGCGCGAAGTCGCGGTCGCGCCCGATCGCGCGTGCATCATCGTCACCCACGACAACCGCATCTTCGACCTCGCCGACCGCATCATCGTGCTCGAAGACGGCCGCATCACCCATGACGGCAAGGAAATGCCCGATGGACACTAATTCCCTCTCCACTCCGATTTCACCGAGGACGCCATGTTCCGCAATGTGAGCTTTGCCCGCCAGATCCTCCCCGTTGCCGCGCTGATCGGCGTGGTGATCGCTGCCTGGTTGATCTTTGTCGGCCTGCCCGACCGCTCGACCACCGCGCCCGGCGAACAGCCGCCCAAGGCCACCGGCCAGCTGGCCAATGCGCCGCGCGTGGCCGGCGCGGGCGTGGTCGAGCCGGCGAGCGAGGTGATCGATATCGGCGCGGCGCTTTCGGGCCTTGTCACCGAGGTGCGGGTGCGCCCCGGTGACCGCGTAGCCAAGGGCGACGTGCTGTTCCTCGTCGATGCCCGCGCCGCTCGCGCGCAGCTCGATCAGGCGACTGCCGCCATCGGCGAAGCACGCGCTGCCATCGCCGAAGCCAGCGCGGCGCAATCGACCGCGCGCCAGCAGCTCGCGCTCTACCGCAGCCTCTCCGATCCCGCCGCCGTGAGCCGCGCCGAAGTGATCCGTGCCGAAGGCGAGGATGCCGCCGCGACCAGCCGCCTCGGCCTTGCCCGTGCGCGCCTTGCCGCTGCACAGGCGGCAGCCGGGGCTGCCCGCACCGAGATCGAAAGGCTGGTGGTCCACGCGCCGATTGCCGGTGAAATCCTTGCCGTGAATGTCCGCCCCGGCGAATTCGTCGCCACGCAGGGCGGCGGCAACAGCCAGCCCTTCATCCAGATGGGCGAAACCAACCCGCTCCACGTCCGCATCGATATCGACGAGAACGAAATCCCGCGGGTCAAGCTGGGCGCCGAGGCAATCGTATCCCCGCGCGGCGAGGCCGAGCGGCAGGTCAAGGCCACCTTCGTGCGCGCCGAACCGCTGGTCGTGCCCAAGCGCTCGCTCACCAATTCCGCGGCAGAACGCGTCGATGTGCGGGTGCTTCAGCTGATCTATGCCCTGCCCAAGAGCGATGCCTTCCGCGTGGGCCAGCAGGTCGACGCCTTCATCCCCGCCAACGGCAAGCCGGACGGGGAGGGCTGAACCGATGCGCCCGCCCATAGTCATTGCGGCCGCGTTGCTCCCGCTCGCATTGGCCGGATGCGTGATGCATCCCGCCCCGGAGATCGCGACCCCGACCCCTGATCTGCCCGAGGCGTTCTTCTACACCCCCGATGCGCGCACGGGGAACGGGTTGGCGGCGCTGATGCCAGCCGATGATCCGGCCTATCGCACGCTGTCAGACGCCGCGATTGCCGGCGCACCCAACCTTGCCGAAGCGCTCGCGCGGATCGAAAGTGCGCGCGCCGGGGCACGCCGCGCAGGGGCAGAGCGCCTGCCCAATATCACCGCTGACGGCAGCGTCAGGCGCAACCGCATCAACACCGCCCAGTTCGGGCAAGCCGGCCAGCAGGGCTTCATTCCCGAAGAGCAGACCTCCTATGGCGCGAACATCACGGCCAGCTGGGATCCGGATATCTTCGGTCGGCTGAAGGCGCAGGAACGCGCCGCGCTTGCCCGGATCGATGCCGCCAACGCGCAGGCGCAGGCCGTGCGGCTGGCGCTGCTGGCCGAGATCGCCGGCAGCGTGACCGACTGGCGGGTGCTCGAAGCCCGCGCCGCCGCGATTTCTGCCGATGTTGCCGCCGCCGAGCGCCTTGCCGGTCTAGCCAAGGCGCGCGAGGAGGCGGGGATCGCGCCGGGCCTCGACCGCATCCGCGCCGAAGCCACAGCGAAATCCTCGCAAAGCCGGCTCGCTGCGCTCGAAAGCGAGCGGGTGCGGCTGATCGGGCGGCTGGTGACGCTGACCGGACAGGATGCCGCGAGCGTTCGTGCCGCGCTGGCAAGCGCAGCGCCGCAAAAGGCTGTGGCTGCTGTACCCGCCGCACTGCCGTCCGAACTGCTGGCCAACCGGCCCGATGTCGCCGCGGCAGCCGCCAACCTTGCCGCAAGCGATGCCGATCTTGCCGCTGCCGCCCGCGCACGCTTCCCGCGCATCACCCTGTCGGGCGTAATCGGGCTGCTCGCCTTCGATCCGGAGGACTTCTTCGACGAGGATTCGCTGGTCGGCACGCTGACCGGTGCGATTGCGGGACCGCTGCTCGATTTCGGGCGGGTCGGCGCGCAGATCGACGCTGCTGCGGCGGACAAGCGCGCCGCCTTTGCCGCCTATCGCGGCGCGGTATTCCAGGCGCTGGGCGATGCCGAGGCGGGTTATGGCCTCGTGGCCGCCGCCGATGCCGAGGCAGCGCTGGCGGTGGACGAACGCGACCAGCTCGAACGCGCCGCCTCGCTCGCCGACACACGGTATCGCGCGGGGCTGGCGAGCTTCCTCGAAGTGCTCGAAGCTCGCCGCGCTGCCGATGCCAGCGGGGAACGCGCTGCCGCCGCACAGGGCCGCGCCGCGCGCGCGCGCATCCTGCTATGGCAGGCGCTCGGCGGCGAAGTCGAGGCTGACTAGAGTATCGGGGGTGATTTATGAATCACCCCCGATACTCCAAATTCTTGTTGTCGCATCGCTTTTGCGGAAAACCGGTGCCCACTTTTCCGCGCGATGCTCTAACCGATCACGCGCTCGATCAGCCAGAAGCTGCCGATCGCGCCGATGGCGTAAGTCGACACGCGCAGCACCGGCACTTCGGCCTTGGGCAGCGCCCGAGTCAGCCCCGCCAAAAGCGCCAGCACAGCGCCGACGATGAGCAGTTGGCCTGCCTCGACCCCGAGGTTGAAGGCGAGCAGCGCGGTAACGACCTCGCCCTGTGGCATGCCGACATCGGCGAGCGCGCCGGCAAAGCCGAAGCCGTGCACCAGCCCGAAGGCGAAGGCGACCGCCCAGGGCAAGCGCCTAGTGAAGGTGCGCCGCTCGGGCGAACGCAGCACCACCGCCACTTCGACCGCAAGGAACACGATCGAGAGCGCAATCAGCGCCTCGACCGGGCGCGAGGGCAGGCCCGCATATCCGAGGCTCGTCGCCACCAGCGTGATCGAATGGGCAAGCGTGAAAGCGGTCGCGGCCTTCACCACCGCCCAGCCCCGTCGCACCAGCAGCACCAGCGCGATCACGAACAGCAGGTGATCCCAGCCGAACAGAATGTGCTCTGCGCCAATCACAAGATAGTCACGCACGACCTGCCACCGGCCGGGTTCGGCGGCGATCATCGCGGCGGGCGCGTCTGCCGTCAGGCGGAAGGTCTGGGCTGGTCGGCTACGCGGGATCATCCGGGCGATGGCATCGCTGCCGCCCACCAGCTCACTCAGCCCGAAGCGCTGGCCCGCCAGATCACCCTTGCAGCGCAATTCCTGCCGCCCGAGCAATGCCAGCGCCGCCGCGCGCTGCACGGGCGCTCCGGTCGCGGTGCAGGCTTCGGGGAACACCGGACGGGCGAGCGGCGCTGCATTTGCCCCGCGCGAAGCAGCGACGGGCAGTTTCCATTCGATCACCCACACGCCGCCGTCGCGCTCGGTCAGCTCGATCACAGCCGGGCGCAATTCGTCCGCCGCCGCAGGGGCCGCGAGGAGCGCGAGCATGACGGCCAGAAGCCAGCGGATCACTTGTCGATCTCGACCCGGTAGGCGCTGCGCAGAATGTCGTAGGCGCGCTGCTTGCGGGCCGCGATCTGCTGCGCGCGCCAGTCGTTCAGCACCTGCGCGCGGATCTGGTCGAGCGGCGGTACATCGGATTGCTCGTATTCCCTGATGCGGACGACGTGCCAGCCGAAGCCCGACGGGATCGGACCGGCCCAGCTATCCGAATGGTCGATCACCGCAATGCCATCGAGAAATTGTTGACCGAAACGGGCCGCGATTTCGTTCGCTGGCATCCTTGCGACGGATGCGGGAAGCGAGATCGGATCGCCGCGCCCGCGCCAGTCCGCACCCGGCCAGGCCTTATCCGAAATCGCCGCCAAGGCCGCTGCCTCGCTGGCGAAATAGACCTGGTCAAAGGTGAAGCGCGCCTTGGCGGCAAAGCGTTCGGGGTGATCGGCGCGCCATGCCTCCAACTCGGCCTCGCTGGGCTCGGCTGCATCGGCCGCACCGCCGGCGGTCATGTCCATCTTGGCGACCATGCGCTGGCGCACCACCGCGTCATCGGCATCAAGCCCCAGCCGCAGCGCCTCGCGGTAGAGCACTTCCTCGCGCACGAACCGCGCAATCCGCTCGTCCAGCTCGGCATCGGTGGGCGCGCGGCCCATCACCCGTTCGAAAGCGAGCGCGAGCTGGGCCTGCTGCGCCTTGTCGACATTGATCACCCGCGAGGCCGGATCGGGCGGGCTGCCGCCCCATGTCATCGCAACATAGAGTAACGCACCCAGCGCGAGGAAATGGACCAGCGGCTCGCGGGTCCAGGCAGGAAGCGTCACGTCGTCCCCTTGGCGCCCTGCGGCTTGAGCCAGATCGGCGAGGTATAGGCACGTTCCTGCGCGACCGCATCCTCGAGCGCCTCACCCTTGAGTTCGAAGCCGAAGCGCACCGCATCAAACAGCGTCCAGCGCGGGGTCGGGATTTCGAGCACGCGCACATAGTAGAACGCGCGCTGGCCCTTGGCGTAATCGGGATCGGTCCAGGTGGTCCGCAGTTCGGGCGCGCCGATGGAATTGGTGTAGGTCGCCTTCTTGCGGTCGACCGTATCGCCCACCGGGGTCAGGCCTTTGGCGGTGCCTGGCCGCTTGGCCATGTCGCTCCAGACCACGTCATAGACGCGTTCCTGCATCGCGCCGCTGGCATCGATCCAGCCCTTGACCACCTGCACCCGGTCAAGATTGGCGCCGTCGGGGTCTTTGAGTGCGCTGATGAGGAAGGTCGGCGCGCTGCCCTTGTCGGTCAATTCGCCGCCCATCGGCACGCCGCGGGTATAGCCTGCGCGCACCCAGTCACCCGCCCAGTCGGCAGCGCTGAAATCGTGCCCGCCGAAGATCCGCACGGTCATGCGCGGGCCGGTGGTGGCGTAGACCTCGCGCCGCCGGAAGGCATCGAAGATTTCCGCACGGGTGTTCCCCCGCGCCCAGGCCGCAGCATAGCCGCCCGCGAGATAGTGCCAGCCGAACCGCCCCTGCCGCGTGCCGAGGTTCTGCGGCACCAGCGCGCGGTTCTTGTAGGCGGGTTCGGTGCCGGTGTGCTTGCCGAAGAAATTGTCCTCATCTCCCGTGGCAAGGCCAGTGTGGCTATCGGTCGATCCGATCAGGCCAAAGGCATAAGGATTGACCCCCAGCTGCGCCTCGAGCGAAAGCCCGCGCAGCAGGGCAGACCGCACATAGCTGCCCGCATACATATCCGGTGTGCTTGCGGCGGTGAGCGGCAGATTGCCCAGTTCCCAGCCCTTAACCCCGAAGCCGGCCATTTCGTCATTGGGCGAGAGGAACGGGTGGGTTTCGCTGTCACCCTTGATCTGGGTCGCCTCGACCACCGGTTCAGCCGCTGCGCGCCGCTTGGCATAGGCGGCGGTCATCGGCGAACCATCGGCCATGGTCATTTCGAACATCAGCCCGTTCGAGAGGTTCGAATTGTGCGGGATCGCCAGCACCTTCCCGCCGATGTTCTTCTCGTAGGCCTCCATGTAGTCCCACAGCTGCTCGACCTTGGTATCGATCCCGCCGAGCGGCAGGGTCTTGCGGGTCTTGTCGCTGCCGTCGCGGAACATCACCACGCGGTGGAGATTGTTGCCATCGGGCATCAGCGTCCATTCGAAGCCGGCAAAGGCCGTGAAGACGCCGGGCTCGTTATAGCGATCGAGCAAGCCGAGCTGGGTGTTCCAGAGGTCTTCCGTGCCCTCGCGTGCGCGCTCGGGATCGCTGAGCGCTTCGGGCAGCGTGCCATTGGCTGCGGCCGTGATCAGTTCCGCCATCGCCCGCTGCGAGCCTTCCGGGCTTTCGTGCATCAGGTCATACCAGCGCAGCACGGTATCGTCGCGCATCACCCACTTCACATACCAGCGCGGGGCATCGAAGAGCCGCTTGGTCGCGCCCATGCCGTCCGAGTGATCCGCAATAACGAGGAAATCGAGCGGTCGATCGAGCTGCGCCTTGCCGCCGGTGGTCGCCGTCACCGCCTCGCCGCGAGCAAAGCGCAGCGCGTCTTCCGGCCCCAGCCGGACACCGAAGCCGAAGGCATCGACCGAATTGTCGGTATGCAGGTGCGTATCGCCCCAATAGGGCCGATCGGGAAACTCGGCGAGCTTGACCGTGTTCTCGCCATTGCCGGTTTGCGCCGGATCGAGCGATGCCTCACCGCTGCAGCCCGCCACCGCAATCGTCATCAGGCTTGCCGCAGCGAACCCGGTCCATGTCTTGCGCATGGATATCCCTCCCCTGTCTCTCTCACCCCCGACATTGCGCGGGCAGGCGTATGCTCGTCAAGCAGCCGGTTTGCGCCGGAGCAGGGCCGAACGCTCGCAGCGGCACACCACTTCGCCGCGCTGGTTGGTCAGTTCGTGGATGAAGGTGACGATCCCGGCATCGGGCCGCGACTTGCTGGCGCGCAGGTCCTTGACTTCGCTTGCCGCGCGCAGGGTATCGCCGATGAACACCGGGTTGGGGGTCACCACCTTGTCGAAGCCGAGGTTGGCGACCAGCGTTCCCAAGGTCGTATCGCCCACCGACAGCCCGACCAGCAGGCTGAAGGTGAAGGTCGAATTGACGAGGATCTGCCCGAACCCGCTCGCCTTGGCCGCCTCGACATCGATGTGCAGCGGCTGCGGATTGTGGGTCATGACCGAGAACAGCAGATTGTCGGTCTCGGTCACAGTGCGCCGGATCTCGTGTTCGATCCGGTCGCCCACGATCCATTCGTCGAAGAACTTGCCTGCCATTACGAGGCTGCCTGCCAGCGGGCCACCACCTCGGCGCCGTCATCGACGCTCGAACGGATCGCACCCGGCGTCCGGCTGAAGCGCGGCGCGGGGGCGGTGTGCCACATCCCCTCGTGCTCCACATAGGCCCCGCGCGCCTTCATGTGCGGATGCTCGCGCGCCTCGTCGATCCCCAGCACCGGGGCAAAGCAGGCGTCGGTCCCTTCGAGCAGTTCGCACCATTCGGCTTGCGTCTTGGTGAGGAACAGCGCGGCGAGTTTGGCTGCGTATTCGTCCCAATTGGCAGGGTTCATCTGGCCCTGCGCCAGTTCCGCCGGAGCGCCGCTGCGCTGGAGCATCTCGGAGTAGAACTGCGGCTCGATCGATCCCAAGGAGATTTCCTTGCCGTCGGCGCAGGTGAAGCAGCGGTAGAAATGCGCCGCCCCGCCGAGCATCCCCTTGCCCCGCGCGGTCGACAGATGCGGCAGGTGGCGCACGCCGAAGAAGAAGCTCATCAGGCTGGTCGCCCCGTCAACGATCGCGGCGTCGACCACCTGCCCCTTGCCCGAACGTTCGCGTTCATAGAGCGCGGCGAGGATCCCGAAGGCGCAATACATCGACCCGCCGCCGAAATCGCCGACAAGGTTCTGCGGCGGCGTGGCGGTCTCGCCCGCCTTGCCGACCGCCGAAAGCGCGCCGGTAATGGCGATGTAGTTGATGTCATGCCCTGCGGCATGGGCGAGCGGGCCGTCCTGCCCCCAGCCGGTCATGCGGGCGTAGACGAGGCCGGGATTGGCCGCGAGCAGCGCGTCCGGCCCCAGCCCCAGCCGCTCCATCACGCCGGGGCGGAAGCCTTCGATCAGCACGTCGGCCTTGGCCGCAGCGGCGAGCACCTGGGCCTTGCCCTCCTCGCTCTTGAGATCGAGCGCCAGCCGGTGACGCGCGCGTTCGACCACCGGATTGCTGACCCCGGCGCCCGGCCGGTCGATCCGCACCACCTCAGCGCCCAAATCGGCGAGCAGCATCGCGACGTGCGGCCCCGGCCCGATGCCGCTGAATTCGATGACCTTGAGGCCGGCAAGCGGCCCTGCAACCTGATTCATGACAATCTCCCTCTCCCCGGTCTGTGGCGCGCACCGCGCAGGAGAGCAAGCCTGCGATTTTTGCCGAGGCAAACCGCCCGCGGTTGACAGGTCTGGCGGCGCACTGTTCAAGCGATTGCGCATCGCAGCAATTTGGAAGTCGGTTGATGAACTCGGATGTTCCCAAGGTTCTTGCCGTGGCATCCGCCGGAGGCCATTGGGAACAACTGATGCAGTTGCGTCCGGTGCTCGACACCTATGACGTGCGCTTCGTGACGACGCGCCGCGATGCCGGCGAACATGGTGGCATAGACGCCCCGCTCACCCTGCCTGATTGCAACAAGCAGACCCCAATCCGCGCAATGCTCTGCGCTCTGGCGGCATTGTGGCTGGTCTTGCGCGAGCGGCCCGATGTGATCGTGACGACCGGTGCCGCGCCGGGATTTTTCTGCCTCATGGCCGGACGACTGGTCGGCGCGCGCACCCTGCGGATCGACAGCGTCGCCAATGGCGAGCAATTCTCGCTCAGTGGGCGGCTGGCGCAGAGCATTGCCGACGAATGCTGGACCCAGTGGGCCCATCTGGCCACAGACCATCGCCCGCGCTTTCACGGAGCAGTGCTATGATCCTCGTCACGGTTGGTATGCAGCCTTGGGTTCGACCGGCTGATCGCCGCGATGGATGCGCTGGCGACCGAACTGGGCCACCCGGTCATCGCCCAGACCGGCAAGAGCAGTTACCGGCCGCAACACATGGAAGCGCGCGAACGCATCGCTCCCGAGGAGTTCGAATAGCTGGTGGAACGCTCGCGCCTGATCGTCAGCCATGCCGGGATCGGCACGATCCTGACCGCCGCCCGCTTCGCCAAGCCGATCGTCCTTATCCCGCGCCGCGCCGCGCTGGAAGAGCATCGTAACGATCACCAGCTCGCCACAGTCGCACAGCTTGCAACGCGGCCGGGGATCCTCGTCGCCCGGGATGAAACCGAACTGTCCGACCGGATTGCCGAAGGGCTGGCGATGGACGTGCTTCCCGGACAGGAACCCCCGACCGCACGGCAACTCAATGATGCGATCGCTGCCTTCATCGAAGGCCGGCCAATCTAGCAAACAAGCCTAACGCGATTTTAAGGGCTTCTGCGCCATGTCTTGCGACCAAGGCAGGACACTGATCGCATGAACGCACCCTTCGATGCCGCCGCCGCGCTCGCGCGCAAGGCCGCCAGCCATCCCGCACCCGACCACGAAGTCGCGGTGATCGGATTGGGCTATATCGGCCTGCCGACCGCCTCCGTGCTCGCCAGCCACGGCTGGAACGTGTGCGGCGTCGATGTGTCCGAAAGCGTTGTCGCGACCGTGAATGCCGGGGGCGTGCATATCGAGGAATGTGATCTCGATGCGCTGGTGCATGATGCCATCGCCGCGGGCACGCTGATCGCGGCTACGGCGGTGCCGACCGCGAGCTTCTACATGATTGCCGTGCCGACCCCGCTCGGCGCCTATAACATGCCCGACATCTCCTGTGTCGAGACCGCCGCACGCGCCATCGCGCCCACGCTTCTTCCCGGGGCCTGCGTGATCGTCGAAAGCACCTCGCCGGTCGGCACGACCGAACGGGTCGCCGCGATCATCGCCGAAATGCGCCCCGATCTGGTAGTGCCGCGTGACGGCTTTGGCGGGGACGCCGACATTGCGCTGGCCTATTGTCCCGAACGTGTGCTGCCGGGCCGGATCGTCAACGAGCTGGTGCATAATGACCGCGTGATCGGCGGCGTGACCCCGGCCTGCGCCAGCCGCGCGGCGGTGCTCTATGCCAGCTTCGTCAAGGGCGATTGCCTGACCACCTCCGCGCGCGTGGCCGAGACGGTGAAGCTGGTCGAAAACAGCTTCCGCGACGTGAACATCGCCTTCGCCAACGAGCTTTCGATGATCGCCGACGAGATCGGGGTGGATGTGTGGGACGTGATCCGGCTGGCCAACCGCCACCCGCGCGTCAACATCCTGCAACCCGGTCCCGGCGTGGGCGGGCATTGTATCGCGGTTGATCCGTGGTTTCTCGTCGCGAGCGCTCCGCAAGCGGCACGGCTGGTGCGGACCGCGCGCGAGGTCAATGACCACAAGGCGCTGCATACCGAAGCGAAGATCCGTGCGCTGATCGATGCCGTGCCCGATGGCAAGGTCGCGCTGCTCGGCCTCGCCTTCAAACCCGATATCGACGACTTCCGCGAAAGCCCCGCGCTCGAAATCACCGAGGCGCTGGCGCACACCGACGGACACCGCCTGCTGGTGGTCGAACCCTTCGCCGAAACGCTGCCTGAAGCGCTGGCCGCAACCGGCGCGCAGCTGGTGACGCTTGACGCGGCGCTGGCAGCGGCCGAGATTGTGGTGGTGCTGGTCGATCACACCGCGTTCAGGCATCTCTCCCCGTCCGATCTGGCGGGCAAGCTGGTGTTCGATACGCGCGGTATGCTGCGGCGATGACCGCGCGCGCGCCCCAGACAGGCGCAAAGCCACGCATCCTTATCACCTTCGGCACCCGGCCCGAGGCGATCAAGATGTTTCCGGTGGTGGCAGCGCTGCGGGAATCCGGGGCGTTCGATGTGAAAGTGGTCGTCACGGCCCAACATCGCGAATTGCTGGACTCCGTACTCGCTCTAGCCTCGCTTAGACCCGACCTAGACCTCAACTTGATGCAGCCTAGCCAGTCGCTGGATGCGCTCTCGAGCCGGGTTCTGACCCGCTTCGGGGAGGCTTTGGATGCCCTAAAGCCTGATCGGGTGCTGGTGCACGGCGATACGCTGACCACCATGATGGCCTCGCTGGCATGCTATTTCCGGCGGATACCCGTGGGTCATGTCGAGGCAGGCTTGCGCAGCGGCGACATCTATTCCCCCTGGCCAGAAGAGGTGAACCGCAAGGTCACCGGCGTGATCGCTGACCTGCATTTTGCCCCGACCGAGACCGCTGCGGCGGCCTTGCGTGCTGAAAACGTGAACGAAAATTCCATACACGTCACCGGCAACACGGTGATTGACGCCCTACTGTTTGCGCGGACCAAACTGGCGGAAAATCCGGCGCTCGCACCGGCGATTACGCCGCTCAAAACGCGCTTCTCAGGACAGAAAATCATCGCCGTGACGGCCCACCGGCGCGAGAATTTCGGTGCCGGTATGCAGCAGATTGCCCAGGCACTTCAAAAGCTTGCATCGCGACCGGACGTGGCGATCATCTATCCGCTGCATCCTAATCCCAACGTCGCCGACGTAATGCGTCCAGCGCTGGCCGGGCATAACCGGATCGCCTTGATCAACCCGCTGGATTATCTTGATTTTGTCGCCATGCTCGAAGCGAGCGACATGGTGCTCACCGATTCCGGCGGCATCCAGGAAG
This sequence comes from Porphyrobacter sp. LM 6, assembly GCF_001720465.1. Lineage (NCBI taxonomy): Bacteria > Pseudomonadati > Pseudomonadota > Alphaproteobacteria > Sphingomonadales > Erythrobacteraceae > Porphyrobacter > Porphyrobacter sp. LM 6. The sequence continues at coordinate 50,425 of NZ_CP017113.1, forward strand.
AGGCGCCCAGCCTCGGCAAGCCGGTGCTGGTGATGCGCGATACGACCGAGCGGCCCGAAGGTGTGGCCGCCGGAACTGCACGGTTGGTGGGCGCAGATGCATCTGTAATTGTTTCTGAAACTGTTCGGTTGCTTGATAATGTGGAAGCCTATGAGGCGATGGCGCGGGCGCACAACCCCTATGGCGACGGGCACGCCAGCACGCAGATCGTGGGACACTTGCTTGCCGCGCTCTAGCCGCGCTTTACCAGCGCGTTGTTAAGCAGGGCGCCAATTCAGGCCGACCCGAACACTACCGCCCTTTCGACAAGCGCTGGAATTATGGCGACCTGAAGGCGTGTCAAATCTTCTTACCCGACTTTGGCCTAGGGCAAGACCCGAAGTCTGCGCGCGGAACCGCCTCGACGGCAAGCCAAGTCATGGCTGCAATAGCTACGGACCCAGATCGAGGCCTTCGCTGAGCACTACAACTACCTGCGCTGCCACGCGAGAACATGGGAAGGGTGAAGCCGGCTAATGCCTTCTAGAAGAGGGCCCCCGCTGCCATCTGACAGCCCGAAAGGATGAGATGGCAGGCTACCGGGTATCTGCACTAGCGGCAACGCAATTCCGCCGCCTGACAGCGACCCAAGGCCACGCCTGCCCTTCGATAGCCGACGCCGCGAGCTTCGCCAGCTGTTCTGGCCGAGGGCACCTTCGTTTGGGCAAGGCCTTTCTTTTTGTCCTCCTACTCACTGATAATACGATGAAATTCACCTGGAAGCTGGCAGTGTGGCGTTATCGGCAGTTTGGCAGGGTGGGGTTCGGCTGCAATCAGAAAACGCAAAACAAGCCCTTGCACTGTATAGTGCAGACGCCTTGACGGGGCCTAGGCGGCGCACCACATGAGATTTATGGCGAAGAAGACCAGACCGCGCACCGCCGGAGACACCTTGCCGCTCGAACAGCGGCTGAAGGTCAATGAGATGGTCGAGGCGAAGTACTTCGCCAACACGCGGGGCGAGGTGGTCGAGGCTGCGAAGATCCAGGAGATTACAAGCCTGCTGTGGGTTCCGGAGGGCTGCTCGATCGAGGAGCGCGACGCCAAGATCGTCAAGGCGCTGGACCTTCTCGAGAGCATCAAGCCTGCCGAGGGTATCGAGACCATGCTTGCGGCGCAGATGGTGGGAGCGCACCACGCGGCGATGGAGTGCCTGCGCCGGGCCATGATCCCGCAGCAGACCTTCGAGAGCCGCAATGCCAACCTCAATCAGGCGCAGCGGCTGATGGCGCTCTACACACAGCAGCTGACCGCGCTCGACAGGCACCGCGGCAAGGGGCAGCAGAAGATCACAGTCGAGCGCGTTCAGGTCGCACCCGGCGGCCAGGCGGTGCTCGGCAATGTCGAGATGGCTCCGCCCGGCGCGCCGGCGCTCGAGCCGCCGCGCGAGGACACCGTGCCGCCGCCGCTTCGGCCGGCGCGCGCCAAGGCCAGGCGGTAGTGGCGGGGGATCACGTCCGCAATGTTGCGGGCATGCACGCCGCGCCGCGCTGCGGTGCGCGCACGCGTTCGGGGGGCGGCTGCGAGGCGCCGGCGGTCAAGGACAAGGCCCGCTGCCGGATGCATGGCGGCGCGCAAGGGTCCGGCGCGCCGCGCGGCAACCGCAATGCGCTGAAGTCCGGGCTTTACACCGCCGAGAGCCTCGCGCTGCGGCGGCACGTGTCGCAGCTGATCCGCGAGAGCCGCAAGATCATCGAGGAGATGTAGGATGGAAGCGCGTCACCAGCTCTGGGCGCAGCGGCACCTGCACGAACGGCTGGCCCCGTGGGCGACTGGCGTGCATCGTGGTGCCGCTGCCTGCGGAGCGCGGCGATGACGTGGCCGGTCATGGCGCGGGCGCTGTTCTGGCTGGCGCTGGCCTTTACGCTGGTGATGGCGCTGCTCCCGCAGCCGCCCGCCCTGCCCGGCACGCTGAGCGACAAGGTCCTGCACGTGATCGCCTTTGCGGTCCTGACCCTGCTCGCCGCCCTCGCCTACCCCGAGCGGCGGCTGGGCGAAGTGTTTCTGGCCATGGCGGCACTCGGCGCGCTGATCGAGGTCGTGCAATTGATCCCGCATCTTGGCAGGGATGCCGAGTGGGCGGACTGGCTGGCAGATTGCGGGGCAGTCCTCGCGGTGCTGGCGCTCGTCCGAGTGTCGCGGCGGATGGCGGGGTAAGGTCGCCGCGCGACGCCCGCCTGAGGTCTGCTGCGGCTAGTCTTTGCGGCGGTGGATGCGAATGCCCGGTGCGTCGTCGGGGCTGCCGATAAACTCGATGCCGGCCGCTTCGAGGGCGGATTGGATTTTGATCAACGTTCCCGTGGTGGTCTGCGGGACTCCGTCCTCGGCTTCGATCCGCATTACTGTTCTTAAGCCTACCCCAGCTTTGTCGGCGAGCTTGCTTGCCGTCCAATCAAGAGCAGCGCGCGCGGCGCGAATCTGATATGAAATAAGCATTGACGCGCCTTATATGGCATATATTATGCCACTTATGTTAGATGAAGCTACTGCAAAGGATTTCCCAGATTGGCGCGCAGAATTCAAGCGCCTTGAGGGCGCCTTCGCGCCCGGGACAATCAAATCCTACCTGACTGACGTGGAACGGTTTGTCGCATGGTGTGAGGAACACGGCCTCCGTGCCTTGCCCGCCGAGGCCGAAACGGTTTGCGCATTCCTGGAAGGCCAGGCCGTAATCCTCTGCCCCTCAAGCGTCCGGAGGCGTCTCTACGCGATCCGCAAGGTCCACCGCCTGCTGCGCCTGCCCGACCCCACCTGGGGTGAGGACATTAGCATTACGCTGCGCCGGGTGCAGCGCGCAAAGCTCAGCCGCCCCAAGCAGGCGAAGGGGATGACGCGCGACTATCTCGAGCAATGCCTTGCCGCGCAGCCCGACAATCCTTGGGGCCTGCGCAATCGCGCGATGCTCTCGCTAGGCTATGACCTGCTGACGCGACGCTCCGAACTGGTGGCACTGCGCAGTGAGGATATCGCGATGCGGGCAGACGGAACGCTGCGGGCAATCATCCGCCGCAGCAAGGCCGACCCGTTCGGCATGGGCCGGATCTCGTTCAGCTCTAGGCGCTCGGCGGCTTTGGTCAGTGCATGGCTGGCCTGGCGGGGAGACAAAATCGATCCGCTGTTCTGCGGCATTTATCAGGGCAAGCCCATCAATCGCGCGCTCGGGACCACGAAGGTAAAATTGATCATCAAGGAGGCGGTGGCCGCCGCGGGCCTGCCGCCAGATGAGGTGGCGGGGTTCAGCGGCCACTCCCTGCGCGTCGGCGCGGCGCAGGACCTGCTCTGCGCGGGGTTCGACACGGCCGCGATTATGCGCGCCGGAGGCTGGAAGTCGGTCAACGTACTGGGACGCTACCTGGAGTTCGCCGAACACAATGTCTGGGCGTGAGAGAGCGGTTTTGGTGTGATTTTGAAATCTGCGGACCGAATGCGCCATGCGCAGCTTGTCCATCGCAATGGCGTTGAGCCCTGTCGCGGCTGACACCATTGCCGAAGGGAGCATCCCCGCCAACGGCGCCCCTTCGCAGGCTGGCTAGATTACCGCGGCGATGAGCAGGCCTAATACCGCCCAGGCAGAAGTCGCCGCCAAAACGTAAATGGCGAAGCGCACGCGTAAGGGAAAGCGCTCTGGAGCCTCAAGTAGCAGGAGCTCCGTTGGCGGCACACCTATTGTGCGGTAGCCGTGAGAGGGGGCCATGCCTGCGCGCGGGAGGCTAGCCGCGCTGGTGATGAGAGTATAATCAACCAAGAGATCGACCTGAGCCGATGAGCGTTGGCCGATAAGGCCGCCATGCTCCTCGACCAGATCAGGTCCGTTATCGAGTGCATAGCTGCGCGAACTGGAGGCACTTGAGGCGTCGTCGCGCGATGCGGCGAAGTCAAAGCTGTCTGCTCCAGCCAACTCCTCCGGATTGGCGTCGGGAAGATTGTTTGCCATTCGCGCTGGCCTCCAATCCACCAGCGGCGAGCTTGAATCACAATTTCGCCGCAATGGGAATCCCCTACCGACAGTGGCTGCGAGGTTCCCGACATAAAACATTGTTATATAATTATAATTATCTCGCTCAGCCTAGTGAGGCGAGACATAAAATCACAATCCATTGCGCGGATTATCGCTATTCTTGCGCGGACGGGCAGCGAGACGCAATGACAGAAGCCGCCGTGATCGTATGTGCGCGGGCGGGGGGAAATCGGCGCAGGGCGAGGTGCGCTGCCGGATGCCTGACCGGACCTAGGGGCATGAGCGGCGAAGGGCAATCACAACACACCACTGCAGTTCGCAGGGCCGTGCGCCTTACCCTGGCGCCCAATAGCGCGTGCTCTGCCACCCGAATTTTTGGACCACTTGCGGGTAGCGCCTCACGCCGCACGTTTCATTGCCCGGCTGGGGAGTTGACCATGAAGGCATCCACGTCCGCGCACGCCCGCCCGGCGAGGAGTGCGCAATCGCCGCACCTGCTGCGCGCGGAGCGCGCAATGGGCAGTGAGGAGAATACAGCGTAAGCGGTTGCCTACGCCGCAGCCGCCAGCTCCTGCGGATCGTGCAGCACGTAGCCGCGCCCCCACACGGTTTCGATGTAGTTTTCTCCGCCGCAGGCCAGCGACAGCTTTTGCCGAAGCTTGCAGATGAACACGTCGATGATCTTGACTTCCGGCTCGTCCATCCCGCCATAGAGGTGGGTGAGGAACATTTCCTTGGTGAGCGTGGTGCCCTTGCGGAGGCTCAGCAGCTCGAGCATCGCATAGCCTTGGCGCAACATACACGAGCGATACGGCAGGTGAAACTCGGTTTTACTCCCGGTTCCGGCGCTGGGCCGAGCAGGTGGTCTGGGATGCGTTCCTGAAAACGACGGTAGATCTGGGCCTGACCGACGACTGGCAGCAAATGGTCGATAGCACCAGCGTTCGCAGCCACGTTTCGGCCGCGGACGGAAAGAGGGCTTTTGCGAACGCTCTTGATCGATCACGCGGCGGCTTTACGAGCACAATCCAAGCCCACTACGACAATCAGGGGCTGCCTCTCGGCTTCATCCTGACAGGAAGCGCGGCTTCCGATTTCACCGCTGCGGAGCCGCTGATGGACATCCTAGTCGTGTTGCCTAAGGCGATGTTGGCGGACCAGAGCTATGATGACCACCGTTTCTGGGAGAGCCTGCTGATCAAGGGTATCCTTCCGATCATCTCGCTCCGCCCCAACCGCAGGGTGCCAAAACATCCCGCCTATCGCCGTTACCGGGGTGCTACCGTGTCAAGCGCATTTTCAGGAAGCTCAGGCAGCAGCGCCGTATCGCCACCCGCTACGACAAGGCTGTCGCTTGCTTCGAGAGCTTCCTAAACCTCGTCGCAACGCGCCTATGGCTGAAATCTTTTGTCAACAGGGCCTAACTTCCGACAGGATCGGCCTTTGCGATATCATCGATTTTCGTACCCCAAATTCAGGAGAAAGCCGGTCTGCCAGCGCCGGGCTTGGGTCTACAGCGAAAACCACTGCTTGCCATTAGACTGGAAGGTCGGGGGCCTGCCTCAAGCATAATTGATCCCAGCAGATAAGCCAAAAGGAGCGCAGTTAGGCGGCGGCTTCGCCTTCAGAACCCTTGAGGTTGTTGCCATAGCCGTAGCCATAGCCATATCCGTAGCCGTATCCGTATGAGTAGCCGTAACTCTGACGATTGATGTCGATCTTGGTCACGATGGCCCCAAATACCGTTCCGCCAACCATCCGAAGACGCTGGAGGGCAGCCCGGATCCCGCGCACCGGTGAACGACCTGGCTCGATCACGAACAGACAACCCTCGGTAGCGCGTGCTATAAGCGGACCGTCAGTTAAGCCAATCACGGGCGGTGAATCGATGATCACGTGATCAAATCGTTCGAGGAGCATCTTGAGCACCTCCCCGAGGCGATCACTGCTCAACAATTCGGAGGGGCTCGGCGGGAGCGGCCCAGATGGCAAGACACTCATGCCGCGATAGTCCGTCGCCAGCACGTGCGAGGCAACGTCGTTATCACCAGCAAGCAGATTGCTGAACCCACCCTTGTTGGGCTTGCCCACTAGCTCATGAACGCTGGGCGAACGCAAGTCGCCGTCAACCAGTAGGACGGACTTACCCGTCCGCCCGATAATCGTAGCGAGGGCAAGCGAGCTAGTCGATTTACCCTCATTGGGCTGCGAGCTGATTACGCACAAGGATCGTGGCAGGCCGTGTGTCGTCGAGAAAGCCAAGGCCGATCGGATCGAGAAGTAGGCCTCGGTCAAATGCGACTTTGGATCCTGTAGCGCATCGCGCGGATCGCCACTGACCAGCGGCACGTTCCCCAAGAGAGGCGTCTGCAGGAGGTTCCAAACGTCGGCCGGCCCGCGGATCCCTTCATCGATCTGCTCAAGGCCAATTACAGTGACGGCGGCGAGACCCACACCGATCAGCAGGGCTAACGCCAGGTTAATCGGCAGGCTTGGCGCTGAGGGTGCGCCCGGAACCTCGGCACGGTCAACGATTGCGATGTTGCTCGCGCCAACCGAACCCGCGACGCCGATTTCCTTGTAGCGCTGCAGGAGAGCGTCATAGAGTTGGCGGTTGGTGTCGGCTTCCCGCACATAGATATTGTATTGGATTGTGTCGCGCTGCTGCTGATCAAATTGGTCTTTAAGGTCCGCGACCTTGGATTGCAGCTCCCGCTCCTGCGCTGCCGCCTCAGTAAAGGCCTGGCGCCGGCTGCTGCCAACGCGCGAGGTTTCGCGGGTGATCGCCGCATCAAGAGCATCGATCTGGCTCTTTAGCGCTTGAGCTGCAGGATAGTCGGGCTCGAACTGGATCAGCATCTTCGCATATTCGGCGGCGATTTCGCCGCGGCGCTGGCGAAGGTTCGAGATGGTCGAGTTAGAGAGGGCATCCGAGGAACTGTCTGCGGCCCCACCAAGCCTGCTTTCGGCTGCAATCCGGTTTTGGCGGGCCTGGAGAAGGGCAGTGTTCATCGCTTCCAGATCGGCAGCAGCAAGGGTGCGCTGGGTCTCGGTCTTACCTTCGCTGTCGCGGGTCACTGCAAGGGCCACAATCCCGCGCTCGGTGGCAAAATTGGCGACGTCGCGCTCGCTTTCTTCGACCCTCTTGCGAAGCACTTCCAGGCGTTGCTCGAGGAAGCGCCGCGCGTCGGCGGTCGATGAGAACTCGCGGTCCATGCTGGCGCCGATGAATTCGCTGACCCAGGTATTGGCAATACTCGCGGAAAGCTCGGGTGAGCGGCTGGTGTACTTGATGTCGACCAAGCGCGAAGTGCGGATCGGTTCGATCGCTACGTTATCGAGGAGCAATTCGACCGCCTGACGCCGACGCGCATCTTCCCCCTTATCCGAAGGCGTTGCGCCGTGCGCTTCGAAGAACTCATTCTTCTTGGCAAGGTTCATGGTCTTCTCGACACGCTGCGCCAGCGAGACCGCCTTCAGCAAGGCATACTGCGTCGCGTAGAACTCGAGGTCGCGTCCGGCCTCGGTCGTCTCCAGCCCTTCGACGTTAGTGACGTTCTTCTGCTGGCGGCTGATCTCGATCTGCGAGCGAGCGGTGAAGAGCGGTGCCATAAGCAAGGTTACAACCAGACCGATGACGAGGCTGGCTGTCACGATGCCGGCGAGGACCCAACGCCAGCGCAGCGCCGTGTGCCAATACTGCAGCAACACCGGCGGGATGAGCCGCTCGTCCTGCTCACGCTCGGCATCGGCCATGGCCAGTTCAGCCGGCGAGGGTTCACGCCGCGTCGGCTCGCCAATAGGCATCGGATCGATGGGTTGTGCAGTCATAAGAAGTTTAAACTCTGAGTTAATTTGCGAAGCGGTCGATGGCGATGACCAACGGGCCGCTGACCAGCGAAAGGCCGGTCAGAACGTCCCTGAACAGGCGGCTCGACGCATCGTCGCCGATCATCACAACATCGTTCGGGTAGATCTCGGGATCAGCATAGGCGCCCCTCTGGATGGCGCGAACATCATAGAGGGCGGCAAGGCGCCTCCCCTCAATCGTGCGGAAGACAACCACGTTCTGGAGGTCAGAGAACTCTCCCGACCCTTCCGCACGAGCGATGGCCTGCAGTAGGGTCATGCGGCCCATCACCGGATAGAGCCCGGGCTTCTTAACCTGCCCCCCCACGGTCACAACCTGGCTCACCGCCTCCTTAAGGTTCACCGTCACCTGTGGGTTGCGCACGTAGGATTGACGCAGGCGCTCCGCCAGTAGCCCCTCGATCTCGCCCGGTGTCTGCCCTGAAACCTGCACGACACCCGCAAGCGGAAAAGAGATCCTCCCTGCGGCATCGACTTGGACCTCACGCTCTGTGAGTTCCTCGATACCAAACACATCGATCGTCAGGCGATCGAATGGGCCAACGATGTAGGGTCGCGAAACGGCCGTAAAGTCGGCGATGGAAGGCGCAGGCAGCTCATTGGCGGGCACTACCGATAGGTCGGGATCGCCACCAAGTTCGTAGTGGGTGCTGCAGGCCGACAGACCCGCAGCGAATGTGCACGCGAGGGCAAGCCTCAGAATGGAAGATTGACGCTTCGACAAGCGAGGCCCCCTCAAGATTTGAACATTATTCAACATAACGGATGTGTTTGGCGGAACCTTCGCAAGAGCAGCGCCAAGAAGGCCCCTGAGAAGTTAGCATACTTCCCTCAATTCCGGCCGCCCTCAATTCCGGCCGCGAGGTTGATTAGTCAAGCGCCTTAAGCTCGAGCTGGCTTAGCTTCACCGTGACCGGCATCTGGGCATCTGGACCCTCAACCATGAGCGCAAGGGTGACTGCGCGACAACCAAAAGGCACTTCGAGCAAGAGCGGCCCGACGATGTCGGAAGACCCAAAGGACAGACGCTTCTCCCAAAAGCCTATGGCCTCGTCGCCCGCCTTGCAGGACCCTCTCCAGGTGAGCCCCAAATCGCTCCCCGCGTCGCTGATGGAGACACGCTGCGAGAGGCCGTAAGTTTTGCCGCCTTCCACCAGCAGGCCGCGGTGCGCGGCGAGCCCATTGGCGAGAGGCTGAACTTCTATTTCGAGCACCCCCCCCTGCACCGCCCTACTGGCAATCCCTCCTTTGTCCTCAGGGAACCGCCACGCCAAAGCACCAAGTCGCGGGTCGAGGGTCTGCGGGGAAGGCGCCAAGACCGAAAGTGCACGCGGGTCCAGCCCGGGGACAAGATCCGCAGCGAAGCCTGCCGCAGCTTCAGGTTCAGCCTCCGCGGCAAGGCGCTCAAGAAGAGAGCCCAGGAGTGGCTGGAATGCCTCATCCCTGAGGGCTGCCGGCAAGGGGCTCAGCAGCGCCTGGAGATCGGCAGGGCTACTCTCTTTCGCAGCAATCTGGAGGAAGTCCCCCGTCCAGTTCGCCGGGCGGGCGATGTAGGGCGAGAGCGCGGCGCGGATCTCTGGGTACACAAGTCCACGCGCGAGCAAGGGAAGAAGCGCGTTCCGCAGAGGAGGGTGGACCGAGAGAGCATTGTGGTAGTGTCCCACGGCACCGGGAACATCCCCCGCATTCGAAGCGGCCTCGATCAGCCAGAGGCTGGCAAGGCTGCTGCGGCGGCTGATCCGGTCGGCGAGGCGCATGGCCGTGAGCGCTTGATCGGGCTGCGAAGCGACCTGCGCGTTGAGCCCCTGAATGGCCAGAAGATCAGCCGATAGCGGCCTGTCAATAAGTGAGCGCCGCAGATTATCGGTCTCGGCTGCGGCCAGGGTGTTGGCCGGATCAGCAGCCAGGCGCTCTGCGATGACGCGAGTAAGGGCGCGGGCATCGGCCGGGTGACTGTCAAGGGCCCTCTGAGGATCATTCTCGCGCAGATAGCTGAGTTCTGCATGGCGATAGGCTGGGACGATTGCCGCAAGGAATAGCGCGGCGACGATCAGCCTGGCGCCCAAGGCTAGGAGACCGGACGTCATGAGCGGGACTGTCGCTCGTCCTCTGCCGCGCGAGGCCTGACCTCAAGCGTCGCCCAAACGGCGGCAATGGCGAGAACGGCGCTCATGATGGGCGTTCGAACCGGATAATCAGTCGCGCTCGCAATCACGAGCAGCACGATAACCCCAAGCCCCAACCGGCTCAGCGTCGCAGAGGCTGATGCCGCGGCCTTTGCCGAGAAGGCACGCGTCAAGCCAATCACGAGGCCGAGGCCGGCGAGGGCCAGGAGGACGAGGCCCGGAATGCCGGCCGTGAGCGCAATCTCCAGCATTTCATTGTGGGCGTGGTTAGAGAAGGTCGGGCGCAGCAAAGCCTCAGGCTCGAGCAGCTGGTAGGCCTCAACGTAGGAGCCGATGCCCGTGCCCCACGGCATGTATGTCGGGAGCATGTCGAGGATGGACTGCCAGACCGGCCAGCGCAGGCCCTCCCCCTCCTGAGAGAGGCGGTCAATGGCCTTGTCGCGCGACGCCATGACCGTCACCGCAACGAGCGCGACAATCACGCCAGCGAAGGCGATTGGGTCAACGAGGCGCGCCCTCCAGCCCGTCAAGCGTCCGGGCTGGCCCCAGAGCCATATCAGGCCCGCAAATACGATACCCAGGCCGAGCAGAACCAGGCCCGAACGTGAGCCCGTGACAAGGACGAGCGGAACGACAAGAATGCCGAGGGTGGCGGCAGCAAGTCCCCGCCAAGACTGGCCGCGCCGCCCGCCCGGCCCCGCCAAGGCCGCGCCGGCGGCGAGGGGGAGGATCATCGCGAGGAGCGCAGCCTGATGGTTTCGGTTGGCGAGGAGGCCGGATGTCTCAGTCTGCATCGGATAGAAAGTGACATCGGAGCCGGCCGCCTGCAGCAGCCCGAAGAACGCGCTCAGGAGCGCGAGGGCGAGGAGCACAAGCAGCAACCTGCGGTGCCCGTCCTCGTCAAGCTGTATGGCGAGGAGCAAGACCGCCATCGGCACGCAAAGCGAGTAGAGCGCATTGAGCGTCGCGTCGGGTGACATCGAGAGCGGCCGGTCGATGGGGCCCAAGCCCACCGCCGCGTCGATGGCGACGATGACATCTCGGCCCGGCAGACTACTCCACCAGTCGAATGGCAGAGGGACAAGGTGGAGTGCGGTGAGCAGCACGGCCGCGCCGAATAGGGCGATCACGATCCAATGCCCTTTCACGTCGGCAGCGCTCAAGGTAATGAGCGCAATGGCCGCCGCGCTCAACGCCGCAGGCCTCAACACCATGAGTTGCGGCTCGCTCGCCCAAGTGCTGCCGCCCGTAAAGAAGACGACACACAACAAGGCAGCCAGGAGCCAGATCGGGCTCCGCTTGATGATGGCCTGGATTGTCAAGGGATGGGCGCGATAAAGCTAAGCGCACGGGCCCCGATTATGGTGGAGCCGAGAAAACTCAGAAATTCAGAAGGCAAGGGAAAGCCGCGGCCAGACACGATCGTCCGGCCCCAGCCTTAAGTCACCGAAGCAAATCAGCGGCTATCGCCGCCGCCGCCCGCCGCCAGCGCGAGGCCGGCAACGACGGCCACACCGAGGCCGACGAGCGCGAAGGTCGACCCACCGCCACCGCGCTTCGCGGCCTTCTTAGCCGGCGCAGCGCTCGGCTCGTTGGCCGAGGCCTTGACCGAGAGAGCCATGGCGGCACCTACGGGAGCCGGAGCAGCCGAAGCCACCGAGGGGGCAATGAGCGCAAGCGCGGCAACTGCAGAAATCACGGTTTTCATTCTAAGCTCCATTCGTACAAGTTGTGACTGCGGCAGTTTCACTCAAAAGTCAAGCCCCTACGGGAAGGCACTGAGGCCGCCGAGGCGGCGCGTCTGCCGCGTGTGACCGCAGTAATGAAAACCCCATGCGGCCGATGACGTCCTCGCGAGCCTTCGAGGGGGTCGACAAACCGACCGCGAAGTGGATCACCACGACGCCGCGAGCCGGCCAAGGTCATGCGCGCCGCGCCCTGCCCTCAAGGCTGACAAGCTACCGCACAGTGGGTGCCGACGCATGGGCAGCCACTGCTGTCTGGCCAAATTGGCGACCACTATCCCGCTCCGTAGAGCCTAGACCATGGGCACCTATGCCCTACCCCTCCGAACGGTTACCTTTACCTTCGTGAAGATGAGTGGGGCGGTCAAGGCCAGGCCGCCAGTTCTCAGACAGAAACGAGTGCCTTGCCCCACGCCCTGCCCACAACGGCCCAGAAGGGAAGGCGTGACCGCCGACTTTCGAGACCCTCCGCCATCGAGTTCGCCGCACATCAGAGAGAGGGTAGAAGGACTTCGCTTGAAGAAACTCACTCGTGAGGCGCACCTCCTGATGCCAGAGATCCCGGCAACTGGCGAGGAGATCCGCTTGCATCAGAACATGGCGTTTGACCATGGCGGCTATGCTGCGGCGGGCGCCAGATCTTTCAACCGCCTCGGCCTCCTCCAGTTCCCCTCGCTTCAGTAGAATTTACCCCAATCCCGGCTCTTTCGCAGCCAGGCGCCGGATTAAGGTGAGCTCGCCCGCCTCGCGGCTCGGCTAGGGCAGCCGAGAATGGCGAACACGGAGGGACGATCGGCACTGGCCACCGCGCCAGCCTCACCGCCAAGTCGGCCGATCAGGCGAGGCGCGCCGCATCATTCTGCCGTCCACACTCCCTTGGACACGCGCCGCATCGGCGTGCCGCACCAGCGGCACTGCGAGTGCCACGCCCCGTCGCGCCAACGCGCCGCGCCGTTATTGGCGTCATGATTACCCTTGCGGCAGGCCACCGCGGATCCCCACAATGACCGCCACACGCGCACAAGCCAGCCCACCAGCCCGCGGCCACTCCGCGAGTGCCTTGATCGCCGCGAACTCATGAGTTTTCAGATCCAGGGGGAAGCAGGGTACTCGACCCCAGGCGGGCGCACCCGCGTGCGTCAAACCGAAACTCTGTCACGCTCGGGCACTCGCCGCTTTGCCAATGTTCTGACTGACAGACCATCAAGAGACTAAATCCCAAAAGGTGGGGCCCCGCAGTGGGCCCCAAAGCTTTGCGCCGCAAAAGTACGAAACGGATCCACTCGACATTACATCTTTATGTTATACCATTCACCCGGACGGCACAGCTTTCATATATGAAAGCACCTTCCTGGGGGCCACTATCTTTATCACTGATGCCCCCTTAACCACGAGCATGGCCGGCCGGACCCCAAGGCCGGTTGAACAGAATTCTGACGCCGCGGAACGGACGTGTTAGTGAGCACTGGAAGCAAGCCATATCCGAGTGTTTTGTCGGTCGACGCCCAGAATGTATTCTCGCCTGGCGACGCGCACCTGCAGTCTGCCCAGATCTATCGTGGAGTAGGCGCGAGCCAGCCCACGATATCAAGCCGACTGGGTCAGCTCGGCGCGCCAAGCGCCCGATCACGGCAGATCAAGCATTTACGCTGGACCACTCCTCAATGTGGCTGTTGGTGGACACGGCCGCCATTGAGCTGGTACACGAGCTTACAATCATTTTTGAAAGTTTCGCTCGGCCGTGGGCTGGGCTATCCAAATCCGCCGCAACCTCGTGGCAGGCGGCAACACCTAAGGCTTAATCCTCTCGCGACAATCGACGTGTTTATGGAACGCCCTACCGCACCAGAGGTGGCGACTGTGCCTCCGGGATCGCTTTGATTTAGGCAATGAATGATAAGGGTTCTTACAATGCACCCCGCGGCCCGACTCGAACACGCCAAGCCCAACGCGCAGCCGCGCGATCGTGTCAGCGCATGGTTTGCAGTTCAAGCCAAGCCGAATGCCGCGCATATCGCCGAGCGCAATCTGGTGCGTCAGGGCTTTGACGTCTTCCTCCCCCTCGAGCGTTATGCCCTGCGCCGGGGACGCAACCTTGTCTCAGCCTCTCGCCCGTATTTTGCGGGCTACATGTTCGTCGGATTTGACCCCCAGCACGCACCGTGGCGGGTCATTCGCTCGACTTACGGGGTCGCTCGCCTGGTCAGCTTCGGCGGAAGTCCGGCGCCAGTCGCACCGGAGCTGGTCACCGAACTAATGCGGATGTGCGACGAAGACGGCATCATGCGCCCCCGCCTCGACGCCCGAACTGGCGACCGTGTCATGGTTGCAGACGGGCCCTTCGCGGGCTTTGTCGGACGGCTTGATGCGGTCGGTCCCAATGAGCGAGCGTGGCTCCTTCTTGATATCATGGGTAAGGCGACACGTGTGTCGATTGCCGTCGCAGACCTCCGACGTGCGAGCTGAGCCATGAAGCAGATGAGAGTTGTCCCTCGCCGCATAGTTGTAGCGGACGCGCCAAAGAGCGCCTGCCGCCCTATCTCCAGTCATTGGGCTTCACGGCTTCGTCGGATACACCCCCAAGCTGGCGCCTGCGGTTATGCTGGCCGCAATGCCGCGCGATGCGCCTGCTGGGTTGTGGCCTGATGACTTGTGGAAGTCCCGCCGCCCTGACCAGCAGCACCGTGCGGGTCTTTTTGTCGCCTCGCGGCCCAAGTGATCTGCGCCCCCGCACATCCTTGAGGGCGGGCGCGGTCACATGAGAGCCCTCCAGACCAAGGCCGCATCGGCATCCCCCACGCCCTCCGGATCGGGCCTGCTGGAGGTTGCCGCCTATCTGCTGGTCGGCATTGTCTTGCCTGCGGCTGCATGGTCACTGGCCCTGTCCATTCCCGTGTCGCAGGCACTTCATGATGGCTGGATTGCGCAGATAACCGCATCAAACTTGGCAATTTGTTACACGCTCAGGCAACTGCGGAGTTACGCAAAGACGCGCCTGCTTTCCTATGTGATCCCGGTGAACGCTATCGTGTTCGGGGCCGTCTTCACTGTAAACTCTCTGGCGCGCACTGAAACCTCTTGGTCTCTCTTCCTCGCCTGCGGATTTTTTACGCTTGCCGTCAGTTACTTGAACACCATTCGCTTGCGCCGCATCAGCAATATCTCGCGCGACTACGTAATCCCCGGCGGAGAAGTCGGAAACATACTCGGGCGGCGCGGATTTACCGAGTTGCGCAGCCCGTCGCAGCTTGAGCAGCTGATCGCCGACCAGGAGATTGCTGGCGCAGTCGTGGCAGATCTTCACCACGACCTCTCGCCAGAGTGGGAGCGGGCCATCGCACGCGCCGCACTCAAAGGTATTCCCGTTTATCACTATCGCCTCATCGAGGAAGAGCTGACGGGAGAGGTCCGCATCTCGCACCTGCGCGAGAATGACCTCGGCTCCCTGATGCCCAACCTGCCCTACCGTAAGGCGAAGCGACTTATTGACGTCGTTGCTGCGGTAGTTCTGGCGCCATTTCTGCTGACCTTAATGGCCCTGATCGCGCTACTCATCCGGCTTGATGGCCCAGGCCCTATCTTCTTCCGGCAGGAGCGGCTCGGCTATCGGGGGGAATTCTTCACCATGGTGAAGTTTCGCACGATGCGGGAACGTGAAGTCGAAGACGATGAACACGCCCGCCGCGACGATGCCATCACGCGCAGCGACGATAGCCGCGTAACCCGCATCGGGAAAATCCTTCGCAAGACGCGCATGGATGAATTGCCGCAGGTTTGGAACATTCTCAGGGGCGAAATGAGCTGGATAGGCCCTCGGCCCGAAGCTCGCGCACTCGCCCGGTGGTACCAGGCTGAGATCCCCTTCTACGACTACAGGCATATCGTTCGCCCGGGCATCACCGGGTGGGCGCAGGTCAATCAGGGCCATGTCGCAGAACTCGACGCGGTGCACACCAAGCTTCGCCTTGACTTCTACTACGTGAAGAACCTCTCCCTGTGGCTTGATGTCCTTATCGCCCTGAAGACGCTGCGCGTGGTTTTTGGCGGGATCGGCGCGAAGTAGCAGTCTACCTGGCCCAATCGGCGGCAGACACCGGCATCCAAAAAGCAATGACGGCCAATCCCGAACTCCGATAAACGTATTGGCTTTCCGAGAGGCAGGTCTCAGCGCCCACGGATCGAGCCGAGCGCGCAGACCGGTGGCCGGAGCGTCAGGCCACTACCGAGATTGCGGTGCCACTCTAAGGCATAAGCGCCTAGCTGCGCAGCTGGGATAGCATAGTCAGGCTGCCCCTTGCGCGGATAGCATCGCCGAACCCCAAAGAAATCCCCCAGCCTGTGATTGCATTTTCAGCCCTCACTTCCACTCCGACTGGCCAGATTTCTCGATTTGCGAGTGCGGTAAATCGATTGCCCAAAAGGTGTTTATGCGCCAGACGGTGGATTGTCGTCGCTCGTCCCGCTACATACCTGGGGCACCCTCTCAGCAGAACCTGATACCCCACCATGGCGAGCATTTTGAAAAAGTGGTTTGCTCGAGCGCCAGCAAAGCCAGTTTATAGAATTCCGGCTGGAGAACGCGTCTACGCTGTTGGCGACATTCATGGCCGTCTCGATCTGTTTGAGCGACTGATTGAACAAGTCGAGGCTGACGATAAAGCAAGGCCTAGCGCCAATACGACAATTATATTGTTGGGAGATCTTGTCGATCGCGGGCCGGATAGCGCGGGGGTGATCGATGCCGCCATCAAACTTGGCGCCAGGCGACATCTACGCACCTTATGCGGGAACCACGAGGAGATGTTCCTAAAGTGCCTCGAGGACGATAGGTACGTAAGGCCCTTTCTATCCCACGGTGGACGCGAAACCGTCCTGTCATACCTAGAGGACCCAAGCGAGTATAATCGCCTGACCTTTGAGGAGGTAAGACAGCGCTTGCTTGCCGCGCTGCCAGCCGAGCACCGCCGGTTCCTTGAAAACTTGGAAGATAAGATCACCGTGGGTGACTACCTATTTGTGCATGCGGGGGTGAGGCCGGGGGTAGATCTCCAAGATCAGACGTTGGCGGACCTGCGGTGGATTAGGGAGCCGTTCCTCAGCTCCCGCCCAACTAGCGCGTCCTGCGTCATTCATGGGCACACCGTCACCGCCCAGCCAGACGTTCAAGTCGGGCGGATAGGAATTGACACCGGCGCATATCAATCGGGCCGATTGACTGCCTTAGGCCTAGAGGGTGACGCGCGCTGGTTCCTGTCGGCTGAAGCTGACCAAAAGGCTTGAGACTACAGAGCTTGAATAACGCAATCGTGCGGAGGAGAATTATGGTGTCGCGGGGGGGATGGCTCCGGCGGATGACGCGCCTTTAGATCGTCTTGTGTGGGCCATGATCCGACCGGCGCATCACGCCAGCGCAGCCCGTTCCTCATCACGAAGACGATGCCCCTCACAGTCGGCCGATCATCGACCCGCGGGATGCCGTGCGGCAATCGTAATGCGGCTCAATCCTGCGCATCGGAGCCCCGCCCCACAGCCAGACTTCAGGCCACAGCGGCGCCTCCTCAGCCCCGCCATTGGAGCCGAAGGCGCACGAAACACAATAAAATCAATCTCCTGCGTAAGCGATTTGATGGGCCCTGAGCCCAGTCTTGAGAGCCGGATCCGGGCAAATTCACAATCACGAGCCGCTGCTTTTTGTCAGGCGCCTGTTGGTTTGCGGCAAAACTTCAGTAAATCTTTAGGTTGCCTAGGCATCTCCCACCCGCATAGGCTAAAAAACGAACCAATATCTTGGGAGGTAAACCTTATGACCAGACAATTTATCGCAATCGTGGCATCCTTGCCGCTGTTGGCACTGGCCGCACCCGCGAGCGCGCAAAGGCCGGGCGACAAGATCCCCGGCAGCTACATTTGCGTCTTCGACGGCACGATCACGGCAGGACAGGTGCCTGCAGCCGCGCAGAAGGCTGCTGAGGCTGGCGGCGGACGGGTCACTCACGTCTACACCAAGGCTCTCCGGGGCTTTGCGGTGAATGCCTCGGCGCAGGGCCTGGCCAACATGCGCGCGAAGAGCCGCTCGATCCGCTATTGCGAACAGGATCAGGTGGTCATGACGTCCCAGAAGAAGGGGGGAGGCACCACGACACCCCAGCCGGCTGAGACTAGGCCATGGGGGATCGACCGCGTGAATGGCGGCCGTGCGGGCACTTTTGCGACCGCGTGGATCATCGACACCGGGATCCAGCTGAACCACCCCGACCTGAGGGTAGACACTCAGCGCTCGGTCAGCTTCGTCAGCGACAGGTCACCCAACGACGCCAATGGCCACGGCACCCATGTGGCGGGAACCGTTGCCGCTATCGACAATGAGATTGGCGTAATCGGCGTCGCACCTGGCGCGTTGGTCGTAGCCATACGTGTGCTCGACCGAAGCGGTTCGGGCAGCAATTCGGGCGTAATCGCGGGCGTCGATCACGTCGCCCAGAACGGCCGCGCAGGCGATGTCGCCAACATGAGCCTCGGCGGCGGGGCGAGTTCGGCGCTCGATACGGCGGTGATCAACGCTGCGGCGACAGGTGTGCGCTTCGTGATTGCTGCCGGCAACAGCGCGGCCAATGCTGGGAATTACTCGCCAGCCCGCGCCAACGGAGCCAACATCTACACCGTGTCCTCCTTCGACAGCAATGGCAACTTGTCGAGCTTCTCGAATTTCGGCAATCCTCCCATCGACTTCAGCGAGCCCGGCTCCAATATCAATTCTACCTGGATCGGAAGCGGCTACAGGGCGATCTCGGGGACCTCGATGGCCGCGCCGCACCTCGCCGGCATCCTGCTGCAGGTAGGGGCGAACGGTGTGGTCGGCAATGGCGGCCAGATCAACTTCGACAAGGACCCCATCCGCGACACGATCGGCGTCGTTCCCGCCCCCTGACGGCGCGCGACATTAAGCCGAAGCGCAGCGCCAGGCGCTGCGCTTCGGTAGCCGGCGGTTTTTCCACGCGCCGCCTGGGGCAGTTTTGGGCAGTCGCCCGCCCCAATTGCGCGCCCTAGATCTTGGGGTCCCATACGGCCTCGCGCGTTGACGCCTGTGCGGCGACTGTGCTGATCAGGCGCCACTCGAGCGCGCGCTTGTCGCACTGCCGCTGCGCTGCGTGAGCGCCCTTCACAATTTCGGCGCAATCCAGGCGCGTCGGGTCGCCCTCCCGTCCCCGGCCCCCGTCCCTTGACGCACTACGCCTCATGGTCGTGCGCGTGGCGAGTGGCCACTCTCCCCTGGCGCCAGACGGCCGGCACTTGCATCACCTGCCAGACGAGGCGATCGGGCTGGCGGAGGGCCTGGGCCGTCTATATGACGATGGTGGCCACGCCCATCGGGGCCCACCACTCAGCCTGCGCCTATGGCGCGCACATCATCAGCCTCGCGAGCCTAGCCTACGCGCTTGGGGCGCGCGCCTCGGCTCGCGCCGCCCCCAGCGGATAAACTGCGCCGAATTGATGTCAGCCGCCGGCATTGGCAAACCCGCCGCCCGAACGGCTCGCAATAGCGGCAGGCGTGCCGGATTGAACTATGCTGCCTCGGGTCGCCCGCCATCGGCGAGGAAAGGCAGGCCCTTCACTGGGCCACAGTTCGCAGGCGTCTGGCGGAGTTCATCGCGATGCTGGCGAGGTGTCCGGATACCGCGTATGCTCGGATTACGGCGAAAAGTCCCCAGCCCCCGAGAGGGGGGCTGGGTAGTTATGGAGGCGGCAGATAGCCACATGGCGCCTGCCTCTCGGGTCGCGTACGGGCCACTAGCGTGGAGGAATGTGCCTGGCAATATGTTTTCATAAATGAAAAAATCGACTGCCGCCGTCATCGAGCGTATTGACAGTTCCAGGTGCGGCTGAGAGTTTCTTGCGGTGATTGACGGGCCCCTGCACATAAGGCTGCTTAACCTCCTCAGCGCCATCAGCGCCCTGTCCCCCTTTGGCGTGATGAGCGCAGAGGAGGAGCAGCTCCTGAGGATCCTGCTGGTCCGCTGGCATGAGGCTCGTGACATCTCTGTCGGTGAGATAATGCGGGACATGACGGACGTGTCAGGTGCGACGGCCTACAGGCGGATTATCAGCCTACGCGACAAGGGCTTGATCACGCTGCGCGCCCATCAAACTGACAGGCGTGTAAAGTTAATTGATCCCGCCCCCCTGGCTTTGGATTACGGAGAACGCATCAGCCTGGCTCTTGAGGGACTGATCGTGGAGAGACGCGGCAAGTGAATTTTGGATCTGCAAAGTTAAGCGGGGCAGTAACTCAAATACTTGGAATTGCTCTCGCTTGGTTCGCACTTTTTAAGTTGAACGAGTGGATTTTCTCTGACTTTGAGCACACGCCAAACGCGCATTGGATATTCCTCCCCGCCGCCTTTCGTCCGCTGACCATTCTACTCTTTGACAGGGCGGGGGCAGCGGGTCTGGTTCTTGGGGCCTACCTTACCGTCTACGGCACGACGGGAAGTAGCGCGCTTCATGAGGCGATTTTTGCGATCACCTTGGGCGTCACGCCCTGGATTGCAGTGTCTCTGGGCAAGTGGGCGATGGACATCCCGCGCAATCTTGCCGGCCTGGGGGCTCGACACATCGTCCTCTTGTCCACACTCTGCGCTAGCTTGAACGCTGTCACGTTGAACGGATACCTGTGGACCATTGGGCGCCTCGAGGGCGGCGGAATCCAAATCCTCACGGTATTTGTAGGCGACCTGCTCGGCTCCGTAATCCTACTGTTCATCATATCGACGGCCTTGGCCTTGTCGCTCCCCAGCAGATCGCGGCGATAGACAAGATAGGCCGGCGCGATAGCCCTGACAAACTTCTGACCTCCGCCGCCTCCAATCCTCGTCACATTGTGCGGATAATGCCGGAGAAATCAGTGCCCGCATTGTCCTTGGCGAAGGCATCATAAATCGCGCGGGCGTGCTCGCCCAGTTCGACCTTCGCGCCCGCAGCACGCGCCGCCTCCATCGCCAAACGCAGGTCCTTCAGCATCAGCCCGGCAGCGAACCCGCCCTGATAGCCATTATCTGCCGGGGTCACTGGCCCGACACCGGGCACCGGGCAATAGCTCGTCATCGACCAGCACTGGCCGGACGAGACACTCGAAATATCGTAGAAGGTCTGCGCGTCGAGCCCAAGCTTTTCGGCCATGGCGAAGGCCTCGCAGGTGCCGATCATGTGGATCGCCAGGAGCATGTTGTTGCAGATCTTGGCCGCCTGCCCGTTGCCCGCATCGCCTGCATGGATCACCGCCTTGCCCATGGCGGCAAGTATAGGCTGGGCGCGATCGAAGGCCTCCTTGGTGCCTCCAACCATGAAGGTCAATGTGCCGCCATTGGCAGCCGCGATCCCGCCCGAGACCGGCGCATCGACCATCTGGTAGCCGTGCTGCTGGGTAACAGAAATCACCTCGCGCGCGGTGGCAACGTCGATGGTCGAGCAATCGAGCAGGACCGCTCCCTCGGGCGCATGGCCAATCACATCGTCCCAATAGACCTGTTTGACGATCTCGCCGTTGGGCAGCATCGACACGACTGCCTCCACCCCCTCACACGCTTCTCTGGCGGTGCCAAAAGTGCTGCAACCGGCAGCCTGGGCGGCGGCAAGCGCTAGTTCGGACAGGTCAAAGGCGCGCACATCGTGGCCGGCCTTCACAAGGTTCGCGGCCATCCCGCCGCCCATGTTGCCGAGGCCGATAAAGGCGATTTTCATGTCAGTCCCCTACAGTTTGGCTGGCTTAACGCCCCTTCCACTGCCCTTCACGCTTTTCGATAAAGGCGGCCATGCCCTCGGCCTTGTCCTCGCTCGCGGTGAGGATCTGGAAGATGCGTCGCTCGACGATCAGACCCTGATCGAGGGTCATCTCGAAGGCCGAGTTCACCATTTCCTTGTTGGCGATCACAGCCATCGGCGGCATGGCAGCAATGGTCGCGGCGGTCTTGAGCGTCTCGGCGATCAGTTCCTCATGCGGCACCACGCGCGCCACCAGATTGCTGCGCTCGGCCTCGACCGCGTCCATCATCCGGCCGGTGAGGCACATTTCCATCGACTTCGACTTGCCGATCGCGCGGGTCAGCCGCTGCGATCCTCCCATGCCGGGCGCGACGCCCAGCTTGATTTCGGGCTGGCCGAACTTGGCCTTATCCGAGGCAATGATGAAATCGGCCATCATCGCCAGCTCGCACCCTCCGCCCAGCGCGAAGCCGTTCACGGCCGCGATCCAGGGCTTGCGGGTCTTCTTGACGATCTCGGATGTCCACGGGCCAAAGAAATCATCAAGGAAGAAGTCGGCCGCGGCCTTGTCGGCCATTTCCTTGATGTCCGCGCCGGCGGCAAAGGCCTTGTCGCCGCTGCCGGTGAGGATCGCGCACAGCTGCGTGCTGTCTGCCTGATAGGCGGCGAAAGCGTCGATCAACTCTTCCAGAACCTTGGAATTGAGCGCGTTCAGCGCCTGCGGGCGGTTGATCGTCAGCAGTGTAACGCCTGGGGTAGCCCGCGCATCGGCTTCGGCGGTGATGGTTTCGTAGGTCATAAGGGCTTCCATTCTTCATCGGCAGGCAGGGGCGCGAAAATCGCGTTGAGCAGGCCCGCGGTCACATCTTCGGGGGTGGCCGGGTCCCACTTGGGATCATTGGTCTTGTCGACGATCACCGCGCGCACACCCTCCGCAAAGTCGGGTCGGACGAGTACGCGGCTGGCGATGCGGTATTCCATCCGCATATTGTCGGCAAAATCGGTAAGCTTCGCGCTCTCTGCGAGCTGGCGCAGCGCGACCTTGCAGGTCTGCGGGCTCTTGGTGCCGAGCGTGTCGCGCTCCTTCATCGCCCAGTCGTCACCCGCATCGGCAGCGGCTTCGAGACTGGCGAGGATGTCCTCATAGACGTCCGAAGCGAAATGCTTGGCGATCTTGCCGGCATTGGCCTCGATCCGCGCCTTGGGCGGGGTGCCGACGGGTTCGGACAGGATGCCCGCGATCCGGTCCGGGTGGTCGTGAATACGTGCCTTCAAATCTTCCAGCATCTCGTGCGGCACGTAATGCGTGGCCAGACCCGTCCACAGGCACTCCGAGCCATCAAGCCGCGCGCCGGTGAGCGCGAGGAACTGGCCCAGCCGCCGCCCGAGCCGCGAGAGATACCAGCCGCCCCCCACATCGGGGAACAGGCCGATCCCGGTTTCGGGCATGGCGAAGCGGGTGTTCTCGGTCGCCACGCGGAACTTGGCGGGCTGGCTGATGCCCACGCCGCCGCCCATTGTGATGCCGTCCATGAAGGCGACGATCGGCTTGCCGTAGGTGAACATCTGGTGATTTAGCTGGTATTCGTCGTGGAAGAACTTGCGACCCGATACGCCGCCGTCGTTCAGCGCCGAATTGCGCAGGAAGGCGATATCGCCCCCAGCGCAGAAGCCGCGGCCTTCGTCGTGATCGAGGATCACGGCCTTGATGGCATCATCCTTCGCCCACGCGGTCAGCGCGGCGCTCATGGCGTGGCACATCTCGAGTGTCAGCGCGTGGAGCGCCTTGGGGCGGTTGAGGCTGATGTGGCCGATCGGGCCATTGGTGCGGATCAGTACGTCATCGGTCATTGCTACATAACTTTCGGCTCGATCAGGTCCCAGCGGTTGCCGAACGGATCGCTGAACACCGCGACGGTGCCATAGGGCTCGCGGCGCGGTTGTTCGTGGAACGTCACCCCGGCATCGACAAGCCGCGCCCGGGTGGCTGTGAAATCATCGGTGTGCGCGAAAAAGCCAACCCGCCCACCGGTCTGGTTGCCAATGGCAGCCGCCTGCGCATCGTTGGCGGCGCGGGCGAGGAGCAACCTGCCACCATCCTTGCCGCCGACAACCACCCAGCGCTTGCCACCGCCCATGTCGCTGTCCTCGATCAGATCGAAGCCCAGCGCACCAACGAAGAACGCAATCCCCGAATCGTAATCGGGAACCACCATCGTCGTCAGGGCGAGGCGCGTGCCCATCACTGGCGCAGCAGGTCCCGGCCCACGACCATGCGCATCACCTGGTTGGTGCCTTCGAGGATCGAGTGCACCCGCAGATCACGCCAAAAGCGTTCGATCGGGTAATCCTGAAGATAGCCATAGCCGCCGAACAGCTGGAGCGCGCGGTCGACGATCGCCGAACCATTGTCCGTCGCCAACCGCTTGGCCATCGCCGAAAAGCGCGTCTTGTCGGGTGCGTTGTCGGTCACCTTGGCGGCGGCGAGATAGAGCAGCGCGCGCGACGCCTCCAGATCGGTCGCCATGTCGGCGAGCATGAACTGGGTGTTCTGGAAATCGGCCACCGCCTGGCCGAACTGCTTGCGGTCCTTGGTGTACTTGATCGCTTCATCAAGGCAGCGCTGCGCCCCGCCGAGCGAGCAGGCACCGATATTAAGCCGCCCGCCATCCAGCCCCATCATCGCGATGCGGAAGCCTTCGCCCTCAGCCCCGACGAGGTTTTCGACCGGCACGCGCACGTCTTCAAGGATGAGCTGCGCGGTCGGCTGCGAATGCCAGCCGAGCTTCTTCTCCTGCGCGCCGAAGTTTACGCCCGGCATGTCCTTTTCGATCACCAAGCAGGAAATGCCCTTGGGGCCATCCTCGCCGGTGCGAACCATCGCGACGTAGATCTCGTTCGCGCCCGCGCCCGAGATGAACTGCTTAGTGCCGTTGAGCACGTAATGATCGCCATCCCGCCGGGCGGTGGTCTTGAGCGCCGCGGCGTCCGAGCCGGAGCCCGGCTCGGTCAGGCAGTAGCTGGCGATCTTCTCCATCGTGACGAGACTGGGGAGATACTTGGCCTTCACTGTCTCGCCGCCGAAGCGGTCGATCATCCAGGCGGCCATGTTGTGGATCGAGATGAACGCCGAGGTCGAAGGGCAGCCATAGGCCATCGCCTCCATGATCAGCGCCGCTTCAAGCCGGCCGAGGCCAATCCCTCCCGATGCCTCGGACACGTAGATCGCCCCAAAACCCAATTCGGCGCTGCGCTGGATCACGTCCTTGGGGAAGATGTGCTTCTCGTCCCACTCGGCGGCGTGCGGAGTTATGTTGTCGGCGGTGAACCGCTGCGCCATCTCGCGGATCGCAAGCTGGTCATCGGTAAGTTGGAATTGTCCTTGCATGGCGAGGTGCTCTAACGGGGTTTGCCGAGTTGGAAAAGGCTGGCGCGGGCCTGTAGCCTGAGGAAATTTGCTAGGCGCGGGTCAATACGCCGCCGCAGGGGGCACGATACTCCCGCGAGATTCAAGACGGCAGCGATCCCCCTTGCTCGCAGTTGCAGCTGCCGCAAAGCGCGGGATATCGGGCGCAAGGCGGCGGATCAGGATCACGCCTTTAGCGGTGGGGCTGACAATCGCCCCCTTCTCCGTCGCGCTGCCGGGCGGCAAGAGGCGCACGGCCACGGCCTTGCCGGAACCTCTGATGGTGGCGAAATTGTCGGTCTGCGCTGAGAAGAACGAGAGCGACTGGTAATCGGGCCATTCACCCATCCGCAGCACCAGCTGCACCCCCGGATCGGCCAGATCATAGCGGCACAGCGCGTAAAAGAGATCAGGCGAAGAGCGCACCACCGTCTGGCTTTGCGGGGTAACGCGCTTGGGGCTGTTGAAGCGGTGCAGCTGCACGCCGCGGGCGGCCAGCGCCTCCATTGCCTGTCCCATGATTACGCCGGGTGCGAAATGCAGCACGGCGACATGGGCAGCCATCGCGAAGACCAGTGCCGTTACCAGCGGACCCGCCCAACGCTTCATCACGCACTCTCCGGGTCACAAGCCAAACGCTCGATGCGTGGCGGGAGCAACACTCTGGCGGGTGTCTCAATCAAGGCAGCGTCCGGAACATAGAGCCGCAACGTCAGATCGAAAGTCCCGGCCTTGCGACTCGAAATCCAGAGCCTCTCGTCCGCAGGCCGTTCAGCCGCAATCACGGCCTCCCACGCCTCTGGCCCAGCGCGACTGGCATCTATACTGAGCGCCTCGTCGGTATTCGCAGGCAACATGCTTGCCGCATCATACAACGTGACCGACCACCATGCCGCGGGCATCTTGCCGCCCGACAGGCGATAGGTGCAGGCGTCGGTGAGAGGCCGGCCGTCCTCATCTGTATTGCGGGTCAGATAGACTGCCTCGGCCCGCGCCAGCGCCAGCAATCCATGCCGCGCCACCCGCGCGCGAGTGTAGGGATCGGCTGCCTCGGAGCCGATCGCAAAGTCGCTGCGCCAGCCACCGACATTGACATCGCCAAAAGCCAGCGTGTTGGCGCCAGGCAGCAATCCGGCCATCCACAAGGCACTGCCCGTCCCGATGATGCCCCCGGCCAAAATGGCTGCAAGATAGCCCAGAACCCGCAGCATCAGGCGCTCACCACAGCCTCGGCCTCGATCTCGACCCGCCATTCGGGGCGGCACAGCCACGCCACGCCTGCCATGGTCGCCGCCGGACGGGCTGCCCCGAAGAACCGGGCGTGCACCGCGCCGACAGCGTCTTGATCGGACGGGTCAGTCAGCAGCATCCGGGTGCGCACAAGGTCGTTGGCCGAACCGCCCAGTTCCTCGATCGCGGCGAGGATGATCGCGCAGCACCGCTCAGCCTGTTCAGCCGCGCCGCCGGGTGTGGTCGAGCCGTCGGGTTCGACCGGGCCGGTGCCAGCGACAATGATCCGGTCACCCACGCGCACCGCGCGGGCGAAGCCGAAGGCCGCCTCGTAAGGGGATCCGGAGGTGACCCGGGTCCGCCCGCTCATCCGCAGGTGATCTCGGTGATTTTCATCTTGCTGTCGTAGCGCACGTTCACGCGGTCTTCGCGGTAATCCATCGTCCATGCGGAGTTCGGTGCGCCCCAGCGCAGGCTGGCCGCGCCGCTGTCCTTGAGGATCGCCTGCCCCATCGATTGGGTCGCGTCATGGCCGATGTGATATTGTGCGGGGGCAGCGTTGCACACCATCGGCACCGGCGGCGACGGCACCGCTTCGGCGCGATCCGGTTCATCATCGACGATGCTGACGACGCAGCCCGAAAGGCTGGCTGCGGCCAAGCCGATGAAAGCACCACGCACGGCAGTCCGTCTGATAGTCCCCATGTCATCCTCCCTAAGGTCGGGTCTCCAGACCGGCAGAGGTATCAGCCTTGGGCACACGGCTGAAGCACCCGACACGTCACTGGGCGGATGATCCCGCGTGCTTGTCGAGTTCGTCGCCGGTGACGGTTACGACATGCAGCAGGTTGGTCGCCCCCGGGGTCCCGAAGGGCACGCCGGCAAGCACGATCAGCTTGCTGCCCGCCTCACCGAAACCGTGGCGCAGCGCCATGCGCTTGCCCTTGCCGATCATCTCTTCAAAGCTGCCGATGTCCTTGGTCGCCACGGCATGCGCGCCCCACAGCAACGCCATGCGCCGCGCGGTGCGGGTCGAAGGGGTGAGCACCAGCACCGGGGTCGCGGGCCGTTCGCGCGCCACCCGCCGTGCGGTAGAACCGGAAGAAGTGAACACCGTGATCGCGCTGATCGGCACGGTATCGGCGATCGTCATGCAAGCATGGGCCAGCGCGTCGGAGGTGGTGGCATCGGGCGGCGTATCGAGGAAGCGCACCCGTTCCTTGTAACCCTCGTCGCGTTCGACCTGCACCGCGATGCTATCCATCATGGCGACTGATTCTTCCGGCCATGCACCCGCCGCGCTTTCGGCCGAGAGCATCACCGCATCGGCCCCGTCATAGACCGCGTTGGCGACGTCGGACACCTCGGCGCGGGTCGGAGAGGGGCTTTCGATCATGCTTTCGAGCATCTGCGTCGCCACGATCACCGGCTTGCCCGCCCGGCGCGCCATATTGACGATCTTCTTCTGGAGCGGCGGCACCTCATAGGGTTCGAGCTCGACCCCCAGATCGCCGCGCGCGACCATGATCCCGTCAGCAAGTTCGATAATGCCGTCCAGGCGATCGACCGCCTTAGGCTTCTCGATTTTGGCGCAGATCGCCGTGCCGCGGTTGCCGATCAGCTTGCGCGCTTCGGCGATATCCTCGGGCCGCTGCACGAAGGAGAGCGCGATCCAGTCCGCACCGTGCTCGGTGGCAAAGGCGAGGTCGCGGCGGTCTTTCTCGGTCAGCGCCGGGATCGGCACTTCGGCATCGGGCACGTTGACGCCCTTGCGATCCGAGATCACTCCGCCAACCTCGGCGCTGCACAGGATGCGGTCTTCGTCCGCCTCCAGCACCTTCAGGCGGATCTTGCCGTCGTTGATCAACAGCCGCTGACCGCGCTCCATGATCCCGAACAGCTCCGGATGTGGCAGGCAGACGCGGTTTTCATCGCCCGGGGTGGGGTCGCGATCGAGCATGAAGTGGCCCGAGTGGCGGATCACCGCTTGGCCATCCTTGAAGGTGCCGACGCGAAGCTTGGGCCCCTGCAAGTCGGCAAGAATGCCGATGGGGCGGGCCAGCTGCTTTTCCAGCGCGCGGATGGCGAGGATCGCGGCTTCGTGATCGGCGTGTTCGCCGTGGCTCATGTTCAGCCGGAAGGCATCCGCCCCGGCGCGCACCAGCTTGGCAAGCATCTCCGGCGAGCGGCTGGCGGGGCCGATGGTGGCGAGTATCTTGACCTTGCGGCCGCGCGGGTCGATCCGTGACTGATCGCGTCGTGACATTATGAGCTATCCCTCTTGAAGGTGGCCTATGGCACAGGCGCATTTCAACTCAAGGAAAAGCCGCGATGAATAGCAATGCCGATCCGCTCGAAATGCTCGACGACGCACAGGCCGCCGCCGCCTTCCGCCGGCTGGTGCGGCACCTGCGCCATCGCCATGATGCGCAGAACATTGATTTGATGGGTCTCGCCGGGTTCTGCCGCAATTGCCTTGCCGACTGGATCCGCGATGCGGGCTACCCGGGCGACAAGGAAGCGGCGCGCGAAGTGATCCACGGGATGCCGAGCGCGGAGTGGAAGGCGACGCGCCAGACCCCCGCCACCCCCGAGCAGATCGCGCGCATGGATGCGAGTGTCGCGAAGAACGCACAGGAATAATTCGCTCCGGCGGTTCAATCGGCGCGGCGGGCTGGCTATCGCCACCAGCAACCGATTCTCACTTTTCCGATGGAGACCCCAATGGCTGACGCCACCGATGACCGCCTGCGCCTGCTGATCGAGCGGATCGAGCGCCTCGAAGAAGAAAAGAAGGGCATCGCCGACGATATCCGCGATGTCTACATGGAGGCCAAGGCGGTCGGCTATGACCCCAAGATCATGCGCCAAATTGTGCGTCTGCGGAAGATGAAACCCGACGACCGCAGCGAGCAGGACATGCTGCTGGAAACCTACAAGAACGCGCTCGGGATGGGCTAATCCAAGCCATTGAACTCGGGCCAAGCCGTGTTATCTGAATAACACAGTTTTGTGAGGAGACACGGCAATGGCATCCCCCTGGAAAGACTCGCGCGGCGTAATCGTCAGCACCACCCCGACGCTCGAAGGGCGCCCGATCCAGGAATATTGCGGCATCGTCACCGGCGAGGTGATCGTCGGCGCCAACCTGTTCCGCGATCTGTTCGCCAATATCCGCGACATCGTCGGCGGGCGTTCGGGCAGCTACGAGCGCATTCTGGCTGACGCGCGCAATCAGGCGATTCAGGAATTGCAGGCCGAAGCCGCTACGCTGGGGGCCAATGCTGTGGTTGCGATCGACCTCGATTACGAGGTCATCGGGCCGAGCGGATCGATGCTGATGGTCTCGGCCAGCGGCACCGCAGTCCGGATCTGACCCGCCCCATCTTCGCTTGAGCAATTGCGCGCGCCGCTAGCCGCGCGTGATCCGGCACGGGGCGATGGCAGGTGTCATCGCCCATCCGCGCCCTTGCGCCCGGCGCGCCTGCCGGAGTAAGGGCCGCGCTCACATCTCAAACATCCCGGTGAAGTTCGTCCAATGGCAGGCCATTCCAAGTTCAAGAACATCATGCATCGCAAGGGCGCGCAGGATAAGAAGCGCGCGGCGATGTTCTCCAAGCTTTCCCGCGAGATCACCGTGGCGGCTAAGATGGGCATGCCCGATCCCGACATGAACCCGCGCCTGCGCCTTGCGGTGAACGCGGCGCGCGCGCAGTCGATGCCCAAGGACAACATCCAGCGCGCGATCGACAAGGCCGGGCAGGCCGGCGGCGAGGATTACATCGAGATCCGCTACGAAGGCTATGGCCCGGGCGGCGTCGCGCTGATCGTCGAGGCGTTGACCGACAACCGCAACCGCACAGCTACCAATGTCCGCACCGCGTTCAGCAAGAACGGCGGCAACCTCGGCAGCGAAGGCTCGGTGTCGCACGGCTTCGAGCGCCGCGGGCTGATCGAGTATTCGGCCGCTGCGGGCGATGAAGAAAAGATGCTCGAAGCCGCGATCGAAGCGGGCGCGGATGACGTCGAAAGCTCGGAAGACGGCCACACCATCTGGACCGCCGCCGATGCGCTCCACGGCGTGGCGGGCGAGCTCGAAAAGGTGCTCGGCCCGGCCGACAATGTGAAGCTGGCGTGGAAACCGGTCCTGACGGTCGACGTCAATGAAGAGACTGCCGCAACGCTGATGAAGCTGATCGACACGCTCGACGATGACGATGACGTGCAGACCGTGTGGGGCAATTACGAGATTTCCGACGCGGTGATGGAGAAGCTGGGCTGATCATCCTCGGCCTTGATCCCTCGCTGTCATCGACCGGCTGGGGCGTGATCCGCAGCGAGGGCGCGCGGATCAGCCATATCGCCAATGGCCAGATCAAGACCGATCCGGCCGCCCCGATGGCCGAACGGCTGGCGGCCTTGCAAGCGGGCCTCGCAGAGGTGATCGCCGCGCACCGCCCGGACCGCGCGGCGGCGGAGGAAATCTTCGTCAACAAGAACCCGCAATCGACCCTGAAGCTGGCGCAAGCGCGCGGCGCGGTGCTGGCAGCCTGCGGGGCGGCGGGGTTGGCGGTGAACGAACACGCCGCGCGGCTCGTGAAGAAGGCCGTCACCGGGACCGGTTCTGCCGAAAAAGGGCAGGTCGCCGCGATGGTGCAGGTGCTGCTACCCGGTGTTGCCATCACCGGAAGCGATGCAGCCGACGCGCTTGCCGTGGCGATTGCCGACGCGCATCTTGGCCCGCGCCCCTGAACGGAGAACGCAATGACCATTCACCTCTACGGCATTCCCAACTGCGACACGGTGAAGAAGGCGCGCGACTGGCTCGAGACGCAGGGCCACCCTTACGTGTTTCACGATTACAAGAAGGAAGGTGCCGATCCCGCCCGCATCGCCGGCTGGATCGCGGCGGCTGGCCTCGATCTGGTGGTGAACCGCAAGGGCACGACCTACCGCGCGCTGTCGGATGACGACAAGACCCGCGCCGCCGGTGCCGAGA
The DNA here is from genome assembly GCF_001720465.1 of Porphyrobacter sp. LM 6. Lineage (NCBI taxonomy): Bacteria > Pseudomonadati > Pseudomonadota > Alphaproteobacteria > Sphingomonadales > Erythrobacteraceae > Porphyrobacter > Porphyrobacter sp. LM 6. The sequence goes on from NZ_CP017113.1 coordinate 81,557, forward strand.
GCGCCCCGGCCCTGCTCGCAGCCAACCCTTCGGTGATAAAGCGGCCCATTGTCGAGCACGACGGCGGTCTGCTGGTCGGCTTCAAGCCGGACGAATGGGTCGCCGCGCTCGGCTGACCCTCACCCCGATGAACCCGCTGGAGATCATCGCCGTCGTGCTCGGGCTGGCCAATATCGGCCTGCTGGTGCGGCGTTCGATCTGGAACTACCCCTTCGGAATGGCGATGGTGGCGCTCTATTTCGTCATCTTCCACGACGCGCGGCTTTACGGCGAGGCGTGGCTGCAGGTGTTCTTCTTCGTTGTGCAGGGCTGGGGCTGGTGGCTGTGGGCGCGCGCCGGCGGGCTCAGCCGCAGCGTGCAGGTCGAATGGATGGGCTGGCACGCGCGCGCGGGCTCGCTGGTGCTGGTGGCCGGATCGAGCATCGGCATCGGCTGGGCGATGGCCCGCTGGACCGATGCCGTGCTGCCCTATGCCGACGCGACCATCGCCGGCGCGAGCGTTGTCGCGCAGGTGCTGCTAGCGATGCGCCGGGTGGAAAACTGGGCGCTGTGGATCGCGATCGATGTGCTGTCGGTGGCGGTCTACATCAACCGCGAGCTCTATTTCACCGCTGGTCTCTACGTGGCCTTCCTCGTGCTGGCGACAGCCGGACTGATCGCCTGGGCCAAGGCCGCGCGCTCCGGCGAGGCGATCGAAGCGTGACGAAACGCGGCTTCCTTCTTGGCAAGTTCATGCCGCCCCACGCCGGACACATGGCGCTGATCCGCGCCGCCCGGGCGCTGGTGGACGAGCTTACCGTGCTGGTGTGCTGGCTTCCCGATGATCCGATCCCCGGCGAAACGCGGCTCCAATGGATGCGCGAACTCGCCCCCGATTGCCGGATCATGGGGCATGGCGACGTGGTGCCGCAGACCCCGGAGGACAGCGCCGATTTTTGGCCGATCTGGCGCGGTATCGTGGCCGCAGCGCACCCCGAGCCGATCGACTATATCTTTGCCGGAGAGGATTACGGCGCAGAGCTCGCCCGGCAGGTCGGCGGCTTCTTCGTGCCGCTCGGGGGCCGTATGCTGGGCCTCTCGGACGATCCCGTGGCGGGCTTGTCCGCCAGCGCGGTGCGGGCCGATCCGGCGGCGCATTGGGCCTATCTGCCGCAGCCGGTGCAGACGCATTACCGCCGCACCATCTGCCTCCACGGGGCCGAAAGCACCGGCAAGACGACCCTCGCCGCCCTGCTCGCCAAGGAGACCGGCGCACTCACTGTCGGTGAATATGGCCGCAGCCATTGCGAGGTGCATCGCGGTCCGCTCAGCCGTGATGACTTGCTCCTCATCGGACGCGCGCAACAGGCAATGATCGCCGCTGCGAGCGAATGGGCGGGGCCCCTCCTGCTGGTCGATACCGATGCCTTGATGACCGCAGCATGGTGCGAGATGCTGCTGGGCGAACGTCCCGCCGAACTGATGACTGCGCCCCGGGCCGATCTCTACCTCCTGCTCGAACCCGACCTGCCGTGGGTTGATGATGGCACGCGCTTTTTCAGCGATCCGGCCGACCGTCACCGGTTTGCAAGGATCGTGGCGCAGGTGCTGGAGGATGCCGGGGTGCCCTTCGTTCGGATTTCCGGGCAAGGTGACGAACGGCTGGCCGCCGCACGCGCCGCGATAGGAGCGATGAATGACTAAGCCTCGCCTGATCCTTGCCACGCTACTGCTGGCCGCCACACCGGCAGGCGCGCAGAATGGCGAGATGCTGATCATCGCTCACCGCGGTGCGAGTGCCGAACGGCCCGAACACACCCTCGCCGCCTATGAACGCGCGATCGATCAGGGCGCCGATTACATCGAGCCCGATCTGGTCGTGACCAAGGATCTGGTGCTGGTCTCACGCCACGAAAACGAGCTGTCGGGCACCACCGATGTCGCTTCCCGTGAGGAGTTCGAGGATCGTCGCCGCGACAAGACGATCGACGGGCAGAAGGTCGCGGGCTGGTTCGCCGAGGACTTCACCCTCGCCGAACTGCGAAGCCTGCGCGCCAAGGAACGCATCCCTTCGCTGCGCCCGGCCAATGCGCGGTTCGACGGGCTGTATCAGGTGCCGACCTTCGCCGAGATCGTGAAGCTGGTGCGCGCAAAGGAGGCCGAAACCGGCCGCCGCATCGGGCTGTATCCCGAGCTCAAGCACCCAGAATTCCTGTTGCAGGATTCCGGCATCGACATGGTCGATCTGGTGCTGCGCGAATTCCGTACGCTCGGCATTACGCCCACCGATCCGGTGTTCATCCAGAGCTTCGAGATCGCGCCGCTCCAGCGGCTCAAGCAGCGCGGTGGCGGGTTCAAGCTGGTGCAACTGGTCAAGCCCGAGGATGGCCCGGCGGACGAGCCCGCGATGCGCTATGTCGACATGGTGACCCCCACCGGCCTTGCCGAGATCGCCAAATATGCCGACGCGGTGGGCGCGCATGTCGCCTTGGTCCTCAACCCCGATGGCACCCCGACCGCGCTGGTGGCCGACGCCAAGGCGGCGGGGCTGACGGTGCACGCATGGACAGTGCGGCCGGAGAACGAGTTTCTCCCCCGATGCTGCGGACGGGTGATGATCCCAAGGGTCGGGGCTGCGGCGACGTGAAGCTCGCCGCGCTGCTCAAGGCGGCCGGCGTTGCGGGGGTGTTCAGCGATGGCCGGCTGAAGGGGCGGACCTGCCCCTAAGCACGCCGCGCGCTGAGGATGTAATTGAGCGCCATATCATCCGACAGGTGCAACCCCTTGCCCGGTCGCCACGCGATGCCGCGCATCGCGGTCACGCTTAGCCCTGCATCGGCGAGCAGATCTTCGAACTCCTCGGGCGTGATGAAATCGTCCCAATGGTGCGTGCCCTTGGGGACATAGCCCACCGCCTCCGCCGCGCCGACCAGCAGCAGGCGCGAAGCGGTGGTGCGGTTGGGGGTGGACATCACCAGCAATCCGTCCGGTGCCAGACGCGCTGCCACATCGCGCAGAAAGGCGCTCTTGTCGGCGACGTGCTCGATGACCTCCACGCAGGTGACTAGGTCGAAGGTGCCTATATCAAGGCCCCCCACCTCGCCCGCCATATAACGGATATCAAGGCCCATCGCCTCGGCATGGGCGCTGGCTGCGGCAACATTCTCCGCCGCCGCATCGACCCCCGTCACCGCAGCACCCAGCCGCGCCAGCGGCTCGCACACCAGCCCTGCCCCGCAACCGATATCGAGGGCCGCCTTGTCCGCGAGCGGCTTGGCCGAAGCCGCTGCAGCCGGCCAATGCGCGTCGATCGCGTCCCGCATAAAGGCCAGCCGCACCGGGTTCACCTGATGCAGGCTCGCCATCGGGCCTTTGGGATTCCACCAGTCGCGCGCCAGCCCGGCGAAGAAATCGGCTTCCTCGGGGCGGATAGTTACATTCGATACGTTTGCGTTTCCCATAAACCCACCCTAACAGCGCGCGCGAACACTCACCAGCAGGAGCTTTGGCGCCTTGGCTCGCATTGTGATGAAATTCGGCGGCACCTCGATGGCCGGGACGGAGCGCATCCGCCGCGTCGCCAATATAGTGCGCGCGCAGGCCGCTCGCGGCGATCAGGTCGCCGTCGTGGTCAGCGCCATGGCTGGCGAGACCGATCGACTGGTCAACTTCTGCCGCGAGGCCAATCCGCTTTACGATCCGGCCGAATATGACGTGGTCGTCGCCAGCGGCGAACAGGTCACCAGCGGGCTGCTCGCGCTGACCCTGCAAGCGCTCGGCTGCAAGTCGCGCAGCTGGCTCGGCTGGCAATTGCCGATCAACACCATCGAAGCCCACGCCAAGGCGCGCATCGAATCGATCGATTCCGAAGCGCTGATCGCCTCGATGGAAGCGGGCGAGATCGCGGTGATTCCGGGCTTTCAGGGGCTTTCGGAAGACAATCGCGTCACCACGCTGGGGCGCGGCGGCTCGGACACTTCGGCGGTGGCGGTCGCGGCCGCGATCAAGGCGGACCGCTGCGATATCTATACCGATGTCGATGGCGTCTACACCACCGACCCGCGCATCGTCGCAAAGGCGAAGAAGCAGAAGGCGGTGACTTACGAAGAAATGCTCGAACTCGCATCCGTTGGTGCCAAGGTGCTCCAGACCCGCTCGGTCGGCCTTGCCATGAAGGAAAAGGTGCGGGTGCAGGTGCTTTCGAGCTTCATCGGCGAAGGCGCACCGCCTGCCGACGATCTGCCCGGGACAATGATCGTCTCGGATGAGGAAATGGACGAATTGGTGGAGAAGGGCCTGATGGAACGCCAGCTTGTGACCGGCATCGCGCATGACAAGAACGAGGCCAAGGTGATCCTCACCCGCGTGCCCGACCGTCCGGGCGCGGTGGCGAACATCTTCGAGCCGCTCGCCGCAGCCTCGATCAATGTCGACATGATCATCCAGAACGTCGGCCGCGACAAGGGCGAGACCGACGTGACTTTCACTGTCCCCCAGTCCGACCTCGCCCGCGCGCAGGCACTGCTGGAAGACCGCCGCGATGCAATCGGCTTCAACCGCATCATCACCGACAGCAAGATCGCCAAGATTTCTGTCGTCGGCGTGGGGATGAAGAGCCACGCGGGCGTTGCCAGCACGATGTTCCGGGCGCTGTCCGAACGCGGCATCAACATCCAGGCGATCTCGACCTCCGAGATCAAGATCAGCGTGATGATCGACGAGGACGAAACCGAACTCGCGGTGCGCGTGCTGCACACCGCCTACGGGCTCGACGCGGTTAGCTGACCGTTCGTCCGTTTTTGCCGGGTTAACCATGTTAGGTTACCCCGGCTTTACCTTTGGAGCCAGACTGTGCGCGCTCTCCTCCCCGCGAGCGAAAGGCGCATTCCATGGCGATCAAGGCCCATATCGATCCGGCGCAGACCGGGGCTGGCCAGCGCGGCACGCCGCGTCAGGCCTTGCGGTTGGAAACCAGCGGGCTGGGGCCGGATGGGGGCGCGGCCAATGTCGTCATCCATAATATCTCGGCCGCCGGACTGTTGATCGAAACCGCTTTGGAACTACGCGAAGGCGATCGGCTGGCGCTTGATCTGCCCGAAGCCGGCCTCGTCACCGCGATGATCGTATGGCGTAGCGAGCGGCTTTACGGCTGCGCCTTTGAACAGGCGCTGGGACCGGCCGCTCTGGCGGCGGCGCAGCTGCAATCCTCGGCGCGCGAACGCCCGGCCACTCCGGGCATCAGCAGTTCGCAGACAGGCGAAGTGCTGGGCGTTCGGATCAACCGGCTGCGGCGCGAAGCGGGGCTGACACTAGCCGATATCGCCGCCCGCCTCGGAGTCAGCAAGCCGACGGTGTGGGCATGGGAAAAGGGCAAGGCCCGCCCCCTGCCCGAACGCATCGATGCGATCGCAGCGGCGCTCGGCGTTGCGACCGAAGAGATCGTCGCCGCACCCGCGCCGGACGAGGGCATGAGCGCAGTAATCGAGGAATGTCGCCTCCGCATCGCACAGGCCTGTGCCACCCCTCCGGCACGCGTCAGGATCATGGTCGAACTCTAACGAACGCAAAATTCCCGGCGCCCCGCGCGGTTACCTATCGTATGCATTACCTATGGAACGACTGTGCGATTTCGAAAATATGGTAAACATAACCAGAAGGTGATTCGTATTTTATACAAGTAAGTTAATAAAACTAACGAAATATAGATTTCTCAGATATAATATAGGCAGTATTTAATCAAACCTGCGGAATCTGTTAGTTTTCAGCTAATCTTGATGAAATTCGAGTGGCCCGTTTTTCGTTAGACCGCGGGGGCGCAGTCGGTATGAATGTTGGTTTGAGTGGACTTGACGGCCGTGTGCTGCACGGGCTGCTTGAAGAAGTTTCCGGCGATATCGTTCTCAGACTCGACCAGCGCGGATTTATCCTTGATGCCTCCGCCAATGTTGCCGAACTCGGGCTCGATCCTGGCGCGACATTGCTGCTGCCGCATATCACCGACCTCGCCGCCGCCGATCACGCCGCCTTGGTCGGCGCACACGTTTCCACCGGGCTGGCTGGGCAATCGCAGAGCGGCTGGATCGAGTTTCCGGTCATCGCCTGCGATGAACGCGACACCTGCGGCGAAACCCGCTGCCAGCGATGGTATGCGCTGAGCCTGCGGCCGATGCGCGACGCCGCCGGGGCCATCGAAGGCGCGCTGTGCCTGATGCGTTCGGTGCAGCAGGTCCGCAGCCTCGAAGGCGAGCTCCACGCCCGCGCCGTCACCGATCCGCTGACCGGCCTCGCCAACCGCCAGGCCTTCTGCGCCAGTCTCAGGCGGCACCTTGCCAAGGGCGGCGGGCAAATGGTCGCGGTGCTGGCGGTTGACGGGCTGCGCGCGCTCCAGCTGCGTTATGGCCAGCGTGCCGCCGACGATGTGACGTGGGGCTTTGCCAAGTTCCTCGAGACGATGGCGCTCCCCGGCCACGAACTTGCACAGCTCGACGGCGAACGCTTCGGCGTGCTGCTGCCGGACCTGCCCGCCCGCGCGGCGCGCGACTGGGCGGACGAGGTGGTGCAAACCTTCTCCGCGCTCGCCGCCCCTGTCTCGGCCAAGGCTCCGCAGCTGACCGCCAGTGCCGGGCTTGCGCGGGTGGCATGCACGGTCGACTGGACCCTGCACGAGGCAGAGCTCGGCCTCGTCATGGCCCGCGCCGGGGGCGGACGTAGGGTTGCCGTGGCGGGCAACCGCAGAGCCGCATAACTGGACTTGAGCGACAGGGCGGCTAAACCGCCCCCATGAGCCACATTGCCACCATCCTGCTGCTCGGTTCGGGAGAACTCGGCCGCGAATTCGTCATTTCCGCCAAGCGCCTTGGTGCGCGGGTGATCGCCTGTGACAGCTATGATAACGCCCCCGCGATGCAGGTGGCCGACGCGCGCGAGGTGTTCTCCATGCTCGACGGCACGGCGCTGCGGGCCGCAGCGGAGAAGCACCGGCCCGACCTGATCGTGCCCGAAATCGAGGCGATCCGCACCGAAGTGCTGGCCGATCTGGAGGCCGAAGGCTTCACCATCGTCCCCTCGGCCCGCGCCGCGCAGCTCACCATGAACCGCGATGCGATACGCGATCTGGCGGCGGGCGAGCTGGGCCTAGTCACCTCGCAATACGGCTATGCGGAGAGCTTTGCCGAGTGCGAGGCCATCGCGGCCCGGATCGGTTATCCGTTGGTGATGAAGCCGGTCATGTCCTCGTCGGGCAAGGGCCAGAGCAAGGTTGACGGGCCAGAAGCGCTGGAGGCGGCGTGGGACTATGCCGTCGCCAATATGCGCGGTGACAGGGCGCGGGTGATCGCCGAACAGTTCATTGCCTTCGACTATGAAATCACCCTGCTGACCGTGCGCCACGCGGCCAAAAACGGGGGCGGCATCAGCTTCTGCCCGCCGATCGGCCACCGTCAGGAACGCGGCGATTACCGCGAAAGCTGGCAGCCTGCCGCCATGTCGCCCGCTGCGCTCGCCAAGGCGCAGGACATGGCCGCCAAGGTCGTCATGGCGCTGCAAGGCGGTGGACGCGGCTGGGGGCTCTACGGGGTCGAGTTCTTCGTGAGGGGCGAGGAAGTGATCTTCTCCGAACTCTCGCCGCGCCCGCACGATACGGGCATGGTCACGCTGGTCAGCCAGGACCTCACCGAATTCGATCTCCACGCCCGCGCGATCCTCGGTCTGCCGGTGCCGGAGAGCATCGCCGCGCGCCCCGCCGCCTCGGCTGTGATCCTTGCCGACCGCGAGAGCGAGCACTTCGCCTTCGAAGGCATCGTCGATGCGCTGGCGATGGGCGACACCGATGTGCGGATCTTCGGCAAGCCGGTCACCCGGCCCTATCGCCGCATGGGCGTGGCGCTGGCCCGCGCGGGTGACGCGCCCGCCGCAGTCGACCTCGCCAAACAGGCCGCCAGTGCCGTGCGGATTGTCTATTCCTCCAAGGCAGACTAAGCGCGCGGCCCATGAACCATTATCCCAAGACAGCCGCGATGATGAAGCGTGGCACCGACTTCCTCGGCTGCGAGACCGCAATCCTGTGCGGCGCGATGAGCTGGGTGTCCGAGCGCAACCTCGTCGCCGCCATCTCCAACGCGGGCGGGTTCGGCGTGATCGCCTGCGGGGCGATGACCCCCGAACTGCTCGACACCGAGATCGCAGCGACCAAGGCGCTCACGAGCAAGCCGTTCGGCGTAAACCTAATCACTATGCACCCCGCGCTGTTCGATCTGATCGCAGTGTGCCGCAAGCATGGCGTCACCCACGTGGTGCTGGCGGGCGGCATCCCGCCCAAGGGTTCTGTCGAGGCGATCAAGGCCGATGACAGCGGCATCAAGGTGATCTGCTTCGCCCCGACCCTCGCCCTCGCCAAGAAGCTGCTGCGCTCGGGCGCGGATGCGCTGGTGATCGAAGGCATGGAAGCGGGCGGGCATATCGGCCCGGTCTCGACCTCGGTGCTGGCGCAGGAAATCCTGCCCGAACTCAGCGCCGATCACCTGATCTTCGTCGCGGGCGGCATCGGCCGGGGCGAGGCGATCGCGAGTTACCTCGAAATGGGCGCGGCGGGCGTGCAGCTCGGCACCCGCTTCGCCTGCGCGACCGAGAGCATCGCCCACCCCGATTTCAAGAAGGCCTTCTTCCGCGCCTCGGCCCGTGAAGCCGTCGCTTCCGTGCAGGTAGATCCGCGCCTCCCGGTGATCCCGGTGCGCGCGCTCAAGAACAAGGGCACCGAGGAATTCACCGCCAAGCAGCGCGAAGTCGCCGCGCTTCTCGATGCGGGCGAAGTCGACATGGGCGAAGCGCAGCTCCAGATCGAACACTTCTGGGCAGGCGCCCTGCGCCGCGCGGTGATCGAGGGCGATGTCGAGAATGGCTCGGTCATGGCAGGCCAGTCGGTCGGCATGGTCACCAAGGAAGAACCCGCCGCCGATATCATCGCCGAGCTGATGAGCCAGTGCGAGGCGGCGCTGGCCCGATAGAATGGCCGCCCCGCTGATCCTTACGCTGGCCTGCCCCGACCGGCCCGGCATCACCGCGCAGGTCACCGGGTTCCTGTTCGCGCGCGGGTGCAATATCCTCGACGCGCAGCAGTTCAACGACCGCGCCGAAGCGGGCGGGAGCGACAGGTTCTTCATGCGCGTGGTGTTCGACCCCGATGGTTCGACCGCAGAGGGCTTGCGCGAAGATTTCGCAACACTGGCGAGCGAGTTCGGGATGGAATGGAAGATGGCGCGCGAGGATCGCCCGCGCCGCACCATCATCCTCGTCAGCAAGTTCGACCATTGCCTTGTCGATCTGCTCTACCGCTGCCGCACCGGCGAATTGCCGATCGAGGTGGTGGCGATCGTCTCCAACCACCCGCGCGAGGCCGCGATCCGGGTGGATATCGGCGATATCCCATTCCACCACACCCCTGTCACCCCCGACACCAAGCCAGCTGCCGAGGCGCAGTTCCGCGCGCTGGCAGAGCAGACCGAAGCCGAGCTGGTGGTGCTGGCGCGCTACATGCAGGTCTTCTCGGACGAGCAATCCGCGCATTTCGCCGGGCGCTGCATCAACATCCACCATTCCTTCCTCCCCGGCTTCAAGGGCGCGCGGCCTTACCATCAGGCCCACGCGCGCGGTGTGAAGATCATCGGCGCGACCGCGCACTTCGTCACCGCCGATCTCGATGAAGGCCCGATCATCCATCAGGATGTCGAGCGCATCACCCATGCCGACAGCCCCGAAGACCTCGTCCGCAAGGGCCGCGACATCGAACGCCGCGTGCTCGCCGAAGCGGTGCGCCTGTTCGCGCAGGAGCGGGTGCTGATGAACGGCAACCGCACGGTGGTGTTCAGGGGCTAGGCGCTTTTCGCAGGTGTGCGAGGCACGCAAGCACGGCACAATCCGCCCCATGATCGTCCAGCGCCTCGACCATGTGAACATCATCACCGACCGGCTCGTCGAGACCGCACGGTTCTATGCCGAACTGCTCGATCTGGAGGAGCGCGACGGCCCGCCGCCGCTGCCGCCGCATCAGGTGCGCTGGATGTATGACCACGCGGGCAGCGCGATCCTGCATCTCAATTCGGTCGATTGCCCGCGCGCGTTTGACCGCGACGTGGCGCCCGGCAGCGAGACCGGCGCGATCCACCATGTCGCGCTGCGTTGCGGGGATTTCGACGAGGTGAAGGCGCGGCTCGATGAGCGGGGCGCCGATTACCGGATCAACGATCTGAGCAGCATCGGCCTCAGGCAGATCTTCACCGCCGATCCCAACAACGTGCTGCTCGAACTGAACTTCTTCGCGAGCTAACCGCCAAGCAGCGCCCGCCAGGGCGCCGCCCGCTCGTCATCGCTTTCTAGCGGGTTCCAGACGGCGGCCATCCGCGCCCGCGCCTCGGGCTCGGGCACCCCTGCCGCGCGGTCGAGCAGGTAGAAGAACGCCGTCACCCGCCAGTTCATGATGCAATGGACGTGATGCGGCCCGTCATGCGCGGCCAGCGCCGCTTCGAGCGCTGCGACATGATCGGCGCCGGGCGCGTCGAAGGGCACCGGGATATGCGTATAGGCGATGCCCTCGGCCGCCAGCAGCGCGGCTTCATCGGCCAGCGCCTCGGGGTGATTGTCGAGCGCGAGATTCACCACATGGCGCACGCCGATGGCGGCAAGCCGCGCGGGATCGTGCGCTTCGAGCTTGCCCGAAGTGGTGATCCCGTCGGGCCGCCGCTGCCAGTTGCGGATGTCCTGGGGATCACCGGGTCGGGTCATTTGCGCGCGACTTTCGGCGCCCCTTCGAGCGCCTTGTCATCATTGGCACGCTTGATCACATAGGCGCGGATCGCCTCAATCTCGTCCTTCGACAGCGAACCCTTGAAGCTCACCATGCCGTTATCCTTGAGGATGCCGCCCTCGACCACCGCGTTCCATGCCTGCGCGCTTTCAAGCGAACCGGCACGGCGCAAGTCGGGCAACACGGTCGATCCGACCGCACCCGGCCCGTGGCACACCGCGCAGTAGCGGCCGAACTTGGCCTGCCCCAGCGCGATCACCTGCGGCGAAGCGGTGCTCGGCGGCGGGTCGAGCGGGAGATCGGTCAGCGCAGGTTCGGTCGGCAGCTTCGCCTTGCCGCCAAGCTTGAACACCAGCAGGCGGCTGATGTTGCGGACCGGTGCCTTGCGCTTGATGAGATCGCCATCAACGGTCAGTGCATAGGCCCCGCCCCAGCCGGCCAGCACCGCGACATATTGCTCGCCGTTCACCGAGTAGGTCACCGGCGGCGCAACCACGCCGGTCTGTGCGGCGAAGCTCCACAGCTTCTCGCCGGTTTCCGCATTATAGGCATTGAACTCGCTGCCTGTGGTGCCCTGGAAGACAAGGCCACCGCCGGTCGCCAGCACGCCGCCGTTCCAAGGCCCCGGATGTTCGACCGTCCAGCGCGCCTTCTGCGCCACCGGATCCCACGCAACCAGCCGCCCCTTGAGCGTGCCGGCCGCTTGCTTCCTGAAGCCGCCATCCGCGGGCAATTCGCCGGCAAAGCTGAAGCCGACATTGAAACCGCGTGCGCGGTCGGGCTTCCAGTTGGCTTCGGGCGCATAGAGCATCCCGGCCTCGAACGCGGGGATATAGACGAGGTTTTCGCGCGGGCTGTAGGCCATCGGGTGCCAGTTGTGCCCGCCCAGCGCACCGGGGGTGACCAGCGCGGGCTTGCCGGTCTTGTCGACGCGGGCCTCGGGATTTTCAATCGGCCGGCCGGTCTTGGGATCGATACCGGAGGCCCAGTTGACCGTCACATAGGGCTTGGCGCTGATGAACTTTCCCGTCTCGCGGTCGATCACGTAGAAGAAGCCGTTCTTGGGCGCCTGCATCAGCACCTTGCGGATCTTCCCGTCGATGGTCATGTCGGCGAGGATGATGTGCTGGGTCGCGGTGTAATCCCACGTCTCGCCGGGTGTCGTCTGGTAGTGCCAGACATATTCCCCAGTCTTGGGCCGGATCGCGACGATGCTGGAAAGATAAAGGTTGTCGCCCTCGCCCGTCCCGTCCTTGCCGGGGCTGCGGTAAGCGCGGTTCCAGGGGGATCCGTTGCCGACGCCGATATAGAGCAGATCCAGCTCCGGATCGTAGGCCATTGAATCCCACACCGTGCCGCCGCCGCCGATCGCGTCGTTGGCGCCGAGCACGTCCATGTTCCAGGTTTCCGCCGCCTTTTTGAGATAGGCGGGCGCATCATCGCCCTGCCCGCCTTCGGGCACGGTGTAGAACTTCCACAGCTGCTCGCCGGTCTCGGCATCATAGGCGGCGACAAAGCCGCGCACGCCGAACTCGGCCCCGCCGTTGCCGATGATAACCTTGCCATCGATCACGCGCGGCGCGCCGGTGATGGTGTAGCTCTTGGACTGGTCGACGGTGACCTTTTCCCACGCCACTTCGCCGGTATCGCGGTCGAGCGCGATCAGGCGGCCATCGAGCGTGCCGAAGAACAGCTTGTCACCCCACGCGGCAAGTCCACGGTTGACGACATCGCAGCACGCCTTGACCGCGGTTTCGCCCGGCACCTTCGGATCATAGGTCCACAACGGCTTGCCGGTGGCGGCGTCGAAAGCCTTCACCTTGCTCCATGCGGTGGTGAGGTAAAGATTGCCGTCCATCACCAGCGGGGTCGCTTCCTGACCGCGCGCGGTGTCCATATCGGCGAACCATTCAAGGCCGAGTTCGCCCACGTTGGCGGTGTTCACCTTGTCGAGCGGCGAGAAGCGCTGTTCGGAATAGGTGCGACCGTGGCTGATCCAGTTGGCCGAATCGTCATCCGCCCCCACCAGCATCGCGGTAGTGATCCCCTCGCCCTCATCGCTGCCGAAAATCTGGCTGCAATTCGCCAGCATCCCTGCCGAAAGCAACAGGGCAGCGCTGCCCGCCCACCGCTTGAAGTCCATTGATCCCGCTCTCCCCGTTTTCTTTTGCGGCATGTTGCCGAGTCACACTGGGCTTGTCCATGCCTCTCCCTCATGCCTATCTGTACTGCGGAGGGGCGACAGGAGAGTTTTCGATGTGCGATGAAAGCAAGCTGGCCGAATGGGCCAAGTCAACGATCAACCGCCGCCAGTTCGGCGCGTTGACGGGTGCGGCCGCGCTGGCTGCCTGCGCCTCGGGCGAGGCAGTGACCAAGGCCCAGAGCCTCGCCCCCGGCCTCAAGGAGCGCGGGGTCAGCTTCGCTACCGCCGACGGGACGATGGACGGCCTCTTCGTCCAGCCCGAAAGCGGCAATCACCCCGCCGTGATCCTGTGGCCCGACATCGCCAGCATCCGCGAATCCAAGCGCAACATCGCGCGCAAGCTGGCGAGCGAGGGGTATGCCGTTTTGGTGGTGAACCCCTACTACCGCGACGTGACCGGCGAACAGTTCGCCGATTTCGCCGCCTTCATCGCGGGGGGCGGCTTCCAGAAGGTCGGCCCGTGGCGCGGCAAATTGAATGCCGAAGCGATCATGCGCGATGCCGCCGCGATTGTCGACTGGCTCGACCGGCAGGAGGGCGTCGATCAGGCCAAGGGCATCGGCACGCAGGGCTATTGCATGGGCGGGCCGTTCACCGTCTGGAGCGCAGCCGCCGTGCCTTCGCGCATCAAGGCCGCCGCCAGCTTCCACGGCGGCGGGCTGGTGCGGCCTGACAATCCGATGAGCCCGCACGCGCTGCTCGGGAAGGTCGATGCCGGCCTGCTGATCGCCGTCGCAAAGGACGATGACGCCAAGGCGCCACAGGACAAGGTGACCTTTGCCGACGCCGCCAAGGCCGCCGGGGTCACCGCCAAGGTCGAGGTCTATGCCGGTGACCACGGCTGGATGGTGCCGGATAGCCCGGCCTACAACGCCGAGGCTGCCGCCAAGGGCGAGGCCGATCTGCTGGCGCTTTACAGCACGCTGTAACGCTGCGGCGGGGCCTCGGCCCTAACGTGCAGCGCTACGGATTTTGGCGCGCTCGTTGGCGGCGCCGAAGCGGCCGTGCTTGCGGTAACGCAGCATCCACTTGTCGAGGAACAGGCCGAGCGGCTTGGCCTCGATGCCGAGCTCGGCAAGGCCGCGCGCGCCTTCGGCCACGGTATTGCCAGCCTTCAGCAGCGTCCACTGGTCGCGGCTCATCGGGGTCAACGGCAGCGCAGCGAAGGTCGCCGACAGGCCATCAGGCACCGCGATGAAGCGCCGGTCGCGTCCCTGCGCGGCGGCAATGCGCTGGTGGATCTCCATCATAGTGAGCTGCTCCGGCCCGCCCAGCTCGTAGGTGTGCCCGCCGTGCTGTTCGGGGTGTTCAAGCGCCACCGCTACCGCCTCGGCCACATCGTCGGCATAGACCAGCTGGAGCTTCGCCTGCGGGCCGAACACCGGCAGCACCGGCAGCATCTCGATCATCCCGGCGAACAGGTTGATGAAGTTGTCGTCCTTGCCGAACACGATCGAGGGACGCAGGATCGTCGCCTTGGGGAAGGCTCCGAGCACCCGCTCCTCGCCCAGCGCCTTGCCGCGCGGATAGGCAGTGGACGAGGCGGCATCCGCGCCGATCGCGCTGACATGGACCAGGCTGACAACGCCGCTCGCGGCGGCCAGCCGCGCGATGGCGCCGGGTGCCTCGCCCATCAGCTTGGCGAGATCACCGCCGAACGCGCCGACCAGATTGACCACGTGGCTCGCCCCGTCCAGCGCGGCGGCGACGTGATCTTCGCGGGTGATGTCGCAGGGCATGAACTGCAACTGGCCAAGGTTGGCGAGCGGCTTCAGCCCTTGCGCCTTGTAAGGCGCGCGGCTGGCCAGCCGGATGCGCGCGCCGCGCTCGAGCAGCGCCTGCGCGACATAATTGCCGATGTAGCCGCTGCCGCCGAAAATCGTGACATGCTGGCCGGAAAGCGGGGAGGAAATGGGCATGGTTCCGATTGCTCTTGATGGCTGCCGTGATGGTGCCAGCGCTTTGCGTCAATGCGCGCAAGCAAGCAAGGGGCGCAATGCGCTACCGCGGGCGTAATGGCGACTTCCGAAGGCTGTGGGGCTCAGTTCGAACACCCGTTTCAGCTCGGCGAGAAACCCGGCAAGGTTTGCATTGACAGCGCCCCCAACCGCCCGCTATTGGCCCGCCCCTACCCAGCCTCCGGCACCGATGTCCGGAAGCGATCCGTGCCCAGATGGCGGAATTGGTAGACGCACCGTCTTCAGGTGGCGGCGCTCGCAAGGGCGTGGAGGTTCGAGTCCTCTTCTGGGCACCATCACATTGAAATCGTTGAGTAAGTCGTCAAATAGACGGTCTACTCAGCGTGTTTGCAACGATTTGCTGTTACGGATTGGTTCGAGTGTTGAAGCTCGAAAGTCGCAGAGCGGCTTGAACCTGTGGCGCTGGAAGCATCGCATCCATGGCATCGAGAAACGGCCTTCAATGGGCCGATATGCGGACGTCAGCCTCGCCGATGCCAGAGCGGCGCGGTCGGGGGCGGAAGCAGTGTTGGTGCGCCTCGGCCGCCCTGCCTTCGGAGCAGGCGAGCCTGAAGCCTTGCGCGCGGTATGGGCCGTCCGGAAAGGCAGCCAGACCTGCTTTCAGATGTTGACAATGATTTGCAATAACAGGAAAGGCGAGCAGCGATTCATCCCTTTGCGGAGCCTCCATGCCCTCGCCCGTCCTGCCTGCCCGTTCGCTGATAGCCCTGCTGCTCGCCTCTGCCGCCGCCCCCGCGCTGGCGGCCGAAGCGCCGGCGGAAAGCACGGGCGCGCCGGATAGCGCCAACCCCGGCGGGGCGACCTCGATCATCGTCACCGCCGGTCGCAGCGATGACCGCCTGCCCGACGAATCGGGCACGCTGATCTTCGCCGGCAAGCTTGGCGATATCGCGGTGCTGGGCGACATTCCCCCCGTCCCCTCGCGCAACCTGCGCGTGGCGCTGGCGGACATTCCGGGCCTGCTTGTCTCGGAAGTCTCGAACGGGTCGTGGGCCTCGCTGTCCTATCGCGGGCTGGGCGAGCCGCACGAAAGCTGGAACATCCTCACGCTGCAGGATGCCGTGCCCGCTGTGCCCGACATGTATTCCTACCCTGCGGGCTATTTCATCCCGCCGCTCGAGCTGGTCGACCGGGTTGAATTCATCCGCGGCGCATCGGGCCTGCTCTATGGGCCGCAGCCGGGCGGCGCGATCAACTACGTGATGCGCGGGCCGCGCCGCGAGGAAGGCGCCGAAGGCCAGGCGCGCCTCACGCTCGGCAGCTGGGACGCGCGCTCGGGCCTCGCTAATGTCGCTGTGTCCGACGGGCAATTCGCCGCCGATGGCTTCATTCAGTATTCCGAGGGCGACGGCCCGCGCCGCGTGAACAGCGATCACGAACAGACCTCGGCGCGGCTGCGCGGCCATTACATCGGCGATGCGGCAACGCTCACGCTGGCGCTGGATTACTATCAGGGCCGTTTCGGCGAACCCGGCGGGCTTTCCGCTGCCCGCCTTGCAGCCGACCGGCGCGACGGATCGACCGCGCGTGACCGGCTGCGGATCGAACGCTTCGCCCCGACGCTGGCGCTCGACTGGCAGGTGGATGATCAGACGCAGGTCACCGCCCGCGCCTTCTACAGCCGCTTCGAGCGCGAAAGCTGGCGGCAGGCCGGCGGCAGTTTTGGGCAGGTGACGCCCTATGCCAACGTGCTGGTGCGCCAGTTGCAGGTGTTCGACACCGCCGGGATCGATCTGCGCGCGCGCCATGATTTCGGCGGGCAGAGCCAGCACAGCCTCACCATCGGCGTGCTCGGCCACACGTCGGATGCGCCGGTGTTCGTCGACAAGGGCGCGAGCAATGCCGATTTCACCGGCAGCGCAGGCGCACTCGCCCGCGCGCAGCGCAGCGGCGATACGCTGGCGGTGTTCGGCGAGGTGAAGCTCGGCTTCGGCGATGTGCAGATCGTCCCCGGCTTCCGGCTGGAACGCCTGCGCCAGCGCGTGGTCGAAACGCTCGACCTCAGCCTCGGCAGCGCCACCGGCGGCGCGCCGGGCGGGGCCAACGGGGTGCTGGGCAACCGCGAAGACACGCAGACCGTGCCGCTCTACGGGATCGGGATAACATGGGACGCGGGTGACAACCTGCGCTTCGTTGCCAATGCCAGCCGCGGGTTCAAGCCGCTGCTCTATAATGACGGCGTGACCTTCCAGGCCGGGATCGATGCGGCGGGCACCTTCGATGCCTCCTACGCCTTCACGATCGAAGGCGGGCTTCAGGCCGAACCGGCAGACCCGCTGCGGATCGATGCGAGCCTGTTCCGGGTCGAATTCGAAAACCAGGTCGGTTTCCTCGCCGGCCCGCTGGTCGCAGCCCCGCCCTTCGGTGCGGTGGGCGCTGGCGGCGCGCGGCGGCAGAATGTCGGATCAATGCGCAACCAGGGCGTCGATCTGGCGGTACGGCTGGATCTGATCGGACCGGACGGGATCGCCAAGGGGGACAATACCCTGCGCCTGTCGACCAACCTGCAACTGCTCGATGCCGATTTCACCGATGGTGCGGCGGATGGCTTCACCCCGCAATATGCGCCAGAGCACCTGCTCCGCTCGACGCTGGCGTGGATGGGCAAGGATGGCGCGCGGGCGGCGCTGACCTTCACCTCGGTCGGCGACCAGCAGGGGGCGGACAACAACGTCGCCGATTTCTTCCTGCCGGGTTACGAGGTTCTCGATGCCTCGGTCGAATGGCCGGTGGCGGGCGGGTTCACGATCGGCGCGGGGGTGAACAACCTGCTCGATGAGGACTATGCCGGGCGCGTGCGGCCGGGCGGGGGCGGCGGGTTCGATCCGGGCGCGCCGCGCAACGTGTTCTTGTCGATCGGCTGGCGCGGCTAGGCTTGCCCTAGACCCCCTCTAGACCCCCCGTAGACCCGTGTTCCACGTGGAACACTGACCTATCAACGGGCAGCCTGTGCCAGCCGTGCGCGCGCCTCGGCCTCGCCGATCAGCGGCAAGAGCTCGCCCATGTCGGGGCCGTGGTCCATGCCGGTCAGCGCCTGCCGCAGCGGCAGGAACAGCGGCTTGCCCTTGCGCCCCGTCGCTTCCTTCAGCGCATTGGTGAGCGCGCCCCAAGGATTATCGCCCCATGCGAGAAGCGCCGCGGCCTCCGCGAGAAACGCCTTGTCTTCGCTGGAGAAGTCCGGCTGCACAATCGGCCCGGTGACCAGCGTCCACCAGCTTTCCGCCTCGCCCACGTGCGCCAGATTGGGCCGGATCGCGTGCCATCCGGCCTCGTCCATGCCCCCGGGCAAGCGGTGCTGCACGGCGGCGAAGGGAAGCTGATGGACAATCGCCGCGTTGAGCCGTTCGAGATCCTCCTCGTCAAACTTCGCCGGCGCCCGCCCGAAATGCGCCAGATCAAAGCTGGAAATCAGCAAGTTACGATCCGCGATCGGCTCAACCGGCTGCGACGTCCCCAGCCGCGCCAGCAGCGCGATGATCGCCTCGGGCTCGATCCCCCGCTCGCGGAAAGCATCGCAGCCGAGCGAGCCCAGTCGCTTGGAAAGCTTGCCCTCGCGCCCCACAAGCAGCGCTTCGTGGGCGAAGGTGGGGAGCGTTTTTGCTGCACTTTCTGCCGCAGCAAAGCCCGCAGCAAAAAGTGCGGTAAAGATCTGAATTTGCACGGCAGTATTGGAGACGTGATCCTCGCCGCGGAGCACCTGCGTGATGCCAATATCGATGTCGTCGACCGCGCTCGGCATCATGTAGAGCCACGTTCCGTCAGCGCGGCGGATCACCGGATCGGAGAGCTGCGCGGCATCGAATTTCTGCGTGCCGCGAATACCGTCTTCCCACTGGATCGGCTCGGCATGATCGAGCAGGAAGCGCCAGTGCGGCGCGATGCCTTCAGCCTCCTTCGCAGCGCGGTCAGCTTCCGTCAGCTTCAGCGAAGCGCGGTCGTAGATCGGCGGCAGGCCGCGCCCGAGCGCGATCTTGCGTTTGACCTCGAGCTCCTGCGCGCTCTCGTAGCATGGATAGATCCGCCCCGCCGCCCGCAGCGCGGCAAACGCCGCCTCGTAACGATCTAGCCGCGCGGACTGGCGCTCCTCGCGGTCCCAATCGAGGCCGAGCCAGGCGAGATCGGCGCGGATCGCATCGACATAGTCTTCGCGGCTGCGCTCGGCATCGGTGTCGTCGATCCGCAGGATGAACTGCCCGCCGGCCTTCTTCGCCAGCATCCAGTTGTGGAGCGCGGTGCGGATATTGCCGACGTGCAGCCGGCCGGTCGGCGAAGGGGCGAAGCGGGTGGTGGTCATGGCCGCGAGCGGTAGAGCGCCCGGCGGCGGCCCGCAAGCGTTCAGACCGCCCGCAGTTCTGCTGCCGCCAGCGCGAGCGCATTCTCCCACAGGCGGGGCGCACGATCGGGGCGGATCAGCCCGGCGACGGCATCTTCGAAGCCGAGCCGGTCCCCGCGCGCGGCGGCATCGACGAAGGCCCCGATGGTCGCTTCGTCATGGCTCATCAAGCGGCAGCAGAAGCGCGAGACGTGGATGTTCTCGGGCCAATTAGCGGAGATGGCATGGGCGAGGATCAGCGCTTTGGCGGCGATCTCCACTCCGCCCAGCCGCACCGCCAGCTCCGGCACCGGATCGCGGCCCACCCGCTCGTGCAGCGCGATCAGACGCAGCGCATGGATGAAGCGCCCACCAATCGGCCCCAGCGCCTCGACCCTCGGGGGGCGGGCCAGCGCGGCAATCGTGTCGCGGGCGGTAGCGGAGGGGGTGGGCTGTTGCGGCATGGGACCTCGCTTGAGTCTTCCGGTAGGAGAGCCCCTGATCTATCTTTATTGCGAACGCGTTGCAATAGCGATTAATGCGCTTCAGCCAAAGAAAAACCCCGCCGGAGGAATGCTCCGGCGAGGCTTCTGATGTTTGGCGCGAGGCCGACGGGGAGACTTACTCCTCGCCGTCGTCCTCAACTTCGGCCGCCGGGGCAGAGGCCGCCATGGCAGCCATTGCGGCCTTCATCTTCTCTTCCGAGCCGATCGCATCAGCGGCCGGTTCGACTTCGCGCTGGCCGGTCGCCGACAGGGCATCCTGCTGCTTCTTCCACGCCGCCTTGAGGGCAGCGTCGCGGCTGTTGGCCGTTACGCGGAGACGGTTCATGCCCGCGCCGGTACCGGCGGGGATGAGACGGCCAACGATGACGTTTTCCTTCAGACCGATCAGGGTGTCCTTCTTCCCTTCGACCGCCGCCTGCGTCAGCACGCGGGTGGTTTCCTGGAACGAGGCCGCCGAGATAAAGCTGCGGGTCTGGAGCGAAGCCTTGGTGATGCCGAGCAGCACCGGAGTGCCGGTCGCGCCCTGCTTGCCCTTGGCGAGCTTGGCGTTGATTTCCAGCATCTCGGCCAGATCGACCTGCTCGCCCGGCAGCAGGGTGGTGTCCCCGCCATCGGTGATCTCGACCTTCTGCAGCATCTGGCGAACGATTACTTCGATGTGCTTGTCGTTGATCTTAACGCCCTGCAAGCGATAGACTTCCTGAATCTCGTTTACGAGATACTCGGCCAGCGCTTCGACGCCCATCACCTCGAGGATGTCGTGCGGGTTGGGCGAGCCGGAAATCAGGGTGTCACCCTTCTTCACGTAGTCGCCTTCCTGCACGTCGATCACCTTGGTCTTGGGGATCAGGTACTCGACGGGTTCACCCTCCTCGGGAATGATCGCGATCTTGCGCTTCGCCTTGTATTCGCGGACGAATTCGATCCGGCCGGAAATCTTGGCGATGATCGAGACGTCCTTCGGCATACGTGCTTCGAACAGCTCGGCCACCCGCGGCAGACCGCCGGTGATGTCGCGGGTCTTGGCGGCTTCGCGGCTCGCACGGGCGAGAATGTCGCCCGCCTGCACCGTGTCACCATCGGCAACCGACAGGGTCGTGCCCGGAGCGAGCATATAGCGCGCCGCTTCGGTTTCCCCGTCCCCTTCACCCAGCAGGGTGAGGCGCGGACGCAGATCTTCCTTCTTCTTGCGGCCCGTCGCGCGGTTTTCGGTCACCACGCGTTGCGCGATGCCGGTGGCATCATCGACCTGTTCTTCGAGCGTGATGCCCTCGGCCAGATCCTGATACTTCACCACGCCCGACTGTTCGGTAATGATCGGCAGAGTGAACGGATCCCACTCGGCCAGACGGTCGCCGATCTTCACGTGATCGCCGTCCTTGAACATCAGCACCGTACCATAGGGCACCTTGTGCATTTCGCGCTCGCGCCCTTCGGCGTCGATCACCGCGATCTCGCCGTTGCGTGCCAAGCTCAGGATGCGGCCACGCTTGTCGGTGATGGTCGGCATGTCGTGCAGTTCGACGCGGCCATCCGAAATCGCCTCGAGGTGCGAGGTTTCGTTGAGCTGCGCCGCGCCGCCGATGTGGAAGGTCCGCATCGTCAGCTGGGTGCCGGGCTCACCGATCGACTGCGCGGCGATAACGCCGACAGCTTCACCGATGTTCACCGGGGTCCCGCGGGCAAGGTCACGACCGTAGCAGGTCGCGCAAACGCCCTGTTCGGCTTCGCAGATCAGCGGCGAGCGGATTTTGGCAGACTGCACTTCAGCCGCCTCGATTTCCTTCACCATCGCTTCGTCGAGCAGGGTGCCCGCCGGAACGATGACTTCGCCGGTTGCCGCGTTGAGGATGTCCTCCGCCACGGTGCGACCGAGGATACGCTCGCCGAGCGAGGCGATCACCGAACCGCCCTGCACGATGGCGCGCATTTCGAGCGCGTTCTGGGTGCCGCAATCTTCCTCGACGATGACGCAATCCTGCGACACGTCGACCAGACGACGGGTCAGGTAACCCGAGTTCGCGGTCTTCAGCGCGGTGTCCGCGAGGCCCTTACGGGCACCGTGGGTCGAGTTGAAGTATTCAAGAACGGTCAGACCTTCCTTGAAGTTCGAGATGATCGGGGTCTCGATGATCTCACCCGACGGCTTGGCCATCAGGCCGCGCATCCCGGCGAGCTGCTTCATCTGCGCCGGGCTACCACGGGCACCCGAGTGGCTCATCATGTAGATCGAGTTGATCTGGGCTTCCTTGCCCGTTTCGGGATCGATCGGCTGGGCCTTGATCTCCGCCATCATCGCGTCGGCGACCATGTCACCGCACTTCGACCAGGCGTCGATTACCTTGTTGTACTTTTCCTGCTGGGTGATGAGACCGTCCTGGTACTGCTGCTCGTAACCGGCAACCAGTTCCTTGGTCTCGTCGACCAGCTTTTCCTTGGCGTCGGGGATGATCATGTCATCCTTGCCGAAGGAGATGCCGGCCTTGAACGCGTGGCGGAAGCCCAGCGCCATGATGGCGTCGGCGAACAGCACGGTGTCCTTCTGGCCGGTGTGACGGTACACTTGGTCGATCACGTCGCCGATTTCACGCTTGGTGAGCAGGCGATTGATGATGTCGAAGGGCACCTTGTGGTTCTTCGGCAGGCACTCGCCGATCAGCATGCGGCCCGGGGTGGTGACGAAGCGCTTCATTGCCACGACACCGGTCTCGTCGGCCTGCGGAACGCGGGCGATGATGCGGGTGTGGAGCGTGACCGCCTTGGTTTCCAGCGCCTGATGCACTTCGGCCATGTCCGAGAAGCGCGGCAGCTTCTCGATCTTGGTGCCGTCGGCTTCGGTGATGTATTCCGGGTGCTTCTCCTGCCGCTCCATCGAGAGGTAGTAGATCCCCAGAACCATGTCCTGCGAAGGCACGATGATCGGCTTGCCGTTGGCGGGCGAGAGGATGTTGTTGGTCGACATCATCAGCACGCGCGCTTCGAGCTGGGCTTCCAGCGAAAGCGGCACGTGGACCGCCATCTGGTCACCGTCGAAGTCGGCGTTGAACGCCGAGCAGACCAGCGGGTGCAGCTGGATCGCCTTGCCTTCGATCAGCACGGGTTCGAACGCCTGAATGCCCAGACGGTGCAGCGTCGGCGCGCGGTTCAGCAGAACCGGGTGCTCGCGGATCACCTCGTCAAGGATGTCCCAGACTTCCTTGCGCTCCTTCTCGACCCACTTCTTGGCCTGCTTCAGGGTCATGGAGAGACCCTTGGCATCCAGACGGGCGTAGATGAACGGCTTGAACAGCTCGAGCGCCATCTTCTTGGGCAGGCCGCACTGGTGCAGCTTGAGTTCCGGACCGGTCACGATCACCGAACGGCCCGAATAGTCGACGCGCTTGCCGAGCAGGTTCTGGCGGAAGCGGCCCTGCTTGCCCTTGAGCATATCGGACAGCGACTTGAGCGGACGCTTGTTGGCGCCGGTGATGACGCGGCCGCGGCGGCCATTGTCGAACAGCGCGTCGACCGCTTCCTGCAGCATGCGCTTTTCGTTGCGGACGATGATGTCCGGCGCGCGCAGTTCAATCAGGCGCTTCAGACGGTTGTTACGGTTGATCACACGACGATAGAGGTCGTTGAGGTCCGAGGTGGCAAAGCGGCCACCGTCGAGCGGCACCAGCGGGCGCAGTTCGGGCGGAATGACCGGGATCACTTCGAGGATCATCCATTCCGGGCGGTTGCCGGATTCGATGAAGCTCTCGACGACCTTCAGGCGCTTGATGATCTTCTTGGGCTTGAGCGCCGACTTGGTCGTCGCCAGCTCGTCCATCAGCGCATCGCGCTCGGCTTCGAGGTCGAGCTGCATCAGCATGGTACGCACGGCTTCCGCGCCGATATCGGCGGTGAAGGCGTCTTCGCCATACTCGTCCTGCGCTTCGAGCAGTTCGTCTTCAGTGAGAAGCTGATACTTCTCGAGCGGGGTCAGGCCCGGCTCGGTGACGATGTAGCTTTCGAAGTAGAGCACGCGTTCAAGCTGCTTCAGCTGCATGTCGAGCAGCAGGCCGATGCGCGAGGGCAGCGACTTCAGGAACCAGATGTGCGCGACCGGCGCGGCCAGTTCGATGTGGCCCATGCGCTCGCGGCGGACCTTTGTCACCGTGACTTCAACGCCGCACTTTTCGCAGACGACGCCCTTGTACTTCATGCGCTTGTACTTGCCGCACAGGCACTCGTAGTCCTTCACGGGGCCGAAGATGCGCGCGCAGAACAGCCCGTCACGCTCCGGCTTGAAGGTGCGATAGTTGATCGTCTCGGGCTTCTTGATCTCGCCATAGGACCACGAGCGGATGCGCTCCGGCGAGGCGATGCCGATCTGGATCTGGTCGAAGGTTTCGGGCTTCGCCAGCTGGTTGGTGAATTTGGTCAGGTCGTTCATGACTGTGTTCCCTTAGTGGGATGAAACTCTTGGGCGGATGAGGCGGGGGTGCTGGACCCCGCGCCCCTTATTCCGCTGCTTCCAGCATCTCGCCGTCGTCGTCCTCGTCGCTCAGCGACTTGAGTTCGACGTTCAGACCCAGCGAGCGCATTTCCTTGACGAGCACGTTGAAGCTCTCAGGGATGCCGGCCTCGAAGGTGTCGTCGCCCTTGACGATCGCTTCGTAGACCTTGGTGCGGCCGACCACGTCGTCGGACTTCACCGTCAGCATTTCCTGCAAGGTGTAGGCCGCGCCGTAGGCCTGGAGCGCCCAGACCTCCATTTCGCCGAAGCGCTGGCCGCCGAACTGCGCCTTGCCGCCCAGCGGCTGCTGGGTGACGAGCGAGTACGGCCCGATCGAACGCGCGTGGATCTTGTCGTCGACCAAGTGGTGGAGCTTGAGCATGTAGATGATGCCCACGGTCACCTTGCGGTCAAACGCCTCGCCGGTGCGGCCGTCATACAGCGTCGACTGACCCGAAGAGTCGATCCCCGCCTTGATCAGCATTTCCGACACGTCGGGCTCGCGGGCGCCGTCGAACACCGGGGTCCCCATCGGCACGCCGGCCGAAAGGTTGCCCGCCAGTTCCACGATCTCGGCCGTCGAACGGCTGTCGATGTCTTCGTGGTACTGGTCGCCGTAGATGTCCTTCAGGCGCTCGACCACCGCAGCGGGCGGAGCGACATTGGCGAAATCTTCGGCAGCGTTCGGATTGGCAGCGCGCCATTCTTCCAGCTTGTTCTTGATCTCGTGACCGAGCGCCCGTGCGGCAAAGCCGAGGTGCGTTTCGAAGATCTGCCCGACGTTCATACGCGAAGGCACGCCCAGCGGGTTGAGCACGAGGTCGACCGGAGTCCCGTCTTCGAGGAACGGCATGTCTTCCTGCGGCAGGATGCGCGAAATCACACCCTTGTTCCCGTGACGGCCGGCCATCTTGTCGCCCGGCTGCAGCTTGCGCTTCACCGCGACGAAGACCTTGACCATCTTGAGCACGCCCGGAGCGAGTTCGTCGCCGCGTTCGAGCTTTTCCTTGCGGTCGTGGAACTTGGCATCGATCAGCGCAACGGCTTCGTCGTACTGCGACTTCACCGCTTCGATCTGCGCCTGACGATTGTCGTCAGCAACCGCGAACTTGAACCATTCGTGGCGTTCGACCTCATCGAGGATTTCCTCGGTGATTTCGATGCCCTTCTTCAGGCCCTTCGGCGCTGCGGAAGCGGTCTGGCCCAGCAGCATGTCGCGCAGGCGGTTGTAGGTCGCACGGTTGAGGATGTTGCGTTCGTCGGCCGCGTCCTTGCGGAGGCGTTCGATTTCCTCGTTCTGGATCGCACGGGTACGGTCATCGATCTCGATCCCGTGGCGGTTGAACACGCGCACTTCGACGATCGTGCCGGCCACGCCCGGGGGCAGACGCAGCGAGGTGTCGCGCACGTCGCTCGCCTTTTCGCCGAAGATCGCGCGCAGCAGCTTTTCTTCCGGGGTCATCGGCGATTCACCCTTGGGGGTGATCTTGCCGACCAGAATGTCACCCGGATGCACTTCCGCACCGATATAGACGATGCCCGCTTCGTCGAGGTTGCGCAGGGCTTCCTCGCCGACATTCGGGATGTCGCGGGTGATGTCTTCCGGCCCGAGCTTGGTGTCGCGGGCCATGACTTCGAATTCCTCGATGTGGATCGAGGTGAACACGTCGTCCTTCACGATGCGTTCGCTGATCAGGATCGAGTCTTCGTAGTTGTAGCCATTCCAGGGCATGAACGCGACGAGGCTGTTCTTGCCCAGCGCCAGCTCGCCCAGATCGGTCGAGGGGCCATCGGCAATGATATCGCCCTGTTCGATCACGTCACCCACCTTCACCAGCGGACGCTGGTTGATGCAGGTGTTCTGGTTCGAACGCTGGAACTTCTGGAGCGTGTAGATGTCGACGCCCGACTGGCCGGGTTCGACATCGCCGATCGCACGGATCACGATACGGGTCGCGTCGACCTGGTCGACGATCCCGCCGCGACGGGCCGCAATCGCCGCGCCGCTGTCACGCGCCACGGTTTCTTCCATGCCAGTACCGACCCACGGGGCTTCGGCCTTCACAAGCGGCACCGCCTGGCGCTGCATGTTCGAACCCATCAGCGCGCGGTTGGCGTCGTCGTTTTCAAGGAACGGAATGAGCGAGGCCGCGACCGAGACGAGCTGCTTCGGCGACACGTCCATCAGCGTCACGTGCTCGCGCGGGGCCATCAGGTTGTCGCCGTTGTGACGCGCCGACACCAGTTCTTCCACGAACGAGCCGTCTTCATTCAGCTCGGCCGAAGCCTGCGCGACGGTGTGCTTCTGCTCTTCCATCGCGGAAAGGTAGATCACGTCGCCGGTCACCTTGCCGTCCACCACCTTGCGGTAGGGGGTTTCGATGAAGCCGTACTTGTTGACGCGGCTGAAGCTCGCGAGCGAGTTGATCAGACCGATGTTCGGGCCTTCCGGCGTTTCAATCGGGCAGATGCGGCCATAGTGCGTCGGGTGAACGTCGCGGACTTCGAAGCCGGCGCGCTCGCGGGTCAGACCACCCGGCCCGAGCGCCGAAACGCGGCGCTTGTGGGTGACCTCCGAGAGCGGGTTGGTCTGGTCCATGAACTGCGAGAGCTGCGAGGAACCGAAGAACTCGCGCACCGCAGCCACAGCGGGCTTCGCGTTGATGAGGTCGTTCGGCATCACGGTCGACACATCGACCGAGCTCATGCGCTCCTTGACGGCGCGCTCCATGCGGAGCAGGCCGACGCGGTACTGGTTTTCGAGCAGCTCGCCCACCGAACGCACGCGGCGGTTGCCGAGGTTGTCGATGTCGTCGACTTCGCCCTTGCCGTCCTTGAGGCCGACCAGTTCCTTGACCACGGCAAGGATGTCTTCCTTGCGCAGGGTGGTCACGGTGTCTTCGGCATCGAGGCCGAGACGCATGTTGAGCTTCACGCGGCCCACGGCCGACAGGTCATAGCGTTCGGCATCGAAGAACAGGCCTTCGAACAGCGCTTCGGCGGTTTCCTTCGTCGGCGGTTCGCCCGGACGCATGACCTTGTAGATCGCTTCCAGACCTTCGTCGCGGTTCTCGGCCTTGTCGGCCTTGAGGGTGTTGCGGATCCACGGACCGGTGTTGATTTCGTCGATATCGAGCAGCGGCAGGCGGTCGATGCCGGCCTTGTCGAAGGCTTCGACATGCTCGAGCGTCACTTCGTCACCGGCTTCGATGTAGATCCGGCCGGTGCTCTCGTCGATCATGTCGCAGGCGGCATAGCGGCTGACGACTTCCTCGGTCGGCAGCAGCAGCTCGGCCAGACCATCCTTGGCGGCCTTGTTGGCAGCGCGCGGGCTGATCTTGGTGCCGGCCGGGAACACTTCCTCGCCGGTGGCGGCATCGACCAGCGCGAAGGTCGGCTTGGCACCGCGCCATTGCTCGGCCACGAACGGGATCTTCCATCCGTCCTTGGCGCGTTCCCACGACACGGTGTTGTAGAAGTAGTGGAGGATGTCCTCGGCATCGAGGCCGAGCGAATAGAGCAGCGCGGTGACCGGCAGCTTGCGCTTGCGGTCGATACGCACGTTGACGATGTCCTTGGCGTCAAACTCGAAATCGAGCCACGAACCGCGGTAGGGGATCACGCGGGCGGCGAACAGCAGCTTGCCCGACGAGTGGGTCTTGCCGCGATCGTGATCGAACAGCACGCCCGGCGAACGGTGCATCTGCGAGACGATCACGCGCTCGGTGCCGTTGATGATGAAGGTGCCGTTGTCCGTCATCAGGGGCATGTCGCCCATGTAGACGTCCTGCTCCTTGATATCGAGGACCGAGCGGGTTTCGGTTTCCGAGTCCACCTCGAACACGATGAGGCGCAGCGTCACCTTCATCGGGGCAGCATAGGTTATACCGCGCTGGCGGCACTCGGTGGTGTCGTACTTGGGCTCTTCGAGTTCGTAGTGGACGAAATCGAGCTCGGCGGTGCCGGCGAAGTCGCGGATCGGGAACACCGAACGCAGGGTCTTCTCGAGGCCGGAGACATAGCCCGTGGCCTTGTCCGAACGCAGGAACTGCTCGTAGCTTTCGCGCTGAACCTCGATCAGGTTCGGCATCTGCACCACTTCGTGAATGTCACCGAAGATCTTGCGGATGCGCTTCTTAGCGGTCCCTTGCGCCTTGCGGCTGCGGATGACGGGCGGCTTCGCCTTGGTTGCCATGGAGACTTGGGCCTCTTCAATTAGGCCGCACGAGTGGCTCGCGCGGACGGGAAAACTTCGCTGCGTTCCACGCGAAAGGTGCCATTTCCAACGCACAAATGCCGCGTGCCCAACCCTGCTCTGATGGCATGGCTGGCAGCAGCACTTCGATTTGCGTCGCGAATTGGCGTGGCGCCGCTTCCATTCCCAGACCGATCCCCGCGCATGAATCAGTCTTGCTCGAAGCTGACGCGAGCGGCGCATGTAGGATTGCCCCCGCCCGGTGTCAACGCCGCGGTTTCGCGGCAAGGGGGCGCGTTTGGCCGTTTACCGCAAAACAACGCGCTCAATATCGTTTTTCAATATTATTGATTGACGATAAGCCGCGAATCGGATTAGAGAGCATTTATCGAATCACAATGTGCTCTAGAAAGGAAAACGATATGACCCGCATTGCCAACTCCGCCCTCGCCGCCTGCGCCGCGATGGTTCTCTCGCTTGTGTCGATCGGCGCGATCGTCACCGTTCCCCCGGCGGAGGCTGCGGCGCCCGCCGCGCTCGACCTTCCGGTCTTCGCCTGACATTCGCCAGAAGGAACACAGCCATGATCAAGTCCGACAAATCCACCGACCTCCTGCTGCTGGCGGGCAAGGTCATTACCGTCCTGATGCAAGGCGCGATGGGCTTCGGCGCCTTCGTGCTGGTCCTTGTCGCCGGTGCGCTGGCGTTCAGCCGCGACACGATCGAGGCCGAAATCGCTGCCGAGACCGGCCACGCCGATCTCGCCCTGCCGCTCTTCGCCAGTTTCGGCGTGTTGCTGGTCGGGTTGGCGATTGTCGCCACGCTGTTCGTGTTCTTCGGCAAGCTTCGGGCGATCATCAACACGGTGAGCGAAGGCGATCCCTTCGTGCCCGACAATGCCGATCGGCTGAGCCTGATGGCGTGGCTGATGCTCGGGGTCCAGCTGCTGGTTCTGGCGGCCGTTCCCTTCGCCCTCCAGCTTGGCGAATTCGCACGGAAGTTCGGTGAGGATGCCCAAATCGAGGCCAACGGCGATTTTGACCTCAGCGGCATTCTGCTGATCATCATCCTGTTCATCCTTGCCCGCGTGTTCCGCCACGGCGCCGCGATGCGCGAAGACCTGGAAGGGACCGTGTGATGCCCCCGATCAACGACGACCTCGAAGGAGCCCGCATCATGGTCAAGCTTGACGACCTGCTCTACGCCCGCCGCATGACGCTGACCGACCTCTCCGAGCGGGTCGGCCTCACTCTCGCCAACCTGTCGATCCTCAAGACCGGCAAAGCCAAGGCGATCCGCTTCTCCACCCTCGCAGCAATCTGCCGCGAGCTGGAGTGCCAGCCGAGCGACCTGCTGAGCTACCGCATCGAGGACGCGTAAGCCCAAATTGCTTGACTCTTGCGCCTGATCCCCTAAAGGCCCGCCCCGACCGGCGGGCCTCGTGCTTTGTCCGGTCATCCGTCCGAGACAGTTGGTGAGAGCAATCAGGCTCTCTTAATTTCCAGCCTAGACGGGGAAACGAGATTTTGCCGGGCAGCCTTGCAAGGGTCTGCCCTGCCCGTGCCTGATGGCACACCCTCCTTCCCTATCGACGGACTCGCCCGTGTTCGGGGCCGCAAGGCTTTCGCGCGCGGACAAACGTAGCCGGCCGCTTGCGGGGAGCCATTCCCGTCTGCGGTCAAATGTGAAGGAGTATGGCATGGATCGTTCGCAGAAAGCCGACGCGGTTGCCCAGCTCAATGCGGTCTTCAACGAGGTTGCCGTGGTGGTTGTCACCCGTAACCTCGGCATGACGGTGGCTCAGTCCACCGACCTGCGTACCAAGATGCGCGATGCTGGTGCGTCCTACAAGGTTGCGAAGAACCGTCTCGCCAAGCTCGCCCTCGAAAACACCGACTATGTCGGGCTTGGTGACATGCTCACCGGTCCGGTCGGGCTGGCCTGGTCGACTGACCCGGTCGCGGCTGCCAAGGCCGCTGTCGACTTCGCGAAGTCGAACGACAAGCTCGAAATCGTCGGCGGTTCGATGGGTTCGGTCGTCCTCGACGAAGCCGGGATCAAGGCGCTTGCCACGATGCCGAGCCTCGACGAAATGCGCGCCAAGCTCATCGGTCTGGTCAACGCCCCGGCGACGAAGATCGCCCAGGTCGTTACCGCGCCCGCCGCGAAGGTCGCCCGTGTGTTCGCCGCTTACGCGGACAAGGCAGCCTAAGAGACGTTTTTCGCCAGACGAAACAATCTTGGGGCATTTTCGCCCCGCCACAATTTGGAGTGAACCATCATGGCCGATATTGCCAAGCTTGTTGAAGAACTTTCGAAGCTGACCGTGCTCGAAGCCGCCGAACTCGCCAAGGCGCTTGAAGAAGCGTGGGGCGTGAGCGCTGCTGCTGCTGTTGCTGTGGCTGCTGGCCCGGCTGCCGGCGGCGACGCCCCGGCTGCTGAAGAGCAGACCGAATTCGACGTCATCCTGACCGGCGACGGCGGCAAGAAGATCCAGGTGATCAAGGAAGTCCGCGCCATCACCGGCCTGGGCCTGACCGAAGCCAAGACCCTCGTGGAATCGGCTCCGAAGGCGCTCAAGGAAGGCGTTTCGAAGGCTGAAGCCGAAGAAGTTAAGAAGAAGATCGAAGAAGCCGGCGGCACCGTCGAGCTCAAGTAAGCGCGAAAGGCGCGACCTTGCGCCTTTCCGGTTACACCGGATCAAAAGAAGGGCGTCGCCAGCAATGGCGGCGCCTTTTTTGTTTACTCGCCCCTGCCGCAAGCTAACACCGGAAGCGATCCTGCAACGGGATCCTTTGGGAGAGGGGTGCAAAATCAATGAAATGGAAGACTCTCGCGCTCGCCGCCATGGCGGGCGTCTCGCTGAGCGGCTGTGCCACCGTGATGAACGGCACAAACATCGATTACACCACCACGACCGACCCGACCGGGGCCGACGTGGTGTTCCTGAACGGGCTCAAGTGCACCTCGCCCTGCACGCTTGAACTGAAGCGCGGCGCGGATACCCGTGTCGACATCAGCAAGCCGGGTTACGAGCCGGTCTATGTCCTGATCCAGTCGCGCCTCGCCGGTTCGACCTTCGGCAACATCCTTGCCGGCGGGATCATCGGCGGCGTGGTCGATGGCGGCAACGGCGCGAGCAACACGCTCAGCCCGCGTCCGCTGATGGTGCGCCTTTCGCCGACCGGCTCGGGCAAGCCCGCGATGCTGCTCGACAAGGACGGCAAGGACCTGATGACCGTCACCGAGCACAACGACAAGGTGCGTGCCGACGTCGCCAAGACGATCGGGCTCGAATCCGCCGGCATGAGCAAGAACGACCCGGCCCAGTAAGCCGCATCGGTTACCGGAAACAAAGGAAGGCGGTGCCAGCAATGGCGCCGCCTTTTCCTTTGGACCGAGGGATTTGCACCATCCGGCCTTTTGCCCTTCCCTTACGTCGCCCTCGCGCCTATCCGGTCCGGCTCGCCTTATCGCGGGCAGCGATAGGATGATGCAGCACTCAAGCACTCTCGATACGCCCAGCTGGGGGCAGGAACTGCGCGCGACGCTGGCTCTCGCCGTGCCGCTCGCGGCGACGAACCTGTTGCAGATGCTGATCCACGCGGTCGACGTGATCTTCATTGCGCGGCTGGGCGATCAGCCGCTTGCCGCGTCGAGCCTCGGCATCGCGATCTTCGGGCTGACGGTGTGGGCAATGACGGGCCTCGTGGGTGCCTGCGCCCCGCTGATCGCGGCCGAGCGCGGTCGCAAGCTCCACTCGGTGCGCGATATCCGCCGCACGGTGCGGATGGGGATGTGGGTGGCGGTCGCCTTCGGCCTCGTCGGCATGGGCATCGCCTTTGCGGGTGAGGCGTTGCTGCTGCTGAGTGGGCAGGACGCTGCAATTGCAGCGATGGCGGGCGATTTCCTCGTCATTCTCGCCTGGGCGATGATCCCGATGGTGCTGGCCGGCGTGTTCCGCATCTTCGTCGCCGCGCTGGGCAAGCCGGGCTATGCGACCGCGATCACTCTGCTGGCACTCGGCACCAACACGCTCGGCAACTGGGTGCTGGTGTTCGGCAATCTCGGCATGCCCGCGTTCGGCCTTGCCGGTTCGGCCGCATCGAGCGTGATCACCGCGCTGGCAATGCTGGCGGCCTATGTCGTGGTCATCAGCAGCGACCGCACCTTGCGCCGCTACGCGATTTTCGGACGCTGGTGGCGGCCCGAATGGGCGCGGCTCAAGCAGATCATGGTGATCGGCACGCCGATTTCGCTGACGGTGCTGGCCGAAGCCGGGCTGTTCAGCGTCGCAGCGCTACTGATGGGGCGCTTCGGCGAGACGGAACTCGCCGCGCACACGCTCGCGCTCAATCTCGCCGCTCTGGCGTTCCAGATCCCGTTCGGCACCGCGCAGGCGGCAACCATCCGGGTCGGCTATCACCACGGCGCAGGTGACCGGGTTGCGGCGGGCCGCGCGGGCTGGGTCGCAATTGCGATCGGCACGGGGTTCATGAGCACCACCGCGCTCGCCATGCTGCTGGTGCCGACGCTGCTGCTGCAGGTCTATATCGACCCCTATGCCCCCGCCAATGCCGCGCTGGTCGCCTTCGCGCTGCAATACCTCGTGCTGGCGGCGATCTTCCAGCTGGCGGACGGCGTGCAGGCGGTAGGCGCGGGCGCGCTGCGCGGGCTTCAGGACACGCAGGTGCCGATGTGGATCGCGATCTTCAGCTACTGGGTGCCGGGCTTCGGCTTCGCCATCGGGCTGGGGTTCTTCACCCCGCTCGAAGGGACAGGCGTATGGATCGGGCTGGCGCTGGGCCTGTTCTTTGCCGCTGCCGGGCTGCTGTGGCGCTGGATCCGGCGCGATGCGCTGGGGCTGACGCGTTACGAGACCGCAGCCTAGCGCGGCGCGGAGGCGGGCGCGGCAGCCGCAGCGGCGGCCACCCCGGTGGGGATGGTCATGCCCAGCGCGTCGAACTTCAGCTTCACCGCCTCGTTGAGCGCCCATGACAGCGGCAGATAATCGCCCGCATTGCACCACACCCTGAGGCCGACGCGCACAGAATTGTCCGCCAGCGCCGCAACAAACGCGACCGGCTCGGGATCGCCAAGCACTCGCGCATCGGCCTTCGCCAGCTCAAGCATCGCGGTGCTCGCGGCCTTGAGGTCATCCTCGTAGGCAATGTTCACCAGCAGCTCGAGCCGCCGCCTGGGCATGCGCGAATGGTTGACCACCGCCTTGTTCCACAGCTCGTTATTGGGAACCATGACATAGAGCCCGTCGAGCTGGACCATTTCGGTGGTGAACAGGCCGATCGCCTGCACCGTCCCGGCCACGGTCCCGGCGGTGATATATTCGCCCACGCGGAACGGACGCTGGATCAGGATCATCACGCCCGCCGCCACATTCGACAGCGTGCCTTGCAGCGCAAGGCCAACCGCCAGCGCAAGCCCGCCGAGCGCGGCGATTATGCTGGTGGTCTGCACCCCGAACTGGGTCAGCACCGTGATCGCCACCACCACCCACAGCGCATATTTGATGATGTTGCTGAGGAACTTCGCGACCGTCGGCTCGATGCGGGTGTTGCGGGTGAGCGCGCGGTCGGCCCAGCGCGACAGGAACCGCGCGAGGATCACCCCGATCACCAGCACCGCGACCGCGCCGGTGAGATAGGCGAGGTTGACCTTCACCCACAGCCACGCCTCG
This sequence comes from Porphyrobacter sp. LM 6, assembly GCF_001720465.1. Lineage (NCBI taxonomy): Bacteria > Pseudomonadati > Pseudomonadota > Alphaproteobacteria > Sphingomonadales > Erythrobacteraceae > Porphyrobacter > Porphyrobacter sp. LM 6. Next base: position 115,704 of record NZ_CP017113.1, read on the forward strand.
TGCGCGACGTTGATCTCGTCATTGAGGGCGGCAAGCTTGGGCGGCAGCTTGGGTGGGGAAGGTGTCACGGTCGCTCGCATAAATGGAGCCTTCCGGGGCGACGCTGGGTCAACCCGGAAGGTCGGTTCTCTTGCGAAGCATGCTTAGCCGCGCGTGACCGTGATTTCCACCCGTCCGCCGCCGCCTTGTCCTCGCCCGGGTCGGTCTGGCCGCGCGGCCACGCACGCTCCGCCGGAAACACAGCGCGGCCCGTGTGTTGGCGCTCTCTCGAGAGCTATGCGGCCGGAAGCGGTCAGTGCAGCCGTTATCGGTGCCGAGGGTGGTTTGCGAACGAAGCGTCAGCCGCCGGCAGTACTGGCAACCGCTGCGGCCATCGCCAGCACCCCGCCGCCCAGACCAACAATGGCCGCGAACTTGAGATCGTCGCTCGGGCCGCCGACGGAGGTGCCCGGCGGGGGGCCGTCAAACATGGTCGCCGTCCAGGGTGCCAGCGGCGGGACCGCCGGTGCCGGCGGGATCGCCGCCGCAGCCGCGGCGAGCTGCTCCACCTTGCCGAAATGTTCGGCGAGCAGATAGTAGGCCGTGACCCGGTGGCGGGAGGTGGTATCGCTCATCCGTGCGCCGACCGAGGCGATGGCGGCATCAAGCACGCCATCAGATTCGGTCAGGCCGAGCGTCTTCTTGCAGAAGTTCTCGCGCACGCTGCGGGTTTCGGCCGGTTTGCCGAACGACACCATCGGCGCCTCGCGGGTATTCAGCGATACAAGACAATGGCGTACGAGCCCGGCGATCGCGCCGGTATCGGCAGCCGGAACGTAACGCTTGACGTCAGCCGCCCAGTCGGTGGCTGGGGCTTCATTCGACATATCGACCTCACTTGCTTCCGGTAAGGAGCTTAATTGTTGCCGATCCCGATTCCGCTCTAACAGGGGTTTGGACCAAGCCCAAACTTTTCTCGCGCCAGCGCCTTGACTCTGTGCCGGGCGAAACCCAAATGCGCCCCGTTGGCACTCTCAGAGGGAGAGTGCCAAGCCAACTCATCCACTCACAGGAAAGGTCATATCAATGGCATTTCGTCCGCTGCACGACCGCGTTGTGGTCCGTCGCATCGAAGCCGACCAGAAGACCGCTGGCGGCATCATTATCCCCGATAGCGCCCAGGAAAAGCCGAGCGAAGGCGAAGTCATCGCCGTGGGCGACGGCGCCCGTGACGATAGCGGCAACCGCATCGCGCTCGACGTCAAGGTCGGCGACCGCGTGCTGTTCGGCAAGTGGTCGGGCACCGAAGTCAAGATCGCTGGCGAAGACCTGCTGATCATGAAGGAAAGCGACATCATGGGGATCGTCGGCTGATAGCCTGATCCCTTCCGCTTCCACTCAACAACCCAATCTCAGGAGAAACAATCATGGCTGCCAAGGACGTAAAGTTCGGCCGCGAAGCCCGCGAAGGTATTCTGCGCGGCGTCGACATCCTCGCCAACGCCGTCAAGGTGACCCTCGGCCCCAAGGGCCGCAATGTCGTGATCGACAAGAGCTTCGGCGCGCCGCGCATCACCAAGGACGGTGTGAGCGTCGCCAAGGAAATCGAGCTCAAGGACAAGTTCGAAAACATGGGCGCGCAGATGCTGCGCGAAGTGGCCTCGAAGGCGAACGATGCGGCCGGTGACGGCACCACCACCGCCACCGTGCTCGCCCAGGCGATCGTGACCGAAGGCATGAAGTCGGTTGCTGCCGGCATGAACCCGATGGATCTCAAGCGCGGGATCGATCAGGCCGTGATCGCCGTGGTCGAAAACCTCAAGGCCCGTTCGAAGGACGTGTCGGACAGCTCGGAAATCGCGCAGGTCGGCATCATCTCGGCCAACGGCGACGTGGAAGTGGGCGAAAAGATCGCCCAGGCCATGGAAAAGGTCGGCAAGGAAGGCGTGATCACGGTCGAAGAAGCCAAGGGCCTCGAGTTCGAACTCGATGTCGTCGAAGGCATGCAGTTCGACCGCGGCTACCTCTCGCCCTACTTCATCACCAACCCCGACAAGATGACCGTGGAACTGGATAACCCCTACATCCTGATCCACGAGAAGAAGCTGTCGAACCTGCAGTCGATGCTGCCGATCCTCGAAGCTGTGGTGCAGTCGGGCCGTCCGCTGCTGATCATCGCCGAAGACATCGAAGGCGAAGCGCTGGCGACCCTCGTGGTCAACAAGCTGCGCGGCGGCCTCAAGGTTGCGGCCGTGAAGGCTCCGGGCTTCGGCGATCGTCGCAAGGCGATGCTGCAGGACATCGCGATCCTGACCAAGGGCGAGATGATTTCCGAAGACCTCGGCATCAAGCTTGAGAACGTCACCGTCGGCATGCTCGGCCAGGCCAAGAAGGTCTCGATCGACAAGGACAACACCACCATCGTCGATGGCGCCGGTTCGGCTGACGACATCAAGGCGCGCGTCGCCGAGATCCGCACCCAGATCGACAACACCTCGAGCGATTACGACCGCGAGAAGCTCCAGGAGCGTCTCGCCAAGCTCGCCGGCGGTGTGGCCGTGATCAAGGTTGGCGGCGCGACCGAAGTCGAAGTGAAGGAGCGCAAGGACCGCGTCGACGACGCTCTCCACGCGACCCGCGCTGCGGTTGAGGAAGGCATCGTTCCGGGCGGCGGCACCGCGCTGCTCTACGCCACCAAGGCCCTCGAAGGCCTCAAGGGCGCGAACGAAGACCAGACCCGCGGCATCGACATCATCCGCAAGGCGATCACCGCCCCGATCAAGCAGATCGCCCAGAACGCCGGCCATGATGGCGCGGTCGTTGCGGGCAACCTGCTGCGCGAGAATGACGAAACGCAGGGCTTCAACGCCGCCACCGACACCTACGAAAACCTGGTGAAGGCCGGCGTGATCGACCCGACCAAGGTCGTCCGCACCGCGCTGCAGGATGCGGCCTCGGTCGCCGGCCTGCTGATCACCACCGAAGCGGCGATCGTCGAGCGTCCGGAAGACAAGCCGGCCGCCCCCGCCATGCCCGACATGGGCGGCATGGGGTTCTAAGCCGCTAGGGCGGGCTGAGCCAGCGACGCTGGCTCAGCACTCGCCCGCGGCCGGCCAGCGGAGCGCAGCTCCGACTGACGACACGGGCTTCGCCCGGGTCGATCCAGCCCAGAGCCAAACAAAAAGAAACCCCGGCGGATCGCTCCGCCGGGGTTTTCTTTATGCCATCAGCAGGTGGCCCGCCGCGGATCGCCGCGGGCCGCCGTGCCGCGCGTCAGAACGACTGGCGCGCGGTGATGCCGAAGGTGCGCGGCTGGCCGATGTTGAAGCCAAGCCGTGCGCGGCCGCCACGTTCCCGGTCGAACGAGAGCAGCGGGTTTTCATCGAACAGGTTGCTGACATAGGCGGTCAGCGACAGGCCGCTGTCGAGTTCCACACCGGCGCTGAGATTGACCAGCTGGTAGTCGGGCAGCAGCAGGTTCACCGTGGTCGCCGACCCCGCCGGAGCCCCGCCGAACGGCAGGTTATGGACGAAGGTGCGCGGGTTGTTTTCCTGATCCGACGGCTGGGTGTAGCGCGTGCCGACGTGCTGGACCGAACCGGTCAGGAACGCCGTGGTGGAATCGTTGAGATCCCACTCGTAGCTACCGCTCGCCGAGATCTGGAACTCCGGCACCGAAGGCAGACGGTTGCCTTCGCGGATCCCGGTCGCCCCGGCCAGCGCGCCCGGCAGGGTGCTGTCGAATTCGGATTCGAGCAGGCTGCCGCTGAGGTTGAAGTTCAGACCGGCCGCAGGGCTGACACCGATTTCCGCTTCGACCCCGGCCACGTGGGCTTCAGGCACGTTGAACACGATACGCGACGAGCAGCTACCGGCATCGAGCGTGACCTGCAGGTTGCTGATGTCGTTGTAGAACGCGGCCGCATTGAAGGTGAAGCCCGTCCCTTGGGTCTTCACGCCCAGTTCGTAGTTCCACAGCTTTTCATCGCCATAGTCCTGGAAGCCGCCGAACAGCGCCAGATCCTGCGCATTGCAGAGCGGGGTGTTGAGCGGATCGTTGACCCCGCCCAGCCGGAAGCCCTGCGAGGCCTGGGCGTTGATGGTGACATCGGGGCTGACTTCGTAGCTCAGCAGGAAGCGGGGGGTGAAGCCGTCCGAAGCGGTTTCGTCCACCACGCCGGTATCGCCGTTGGCGAACAGGCCGCCGCTGGTGATGGTGCGGGTTTCCTCGAAGTCGTAGTAACGACCACCAGCCGTGAAGGTCAGCGCATCGGTGATGTCGTAGGTCAGTTCGCCGAAGATCGCGATCTGCTTGATATCGAACGGCAGGTCGGAGTTGAACGGCGAGTTGGCCGGGAACCCGTTGGCCACCGCGGCCGAGGTGCCGGCGCCCAGCACCGCATCGGTGAAGGCATCATAACCCGGGGTCGGCAGACGCTGGGCGTAGTTGCGCTCGACGTCCGAATAGAAGCCGCCGATCAGCCACTGGAACGGACCGTCATAGTCCGATGCCAGCCGGACTTCCTGCGTGACCGTCTTGAGGTCGGTGGTGTCGCGCAGGTTCGAAGGCAGCAGCACCGCCGCATCCGGATAGCCGAGATCGACCGAGACCGAGCCGGTCAGCGCGCTGGCATCGCGGCTCACCAGAATGTCACGGTTGATGTAGGAGGTGACCGAGGTAAGATCCATGTCGCCCAGACCAACCTTGACGGTCAGGTCGGCGATGAAGGTCTCGTCCTCGAAGGCTTCGCGCAGTTGCAGATACTGCTCGCGCTCGCCCAACTGCACCGCCGGACGGGTGGTGGTGAAGGGGTTGGCGTATAGGTTGTAAATCTCCTGGCGGTTGAATCCGTTGGCCGACACCTTCTGGTAGACGATGCGCGGCGTGATCGAGAAATCATCGCTCGGCTCGAAGGTGAGCGCAATGCGGCCGCCGTAACGCTCGCCGTCATTGATGTTCTCGCCGCCGCCGGGGCCACGCGCGTCGATGAAGCCGGCGAAGCGGGTGTAGTAACCCACCGCACGGATCGCCGCGACATCGCTCAGCGGCACGTTGATCGCACCCTTGATGCTGCCGCCGACATTGCCGCCGTCGATAGCGTTGAGGTTGGCTTCGACCTGACCTTCGGTCACACCGAGGGTCGGCTGGTTGGTGATGTAGCGGATCGTGCCGCCGACCGAACCCGAACCGAACAGCGTGCCCTGCGGCCCGCGCAGGGTTTCGACGCGGTTGAGATCGAACAGGTCGAGATCGGGGGTGAACAGCGACAGCGAGATCACCGATTCATCGAGATAGACGCCGACCTGCTCCTTAACGCCGGGCTGGTCACGGACGACCTGACCCGCGGAGATGCCGCGCACCGAGACCTGGCTCTGGCCCGGCCCCAAGTTCTGGATGTTGAGACCGGCGACATTGCGCGAGAGGTCTTCGAGCGTCACTGCGCCGGACTTCTGGATGTCTTCCTGGGTCTGGGCGTTGATCGAGAACGGCACGTCCTGAATGGTGGTGTCGCGCTTGGTGGCCGACACGATGATGACGTTGCCTTCGACCGTCTCGTCTTCAGCGGGCGCGGCTTGCTGGGCCAGCGCGGGGCCGGCGAGCAGGGCCGAAGCCGTGCCAGCGAGCAGCAGATGACGAAGAACGGGGCGTGATGCGGTTGGGATCTTCATGCATTTCCTCCTGTTACGCGGACCGCGCAAACATTTGTTGTTTTTGGGCTCTGGGCCTGTGTTGTGATTGTCACAATGCGATTCCTCCCTCAACGCGCAGCTTTAGGGCGACGCCATTTCAGGCGGGAATCGTTGCAGTCGTGCATCACCGTCTAGTGATGACGGGGGGGGGCGCGGGATTGCCCCCGCCGCTGGTGTGCGGCGGGGAGATGGCGGGGCGTCGAGGTCCGGTTATCCGCCCTTGCGGCTGGCCTCGGCTGCATCGATCGCAGCCTTGTCCCACGTCACGCGGGTTTGGGTCTGCGGGTTGAAGCGCCCGCCTTCGTACTTGGCGGCGTTGGCGGCAGCGATCTCGGCCTCGGTCATGTCGGCCGTCGGGGCGAGCTTGAACACGTCGATCCCGCGGGTGATCTCGGTGCCGTAGATGTGGCCCTTGTACCAGTAGATCGACCAGTAACCGCCCAGCACCATCTGCTTGGCATCAATCGGCCCGCGATCGAAATAGGCGATTTCCTTGGGGTTGGCGCTGTCGGTGAAGTCCATCACCGAAAGGCCGCCCTGATACCACGCCTGCGCGAACAGATCGCGGCCCGGAACCGGGATGATCGAGCCGTTGTGGGCGACGCAGTTTTCCTTGTCGCTCTGCGGCGCAGGCATTTTGTAGTGCGCGCGGAACACCAGCTTGCCATCGACGATATCGTAGACCGCGTTGGCACCCCAGGTCTTGGGGTCGGACGCCTTGCAGCGCGGCCGCCCGCCGCCGCCCCATTCGTCGGTGAAGATCACCTTGGTGCCATCATTGTTGAAGGTGGCCGAGTGCCAGTAGGCAAAGCCGGTATCGGTGACGACATCGATGCGCTTGGGGTTGAGCGGATCCTTGATGTCGAACAGGATGCCGTTGCCCGAGCACGCCCCCGCCGCGATGTTGAGCGCGGGGAACACGGTGATGTCGTGGCACTGGTCGGTCGGCGCGGTACGCTGCGTGCCTTCGCCGTGATCGCCGCCGGTCCACAGGCCCGCGATATTGCCGGTCTTCTCGTCGGCGAAGACGCGCGGGCTCTTGACGATGCGCGCCTTGGACGGATCGGCCAGCGGGATCTCGATCACGTCGATCGAGAACAGCGCGGTGCGGGTGTCGCCCGGAATTTCGCCGATGCAGCCCGCCAGTTCCTCTTCCTCGCGGATGTTGGCGGTGCCCGAGTTGTAGACGACGATGCGCTTGTCATCGGCGCTGACGACCGAGTGCGTGTGGCTGCCGCGGCAGGTCTGCACCCCGCCGACCTGCACCGGACGGGTGAGATCGGAAATGTCGAAGATGCGCAGGCCGCGGAAACGCTCCTCGTTGACCTTGCCCGGCGCGCCCTGAAGGCCGCAATCGACACGGCCACGGGTCTGTTCGACGCTCATCACGAGGATCTTGCCGACGACCGAGACATCGCCCTGCCCGCCGGGGCAGACGACTGAGCTCATCAGGTTCGGCACACCATCGGTGCCAATCTTGTAGATGTTGAAGCCGTGGTAGGAGCCGGCGATCATGATGTCGTCGAAGAACGCCATGTCGGTGTTGGCGAAATCGAGCAGCGGCGAGCGTTCCGACAGTTCGGTGAGGCTGTCCTCTTCCTCGCGGTCAGGGGTTGCGGCGGCGGGGGTCGCAGCCGGAGCAGCAGCGGCGGGCGCGGCAGCAGGCGTTGCCTCGGGCGCGGGCGTGGCAGCAGCTTCGTCCTTCTTATCGTCCTTGCTCTTCCTCGGCGCTGCGGGCGGACGCAGATCGGCCGGGTTGGCAGGATTGAAGAAGCCGGCGGGCTTCCTGAGGCTGGCGATCTTGGTCAGGCCCATGATCGCTTCGCCCGCGTTGTCGAAGCCTGCGGCAAGGCCGGTGCGCGGGTCTTCCGACAGCTTGGCGAGCACCTTGTCCATGCGCTTGATCTCGCCGTTCTGCTCGTTCTCGATATCGGCGACAAAGCGGAACATCACCGGGTCGGAGGCAGTGCCTTCTTCGCGGAACAGCTTCTGCACCATCTCGACCGCGCCCTGGTGGTGGGCGATCATCAGGGTCAGGAACTGGCGATCGAAATCAATGCCCTTGGCATCGGCCAGCGCCTTCATATCCTCGGGGCTCGCCATGCCCTGCATCATGTGGTGCAGGTGTTCGCCGTGGCCCTTCATCATCGGGTCTTCGACCGGCTCGCCGCGTTCCTTGAGCCAGCCCTTCATGAAGGCGATTTCGTCCGCCTGGCTGGCTTCGATCCGGCCCGCCACGGCAATGATCTGCTCGGCATTGGTGCGGTCCTTGACCAGCACCGCCATGTCCAGCGCCTGCTGGTGGTGGACGATCATGTGCTGCATGAAGGCGACGTCAGCCGCGGTGTAGCTCGCCTGCGCCAGCTTGGTCGCCTGCTCGGCCGACAGCGTGCGGGTCGCCTGCCCCGGCGCACCGGGCTGGACGATCGGCACGCTCTGCGCGAGCGCAGCGCCCGAGGCCGACAGCAGCATGGCGGAAAGAACGGCGCGCGAGGCGCGCAGCGAGGCGATGTTGGTCATGGAGTCCCCTGTGGCAAATGCTTGACAGGCAGACTGCCCTTAACGTCCGCGCAGTCAAGCCCGCCCGGGAGGTTGCCAGCCGCCAATCGACGAACCGGCGATTGGCGTCGAGGACCGGCATTGACCCCGATTTTCGTTTCCCGGTCGCGGCAGGGGCTCGATTGGCCGCAGGATTGCCAATCAATGCTTGCGGCGGGGAATCGCCCGTGACTAGGATATGTCCGTTAAGCCGTCCGAAACCCTGATGGAGTAGCCTGTCTCTATGGCACGACCTCGTTTCCTTGCCTCCGTGACCGGAATTGCCGCAGCTTTTGCGGTGCTTGCCACGCCGGCAGCCGCGGGTAACGATGATCTTCAGGCCAGTTTCGACAGCGCTTTCGGCACGCAGGTGCGCCAGCCGCAGTCGTTCGAGGCGCTCTATGCCTCGAGCTTCGAGCAGCGGATCGCCGATCTTGCCAACCCTGCACAGGGCCGCATCGGGGTCGCCGCGATCGATCTGGCGACGGGCGAGGAAATCGCCGTACTTGGCGATCAGCTGTTCCCGATGGCTTCGACCAGCAAGGTTGCAGTCGCTGCCACCTATCTCGAAATGGTCGAAAAGGGCCGCTTTTCGCTCACATCCGAATTCCCGCTGATGATGCCGGTGGCGTCCGCCAAGTTCTCCACGGCCAAGGCGCCGGTGCGCGCCGGGCAGGCGATGCCCGCGATCGACCTGATCGAGATCATGATCACCCGGTCCAGCAATCCGGCCACCGATGCGCTGCTCGCCGCAGTCGGCGGGCCGGGCGTCGTCAACGACTGGATGCGCCGCCAGGGGATCAAGGAATTCAGCATCAACCGCGATATCGCGACGCTGGTGCGCGATGATGGCGAATACAACCCGGCCTATCACATCGACAAGCGCGACGCGGCGACCCCGCGCGCGATGGTGCGGCTGCTCGCCGGGCTCTACAAGGGCGAATTCCTGTCGGAGCAGAGCCGTCAGGTGCTGCTCGGGGCGATGAGCCGCACGGTGACCGGCAAGCGCCGCATTCCGGCACACATCCCGCTGGAAGCGCGGGTCAGCCACAAGACCGGCTCGCTCAACAACACCTCGAGCGACGTCGGAATCATCGAATGTCCCGACGGGCGCACCATCGCCGTGGCGATCTACGTGACCGGTCAGGGATCGAAGCAGGCCCGCGAAGAGCGGATCGCGGCGATTGCCCGCGCGCTGTATGACGGGTTCGCCGTGCGCGCCCAGCAAAGCCCGGTGCGCAACTGGGCCAGCGCGCCCTACGGCACCGGCGGCTAAGCCCGCCACACCGCAAAAAGAGCCACGAAAAAAGGGCGGCGCCTCGCGGCACCGCCCTTCTTCATGACCGCGCCGCCGGAGCAGCGCGGATCACATCCGATTACTCGGCAGCCTTGGCGGCTTCTTCAGCGGTCGCGGCAGCGGCGTCAGCAGCTTCGGTCGCGGTCGCAGCAGCAGCGTCAGCAGCGCCTTCAACGGCTTCGCCAGCAGCGTCGGTGGCTTCAGCAGCAGCGTCGACAGCGGCGTCGGCGTTGGCTTCGGCGTCAGCAGCCATCGCGTCGGTGGCTTCTTCGGTTTCGGTGGCGGTTTCGCCCGAGCAAGCAGCAAGGCCGAGGGCCGAGGTGGCGATCGCGGCAGCAAGAATGATCTTACGCATAGTGTGATGTCCTTCTTCAGCGAATGTCACGCACCCCAGGAGGGAGAGCGTCGAGACCGGTTTTGATCCCCGGTTCGCTTGTCTAAATAATGGCAGGAATAAGGCAGCGCAAGGGATTAAGGCGGCCTCGCCCGAATATCGCCATATTTTCGCCACACTTTTCGCACGCTCCGGCGCTGGCCCGCAACCGGTGAAAGGGCGCCGAGGCCCCTACCCCCGCTGCACGCGCGATGCTAGCAGACCGCATGGCCGAAAAGCAGCATCTCTATCTCGTCGATGGCTCGTCCTACATCTTTCGCGCCTATCACCGGCTGCCGCCGCTGACCAATCCGGAAGGCACGCCCGTCGGCGCAGTCTATGGCTATACCACGATGCTGTGGAAGCTCGCCGCCGATCTCGATGCGGCCGAGGGGCCGACACACCTTGCCGTGATCCTCGATGCGAGCGGGGTCAGCTTCCGCAACCACATCTACGAATACTACAAAGCCAACCGCCCCGAGCCGCCCGAGGACCTGCGCCCGCAGTTCCCGCTGATCCGCGACGCCACCCGCGCCTTCAGCCTGCCGTGCATCGAAGTCGAGGGGCTCGAGGCCGACGACCTGATCGCCACCTATGCCCGCCGCGCGCAGGAACAGGGCTGGGACGTGACCATCGTCTCGTCCGACAAGGACCTGATGCAGCTGATCGGCGAGGTCGATACGCCGCACGGCACGGCACGCATCGATATGCTCGACACGATGAAGAACCAGCGCATCTGGCTGGAGGAGGTCGAGGAGAAGTTCGGCGTCGGCCCCGACCTTGTGGGCGATGTGCTGGCCTTGATGGGCGATGCGGTCGACAATGTGCCGGGCATCTACGGCATCGGCCCTAAAACCGCCTCCAAGCTGATCGCCGAACACGGCTCGCTCACCGCAGCGCTCGATGCCGCGCCGGAGATGAAGCCTTCCAAATTGAAGGACCGATTGATCGAAGGCCGCGCCGACGCCGAATTGTCGAAGGTGCTGGTGACGCTGAAAGAGGATTGCGACCTTCCCCAGCCGCTCGAGTCCATGAAGCTCGGACCTGTGCCGCCCGAGCCGCTGGCCGCCTTCCTTGAAAAGCACGGCTTCACCTCGCTGCTGCGGCGGCTGGATGCTGGGCACGGCAGCCCCTCGCGCCCGACCGATCTCAATCCGCCCAAGCCCACCACCGCCGGCGACAAGGCATCGGATGCCGGTGCCAACCGCCAGCCGCTTCCGGAAATGCCCCCGGTTGATCACAGCGCCTATGAAACCGTGCAGACGCTGGAGCAGCTCGAAGCATGGGTCGCCCGCGCCACCGCCGCGCGGCTGGTCGCGGTCGATACCGAAACCACTTCGCTCGATTCCATCCGCGCCGAACTGGTAGGGGTCAGCCTGGCGCTCGGGCCGAACGATGCCTGCTACATTCCGCTAGCGCACGGCGGCAGCGATATGTTCGCGCAAAAGCCGCAGCAGGTGCCGCTGGCCGATGCGCTCGCCGCGCTGAAGCCGCTGCTCGAGGATGAAAGCGTCCTCAAGGTGTTCCAGAACGGCAAGTATGATTTGAACGTGCTGGCGCGCGTCGGCATCGCTGTCGCCCCGATCGATGACACGATGGTGATCAGCTTCGCGCTCGATGCCGGTCGCGGCGAGGAAGGCATGGGGGGCGGCCACGGGATGGACGAGCTTTCCCAGCGCCATCTCGGCCACACGCCGATCGCGTTCAAGGATGTGTGCGGCACCGGCAAGAAGGCCATCAGCTTTGCCGAAGTGCCCTTGGACCGCGCCACCGCCTATGCCGCCGAGGATGCCGACGTTACCTTAAGGCTCTATCGCCACCTGAAGCCGCGCCTTGCCATCGAAGGCGGGAGCCGGGTCTATGAACGGGTTGATCGCCCGCTGATCCCGGTGGTCGCGGCGATGGAGCGCGAGGGCATCCGTGTCGACCGCGCGCGCCTGTCCAAGCTGTCGGAGGAATTCGCGCGCGAGATCGCGCGGCTCGAAGGCGAAATCCACGCGGCTGCGGGGCAGGAATTCACCGTCGGCAGCCCCAAGCAACTCGGCGACATCCTGTTCGACAAGCTCGGCTACAAGGGCGGCAAGAAGGGCAAGAGCGGACAATATTCGACCGACGTGTCGGTTCTGGAGAAGCTGGCTGCCGAAGGCGCTGCGGTGCCCAAACTGGTGCTCGAATGGCGCCAGCTCGCCAAGCTCAAATCGACCTATACCGATGCGCTGCAAGAGGCGATCAATCCGGCAACGGGCCGCGTGCATACGAGCTACAGCCTTGTCGGCGCGCAGACCGGGCGGCTGTCCTCGACCGATCCCAACTTGCAGAACATCCCGATCCGCACCGCCATCGGCCGCCAGATCCGCGAGGCTTTTGTGCCCGAACCGGGCAATGTGCTGCTGGCGGCGGACTATTCGCAGATCGAACTGCGGCTGGCGGCACACATGGCCGGAGTCGATAGTCTGAAGGAAGCCTTCGCCCACGGCGAGGACATCCACGCCCGCACCGCGCAGGAAATGTTCGGCGAGGTAACCCGCGATACCCGCGCGCGGGCCAAGACGATCAACTTCGCGATCCTCTACGGCATCAGCCGCTGGGGCCTCGCCGCGCGGCTGGAAGTGCCGCCGGAAGAAGCTCAGGCGATGATCGATACCTATTTCCAGCGCTTCCCGGGCATCCAGCGCTATATCCACGAAACGCTCGAAAGCGTGCGGGCCAATGGCTATTCGGAGACGCTGTTCGGGCGCAAGACGTGGTTCCCGCGGATCAATTCCAAGAACCAGGCCGAACGGCAGGGGTCGGAACGCGCGGCGATCAATGCGCCGATCCAGGGCACCAGCGCCGACATCATCAAGCGCGCGATGGCGCGGATGCTTCCCGCGCTGGCCGAGGCGGGGCTGCACGATGTGCGGATGCTGTTGCAGGTGCACGACGAACTGGTGTTCGAACTGCCCGAAGCCCGCGTCGAGGCGGCGACCCCGATCATCCGGGCCGTGATGGCGGAAGCGGCCTTGCCGTCGGTCGAACTTACCGTGCCGCTCGGGGTCGAAATCGGCACCGGGGCAAGCTGGGATGCGGCGCACTAGGTCGTTCTAGACCCCTGCTAGACCCCCTCTAGACCCCCTTAGCCCCGCGGGGGCGGGACAAAAGCAGGCGCTGCGCCAATGTTCCACGTGGAACATTGGCGGCAGGTTAATCGTGCTTCTTGTCGCGGGTCGGGGTCAGCATATCGGGTGACAGGAAACCGATCGGCTGGACGGCAGCGGCCCGCTTTTTAAGCTCGCCGCGCATCTTGAGATACTCGTCCTCCATCTCGACCGTCACTGTAGCGCGCGAATCCTTGAGCGCCGCGTCGAAGTCGCGGGCCTCGACCGCGTTCACCTCACCGCCCACGCGCCGCAGCGCGGCAAGCCCCGCGCGACGCACCAGATCTTCCAGATCCGCCCCGGTAAACCGCTCGGTTTGTGCAGCAATTCCAGCGAGATCAACATCCTTGCCGAGCGGCATCTTGCCCGTGTGGATGCCCAGAATATGCTCGCGCCCCGCCTTGTCCGGGGTGCCGACATAGACCAACTCATCGAACCGGCCCGGGCGCAGCAAGGCCGGATCGACCAGCGTCGGCCGGTTGGTCGCGCCGATCACGACCACGGATTGCAGCTCTTCCAGCCCGTCCATCTCGGCGAGGATAGTGTTGACCACCCGGCCCGTAACCTGCGGTTCGCCCTGCCCGCTGCCGCGCGCGGGAACGAGGCTGTCGATCTCGTCGATGAAAAGGACACAGGGTGCCACCGCACGGGCGCGGGCGAACAGGCGCGCGATCTGCTGCTCGCTTTCGCCGTACCACTTTGACAGCAAGTCGCTGCTTTTCATGGAGATAAAGTTCGCCTCGGCTTCCTTGGCCACCGCCTTGGCGAGCAGGGTCTTACCCGTGCCGGGCGGGCCGTAGAGCAGGAAGCCCTTGGCCGGACGAATGCCCAGCCGCCGGAACGCCTCGGGGTTCTTGAGCGGGAGCTCGATCCCCTCTTTGAGCTTGTCGATCGCCTCGCCCGCGCCGCCGATATCGTCCCACGACACATTGGGCACCTGCACCATCACCTCGCGCATCGCCGAGGGCTGGATGCGCTTCAGCGCGGCGAGGAAATCGTCGCGGGAAACGCACAGGTCTTCCAGCACTTCGGGCGGAATGGTGCGCTCGTCGAGATCAAGGCGCGGCATGATCCGCCGGACGGCCTCGATCGCCGCCTCGCGCGCCAGCGCGGCAATATCCGCGCCGACGAAGCCATGGGTCACGCGCGCCAGTTCGTCGAGATCGACCGCGCTCTCGAGCGGCATGCCGCGGGTGTGGATGCCGAGAATCTCGCGCCGCCCGCGCTGGTCGGGGACGCCGATCACGATCTCGCGGTCGAACCGGCCGGGGCGGCGCAGCGCCTCGTCGATGGCATCGGGTCGGTTGGTGGCGGCGATGACGACAAGGTTGGCGCGCTTCTCTAGCCCGTCCATCAGCGTCAGCAGCTGGGCGACAAGGCGCTTTTCCGCCTCTCCGGGGACCTGCGTGCGCTTGGGCGCGATCGAATCGATCTCGTCGATGAAGATGATCGCAGGCGCGGCGCGGGTGGCTTCCTCGAACACTTCGCGCAGGCGCTTCTCGCTCTCGCCATAGCCCGACCCCATGATTTCCGGGCCGTTGATGGTGAAGAAGGTCGCATCGCTCTCGTTCGCGACGGCCTGCGCCAGCCGGGTCTTGCCGGTGCCCGGCGGGCCGTGGAGCAGCACGCCCTTGGGCGGTTCGACCCCGAGGCGGATGAACAGTTCGGGATAGCGCAGCGGCAGTTCGACCATTTCGCGCAGGGCACGGATGGTCTCCTCCATGCCGCCGACATCGTCGTAATTGACCACCGCCCGGCCATCGCGCGGTTCTTCGAATTCGGCGCGCAGTTCGACCTCGGTGTTCTCGTCGATATGGACGATTCCCTTGGGGCTGGTCGAGGCAACGGTGAGCCTGATCTGGGTCAAGGCATAGGCTGGCGCGCGCAACAGCTGGCGAACGTCAGCCGGCATGTTCTGCACCGGCTGCTGCCCGGTGGTCGCGACCAGATCGCCGGCGACGAGCGGACGGCGGAAGAAATTGCGCTTCAACGCCTGGGTCGGCCCCTGAAGGCGCATCTCGCGCTGGGCGGGAGCGAACACGACACGGGTGGCCGGACGCGATTCGGCGCGCGCGATTTCGACATGCTCACCCGATCCCGCCTCGGCATTGCCGCGCTGGAGACCATCGAGCCGCACGACATCAAGCGCATCGTCTTCCGGATAGGCGGCCATCGCGATCGCGGCGGTCACGCGCTTGCCCTTGATCTCGACCACATCGCCTTCGGTAATGCCGAGCTTCTGGAAGGCCGAGCGCGGCATGCGGGCAATGCCTTGTCCGGATTCCTCCTGCCGCGCAGGCGCGACCTGCAATCTGACAGTGCGGACCGAAGTGGCAGTTTCGCGGTCGGCCATGGAATTCCCTTGTGCTGCTGGAACGAGTGCGTGTGCCAGATAGCTAGGAACGGGACAAAGCGAATGCAATCAGACAGGCGGCAGGCAGCCCCGTCCTCGCCGCGAGGTCAGCCTGGAGAGCCGAACGGGGCCGAAAAGAAAAAAGCCCGGCACGAGGCCGGGCTTGAAAGTTTGGGAGAGGATGCCTGAAAGGCCCTTTCCATATGCAGGGCAGGGTTTGATTGTGCAAGTGCGAAATCACCCTTTTTGATGCAAAGAATGCAAGTATGTGGCCGAAATGCCTAGTTTTATGCAAAACATTGCACAGAACTGCCTTTAAAAGCGGCAGTTGCACATATTATGTGCAGAAAATTGGCCCTCACGCCATGCTGCATCGCACCATATTTGCCCGATGCGATAACCGAGTCGTGGGCGTGACAGCCGCGGTGTAACCCACTAATCACCCCGCAGGATCCCGCCTGAGGGATCGATCTCGCAAACCACACCGACGAGGCGGGCAGGCCCCATGACCAAGCTTTATCCCGATGCGGCAAGCGCGCTGGAAGGCGTGCTCAAGAACGATATGCTGATCGCCGCAGGCGGGTTCGGCCTGTGCGGCATTCCCGAAAGGCTGCTGGACGCCATACGTGACAGCGGTGTGACGGGGCTGACCTTCGCCAGCAATAATGCCGGGATCGATAACGAGGGCATCGGCAAGCTGCTCCGCACCCGTCAGGTGAAGAAGATGATCAGCTCCTACGTCGGCGAGAACAAGGAATTCGAGCGGCAGTATCTGGCCGGCGAGCTCGAAGTCGAGTTCTGCCCGCAGGGCACGCTGGCCGAACGCATGCGCGCAGGCGGCGCGGGCATCCCCGGGTTCTACACCCGCACCGGGGTCGGCACCGAAGTCGCCAAGGGCAAGGAGCACAAGCAATTCCCCGACCGCGACGGGGTGATGCAGACCTATATCCTCGAGCAGGGCATCTTCGCCGACCTGGCGATCATCAAGGCGTGGAAGGCCGATACCACCGGTAATCTCGTGTTCCGCAAGACCGCGCGCAACTTCAACCTTCCCGCCGCCACCTGCGGCAAGGTCTGCATTGCCGAGGTCGAAGAAGTCGTGCCGGCAGGATCGCTCGATCCTGACCAGATCCATCTCGCGGGCGTGTTCGTGAACCGCATCGTCTGCGGCGCACCCTACGACAAGAAGATCGAGTTCCGCACCGTGCGGGAGCGTGAGACGGCATGATCCGCCGCGGGGCTGCAACGTGGCCCATGCTGGCGCTGGCAGCGGCGGCGCTGTCCGGCTGCGGCGGCGTTATCCCGCAGGTAGCGCCCGCTGCGAAACCGGCACCACCAGCAGCAGCGGCCCCGGCGCCCGCGCCGATGCTGGTCCTGCCTACGTTCTCGACCCAGGAGGCGGCTGCTCTGCGCGCGCCCGCACCTGAAGCGCCCGCGCAGCGCGGCTTTGCCCAGTTTGTCCGCTATGCCCGCAATATCGCCATTGCAGCGAAAGGCGGCGGCGCGCCGCTCTCGGCGATGCTGACCGATCCGGTCGCGCTCGACGGGCGTCGGCGGACTTGTGCACCCGGAGCTCAGCCGGTGGCCCTGATCGATCTCGATCCGGCAGGCGGCCTGTTCGCGCCGCCGGCCAATCCTGCCCAGTTGCCCGGGCTCGCGCTCGGGCTCGCCGTGCTGCGCGAGGCCGGTGTGGCGATTGCCTGGCGATCCGATCTCCCAGTCGAAGAGACAGGCCCCTTGCGCACCGCGTTGGAGCGGGCCGGGCTTGATCCGCGCGGGCAGGACATCGTCTCGCTCCGCCGCGATGCCGACGATCGCAAACAGGCGCGGCTGGATAGTCTCGCCGCGACTGCGTGCATCGTCGCCATCGCCGCCGACGAACGCTCTGATTTCGACGAACGGTTCCGCTACCTGCGAACCCCCGAAGCCGCAGCAGGTCTTGAACCGCTGTTCGGCGACGGCTGGTTCATGGTGGAACCGGTGTTTCTCAAGGAAGGACAGCAGACCCAATGACTGCACTGCCGCAAGGCTGGACCCGCGACGAAATGGCCGCTCGCGCCGCGCGCGAGCTGAAGGACGGCTATTACGTCAATCTCGGCATCGGCATCCCGACGCTGGTGGCGAACCACATCCCCGAAGGGATGCTGGTGACGCTCCAGAGCGAGAACGGCATGCTCGGCATCGGGCCGTTCCCCTATGACGACGAAGTCGATCCCGATCTGATCAATGCCGGCAAGCAGACGATCTCCGAACTGCCGCACAGCGCCTATTTCGACAGCGCGACCAGCTTCGCGATGATCCGCGGCGGGCATATCGACCTCACCGTGCTCGGCGCGATGGAGGTGGCCGAGAATGGCGACATTGCCAACTGGATGATCCCGGGCAAGATGATCAAGGGCATGGGCGGGGCGATGGACCTTGTCGCCGGGGTGAAGAAGATCATCGTGGTTATGGATCACACCTCGAAGGACGGGACGCCGAAGTTCATCCCAGCCTGCACTCTGCCGCTAACCGGCGCGGGCGTGGTCGACATGGTGATCACCAATCTCGCGGTGTTCCAGCGGCCCGACCATAACTCGCCCTTCCGCCTGATCGAAATGGCTCCCGGTGTGACCGAAGCCGATATCGCGGCGACCACCACCGCGCATTACGTGGCGTGATGCGGCGTGGGATTGTTGTCGCCGCGCTGGCACTGGCCGTCATGATCGGAACCCTGCTCGCCCTTACTTCGCCGCCACGGCTGCTGTCACTCTATGACCGGGTAACAGGCGGCGGCAGCGGCGCGCGGCTGGTGGCGGAAGGAGTCACCTTCGGGCGCAACGGGCAGACGCTCGACATCTGGGCACCGGCCGAAGCGTCGGGAGGCAAGCTCCCGGTCGTCATCTTCTGGTATGGCGGCGGCTGGGCCAACGGGGATCGCACGTCCTACGCCTTTGCCGGGCGCGCACTGGCGCGGGAAGGGTTCCTCGTCGTCATTCCTGATTACCGCAAAGTGCCGCAAGTGCGCTTTCCGGCCTTCCTCGACGACGGGAGCGAGGCGGTGGCATGGGTCGAAGACAGGATCGCAGATCACGGCGGTGATCCGGCACGGGTGGCGTTCATGGGCCATTCGGCGGGTGCCTATCAGGCGGTGATGCTCGCGCTGGATAGCGAGCGTCTTGCGGCGGCAGGAGCAGATCCAGGGATCGTCAAGGCGGCGGTCGGACTGTCCGGCCCCTATGACTTCCACCCCTTCACTTCCGACCGCGCGATCGATGCCATGAGCCACTGGCCGCGCCCGGAAGAGACGCAGCCGATCACCTTCGCCCGCGCCGACGCACCGCCGCTGCTGCTGGTCACCTCCGATGGCGACGAGACCGTGCGCGCGAGGAACGCCAACAATCTCGGTGCCAAACTGAAGGGCCTTGGCGCGCCTGTCGAGGTGAGGAACTACGGCGCACTCGATCACGAGGAAGTGGTGATGGCGCTTTCGGTACCGTTCCGCAGCAAGGGGCCGGTGCTCGCCGACAGCGTCGCCTTCCTGCGTGCGCGGCTGGGGCAATGACGATGTGGCTGACTGAACCGCGCAATCCCAACGCGCCGCTTGCCGGGCTCAAGGTGGTCGAACTCGCCCGCGTGCTGGCAGGGCCGTTCTGCGGACAGATCCTCGCCGATCTCGGCGCGGATGTGATCAAGGTCGAAAGTCCGGAAGGCGACGGCACCCGGCTATGGGGGCCGCCCTGGGTCGAGCGCACCGACGCAAGCGGGAAAGTTCACCGCGAGGCGGCCTATTACCACGCCTGCAACCGCGGCAAGCGTTCGATCATCGCGGACTTCGGCGATGCCGACGACCTCTCCCGGGTGCGCGCGTTGTGTGTCGAAGCCGACGTGGTGATCGAGAACTTCAAGACCGGAAGTCTCGCCAAGTTCGGGCTCGATTACGCCAGCCTTTCAGCGACCAATCCCGGCCTTGTCTATTGCTCGATCACCGGCTTCGGCCAGACCGGACCGCGCGCGCACGAGGCGGGCTATGACTTCGTGGTGCAGGGCATGAGCGGTTTCATGTCGCTGACCGGCGAGCCGGAAGGTCATCCGGTCAAGATGGGCGTGTCGATCTCTGATCTTGCCACCGGCGTCTGGGCGGCCAACGGCGTGCAGGCGGCGCTGCTGATGCGCGCACGCACGGGCAAAGGCCAGCAGGTCGACATGAGCCTGATGGACTGTTCGGTCGGCCTCCTGGCCAATCAGGCGAGCTACTTCTTCACCACCGGCGAAAACCCGCCGCGGATGGGCAATGCCCACGCGCAGGTCGCGCCTTACGGGGTGTTCGCGGTGAGCGACGGGCACGTGATCCTCGCCCCCGCCAACGACGGGCTGTTCCACAAACTGATGGCGGTGCTGGGCCGGAGCGAGCTGTGCGACGATCCGCGCTTCCTCACCAATGGCGATCGCACTGCCAACGCCAGGGCGCTCGATGCCGAGATCGCCACCGCAACGGCAGGCTGGACCAAGCAAGGCCTCCTCGATGCCTGCCACGCCGCCGGCGTCCCCGCCGGCCCGATTAACCGCCTGGACGAGGTCTTCGCAGATCCGCAGGTGATCGCGCGCGGCCTCAGGATCGAGCTTGGGGGGATGGCAGGCATCCGCAGCCCGTTCGTCTTCTCGGACGCCGAACTGGCGCTCGATCGCCCTTCGCCGATCCACGGCGCGGACGATCCGGCACTCTGAAGCAGGCGACGGGGCAAACGCCCCGATCGCTATCAGGCGAGCGCAGCCTTCAGATCGTCAACCAGATCGAGCCGCTCCCACGGGAAGAAATCGCCTTCGGGCTTGCGGCCGAAGTGGCCATAGGCCGCCGTCGGCTGATAGATCGGCTTGTTGAGCCCGAGATGCGTGCGGATCGAACGCGGGGTCAGCCCGCCAAGCTTGGCAATGCCGAGGATCGCCTGTTCGATCTTGTCGTCGCCAACCGTGCCGGTCTCGTGCGTATCGACATAGAGCGACAGCGGCTTCGACACGCCGATCGCATAGGCGATCTGGATCGTGCAGCGCGTCGCCAGTCCTGCGGCCACGACGTTCTTGGCGAGGTAACGGGTGATGTAGGCGGCCGAGCGGTCGACCTTGGTCGGATCCTTGCCGCTGAACGCGCCGCCGCCATGCGGGGCCGCACCGCCATAGGTATCGACGATAATCTTGCGACCCGTCAGGCCCGCGTCACCATCCGGTCCGCCGATTTCGAAGCTGCCGGTGGGATTGATGAAATACTCGGTCTCGCGCAGCAGCACCGGCGGGATCACGTCGGCGATCACGCCCTTCACGTAAGTCTCGAGCTCGGCCTGCTTGGCCGGGTCGTTCTCGTCATAACCCTTCTTGTGCTGGGTCGAAACGACGATCGCGGTCGCAGCGACCGGCAGCGAACCTTCGTAGCGCAGGGTCACCTGGCTCTTGGCATCGGGCTCAAGAAACGGCGCCGCACCCGAGTGGCGATCCGCCGCCATCCGCTCGAGGATCTTGTGGCTGTAATAGAGCGTTGCGGGCATGAGGCCGGGGGTTTCGTCGGTCGCGTAACCGAACATGATGCCTTGATCGCCCGCGCCCTCATCCTTGTTCGCCCCCGCGTCCACGCCCTGCGCGATGTGCGCCGACTGGCCGTGCAGGTTGTTCTCGAAGCGGAAAGTTTCCCAGTGGAAGCCGGTCTGCTCGTAGCCGATGCGCTTCACCGTCTGGCGGACGACCTGTTCGATCTCTTCCTTCGCGCCCGGCGCCCATTCGTCGTTCTCGTAGACTCCCTTGCAGCGGATTTCGCCCGCCAGCACCACCAGTTGCGTGGTGGTCAGGGTTTCGCAAGCGATGCGCGCCTCGGGGTCCTTAGACAGGAACAGATCGACGATCGCATCCGAAATCTGGTCGGCGACCTTGTCGGGGTGGCCTTCGGAAACGCTTTCGGAGGTGAACAGATATTCGGTGCGCATGGGGCCTCCGGGGTGAGGGCTGGTGGGATCAGGATCAGCGACGGATTAAGGCCCTTATGCAGATATAAGGAAACCTTTATGTCCGACTTTCTACCCGTCCGCCCTAGCCGCGCGCGCGGGTCAGCGCAAGCATTCTCGGCAGGCTGAGGCCGAGGATCAGGAACAGCGCCGCCCAAGCCAGCGTCAAGGCATGCCCGAACCGCGCGAACAGCGTCGGCGGCGCAGCCACGGGGACAACGCCTTCGAGCTTGTCAGCCTTGCCGGGTGCAATTGCCCCGCGCACCACGCCTCTTGCGTCGATCACCGCGCTGATCCCGGTCGTGGTGGAGCGTAGCACCGGCAGCCCTTCCTCGATCGCCCGCATCCGCGCCTGCGCAAGGTGCTGCGGCGGGCCCCATGTGCCGAACCAGCCGTCGTTGGATGGGTTGAAGATGTAGTCGGGCCGGTTGGCCTCATCCGCGACCGCACCCGAGAAGACGATCTCGTAGCAGATCATCACCCCGACCTTGCCGTGCTGCTTGAGGTCAAGCGTGCGCGGGCCGGGGCCGGGCAGATAGTCGATGCTCCCCGCCACCAGCCGCGACAGGCCAAGCGGCTCGAGCAGCAGGCGCATTGGCAGGTATTCGCCATAAGGCACAAGGTGCGCCTTGTCGTAGCCGCCGACGATTGTGCCCGCGCCGTCGATCGCCATTACCGAATTGCGCGCGCTGACCGCGCCTTTGCTGCCATCGGGGCGAGTGCCGATATTGAGGTTCACCACCCCCGCAAGCAGGGTCGATTGCGGGCCGATCACCTCGCCGATGCGCTTGCGCGCCAGCACCGGATCAGCCCCGGCGGTCATCTGGAGGTAGTAGCGCTCGGGGTAACCTTCCTCGAGGTAATCGGGCACCGCGCTTTCCGGCCACAGCACGATCCGCGAGCGGTTGCGCCCGGGCGCGGTGAGCCGGGCAAGCCGCGCGAACTGCTCCTCGAACTTCGATCCGTCGTTAATTTCCGACTGGGGGATATAGGGCTGGACGAGGGTGTAACTCAGACCGCCCACTGGCAGGGTCAACGTGATTATCGGGATGTGCATGGCGCCCGCGACGACCAGAACGCCCGCGCCAGCGATGCGCCAGCGGCGCTCGATAAGGGTCCACGCCAGCAGGCCGGCAATCGCCATAGCCAAACCCGACAGCGCATAGGTGCCGAACCAGGGGAGCACCGAAGCGAGACCCGGCGTATTCCACCCGCCCAGCAGCATCAGCCCCAGCGGCGGCCACGGATAGCCAGTGAACACCCAGCCGCGCAGCCATTCGGTAACGATCCAGGCTCCTGCAAGCACCAGCCCGAACGCCCACGACGGGCGCTTCTTCGCCAGCAGATGCGCCGTCAGCGCTGCAAAGGCGGGATACCACGCAAGGTAGATGCACAGCAGCGGCACCGCGACCCAGCCCAAGGCCTCGGGCATTTGCGCCTGATGGGTGAAGGCTGTCGCGATCCAGTTGTTCGCGAGCGTCAAATGCGCCCAACCGAACCACCAGCCGCGCCAGAGCGCCTGCCGCCAGTTGTCAGCGGAATGGATCAGCCACGCGAACCCCGCAAGCGCGGCGATGCCGAGTGGCCACAGATGCAGCGGCGGATAGGCGCAGGCGGCAATCAGCCCCAGCACGATCGCGGCCAGCGCCGGAAAGCGCTGCGCCAGCGCAGGCACCGCAGCCAGCCGCTCGATCATCGCGGATCAGTCGACCGTTTCGAGAGCGCCGTCGGTTTCGCCGGATCCGGAGTCGTCGCCACGGATCGAGGGCGGGAGGATCGAGCTGTCGATGCCGCGCTGATCGCCGTCATCGTCGGCTTTGCGCGGCTTGCGGCTACGTGCAGGCTTGTCGCCGCGCTCCTGACGGTCGCCGCGCTTTTCATTGCGCTCGCCACGCTCCTGACGGTCGCCACGGTTACCGTCGCGTTCCTTGCGAGGCTGGCGACGCTGACCGTTCTGGCGATTGTCACCCCGATCCTCGCCACGATCTTCGCTCAGGAAGCTTTCACCCTCCTGCCCCGGTTCGCCCTCGGTCACGTCGGTGTTGCCGGCGTTGTCGGGCTGTTCATAGGGGGAGCGGGTCGGCGTGTCGCCGCGGCGGCCGAAATCGAAATCGTCCTCGAAATCTTCGATCTGCTCGCGCTCATCGTTGCGGCGACCCCCACGCTGCTCGTCCTGACGCGACTTGTTGTCGGCGATCACGCGGAAATAGTGGTCGGCAAACTGCAGATAGTATTCCATCTGCACCCGGTCGCCGTTGTGCTGCGCGTCCTGGGCAAGCTTCTTGTACTTGTCGAGCATCTGCGGTGCATTGCCGCGCGCCCGGCTGTCGATCCGGTTCATCTGTGCAGGATTGCCGCCCTGGTTGCGGTTGCCGCGCCCGCGACGACGGTTATTGCGATTGTTATTCAAGGAAGCATTTCCTCATCAGCGACCTGGCGCACACCCTGTCTGCACCCGCGGTCAACGGACCCCTTGCCCTTGCGCGCTATTGCCAAAGCGTGACCGGGTGGTCTCGCAAAGGCTTGCCGCACGCTCCGTGCTGCTGTGGCCGGGGACGCGCCCTGACGGCCGTTTCAGCTGAGTTTAGGAGCTCGGCCCAGCGACTTGCGCCCTTCGCAGGTCGTCTGGCCTGATTCGGGAGGTAGCGATGGTTAGGCGCTTTGCCAAGCCCTGCGGCGCTTTATCCTCCGCCCAGCCGTGTCAACTGAGCAACAGTGCCCGCGGGCGTCCCGCCAGATCACGGCGCAGTTTCGCACTGAAACCTGCCGCTGCAGCGATACCGGTGACCGCTTCGGCCTGAGTGTAGCCAATCTCGAAAATGGCGACTGCACCCGGGTTCATCAGTGCCCGCAGTTGCGGCAAAAGGATGCGATAGTCATCGAGCCCCTCCGGTCCGGCGAAGAGCGCGCTGGCGGGTTCGAAATCGCGCACATCGGGGTCGAGGTCGGCATCGTCTTCGACATAGGGCGGGTTGCACAGGATGAGGTCGAAGGTGCCGAGAACGTCGGCCCAGCCGGGTGTGCGCCAGCTTTGGTGGTGCCACGCGCTACGATCCGCCAGCCCCAGCGCAGCCGCGTTCGCCGATGCGACTGCCAGTGCCGCGCCGGAAGCATCAATCCCGACACCCGTCCAGCCGCTCCGGTTCGCCAGCAAGGCCAGCAGCAAGGCCCCTGATCCGGTACCAAGGTCGATTGCCCGACCCACCTCGCCCGCGAACTCCAGCGCCGCCTCGACCAACGTTTCGCTATCGCTCCGGGGGATCAGGGTCGCCGGAGTGACCTGGAGCGAAAGCCCGTAAAACTCGGCTTCTCCGGTGATGTAGCCTAGCGGTTCATGGCCCAAGCGCCGCTCGACTAGCGCGGCGAAGCTCTTGGGCGTGGGGTCGCGCATTGCCTTCAGGAGCATCTCCGAACGGCCCACCCCGAGCGCATGGGCCATCAGCATTTCGGCATCGAGCCGCGCAGTATCGCTGGTAACCACGAGGCGTTCTGCGGCGGCGCGGATGGCTTCGCCAACCGTCATCATTCCGCGAGCGCCGCCAGCCGCTTGGCCTCGTCTTCGGCGATCAGGGCGTCGATCAATTCGGCCAGCCCCGGCCCTGCCAGCACTTCCTCAAGTTTGTGCAGGGTCAGCCCGATGCGATGATCGGTCACGCGCCCCTGGGGGAAGTTATACGTGCGGATACGCTCGGAACGGTCGCCGCTGCCGACCATCGCCTTGCGCGCCTCGGCCTCGGCGCCCTGTGTCGCCTCGCGCTGCGCGTCATAGAGCCGCGTGCGGAGCACCTGCATCGCCTTCTCGCGGTTCTTGTGCTGGCTGCGCCCGTCCTGACAGGTGACGACTGTGCCAGTCGGCAGGTGCGTAATGCGGACAGCTGAATCGGTGGTGTTGACGTGCTGGCCTCCGGCGCCGCTGGCGCGATAGACGTCGATCTTGAGGTCTTTCTCTTCGATGCTGACATCCACCTCGTCCGGCTCGGGCAGCACCGCTACCGTCGCCGCCGAGGTGTGGATGCGCCCGCCGCTCTCGGTCACGGGCACACGCTGCACGCGGTGGACGCCGCTTTCGAACTTGAGCTTGGCGAAGACGCCCGTGCCGGTGACGTTGGCGATCACTTCCTTGTAGCCGCCGATGTCGCTGGCATTGATGCTGACTGGCTCGACCTTCCAGCCCTGTTCGGCGGCGTAGCGTTCGTACATGCGGTAGAGATCGGCAGCGAAAAGCGCGGCTTCATCGCCCCCGGTCCCGGCACGGATTTCGAGCATAGCGGGTTTGGCGTCGGCGGCATCGCGCGGGAGCAATGCGACCGCGAGCTGGCGTTCGAGCGCGGGCAGCTCCTCGCGGATCTTGGCGAGTTCCTCCTGCGCCATCGCGCGAAATTCGGGGTCTTCACGCATGGCTTCGAGCGCCAGCACCTCCTCACGCATCGCCGCCACCAGTCCGGCCGCCTTGGCGACAGGCTCAAGCTCGGCATAGTCGCGGCTTGCGCGCACGAAGGCCTCGCCCTCGAGCGTACCGGACGCCATGCGCGCTTCCAGCTCCGCAAAGCGGTGCGCGATCTGGTCAAGGCGTTCGGGGGGGATTTGCACTTCGGTTTCTTCCATCGTCGGCCCGCACTTGATGCGGGCCTTGGCTTTCTAGTGGCGGGCGAAGGAAAAGTAAGCCCAGCCCCGGATCAAGTCCGGGGCGACGATTGGGGGGATGGCGTTGCTAACGAGCAAGCAACTCAGGAATTAACCCATCGAGCCGATGGTAAAGCTGTTCGTCGCCAGAGGTGGTTAGAAGAAAGCCACGATCTATGAGGTCTACACCGAGGGTCACGATACATCCGGGATCATGCTTTACTGCCTTGTCACGCCGCTTTCTTACCGAACCTGTCGTGACTAATTCCACGCTGATGCCTAACGTGCGGAGCGCAGCGCCGAGTTTTTGGGCGTTTCGGACGCTGACATCGTCGTTCGTGACGATCGCCACATCAAGCCGCTCCTCCTCCAGCGCCCCCACCAGCATCGCCAGCCGCTCGATCCCCGCAGCCCAGCCGACCGCAGGCGTCGGCGCGCCGCCGAGGGATTCCATCAGCCCGTCATAGCGCCCGCCGCCCAGCACCGTGCTCTGGCTCCCCAAAGCCGCCGCCGAAGCGCTGCCCTCGTCAGGGATGAACTCGAAGGCCGTGTGCCGGTAGTAGTCGAGGCCGCGCACGAGGCTCTCCGCGCGCACCCACTTCACGCCCGCCGCATCCAGCCCGCTGGTGACAGCGGCGAAGAAGGCGCTCGCCTCCTCCGACAGAAACGCGTCGATCTTTGGCGCGTCGGCGAGGAACGGCTTGTCGCGCGGGTCCTTGGAATCGAGGATCCGCAGCGGGTTCTTCTCCAGCCGCTCCTGCGATTCTTCGGACAGCTGATCTTTGACCGCCCGGAAATACTCGATCAGCGCCGTGCGCCACGCTTCGCGGCTCGCGGCATCGCCCAGCGTGTTGAGGTGCAGCGTGACATCGTGGATGCCCAGCTCCTTCAACAGTTGGTCGGCCATCGCCAGCAGCTCGACATCGGCCTGCGGCTCGCCCGCGCCGATCACCTCGGCGTCGATTTGGTGGAACTGGCGGTAGCGGCCCTTTTGCGGGCGCTCGTAGCGGAACAGCGGGCCGTGCGTCGCGACTTTCAGCGGCGCATATTGCTGCCAGCCGTTGGTGAGGAAGGCGCGGGCAATCCCGGCGGTGAATTCGGGGCGCAGGGTCAGGCTCTCGCCGCCGCGGTCCTCGAAGGAATACATCTCCTTCGACACCACGTCGGTCGTCTCGCCCAGCGAGCGCGCGAAGACCTCGGTCTTTTCGAACACCGGCATTTCCACCCGGCGAAAGCGATAAAGGCGGCGGACACGCTCGAAGGTCTCCACCACGAAGGCGAAGGCTTCGGCATCGGCGCCGAAAATATCCTGGGTGCCGCGAATGGCCTGAGGTGTCTTCTTGCTCATAGGGGAGCGCGATTAGGCCCACACGGGGTCTTTCGCAATCCTGTGGCACCGATTAAGGGGCCGCGCGTTACCTCTCTCAAACGCAAGCCATAAAGAGACCAACCATGCGCATCGACAAGATCCCCACCGGCGTGAACCCGCCCGACGATCTCAACGTGATCATCGAAGTGCCGACCGGCGGCGAACCGGTGAAGTACGAATTCGACAAGGAAAGCGGCGCGTTGTTCGTCGACCGCATCCTGCACACCCCGATGCGCTATCCGGCCAATTACGGCTTCGTGCCGCACACCCTGTCGCCAGACGGCGATCCGCTCGATGCGCTGGTGATCTCGCGTTCGCCCTTCATCCCGGGCTGCGTGGTGCGTGCGCGCCCGATCGGCGTGCTCAACCTTGAAGACGAGCAGGGCGGCGATGAAAAGCTGGTCTGCGTGCCGGTGAACGAGACCTTCCCCTATTACGCCGAAGTGATCGAGACCAGCGACCTGCCTGACATCATCTGCCAGCAGATCGAGCACTTCTTCACCCACTACAAGGATCTGGAAGCCGAAAAGTGGGTGCGCGTGGGCAAGTGGGGCGATGCCGCCGAAGCGCGCAAGATTACGATCGAAGCGATCGAGCGCTATAAGGAGTCCTGATCGCGCAGCCGCCTCCGCAGCTGCGTCCTCGGTACTGTTCTCGTGGCTTGCGCCACGCGGCACCTGCGGCTCGCTCCGTGCGCTCGCGGTCGCTTGCGCGCCCGACGTAAGCACCCGTTACAGGCTTAGCGCTGATTTCGGTCGCGTAGCGACCGCAAGCCCGAACGGGCGCCCGCAGCGATGCGGCCTTCAGGCCGTATGAGCGAGGATTTGCATCGCGCAGGCGATGCGGGACTCAAAAAACGCTGAGCAAAGCCTTGAAGATCAAGGTCAGCCCGAAGGGCAGGCCGATCACCATCGCCCACAGCGCAGTGATGTCGCGGCGAAACTCCGGTGCGAAGGCGGGATCGGCAGCCTGAGCATCATCAAGACCGGCCCAGCGCTTTTCGTACCAGCGACAAACCGGGATGATCCCTGCGACAAGCACGACCAGCGCCAGATAGGGCAGAAGGCCCGATGTGCCTTCGGACAGCGCTTTGACAGTCACGAAAATCTGCAAGGCCGTGTAGGCGAGCAGCCCGTATGCGACGTGATCGCTCATCGACCGGCGCCAGTCGCGCGGCTTGGCGGTGGCTATTGCGCGGCTGCCGCGCCCCTCGGTGATTTTCCCCATGATGCCGCTCCCCAACGGTCAGATGTGCGGGGTACACTATCGCAAAGGCGTCACGGAGTTGCAATAAGTCTTGCAAACTCGTGCGCGTGTTGCACTGCGCGCAATCCAGCTGATGCAAGTGCAGCAGATTCCACGCGCTTTATTTGCGGAGGCCCAGAGCTGGCGCACCAATCAGCGCACTAAGCAAAAATCCTGCCAAACGCGCTGGAGGTCTTTCCTGCAGCATCAGGACTGCTAAAGACATTTGCGCATGAGCACTTCGACACTCTCTTCCGCGCCCGCTGATGTGGCATCGCCCGAACCGCTGGGCAGCGGTCTGGAAGTCATTTCGATCGCCAAGAGCTACGACAAGCGCGCGGTGCTGACCGATATCTCGCTGACGGTAGCGAAGGGCGAAGTGCTTGGCCTGCTCGGCCCTAACGGGGCAGGCAAGACCACCTGCTTCTATTCGATCATGGGCTTGGTGAAGCCGGATTCGGGCCGCATCCTGATGGACGGCGAGGATGTCACCAAGCTGCCGATGTATCGCCGCGCGATCCTCGGCCTCGGTTACCTGCCGCAGGAGACCAGCATCTTCCGCGGCATGACGGTCGAGCAGAACATCAACTGCGTGCTCGAGCTGGTCGAACCCGATCCTGCGACCCGCGCAGCCGAACTGGAGCGCCTGCTCGGCGAATTCGGTCTGACCCGACTGCGCGAATCGCCGGCGATGGCGTTGTCGGGCGGCGAGCGGCGTCGCTGCGAGATTGCCCGCGCGCTGGCGGCCAAGCCGTCGATCATGCTGCTCGACGAACCCTTCGCGGGCATCGATCCGCTCTCGATCAGCGACATCCGCGATCTGGTGAAGGATCTGAAGCAGCGCGGCATCGGCGTGCTGATCACCGATCACAACGTGCGCGAAACACTCGACATCGTCGACCGCGCCTGCATCATCTATGGCGGGCAGGTGCTGTTTGCCGGCTCCCCGCAGGAACTGGTCGCCGACGAGAACGTCCGGCGGCTCTATCTCGGCGAGAGCTTCACGCTCTAGCGCGAACAGGCATGGCGCTCGGCCCCCGCCTCGATATCCGGCAAACGCAATCGCTGGTAATGACGCCGCAATTGCAGCAGGCGATCAAGTTGCTGGCGGCCTCCAACCTCGAGATCGAAACCTTCATTGCCGAGGCGATGGAAGCCAACCCGCTGCTCGACACCGGCGGGCCTGCCGATCCGGGCGAGCCAGAACGCATCGAGATTGCCGCCCCGGCGGGGGAAGATGCCACCGCCGACCAGTTGATGCTGGCAGGCGGGGGTGAGGGCGATGCGCCGCTCGATCTCGGCGCGGTCGATCGCGATTTCGATACCGGGGACGGCGAAGGCCCCTCGATGCGCGACGCCGAATGGGGTGCAGCGAGCGGCTCGGTTGGCGATTTCGACGACATGCCCGACTGGGAGCAGCTGCGCGCCGCCGAAGTCACCCTCGCCGAGCATCTCGAAGGCCAGATCGGCGCAGCTGCCAGCGACGCACAGACAGCCTTCATCGCACGCCACATCATCGGGCTGCTCGACGAGGCGGGCTACCTTACCGTGCCGCTGCAAGAGGTGGCGGACGAGCTCCGGGTCGATATTTTCGATGCCAAGGCGGGCTTGAGACTGGTGCAATCGCTCGACCCTTCGGGCGTCGGTGCGCGCAATCTGGCCGAGTGCATCGCCATCCAGGCGCGCGAGGCGGATCGTTACGACCCCTGCATGAAGGCTTTGATCGACAATCTCGATCTGGTCGCGCGCGGCGAGGTCGAGCGTCTCAAGCGCTTGTGCCGGGTGGATGACGAGGATTTCGCCGACATGCTGCGCGAGCTGCGCAGCTACAATCCTCGCCCCGGCCTCGCCTTCGCACCCGCCGAGACGGGCACGGTGGTGCCCGACATTCTGCTTACCGCCAATGCCGGTGGTGGCTGGGATCTCGCAATCAACGAGGACACCCTGCCCAAGCTGATCGTCAACCGCGGCTACTATCTGGAACTGAATTCAGGGGCGACCAACAAGGAATCGCAGAGCTGGCTCAAGGAAAAGCTGGCCGATGCACACTGGCTGATCCGTGCCCTCGACCAGCGGCAGAAGACGATCCTCAAGACCGCCGCCGAGATCGTGAAGCAGCAGGACGGATTCTTCCGCCGCGGCGTATCCGAGCTGCGCCCGCTGACATTGCGCGAAGTGGCCGAGCAGATCGGGATGCACGAAAGCACGGTCAGCCGGGTGACGAGCAACAAGTACCTCGCCTGCGCGCGCGGGACGTTCGAACTGAAGTACTTCTTCACCAGCGGCGTTGCCTCCGCCGACGGCGAGGGCGCATCCTCGGCGGCGATCAAGGCCCGGATCAAGGCGCTGATTGATGCCGAAACAGTGAAGAATATCCTGTCTGACCAGCAGCTTGCCGAAATGCTCCAGAAGGAAGGTTTCGACCTCGCTCGGCGTACGGTGGCCAAGTACCGCGAAGCCATCGGCCTCGGCTCCAGCGCCGAGCGGCGGCGCGCGAAGAAGCTCGCGGGAGCCTCCTAGAAACCTTTTAGAGCAGCCAGCGAACCCTCTTTCGGAGTGTGACTCGAAAGACTCACTCCAAAAAGTTAACGCGCTAAACTTCTTATTAACCTTTTTTGGTGAGAAGTGGCGTGGTTAACAGACGGCAATCTCTCCTAAGCGGGGGTTACCGAAGGGCAAGACAGGGGACCAGCGATGCGTGTGCTGCTGATCGAAGACGAACCGACGACCGCCAAGGCGATTGAGCTGATGCTCACGACCGAAGGCTTCAATGTCTATTCGACCGACCTGGGCGAAGAGGGCTTGGACCTGGGCAAGCTGTATGATTACGACATCATCCTGCTCGACCTGAACCTGCCCGATATGCATGGTTACGACGTGCTCAAGAAGCTGCGCGTCGCCAAGGTGCAGACCCCGGTGCTGATCCTTTCGGGCATCAGCGAAATGGATTCGAAGATCCGCAGCTTCGGCTTCGGCGCTGACGATTACGTCACCAAGCCGTTCCATCGCGAAGAACTGGTCGCCCGCATCTATGCCGTGGTGCGCCGTTCGAAGGGCCATTCGCAGTCGGTCATCCGCACCGGCAAGCTCGCCGTCAACCTCGACGCCAAGACCGTCGAAGTCGATGGTGCCCGCGTGCACCTGACCGGCAAGGAATACGCGATGCTCGAGCTGCTTTCGCTCCGCAAGGGCACCACGCTCACCAAGGAAATGTTCCTCAACCACCTCTATGGCGGGATGGACGAGCCGGAACTCAAGATCATCGACGTGTTCATCTGCAAGCTGCGCAAGAAGCTCTCGCTGGCCTGCGGCGGGGACAACTACATTGAAACCGTGTGGGGCCGCGGCTACGTGCTGCGCGACGCGGACGAGGATGCCGTTGCTGCCTAACTGATTGCGGGGACGCGGGCCTGACCCCGTGCCTTGAACATTCCGAACGCCCGGAGCCTCGATGGTTCCGGGCGTTCTGCATTTCAGCCCACCCGGTTAAAGGTCGTCGTCACGATGGGCGGCATTCCTTCGGCGGCCCAGACGATCGTTTCCGTCATCGTCTTCTTGTCCTTCGCGACCGTGTAGACGCGGGTCGAGACCCTTTTGCCGTCCTTGCCCAGTGTCATCACCAGCGTGCCGGGTTCGGGCTGGCGCAGAGAGACGGAATCGATCTCCGCCATCGAACCGCCCACCGGCACCGCCACCCCGTCGAGCGCCGCGGTCGATTCCGCCTTGATCATCGCGCCGTCGCGGTTTTCGATGATGACCAGCGTATGCCACTGCCCATTGGCTTCCGGCGTGAAGGTGATCGTGACCGCAGCGGGCCGCTGGTCTTCGGGGAGCTTCCCGACATCCAGCGACCAGCGCCCGGCGAGGGGCGATTTGGCCGCACGGGCGACCGCGACCGGAGCGGCGGGGCGCTCTTGCTCGTTGGCGTTTGTTACCAGCAGCCCTGCAGCTGCGAGCGGGATTGCAATCAGCATCATCATCCGTCCTTTCGACCAGCGGCCGCGCTTTTGTGGCGGCCCCTGCCGGGTCTCGGACGATGATGCGGCGTCTGATAGATCAGATTTCCTGTCCCAGATTTTCTGTTCCGCAAGCAGCCGTGCCAGCTCGCGGCTGCTGCCCACGCCGGTCTTGCGCCGCGCGTCGCGCAGACGCTCGTTGATCGAGGCCTCCGAACGGCCGAGCCCCGCCGCGATAGACTTCACCGTGTGCCCTTCCGCGAGCAGGCGGAGGGCCTCGAGCTCCCTTTCGGTCAGCGCGGCGGACGAGACAGGTGACGGCGATGTCATGCGCGTGAATCACCACAGCCTGCGCGCCCGCGTCCAGCACGATTTTCTTGTGCCGCGCTGGCCCGCGTGCCAAGCGCCCTGGCCATGACGGCATTCAAGGAAGGCGATCCGACCACCATCGCGCGGCTTTACGGCCGGAGCGTCGGCAAGAAGTTGCGCAAGTATCAGCAGGGGCTGGTCGATAATCTCCTGCCCCAGATCAGCGTGCCCACTGAAGGCCCGGTGACGAGCGAGGGGCTGTTCGGCGATGCTCGCCCTCTGCATTTCGAGATCGGCTTCGGTGGGGGCGAGCATCTTGCCTATCGTGCAGACCTGCTACCCGATCACGGCTTCATTGGGGCCGAGCCTTTCGTCAATGGCGTGGCGCAGGCGCTCACCCACATTGCCGACCAGCGGCTCGCCAATGTCCGGCTGCATCATGGCGATGCTTTGGAGGTGCTCCAGCGTATTCCGGATGGCGCACTGACGATGCTCTATCTGCTCCACCCAGACCCGTGGCCCAAGGCGCGCCATGCCAAGCGTCGGATGATGAACGATGGGCCGGTTCGGCTGTTCGCGC
This sequence comes from Porphyrobacter sp. LM 6, assembly GCF_001720465.1. Taxonomy (NCBI): domain Bacteria; kingdom Pseudomonadati; phylum Pseudomonadota; class Alphaproteobacteria; order Sphingomonadales; family Erythrobacteraceae; genus Porphyrobacter; species Porphyrobacter sp. LM 6. The sequence goes on from NZ_CP017113.1 coordinate 149,123, forward strand.
AGAAGATGAAGCCCGGCGGCGAATTCCGCTTCGGCACCGACCATGCGGTCTACCTGCGCCATGCCCTGATGGTGATGCAGCGCCATACCGACCTGTTCGAATGGGTGGTCGAGAAGCCCGCCGACTGGCAGGTGCGCCCCTCCGGCTGGCCCGAGACCCGCTACGAGCACAAGGCCCGCACGGTATATGGCCACGAGGTGTGGTATTTCAGGTTCCGACGCCGCTAGGCGATGTTCCACGTGGAACATCGAGCAAGCGCGACCTAAGCCGGGTCTAATGGGGGTCTAGGCGGGTCTGACCCCGCGCACCCGCCACCACGGCATCAGCGCGAACACGATTTGCCCCGTCAGCCCGACCGCCGCGTGCGGCTGGCCGAAATCGGCGAGCCACTGGCCGACCGTCAGCCCCATCATCCCTACGCCCAGCGCGTATTCCGCCGCCATCAGCAGCACAAAGGCGAGGAGCCCGACAGCCAGCGCCTCGCCGCCACCCGCAATTTCGAAGCGCCGCAACAGCCAGCCGCTCGCCAGCCAGCTCGCGCCCAGCATCACCGGCAGTTCGATGAGGGTAGCGGGCAGCATACCCACCTGCGGCGCAAGCCACAGCACCCTGATGGTTCCCAGCACAAACCCCAGCGCGAAGACCACCGCCCAATAGGCAATGGCAGCGCGCAGGATTGTCACCCCACGACCCCCGCGCCGGCCAGCACCGCAAGCGTAAGCACATCGGGCACCGCCGCTGTCATCGGCACGATCTGCACCGGCTTTTCCATGCCGATCAGCATCGGACCGATAGTCGCGTTGCTGCCGAGTTCGCGCAGCAGCTTTGCCGAGAGGTTGGCTGATTGCAGTCCCGGCATGATCAGCACATTGGCCGGGCCGGATAGGCGGCTGAACGGATAGAGCGCCATGACCTTGGGATTGAGCGCAGCATCGGGCGCCATTTCGCCTTCATATTCGAAGCCCGGATCCTCGCGGTCGAGGATCGCCACCGCCTCGCGGATACTGCCAAGCCACTGGCCCGACGGATTGCCGAAGGTCGAATAGGACAGGAACGCCACCCGCGGTTCATGCCCCATGCGCCGCGCGACCGCAGCGGTTTCCTTGGCGATGTGAGCCAGCGCCTCGGCATCGGGCCGTTCGTTGATGGTGGTATCGGCGAGGAACGTCGTATGGTTCTTGCCGATCATCATGTGGATGCCGAACGGCAGCGCGCCTTCCTTGGGATCGAGCACCAGGTTCACCTCGCGCACGGTCTGCGCGAAGGTGCGGGTCATGCCGGTGATCATGCCATCACCGTGGCCGAGCGCGACCAGCAGCGAGGCGAAGACGTTGCGGTCCTGATTGACCATGCGCCGCACATCGCGCTCGGTGAACCCGCGCCGCTGGAGCCGCTTGTAAAGGTAGCTCACCATGGCCGGCACGTGTTCGCTGTCAGCCGAGTTCTGGATCTCGAAGCTGCCTGGGTCACCCACCGAAAGCTGGTGCAGCTTGTCGAGCACCGCCTTGGTGCGGCCGACCAGAATGGGTGTGCCATAGCCGAAATCGCGGAACTGGATCGCGGCGCGCAGCACCACTTCTTCCTCGGCCTCGGCGAACACCATCCGCTTGGGATTGGCCTGCGCCACTTCGTAGACCCCGCTCAGCACCGAAGTGGTCGGGTTGAGGCGCGAACGCAGCTGGAGCCGGTAGGCATCGAAATCCTCGATGCGCGCGCGCGCCACGCCCGAATCCATCGCAGCCTTGGCAACGGCCGAGGAAACGACCTCGATCAGGCGCGGATCGAAGGGGGCAGGGATGATGTAATTGGTGCCGAACTTGTGATTCTTGCCATAGGCGCTGGCGACTTCCTCGGGCACCTGCTGGCGCGCCAGCTCGGCGATCGCCTGCGCTGCGGCAATCTTCATTTCCTCGTTGATGGTCGTCGCCTGCACATCCAGCGCGCCGCGGAAGATGAAGGGGAAGCCCAGCACGTTGTTGACCTGGTTGGGGAAATCGCTGCGCCCGGTGGCGATGATCGCATCGGGGCGAACGGCCTTGGCTTCGTCAGGCATGATTTCCGGCACCGGGTTGGCCATCGCGAAGATGATCGGCTTGTTCGCCATCTTGCGAACCCATTCGGGCTTCAGCGCGCCCGCCGCAGACAGGCCGAGGAAGATGTCCGCACCCACCAGCGCTTCTTCAAGGCTGCGCGCCTCGGTCGGCACGGCGTGCGCGCTCTTCCACTGGTCCACATCCGCGCGGCCCGGATAGATCGGGCCGGTACGATCGCACACGATCACGTTTTCGTGCCGCACGCCCATCGCCTTGATCAGAGCAGTGCACGCCAGCGCGGATGCCCCCGCGCCGTTCACCACCATGCGAACATCCTTGAGGTCGCGTCCGGTCAGGTGGCAGGCGTTGATCAGACCGGCCGCCGCGATGATCGCGGTGCCGTGCTGGTCATCATGCATCACCGGGATCTTCATGCGTTCGCGAAGAGCCTGCTCGATGATGAAGCACTCGGGCGCCTTGATGTCTTCGAGATTGATGCCGCCGAAGGTCGGCTCCATCAGGGCAACAGCGTTGATGAAGGCTTCGGGATCCTCGGTCGCCAGCTCGATATCGATCGAATCCACGTCGGCGAAGCGCTTGAACAGCACCGCCTTGCCTTCCATCACCGGCTTGGACGCAAGCGCGCCAAGATTGCCGAGGCCGAGGATCGCGGTGCCGTTGGAAATCACCGCAACCAGATTGCCCTTGGCGGTATAGCGCGCCGCAAGCGCGGGGTCCGCAGCGATCGCTTCAACCGGAGCCGCCACACCGGGCGAATAGGCCAGGCTGAGATCGCGCTGCGAGGTCATCGGCTTGGTGGCGACGATCTCCAGTTTCCCCGGGCGGATCGTCTCGTGATAGAACAGCGCCTCACGCGTGGTGAAGCCGCCCTTGTTCTCTTCGGCCATGTTGCCTGAACCCTTCTTGCTGCGCTTAGCGAAAATCGCCCACCGCTTAGCGAGGTGCGCGCGGCTGCGATAGGGCGGAAATAACGCAACTTCGGGGAAAGCCGTAAGGGCAGACATTCCGAATCGCTGCTGGCGTGGCTAGGCCCTTCCCCATGGCCGCCCGCGACGACTCCCAGACCTCCGGCAAGCCCACCCCGATGATGGCGCAATACCTCGCGTTGCGCGAGGAAGCGGGCGATGCGCTGCTGTTCTACCGGATGGGCGATTTCTTCGAACTGTTCTTCGAGGATGCCAAGCGCGCCGCTGCAATCCTCGATATCGCGCTGACGACCCGCGGCGAGCATGGCGGCGAACCGATCCCGATGTGCGGCGTGCCGGTGCATTCGGCGGAAGGCTATCTGGCGCGGCTGATCAAGGCCGGGTGCCGGGTGGCGATCGCCGAACAGGTCGAAACGCCAGACGAGGCCAAGGCGCGGGCCAAGCGCGAAGGCACGCCTTCCTCCAAGGCGCTGGTCGGCCGAGCGATTGTGCGCCTGGTCACGGCGGGAACGCTGACGGAAGAGGCGCTGCTTGAACCGCGCCGCGCCAATGTGCTGGCGGCGCTCGCAGAGCTGCGCGGGGTCATCGGGATTGCCGCCTGTGATGTTTCAACCGGGGCGATGGTGCTCGAGGAATGCACACCGGACCGCCTCGGCGCAGCGTTGGCGCGGCTGTCGCCGAGCGAAGTCGTGGTTCCCGAGGATTGGGACGCCGAAAGGTTCGGGGGGCCTGATGACGTGATCTGGCGCCCCCGCAGCACCTTCGCCAGCGATGCCGGAATCGAACGATTGAAGGCGCTCCACGGCGTTGCGACGCTGGATGCCTTTGGCGAATTCAGCCGCGCCATGCTCGCCGCCGCCGGGGGGCTGATCGCCTATCTCGACCATGTCGGGCGCGGCAGCCTGCCCTTGCTGCTGCCGCCGGTGCTGCGCTCGGCAGAAGCGGGCATGGCGATGGACGAGGCGACCCGCGCGAGCCTCGAAATCCTCGAAAGCACCACCGGCGGACGGGCCGGCAGCCTGATCGGCGCGGTGGATCGCTGTGTGACTGGCGCAGGGTCGCGTCTGCTGGCCGAGGATCTTTCCGCACCTCTGCTCGATTGCGCCGCCATCGAGGCGCGGCTGGCGCTGGTGCAATTCTGGCGCGACCGCCCGATCGAACGCGCGCAATTGCGCGATATCCTGCGCGCCATCCCCGATCTCGGACGCGCGCTGGGCCGCGTGGTGGCGGGACGGGGGAGCCCGCGCGATCTCGGCCAGCTGCGCGACGGGCTCTCGCACGCCGCGCGGTTGCATCACTGGCTCAGTGGCGCGCCCGACCGGCCCGCCTTGCTCGATGATGCGCTAGCCCGGCTGACAGGGCACGGCGCACTGACCGATTGGCTCGAGCGCGCACTCGTGCCTTCGCCGCCGACCGAGCGATCAGGCGGTGGTTTCATCGCCGATGGCTACGACGCTGCGCTCGATGAACTGCGCGCCACATCGGGCGATGCGCGCCGCGCGATTGCCGCGATGGAAGCGCGCTATCGTGACGAGACCGGCATCGCCACGCTCAAGATCCGGCACAACGGCGTGCTGGGCTATTTCATCGAAGTCGGCGCGCGCCATGCCGATCGCCTGATGGCGGCCGAAAGCGGCTTCACCCACCGGCAGACAATGAAAGACGTTGTGCGCTTCAACTCGCTGAAGCTGCACGAAGAAGCCGCCCGTATTGCCGAGGCGGGCGGTCACGCGCTGGCAGCAGAAGAAGCCCATTTCGCCGAACTGGTGAGCGCCGTCGTCGCCGCACGCGAAGGGATCGCCGCGACCGCCGCCGCCCTTGCGCGGATCGACGTCGCCGCCGCCAATGCCGAACGCGCTGCGGAAAGCGATTGGTGTCGCCCGGACATCACCGAGGATGTTACGCTCGCGATCACCGGCGGACGGCATCCCGTGGTTGAGGCCGCGCTTGCCCGCACCGGCGAGCGCTTTGTCGCCAATGATTGTGCGCTCGGCACGGACAATCGGCTGTGGCTGATCGGCGGCCCGAACATGGGGGGCAAATCGACCTTCCTGCGGCAGAACGCGCTGATTGTGTTGATGGCGCAGGCAGGATGCTTCGTGCCAGCCGCCTCCGCGCGGATCGGCCTCGTCGACCGCCTGTTCAGCCGGGTTGGCGCGGCGGACAATCTTGCACGCGGGCGTTCCACCTTCATGGTCGAGATGGTCGAGACGGCCGCGATCCTCGCGCAGGCCACACCCCGCAGCTTCGTGATCCTCGATGAAGTCGGGCGCGGGACTTCGACCTATGATGGTCTGGCACTCGCCTGGGCGGTGGCCGAGGCGGTGCATTCGCAGATCGCCTGCCGCTGCCTGTTCGCGACGCACTATCACGAGCTGGCGCGGCTGGCCGACACCTGCGGGGCGCTGTCGCTCCACCATGTGCGCGCGCGCGAATGGCAGGGCGATCTGGTCCTGCTGCACGAACTTGCAGAAGGGCCGGCGGATCGGTCTTACGGCCTTGCCGTTGCACGGCTGGCGGGCGTTCCGGCGACGGTGGTCAACCGCGCCAAGGCGGTGCTCGAAAAGCTCGAGGCCACCCGGACAGCCACCGGGGGCATCGCCGCAGGGCTGGGCGACCTGCCGCTTTTTGCGGCAATGCGCGAAGAACCTGTAGCGCCCTCGCCCGAGCAGGAACTGGCCATCGCCCTTCGCGCAGCCGATCTTGATGCGCTGACCCCGCGCGAGGCGCTCGATTTGCTGTATGAATGGAAGCGCGCGCTGCCCGATACAAAGCGCTGAGACTTAGCGGGTCGGAACCGGCACTTCGCCCGTGTAATCGTAGAAGCCCCGGCCCGTCTTGCGGCCGAGCCAGCCGGCCTCGACATACTTCACCAGCAGCGGCGCCGGGCGATACTTGCTGTCGCGGGTGGTCTTGTAGAGCACCTTGATGATGTCGAGACAGGTGTCGAGCCCGACGAAATCGGCGAGCTGCAACGGCCCCATCGGGTGATTGAGGCCAAGCCGGCAACCCTTGTCGATATCCTCGATGCCGGCGGTCGCCTGACCAAGCACGAAGACCGCCTCGTTGATCATCGGCAGGAGGATGCGGTTGACGACAAAGCCGGGTTCATCCTGGCTCAACACCACTTCCTTGCCGAGACCCTTGGCGAAGGCGGTCACGCGGTCGGTGGTGTCCTTCGACGTCGCGAGGCCGGGGATGACCTCGATCAAGCCCATCACCGGCACCGGATTGAAGAAGTGCAGGCCGATGAACCGCGCCGGATCGGGCGAATGGTTGGCCATGCGGGTGATCGGGATCGACGAGGTGTTCGAGGCCATGATCGCATCGGCAGCCAGCACTTTGCCCGCGGCTTCGAAGATCGCGTTCTTGATCTCCTCGCGCTCGGTTGCGGCTTCGATGATCAGGTCGGCATCGGCCATCGGCGCGTAATCGGCAACCGGGGTGATCCTTGCGAGCAGGCTTTCGGCCTCGTGCGCCTCGATCTTGCCACGGCCCATCAGCTTTGCCAGCGCCTTCTCGATCGCGGTCTTGCCGGCCTCGGCACGGGCCAGATCGACGTCGGAGAGCAGAACGGTCATCCCGTGGGCCGCAACGGTCTGGGCAATCCCCGACCCCATCTGACCCGCCCCGATAACGGCGATCTTCCGCATGGCTTCAATCCTTCGCAAGTGCAGCAATGGCCCGCGCTGTTAGCGGCGGGAATGCGCAAAAGCTAGCGATTAGCGCCGGGGACCCACTTCACGTCGGCACGGCCATCGTCGTTCATGACGCGGGCAAGCACGAACAGCAGGTCGGACAGACGGTTGATATAGGCGAGCGCGGCCGGGTTGACCGGATCCTGCGCCGCCAGAGCGACCATCGCGCGTTCCGCCGCGCGGGTGGTGGCGCGAGCGACATGGACACGCGCGGCCGCCTCGCTCCCGCCGGGCAGCACGAAGCTGGTCAGCGGTTCGAGCCGTTCATTGAGCGCATCAATCTGCGCCTCGATCCATTCCGGCTGCGAGGACACGATCCGCAGCACCATCTCTGACGGGGAGAAATCCCCGTCGGCGGCGGGGGTCGCAAGATCCGCCCCGAGATCGAACATATCATTCTGCACCCGGGTGAGCAGAGCCTTGTGCGCTTCGTCGGCGATCGCGCAGACCGCCAGACCGATCGCGCTGTTGGCTTCATCGACCAGACCCATCGCCGCAATCCGCGCCGAATGCTTGGGGCAGCGCGAGCCATCGACGAGGCCCGTCGTGCCATCATCCCCGGTGCGGGTGTAAATCCGGTTGAGTTTGACCATTGCGCTCAGCGCGAGACGGCAAGCAGGATCGCCACCACGACAATGGCCAGCGCCTGATACTTGATCCGCGCGAACATCGCCTTGTTTTGGGCAAGCTGCATATCGGTGGCAGTTGTGCCTTCGCCGGTTTCGAGGTCGATCTTGGTCGTCTTCAGAAAGGCGACGATGCCCTTGATCAGCGAAAAGGCCACCAGTCCCATAAGGACGAGCAGGACGGGGATGAGGACATAGGTCATGATGCCTAAATGAACGCTTGGGCCTCAGGTTCCAAGTGACAAAAGTTGCACTCTGAGTTGTTCGGCGAGCATTCGTCCATCCTCGCCCGCCTCTCGCCGTTCGGCCAGCGCGGGCGAACCGCGGCGTTTGGCCAGTTTTTCGCCGCTCTCGTCCATGATCAGCGGATGGTGATACCAGCGCGGCACCGGCAGGCCGAGCAGGGCTTGCAAGGTGCGGTGGACATGGCTCGCCGCGAACAGATCGGCGCCGCGCGTGACCAGTGTGACCCCGTCGGCGGCGTCATCCAGGGTGACGGCAAGGTGATAGCTGGCAGGCAGATCCTTGCGCACCAGCACCACATCGCCAAGGCCCGAGAGGTCGACCGCCTGCGAACCGGCCAGTTCATCCTCCCACACCAGCGGCCCGGTCTCGGCTAGCGCCTTTTCCGCATCGAGCCGCCACGCCGCAGGCAGCGCCGGATCGGAGGCGATGCGCTTGCAGGTGCCGGGGTAGATCAGGCCATCGGACCCATCGATAGCGCCTGCTTCCTCGATCTGTTTGCGGGTGCAGGTGCAGGGGTAGAGGAGCACGCGCGCTTTCAGCGCTTCGGCAGCGGCGGCGTAGCTCGCCAGCCGGGTCGATTGCGCGGGAACGTCCTCCCATTCCAGTCCCAGCCATTCAAGATCGCGGCGGAATTCGTCGGCCAGCTCCGGCTGCGAGCGCGGCCCGTCGATATCCTCGATCCGCAGCAGGAACCGCCCCCCGCTCGCCTTTGCCAGATCGTGAGCGATGATCGCCGAGAGCGCATGGCCGAGATGCAGCCGCCCGTTGGGGCTCGGCGCGAAACGGGTCACGAAGGGCGCAGGGTCAACCATCGCCAGCGCCATGCCACACGACAGATTGTTTCGCTATCCACAGCCTCTCCACAGCCCGTCCCTGTGGATACCCACTCTGTCACGGCTTTGACTCTTTGGTTTGCCACGTCAGGATGCAGGTCAATCAGGGAGGAACGCAGAGCCGTGTTCAATGCCGAACTGATCGAGAAAGCAGCCCGGTTCCGCGGTGTCGATGAAGACCCGACCCGCAACCTTTCGGTTTGTCCGGCGCTGGTGCTCAACGCCGATTACACCCCGCTGTCCTACTACCCGCTCAGCCTGTGGCCATGGCAGACCGCGATCAAGGCGGTGTTCCTCGACCGGGTGGACATTGTCGCCAGCTATGACCGCGAGGTCCATTCGCCCAGCCTCGACATGAAAATCCCGAGCGTCATCGCGCTCCGGCAATATGTGAAGCAGAGCGAATTTCCCGCCTTCACCCGCTTCAACGTGTTCCTGCGGGATCGCTTCCAATGCCAGTACTGTGGCAGCCACGAGCATCTCACCTTCGACCACGTGATCCCGCGCCGCCTTGGCGGGCGCACCACGTGGGAGAACATCATCACCGCCTGCGCGCCGTGCAACATGAAGAAGGGCGGGCGCACGCCGAAGCAGGCGGGTATGCCGGTGCACCAGGCTCCGATCCGCCCGACCAGTTGGCAATTGCAGCAGGCGGGCAAGTTGTTCCCGCCCGGCTATCTGCACGAAACGTGGCGCGACTGGCTCTACTGGGATGTCGAGCTGGAGGCTTGAGGCCGCATTGGGTTACTTCGCGCCAAGCCGGTCCCATGTCTCCCACGGAATGGCTCGCCCGGGATAGGCGACATTGTTGAAGCGCCAATCTTTTGCGATCCAGGCTTTGGTCCAGGCATAGAGCTCGGCATCGAAGCCAGCGTCGAACTCGGCTTTGGTCACCCATAGGCGCACCTCGGCATCGTAGCCCGGTACCGTGCCGGGATAGACATAGACACATCCGCGCTCGCGCGTGCCATCAGGGGTCAGCACCGCATAGGCAAAAGACTCCCGCCGCGCGAACCGGCCTTGCTCGGTGAGCATATCGGTCATCGCTTCGGCAGTGGTGATATCGGCGCGCGGCCAGCCCTTCGAGCGCGTGAAGGTCTGCTGGAGATGCTCGATCGAGGACATGTAAGCCGCGAAATCGATGTCGACCAAGGCGGGCCCCAGCGGGACCAGCTTGAAGCCCGGACCCTCGACAAGCGTGGGAACCTGAAAGTCTGCGGCAATGAAGGGGGCCGGCGGCACCGCCGTGCCGGGCTCCTGAGCAGCAATCGGCGTTGCGGTGAGCGCCGCTAGCGCCAATGCCGCCCCAATCACGCGTGCGATCATGCCCTGCCCTCCGTAAGTGCTCGGCCCGATGCGGCCTGCGGACGGCATTACGTCACCGCGGCCCGTTGGTTGAATTCGTCATTTCGCCACTCTCCGCTCGCCAGCACTTCGGCGATGTGGCGGGCAGCGGCGGCGATATCGGCAAAGCTCAGATAGGCGGGCGCAAAGCCCAGTCGCAGCACGTCGGGATCTCGGAAGTCCCCGATCACACCGCGCGCGATCAGGGCCTGACAGATCGCATAGGCGTGCGGATGGCGGAACGAGAGCTGGCTGCCCCGTGCGTTGCTGACCGGCGGGCTGACCAGTTCGAGCGCGACGTCATGCGCCATCAGGCTCTCCAGCAGAAACTCGGAGAGCGCCTGCGATTTGGCGTAGAGCCGCTCGGCCCCGATGCCCGCAATCAGATCGACACCGACTTCGAGCGCCGCCAGCCCGAGCACCGGCGAGGTGCCGCACAGCATCCGCTCGATCCCCGGCGCATCGGCGTAATCGTCCGAAAAGGCAAAGGGTGCCGCATGGCCAAACCAGCCGGTGAGCGGCTGTTCGAGCCGCGCATGATGGCGCTCTGCGACAAAGGCAAAGGCGGGTGCGCCCGGTCCGCCGCACAGGTATTTGTAGCCGCAGCCGACGGCGAAATCGGCTCCCACCGCGTTCAGATCGACGGGCACCGCTCCGGTCGAATGCGACAGATCCCACAGCACCAGCGCCCCCGCTGCATGCGCCGCGCGGGTCAGCGCGGCCATATCGTGCAACGCGCCAGTCTTGTAATGAACGTGGGTGAGCATCAGCAGCGCGACATCATCGCCGAGCGCCTCAACCAGCCTGTCGCGCGGGGCGAGCCGCCGCTCGGCAAGGCCCTGCCGCTCCAGCCCGGCTATCATGTAGAGATCGGTCGGGAAATTGCCGGGCTCGGACAGGATCACCTTTCGGCCGGGGCGCATCTGCAGCGCCGCCGCGATCAGCTTGAACAGGTTCACGCTGGTCGAATCGCAGGCAACAACCTCGTTCTGCGCGGCACCGATCAGCGGTGCAATTTTGCCCCCGACGCGGCTTGCCGCTGAGAACCATCCGGCCCCAAATTCACTGGCATTCCACGAGCGGATCAGCCCCTCGCCCCACTCCCGCTCAACCACACGCCGCATCACGTCAGGCGTGGCCTTGGGCAGTGCGCCGAGCGAGTTGCCATCAAGATAGATCACGTCGGCCGGCAGGGTGAAGCACTCGCGGTAGTGCGCCAACGGGTCGGCGGCATCGAATTCGGCGGCGCGCTGTTCGGGTGTCATGACAGCTCCCGCAGCACTGCGCGCACCGGCGAGGCATCCCCGCCGACGATGGGTAGCGGCAGAGCGATCAGCTCGTAACGGCCCGGCAGGACATCATCGAGAACCAGGCCTTCCAGCACCCGGATATCGTGACGCAGCACGGCCAGATGTGCGTCCATCATCTTGGAAGATTGCGGATCGATCGATGGGCCATCAAGCCCCACCAGCCGCACGCCTGCTGCCGCCAGCACATCGATGGTTGCCGGAGCAATGGCGGTGGTTTCATCCACCCATGCCTGATGCGGGAATGCCTCGAAGGTGCGGAACAGGACTCGCTCAACGCCGGCGAGATCGGGCAGGTGATCGGGCAGGATCAGCGGCCCTGCACCGCGCGCATCGACCACCAGACATTCGCCGAGATAGGGCGAAAGATCGACACTCGCGATATCGGGCGCGGCGGCGGCATAATGCAGCGGCGCGTCGGCATGGGCGCCCGAATGGGTCGACATGGTCAACGCCGACACGTTGACCGGCGAGCCGTCACCGATCTGCCACGTGCCGGCTTGCGCAAAGGCGGTATCGCCCGGCCACACCGGAAGGCCGCAATGCAGCGGCTGGGAGATATCCCAGATACGCCGCCGGATCGCAGCGCTCATATCGCCGTTCTCACGCTCAGCAGCTCAGGGAAAAAGGCCTGCTTCAGCACCCCTTCGAGATAGGGCACGCCCGGTGTCCCGCCCGTGCCGCGCTTGAACCCGATGACCCGTTCGACCGTCTTGAGATGGCCGAACCGCCAGCGCTGGAAGTGGTATTCCAGATCAACCAGCTTCTCGGCGAGTTCATAGAGATCCCAGTGGCTATGGGGATCGCGGTAAACCTCGGCCCATGCCGCCTCGACGCTGGCATTGTGGACATAGGCTGCGGCCGGATCACGCGTCAGCGCTGCGGAATCGACGGCTAACCCGCGCCGTGCCAGCAGCCGGATCGCGGCATCATAGAGGCTCGCCCGCCCGCACTCGGCCTCCAGCCGCTCAGCCCAGTCCTCGTTGCCGCGATGCAGCCGCACGTGCTTGCCATCGCGCCCGCCGAGCATGAATTCCATCATCCGGTATTGCGCCGACTGAAACCCGCTCGACGCACCGAGATGCGGTCGCACCGCCGAATAGTCGTGCGGCGTCATGGTGCTGAGAACGTCCCAGCTCTGGATGAGCTGCTGCTGCGCCCGCGCCACCCGCGCCAGCATTTTGAACGCGGGGCGCAGCGTGTCCGCTTCGATACATTCGCGCGCGGCGGTGAGTTCGTGCAGGCACAGCTTGAGCCAAAGCTCGCTCGCCTGGTGGACGATGATGAACAGCAGCTCGTCATGGGCTTCGGACGCAGGGTGCTGGGCCGCAAGAATGCGGTCGAGATCGAGATAGCTCGCGTAGGTGACGTTTTCGGCCATAATCCATGCGCTCCTAGCGCGTGGCTGCGGCCAAGGAAACTATCCCTCGATCACCCGCGCTTCGGGATGATGCTTGTCGATGTGCTTGAGGATGATCTTGAGGTTCTTGCTGTTCGAACGGAACACAAAGTCCGCAGCATCGCCCACCAGCGGGATCGCACCGATCGCGGTATCGAACAGGACATTCAGCCCCATACGCGCCTGCTGCCAGCGGGACATGCCCAGATTGCGCGCTTCCCACACGATGTAAGCGCCCAGCGCCGTCGTCACGACATCGCCAAGCACCGGAACCAACCCGATCAGCGCATCAAGTCCCACCGGCATGTTCACCCCGGGCAGCACGAAGCTGCGCTCGAGCAACTGCTCCAGCGCGGTAATCCGGGCGCGCACCGAGGCGGGATCGCGCCCGGTGGGCAAGGTCTGGATCATCGGGCGCGGCGCCTGCGGGCGACCATTGGTGTTCATCGTCATACAGCTTAGGTGGGAGGCTCAGACAGCGCGAACAAGGGGTGGAGCCCCCACTGGTTGGGCAGGTAATTGCGGATCGACCCGCGCACCAACGACCAGCGCACCGGCGCACCCAACGGAATGAAGGCCTCGCGCGCCATCAGGGCAGCATGGGCTTCAACCAGCAGCCGTTCGCGACGGGCGGCATCACGCTCTTCCAGAGACCGCCGCACGAGCGCATCGGCTTCGGACGAGCACAGGCTTGTCCGCAGGCTGCAGTTGAACTGGTTAAGGAACCAGCGCGGCGAGGCATAACGCGCGAGCGTATCGCGCAGCTCTAGATCGGCGCGCTCACCCGGCCGCGCGCGCACGACCCGCACCCCGATCGCGTTCCAGCTTTCGGTCAGCTGTTCGAACAGCAGGTCGCTGCCCGGCCCGCTCGGCAGCGCCACGCGGATCGTCGGCTCGCGCCCTGCCTGCGCCGACCATGCGCGCACCCGTGCTGCAGCAACTCGGCGCCGATCATCAAGCGAAGCGCCGCTCCAGCGGTCGTCGGAATAAGGCGCAGCGGCATAGATCTGCGGCGGCACGATCCAGCTCGTCGAACGCCAGCCGTTGAGCCCGAAGGGCTGGATCAGACCGGCGCGGTCAATCGCCATCGACAAAGCCTGACGCCGTAGCGGATCGGCAAGAAAGCCGCTGTCTGACCGGAACGCCAAACCGAACAGGCCGATCGCCGGATCAACCTGAATCGTCCCGCGCGACAGAGGACCAACTTCGGCGAGCGGGAAATCCGGCAGCGTGCCGTTGAGCACAAGATCGACATCGCCGCGAGAGAATGCCTCGGTCGCCTCGCCGGCCGGCAAGGCCCGCACTGCAATCGGGCGGGCAACATCTTCCCAGTCCTCCCGCGCGGGAAGTCCGCGGGCTTCCGGAGGGAGCGCCGTCAGCAGTGCAATCGGCCCGCGGTTCTTGCCGGAAAGCGCCATCGGCCCTGTGCCGCTCCCATTGCGGTCGAGCCCCAATTCCGGCTGGGCGAGCAATTGCAGGAAATCGGGCATCGGCGAGGACAGGCGGATCTCGATAACACGGCCGGTCATCGCGCGGATCTCGCGCACCTTGCCGAGATCGAGCCCGAGCGACGTGCCACGCACCCTTGCCAATGCCTCGCGCAGGAGCAGCCGGACTTCCGGAGCTGTGATTTCCTGACCGCCGGGCCAGGTGCTGTCGCGCAGGCGGAAGATGTAACTCTGGCCGTCTTCGGTCACGATCCAGCGTTCGGCAATCGCCGGGACGACCTGCCCCGCCTGATCGAGCGCCACAAGGCCTTCATGCGTTGCCGCGCGCAGGTGCTGCGCGGGCGGAGCCAGCCGCACGCCCTTTTGGTAGAGGCTGTCGGGCGCGCCGATGACAGCCACTTCGACCGGGCCGCCGCCCGACGGGCCGCAGGAAGCAACACTCAGCGCAGCAAGCAGGAAAAGCCAGAATCGCATCGCGATCCTGCCTAGCAGGTTGGAACGCCGCGGTCAGCGGGTGGCATCAATCGGCTGTGCAGTGGCGTGCAGAACGCCGGTCGGGATTGCTGGTCAGATCTTGCGCAGCTGCGAGGGCGCAACCGGAGCAGGCGCACGGTGCACCCACGAGCGGTCAACAAGGCCCAGGCCCGGATCTTCGTCGGCCTGCAACGGCCGCCGTGCCAGCTGGGAATCGATCTCTTCATCGAAGGCGACGCCGAAGCGATTGTCCTGGACCCACGCAACGGTACCGGCAATCAGGCCGACATTGCGCAGCTGGATGGCCAACCGGTGCCCGCGCATCACGCGCAGATTGCCCTCACCCATCATGCCCCCGTCCGAAAGATTTCGGACGCGCACCTTGTGGGTTTCAGAGTTCTGCTCGACTCGCACTTCAGCCAGCAGGAACAGGCTGTCACGCGAAACACTGCGTGTCTCAATACCTGTCATATTCGGACCGCCTCCCGCGCCACAAACCATATGTCGCGCCAGCCCGAACCATAGCGGCTCGCCCGGACGCGCGCCAATGTTCGTGCGCCGATTGCGGTTAACGGATGGTAAAAATCGGGCTCGCAGGGGGCACCGACCGTTAGCGCGTCCCAGCGCGGCACAGGTCGCGCCGCGCGGGTTAGCGATCAATCGTCGCGCGAGACCTTTTCACGGCGTTCATGGGCTTCCTGCGCCTCGACCGTCATGGTCGCTACAGGGCGCGCGATGAGGCGGCGCAGGCCGATCGGATCGCCGGTGACCTCGCAGTAGCCATATTCGCCCGAGTCGATCCGGCGCAGCGCCGAGTCGATTTTGGCGACCAGCTTGCGCTGGCGATCACGGGTGCGCAGTTCGATGCCCCAATCGGTCTCGCTCGAGGCGCGGTCGGTCAGATCGGCTTCGCGGATCGGGCCATCGGCGAGCGATTGCAGGGTCTGTCCGGCGGCGGAATGGATCGAGCGCTTCCATTCGATCAGCAGCATCCGGAAATAGGCCTGCTGGCGCTCGTTCATGTATTCCTCGTCCTCGCTCGGCACATAATCCGGCGCGAGCAGGCGCTTGGCCTTTTCGAGGACATCGATGTCGTCAGACGCGGAGGTTGGCATCAAGCTCTCTCATCCCGTGGCCCGCTGGGGAGACCTTCGCGTCCTGACGCCATGAATTTTTCCATTGGCTCACTTGGTCCCAGCAAGGTGAAGCAATGCGCGCCCTATAGGGAAGGCCCCCTAAGCGCACAAGCGGGTTTGGGAATGAGATGGGGGCAAACACAAAGTGCGGATCACGTTAACCAATTATTGACCATGTTAGCCGACTTCTGAGCCTCGCAAGGTCGCCTGGGGGGTGACCAGGTGACGAAGGGGTAAACCGGAATGAACATCATCGCGATTGGCGCCAAGAGTGCGAATGTTGCACGTGGAACATCGGGCGAAGCGCTACTTACGGCATGGCTGGCTGCGGCTAGCCAGGGTCAAGCAGGGGCCTGCTTCGATCTCGGCGTGGCCTTCTCGACCGGCAGCAACGGCGCGCCCTGCGATCTAATCGAAGCCCACAAGTGGTTCAACCTCGCCGCCGCGCGCGGTCACGAGGAAGCCGGCCATTGCCGCGCCGACATTTCGGAAGAGATGACCGCCCGCGAAATCGCCGAAGCCCAGCGCCGTGCGCGCCAGTGGCTCGCCGAAGGCCGCCTGCGCGCCGCTTAATCGTTTTTGCGAAACGGCGTGCGGCTGCCGAGATACAGCTGGTCGCTCGCCACCCCTTCGCGCTCGCGTTCGAGAAAATCGGCGACCGCCGCGCGAAACCCCGGATCGGCGATCCAGTGCGCCGACCATGTCTGCACCGGCTCATACCCGCGCGCCAGCTTGTGCCCGCCCTGTGCGCCTGCCTCGACACGGCCTAGGCCTCGCGCGATCGCGGCATCGATCGCCTGATAATAGCACAGCTCGAAATGCAGGAAGCGCACCTCACGGGTGCAACCCCAATAGCGTCCGTAGAGCGCATCCTTGCCGACAAAGTTCAGCGCCCCGGCAATCGGCTCCGCCCCGTCATAGGCGAGGATCAGAACGATCCGATCCCCCATCCGCGCGCCCAGCAGGCTGAAGGCCTCGCGCGTCAGATAGGGATGGCCCCATTTGCGCGCGCCGGTATCCTGATAGAACCGCCAGAAGGCATCCCAATGCTCCTCGCGGATGTCGCCGCCAGTGAGATGGCGGATGGTCAGCCCCTCCACCGCGCTGCTGCGTTCCTTCCGCAAATCCTTGCGCTTCCTCGACGACAGCGCGCCGAGGAAGTCCTCAAAGCTCGCATAACCGCGGTTGAACCAGTGGAACTGGATGTCCGAGCGCAGCAGCCAGCCGGCATCTTCGAACAGCGGCAGCTGGGCCGGTTCGATGAAAGTCGCGTGGGCGGACGACATGGTGTTTTGCAGGCACACCGCCTCGGCCCCCTTCAAAAGATGCGTGGCGAGGCTTTCGTCTGACAGCAGCAGGCGCGGCCCCGTTGCGGGGGTGAAGGGCGCGGCGATCTGGAGCTTGGGGTAATAGCGCCCGCCCGCGCGGTGCCAGGCATCCGCCCACGAATGGTCGAACACATATTCGCCCTGAGAGTGCCCCTTGGCATATGACGGCATGGCGGCAAGCAGACGGCCCGCATCATCGGTGATCGCAATCGGAGCCGATTCCCAG
The DNA here is from genome assembly GCF_001720465.1 of Porphyrobacter sp. LM 6. Taxonomy (NCBI): domain Bacteria; kingdom Pseudomonadati; phylum Pseudomonadota; class Alphaproteobacteria; order Sphingomonadales; family Erythrobacteraceae; genus Porphyrobacter; species Porphyrobacter sp. LM 6. The sequence continues at coordinate 166,168 of NZ_CP017113.1, forward strand.
CCGGTGCCGGGGCCGACGCTGCCGGAATCCTCCATCGCGGTCAGGAATTCGTGGGCAACGAAGGGATTGTCGTTCCCGCCTAGCGCGTTCCATTCGTCGCGGTCGAAACTGCCGACCGAAGAGGCAATGCGGACCGTCAGCTCGCGGTCACTCACGCCAGCCCGTCCCCCTCGGCAATCAAGGCATCCGCGTGGGCAGCACCGCGCGCGCGGGTTTCGGGCGAACGGACCGTCCAGGTCAGCAGCGGGCGGCCGGTTTCGCGCCACAGACCGGTCAAGGCGTTGGGGATATCGCGCACATCGCTGGCGAGGAAATCGGGCGCGGCGCGCTCCAGCGCATGGGGCATCCGCCATGCGTTTTTGTAGCCGTGATCAAGCGTATCGGTGATGACCAGCCCGCGCACCATCGCGGGCGCGTGCTTGGCGAACCATTCGCCCATCCGCAGATCGAAGCTCATCACCGCGAACGGCCCGGCATAATCCGCCAGCACCTTGGCAATCGCCATGCAGGGTTCGGCGAGCGACAAATGCGGCTGCGCCTTCACTTCGATCAGGATCGGCACCCGGCCAGCGACCAGTTCGAGCAGATCGGTGAGCGGCCAGATCGTCTGCGCGGAGTCCAGCAGCGGGATGCGGCACAGATCATCGGCGGTACGCGCGCCGACCTTGCCGCGTTCCTTGGTCAGCCGGTCAAGCTCCCAGTCGTGGAACACCAGCGGCACATTGTCGCGGCTCATCTGGATATCGCATTCGATCCCCATGCCCGCAGCAATCGCGCCCTCGGCAGCGGCGCGCGAGTTTTCCGGCGCGCCCGCATTGTGCAGCCCGCGATGGGCGTATTCCCACTGCGTCAGCCAGTCCGGGGCGGGCCTTGCGATCATGCCTTGAGCGCGACCACCGCATCGACTTCCACCGCCGCGCCGCGCGGCAGGGCGGGCACGCCCACGGCGGCGCGGGCGTGCTTGCCGGCATCGCCGAACACCTGCTCCATCAGATCCGACGCGCCATTGGCGACTTCGGGCTGATCGGTGAAATCGCCGGTGCAGTTGATGAAGGCGCCGAGCTTGACGATCCGCTCGACCTTTTCGAGCAGGCCCGCCGCCTCAAGCTGCGCGACGATCATCAGCGCGCAGGCGCGCGCGGCGGCCTGTCCTTCGGCCACGCTCACGTCATCTCCCAGCCGGCCCTTGACCACCTGCCCGTCAACGAAGGGGAGCTGGCCCGAAACATGGGCAAAGCCGCCATGCACCACCACCGGCACATAGCTCGCCACCGGAGCAGCCGCCTTGGGCAGGGTGATGCCGAGTTCGGCGAGTTTGGCAGCAACAGTCATTCTCAATTCTCCAGTCGTTCAAGCAGCCACGGCAGGGCTTCGTCCCAGCGGTCGATCCGGGCTTCGGCATGGCCTGCCTTGTGGGCGCAATCAATGGCGTGGGCGATCATCGGCTCGCCGCACAGGTGCAGCCGCGTGACGTGCGGCGTGATTTCGGCAACCGAGGCATGGTGCTGGGCCAGATCGTCGATGAAGACTGCGCGGGTGGGCGCATATTCGTCGATGATCGCCTTCAGCGCCGGGCCTTTCGGCCCTTGGTTGGTGAACACCCGCGCGTTGATCCCGACATTGGCGAGCTGTTCGGCGCGCTTGTTGCGACGTTCATCGACAAGGTTCGTCAGGATCACGATGTCGGCCTTTTCGGCGAGCGTGTTGATCCCCTCGACCGCGCCGGCAATCGGCATCTGGCTGTCCATCTGGGTATCGAAGAAGCGGCCCAGCATCTTCCAGATATCGGGCGGGGCCAGCAGCTCGCCGCTCGCCTGCCAGCGCAGCGCCTCGGCGAAGTTGTGGCCTTCGAGGTTGAAGGCGACGCCCTGGGTTGCCTCCAGCCAGTCCTTGAAGGGCGCAACCATGTGCAGCAGCACTTCGTCGCAGTCGGAGATGATCAGGGGGCGGGTCATACGAGTAAAGCGTCCTTGGCGGCGACCAGTTCCTCGGGCGTGACAGCCAGGGCCTCGGCCGCGCGGATCAGATCGGGTTCGTGATTGGCGAGAAATTCGAGCGCGGAGGCGAGGATCGCCGGATTGCCCAGCCCGGCCCGCAAGGTATCGGGATCAAGTCCGGTCAATTCAAGGTAGCGCTCGGCGCGTTCCTCGGATTCAAGCACCCAGCCGAGCGCGGCCAGCGCCAGCGTCTGCGGGTTGACGGGGTCGGGGCGATCACGAAGCGGGATTGTCCTGTCCTTCGGTCAGGGTTAATCGTAAGGCGGGTGTTATGCGGGGCGTTCAGTGACAAAGCGGATCATGGTTGTCGAGGACAATGACCTCAACCGGAAATTGTTCTGCGATGTGCTGCGCGCCAACGGGTTCGAGGTGGAGCCGGTGGCCGACGGGCACAAGGTGCTGGAAACCGCGCGCGCCATTTCGCCCGATCTGATCATCATGGATATCCAGCTCGGCGGGGTTTCGGGCGTCGATCTGATCGAGGCGGCCAAGCGCGACCGGGTGCTGAGCGCGATTCCCGTGCTCGCCGTGACCGCCTTCGCCGCCAAGGGAGATGAAGAACGCATCCGGGCAGCCGGGGCGGCGGGGTATCTTTCGAAGCCCGTGTCGATCAGTCCGTTCATGAACGCGGTGCGCGAACTGCTCCCGGCGGCCTAGACCGCGTTTTCGACCACGAAGACGGCCAGCGTCAGCACCAGCCCGCCAAGGAACAGGTGATAGGCCAGCGCCAGCAGCCGGAACTTGCGCCGATGGAGCACCTGACCGTTCTGGTAGAGATCGCGCAGCATCACTTCGTAGAGCGTCTCGTCAGCGCGCAACTTTTCGATCAGGTCGGCCCGCCATTCCTCCTCGCTTATGGTAGAGAAATGGCTGAAGAACAGCGGGTTGAACTGCTCCTTCGGCACGGCCTTGGCGCGCAACGGCGGCGTGATCGCCAGCACAGCGAAGATCGCCGACAGGAAGGCGGTGACGGCGAGGCAGATCACCGACCACTTCACCTCGCCGGAAAAGGCCTGGGTGATCACCAAGGAAAACACCACAAACGTCGCGCCGATCAGGATATTGGCTTTCCCGTCGGCCATCTGGGAGAGCGCCAGCGTGTTGGCCTGTGCGGTGCGGATAAGGTGGACGCTGTGAACCGAAAGCGGCGCTGCGGGCGATACCTGGTCTGCCTTGTCCGCTTGGTTTTCAGGCATCCCCCACCCCCAATTCGGCGCGCGAACCCGTCGAAAACTTGACAAGCCGCATCAACCGCCGCTTTGCAGCCGTATAGCATTGGGCGATCCCGTCCTTCAACCAAAGCAACGAAAGCGTGCATCCCATGACCCCCGCAGACGTCGATGCCTCCATCCGCAGTCTTGTCGAACCCTTCAACAAGAAGGGCGTGACGATCGAGGATGCGACCACCTTTGCCGGCGACCTGGAATTCGACAGCCTGACGGTGATGGATTTCGTCGCCGCGATCGAGGACGAGTTCGACATCATCATCTCGATGAACCAGCAGGCCGAGATCGAAAACTGGGGCCAGCTCGTCGCCGCAGTGCACAAGCTGCAGGATAGCTGATAAAGGCCGCTGCCATGACTGACACCATCGCCCCTGCCCAGCCCGTCGACCTGCTGGCGAAGTTTGATCCGATCATCCAGACCCGCGAGCAGCTGCTCGCCGCCGGAGTGGAAGATCCGTTCAACCTCGTCATGGAACAGGTGCTCTCGCCCACCCGCGCGATCTGCAACGGGCGCGACACGATCCTGCTCGGCACCTACAACTACATGGGCATGACCTTCGACGATGATGTCATCGCCGCAGGCAAGCAGGCGATGGAAGACTTCGGCGCCGGCACCACCGGCAGCCGTGTGCTCAACGGCACCTTCCGCGATCACCGCGACGTGGAAGCCGCGCTGCGCGATTTCTACGGGATGGACCACGCGATGGTCTTCTCGACCGGCTACCAGGCCAATCTCGGAGTTATCTCGACCCTCGCGGGCAAGGGTGATTACATCATCCTCGACATCGATAGCCACGCCTCGATCTGGGATGGCTGCAAGATGGGCGACGCGGAGGTCGTGCCGTTCAAGCACAACGACATCGAAGCCCTGGAAAAGCGGCTGAAGCGCGTGCCCGAAGGCGCGGGCAAGCTCGTGGTGCTCGAAGGCGTCTATTCCATGATGGGCGATGTCGCCCCGCTGAAAGAGATGGTCCGCATCGCCAAGGAAAACGGCGCGATGGTGCTGGTCGACGAGGCGCACTCGATGGGCTTCATCGGCGAACACGGCCGCGGCGTGGCCGAAGAACAGGGCGTGCTGGACGATGTCGATTTCATCATCGGCACCTTCTCCAAGAGCGTCGGCACGGTCGGAGGCTTCTGCGTTTCCAACCACCCGAAGTTCGAAGTGATGCGCCTTGTGTGCCGTCCCTATGTCTTCACCGCCGCGCTACCGCCTTCGGTGATGGCGAGCTCGGCCACCTCGATCCGCAAGCTGATGCACGGCGGGAACAAGCGCGCGCATCTGTGGGAGAACAGCCGCACGCTCCACAAGGGCCTGCGCGATCTCGGCTTCGAGCTCGGCACCGAAACCTCGCAGAGCGCGATCATCGCCGTCATCATGCCCGATCTCGAAAAGGGCGCGATGATGTGGGAGGCGCTGCTCAAGGAAGGCCTCTACGTCAACCTGGCCCGGCCGCCGGCGACGCCAGCCGGCATGACCCTGCTGCGCTGCTCGCTGTGCGCGGAACATTCGGCCGAGCAGGTGCAGACCATCCTCGGCATGTTCGAACGCGCGGGCAAAGCGATCGGGATCATCTGACCCCACCGGCAGGCAACCAATCGCCGCCTCACATCTCTGGTTACGCAGTTTCGGTCGCCCCTCGCACAGACGGGCGGCCGAATTGCTTTTGCGTGCCCTGCCCTTTGCGCTTGGCTCGCCTCAACTCCGCGTATAACCTATTTGGTCATTTATCTTGGCATCGTGACGCTCTTTGGTTAGAGATAGGCGCAGTCGAGAAATAGCGATTCGCCAGCGGGGCGGCCTTCCGGATGGGAGTGCCGCCTTTTTTGCATTCAATGCCGGAGACCTGCCATGCCCAACCCCGGTCACCCGGATGAATGCGCCACCCACACCAACCGCCACTGGCGTGTGCGCTTTCTCGATTGCCTCGCCGAAAGCTCGAACGTCGCCAAGTCAGCTCGCCACGCCAACATCAGCGTAAGCCGCGCCTACAAGCTGCGGCGGGCTGATCCCGAATTCGCCGGGCAATGGCTCGCCGCGCTGGCCGAGGGTTATCTCCATCTCGAGATGGAAGTGGCGCGTAACCGCCGCCCCGAGGCTGCCCACGACAGGAAGCGTTGTCGATGCCGAAGCCCGCGCTACTCTGAGTCAACTGATGCAAACCCTACGCGAACTCGGCATTCTGGGAAGTACGGCAAGTTAGCCGAGGCGCGTGCTTTTTGACATTGCATTTCTGGCAACCCCGGCGGGATAGCGGCATTCTTGCAACACCCTATAGGCATTGACCGCTTGCCTCGTGCATGGGGAGAAGATAGAGACACCCGGTGCCTCAAGTCTAATACAAAGGGGAAGATTGTAATGCGCAAACTCGTCATTGGGATGGCGATGGCTTCGACCGCGCTGACCACGCCTGCCATGGCCCGCGACGGCCAATGGTACATCGAGGGCAGCGGCGGCGTGATGATCGTCGAAGACCAGAATTTGGACGTCAACGGCGCCAGCGCCAATGCGGCCGCCAACTACGACACCGGCTACGACTTCGGTGCTGCCGTGGGCTACGACTTCGGCGCATTCCGTCTCGAAGCTGAAACCAGCTACCGCGCTGCCGACCTTCAGGATGTCCAGGCTGGCAGTCAGGGTCTTGCCCTGAACCCGATCACCGGCGGTGGCTTCAGCACCTTCACCGGCACCCGTCCGGCGACTGGCGAAGTCAATGCTCTGAGCTTCATGCTCAATGGCCTGTTCGATTTCGGCGACGATGACGGTCTGCAGGCGTTTGCCGGCGGCGGTATCGGCGTGGCACGCGTCGACATGGACGGTGCTGTCAACACCACTGGCCCGGGCGTCTGGAATGATTCCGACACCGGCCTCGCTTGGCAGCTGCTTGCCGGCATCCGTGCGCCGATCAGCGATGCCTGGGACGTTGGCCTGAAGTATCGTTACTTCAATGCGCCGGACGTGGGTCTGGTCGATCCGCTGGGTCGTTCGCTCGACACCAAGCTGAGCACCCACTCGCTGATGGGCACCATCACTTACAACTTCGGCGGTGAAGCTCCGCCGCCGCCGCCGGTAGTGGCGCCGCCGGCTCCGCCGCCGCCGCCCCCGCCGCCGCCGCCCCCGCCGCCCCCGCCGCCCCCGCCCAAGGCGCCGTGCAACACGGGTCCGTACATCGTGTTCTTCGACTTCGATAAGTCGGACATCACGGCGGAAGCTGCGACCATCCTCAACAACGCTGTCACCGCTTACGCCAACTGCGGCGCAGCGAGCGTGATGCTGGCTGGTCACACCGACCGCGCTGGCACGCCGAAGTACAACACCGCTCTTGCTGAGCGTCGTAACACTTCGGTCCGCAGCTACCTGACCGGTCGCGGGATCCCCGATGGCCGCATCAGCAGCGAAGCCTTCGGCGAATCGCAGCCCCGCGTTCCGACCGCGGACGGCGTGCGCGAAGCGCAGAACCGTCGCGTCGAAGTGACCTACGGCCCGGGCTCGGGCATGTAAGTCACCGTTCTACGGGAACATCGAAAGGGGCCGGAGAAATCCGGCCCCTTTTTTGTTGTGCTTCGGATGAGGTGGCAGCTGCAGCACCTTATAATGAAGAGCGCCTTTGCACTCCGCTCGTAGACTGCCCGGACCTGCCTCACAGACCACAGCGAGCGAAAGCGCTGGGCCCTATCGCTTGCCCCGCGTCACAACCCACTTTCGGATCAGCGAACACAGTCGCCCGAATCGACTGGATATTAGAGCGTTCCTGTGCACTCGATGGGGGAACTCTCCCAAGCAGCCATCATACTCGCGAGCAGACAGGACCTGCAGTTCTTTGACTAAAGAACTTCACCTGCCTTCTCGGCCTGCTCCCTGATTTGCCCAATCGCCTTGGGGAACAACACCATCGCCCCGATCAAGAGAGCAAGCCCTATCGGCGTCACAACAAGGGTCGAGAGCACCCCGGTCGCGAGGTCGTCGCCATTGATGGCCGATACATACCCCGCCATGAACGGCCCCAGCCCCAATCCAACCAGCGTTGTCGCAAGAAAAAAGGTCGCGGTCGCAACCCCGCGCATGCGCGGCAACACCAACGCCTGGCTGGAAGCGGCTGCGGCGCCCAGCGCTGAGGCGGTCAGCATTTGCGCGACGAAGCTCAGCACATAGAACACCGTCAGGCTGTCGGTGGTAAAGTTGATGTAGACCACCGGCACCGGCGTGATCAGCCCGAACATGATCACCAGTATTCGCCCATCAGCGCGGCGCTCGAGCAACCAGTCGGCCAGCCTTCCCCCAAGCACCACACCCAGAAACCCCGCAACGGCACCGGGCGCCCCAAGCAGCAAGCCAATCTCTGCCTTGGTTACCCCGAAGGTGCGTTCGGCATAGGGCGCTCCCCAGTAGGAACTGGCATAGGCCATGAACGCCACCATGCCATAACCCAGAATCACGCACAGGAAAGCTGGCGATCCCCATGTCAGCCGGAAGGTCGGCAGGTCGCGCGCACGCAGCCCCATCGCCCAGCTGAATACCGCATAGTAGCCAACGCCAAGGAACAGCCATTGGTCTGAGACCTTGAAACTGCCATCCGGCCCGCCCGGGATAAGATTGGCCGATGCTGGCACGACTTGCGATAGCATGAGTGCCAACACCGCGAAGAACGCGAGACCCGCCAGATTGATGGCCAAAGCGCGCGGCCCGCGTAGCGCCGCTCCAATCAGCGTGAATGGCGGAATGACCTCGACCAGTTCGCGCAAGAACCCGGCGAAAGGGGCGGGGTCTTCCGGCGTGGGCAAACCGTCAATCGCACCGCGCACAGGCTCCTTCAGAGACAGCACCCACAGCGCCAGAACCACCCCGGGGAGCCCGACTGCGAGAAACGCCGCCTGCCAGCCGACGAGCCCGAGCGGACCTCCATCCGGAAATGCCGCATTCCACTTTTCAACGATGACCGCGCCAATCAGCAGCGAAATTCCGCCGCCGATATAAAGACCCGACGAATAGATCGCGAGCGCGGTGGCGCGCAGGCGTGCAGGAAACCAGTCTGAGATAAGTGAATAGGCCGAGGGGCTCGCGGTCGCTTCCCCCACACCGACGCCGATCCGCGCTACAGTGAGTACAGTCGCATTCTTGGCGAAGCCCGAAAGCGCCGTCATCGTCGACCAAAGCGCAAGGCCGACCGCGAGCAGTCGTGTCCTGCGCCAACTATCCGCCAGCTTACCCAGCGGAATCCCGAACAGCGAATAGAACACCGCAAAGGCGGTCCCGTAAAGAAAGCCCAGATAGGCATCGTCGACGCCGAGATCAGCCTTGATGTCGTTTGCGAGGATCGAGAGGATCTGCCGGTCGATGAAGTTCAGCACGTAGACCAGCACCAGCACGCCGAGCGCATACCAGCTATACGCCGGCACGGCTTTCTCATCGCGTCCATGCGCCGCGGTCGCTTCCTCGCTCAAAGCTGATCCCCTATCCCGTCTTGTGTCTCGCTAACCGCCCTGCTTGGGCCGTTCAGGCGTTGTAGCGAGTGCTATCGACAATGCCGGCTTCGGCAAAACCCTTTTTCCGCAAGCGGCAGGAATCGCACAACCCGCAGGCAGTTCCTTCGACGGTCGGGTCGTAACATGACCAACTCCACGACGGATCAAGACCAAGCCGCGCGCACTCGCGAGCGATATCGGCCTTGGTCATGTGCTGGAGCGGAGCGTGGATGGTGAACGGCGCACCCTCAACCCCGGCTTTGGTGCCAAGTCGCGCCGTTTCGGCGAAGCTCGCGATGAACCCCGGGCGGCAATCGGGGTATCCTGAATAGTCTAGTGCATTCACACCGATGAACACATCGCGCGCGCCGGCCGCTTCGGCGCAGGCCGTAGTCAAGGCAAGGAACACGAGATTGCGCGCGGGCACGTACGTGACGGGGATGTCATCTCCGACGCCGGTCTTGGGCACATCGATCGCATCGGTAAGCGCTGAGCCGCCGAAGGCTCTGAGATCGAGCGCGATACTGGTATGCTTGGCGAGACCCAGCTGGCCGGCAATCCGCGCCGCCGATTCAAGCTCAAGCCGGTGGCGCTGCCCGTAGTCGACCGTCAGCGCGTGCACGGAAAACCCGCGCTCCTGCGCCAAGGCCGCAGTGACCATCGAGTCCAGCCCCCCGACAGCAACACCACTGCGATCGGCCGCGATGACGATTGTTCAGGCTTGATCATCGCGCGGCCCTATCACGGGCAACGCCAAACGCAATCCGGCGCGCTCAACAAGGGCCGGTGCGACGCGCCTCAGCAACGAGCTGGAATGGCATCCCGTTATGGATGCCCTGGCTTTCAAGCTGCACGAGCGAACCGGTTTCGCGGCGGATACTCGTGCGGCCATAGCCGTTGCCCGGGCAGGTATACTGAACCGTCACGCGCGCCGCGCCATCCTCCACTACGAACTGGTTGCAGCCAGCCTCGCGGTGCCGGAGCTGGATCAGTTCCTGCCCGGTCTTGAGGCAAATCTTGCGATCCGGCGCGCCGCCGCGCTGCTTGATCGTCCATTCCCCCTTGGCCAGCGTTCCAAGCATGGCGAGGCCATTGCCCTGCGCAAATCCTGGCACCGCAAACCAAAGCGCAGCCCCGACGACAATGCCGCCGAGCGCAAGATCACGTGCGATGCGATTGGGTCTGCTCGTCATAATCATCATCTTGCCCGCAAATGGCCTGCCGGGATTGCATATTTTGGTCTTTCCCGGGCGCAAAACAGGAATTTTTCGACGAACCGTCAGATTGCCAGCGCGAACGTCCTAGAACAGAACGCGCAATCGACCGCGATGATCCCTTCGTCGTTCCGCATGGCTTGCTGCTCTTCGGGCGGAAAACGCGCGATGATTGCGGCATAGTGCTCACTGCTGCACCGGCATCCGCGCGAAAGCTGCGCGCCCGGGAGCACGCGCACCTCGTCTTCCTCATGGAACAACCGCCACGCGAGCGTCTCGAGCGACAGTCCGGCCTCGAGCAATTCGTCATGGCTGATCGATCCTGCCATTACCGCGACGTGCTCCCAATCGGGATGGTCGAGCCGGACGTGCAGGCGCTCGCGCCCTTCCTCGCCGTCGGCAAGGTGCTGGACCAAAAGCCCTGCCGCCATGCGACCACTCGCCCCCGCACGGCTAGCGACGCGGATGAGGGTCGGGATCTGTTCCGACTGGCTGAAATAGGACTCGCACGCCTGCGCCAGACTGTCCCCCTCTAGAGGAACGATCCCTTGATAGCGCTGGCGTTCCTCGGTTTCGTAAGTGATCGCGAGATAGCCCTCGCCGAACAGCGCCGACAGCGTCGGGTTCGCGCCGAGCTTGGCCAAGCGATCGGCATCGAAATCGGCATAGCCGCGCACCGCACCGTCGCGATAATCGCACACCAGCAGCCGGACGATACCGCCCGTCGTCTGCGCCTGCATGGTCAGCTGCGCCTGCTTGCCCTTCAGCAAGCCGCCCATCAGCGCCCCGAGCACCAGCGCATCGCTAAGCAGATGCGTGATCGGCGCGGGGTAATCATGCGCTGACAAGACCGCATCGAGCACACCTTCAAGGCGCACGATCCGGCCGCGCGCATTGCGCGAAGGCAGCGTGAAGCCCATCAGAGCATCGGCGAAGGTCTCGGTGGCTTGAGTCATGTCGTTCATCCGCCGCCATATGGGGACGCTTGCCCCCACACGGAAGACCCCGTCAGCTGCCGAGCAGTCCAAAGCTCCACAACAGCACCGATTTCTGTGCGTGGATGCGGTTCTCCGCCTCGTCGAACACCACCGACTGCGGGCCTTCGAACACCTCTTCGCTGACTTCGTCGCCGACGTGAGCCGGCAGGCAGTGGAGGAACACGGCGTCGGGCTTCGCCTCAGCCATCAGCGCGGCATTGACCTGATAGGGCGCCATAGCTGCCTTTTTCTCCGCCGCATCGGCCTGACCCATCGAAATCCACGTGTCGGTGACCAGCACATCGGCTCCGCGCGCTGTTGCGGCGGCATCCTGGGTCAAGGTCACCGTCGCCCCGCCAGCACGCGCCAGTTCGACGAAGGCCGGGTCAGGCTCGTAACCCGCAGGCGTTGCCACCCGGACGTTGAACTTGAACAGCCCGGCCGCCTCGAGGATCGAGTGCAGCACGTTGTTCCCATCCCCGAACCACGCGACTTCAAGGCCGGGCAGCGCCTTGCCGTGCTCGATCACCGTGAGCAGATCGGCGACGATCTGGCAGGGGTGCGACATGTCGGTCAGGCCGTTGATCACCGGCACCGTGGCATGAGCCGCCATTTCCTCGATCTTGGCGTGATCGTCGGTCCGCAGCATGATGCCGTCGACCATCCGGCTGAGCACCCGCGCGGTATCGGCGATTGTCTCCCCCCGACCAAGCTGGCTTGAGCTCGAATCGAGCAGCAGCACAGATCCGCCCAGCTGGCGCATCGCGATGTCGAAGCTGACGCGGGTGCGGGTCGAATTCTTCTCGAACACCAGCGCCAGAACACGACCCGCCAGCGGCGCGTCCGCATCAGCCGCGCCCTTGGACTTGCCGCTGCGCGCCGCCTTGCGGTCGATCGCGTCGTTGATCATCGCCGCGACATCATCCGCGCCCGCATCCCCGAGATCGAGGAAGTGCCGATAGGCTCCCGAGGCGGCCATCAGGCGGGCTCGGGCACCTTGAAGCTTGCGGCACCGGCCGAGAGCTTCTCGAAGAATTCGTCGACTTCGGCATCGCTGATCACCAGCGGCGGCAGAATGCGAATGGTGTTGTCACCCGCCGCCACGGTCAACAGCTGGTGATGATCGCGCAGGTGCACGTAGAACGGGCGGCTTTCCATCTTCATCTTGATGCCGAGCATCAGACCCTTGCCGCGCACCAGTTCGAACAGCTCGGGGTAGTTGCCGATGAACTGCTCGAGCCGGGCGCGCAGCCGCTCGCCCTTTTCGGCGACGGACGCGAGGAAAGCCTCGTTCGCCACGGCCTCCATCACCGCCGTCCCCGCCGCCATCGCCAACGGGTTGCCGCCATAGGTCGATCCGTGGGTGCCGAAGGTCATGCCGCGTGCGGCCTTCTCGGTCGCAATGCAGGCGCCGAGCGGGAAGCCGCCGCCGATGCCCTTGGCGGTCGCGAGAATATCGGGCTCGATCCCGTAATGCTCGTAGGCGTAGAGCTTGCCGGTGCGCGCCACGCCGCACTGTACTTCATCCAGCACCAGCATCAGATCGAGCTCGTCGGCGAGCTTGCGCAGGCCCTGCATGAACTCCACCGACGCGGGGCGGATACCGCCCTCGCCCTGGATCGGTTCGACCAGGAAGCCCGCGGTGTTCGGCCCGATCAGCGCCTTGGCCGCTTCGAGATCGTCGAACGGCGCATACTTGAACCCGGCGAGCAGCGGCGAGAAGCCGTGGTGCATCTTCTCCTGGTTCGAGGCGCTGATGGTCGCCATCGTGCGGCCGTGGAAGGCGTTGTGGAAGGTAATCAGCTCGAAACGGTTCTTGTCGCCCGCATCCCCTGCATTCTGGTGATAGGCCCGGGCAGTCTTGATCGCCGCCTCGACCGCCTCCGCGCCGGAATTGGTGAAGAACACCGTGTCGCCGAAGGTGTTGTCGACCAGCGTCTGCGCCAGCTTCTCGCCTTGCGGGCTGCCGTAAAGGTTCGACACGTGCATCAGCGTCGCCGCCTGCTGCTGGATCGCGCCGATCAGGCCTTCATGCGAGTGGCCGAGCAGGTTGACCGCGATGCCGCTGGCGAAATCGAGATAGCGGGTGCCATCCTCGTCGATCAGATGGCAGTGCTCTCCGCGCACCGGCCGGACACCGCAACGCGGATAGACGGGCATGAGCGGGGTAATCGACATGGGCAAATTCCTGATTTGAGAAACGAGACGGGATGAAACGCAAATGGCGGCCCTGAACCAGAGCCGCCATCCGCTTTACCGTTAATCTTCCGCTGCCCCTTGGTCAAACCGCCGGGCGCGGTTTCGGCTGGGTCAGCCTTCGATCGGTGCCAGATTGACGGCGGAATACTTTCCGCGTCGATCGACTTCGAGATCGAATTCGTAACGCTCGCCTTCGTTCAGGCCCGACAGGCCCGACCGTTCGACCGCACTGATGTGCACGAAAGCATCCGGCTGGCCGTCATCGCGGACGAGGAAGCCGAAGCCCTTCATCGCGTTGAAGAACTTGACGGTGCCCTGCACGCGCTCGCCCGTCAGCTCGCGCTGCGGAGCGGCAGGCTTGGCCGCCACAGCGATGACATCACCGACAATCTGGAGATCCTGCGCCGACACCTTGCCGCCGCGATCCACGAGATTGTACTGGAGTTCCTGCCCTTCGGCGAGGCCTTCGAGACCGGCGCGCTCAACCGCGCTGATGTGAACGAACACATCTTCGCCGCCGCCATCCTGCTGGATGAAGCCGAAACCCTTCTGGCTGTTGAAGAACTTTACGGTGCCCTTGCCGGTGCCGACGATCTGGGCGGGCATGCGGCTGAAACCGCCGCCACCACCTGCGCCACCACCGCCGCCGCCGGGGCCACGCGGGCCGCCGCCGAAGCCGCCGCCGCTGCGCTGGCCGCCGCCTCCGCCGCCGAAGCGATCACCGCCCCCGCCGCCGAAACGGTCACCACCACCAAACCGGTCGCCTCCGAAATCGCGGGGAGGCGGAAAACCGTCATTCCCGCCACCAAACGGATCGAAACCTTCTTCGCCGAAACCGTCGCGCTTGTCGCGGCCGCGCCGACGTCCCCTATCATAACCCATATATCAGAACGTACCTTACCACACTGCCCGCCCTCCGATGCGCCGATGATGGGGACAGTGAGCCTCACCGGACACAGACGCGCCGAACGAGTGGACCGGAGCGCACGTAGCTGAACCTATAGCGCACAACGAGTTGCTTTGCGAACGATTTTACCGGGACTGCAGAGCGGACGGCTGCGAGCCTGCCGCGCGAATGCTTGTGCATGACATCGCTCTTGGGCATGACGGCCCAGAACAAGGCACAAGGGAGCAGGAACATCATGAGCGATTTTCGCCAACTCACCGAAAATGTGTTGGTCAGCCCGCAACTTGCGCTGGATGATGTGGCCGCTGCTGCCGCCGCCGGGGTGGCGATGATCGTCAACAACCGCCCCGATGGTGAGGAGCCCTCGGCCCCGCAGGGCGACGAAATCGCCGCCGCTGCCGCCGCCGCAGGGCTCAATTACGTCGCCATCCCGATCGGCCATTCGGGCTTTTCCGAACCCCAGGTGAACGCGATGATCGCCGCGCTGGAACAAGCCGAAGGCCCGATTCTCGCCTATTGCCGCTCGGGCACTCGCTCCACTCTGCTGTGGGCGCTGGCTTCGGCCAAACAGGGCATGGATCCCGACACGATCGCCCGCACGGCGGCACAGGCGGGCTACGATGTCAGCCCGATTCGCAGCCTGATCGATATGCTCGCTGCGCGCTGAGGCGCTGCATCATGGAGCTTCCGCCGCTCGTTGTGCAGACCGCCGGCTCGCTGGTCGCGATCCTCGCGCTGGCGGGATTGGCGTGGTGGATGCGGCTGGGCGGGTCGCCGCTGCTTGACAGCGATCATGCCGTCCAGCGGGCTGCGGGCGAGGTCGAGGACGGGTTCACTCCCGTAGCCATCGCCCGCGATGCAACGGGCCGCGCCGCGCTCGCCCGCGACGAAGCCGGACGGATCATGGTGATCAAGCGCCACGGCAACCGCTTTGCCGGCCGCGTGCTTGGTTCAGGAGCACAGGCGCGGTTATGGCGCGACCGGGGTGAAGCCGCGCTCGAAGTGGACCCCGGCGAGGCGCGTTTCGGCAAGGTGTTCCTCGACTCCCCCGACGCCGAGACTTGGGCCGACGCGATCAATCGGGTAAGCCGGACCGGCGATGCCTGACTTCAACCCCACCCAATATGCCGTGCCCCTGTTCGTGGTGGCGGTGCTGGCCGAGATGATCTGGGCGAAATTCCGCGCGCCCGAGGCCTATGAACCCAAGGACACGCTCGTCAGTCTTGCCTTCGGGCTCGGCTCGACGGTGGCAGGCGCGCTGCTCGGGGGTTTCGCGCTTACGGTCTTCATCAAAACCTACGACTACCGCATCTTCGATTTCGGCCCCGAGTGGTGGGCCGTGTGGTGGGCGTGGCCCGTCTGCTTCGTGCTCGATGACCTCAAGTACTACTGGGTTCACCGCGCCGGACACCGCATCCGCTGGATGTGGGCGAGCCATGTGAACCACCATTCGAGCCAGCACTACAACCTGTCGACCGCGTTGCGGCAGACCTGGACCGGCGCGCTCACCTTCGGTTTCCTGTTCGCCGTCCCGCTGGTGCTGCTCGGCTTCCACCCCGCGATGATCGCGATCTGCGGCGGGTTCAACCTCATCTACCAGTTCTGGATTCACACCGAGGCGATCAAGCGGATGCCCGCGTGGTTCGAAGCGGTGATGAACACCCCCTCGCACCACCGCGTCCACCACGCCACCAACCCGCGCTATCTCGACAAGAACTACGCCGGGGTCTTCATCATCTGGGACCGGATGTTCGGCACCTTCGAGCCCGAGGTGAATGACGAGGCGATCCGCTATGGCATCGTCAAACAGCTCGGCAGCTTCAATCTGCTGTGGTCGGTGTTCCATGAATGGATCGGTATGATCGCCGATATCTGGCGCGCGCCGTGGCGGTACAAGCTTTCCTATCTCCTTCGCGAACCCGGCTGGAGCCATGACGGCAGCCGCGAAACCAGCGACATGATCCGCGAACGCTGGCGCGCGCGGGTCGGCGCGGTTGCGCCGCAAGCAACTTCAGTGGCTGATCGAAACCCGATTGCGGGCAGCGCGGAAGCTGCTTAAACCTCCCTCACAAAGGGAGAGATCATGGAAAGTTTCGACTACATCGTCATCGGCGGTGGCAGCGCGGGCAGCGCTGTGGCCGGGCGTCTCGCGGTGGACGGCACGCGCCGGGTGTGCCTGCTCGAAGCGGGCGGGCGCAACGACAATGTCTTCATCAAGACGCCGGGCTTCATGCCCTTCATCCCGGAAAAGTCGAACTACCGCTATGAAACCGTGCCCCAGAAGGGGCTGAACGGGCGCACCGGTTATCAGCCGCGCGGACGGGGCCTCGGCGGCTCTTCGGCGATCAATGCGATGGTCTATATCCGCGGCAACCGCTGGGATTACGACAACTGGGCGGCGGAAGGCTGCACCGGCTGGGCCTATGACGACGTGCTGCCCTACTTCAAGCGCGCCGAGGCGAACGAGCGCGGCGGGGACGAATACCACGGCGCAGGCGGGCCGCTGTTCGTGTCCGACCAGACCGCCGCCAACCCCGCATCCCAAGCTTTTGTCGAAGCCGCCGCCGCGCTTCAGCTGCGCACCAACAGCGACTTCAACGGCGAACGACAGGACGGCTTCGGGCTTTACCAGGTGACCCAACGCAAGGGCGAACGCTGGTCGGCTGCGCGCGCCTATGTCGAGCCGATCCGCGGGTCGGGCAATTTCGCAATCCGCACCGATACGCTGGTCGAAAAGCTGGTGATCGAGAACGGGCGTGTCACCGGCGTGCAGATCAAGCGCGGCGGCAAGCGCGAGACGCTGATGGCGCGGCGCGGCGTGGTGTTGAGCGCCGGCGCGTTCAACTCGCCCCAGATCCTGATGCTGTCCGGCATTGGCCAGGCCGAACATCTGAAGGCCCACGGCATCGACGTGGTGCTTGATCGTCCGGCGGTCGGCAGCAACCTCCAGGACCATATCGACTACGTCTCCGGCTGGGAGACCACAAGCGACGTTCCGATCGGCAGCACGCTCAAGGGCACCCTCCGGATGGCCGCAGCGATCGTCGAGCATCGCCGCAAGCGCACTGGCGTGATGACCACCTGCTATGCCGAAGCCGGCGGATTCTGGACCGTGATGCCGGACAGCCCCGCACCCGATGTGCAGTGGCACTTCGTCCCGGCCGTGCTCGAAGATCACGGGCGCGAGAAGGTCAAGGGGCACGGCTTTTCGCTCCATGCCTGCGTGCTGCGTCCCGAAAGCCGCGGCACTGTGCGGCTTGGCAGCGGCGATGCCGCAGCTGCGCCGGTGATCGATCCTAATTTCCTTGATGACGAGCGCGACATGGCCGTGCTGAGGGCAGGCGTGCGCCTGTCGCACCGGATCGCCGAAGCGCCGCCCTTGCAGGCGTTCGGACCGAAGGATCGCCATCCGGTCGACCTCAACGACGACGCCGCGCTCGACGCGCTAATCCGCAGCCGCGCGGATACGGTCTATCACCCTGTCGGCACCTGCCGCATGGGCGCGGACGCAGATGCGGTGGTCGATCCGACGCTGAGGCTGAACGGGCTCGATGGTTTGTGGGTGGCGGATGCGAGCATCATGCCCAAGCTCGTCAGCGGCAACACCAACGCGCCCAGCATCATGATCGGTGAGCGGTGTGCGGACTTTGTGATCGCCGCTGAAAAGGCCTGAGCCTCAAACTAACCAAAGCGCACTGATCCGGTCCGCCACAGGACGGGCCGCAAGCGCGAACGCGCGCCCGGAGGGGTGGCCCGCAGGGCCGAGTCCCCGGAGGAAAGCCAAGCGCGCGGACGCGCGCGCCGGCGCTTGAGGCGCATTAAAAAAGGGCCGGAGAGCTTGCGCTACTCCGGCCGTCATAAGTTTGTTCGTTCGCAGGAGGAACAAGGTGAGGCGGGGGGAGGGGAGAGGGAGAGAGAGGCCTCCCCCCGCCAAGCTTGGTGGGTGTGCGCTTAGTTGTAGGCGCGCTCCCCGTGTTCGGAGATGTCGAGGCCGTTGGTTTCGGCTTCGGCGTCGGGACGCAGCCCGATGGTGTACTTGAGGGCGAGGAACAGCACCGCCGAGACGACACCGGTCCAGGCAACGGTCACGCCGACTGCGTAGATCTGGGTGGTCACCTGACCGACGAGGTCGAAGGCGCCAGCCTTGGCCACCGGTGCGGTGTAATCGATCCAGCCCTGGCCGCCGAGCGCGGGGTCGGCGACAATGCCGGTCCCGATCGCGCCGACGATCCCGCCAACAGCGTGGATGCCGAAGACATCGAGGCTATCGTCGTAGTTGAGCTTGTTCTTCACCGTGGTGACGAAGAAGTAGCAGATCACCGAAGCCACAGCGCCGAGGATGATCGCGGTGCCGGGGTGGGCGAAGCCTGCCGCCGGAGTGATCGCCACGAGGCCAGCCACCACACCCGACACGCCGCCGAGGAGCGAGGGCTTCTTGTGGGTGACCTGCTCGATCATCGCCCACGCCGCACCCGCCGCAGCGGTGGCAACGAAGGTGTTGACGAAGGCGAGCGCGGCGAAGGCGTTCGATTCGAGCGCCGAGCCGGCGTTGAACCCGAACCAGCCGATCCACAGCAGCGAGGCGCCGATCATGGTCATCACCAGGCTGTGCGGGGGCATGGGCTCCTTCTTGTAGCCGATGCGCGGGCCGATCACGAGGCAGCCGACCAGACCGGCGATACCCGCATTGATGTGCACCACGGTGCCACCGGCGAAGTCGAGCGCGCCCCAGCCCCACAGCAGACCATAGTCGGTCGGTGCAGTGTGGAGGAAGTCCGGGCCGGCCCAGTACCACACCATGTGTGCGATCGGGAAATAGGCGAGTGTCATCCACGCGACCACGAAGATGATCAGCGGGGTGAACTTCACGCGTTCCGCGAATGCGCCGACGATCAGCGCGGGGGTGATGCAGGCGAAGGTCATCTGGAACATCACGAAGACCAGCTCGGGCAGGTACACCCCGTTTGAGAAGGTCGCGGCGAAGGTTCCCGGGTTAACCCCGGCGAGGAAGGCCTTGTCGAGGCCGCCGATGAACAGCGGATCAACCAGACTGTTGGTCGAGGTGAAGGCCAGCGAGTAGCCCCAGCCGAACCACACCAGTGCGGCCACACAGACGATGGTGAGCACCTGCATCAGCACGCTTAGCATGTTCTTGGCGCGCACCAGGCCGCCGTAGAATAGCGCCAGCGCGGGCACGCTCATCATCAGAACGAGGGCGGTCGACACCATCATCCAGGCGACATCGCCCTTATCGACCATTTCGGCCGTGGGCGTGAACACCGCAGGCGCGGCGGCGGCGGCTTCGGCCGCCGGAGCGGCAAAGGCCGGCGCCGAGAGCATCGCTGCCCCGGTTGCCAGCGTCGCCGCGATGGAGAAAATACGCTTCATTGCTTGGGTCCCCTTACAGCGCGGTTTCGCCGGACTCGCCGGTGCGGATGCGGGTGGCTGACGCGAGATCGAGAACGAAGATCTTGCCGTCGCCGATCGCGCCCGTGTTGGCGGTCTGCTGGATGGTTTCGACCACCTGCGCGGCGACGTCGTCGCTGGCGGCGATCTCGAGCTTCACCTTGGGGAGCATGTTGGTCGAGTATTCTGCCCCACGGTAGATTTCGGTCTGACCCTTCTGGCGACCGAAGCCTTTCACTTCGGTCACGGTCATCCCGGCGATGCCGATCCCGCTCAGCGCTTCACGAACGCTGTCGAGCTTGAACGGCTTGATGATGGCGATGATGAATTTCATCTGTGGCCCCTGTTACGCCGGATCATTCCGGTCGGAGGGACTGCAGCAACAAGCGTGCCAGAATCACCAAAACACCCTGACCCCGCGGAATCAGCGCGATTCTTCGCATCTGCAGCAGAAAATCTGCCTAATTTTTGAGCGCGTGATTAACGATTGGGCAATATTTGCGCCGTGCGCGCGAAAAAACGCTCAACGTTCAGTCCGCATCGCCGCAAATGTAGCGATCGGTGGCGCGGGTCGGCAGGCCATCGATGCTGCGGGTGCGCTTTGCCATCTTGGCCTCCCACTCGGCCGGGTCGGATTGTCGGTGCGCCTTCTTGAGCGTCTCGCGCTCGCCTTCGAGGGACATGAACGGCACGCCCCACCCGCATGAGGTCTGCACGCTTTCGACCGCGATGTCGAAGATCTGGCGCGTCCCTGGCAGCAGCGTGAACTGGCCCGCCAGCTCATCCCATCCGGCATCCTGCGGCAGCACCGGCCGGCCGCGCCCGTAAATCCTCAGGATCAGCGCCGGCTGCTGGAAGTTGCAGAACATCACCGTGATCCGGCCCGGATCGGCCTGATCGGCAGCAAGGTGCGCGTGGGTCTCGTTTCCCGACCCGCCAAGGTCGAGATAGGCCACCCGGGTGGGCGAGAGGACACGGAAGGCATCATAGCCCTTGGGGCTGAGGTTGATCCGCCCCTCGCCCGCCGCCGTCGCAACGAAGAACACCGGCTGGGCGGTGATCATGGCGATGTGCTTGTCGTTCAGTGCCTCGAAGAACTCCGCCATCGCCTGTCTCCCTCAGCCTAGAGAAAATCGCGCAAGGTGGTGATGAAGCGGTCGAACTGGTCGTGATGGAGCCAGTGGCCCGCCTTCTCGAACTCGATCACCTCGGCGGTCTTGAAATGGACGATGCGCCCGTCCTTGGCCGGGTTCGAAGCCCAGCTATCCGCACCATAGAGCAGCAACGTCGGGCACGTGATCGCGCCCCACAGCGCCTCGACAAACTCGTCGCCGATATCCTCGACCGGCCAGACGTTGAGGTGCGGATCGAACTTCCAGCTATAGGTGCCGTCCTCGTTACGGTTGACGCCGTGGACGGTCAGATGCCGCGCCTGCTCCTCGGTGAGGTAGGCGTTCTCCTCGATCATGCGGGCGAAAGCCGCTTCGATGCTTTCGTACTTGCGCGGGGTGCGCCCTGCGGCCTTGCGCTTCTTCTCGATCCATTCGGCGAGCCGCTCCGGATAGGGCGTCGCGCGCTGCTTGGCCCGCATCTCGGGTGATGGGCCGAGACCCTCGATCGCCACGAGCTTGGTCACCATATCGGGGAAGGCGCCCGCATAGCGCAGCGCGACATTGCCGCCCATCGAATGCGCCACCATCCGCACCGGGCCGACGCCAAGCTGATGGATCAGCTGCGCCAGATCATAGACCATGTCGGCAGCGGAATAGACTCCGTCCGAAACCCAGTCGCTATCGCCGTGGCCACGGTGGTCCATCGCGATGACGTGGTAATCCTCGCGCAGCGCCTCGGCGGTCCAGTCCCACGAACGCGCATGATCGCGACCGCCATGCACCAGCACCAGCGGCGGCTTACCCCTACCGCCCCAATCGACATAATTGAGGCGAAGGCGCTGCGAGATGAAGGTCTGCGACGTCGGTCCGGTGTGATGCATGGGCCTTGCCATGCCGCGAACCCGCACGGCCCGCAAGCCTACCTTTCCTTCGTGGCCGAGAAGGTCAGTTCGGGGTTCTTCTCGACCTGATAGCTTACGTCCCAC
The DNA here is from genome assembly GCF_001720465.1 of Porphyrobacter sp. LM 6. NCBI lineage: Bacteria > Pseudomonadati > Pseudomonadota > Alphaproteobacteria > Sphingomonadales > Erythrobacteraceae > Porphyrobacter > Porphyrobacter sp. LM 6. The sequence continues at coordinate 187,655 of NZ_CP017113.1, forward strand.
GGGCTCTTGGCCATGAACACATAGTCACCATCACGGTCGCGGGCGAGATTGGCGCGGTTGAAGCTGGCGAACGCATCCAGGGCCTTGTCGTCGCCCTTGATCCAGCGCGCGGTGGCGAAGGGCGAAGGTTCGAGCACGGCTTCGACCTTGTACTCCGCCTCGAGCCGCGAGATCAGCACTTCGAGCTGCAACTGGCCGACCACGCCGACGATGTGCTGCGAGCCGATTTCGGGGTGGAATACCTGGATCACGCCCTCTTCCGAAAGGTCGTCGAGCGCCTTGCGCAGCTGCTTCGTCTTGGTCGGGTCGCGCAATTGCACGCGGCGCAGAATCTCCGGCGCGAAGTTGGGAAGGCCCGTGAAGCGCACCTGATTGCGCTCCGACAGGGTATCGCCCACCCGCAAGGTGCCGTGATTGGGGATGCCGATGATGTCGCCCGCCTCAGCGGTATCGGCCAATTCGCGGTCCTGCGCGAAGAACAGGATCGGCGAGTGCACCGCGATCGGCTTGCCCAGCCCGCTCGGCGTCAGCTTCATGCCGCGTTTGAAGGTGCCCGAAACCTGCCGCATGAAGGCGATCCGGTCGCGGTGGTTGGGATCCATATTGGCCTGCACCTTGAAGATGAAGCCGGTGACCTCGTCGCGTTCGGGGCTGATCTGCTCCTCGCCTGCCGGCTGAGGACGCGGCGGGGGGGCAAAGCGGGCGATCGCGTCGATTAGCTCGGTCACGCCGAAGTTCTTCAGCGCCGATCCGAAATAGACCGGGGTCAGGTCGCCGTGGCGGAAGGCCTCAAGGTCGAACTCCGGATAGCCGCCGCGCGCAAGTTCGATCTCGTCGGCGAAACGCGCCGGGATAGCCGCCGTGTCACGCGTGCCGAGGAATTCGCGGCTGGGGCCTTCGGGGCGACTGACGGTCTCGGTGGCGAAGTCGAGCAGGCCTTCGAACTCGCCCCCCATCCCGATCGGCCACATCTGGGGCGACACATCGAGCGCCAGCATGTCGGCGACCTCGTCCAGCGTCTCGAAGGGATCGCGGCCCTCGCGGTCGACCTTGTTGACGAAGGTGATGATCGGCACAGAACGCAGGCGGCACACCTCGAACAGCTTGCGGGTCTGCGGCTCGATACCCTTGGCGGCGTCGATCACCATCACCGCCGAGTCCACTGCGGTCAGCGTGCGGTAGGTGTCTTCCGAGAAATCCTCGTGCCCCGGCGTGTCGAGCAGGTTGAAGACGATCCCGTCCTTCTGGAAGGTCATCACCGAGGAGGTGACCGAGATCCCGCGCTGCTGCTCGATCTTCATCCAGTCCGACCGCGCTCGCCGCGCCGCGCCGCGCGCCTTGACCTCGCCGGCCAAGTGGATCGCGCCGCCTTGCAGCAGCAGCTTTTCGGTGAGCGTGGTCTTACCTGCGTCAGGGTGCGAGATGATCGCGAAGGTGCGGCGATTGCTAGTCATTTCGCGCGACGCGGAAGCCCGCGAAGTCCTGGTTGACCGGCATCAGCTCGATCCGGTTGATGTTGAGATGCGGCGGCAGCGTGGCGATCCACAGGATCGTCGCCGCGATGTCATCCCCCGTCATCGGGTTCACGCCGCGATAAAGATCGTCCGAGGCCTGCTGGCTGCCGGTGCGGACCACGGTGAACTCGGTCTCGACCATCCCCGGCTCGATGCTGGTGACGCGCACCCCGGTCCCGTGAAGATCGGCGCGCAGCGCGAGCGTGAAGTGGTTCACGAAGGCCTTGGACCCGGCATAGACATTGCCGCCCGGATAGAGGTAGCTCCCCGCGACCGATCCGATCGCGATGATCGCGCCATTGCGCGCGATCAGCTGCGGCAGGAGCTTGCGGGTCAGCACCACCATCGCGGTGACATTGGTATCGATCATCGTCTGCCAATCATCGAGATTGGCATTCTGCGCGGCCGAAAGGCCCTGCGCGAGCCCCGCGTTGTTCACCAGCAGATCAATGTCGCGAAAAGCCTCGGGCAGGCTCGCCAGCGCGGCATCGAGCGCGGCCGTGTCGCGCACGTCGAAGCAAGCGGTATGAACCTTGTCCGCCCCCAGCTCCGCGACCAGCGCGTCGAGCCGTTCCTGCCGCCGCCCGGTGGCAACGCAGCGCCAGCCCGCGCCGACCAGCGCACGCACGGTGGCCGCGCCGATCCCGGCGGTCGCGCCGGTGACGAAAGCCGTCTTGATCATCCGCGCAGTTCCCCGCCCAGCTTGGCCGCCGCAGCGACGACCTTTTCGGCGATGGCCTTCAACTCGGCATCCTTGAAGCTTGCCTCGCCAGGCTGGAGCGTGACTTCGATCGCGACCGACTTGTGACCCTCGGGCACGCCTTGCCCGGCGAAAACGTCGAACACGCGCACGCCGGTGATTGCGGCCTTGTCCGCGCCCTGCACCGCGCGCACCAGATCGCCCGCAGCGAGGCTGGCAGGCACGAGGAAGGCGAAGTCACGGGTCACAGCCTGCAAGGCCGGCGGGTTGAAGCCCGGACGCGCAAAGGCCGCGCCCTTCTTGGCCGGAATGGCATCGAGGAACAGCTCGACCGCCGCGACCGGCCCGTCCATGTCGAACGCCTTGAGCGTTGCCGGATGCACCATCCCGAACCGCGCCAGCACGACCTTCGGCCCGAGCCGCAGGGTGGCCGACTGGCCGGGGTGGAACTGGCCACCCGCCTCACCCATCACCATCAGATTGGCAACCGGCGCGCCAGCGGCTTCGAGCAGCTGGAGCGCGAGCGCCTTGGCATCATAGGCATCGAACGCCTTGGCCTTGCCGCTCTGCCAGCCGCGCTGGGTCTTTTCGCCCGCGAGCACGATGCCAAGCGTCGGCTTCTCGTCGCTGAGGCCGGCTTGCCCGCGGAAATAACGCCGCCCGATCTCGAACAGGCGCGAGGTTTCCGCACCGCGATCGGCATTGCGCTTGGCCGCGATCAGCAGACCCGGCAGCAGCGAGGGGCGCATCGCCTTCAGATCCTCGCTGATCGGATTGGCGAGCACCCACAGCGCCTGCCCCTCGCCAGCGAAATGCTCCGCCGCCCATTCGGGCAGGAAGCTCCAGGTCACCGCCTCGTTCAATCCGCTCGCGGCGGCGGCACGGCGTAGACCGCGCTCGAGCTTCTGCTGCGGCGTGGCGGTGGGCCGGGCGACGCCTTCCACGCGGGGAAGCGCGACGCTCGCCACCTTGTCGAGGCCGTGGATGCGCACGACTTCCTCGACCAGATCAGCCGGGCCTTCGATATCGTGGCGGCGCAGCGGGCAAGTGACCTGCCAGTCTGCACCCACCGCAAAACCGAGGCTTTCAAGGATGCGCTTCTGCTCGCCCTCGGCCACGTCCACTCCGCCAAGACGCAGCGTCAGGCCGGGATCGAAGGCGATCACCTTGGGCTCGCTCGGCGGCGAACCGGCGCGCACGACCTCGCTGGGCGTGCCGCCTGCCATTTCGACAATCAGGCCGGTGAGCAGATCGAGGCCGTCGTCGAGAAACGCCGGGTCCACGCCGCGCTCGAACCGCGTGCGCGCGTCGGACGACAGGCCGAGCTTGCGCCCCGTCGCGCCGATGCGCGCCGGATCGAAATAGGCGATTTCGAGCAGCACGTCGGTGGTGCTCTCGCTCACACCCGAATGCTCGCCGCCCATGATCCCGGCGATGTCGTGCACACCCGCATCGTCGGCGATCACGGTCATCTCGGCATCGAGCGTGTAGGTCTTCTCGTTGAGCGCCAGCACCTCTTCACCGTCCTTCGCGCGGCGGGCGACCACCGCGCCTTGCAGCTTGGCAAGGTCATAGGCGTGCGCCGGACGCCCGAAGCCGAGCATCAGGTAGTTGGTGAGGTCGACCAGCAGCGAGATCGGGCGCTGGCCTGCACTCTTGAGCCGCGCCTGAAGCCAGTCGGGCGAAGCGCCGTTGGTCACACGCTTCACCACGCGGCCATAGAACGCCGGGCAGCCTTCGGGATCTTCGGTGCGGATTTCGACCGGACATGCGCCCGCAGCGCGGAACGCGGGCATGGCAATCGGCTTCAGCGTCCCCAGTCCCTTCGCGGCCAGATCGCGGGCGATGCCGTATACGCCCATGCAGTCGGGGCGGTTGGGGGTCACCGCGACTTCGATCACCGGATCGCTGCCGTGGTAATCGGCAAAGGCGGTGCCGACCGGTGCGTCATCCGGCAGTTCGATGATCCCGTCGTGATCGTCGCCCAGTTCGAGTTCGCGGGTCGAGCACATCATGCCGTTCGATTCGACGCCGCGGATCGCGCTCTTGCGCAGCACCATGCCGTTGGCGGGAACGGTTGCGCCGGGCAGGCCGAGCACGCCCTTCATCCCCGCGCGCGCATTGGGCGCGCCGCAGACGACCTGGAGCGGCTGGCCGTCACCCGTGTCGACGGTGAGCACCTGCAGCTTGTCGGCATCGGGGTGGCGCGCGGCGGTCAGCACGTGAGCGATGCGGAAGCCCGCAAGCTTTTCAGCCGGGTCTTCCACGCCCTCGACCTCAAGCCCGATGGCGTTGAGCGCGTCGCAGATTTCGGTGACGGTGGCGGTGGTCTCAAGGTAATCCTTGAGCCAGGTCAGCGAAAACTTCATGCCTTCGCTCCCACGCCAGCGGAAAGGGTCGGCTGGTCGAACGGCGAGAAGCCGTAATGCGCCAGCCAGCGCGGATCGCCATCGAAGAAGGCGCGCAGGTCGTTCATCCCGTATTTGAGCTGGGCGAGACGGTCGACCCCGGTGCCGAAGGCAAAGCCCTGCCATTCGTCGGGATCGAGCCCGGCAGCGGCGATCACCCGGCGGTTGACCATTCCGCTGCCCAGCACCTCCATCCACGCATGGCCGGGCTCATCGCCCGACCCGCCGACGATCCGGCGCCCGCCCTCCATCGCATAGCCGACATCGATCTCGACGCTCGGCTCGGTGAAGGGGAAGTAGCTCGGGCGCAGCCGCAGCACGATATCCTCGCGCTCGAAGAACGCCTTGAGGAAGGTTTCCAGTGTCCACTTCAGGTGGCCGAGGTGGATGTCCTTGTCGATCACCAGACCTTCGATCTGGTGGAACATCGGGGTGTGCGTGGCATCGCTGTCCGAGCGATAGACCCGGCCCGGGGCGATGATACGCAGCGGCGCGCCGTGTTCCTGCATCGCGCGGATCTGCACCGGCGAGGTGTGGGTGCGCAGCAGGATATCCTTCCCGTCGACCGTCTTGTCCGGGAAGTAGAAGGTATCGTGCATCGCCCGCGCGGGGTGGGTTTCGTCCATGTTGAGCGCGGTGAAGTTGTGCCAGTCGTCCTCGATCTCCGGGCCGGTCGCCACGGCAAAGCCAAGGTCGGCGAAGATTTCGGCGAGTTCGTCCATCACCTGGCTGACCGGATGGACCGAACCCTTGGACGCGGCCTCGGCCGGCAGGGTCAGGTCGATCGTTTCGCGCGCAAGCCGGGCATCGAGCTCGGCGGCTTCCAGCGCGGCCTTCTTGGCATCAAGCGCATCGGCGATTGCTGCGCGTGCGGACTGGATCGCGGGAGCGGCAGCGGTGCGCTCCTCCGGGCTCATGCCGCCCAGAGTTTTGAGGGCAAGGCTCACCCAGCCCTTCTTGCCGAGCGTTTCGAGCCGCTCGGCTTCGAGCGCATCGAGGCTTTGCGCCCCGGCAATCGCGGCCAGCGCGGCCTCAGTCTGGGATGTAATGTCGGTCATGGCCCTGGGTGTTCTGCACGCGGAATTTCGCGGGCCGTCCGCTAGCGGCAAATCGCAGGTTTTGCAAAGTGCCAGTCGGTTCTCGCTCGCGTCAGGCGGGTTCCACGCCCGCCGGTGTATGCAAGCCCTGCACGGCATGACCGGCCGCCGCCATCCGCGCCTGCGCCGCCGCCAGCATCAACGGCTTGTCGAGCCGCGCATAGTCTGACGGGCTCATCCCCATGAAACGCTTGAAATCACGCACGAAATGTGACTGATCGTGATAGTGCGATCCAAGCACCCCGAGCCATTTGAGCGACGGGTCGAGCATGAAGCGCTCAAGGCTGCGCAGGAACCGCTGGCGCCGCAGCAGCAGCTTGGGCGGAAAGCCGAAGGCGCGCAGGCACAGCCGTTCGAGCGAGCGCACATTCATGTCGAGCCGCGCGGCAAGATCGGCCACCACGATCATCTCGGGATCGACCAGCGCGGCATTCAGTGCAGCAATCGCCGAGTCAACTGGAGCAGCATCCGCCACAATCCGCGCCATATGCGCCTCGATCAGTGCCAGTTCCTCGGCATAGTCGCCGCTGCTTGCCGCCAGCGCCGCCGCGAGCGGAACGAAGGCGGCAAAGGCGGGATCGGCCTGCGCATCGACATAGCGGTCGGCATAATCGGCGGCCGGCACACCGAACAGCGCTGCCCATCCCTGCGGCATCAATCCGATACCCCAACTGCGCCCCGCCCCCATCCGGAAGTGCATTGACCGGCTCGTCGGCCCGGTCACGGCGAAAGCCGGCGAGGGGCGGACATCGCCCGGCCCGATCATCGCCTGCGCGGCAACCTTGCCGAGGAAGCGGATATTGGCCCATTCGGGGTGCAGGTAATCTTCGAGCCACGGATCGAACGGGCTGCAAGTGACATCGGTGCAGTAATAGGTGGTGACGAACGGGCGCAGGGGTTCCGCGGGCAGGGCGAAACGCACCTGAACCGAATTGCCTGCCCTGGCACGCATGAGCGCCCACCCCCTCGTCTGCGCGCGTCCGAGAGAATCGTGTCCGCGCGCGGCATTCCTCTGCCACAGCCCGTGCCTCCCGGCAAAGGATTGGAGGCCAATCAGCCGCTCCGGAATGGATACAAACGATTGCTAGGCGCGCGGCGGGTCGAGCGTCTGCGCCGGACTGCCCCAAATCCGCGCACGGGCTTCCATGAACGAGGTCAGGATCGGGTGATCGAGCGCGGCATATTCGCTCGGATTCATGGTCATGAATTCGTGGAACTCGCGGGTGAACTGCGCCTGATCGTGGTAATGCGCGTCCATCGCTTCGGTCCAGCGGCTGCCGCGCTGGAGCATGTAGGTGGTCAGGCTGCGCATGAAGCGCTGGCGGCGCATCAGCAGCTTGGGCGAGAAACCGAAGTAGCGCGCGCACAGCCGTTCGAGCGTCCGCACGCTCATCGCGCAGGCATCGGCCAGATCATGCACCGAAGCGTGTTCGCCATTGACCAGCTCGGCATGGATGCGGCGGATGCGGGCATCGTCGCGGGTCGGGCGGAGCAGACGGGACATCGCCGCCACCAGCGCATCATACTGCGCTTCGACATCGGCGGCGGGATCGCACAGCGTTTCGGATAGGTAGGCAAAGCGCTGGAAGGCCGGGTGCGCGGCGCCATCGCAGATCATGTTGGCGCAGGCGCTCGCGTCGGCATCGATCAGCCGCGCCCAGCCGAGCGGCAGGAGCCCCACGCCCCACATCCGCACCGGCCCCAGCGTAAAGCGGCATGGCAGCGCGCTCGGCCCGGTGGCGACGAATCGCGCTCCGCTGACCTGCGTTGCGCCGATCCCGGCCTCGGGCGCATTGCCGCAGAAGAAGCGGATATTGCCCCATTCCGGCTGGAGATAATCGGTCTGCCGCGCGCCCGGATCATCCACCTCGAGCGTTAGGCGATAGAAGGTCGTGAAGCAGCCTTCGAACTGCGGCGGCGGTTCGCGGAATTCGGCCTGAAGCCGGTAGCCCGCACCCGGGGTATCGCCCCGCACGGCCTTAGTAGTCGCCACATCCGCCATGCGCGCCTTCCTGCCGCAAGTGGCGCGCTTCTACAAGAATGCTGGCGCCTTCCTACAACCGCGCAAAGAAAAAGGCGGGCTCCCGCAGGAACCCGCCTTCATGTCTTTCGCCAGAGCGCTCTGTCGGCGTTACGCCGGCAGGGCTGCCTTTGCCTGAGCGATCACGGCCTTGAAGGCACCGCCTTCGTTCATGGCGAGATCGGCCATCGCCTTGCGGTCGAGTTCGATGCCTGCCAGCTTGATGCCGTGCATGAACTGCGAATAGGTCAGGCCTTCCACGCGGACGGCAGCGTTGATGCGCTGGATCCACAGAGCGCGGAAGTTCCGCTTCTTCACCTTGCGGTCGCGGTAGGCGTACTGGCCTGCCTTTTCGACCGCCTGACGGGCGATGCGGATGGTGTTCTTGCGGCGACCGCGATAGCCCTTGGCTTGGTCGAGAATCCGCTTGTGCTTGGCGCGGGTGGTAACACCGCGTTTGATGCGAGGCATATCAGTCTATCCTTATCTTGAGGACGCGTGGGCCGTCAGGCCGCTCGCATCAATCGAGCCCGTAGGGCGCCCACTTCTTGATCGTCGGCGTATCGTTGGCCGACAGGACCGAAGTGCCGCGGTTGGTGCGGATATACTTCGCATTGTGGCTGATCAGGCGGTGACGCTTGCCAGCGACGCCGTGCTTGACCTTGCCGGTGGCGGTGATCTTGAAGCGCTTCTTCACACCGCTCTTGGTCTTCAGCTTGGGCATTTTCATCTCCTAGTAGAGACACGTCGAAACCGGCCATGGCAGCCCTTGTCGCCAGGCTGGCAGATTGATTCGTGTCAGTGAAGTGCGCGCGCTTAGGCGGGAGGGGCGCGAAAGGCAAGGGGTTTGGCGCCCGATCGGGCTGGCCGGTCAGATCCAGCCCGCAGCCCATGCGATCACCACCGCAGCCGGCACAAGCAGCGCCTGCGCCAGAACAGTGCCGACAAGACGGCTGAGCGAGACCCATATCATCGCCCGGCGGAATGTCGCCTCGCTTACCGTGCCGTCGACCACATCGTCGGTCAGCGCGGAGATCTGCGGGTCGATCAGCGCGAACAGCAGGATCGTGGCAAAGCCATTGACGATCGCGGTCATCTGCGAGGCGGTGACGCGGAATTCCGGCACCAGATATCCAGCATAGAGCGAGGCGAGCACCCCCACCGCCAGCAGGCCTTGCGCGGCGGCATTGGCGATCAGCACCGCCCAGCTCACCCCGCGCGGGCGCTTGAGGGCGCGCAGCGTTTCGGCAGACGGCAGCGCAATCGAATCCCGGATGGTGTGCAGCCCCGCCGGAGTAACGCTGCGCAGCAGCAGCCGTGTGGTCGAACGGTTGGCTTGAAAGAAGGTGATGGCTGCGGCGAACAGCCGCTGTCCGGTTGGCACCAGCAGGATGCCCACCAGCACTGCCCCCGCCGCAGAAGCCAGCACCAGCCGCAACTCCCACAGCAAAGCGTCGCCGCCGCCGCTCGCCAGCGCGGTCTCGATGCGCTTGGCAAGGAAGGGGCCGAGGAACCCGTTCGAGGTGCGCGAGACCAGCAGCAGGATGTTGAACAGCGCAAAGCTGAGCGCGATCCTGCCGGTGCGCACGCCTGCAATCCGCGCCGCATAGGCCAGCGCGCCGATGACGTTGATCAGCGCGGTCAGCGCGCAGATGAGGATGAGTTCGGTGTCCAAGCGGGCGGGTCTCTCAGATGATCGGCCAAGCCCTGTAAATGCTGAAGGCGCTTGTCGCGATCAGCACGAGCGACACCCCGACCAGCAGCACCCGCGGGCGCACCCGGCTGGCGAGCACGGCTCCAAAGGGCGCGGCGATCACGCCCCCGATGATCAGCCCCACCGTGATCAAGGTGAAGGCGGCAAAGCCGAGCGTCGCGATAAAGGCGATCGAGATCGACAGGGTCAGCAGGAACTCGGCAGAATTGACCGTGCCGATCACCTTCCTCGGATCGCCGCCCTGCACCAGCAGCTTGGACGTCACCACCGGCCCCCAGCCGCCGCCACCAGCGGCATCAAGGAAACCGCCAACCACCGCCAGGGGACGCGTGAAACGCGGATTTTCCGCACGGGGCTGCCACGGACGCAGCCCGCGCCACAGCAGATAGAACCCGATCCCGGTCAGATAGAGCATCACATAGGGCTTCGCCGCCGAGGCATCGACGCTGGAGAGCAGATAGGCCCCCGTCACCCCGCCCAGCACACCGAACGGCACCAGCCGCCTGAACAGCCCCCAGTCGACATTCCGGTGCCAGATATGGCTCGCGCCCGAGGCACCGGTCGTGAACAGCTCGACGACGTGCACACTCGCCGAGGCTGTCGCGGGCGGCACGCCCAGCGCGCTCACCAGCAGGGTCTGGGTGATCACCCCGAAGGCCATGCCCAGCGCTCCGTCGATCATCTGCGCCGCCATGCCGATGGCAATGAACGGCGCGATGTCGATCAGGAGCGGTAACAAATCTGGCATGAGGCATGTCCTCTCTGGCGGTACGGGCAGGGATCAGAATGCGATGCTGGCGGTCGCGCCCCAGGTGCGCGGATCACCCGGAAGGCCTGCGATCAGCCCGGTATTGCCCGGGCCGACAAACAATTGCTCGAAATAGTTTTCGTCAAACGCATTGCGCACCCAGGCGAAGAGGTTGAGTCCGTCATCTGAACGGAAACCAAGGCGAAAATTGGACAAGTCGTAGCCGGCAACATTGGTGTAGGCCGATGGTGAGGGGTTGGACGAGAAGTTCGAACGATAGCTTCCGTCATAGCCCAGATAGACTTCGCCCCGCCTGCCGAAAAAGGTTGCCGGGAGGTTGCTTTCAGCCCTGTCAGCGTCTGGCCGGGAGCGAAAAAGCATCACTGCGCCGCCGGTGCTTCGGGCAGATTGTTTCTCGTCACGGTCCATCAATGGGCCTTTCGTTACGCGGAATCAGTCCGCAACGAAGAAACTATACTCAAGTATTTTGGTTGACAATGGCGCCAGCACATCAAATTTTCTAAGCGCTGGTGAAAGGTGAGGTTTGTGCGCCGAAGCGAATTTCGGGCGCGATCAGGCCTCGTCGTCCGTGAACGGGGGGACCGGCGTGATCGGATCGCACAGGCGGATCCCGTCGAGTATCTCGGCTGTCCGGTCGCGCACGTCGAGCATCAGCGCGCGGGTGCGGCATTCGCCTTCTTCGAGGCAGTTCTTGCACTTCTCGTGCGCGTAGCGGCTGGCGCAGGGCACCAGCGCAAGGCTGCCGCGCATATGCCGGATGAGATCGCCATAGGTGATATCGATCGGCGGGATCGCCAGCCAATAGCCCCCGTCCCGCCCGCGCTGTGATGCGACCAGTCCCGACCGCGTCAGTTCCGACAGCAACACAGTGAGGAACTTCGCCGGGATCTTCTGCGCATCGGCAATAGCCGCCAGTTGCACCGGCCCCTGCCCGTAATTGTCGGCAAGGTGCTGCATGGCGCGGATCGCATAGCGGGTCTTCTGGGACAGCATCGCGCTTTGCCTATCCGCCGAGTGCGCTATGCGGTCAAGCGTGCGGCGCTCTAACCCATCGCTTCGAGGACATCCTCGAGCCGCGCCGGATCGCCAATCGCTATCACCGTGCCGTCCGATCCGGCGTCGAGCGGGTTGCCCTGCCAATCGGCCATCATCCCGCCCGCGCCTTCGACCACCGGCACCAGTGCGGCATAATCGTGGAGCTTGAGGCCCGCCTCGATCACGAGGTCGATATGGCCGCTCGCGACCAGCCCGTAGTTGTAGCAATCCCCGCCGTAGATGATCTTCTTCTCGGCGACCTGCTTGGCGACCGACATGAAGGCATCGGCCTCTTCATCGGTGAAGAGATGCGGGCTGGTGGTCGCAAGCACCGCATCGCCAAGCTCCTTGAGCGGCTTGGCCTGTGCGGGCTTGCCATTGAACAGTGTCGGCTGGCCGATCCGCCCAACCCAGCGCTCGCCCGCGATCGGCTGATCGATAATGCCGAGCACCGGCCAGCCGTCCTGCAACAGCGCGATCAGCGTGCCGAAGATCGGGCGGCCGGCGATGAAGCTGGTGGTGCCGTCGATCGGATCGAGCACCCACTGGCGGCCTGCGCCTTCATTGCGGGTGCCGTATTCCTCGCCGATGATGCCGTCGGCGGGGAAGGCCTCCTCGATCAGCGCACGCATCGCGGCTTCGGCGGCGCGGTCGGCCTCGGTGACGAAGGAGCGATCAGCCTTGCGTTCGTGGCTCCACGCCCCCCGGAACAGCGGACGGATGGCGGCTCCCGCAGCATCGGCAAGGCGCAGGGCAAGGGCGAGATCGCGGTCGGTTCGGGCATCGGTCATGGCTCGCTGCGTTCAACTGGGCGCACGCGATTTGCAAGCGCGAAAGATGCGTGATGCTTTGCAACCGCCCGAAATCGGTTAGGGTAAATACCGAATGAGCAACAGCGGGGCACCGATGAGCAGCGAGAATCCGGCCGCAAGGCCCGATCCTGTGATTCTGCCGGCGATGCGTTCGGCGCTCGGTCACACGCGCGCTGGCGAGCCGCTGTCGAACAACCGCGCCCCTTGCCCTGAACTTTCGCCGTGGGTGGCGCGTATCTATGCCACCAAGGTCGAAATGGCGCCCGATGATGTTCTCCATTGCGGGCTGATCGCCGATACCCCGGTGATGCGGACGCTGTTCGCTGGCGAATGGACGGCCCAGACGCGCGACGGGTTCGGGCGGTATGGCCCTTCCGCGATGCTGTTCGGCGCGCAGACGAAGCGCATGGCGGTGAGCGTGAGGGGCAGCTTTGCCACCATCGGCGTGGCGCTGAAGCCCGGGGCCATGACCGCGCTCAGAGGGCCCAAGGTCGAAGATACACTCGACCGGATCATTCTCTATGATCACATCTACGGCGATGCCGACTGGGGCACGAGCGAGCGGCTGATCGAATGGTTTGATCCCTCCGCCTCGCCCGAGCGCTGGCTGCGGGTGGCCGAAAAGCTGGTGCAGCAGCTGGTCGATCTGGCGGGCGGGGAGAAGCCCGATCCTATCATCGAGGTGTTCGACAAGGCGGTGTTCGCCGATCCCAATCTCAGCATCGCCGAATTCGCCGAGGAGCACCGGATCGAGAGGCGTTCGCTCGAACGCAAGATCAAGAGCGCCTATGGCCAGACCGCGACGCAGGTGCTGCGCCGCGCCCGTGCGCTCGATATCGCTGCCCACCTGCGCGGTGTCGCCGACGATAGCGAGGCAGAAGAAGCCGCGCTCCGGTTCTTTGACCAGAGCCACATGATCCGCGAATTCCGCGCCTTCTTCGGCATGACCCCGCGCCAGTTCGCGCGCACGCCGCAGCCGTTCATGACGCTGACGCTGGAGGCGCGGCAATCGCGGCGGCTGGAAGTGCTGGGCCGCGCGCTGCCGGATGAAAACTATCCCTGGCGGATGTGATCAGGGATAGGGCGCGAGATAGGCGGGTGGAATCGCGCTGTCGCCCGCCATCACTATAACGAAGCCCGCCGCCAGACCCACGCCAAGTCCGGCCACCATCAACGGCAGCAGGTTGCTGCGGACCCGCCATGCCAGGGCACAGGCGCCGTGCACGAACAGCGCGGCGACGCCGAGGAAGTAATAGGGCGCGAAGAATCCGGCGAGACCGGCGTGAAATCCGGCGGCCGCGAAGTGGTAGTTGGTATCGAGCCCGAGGAGCAGCCGCCCGGCCCAGACCGCGCCGACGTGGTTGAGGATGAACAGAGCAAGGATGCCGCCGGAAATCGCCTGCGCCCATGCCAGCCGCCCGCGCCGCTCGCCCCGGGTGCGCCAGATCATCGTCAGACCCGTGCCGAGCTGGAACGCCAGCGCCAGCATCAACAGGGTTTCGGCCACGATGTTGCGATAGAACGGCCGAAGCGCCTCCATCACCGCGATATGCGCGGCTTGCCCGGCAAACATGGCAACATGATTGCCGAGATGCAGCAGCACGAAGACCCCGATGAGCCCGCCGCTGGCGAGATGCAGGCCGCGGGTGCGTCGGTTGCGGTCAGTCATGCCGCGGGTCCCTTTGGGCTCAGTCGAACAGGCTCGACACCGAGCTTTCGTCCGCAATGCGGCGGATCGCTTCGCCCACCAGCGGTGCGATGGGAAGGACGCGGATACGGTCGGATGCGGCAGTCGCCTCGGTCGGGCGGATCGAATCGGTGATCACCAGTTCCTTGAGCGCCGAGCCGTTGATGCGCGCCACCGCGCCGCCCGAAAGCACGCCGTGGGTGATGTAGGCCGCAACCGACTTGGCGCCGCCCTCCAGCAGGGCCGCAGCCGCATTGCACAGCGTGCCGCCCGAATCGACGATATCGTCGATCAGAATGCAGTGCCTGCCCGAAACATCGCCGATGATATTCATCACCTCGGATTCGCCCGGACGATCACGACGCTTGTCGACGATGGCCAGCGGCGCATTGTCGAGCCGCTTGGCCAGCGCGCGGGCACGCACAACGCCGCCGACGTCGGGCGAGACCACCATCAGCGCCTGATCGCCGTAGCGCGCCTGAATATCGGCGGCCATCACGGGCGCGGCATAGAGGTTGTCGGTCGGGATATCGAAGAAGCCCTGGATCTGCCCGGCGTGGAGATCCACCGCCAGCACGCGGTCAGCGCCCGCTTCGGTAATCAGGTTCGCCACCAGCTTGGCCGAGATCGGGGTGCGCGGACCGGGCTTGCGGTCCTGCCGGGCATAGCCGAAATAGGGCACCACCGCAGTGATCCGCTTGGCCGAGGCACGGCGCAGCGCATCGATGCAGATCAGCAGTTCCATCAGGTTGTCGTTCGCCGGGAAGTTCGTCGGCTGGACCACGAACACGTCTTCACCGCGAACGTTCTCGTGGATTTCGACGAACACTTCCTCGTCGGAGAAGCGCCGCACGCTGGCATCGGTCAGCGGGATTTCGAGATAGGCCGCAATGGCCCGGGCGAGCGGCAGGTTCGAATTGCCGGACATGATCTTCATGACGCGCGAATCCCCGGATGGCAGGTGGTAAGGCCCGCCTAGCGACGCGTCATGGAATTGCAACGGACAGCGGCGCGGTTGCCCACCGCTTGCGGCAGTCGCGCAGGCTTGGTCAGCTGTCGATCTGGCCGCTCTGGTAAGCGCGCGGCGCGGAAATCTTCATCCGCTGTTCGAGCGAATCGACCAGCGTGTCGCCGGTCAGAAGCTCCGAAAACTCCATCCCCAGCCGGCCATCATCAGACCAGGCGACGATCCCGTTGACGCGCGAATTGCCGCAAGTGAGCGTGACCATCTCGAACACCCGCAGCGGCTGGACCACGTCGAGCAGCGCGCCGTTGACCGAAACGTCGCGCACGCAGACTTCCTGCGTCGAATCCTCGCCTTGCAGCATCGCCTTCAGGAAGGCGGGCGTGCGGCGGGGATTTCTCTTCTTGACGATCATGTGCGGCACTCGGGCAGGGGTTGGCAAAGAAACTCGCCAAGGCCGTAGCCCAACCGATTTTACAGAGTGTTAAGGCGCGGCCTGACCCTCCGGAAACACAGAACCGGCCCTATTGACAATGGGAGAGCGGATTCGAAAATCGTGTAAATTAAAAAAGCGATTCCTTAAAAATAAACAGAAAGTCATGAATTTTGATATTTTCTGAAACAATGTTACCTTCTGCGCAGGGGAGCGACTTAAAGTTGTCGAACTTGATTCAATCAAATCTGGCAATTTTATATTTGGGGGAGTCAATTCTATGAAGAATCATTATGTTGCCGCTGCTGTCATTCTGTCAGCGTTCATTGCCACGCCGGCTGCGGCACAGAGCTTTACGCACGAAACCACCTGGGAACCCGTCGAGTCGGTTGGCGGACTCACCGGCCCCGAAGGTCGGCAATACGGCGGTGGCTCGGTCAAGGGCACCTATGTCACCACCATGGACGATGGCACCGTGACCAAGGGAACGGTCCGCTGCGTCGGCCTCGGCCAGCCCGATGGCGGAATCTTCGCGATCCACCTGTCCTGCACCGCCAAGGATGACCAAGCGTCCTATATGCTGGCCTATGGCTGCAACTATGTCGGCAAGCCCGGCCCCGACACGCCGCTCGGATGCATCGGCGGCATGGAAGGCAAGGGCGGGCCGACCGACAAGATGCGCGGCTCTGTGACGATGTTCTGGTATGCAGACTCGAAGGCCAAGGGCACCGGGCAGTGGTACGTCGCCCCCTGATCCAATCGCGCCATCATTGATGGTGACTGAAGCCGGCTGCGGGACACCTGTCTTGCAGCCGGTTTTGGTGTCACCAACACCCGGCGCGGATCACCACGCGGCCCAGACCAGCCCCATTCCACCGATCACCGAAAACGGCGCGATCGCACGTACGGCCATCGGCGGAATGCGCTTGGCCCACCACACGGCATAGCCGTTGTGCCATGCGAGCGGGATCACCATCAGCGCCAGCGATGACCCGGCGATAAACAGCCCCGCCACCTCGAACAGCTGCGGCAGCTTCGCAGCATCGGCGCGCACGACCATCGCCGCACCCGCCAGAAAGCGCGGTATCTGTTCGGACAGGTTCACCCGGTGCGAGGTAGCCGTCAGGCTCAGGATATGGAGCGCACGCTGCGGCCGAAACGCCATCAACGCGCCAACCACGACAAGCCAGCCGCCCGCCGCGATCAGGAAAAGCAGCGCGACAAGCTGCACAGGCCGATTACCCGATGCGGTGCTCGCCCCGGATCCACCGCACCGTTCCAGACGATGCGCGCATCACCACGCTTTCGGTGGTGAGGATCGTCTCGCCGGTCGGCTTGCGGCGGCGCTTCACCCCGTCGAGCAGCGAGCCCGAGGTCACGCCGGTCGCAGCGAAGATGCAATCGCCCTTGGCGAGGTCTTCGAGCTTGTAGATGCGATTGAGGTCCGTGATGCCCCACTTGCGGGCGCGGGCCTTTTCGTCTTCGTTGCGGAACACCAGTCGGCCGTTGAACTGCCCGCCGACGCAACGCAGCGCCGCCGCCGCCAGCACGCCTTCGGGCGCGCCGCCCTGGCCCATGTACATATCGATCGTGGTTTCCTCGTCGGTCACCGCGATCACACCGGCAACGTCGCCGTCACCGATAAGCACCACCCCGCAGCCGAGCGCGCGCAGCTCGGCGATCAGCTCGGCATGGCGCGGGCGATCGAGCACGCAGACATTGATCTGCGACGGGTCGACGCCCTTGGCCGCCGCCACCGCCTTGACGTTTTCGGTCGGCGACTTGGCGAGATCGATGATGCCTTCGGGATAGCCCGGGCCGACCGCCAGCTTGTCCATATAGGTATCGGGCGCGTTGAGCAGGCAGCCCTTTTCCGCCGCCGCCAGCACCGCTAGCGCATTTGGCCCGGCCTTGGCGGTGATGGTGGTGCCTTCAAGCGGATCGAGCGCGATGTCGATCTGCGGCCCCTTCCCCATGCCAACCTTCTCGCCGATGAACAGCATCGGCGCCTCGTCACGCTCGCCCTCGCCGATCACCACGGTGCCATCGATGTAGAGGTTATCGAAGGCGCGGCGCATGGCTTCCACCGCCGCCGCATCGGCCGCCTTTTCATCACCGCGCCCGATAAGCTGCGCTGCGGCAATCGCGGCGGCTTCGGTCACGCGCACCATTTCGAGCACCAGCACGCGCTGGATGGAGTTCTCGGCTACGGCGTGATCGGTTGTGGTCGGCGGGTTCATGTGCAATTCAGCCCCTTGTCGCTCTGGTTGTGGCCAGATCATTTCGTGCCACGGCGCATAAGCGGATGGAGACGGGTTTGTCGAGCAATGCCATGCTGTCCGTGTCGGGTTTTCACGTCAGCCTGACCGCTTTCGCGCTGGCGCTGGCCATGCCGCTAGCCGCACAGGATGACACCGCGGCGACAGCGCCTGCCACACGCGCGCCCGCAGCGGCCGAGCCGCCCCAGCGCATCAACGTGCTCGTCACCAGGCCGCGCGGCGACATCAATCAGGCGCAGGCGAAGGAATGCGAAGACCGTGCCGATGCCGGCACCATCAGCGGCGAAATCGTGGTGTGCCGCGATATCGGCAATAATGGCACCGGCCTCACCGGCAGCCGCGCCGACAGCCAGAAACGCTACGCGCAGGAAACCGCCTTCAAGGGCGCGCCGCCTCCGCCCGATGTGTTCGGCATCCCCGATAACGGCAAGGGCATCGGCTTTGGCGGAGTGCCGCCGCCAGCCTTGATGATCGACGTTGCTGCCCTACCCAAGGCCCCCGCCGGATCGGACGCCGACCGGATCGCGCGCGGACTGCCGCCGCAGGGTCAGGAGCGCGAACTGACCGAGGAAGAGGAAAAGGCCCGGCGCGAGGCGGCCGGGATCAAGACCTCGGTGCCAGCGCGCGAGGGCAAAAAGAAGAAGGGCGGGTAAGGGAGCGGAGCCTTGCTGCTTCCCCTCATCGCCGCCGCGCTCGCCGCGCAGGTGCCAATCGACCCGCAGGTGCAGATCGGCCCGCAGGTGCCGCCGCAGCAAACCCTGCAATTTCCGCCGCGCTCCCCGTCCGACAAGCCCGTCAAACCCTCAGAGCCGGAACGCCCGCGCATCCCCATCGACCTCGGCCCCGATGCACCCGTCGCAGAGCCGCCGCAGCAGATCGATCTCCTCGCGCCCCCGCAAACTTCCGAAGCGGCCAACGAAGCAGTGCTCAAGGAATGCGCCGACAAGCAGGAGGCCGGGGTGGTGGCGGGCGAGATCGTGGTATGCGGCGAGCTTCCGGCAGACACTTCCCAGCTCTACAGCGGCAGCCGCGAGGCGTGGCTCAAGGATTATGCCGATCGCACACAGAACGCCGGCACGATCCCGCCGCCCGATGTTGCCGGGCCGGGCATTTTTCGCGGGCCACCCACTGTTAGCGGCCTGTGCTTCATCCCCCCCTGTCCGAAAGACCCGGCGGTGATCGTCGATGTGGAAGCCATCCCGGCCCCGCCCGCCGGATCGGATGCCGAGCGTGTGGCACAGGGACTGACGCCGGTGGAGGGTGACGACGCTCCGCTCGACGAGGAGGCAAGGCGGCGGATCGCAACCGAGCTGGGGCTGCCCGAAGCGCCCCAACCAGCGCCCGACGAATAGACGTCAGAGCGGCAGGATCGGCAGAACCAGTGGCTCGCCCGACAGGCTTTCCGAGCCTTCGAGCAGCGCCAGCGCCTCGGCGACGCAGCTTTCCGGCCCTTCGTGGGTCACCATCGCCACCATCACCTCACCCGCATCGGCACCGCGGCCCTGCTGGATCAGGCTTTCGATCGAGACCGCGCCATCGCGCATCGCGGCAGTGATTTCGGCGAGCACGCCGGGGCGGTCCTTGACCATGAAGCGGATATAGGTGCGCTCGGTGCGGTGGCCGGGTTCGGCCGGCGGCAGCGCGGCGAGCTGCGCAGAGGGGATCGAGAAGGGCGCGCCCACCTCGTCGCGGGCAATGTCGATCAGGTCGGCGGCGACTGCGCTGGCCGTCGGACCGTCGCCTGCGCCTGCGCCCTGGAACAGCAGGCGGCCGGAGAAATTGCCCTCGGCCACGACCGCGTTGGTGGGGCCGTCGACCGCGCTCAGCGGGTGGCCCTTGGCGACAAGGCAGGGGCGCACGCGCTGGAGCAGGCGCGCACCCGAAGCGGTTTCTTCGACGTCCGCCTCGCCGATCAGCCGGATCACGAAGCCCAGCGCGTCGGCCTGCGCGATATCGGCGGCGCGCACCTGGGTGATGCCGGCAATCCGCACGCCCGCGAAATCGACCCGCGTGCCGAACCCGATCGCCGCAAGGATCGCGAGCTTGTGCGCGGCATCCACGCCTTCGATATCGAACGCCGGATCAGCCTCGGCAAAGCCCAGCCGCTGCGCTTCCGCCAGCACCTCGCCGAAATCGGCACCGGTGCGCTCCATCGTCGAGAGGATGTAATTGCAGGTGCCGTTGAGGATGCCGTAGACCTTGGTCAGCGCATTGGCCGAGGTGCCTTCGCGCAGGCCCTTGATCACCGGGATGCCCCCCGCCACCGCCGCCTCGAACTTCAGCGGCATGGTGTGCGCTTCGGCGAGTTCGGCCAGCTCCAGCCCGTGATGCGCGATCATCGCCTTGTTGGCGGTGACTAGGCCCTTGCCCGCACCCAGCGCCGCACGCGACAGCGCCAGCGCCGGCCCGTCCGACCCGCCGACCAGTTCAACCACCACATCGACATCGTCGCGCCGCGCAAGCGCGATCATGTCGTCTTCCCAGGCGAAGCGGGAAATATCGACGCCGCGATCCTTGCCGCGATCACGCGCGCTGACGGCCACCACTTCGATCGGCCGCCCGGCGCGCGCGGCGATCAGGCGGGCGTTGGTGTCGAGCAGGCGGATGACGCCCGCACCGACCGTCCCGAGCCCGGCGATCCCGATGCGCAGCGGTGCGGTGGCAGTGGTGGTGGTCAAGCGGGCCTCCATGACTAATCAGGAGACGCCGCTTACCCGCACAGGGCGCGCGGTCAAGCTGTCAGGATGCCGCAGGCGCCTTGGTGATGCGCCGCTCGCACGGGCCGAGCTGGGCAAGGACGAAGGCATAGTCCCCCGCCGCCAGCCGCCGTTCGGCCGGATCGCGCGCGAGATTGGCATTGCTCGGCAGCTGCGCGGGGAGCGCACAGGCGAGGCGATACCAGCGCAGCGTCTCGGGCGCAGGGGGGCGCGCGGCCGAATCGATGATCTCGCCCCACGACACGCCCCATTGCGGCGGCTGGCCGGGACGGCGCAGGATCGTGAGCGAGACCGGCGCGCGGGTATCGGTGGCGAGAAATACCTGCGTCTCCGATTCGCCCGCCAGCGTGCCCCGCACCGCCAGCGCATCGCTGATCCCGGTGATCCGCGGCGGCGCATCGGCGGCGTAGAGCGCGGTGAGAATCGGGCGCAGCCGCGCCTCCAGCTCGGGTGTCGCATCAAGCTGCGCACCCGGCGCGACCAGCCGCACCTCGCCCGGCCGCCCGGGGACCGAATCGGCGAACAGCACGAACTGGCGCTTCTTCAGCTTGGGCACCTTGCCCTTGGCATCGAGCGGCACATCGACGAGGTAGACAAAGGTGCTGCCGAGGCTCGCGCGCCCCCCGATCAGGGCCAGCGTGTCGGCCTCGATATAGAGCCGCGCGAATCCGGCCGCGAGGCCCGGCGCGCGATCGGGTTTGAGCAGCGTCTGGCTGCGAATCTGCGCGCGGATCACAAGGTCCGAAGCATCCGCAAGGCTCGTCAAATCGGCATAGGTCGGCCCCGTCGGCACTGCCGCAACCGGAGCCGCCGGTGTCTGGGCAACGGCCACGGATGGCCCCAAAGCGAGCCCCGCAAGCAGTGCCGCCGATACCTTCAGAGGTTTGAATTTGCGCGTTAATTCATCTTTAACTTGTGACATCATCGGGGCACCCATCGCAGCGTTCCGGCGCTATGTTCTAACAGGCCCTGTTGGACAAGGCTCGCCGTGAATCCGCCCTGAACCGCAAAAGGGTTTGATTGGCTAGAACTAGCCCGTTAAAGCCCAAGTGGCTGACTGCGCGGGACTGGGGACATTGCCGCACAATCAGCTGAGGTTGCGCAATGGTCGAATCCGGCCAGCGCGTACCAGTCGGGATCAGGTTTGAGTGTGCCGCCTTCAAGGCATACGCTCTTTCCATCATTCCCGGCGTGGGAGGACCGAAATGACCGGGATCCATTCACCGGCCTTATGGGCTGGCGGGTGGGGAGTGTGCCGATCCCCCTTGATCGGCGAGTATTTGGAGAGAAAGCGCTGGATGTCCTACGCTAGCCAACAACAAGGATTGACCGGCCCTAAGCTTGTCTCACTGATCATCGCGCTTGCGATCGTCGGTAGTGTCGGGGCGGGTATGGTCATCTTTCTCGCGGTTGACGCCGTCAAAGAGGTGATCGAACGCGTTACCACTGTGGACGTTGAGGAAGAACCGCCGCCACCCGAGGAAGAGCCGCCGCCGCCCGAAGAGCAGCCGGAGCAGACCTCGCCGCCGCCGCCGGTAGCCCCGCCGCCACCGATCAGCATCGCGACCAATCCGCCGCAGATCGAAACGGTTCAAACTCCGCCGCCGCCGCAACCGGTGAGCACGCGCCCGAGCGTTGTCGAAGCGCCTCCAGGGCCGCCCAAGCCGCCCTCCAAGGCGCGCGGTGTGCGCACGAAGAACGAGCGCAGCTGGACTGCGCGGATTCAGGAAGACTACCCGCCTCGCGCGCTGCGTGAGGAAGTTGAAGGCACCGTCGGCGTTCGCGTCACGGTGACTGCCGATGGCCGGGCGACCGGTTGTTCGGTGACGGCTTCGAGCGGGAACTCTGACCTCGACGCAGGGGCCTGCCGTTCGCTTGAACGCTATGGCCGCTTCGAACCCGCGCTTGACGATGCCGGCAACCCGACCAGCGCCAGTTGGTCGACCCGCATCACCTATCGTTTGAACTAACGGATCCATCCAGCTGGTGGCATCCGCGCCAGCCCCACGAGACAATTCTTTTAAAAGGACTTTCGCAATGAACCTTACCCTTCTCGCCGCGGCCGCCGCGGAAGCAGCGCCGAAATCCAGCTTCGGCTTCGTCCAAGCCATGAAGGAAGGCGGCCCGGTTGCCTGGTCGATCCTTGCCATCATGGTCATCATGTCGGTCGGCTCGTTCTACATCATGTTCACCAAGCTGTTCGAACAGAACAAGGTGATGAAGCAGTACGGCACCGTGCAGTCGGCATTCTGGCGTGCTGCCAGCCTCAAGGAAGGCGCCACCAAGCTCGACAAGGACAGCGCATGGCGCCAGCTGGCCGACGACGCCGTCAAGGCCCAGGAAGACCACGGCAAGATGACCGACAGCCTCGAATCGCATGATTACATGCACGGTTCGCTGCAGCGTTCGGAAGATTCGATCAACGCCGTGCTCGCCGGCGGTCTGCCGTTCCTCGCCACCGTCGGTGCGACCGCGCCGTTCGTGGGTCTGCTCGGCACCGTGATCGGGATCTACCGCGCGCTGATCAACATCGGCATCGCCGGTTCGGCCTCGATCGACAAGGTCGCCGGCCCCGTCGGTGAAGCGCTGATCATGACCGCCATCGGTCTGCTCGTCGCTGTTCCGGCCGTGTTCGCGTTCAACTGGCTGCAATCGCGCAACCGCAAGATTGCTGCCATGCTGAGCACCTTCTCGACCGACCTGCTGGCGTACATGAACTCGAACGGTGCGGTTAAGCCGACCCCGGTCGCGGCTGCCGCTGCCAAGCCGGCTGCCAAGCCCGCTGCTCCGGCTGCCAAGGCCTGATCGCCATTGCCGGCAAACGGCGGGGATCGCTTTCGGGCCTTCCCCGCCGCTTTGCCCGGACTGTCCCGTCTGACGGGTCAACATCCGGGCGCAGTCATCAAGTCAATGTTTTGACAGGCTAGGAATTCACAATGGCGATTTCTACGGGAGGCGGGGCAGAGACCCCCATGTCCGACATCAACACCACGCCGCTGGTGGACGTGATGCTGGTGCTCCTGATCATCTTCCTCATCGCGGTTCCGGTGGCGATCCAGACGATCGAGAAGCTGAAGATTCCGGTCTTCGAATCGGTCGAATCGAAGGACAAGGTGGAAAACCTGCTGCTCACCATCAGCACCACCGATGCTGCCGGTCGTAGCGCCGGGGAGCCGGGCTTCGCCGGTGCCGCGCGCGAAGGCGAATGCCGGATTTATTTCAACAACATCACCCCGGTCACATCCCAGGAGCTCTACGACATGGGCTTCAAGCGCCTCGACGACATCGTCAATCGCGCGGGTGGTCCCGAGGCTCTGATGGAAGATCCCGAGAAGATCCCGCAGGTCCACATCCGTGGCGACGTCAACGCGCCGTGGCGCTGTGTGGCCGGTGCGATCTACAACATCCAGCGCGCGGGTTATCCGATCGTCGGGTTCATCTCGAACCCCGTCGAACCCGGCATCTGACGCTCAGGCGTATTTGAGGAGTAACTGACATGGGTATGTCCGGAGGCAAGCTCGACGGCGAACCAATGATGGACATGAACATGACGCCGCTGATCGACGTTCTGCTCGTTCTGCTGATCATGTTCATCATCACTATCCCGGTTGCGACGCACTCGGTCGATATCGACCTGCCGCAGCCGAATCCGAACCCGCCGCCGGTGATTATCGAGCCGATCAAGAACAAGCTGGTGCTGAGCTCCCAGGACCAGATCCTGTGGAACGGCACGCCGGTGTCGCAAGGCGATCTGGTCACGATCCTGCAACAGAGCTTGAACATGAACCCGGAGCCTGAGCTTCAGTTCGAACCCGAGCCGTTCGCCAGCTATGAGCTGTCGGCCAAGGTGCTGCAGATCATCAAGAGCTCGGGCGTGACCAAGTTCGGTTTCGTCGGCAACGAGAAGTATCGCGATTTCGGCAAGTAAGACTGGCGGGGCTTGGGCCGGTCTAGACCCGGTCTTGACCCCCTCCAGCCTCGGCTAGATCGACACCAGAAGGGGCGCTGCGAGCAATCGCGGCGCCCTTTTTCTTTGCCCGGCGACACCGGACCGGGTGCAGACTGCGGTACCCGCAAATCCGGTTGCGAGGCACATACCGGTACGCGTTAGGCAACTTCTTGCTTTCACGATAGAATAGGCCTTGCCCAAGCGGCTGCCTCCCGCCTGCCGCCTGGCAAAAGGAGAGCGACATGCCGCATATCGTGCCACGCAAGAACCTCTACGCCCCCCGCCCACGTCCGATCGGCGAAATGAACGTCACCCCCTTCATCGACGTGCTGCTCGTGCTGCTGATCATGGTGATCCTGGCCTCACCCCAGCCGGTGAACGTGACGCCGGTCGATCTACCGGGCAACGACCCGATCACCCCCCCGCTCCCGATCATTGAGCGCAACACTATCGGCATCGACGCAGCCGACCGCCTGAGATGGAATGGCGCCGTGCTCACCGAGCCCGAACTGCGCGCGCAGGTCTCGGCTGCGGCCAGCCGGGATATCAAGCCCCAACTGCTGTTTCAGCCCGAAGCGCTGGCCAGCTATGACAAGGCCGCGCGCACCATTGCCCTGATGCGCGAAGAAGGCGCAGACTATTTCGCTTTCGTCGGCAACGAGAAGTATCGCGATTTCGACCAGTGATTGAACGGTTCAGAGGGGGCCGCGAGGCTTCCAGGCCCCCTCCAGACCCCACTTAGACCCCCGCTAGACCCCTGCTAGACCCGATTGGCGGGGCGCGATGGCGATGTTCCACGTGGAACATTGCGGTGTTCTCAGTCCCCCTCCAGCGGCCCATCCGGTCGCATCGCGGCGGCGATCAGGCCTTCGGCTTCGAGCAGCAATTCGTCATCGACTGCCCCCTGCGGCACCGCCTCGCGGCCGATCATCGTCATCACCGGCACGGCCAGCGGCGAGACCCGCTCAAGCGTCACGTGGACCAGTTCCCGCTGCGACCGTTCGAGCAGGTCGGCGAGCCGCCCGACATCGGTCATCCGCGCCCGCGCATCGGCCCAGGCAGCTTCGATAAGCACATGATCAGGCTCGTATTTCCTGAGCACGTCGTAGATCAGATCGGTCGAGAAGGTAACCTGCTTGCCGGTCTTCTTCTGCCCCGGATGCTGGCGCTCGACGAGGCCCGAGATCACCGCCACCTCGCGGAAAGCACGGCGCAGCAGGTGGCTTTCGGTGACCCATTCGGTGAATTCGTGGGTGAGAATATCGGGCGATAACAGCGGTGCGGGATCGCTCACCGGCTTCAATCCCCACACCGCGAGGCAATAGTCGTTCGCCACGAAACCACCGGGCAGCAACCCCCGCTCCTCCATCCGCCGGGTAATCAGCATCCCGAGCGACTGGTTCGCGTTCCACCCTTCGAAGGTGTAATAGGCGGTGTAGTGCTTGCCCCCGTGCGGGAAGCTCTCGACCAGCAGCTCGCCCGGTGCAGGCAGGCGCGAGCGATAGTCCTGCATCTCCAGCCATTCGCGCACATCATCGGGGAAACGCCCCCACCCCGCGCGGTCGGACAGCAGGCCCTGCACCCGCTCGGAAAGGTGGGTGGTCAGCGGAAGGCGCAGGCCGCCATAGCTCGGGATCGTCGCGCTTTTCTTCGCCGCGCGCACCACCACATCCATGTCCTTCACGCCCTCGACCTCGAGGCTCATGCCCGCGAAAAAGATGGTGTCGCCGGGGGAAAGCGAAGCTGCAAAGCGCTCCTCGACCTTGCCCAAGCTGCGGCCGTTCTTGAAGCGCACCGTGAGCATCTCGCTATCGACGATGATCCCGGCATTCATCCGGTGGCGCTGCGCCTGATTGGGGTGCGCGAGCCGCCAGACCCCTAATTTGTCACGGACAATCCGCTGGAACCGGTCATAGGCCTTGAGCGCATAGCCGCCGTTGGACACGAACCCCAGCACCCGCTGGAAGGTCGCGGAATCGACCCAGCTATAGGCGAGGCTCGAACGCACTTCGGCGAGCAGCGCGTCCTCGTGGAACGGCCCCGCACAGGCGCAGGCCATCACGTGCTGGGCGAGCACATCGAGGCTGCCGGGGCGGAACGCCTCGCCGTCGCGCTGGCCCTCATCCACCGCCTGCTTGGCCGCCATCGCCTCGAGGAATTCGAAGCGGTTGCCCGGCACCAGCACCGCACGGCTCGGCACATCGAGCCGGTGGCCCGCGCGCCCGATCCGCTGGAGCAGGCGCGAAGAGCCCTTGGGTGCACCCATCTGCACCACCAGATCGATGTCGCCCCAGTCGATCCCGAGATCGAGGCTGGCGGTGCACACCAGTGCGCGCAGCTCCCCCCGCGCCATCGCCTCCTCGACCTTGCGCCGCGCCTCGGTGGAGAGGCTGCCGTGGTGGATGCCGATGGGGAGGTGATCCTCGTTGGCCTCCCACAGGCACTGGAAGATGAACTCGGCGAGGAAGCGGGTGTTGGTGAAGACAAGCGTCGTGCGATTGGCCTTGATCGCCTCGTACAGCTGCGGGACGGCCCAGCGCCCGGCGTGTCCGCCCCACGGCACGCGCTCCTCCTGCGGCAGGAGGATCTCGACCTCGGGCTCGGCGCCCTCCTCGCCGATGACCAGATAGGCGGCGGCGATTTCCCCGGCCTCGCCGGTCTGCGGGGCGAGCCATTCCTGGAAGTCGCGGGGGTTCGCCAGCGTCGCCGAGAGCGCCACCCGCTGCGCGCCCGGTGCCAGCGCGTGGAGCCGCGCAAGGCTCAGCGCCAGCAGGTCGCCGCGCTTGTCGGTGGCGAAGGAGTGAACCTCGTCGATCACGATGCGCTTCAGCCCCGCGAACAGATCCGCGCTTTCGGGATAGGACAGCAGCAGCGAGAGCGATTCCGGCGTGGTCAGCAGGATATGCGGCGGGCGTTCACGCTGGCGCTTCTTGCGATCAGACGGGGTATCGCCGCTGCGGGTCTCGACCCTGATCGGCAGCCCGATCTCCTCGACAGGACCAAGCAGGTTGCGCTTCACATCCTGCGCCAGCGCCTTGAGCGGCGAAACGTAGAGCGTGTGCAGCCCTTCGTCCGGCGCCGCCCCGCCAGCGAAGTCGCACAGCGTCGGCAGGAACCCCGCGAGCGTCTTGCCAGCACCGGTATCGGCGACGAGCAGTGCGTGGGCACCCTCGCGCGCCTTTTCCAGCATCGCAAGCTGATGCCGCCGCACCCGCCAGCCGCGCTGCGCAAACCACGCGGCGATTTCGGGCGGGAGGGGAGTGGCGGCCGGGATCACGTCCACCATGTGAACGCAACGTCCCCGCCCCACAAGCCTTGCGGCAGGCTATTGCTCTGGCGCGTTTTCGCCCTCGCCCTGAGCGATCATCTCTTCAATCTCGGCGATGCTGTAGCCGCTCAGTTTGGCGATCTTTGCCTTCTCCGCACCCGACAACTCGGAAAAGCTGCGCTTGGGCGGCAGGTCGGCGCTGGCCGCCGCGATCTTCTTTTCCATGTCGGCAAAAGTGCCCATCAACTGCGGCAAGGATTCCATCGTCGCGCTCAGAATGCGCGGATCGCTCGACATGGAAAAGCTCTTGCGGGCGTAAGCCGTTCCGGATTCGGTCTGGAAGAAGGTCTCGATGTCGTCGAGTTCCTTCTGCGAGAAGTGGATGGCGTACAGCTCCGACATGGCCTTGCGCATGGTCGGCTCCATAACCGTCATCATGTCACGCATCAGCGCCGGCATGACTGCCATCTCGCGGCTATGCCGCTCGGCATAGGCCGGGTCTAACAGGGCAGCGATTTCGGCGGTCTGCTCGTCCGACAGACCGATCATGGCCGGGCTCACGCCGATGCCCTTCTGGACGGTAGCCGTGGCCGGTGCATCGGTAGCGGCCATGATCGGGCCCAGCATCTTGTCGAACAAGCCGCCCATCATCTCGCTCATTGTGCCGTCGGGGATCATGCGGGTGATGATGCGCGTAGCCTGCGGCAGGCGGGATTCCTGTTCGGCGGTCAGCGGTTCGACAGGGAACATCGCGCCAAGCATGGCCATGGCCTGATCCATTTCCGCCTGCTCGGATTGCGCTGGCAACCGTTCCCCGATCACCAGCGGCGGCGGCGCATCTTGCGCGGCAAGGCTCGCGGGCGCTGCAAACAGGGTGAGGCTGGCGCAGGACACCAGCAGAACGCGCCATTGCATCATCGATTCTCCTCTTTGGCTCATAGCCTTAGTGCCGCACACCGGGCGCCAGCGCCAGCCTTTACAGACCTTGCAGCAATTCGCGCGAAACCCGTCCGGTATTGGCGAGCACCACATCCGCCAGAGCGATTTCGACTTCGCAGCGATGCGGCTTGTCGGTGTCAGACATAGCCGCGCGCACCACATCCGGATCAAGCTTGCTGCGGGCGATCAGATCGGTCACCGCCCAGCCGGGAATGGTGAAGCGCACCTGCCCGCCCTTGGCTTCATGGTTCAGCACCTTGGCCTGGAGCAGCTGGCGCAGCAGCGTGCGTTCCTCGGCGCGTTCCGCATCGGTCAGCGGCAGCGGCAGGCTGGTAAAGTCGTAGCTCATGATGTTGCGGCACAGGTCTTCGGACTGGCGCCGGGCAGCACCGAGCCACATCCGGCGCAGCTTGGCGCGGGCGACCAGCTCGCCGAACTGCGCGATTTCCCCGGACTCCAGCGCTTGCCGCCGCGTCAGAGCGATCGGCGCGGCCTTGTCATACGCCATCTGGTTGAGCGCCAGCCGCAGCTGATCGGCGAACACGGGATCGGCCGCGCGCACCTGTGCCATGTCGATCCCTTTCCCGAAGATATCGGCGACCTCTGCGTCGATTTCGGAAGAGCTTGGCCCGGCATCAAGCAACTGGGCGACCGGGCCCTCGGCATCAGGCGAGGTGTAGAGATTACACAGGCGTGGCACGGCCAGTAACAGCACCACAACCACGATCCAGCGCACGATGCTCGGCCCGGAATCGCTCACCCCGCTCGCATTGGCGCTGCCTTCCCACGAGGCGACCCGCTCGGGCGCGAGTAAGCTTTCGAGCTCGGGATAATGCTGCCGGATCCCGGTGAGGAGCTTGTCGATCTCGAGCCGCTTGACCTTGAACCGGTCGATCAGGCTCGCCTGTCCGGGGCGCGAGAGTTCCACCCACGCCTTGTTGAGCGGGTGATCGGGCTGCTGCACCTTCTCGTGGAAGCGCATCCCCTTGAGCCGCGCGTTGAGGAAGCGCAGGGCATAGCGCTCCTCGATCTGGCCCGCCTCGTCGAGCCAGTGCAGCGTGGCATTTGCCGGCTCGACAAACGGGGCGGAGCGCGGCCAGGTGTCGGCGAAGAGATTGGCGAGCGCGTGGTCGAGCGCCTCATGCTCGGCAAGATCGGCCTCCTCGGCATGGGCGAGCAGCAGTTCCAGATGCGCCAGGCCTTCGCCGAGTTCGGCCTGGGTGACGCCGTCGTCGCTCGGGCTGCCATCGGGATAGAGAATGGCGAGCAGCCCCTGCCATGCGGCCTGCGCGCGCGATTGCGCTTCGCTGCGGGCAGACGGTTCAGCGTAAGGCGGGTCACCTGCGAGGGCATCGGCAGCGTCATCCCCGCCATCGGTGTCATCATCCGCTGCGATATCAGGGGGTGGTTCCGACGCCGGGGGCGCAGCCGGGCGGGCGGCGGGCGGCGGTTCGTCCCACCACAGGTCGTTATCCGCATAGGGGTCGGCATAGGCGGGTGGCTCAAACCCGCCCCCAACATCGGTGCCTTCTTCATCGAAGTCGCCGAGGCCGAGGTCTCCCGCGTCCCCGCGCTCCGCCTCCGCCGCCAGCCACAGCGCCTCATCGCGCGCGCGGCGCAGTTCGGCATAGCCGGCGATATCGCTATCGACGTCGATCGCCCGCAGCGCATCGGCATAGGCCCGCCGGATCGCCCCCTTGTCAGACGTCTGGTCGATGCCGAGGATGTTCCAGGGGAACCGCCGTTTCATAGCGGCGAGTTGGCATCCAGCTGATCGAGCAGATTGCCCAGCGCCTCGCGCGCGTCGGCGATGATGCGCGGATCCTGCTTTTCGAGCGCGCCCTGGAATTCGGTCAGCGCCCGCCCGATGAACTCGCGCACATGACCGGTGAAGCCCTCATAGGCCCGCTCGGCCCGCGCCAGCATGGCGACATTCTCGGCCTCGTCGCGCGGGTGCACTTTCAGCTTTTCGAGCAGCTTGCGGCGCGCTTCGATATCCTTCTTGCTGCGCCGGTCTTCCTCGTCGACGATCACCAGATTGCGGGTGAGGCCCGTGGCCGGAACCGTTACATCGACCTCAAGCAACCCGCTCGTGTCATAGGTGAAGCGCACCTCGACCATCACTTCGCCCGCCGGGCGCGGCGGCACCGGAGCGCTGATCTCGCCCAGCTTGACGTTGTGCTTCACGTCACGCGCTTCGCCCTGATAGATGCCCAGGCCGATCTCGCGCTGGTTATCGGCAAGGGTGTAGAACCGCTCCATCCGGCTGACCGGCACAGGGGTGTTGCGCTCGATGATCGGGGCGAAGATGCCATCGTGCATCCGCCCATGCTGATCGCGGGTGGCAGTATCGACGCCGAGGGTGAAGGGCGCGACATCGGTGATGCGGATTTCCTCGAGCCCGTCCCCGCCCGACAGCAGCCCCGCCTGGATCGCCGCTCCGAGCGCGACCGCATGATCGGGGTGGACGGTGGCATTGGGGAAGCGCCCGAACATCCGGGTCAACGCCTTGCGCACCACCGGCATCCGTGTCGCCCCGCCGACCAGCACGATATCCGACAGGGTCTTCACATCGATATGGCAATCGCGCAGCGCCCGGATCACCGGATCGCGCAGGCGTTTGACGAGACCCGCAGCCGCTTCCTCGAAAGCTTCGGTGGTGACGCGCGCGGTGAGCGGGGTATCATCGACGACTACGGTAAAATCCGCCGCTTCGGCGCTGCTCAGCGCGCGGCGGGTGCGTTCGGCGGCAAGCATCATCAGCGCCCTGCGGCGGTCGGTGGGCATGACGGCGAGCGCATCACCGCCCGCCAGCATCGGTTCGACCAGCTTGACCAGAATATCATCGAAATCATCGCCGCCCAGCCGGTTGTCGCCTGCCGAGGCGCGCACTTCGACAATGCCTTCGAACATCTCGACGATCGACACATCGAAGGTGCCGCCGCCCAGATCGAACACGAGGAACGGCTCGCGATCACCCCGGTCGGTCAGCCCGAAAGCGAGCGCGGCCGCCGTCGGCTCGTTGATCAGACGCTTGACCTCAAGCCCCGCGATCTCGCCCGCACGGCGGGTGGCGCGGCGCTGGCGTTCGTTGAAATAGGCCGGAACGGTGATGACCGCCGCAGTCGGGCGCTCACCCGTGAACGCCTCGACATCATCAGCGAGGCTGCGCAGCACCATCGCCGACAAGTCTTCGGGCGTGAGAGTGGTGCCCGCCAGCGTCACCGTGGCGGCGGTGCCCATCATCCGCTTGAAGCTGGTGACGGTGTCGGCAGGATGGGTCGCCATCCGGTCGAGCGCGGCCTCGCCCACCCAGGTTTGCCCGCCCTTGGCGATCGAGACCGCCGAGGGCGTGAGTTCCTTGCCCAGCGCATTGGGCACAAGCTGCGGCGCACCATCCCGCCAGATCGCGACCGCGCTGTTGGTGGTGCCCAGATCAATTCCGACTAGCATGGACTGCAGTCATAACGCCGAGCGGGCTTCAGGCAATTGGAATTGCCGGAGGATTGCGCCTCAGTGCCCGACACTCTCGCCGCGTTCGAGGCCCGATGCCGCAAGCTGCGCGTCGATCTGCGCGAGCAGGCGGTCAAGCCCTTCCTGCGTATCGCTCTCCGCGCGGGCGACGAGCACATCCTGCGTGTTCGATGCGCGCAGCAGCCACCAGCCGTCTGCGGTGTTGACCCGAACGCCATCAGTGGCGTTGACGCTTTCGACCTCGGGGTCGGGATTGGCAGTGAGCCGCGCGGTAATCTCGGCCATCGCCGCGAACTTGCGGCTCTCGTCGACCTGAAACCGCAGTTCGGGGGTGTTGAGCATCGGCGGGATCGCGCCCCGCAGGTCGGTTACCGATTTGCCTAGCCGCGCCGCCGCCGCGATCAGCCGCACGCCTGCGTAAAGCGCATCGTCAAAACCGTAGTACTCGTCGGCGAAGAACACGTGGCCGCTCATCTCGCCTGCGAGCGGCGCACCAGTTTCCTTCATTTTGGACTTGATCAGCGAATGGCCGGTCTTCCACATCAGCGGCTGGCCGCCGAGCTCCGCGACCCGGTCAAACAGCGCGCGGCTGGCCTTCACATCGGCGATAATCGTCGCATTCGGGTGCTTTTTGAGCACGTCTTCGGCATAGATCATCAGCAGCTGATCTCCCCAGATCACGCGTCCCATGCCGTCGATCGCGCCGATCCGGTCGCCATCACCGTCAAAAGCCACTCCGAAATCGAGGTTCTTTGCCGCGACCAGCGCGCGCAAATCGGCAAGGTTCGCCTCCACAGTCGGATCAGGGTGGTGGTTGGGAAAATGTCCATCGACTTCGGTAAACAGCAGATGATGTTCCCCCGGCAGCCGCGCGGCCAGCGCCTCGAGCGCCGGGCCCGCAGCGCCATTCCCGGCATCCCAGCCAACGCGCAGTCCTTCGAGCGCCTGGGCATCGATCCCGGCCAGTCCTTCGAGCAGGCGCTCGACATACTCGCCCAGGATGTCGCGCGTGCTGACAGCGCCCGCGCCGCTGGCGAAGGCACCGTCGGCGGCCACTTGCCCGAGCTTCTGGATATCAGCCCCGAAGAACGGACGGCCCCGAAATACCATCTTGAAGCCGTTATAATTGGGGGGATTGTGGCTGCCAGTTATCTGAATGCCGCCATCCACCTCTTCGGCTGACGCTTCGGCATAATAGAGCATCGGGGTCGGCCCCAAACCGATCCGCACCACATCGCAACCGCTCGCGGTCAAGCCTTCGACCAGCGCGTGTTCGAGCATCGGCGAGCTGACCCGCCCGTCATAACCCACCGCGACTGTTCTGCCCCCAGCCTCGCGCAGCAGCGTGCCAAACGCCCGGCCGATCGCCCGCGCATCATCCGCCCCGAGCGTTTCGCCGATGATCCCGCGAATGTCATATTCGCGCAGCACGGTGGAGTGAAATTCGTGTCGCATAGGAGACCGGCTTCCTTTCCGTTTCGATCAGGAGGCCTGCGACTGCACTGCGAATGTGTCAATCCGGTTGCTTGCGGTGTTGCGGCTTAAGGTGCGGAATTTCCGTCACCTTCCACCGATGCACCCGGCAGTTCCGCAAGCAGCAGATCGCGCGCGGCATTGGCCTCCTGCATCGCCGCCGTGGTGCCGCCGCGGTCAGGATGGACCAGCGCGGTCAACCGGCGGTGCGCCGCGATAACCTCGTCACGGCTCGCGCCCGCCTCCACACCCAGCAGCTTGCGCGCCCGGAACAACGCCTGACTGCGGGTCGGTTCGGGGCGCAGATAGTCCCACGGCCATTTGCCCAGAGCCCAGCGGCAGAAGATGCAAAGCGCGGCGATCAGGATGAGCGCGCGCAACATCAGGCGAGCTCCAGCTGGCCCTGTTCAGGCGAAAACTCGGGTAGACCCAGCGCCTTCACCAAGGCCCGCAGTTCCTGCCGCGCAACGAGGTGGCTGGTCCCCAGCTCCCCCAGGTGCCCCTTGTCGAGTAAGGTCAGGCCCGAAGGGAACAACTCGCGGTAGATCACGCGTTCGCTGAGCCCCTGCGTGACCCGAAAGCCGACGCGCTTGGCCATTTCGGTCAGCGCCTTGTGCAGACGCGCCTGGTTGCGCGCCTCGACGTGGCCGGTGCGGTTGCGCACCACGATCCAGTCCATCTCGGGGCGCTGCTGCTCGATCGTCATCCGGCTGCGCTTCATCCGCGCTTCCCAGATCAGTTCGGCAAAGAACGACAGTTTCTTGACCTTGAAAGTCTCGGCATCGACCTGGCCGATAAGGTCGAAATCGACGAAGCTGTCGTTCATCGGCGTCACCAGCGTATCGGCGTGCTCGACTGCGATCCGCGCAAAAGGATCATCGCGGCCCGGATTGTCGATCACGAGGAAATCGCAGCTCGCTTCGAGCCGGCGGATCATCGCCACCAGATCGCCGGTATTCTCGCCGCGGAACACCTCGCAATCGGGAGTCGGCAGCGTCAGCCCGCGCTTTTCCAGCGTGCCAAGCCGGTTCTCGATGTAGCGGTGCATGGTGCGCTGGCGCGGATCGAGATCGATCGAAGCGACCCGCGCACCGAGATAGGACAGCGCCACCGCGATATGGACCGCCGTGGTCGACTTGCCGGTGCCGCCCTTCTCGTTGGCGAACACAATCCGGTGCGCCTGTCCGGGGCGCAGCTTGCGAACCAGAGGCGGTTGATCGGAGGCGGTTTCGCTCTGGGCGGACGGCATGATGGGTTACTCGTTCGGCGACCGGTACTCAGCCGCTTGATATGGGACAGGCAGCACCGCTAGGGGCTGGTCTGCGCGGGTTTATCTAGGGAGGCGCAGCGGTGCAAACGGTCACGACGCTCGAAATGTTGAGAACCGCGCTTGCGTCGCTGCGAGCCGGGGGCGCGCGGATCGCGCTGGTGCCAACCATGGGCGCGCTGCACGAAGGCCATCTGACGCTGGTGCGCCGCGCGCAGGCCGAGGCGGATCATGTGGTCGCCTCGATCTTCGTCAATCCGAAGCAGTTCGGCCCGAACGAGGATCTCGACGCCTATCCGCGCCAGCTCGCCGCCGATGCTGCGATGCTTGAGGCTGAGGGCGTCGCTCTCCTGTGGGCGCCGACGGTCGAGGCGATGTACCCGCAAGGGTTCGCCTCCAACATCAGCGTGGCGGGCGTGAGCGAAGGGTTCTGCGGCGCCGCCCGCCCCGGACATTTCGACGGCGTGGCGACGGTGGTGTGCAAGCTGTTCAATCAGGTGCAGCCCGACCTGGCATTCTTCGGCGAGAAGGACTTCCAGCAACTCGCGGTGATCCGCACCATGGCGCGCGATCTCGACCTGACCCGCCCTTACGCGGACAACATCATCGGCGTGCCAACCGTGCGCGAGGCGGATGGCCTGGCGATGTCGAGCCGCAACCGCTACCTCTCGCCCGAGCAGCGCGCTCAGGCTGCCGCTCTGCCGCGCGCGATGCAGGCGGCGATCGCCGCGATGGAAGCGGGCGCCGATGTCGCGGCCACTCTGGCAGGGCTGGAAGCGGCGCTGGTCGCGGGGGGCTTTGCCAGCATCGATTATGCCGCGCTTGCCGATGCGAGGAGCCTTGCGCCGCTCGCCGCCCTGACCGCTGCGCCCGCGCGCCTGCTGGTCGCCGCGCGGATCGGCGGGACACGGCTGATCGACAACATGGCGGCGGGGCCCGCGCTCAAGTAGCGAAGCGATAGCGCGCAAGAGGGGCGCTCAAGTAGCGAAGCGGTAGCGCGCAAGAGGGGCGCTCAAGTAGCGAAGCGGTAGCGTACAAGGGACGCGCTCACGTAGCGGACGCTGAAGAATCGTTGACGCACGCCCCCGCCTGATGGCAAGGGCAGCGCCCGAGCGGGCGGGTATAGCTTAGTGGTAAAGCTCCAGCCTTCCAAGCTGGCTATGCGGGTTCGATTCCCGCTACCCGCTCCACTTTCCTGACCAAATCCGCTCGATCCCGTCTGGGAAAATTATAGAAATCCGGTTTATTACCCACTTCGTCCGTTGGCGTTCGATGCAGTTCGCCGTCAATTGTCCTGCATTGGGAGCCAGCGGCTGTTTGGTAATGTGGGTGACCCCGACTGAAGGCCGCGATTGAAGAGGTTCTTGGGACAAGCGGGATAATGCCGCGAGCACCCTCATCGTCCTGAATTGGAACTCCTCTTAGCCTAGGTCCTTGCTTCTTGCGGGGATTTGTCGATGTAGAGCAGATGAACACAGTCACCCTATTCAATGTCCGTCCAACATTTGACTGGCTCTTTTTAGCGCTTGTCGCAATTGTTGTCGCCGTATGTGGTGCCATTCTCTCGGTGTACGGTGTCCCGTTTGACGGGCCGGCTTCCTATGTCGTCAACGCGGTGCTTTATCTTATTTCTTGGTTTCTGCTCGAACTGCCCAGTTATGGAATGGCACTGAGAACGAGCCGCCCTGAGTCTCCGCTGGCGTTCACAGGCACATATTTAAAGCAACGTTGGCCGATTTATCGGGATGCCTTGCCGCTCGTTATTTCTCTCATAGTGTTCATGCCTATGTTTTCGAAGATGAAGGCGGGCGTTTCTCTTTTCACTCAATACACTTGGGATGCGACCCTCATCGCGTGGGATCGGGCGATTTTCGGGACAGATGCCTGGCTGGTGCTGCAGCCTATTTTTGGAATACCGATCGTCACATCCGCTCTTTCTGTTGCCTATCATACATGGGTTCTGCTGATCTATGCTGGCTCCATCTTCTTCGCCGCTTATTGGAGGAGCCTGCGTCAGCGATTTTTCCTCTCTTTCCTTGCTATCTGGACGATCGGCGGAATCGCAATGGCTGTCGGCTTTGCTTCAGTCGGCCCTGCATTCGCGGAACCGTTGCTGGGCAACCCAACCTTCGCGCCGCAGATGGCCTACCTTCGGGAAGCGAACGAGCATTGGCCGGTGATGGTTCTCGACGTTCAGGAAACCTTGCTTGCGTGGCACAGAAGCGAACAGTTCGGTCTCGGCAGGGGAATTACCGCGATGCCGTCGATGCACGTCGCCTTGTCGATGCTGTTCTGGTTGGCGATGCGTCACGTTTCAAAGGCGGCGGGATGGTTCTTCGGCATATTCAATGCTGTGATTTTTGTGGGCTCCATACACCTTGCCTACCATTACGCAGTCGATGGGATCGTCTCGGCGATCTTGGCGGTGGTTTTCTGGTTCCTGAGCGGCCTGATAACTGACGGGCGCTCTGGCCGCCGTGAACCTGCGGGCAAATTCCAGAGCGTCCAGGCTTGAAATGCCACCTCAGGCGGGCAGACGTGAGCGGTAGGTGACGTTCACCCGTTCTGACAGCGTCAGGTAAGGCAGCCAGATCGCGATGCTGATCGCGACCTTCTGGAGATTGCCTTCGAGCAGCGTCGCCAGCGGGTGACCCACGGCACCGGGCAGTGAACCCAGTTGCCCGAGCTGGGTGGCGATGGCCAACTGCATCCCGATGTCGATCAGCCACACGAACAGCAGCATCCGCGGAAGCAGAGGCACATTCCGCAGCGCCATGACGAAGGCGACCATGTAGAAGAAGTTCATCACGATCACGTCCATCGCCATCAGCCCGAACATGGCGAGTGCCCAGTCCGGCGCGTGGGCGGTCATTCCCGGGATCGCGAGGAAAAATTCGCCGGTACGGACGACCACGTTGAGCAACAGCCCGACCAACAGCGATGCAAGAAAGCCGAATGGGCCAAATAGCGGATGCGCCTGCGCCCAGTGTGGGTCGATGCGCTGCCACTGGCCGACGAACGCGAGGTGGAAGGCAAGCGGTTGGCGCGCCTGCCCGCCTGGATAGGCCGAACGGGCCAACAGATAGCCGGACAACGGTGCCGCGATGATCGCGCTGTAGGCGAGCAACATCGGCCAATTATCAAGGGGATGATGCGCAGAAGCGGCAGGCGCGGCAATCCGCATCGATGCGAAGAAGCCGGCCCCGGCAATCCAAGCGGCGGCAAACCACGTCATGCGCTGCCGAAGGAAGCCCGGAACACCGAGGCTACGCTGGTGGAGCGAGCGGCTCCAGCTGCCAAAGGCCGACATCAGGATACTCATCATGGTTAAGGTGTCCCTCAACCGCTTCAGAATCAAGCGCGATGCGGCGAATCGATTCGCACGTGCTTCAGCGAGTCGTCGCTAGACTGTTGAAAACTTGACCCGATCTGAAACATCTGGTGTCGGGCTAATTTACACGTTAACCCAAGGCGTTAATCCGATTTCGGACTAACATCCTGAAAAAGTGAGACCTTTATTTTTTCGTTTAAAAAGCGTTGACCCTTTTGGGCAACCAAACGCAATATCAGGGCGTTCGGGGGGATCTGAACACTCGGGAAGCGCGGTCAACGTGCTCCTGTGATAACAAGAACATGGTCGTGCATCCCGAAAGGGAAGATTCCTTCGACGGGCGTCCCGCCGGCGAGACCGGTCTGGCGTGTTTTCCAGGGGGGCCAACGTGGCCCGCAATACGTAAGGACTGTACCATGAAGAACCTCATCAAGACCTTCCTCAACGACGAAGCCGGCGCTTCGGCTGCTGAATACGCTCTGATCCTCGCCATCATCGGCACCGGCGTTGCCGTCGGCGCCGTGACCCTCGGCGACGCGATCGGCAATGCTCTGAGCCGCGCCGGCTCTGAAATCGACACCCTCGACTACTCGGGTGCGTAATTGAAATTTGATTGGGCCTCATGCAGTCTTTACTGCATGAGGCTCTGTCATTTCAGCTTACTTGATGTGGGGGGCGGCAGTTGCAAAACCGGAATACATTGATTGCCATAGGCGCATTAATCATCGCCGCGTTTGCGGTGTTTCTGGTGAACTCCTACCTCAGCGGCGTGGAAAAGCGCGCTGTGACCACAGCGGAAACGCAAGGCTTGACGCGCATTGTCGTCGCCACCCAGCCGCTCGATTTCGGCGACCCGCTTACGCCGGAAAATGTCAGGCTCCAGAATTTCCCTGCCAACTCGGTGCCGCAAGGCGCGTTCCGCTCGATCCGCCAGGCGCTGGCGGATAATCGCGTTGCGCTGCGCCCGATCGTGCCGGGCGAGCCCGTGCTCGCCGACAAGGTGAGCGGCGCCAGCGGACGGGCCGTGCTCGCCGCCAAACTTCCCGAAGGTATGCGCGCCGTCGCGATCCCGGTGACCGAAGTGACCGGAGTTTCCGGCTTCGTGCGCCCCGGCGATACGGTCGACGTGCTGCTCACCCGCCAGATTCCCGGCGATGGCGCCGAAGCTTACGACCTGATGTCGGATATCATCCTTGAACGGATCAAGGTCCTCGCAATCGACCAGATCGCCAACGAAGGCGAAACCGCCCCGCAGCTCGGCAAGACCGCGGTTCTCGAAGTCGATCCGCTGCAGTCGCAGCAGCTGGCGCTGGCGACCAAGCTCGGCACGCTCAGCCTGGCGCTGCGCAACGTGGAATCGCAGGAAGCTGCCAAGGGCCGCACGGTCACCAACCGCGACATCGGCAATTCGCGCCTCTACATCCGCGAACGCCGGAACGACCGCGGATCGGCGCCCGCTACTTCTGCCGCGCCGGCGATGGCGCAGAACGGCGGCCAGACCGTGCGCCCGGTGGTTACCGGGCCGAGCATGACGATTTATCGCGGGATTGAAGGCCAGGCCTATCCCGTCGGCCTTCTCGGAAGGAAGCAGGGATCATGAAGAACCTTCTCGCAGCAGCCTTGCTGGCCTCGGCCACGCTTGTCGCCTCGCCCGCCTATGCCCAATCGGGCGCGGAGATCCACGCAGGCGACCTCGAAGTGGCGATCAACAAGAGCCAGATCGTCACCGCCGATCGCCCGATCGATCGCGCGATGATCGGCAACGACAAGATCGCCGATGTGCTGCCGGTGTCGGACCGGTCAATCTACATCCTTGGCAAGGAAGTCGGCACCACCAGCCTGACCCTCTATGACAAGATGAACCGCGTGATCGCGGTGATGGACATCTCGGTCGGCCCCGACGCCGAAGCGCTCCGCACCCAGTTTGCCGAGATGTTCCCCGATCAGAGCATCGATGTGCGCGTCACCAATGGCAAGCTGATGCTCAGCGGCGTGGTGAAGGATGCAGGCGTTGCCAGCCGCGCTGCACAGATGGCCAGCGCTTTTGCCGGCGAAAATGTGATCAACATGCTCGCAGTCGGCAGCCCGCAGCAGGTCATGCTCGAGGTGCGCTTTGCGGAAGTGAACCGCACGGTCGGCGAAAAGCTGGGCGTCAGCGGTTTTGCCGGCTCGCTCGATGGTGACTTCCGCGGCGTGACCGGCCGGGGCGCTGCCGCGGTGCCTGACGATGTGCTGGGCAACCGGCTGCAGGCAGATTCGATCCTCGACAATTTCGGCGTGTTCAGCGCGCTGTTCCAGCTCGGCGATGTGAATATCGAAGCCTTCCTCAACGCACTTGAAGAGCAAGGCCTGTCAAAGACCCTTGCCGAACCGACCCTCGTGGCACTGTCGGGCGAGAAGGCATCTTTTCTTGCGGGCGGCGAATTTCCGATCCCGGTGGTCCAGGGTGGCAACGCCGCCGGTGGTGCTGGCGGCGGACAGGCCGCGATCACGATCCAGTTCAAAGCCTTCGGGGTCAGCCTCGGCTTCACCCCGACCGTGCTGGGCGACAAGGTCATCAATCTGATCGTCGAACCCGAAGTCAGCTCGCTCGATCCGTCATCGTCGGTCACGATCAACGGCCTGACCGTGCCCGGCCTGCAAACGCGCCGCGCCTCGACCACGCTCGAACTGCGCGACGGGGAAAGCTTCGTGCTCGCTGGCCTGCTTCGGACCGAATACCAGACGAACGTGCAGCAATTGCCGATCCTCGGCTCGATCCCGATCATTGGCTCGCTGTTCCGCTCGACCCAGTTCCAGAAAGGCGAAACCGAGCTGCTGATCGTGGTGACGCCGCGACTGGTCAAGCCGATCCGGCCCGACCAGGTCCAGCTGCCGACCGACCGCGTCGCCGATCCTGATGCCGTCGAAACGCTGCTGTTCGGGAACGATTACAAGCCGCAGGCGCTGCCGCCCGCGGGACAGGCACCGGCCAAGGGGGATAACGGCTATGAATACTGAACGGCTAGTCATCGCCCTTGGCGCCGGCCTGTTGCTGACCGGATGCGCGACCTACGGCAACCTCGATGGTGCCTATGACCCCGAGGCCTTTGGCGAGGCGAACCGCCAGACCTATGCCGCAATGGTTGTCGATCCCGAGCCGGTCTACACCGAGGATGCGACCGCCAGCGGCGAAAAGGCCGCAGCAGCGGTCGAGCGCTATCGCAAGGACCAGGTCAAGCAGCCCGAGCGCGTGTCCACCTCGGAAACGCCCGAAGGCTGATGCGCGGAGGAGCAATGATCGATGTCGGAACCTCGCTTCCTCGTTGACTTTGCACGGGATCGCAATGCCGCGATCGCCCCTCTCTACGCCATCGCGCTGTTTGCGCTGATCATGATAGCCGGGGTGGGCTGGGACTACAGCCGCATGGCCTCGATGGACAGCGAGCTTCAGAACGCTGCCGATCAGGCCGCGCTTGCTGCCGCCACGCAGCTCACCGGCATTGCCGGGGCACGGCAGCGCGCGCAGGATGCCGCCAACACCTACCTCGCCACTGCCGGCAGCGCATGGGCCAACGAGACTCGGATGGCCAATGATGGCGGGGGCCGCACAGTCGCTCTGGCGAACTTCGAGTTCTTCCAGAGCTGGAACCACACCACCGATGCGCCCGGCCCCGCCGCCTCAAGCGATGCCAATGCGCGCTATGTCCGGGTCACGGTAGATGGGCGCGAGGCGTTCTACGCCCTGACCTCGATCGGCGGCCTGTTATCCTCGGGCGATATCGCCGCCAACGCCGTCGCGACGCTGGAAGCCGCCGCGTGCAACATTCCGCCGGTCATGGTCTGCTCACCGAGCGGCGATCCCGGCTGGCCACGCTCAACCGATATCGGCATCGCAGTCGACATGCGCGAAGGCCCGCAGAACAGCGCGGATTTCACGCCCGGCAACTTCGACTTGCTGAACATCGATTACGACAACCTCGCCCAGAGCGACCAGAACCGGACGCTGGGGCTCAACTCGGATCTGCTCGGGTGCTCGGGGGCGCAGTTGCAAACCGATCCCGGCCGGCGCACGCCGCAAAGCACTGCAGTTAACACCCGGTTTGGCATCTATCCGAACGGGAACAACTTTGCCTGTCAGGCTGATGGCGATTTTTGTCCGGCGCAGGTGACCCGCAGCGATCTGGTCCGCCGCGTGACGGTCAATGGCAACGGCAACAATGCGACCTGCGCGAACACATCTGGCGGCGACCTGATCCCGTACTCGGATGTGCCGGTCAGCCCAGCCGTCCCCCAGCAAGGCTTTCCGCTCGACACCTGCCAGTCGCTCGGGTTGGCGGGCTGCCTCAGCTTCGGCGATGGTAGCTGGCCGGTCGACACCTATATGAACAATATTCACGGCACGACTTCGGCTTCAGTGCCCGGACTGGATGCGGACGGTAATGGGCGGATCACCCGCTACGAGGTCTACAACTGGGAACGTGCTGATGCATCGCGCACCGTGTCCCGCGAACTTGCCCGCGTCCAGTCGACATCACCGAACCGGACCACGCTCTATTGTTCGGCACCGCGACCGCTCCAAGGCACGCCAGTTGTGCCCTCTTCGACCCAAAAGGATCGCCGTGTGGTGGTCGTTGCGGTAGTCGACTGCACGGGCAACAATGGTAGGTTCGACGTCAACACTTTCAAGTTCATCGACATGTTCCTGCTAAGCCCGATGACGGGTTCCGCCGGCTCGCGCGAACTGAAGGCCGAGATTATCGGTCCGGCGCGCCGCGCGGATGGCGGCAGCGGCTTCCAGAGCTTTGGCCGTAAGAAACCGGTGCTGGTCCGGTGATCGGTCGTCTTTTCCGTAGCCGGCGAGGAACCGCCGCAGCCGAATTGGCGCTCATCCTGCCGATGTTGCTCGCGCTAATGTTTGGCGCGATGGAGGCAGGGCATTTCTTCTGGACCCAGCACAAGATCGTCAAATCCGTGCGCGACGGCGCGCGCTTTGCCTCGCGCCTTGATGTGACGCGCTTGTGCGCCAATGATGCGACGCTGCTGACCGAAATCCGCAATGTCACCGCGACCGGTCAACTGGCTGGCGGTGCACCGCCCAAGGTTCCCGGCTGGACCCCAGCGACGGTCAACGTCACCATTTCATGCGGCAGCTTTGTCGATACTGGGATCTATACCGATCTTGGCGGGCGAGGGCCGCTGGTCACGGTGTCATCAGGTGCGGTCGAGTATCCTTCGCTTTTTGAAGCTCTCGGCTTTCTTACCAGTGATCTCCGACTGTCTGCCCGTTCAAGCACTGCGGTGATGGGCATATGAGCGGGCTGATCGCCCTGTGGCGTGATAGCCGCGCCGCTTCGGCAGCCGAGTTCGTGCTCGTCCTGCCGCTGGCGCTGCTGCTGCTATTCGGCATCATCGACGTCGGCAATTACGCCTGGACGCTCAACGAATACGAGAAGGCGACCCAGATGGGCACGCGCTATGCCGTGGTGACCAATGTGGTGCAGCCCGCGCTCGAGACGCAGTCCTATGTCGGCGTCACATGCGGCGGCACGGCCCTTCGCGCCGGTGATCGGATCTGCCGCGAGGCGCTCGGCACGCTTGAATGCAGCGGCACCGCGTGCACTTGCGTGGCTGCGCCCTGCCCCACCGGACCTGTGGACAATGCCCGCTTCACGGCGCTCGTTAACCGTATGCGTACATTCCAACCTGATATTACAGCGGATAGAGTACGCGTAGCCTATCGTGGCTCCGGACTGGGATATGCGGGCGATCCCAACAAACCCGAAATTGCCCCGCTTGTGACCGTACGAATCGTAAATGCGACGTACGTTCCCATTACCCTTTCGCCTTTCGGCGTCGCAGTGCCGTTACCTGACTTTTCCTACTCCTTGACACTCGAGGACGGAGAAGGGGCTACTTCGAGCTGAAATGGATGATCACATGAGTATGTCAGAGACCCTCACCCTCTACCGCCGTCTCCCGACACGAATGTCCGCGTGCGTTGTTGCTTCCGAAGGCGAGCTTGCCCATCTGGAAAGCCAGTTCCCGGAAGAGTTCCAGCAACTCTTCACCGGCATTGCCTCGCCCGCCCATGCGGCGCTGCCCGCGCTGCCGGCCATCCAGCCCAATGTCCTGGTGATCGAAGTCAATCCGTCGCTTCCCGGCTCGGTTGGCCGGATCGAACAGGCGCGCGCACGTTTTCCTGACCTGCCAATCATCGCGGCCGTCGAACAGCTGGATCTGGGCAAGGTTCGCACCTTGATGCGGCTTGGCATCAAGGATGTGGTGGCCCTGCCTTTCAATGCCGACGAGCTGCTTCCGACAGTCATCGACCTCAGCACGGAACAGACCGGCGGCTCTGCCGGCCTTGCCCCGATGCATGCGGTGGCCCATTCCTCAGGCGGCATCGGCGCCAGCACAGTCGTTTCGCATCTCGCCGCTGCGATTGTCGATCAGGACCCTGACGCGCGCTGCTGTATCGTCGATCTCGATTTCCAGTTCGGCGAACAGGCCTCGCTGTTTGGCGTATCGGCGGATGCCAGTGTGGTCGATTGCCTCGAGGCCGGCGACCGGCTGGACTGGGACATCATCGGCAATGCCGTCACCAAGGCGCGCAAGGGGATCGATCTGCTCGCAGCCCCGCGCGACATTCCGCCGCCCGAAACCATCGACACCGAAAGGCTGCTCGGCCTGCTGACCATGCTGCGCCAGCATTATGACCATGTGCTGCTGGATTTCCCGGCCGCCTGGTCGAACGCAGCTCTCTCCGCCGCATGCGCGTGTGATCGCCTGCTGCTACTGGTTGATCAATCGGTCCGTAGCATCAGCCGCGCCGCCAAGACCATCGCGCTGCTCGACAGCGTGGATGTCTCGCGTGAGCATGTCGGCCTGATCGTCAATCGCGCCGAAAAGCGGTTGTTCCA
Source organism: Porphyrobacter sp. LM 6 (assembly GCF_001720465.1). Lineage (NCBI taxonomy): Bacteria > Pseudomonadati > Pseudomonadota > Alphaproteobacteria > Sphingomonadales > Erythrobacteraceae > Porphyrobacter > Porphyrobacter sp. LM 6. Next base: position 232,407 of record NZ_CP017113.1, read on the forward strand.
GACAATCAGCACGCAGGACGTTGGCCAGACATTGGGCCGCGAGATCGTCGCAACGCTGCCGCTGGTCAAATCGGGCCTGCCGGAAGCGCAGGTGCGCGGGGTGCTCCTGAGCGAGGAAGACCCGCGCGGGGCCTTTGCCAAGGCGTTCGGCCAACTCGCCCAGAGCATCGCTTTGACCGACGAGGATCCGGCATGAAGTGGTCGGTCAAAAAGAACAGCCTCCAGGCCGAAAGGCCGGCCGAGGATGAACAGCCCGCTGTCGCCGCCACGCCCGACGTCGCATCCTTGTACGGCGAGGTGCCGTCCGAGTTGCTCGAACTGAAGATTTCGATCCACCGGCAGCTGCTCGACAAGATCAACCTGTCGGCGCTCGACAAACTTCCGCGTGCCACCATCCGCGTCGAAGTTGCCGAGATCATCGGCGAAATTCTGGCCGAGCAGAAAGAGCAACTGAACCGCGCCGAGCGTGAAGCATTGGTCGACGATGTGCTCGACGAGCTGCTCGGCCTTGGCCCGCTCGAACCGCTGCTGCAGGATGAATCGATCACCGATATCCTCGTGAACGGCCCGAAGGTGGTGTTCGTCGAACGCTACGGCAAGCTCGAACGCGTGCCGACGACATTCCAAGACGACCGCCACCTGATGCGGATCATCCAGAAGATTGTCAGTGCTGTCGGCCGCCGGATCGATGAATCTTCGCCTTTTGTCGATGCCCGTCTGGCCGATGGCTCGCGCGTCAATGCGATCGTCGCGCCGCTCGCCGTCGACGGATCGCTGCTCTCGATCCGCAAATTCGCCAAAAAGCGGATCGGCATGGATCGGCTTGTCGAATTCGGCAGCATGAGCCCGGCCATGGCCGAGATCCTGCGCGCGGTGGTGTCCATGCGCAAGAACGTGCTCATCAGCGGCGGCACCGGCTCGGGCAAGACGACGCTGCTCAATGCGCTGTCGTCCTTCATCGACGGCAGCGAACGCATCGTCACCATCGAGGACAGCGCTGAACTTCAGCTCCAGCAGGAACACGTCGCCCGCCTCGAAACCCGCCCCGCCAACATCGAAGGCAAGGGCGAGATCTCGCAGCGCGATCTGGTGAAGAACGCACTGCGTATGCGGCCGGACCGGATCGTCGTGGGCGAAGTCCGCGCCGGCGAGGCCTTCGATATGCTCCAGGCAATGAACACCGGCCACGACGGATCGATGACCACGGTTCACGCCAACACGCCGCGCGATGCGCTGTCGCGCGTCGAGCAGATGATCGGAATGAGCGGGATCGACATGCCAGCCCGCTCGGCCCGCGCGCAGATCGCCTCGGCGGTCAACGTCGTGGTGCAGGTCGGGCGCCTCTCGGATGGTCGCCGCAAAGTGCTGAGCGTGTCGGAAGTGACCGGCATGGAAGGCGAAACCATCACGATGCAGGAAATCTACCGCTTCAAGACAACCGGGCGCGGCGAAAATGGCGAAGTGCTCGGCCGCTTCGAAGCGACCGGGATCCGTCCCAAGTTCGCCGCCGAAGCGGGGGCCGCAGGTATCAATCTTCCGGCCGACCTGTTCCGCCCCGAATTCGGAGCCGACTAAGAATGGCCGAAACGTTTCTCAAGGTTGGCATCCTGCTGGCGCTGTTCGCAGCGACTTTTATCATCGTGCAGCTGGTGCTGAACGCGGCTTGGGCCCGGCGATCTCAGCTAAACACCATCAACCAGCGCCTCAAGATGATCAGCGAGGGGCGGACGCGCGAAGAGGTCGTCTCGGTTCTGCGAAAGAACACCGGCGGCGATTTCTCGGCTTTCCCGCAGCCGATCGCCGGCTTGCTTACCGGCCTTGAACGCGCCTTGCGTGCAGCTGGAGTGCCGTTTCAAATCAGCCAGGTGCTATTTGCGATGGCGGTTGCCTTCGGCGTGCTGGTTGCAATCATTGGCATCAGTGCGACGATCAGCGGTTTTGCTGTCTCGGCAGGTTCGATCCTGCTCAGCATCACCATCGCCTTTTGTGCAGCGGTATTGCTGCCAGTGCTGGTGATCAATGTCATCGCCCAGCGTCGTCGCAAGAAGATGGAAGAGCAATTCCCGATCAGCCTTGACGTCTTCATTCGAGCACTACGTGCCGGACACCCAGTGGCGTCGGCGATCGACCTGTTGACCAAGGAGCTGCCAGACCCGATCGGCAGCGAATATGGCCTTGTGGCCGACGAAGTCGCGTATGGTGCCGAACTCACAGATTCGCTCGCATCAATGGCGGATAGATGGAACCTGGAAGACATCCGGATGTTCGTCGTATCTCTCTCGGTGCAAAACGAGACTGGAGGGAACCTGGCGGAAATTCTTGAGAATTTAGCTAGCGTGATCCGCGCTAGGGCCAGCCTGTTCCTCAAAGTGCGGGCGCTGAGCTCGGAAGGGCGTATGACCGGGTGGGTGCTCACTGCCCTGCCGGTAGGTGCCTTTCTAGCGCTATTCGCGATAAACCCATCGTTCTATCTGGATGTCGCCGGTGATCCGTTTTTCATCATCGGCTTCATCTTCTTGATCATTATGTATGCAGTCGGATTTACGATGATCCGCGTCATGATTAACATCAAGGTCTGACGGCGATGATAGATCTGATAGCCAGTAGCATCGTCATCAGGAGCGTCGTCCTGTTCGGCTTGTTTGCCGCGATCGCGTTCATATCCTTTGTAGGATTGAATGTAACCATCCGACGCCGTGATGAACGACGCGCCCTTGAGCGCCTGGTGGTCAACCGGACGGATGAAGGCAAAACTGCCAGCCTGCGGACATTCGGCAATGAAAGTGCTTGGGCGCGCATCGCGCAACGGCTCGAGGAAGCAGGGTTAAGCCTCGCGGACTCGAAAGACGATCGTCTCTCCGCCAAACTCAAAGAAGCGGGTTTCAATAGCCCCTCAGCACCGCGTATCTTTACCTTGATCCGGTTGGCTCTGGTGTTCGCGCTGCCTGCGGCGGCACTGACTTTTCTCTTCCTGGCAGGAAAGCGCCCAGAGATATTCACGATTTATCTTGTAGGCTCGGCGTTGGGCATATTTGGGCTTTTCCTGCCCAACCTTGTCGTCAGCGCCAAAGCCGATCGCCGAAAACAGGCGATCATCAACGGCTTCCCTGATTGCTTGGATTTAATGCTCGTTTGCATTGAGGCGGGACTTGGGATCGAGGCAGCAATGGACCGCGTCGGCCGCGAAGTTGTTGATGCACACCCACAGGTCTCGGAACTGCTTTCCGCTGCCGGCCTTCAGTTGCGGGCGGGTGCCTCACGCGACGAGGCCTTCCGCGCACTTGCCGATACTGCGGGTGTCGAAGAAATCCGCTCGTTTACGACGCTGCTGATCCAGTCGGACAAGCTCGGCACAAGTGTCGGCAGCACGCTGCGCGTCTATGCCGAGGAAATGCGCGAAAGGCGCCGGATGCGGGCCGAGGAGAAGGCTCATCGTCTGCCGGTGCTGATTTCGATCCCGCTGGTGGTGTTCATGTTGCCGGTGATGATCGGGGTGCTGATGCTCCCCGCCGCGATACGGATTGTTCGAGATGTTGCTCCTTTGCTGGCAGGAGGCTGATGATGAAAGTATGGACGATTGCCCTTGCGACCCTTTCTCTTGTGACTGCAGGTTGCGGCGCATTCGACTTCACGCCGAGCACGCGCTCCGCGCAACAGGTCGATATGTCGGATTACTTCGCGCAACGCCTCGAGGCAGGGCGCCTGCACCTCGCAGGCGGTCGCCCGACCAAGGCGATCGAGGCCTTCCGCCAGGCCTCCTACAACCCCGCCTTCGCACCCGAAGCCTTTAACGGCATGGCGGTCGCCTATGCCGCGATGGGGCGTCAGGATGTGGCCCGCGACATGTTCACGCGCGCCATCGACCTCGATCCCACGGACATGCGCTTCCGGCGCAATCTCGCCAAGGTGGACGAGCAGATCATGCTCGCCCGCCAGGCTGCGCCCGTCGTGGCTGACCCGGTGGTGGCGAAAGCCGAACCCGCCGAACCGACTGCTGCAGTTGCGATCGCCAAGCCCCGCGTCCAGACGGCGCGCCCGCTTGCGCTGAAACCGACCAAGGTGCGCGAGGTGTTCATCCGCACCCAGCCTGCCCAGCCCGCGGTGACTGCAAGGGTCGCAGAGCGCAAGATCGACGGCGCGGTGGTCCGCGCGCCGATCATGATCGGCGCATCACGCGCCCAAACCGCGCAGGCACCGAAGCCGATCCGGATCGAACTGCCCGGCGCGCGCCAGCTGGCCGCCGTAACGGTTCGCAAGGGCAATGCGCCCTCGGGGGCGGTGCGGGTCTATCTCGACAAGCCCTGATCCCGAGCTTTAGCAAACCATGCCCCCCATCGAACTGATCGAACTGATCGGACTTGGCCTTCTGGCCGGCCTCGCAGCCTACGGCTCGTGGACCGACATTTCCCGGCGCCACCTGTCCAACTGGCTGTGCCTCGCAACGCTGATTGGCGGCCTCGCCTTCGCGGCGATCGGTGGTGACCTGTCGGTATTTCTGAGCCATCTCGCGCACTTCGGGATCGCGCTGGTGATCGGGATCGGACTGTTCGCGGTCAAAGCGTGGGGTGGCGGTGATGGCAAGTTCTATGCCGCAGTCGCGTCATGGATCCCGCTAGGCAGCTTCTTCGTTCTGGTATTGGCGATCTCATTGGTTGGTTTGGTAATGATGATGGCAATGCTCGTGAAGCACCGAGGCCGCCTGTTGCGAAAAGACTCACCCGGTGTTCCCTATGGCGTGGCGATCGGGCTGGGCGGGGCAATCGCACTTGGGTCGATCGTGTTGTGAGCCGCCGCGCGGGTTCATCCTTGCGCTTACCCTCGGCCGCCGCCGCGCTGGCTGCGTTGCTCTACACTGTGCCGCTGTCGGCCTCCAGCAAAGCCGCTGAAGCAAGCCTGCCCCTTCCCGATCCCGGTGAGGCGCTGACCACTCCCGCAGACTCCGACTATTCTCCGATCACGATCGACGCGCCTGTCGGCCGGGTGCAACTTGCCCGCGCCGGCGATGCGCTGGGAGAGCGCCGGTACGAGGCGCGCAGCGGCAATCCCGGTGCGGTGATCGTGACCTTCGCCCGAACCCCTGCGCGGCGCACAGGCACAGGGGCCGTCATCGGCGGTTTCCCGACAGGGCTGCCTTTGGGGGGCGCACGCCTGACCAGTGGCTTCGGCTACCGCTTCCATCCGCTCTCCGGCCGATATCAGCCCCATGCGGGCGTCGACCTTGCCGCCCCGACAGGAACGCCCGTTATCGCGACGGCTGATGGTGTGGTCGATGTCGCGGGATGGAGCGGCGGCTATGGTCTGCTGGTCGCGGTCAACCACGGCGGCGCGGTCGAAACCCGCTACGGCCATCTTTCAGGCGTGGCGGTGGCGCCGGGCGAGAGCGTGAAGAAGGGCCAGGTTATCGGCTATGTCGGATCAACCGGGCGTTCGACCGGGCCGCATCTGCATTACGAGGTCAGAGAAGGTCAGGTCGCAGTCGATCCGCTGCGCTAGAATTGTGTTGCCGCATCGCTTTTGCTGAAAACCGGTGCCCACTTTTCCGCGTGATGCTCATGAGCACTTTCAATCCCCCGCCATATCGCCTGCCGATCCTTCCCGCGGCGCCTCGAAGGTCGACCATTCGGCTTCGGCACTGGGCGCAGGCGGCGCGCCGGCTGGACCGATCACCTCGCCCGGCTGCCCCTGCCGCAGCCGCAGCAGATGCACCTTGGCAATCAGGTTGGCGGAGATCGGCGCGGTAAGGAACAGGAACAGCGTCACCAGCAACTCATGCGTGGTCCACTCGCCCTTGATCAGTTGGAACCACAAGACCGAGCCGAGCAGCATTGCGCCCAGACCCAGCGTGGTTGCCTTGGTCGGGCCGTGCAGCCGCTCCATCAATGAAGGCAGGCGCACCAGCCCCCAGCTGCCAACAAGCGCAAAAACGCCGCCCAGAACGATGGCGAAGCTGGCCAGCAGCTCGGCAAGGGACACAGGCGCGCTCATTCGATGATATCTCCGCGCAGCAGGAACTTGGCATAGGCCACCGTCCCCACGAAGCCGACCATCGCCAGCAGCAGCGCTGCTTCGAACGATGTGCCGCTGCCGCTCGCGATACCGCCAAGCACGATCAGGCCGATACCGTTGATCACCATCGTGTCGAGCGCGAGGATGCGGTCAGCCACGCCGGGGCCCTTCAGCAGTCGCCATAGATTGAGCGCGAGCGCGATGCCCAAAGCGGCAAAGCCGAAGGCCAATGCCCAGTCGAGGACAGAGCCGGTCATACGAAAATCCTCTTCAGCCGTGCCTCGTAGCGCGCCTTGGCCTTGGCGATCTCCGCGGCGGGATCGGGTGCGTGGAGCGCGTGGACCAGCAGGAAGCGTCCGCAGGCCGAAACATCGACCGACACGGTGCCAGGCGTGAGGCTGATGGTGCCGGCAAACACCGTGATCGCCTCGGGCGAACGCAGATCCAGCGGGATCGTCAGCCACGCGGGCCTGAGGTCACGCACGGGCTTGAACAGGATGATCGCGGCGACCTGGAAATTGGCGATCAGGATGTCCCACAAGACCACGCCCATATAGGCGAAGGCGGGCAGGAACCGCACACGCGGTCGTCCCGGCCACCACGGCGCGGTGAACAGGGGCACCAGCACGCCGACCACAAGACCAAGGAACAGCGCACCGAAGGTCAGATCATTGACCATCACCACCCACAGGATGGCGAGCAGCACGCTGAGGCCGGGGTGGGGCAAAAGACGGTTCATGGCCGGACCTCGGCCATAACGGCGGCGACATAGGCTGCCGGGTCGACAACTTGTGCCGCAGCCGCACCTGCATAGGCGCTGACCCAACCCGCCCCGGCCGACAATGCCGCCAGCAGGAGCAACGCTATCGCGGGTGCGGCAAGATCGGCGCGGCGCTGCGACGCCACGGGCGACAGATCATCGCCCGTCGATTTCCAGAAGATGGCGCTGCCGACCCTGGCAAAGCCGATCACCCCGATGAAGGTTGTGCCGAGGATCCCCCCCCACGCCCAGCCCCAGTCCGGCGAAGCTGCGGTCGCCTTGAGGATCATCAGTTTCCCGATGAAGCCCGACAGCGGCGGCAGGCCGGTGGCTGCGATGGCGGCGGTCATGAACATCAACCCCACCCCGCCACGCGCGGCGAAGGCGGGCCCGGGCACCGCACTATCTCCAGACGATCCGCGCCGCCGCGCAACCACATCCGCAACCAGAAACAGCACCGCCGCGGCAAGAGTCGAATGGACGAGATAGAACAGCGCCGCGCCAAGGCTGTCCGCCGTCCAACCGGCGACCGCGATCAGCAGCGTCCCGGTCGATCCGATTACAGCATAGGCCGCCTGCTCGCTGAGGCTGCGGGCGACAAACACCCCGGCGAACCCGATCACTGCGCTGACGAGCGCCGCCGGGAACAGGTAAGGCGCGGGCACCCATGCGGCCGCGCCTGCACCCTCGCCGAACACCTGCGGCACCACCCGGATGATCGCATAGACCCCGACCTTGGTCATGATCGCAAACAGCGCCGCAACCGCCGGAGTGGACACCGCATAGGTGCGCGGCAACCACAGATGGAGCGGCACCACCGCCGCCTTCAGCGCAAAAACACTCACCAGCAGCAGCGCGGCGATCCGCAGCAGACCCTGATCGGCGGGAGCGATCTCCGCCACCCTCAGCCCCATGTCGGCCATGTTGAGCGTGCCGGTCAGCGCATAGAGCAGCCCCAAGGCAATCAGGAACAGCGAGGAGCCGACAAGGTTGACGATCACATATTGCACCCCCGCCTTGAACCGCGCCGCGCCCTGCCCGTGCAGCATCAACCCGTAAGAGGCGATCAGCAGCACCTCGAAAAACACGAACAGGTTGAACAGATCGCCGGTCAGAAAGGCGCCATTCAGCCCCATCAGCTGGAACTGGAGCAGTGGGTGGAAATGCCAGCCCTTGCGATCAGCCCGGGTCAGCACGGCATGGGTAAGGGCAAGCAGCCCCAGCGATGCCGACAGCGTGAGCATGATTGCCGCCAACCGGTCTGCCACCACCACGATCCCGAAGGGCGCAGGCCAATCGCCCACCGCATAGGGCGTGATCGTGCCGTCAGCGCTCACCACCAGTAGAGCAATCGCCGCCCCCAGCATCGCGAGGCAGGCGGCAATCGAAATCCCGATCCCGAGCGCCCGGCTGCGCCGCATCACCAAGAGTGCGGCCGGCGCGGCCAGCGCGGGGATTACGATTGGCAGGATCGGCAGATGTTCGGCGAGGGTCATGGCTGCGGTGGCTCCCCGCCGCTTCCGGCCGTGCCGTCCTGCCCGTCGCACGGCACGGTGTCGCCATCGACATGATCGCTGCCCGTCTCGAGGAAGCTTCGCAGGCTCAGGATCACCACCAGCGCAGTCATGCCGAAGGTGATGACGATCGCGGTCAGCACCAGCGCCTGCGGAAGCGGATCGGTATATTCGGCCACCGCCTTATTCCAGATCGGCGGGCGGTTCAGCACCAGCCGTCCCGAAGCGAACAGGAACAGGTTCACCGCATAGGAGATGAGCGTGAGGCCCAGCACCACTTGGAAGGTTCGCGCACGCAGCGCGAGATAGATGCCGCCCGCCACCAACACGCCGATCGCGCTCGCCAGAAGGAATTCGTAGCTCATTGCTCGCCCTCCCCTGCGCTTGCAGCGCGCGCGGCGCGCTGGGCGATGTGGCTGAGCTGCGCCAAGGCAAGCATCACCGCGCCGAGCACCGTCAGGAACACGCCGGCATCGAACAGCATCGCGCTCGCCAGTTCGAACGTCCCGATCAGCGGAAGGTGGAAATAGTCGAACCACGAAGTCAGGAAGGGCGCGCCCAGCAGCATCGCGCCAAGACCCGTCGCCATCGCGGTGAGCACGCCCCAGCCGATCAGCTGGTGCTCTCCGAACCGCCGCCGCTGTTCCGACCAGTCGAAGCCCGCGGCGAGATACTGGACGAGGAAGGCAATCGCCACCACCAGCGCGGCGATGAACCCGCCGCCCGGCTGGTTATGGCCGCGCAGGAACAGGTAGATGCCAACCGTCAGCGTCAGCGGCAGGATGATCCGGCTCGCGGCGAGCAGCATCATCGGATGCCGTTCTGGCGAATGTGGCGTATCTTCGCGCCAGGCCCGCAGCCGTGCCCCCGCCGCGCCGACCGCCGTGGTGTCGAGCAGAGCGAAAATCGCCAGGCCTGCAATCCCCAGCACGATGATCTCGCCGAGCGTATCGAAGGCGCGGAAATCGACGAGGATGACGTTGACGATATTGGTCCCGCCCCCGCCCGGCTTGGCATTGGCGATGTGATAGGCGGCGATGCTCGGAACGGGCTCGCGGGTCAGCATCGCCCATGCCAGCCCGCCGACCAGCACGCCCCCGGCAATCGCCAGCGCCCCGTCGCGCCATTTACGCGGCGCGCGCGACAAGGGCGGCGGGCCTTTGGGCAGGAGGTTGAGCGCGAGCAGCAGCAACAGCACCGTCACCACCTCGACCGAGATCTGGGTGAGTGCGAGATCGGGCGCGGAGAACTGGACGAAGGTGAGGCTCACCACGAGGCCGATCACGCTCACGAAGATCAACGCCCGCAGGCGGTTGCGCGTGTCTGCCACCACCGCTGCGGTTGCCGCGACCAGCAGCGCCCAGGCGATGATCGCGGGCGCGGGCGCGCTCTGTCCGGCACGTGCACCCGAAAGGCTGCCACCGCCCACCAGCGCGCCCTCGATCACAAGGAAGACAATCACGACGAAACTCGCCAGCAGCATCCTTTGCAGGGACGGCGTGTGCACGGCGGTTATCGCCTTGCGCACCGCCCCATCGGCATGCGCGAGCACGGCTTCGAACATGCGCTTCGCATCGGGAAGCTGCGCGCGCTCCCACGCGACCAACAGTCCGGCATGGTATCGCAGAAGCAATGCGCCTCCCACCACAGCGATCAAGCTGAGGATGAGCGCAAGGTTGATCCCGTGCCAGAAAGCCAGGTCGACAACCCGCACGTCGGAACCTGTCACCGCAGCCGTCACCGCTCCCACCAGCGGCGCGGCGAGGGTCATGGGAACTAGGCCCAGCAGCGCTGCCAGCGTGGTCAGGATAGCGGGCGAGGCCCACATCCCCGCGCCGGGATCATGCGCACGGGAGAAGGGTTCGACCTCGCGCGGAGTCCCGAAAAACAGGTGCCATGCGAGCCGAAGCGAATAGCCGACCGAGAAGGTCGCGCCGAGCGTGGCGAGCGCAGGCAGCAACCACGGCACGCCGAACAGCGCGAGCTCCGGTGTCTGGTAAAGCATCAGTTCCTTGGAAATGAACCCGCCCATTGGCGGCAGCCCCGCCATCGAAGCGGCAGCCAGCGTGGCGATGAGCGCGGTCAACGGCATCGCCTTGGCAAGGCCTCCCAGACGGCGGATATCGCGGGTGCCTGTCTCGTGCTCGACGATCCCGGCGCTCATGAACAGCGCGGCTTTGAAGGCGGCGTGATTGAGGATGTGCAGCACCGCTGCCAGCGCCGCAGCTTCGAGGCTGAAGCCCAGCAGCATCACCAGCATCCCGAGCTGCGAGATGGTCGAATAGGCGAGGATGCTTTTGAGATCGTGCCGGAACAGCGCAACCACGGCCCCCAGAACCATCGTCACCAGCCCGGTGGTGGTCACGATCAGCGTATAGGCCTCGGTTCCCGCCAGCACTGGCCACAGCCGCGCGAGCAGGAACACCCCCGCCTTCACCATCGTCGCCGAATGGAGGTAGGCGCTGACCGGCGTCGGCGCGGCCATCGCGTGGAGCAGCCAGAAGTGGAACGGGAACTGCGCGGACTTGGTGAAGCAGCCGATCAGGATCAGGCCGAGGATCACCGGATAGTGCGGCGAAGCGCGCACCATGTCGCCGCGCGCGAGGATCGTCGCCAGATCGAACGATCCCGCCACCATACCCAGCAGCACCATACCCCCGATGAGCGCGAGGCCTCCGCCGCCTGTCACCGCCAATGCCATGCGCGCGCCTTGCCGGGCTTCAGGCTTGTGTTGCCAGAACCCGATCAGCAGGAACGAGGCAAGGCTCGTCAGCTCCCAGAAAACCAGCAAGAGCAGCACGTTGCCGGCGATCACGATCCCCAGCATCGCACCCTGGAACAGCATCAGGCTGGCAAAGAACCGGCCGCTCGGCTCGTCGACATAGAGGTAGCTATGGGCGAAGATCACCACCAGCAACCCGATGCCGAGGATCAGTCCGGCGAACATCAGCCCGAGCGGGTCGACCATCAATGTCAGATCAAGCCCAAGCGTCGGCACCCACTCGAAGGTCGCCGTCGGCACAGCGCCGCCCATCACCTGCGCGGCAAGCGTGCCGAGCAGACCAAGCCCTAGCGCGCTGGCGGATGCGGCGATGCCCGAATGCACGGCCCGCGGCGCTTGCGGCACCAGCGCAATAGCCAGCGCGGCAACGAATGGTAGGGCGACCAGCGTCAAAAGCGTCAAGGCATCAGCCATTGGCGGCTCCGGCGCTCCTTTGCGGTTTCGAGAACAGCGCGCCCCGTGCGCACCCGGCGACCATAGCCGAGGCAATCATGCAAGGACAACCCGTCCCGGCCTGATACGCCCTACACACAATGCCTGCGCTTCACCGGGCCCAAACAAAACTGTAGTTGTCTGCGAGGTTGTAAGGTGTAGCTGCGACACATGCGAAGTCTGACCCATCTTGAACGGCTCGAAGCCGAAAGCATTCACATCTTCCGCGAAGTCGTGGCCGAGGCGGAAAACCCGGTGATGCTCTATTCGGTGGGCAAGGATTCCTCGGTGATGCTGCATCTGGCGCGCAAGGCGTTCTATCCCTCGCCGCCGCCGTTTCCGATGCTGCACGTCGCCAGCGGATGGGATTTCAAGGATCTTCTCGCCCACCGCGACCGGACAGTGCGCGAATACGGGCTCGAGCTGATCATCGCTGAAAACGAGGACGCCGAAGCGCAGGGGATCAACCCCTTTGACACCGGCAGCGCGCTCTACAGCCAAGCGCAGCTGACCGATCCGCTCAAGCGCGCGCTCACCGCCCACGGGTTCGATGCGGCGTTCGGCGGCGGGCGGCGCGATGAGGAAAAGGCCCGCGCCAAGGAGCGCATTTTCAGCTTCCGCACTGCCGCGCACCGCTGGGACCCGAAGAACCAGCGCCCCGAGCTGTGGAACCTCTACAACGCCAAGAAGAACAAGGGCGAAAGCATCCGCGTCTTCCCGCTCTCCAACTGGACCGAGCTCGACATCTGGCAATACATCGCGCTCGAGAACATCGACATCGTGCCGCTCTATTTCTCCAAGCCGCGCCCCACGGTCGAGCGCGACGGGATGATCCTGGTGGTCGATGATGATCGCTTCCGGCTCGAACCGGGCGAAGAACCCGTGACCCGTCCGGTGCGCTTCCGCACATTGGGCTGCTACCCGCTGACCGGCGCGACCGTGAGCGAGGCGGCCGACATGAACACCATCATCCAGGAAATGCTGCTCGCCACCAGTTCCGAACGGCAGGGCCGCGCGATCGACAAGGGCCAGTCCGCCTCGATGGAAGACAAGAAGCAGGAGGGGTATTTCTGATGGAAACGCCCTCCTCCTTCCAGACCGACGCGCTGATCGCCGAGGATATCGAGGCCTATCTCGACCAGCACCAGCACAAGAGCCTGCTGCGCTTCATAACCTGCGGCAGCGTGGATGACGGCAAATCGACGCTGATCGGGCGGCTGCTCTACGATTCCAAGATGATCTTCGAAGATCAGCTTGCCGCTCTCGAAAGCGACAGCAAGCGGCACGGCACGCAGGGCGAAGAGATCGATTTCGCGTTGCTGGTCGATGGCCTTGCGGCCGAACGCGAACAAGGCATCACCATCGATGTCGCCTACCGCTTTTTCACCACCGAGAAGCGCAAGTTCATCGTCGCCGATACGCCGGGGCACGAACAATATACCCGCAACATGGTCACCGGGGCTTCGACGGCGGACTGCGCGGTGATCCTGATCGATGCACGCAAAGGCGTGCTGCAACAGACGCGGCGGCATTCCTATCTCGTCCACCTGCTCGGCATCCGCCATCTGGTGCTCGCCGTGAACAAGATGGATCTGGTGGGCTACGATCAGGCGGTGTTCGACCGGATCGTCAGCGATTATCACGCCTTTGCCACGAGCATCGGCATTGCCGAATTCACCGCGATCCCGATCTCGGGCTTCAAGGGCGACAACATCACCACAGCGCCGTCGGCCAATACGCCGTGGTATGGCGGGCCGGCACTGATCGCCCATCTCGAAAGCGTGCCGGTGGATAGTGCCGCCGCGCAGGCTCAGTCGTTCCGCATGCCGGTGCAGTGGGTGAACCGCCCCAACCTCGATTTCCGCGGGTTTGCCGGGCAGATCGCCAGCGGCACCATCCGGTCAGGCGATCCCGTGCGGATCGTGCCTTCCGGCAAGACCAGCACGGTCAAGAGCATCGTGGCTGTTCCCAGTGGCGGTTTTGCAGGCAAAACCGATGGCTTCGACAGCGATCTCGACGAGGCAGTCGCAGGCCAGTCTGTCACGCTTACCCTCGCCGATGAAGTCGATTGCAGCCGCGGCGATATGATCGCGGCCGCGGGCGATCCGCCGCAAGTCTCCGATCAGTTCCGCGCGACCTTTGTTTGGATGGACGAGGAGGCGCTGAAGCCGGGACGCGGCTACTGGCTCAAGCTTGGCACCCAGATGGTCACCGCCACGGTGCAGGCGCCCGAATACGAGATCGACGTCAACAGCCTCGAACGGCTGGCGGCCAAGACGCTCGAATTGAATTCCATCGGCGTCGCCGAATTCGCGACTGACCGGCCGATCGTGTTCGAGCCCTATAGCACGAACCGCGAGCTCGGCGGGTTCATCCTGATCGACAAGTTCACCAATGCGACCGTCGCCGCCGGGATGATCGAATTCAGCCTGCGCCGCGCGGACAATGTCCACTGGCAGCCGACTGCGATCACGCGTGACGATCATGCGGCGATGAAGAACCAGACACCGCGGGTGCTGTGGTTCACCGGGCTTTCGGGCAGCGGCAAATCGACCATCGCCAACGAGGTCGAAAAGCAGCTGTTCGTGATGAACCGCCACACCTTCCTGCTGGATGGCGACAATGTCAGGCACGGGCTCAACCGCGATCTCGGCTTTACCGAAGCCGACCGGATCGAGAATATCCGCCGCGTGGGCGAAGTCGCCAAGCTGATGGCCGATGCGGGGCTGATCGTGCTCACCGCCTTCATCTCGCCGTTCCGCGCCGAACGGCAGATGGTGCGCGACATGCTGCCGCCGGGCGAGTTCGTCGAGATCTTCGTCGATACGCCGCTTGAGGTCGCAGAGGGCCGCGACGTGAAGGGGCTTTACAAGAAGGCGCGGGCGGGCAAGCTCAGCAACTTCACCGGGATCGACAGTCCCTATGAAGCGCCCGAACATCCGGAGATCCGCGTGAACACCGTCGACATGACGCCCGAAGAAGCCGCGCGCTTCATCATCCAGCAGATCCTCCCGCTCAAATGAGTGCTGCCGATCTGACCGATGCCGCGCTGGCCGCGCAGCTGGCCGAGCACGCGGGTGTGCTGCTCATGGCGGTACGCGCCAGCGGGATGTTCGATGGCAAGGCGCTGGGCAAGGCAGGCGATGCCACGGCCAACCAGTTCCTGTGCCACGCGATCCGGCACCTGCGCCCCGATGACGGGCTGCTGTCCGAAGAGGAAAAGGACAATCCCGCGCGCCTCGCCAAGGGCCGGGTGTGGATCGTCGATCCGGTCGATGGCACCCGCGAATATGGCGAGGAACGCAGCGACTGGGCGGTGCATGTCGCGCTGGCGATTGACGGGGTGGCCACAGTCGGCGCGGTGGCGCTGCCCGGGCTCGATGGCGGGGTTGTGCTGCGCTCGGATGCGCCGCAGCCCCTTCCCGCAGCCGCGAGCCGCCCGCGCTTTCTCGTCAGCCGCACCCGGCCCGCGCATGAAGCGCAGGCGGTGGCCGATGCGCTTGGCGGCGAGCTGGTGCCGATGGGCAGTGCCGGGGCGAAGGCGATGGCAGTGGTCCGCGGCGAGGCCGAGATCTACCTGCATTCGGGCGGGCAGTACGAATGGGACAGCTGCGCGCCGGTGGCCGTGGCGCAGGCCTACGGGCTCCATTGTTCGCGGATCGACGGATCGCCGCTGGTCTACAACCAGGCCGATACCTACATGCCCGATCTCTTGATCTGCCGCCCCGAATGGGCCGAGCGCGTACTGGCCGAGGTCGCGCGGCTGGCCTGATCAGTCGCCTTCGAATTCCATCAGCGCGCTGACCGTTATCCCCGCTGCGCGCAGACGATCCGCCCCGCCCAGATCGGGCAGGTCGATCACGAACAGGGCATCACTGACAACTGCGCCGGTCATGCGAAGCAGCTCGGCCGAGGCGAGCGCGGTGCCGCCGGTGGCGATGAGATCATCGACGATCACCACCTTCTGCCCGGGCGTAATGGCATCCGGGTCTATCTCGAGGCGGTCGGTGCCATATTCGAGCGCATAGTCGATCCCGATCGTCTGGATCGGCAGCTTGCCGGGCTTCCTGACCGGCACGAAGCCGACGCCCAGCTGGACCGCCACTGCCGCGCCGAAAATAAACCCGCGCGCTTCCATCCCGGCGATTTTGTCCGCCCCGGCTGCCGCTGCTGCTTCGGCGAGATGATGCACACTCGCCGCCATGCCCTGATGGTGACCAATCAGCGTGGTGATATCGCGGAACTGGATCCCCGGATGCGGGAAATCGGGGACGGTACGCACAAGCCCCTTGAGCTCTTCCGGCGAGAGATGCGGCGGTTTCATGTCGGCAGGCCCCTTTCGGCTCTTTCAAAGCAGAGCGCCCCGCCATCCGCAAGGGGATGACGGGGCGCTCGTGTGCGTTACGGGGCGAAGAAGCTTACTTCTTCTTCGGCTTCATGCCGGCCCAGACCTGCTTGTAGCTGAGGAACGCCAGAGTGGTGGCGAACAGCAGGAAGCCGAGCACCGCCCAACCGGTCTGCTTGCGTTCGACCAGCGAGGGTTCCGCCGTCCAGGTCAGGAACGCGGCCACGTCCTTGGCCATCTGCGGAATGGTGGCGTTGGTGCCGTCGGCATAGGTCACCTGACCGTCGATCGCGAGCGGCGGGGGCATGGCGATGTTGACGTTCGGGAAGTGCTTGTTGAAGTACAGCCCGGTCGGGGTCTCGAAGCCGAGCTTCGCAGCCTTGGCGGGGTCGGGCTCGCCATAGCCAACCAGCAGGTCGTAGACGTAGTTCGAACCGTCGTGACGCGCCTTGGTCATCAGCGAGAGGTCTGGCGGGATCGCGTTGTTGTTCGCGGCCGCAGCGGCAATCGCATTGGGATAGGGCGACGGGAAGAAGTCGGTCGGCTCACCCGGACGGGTGGTCGTCTCGCCGGTGGCGGGATCGATCCCCGGAACGGTCCACGCCGCAGCTTCCGCATCAACTTCGGCTTCGCTGTAGCCAAGCTGCTGCAGGTTGCGGAAGGAAACGAACTTCAGGCTGTGGCAGGCCGAGCAGACTTCCTTGTAGACCTGATACCCGCGCTGAAGCTGGGCCACGTCCCACGTGCCGAGCGGGCCGTCGAACGAAAAGCCGCCTTCGGGGCCTTCGCCATGCTCATAGAAGGCGTAGGACGCCTGCTTTTCCGGCGCGGGGCCGAACGCGAAGTTATAGGCACCGGGCAGGAACGACCAGAGCAGCAGCACCAGAGTGATGCCGAGGCCTGCAATAATGCCTCCGAGACGAATAGACATGACCGAACTCTTTCTCGTTATCGGGTCAGATTGCTGGGGAACCGCTCCGGCCGATTACTCGGCCGGTTGCAGCGAACCATCGGGCGAGGCGCCGGCATCACCGCCATCGATCGAACCGGTGCGCGGTTCGGCCGGGGCGGCATCCTTGCCGAGCACCGCTTCGGTGATCGAGAAGGGCAGCGGCTTAGGCACTTCGATCTGGCTAATGATCGGCAGGATCACGAGGAAGTGCATGAAGTAGTAAGCCGTGAAGATCTGGCTGAGCATGATGTACGGCTCTTCCGCGTGGGCACCGCCGAGGTAGAACAGCGCCGCCATGGTCGGCATCAGGCCGAACCAGAAGAACTTGTTGAACAGCGGACGGTAGTGGCCCGAGCGCACCGGGCTCTTGTCGAGCCAGGGCAGGAAGAACCACACCAGGATCGAGCCGAACATCGCGATCACGCCCAGCAGCTTGGCGGGGACTAGCACGATGCCGGTGAACGGAATGGTGAGGTCGCCGGTGAAGGCGCGCAGGATCGCGTAGAACGGATAGAAATACCATTCCGGAACGATCAGCGCCGGGGTCGAGAGCGGATTCGCCTCGATGTAGTTGTCCGGGTGGCCCAGCGCGTTCGGCAGGAAGAACACCATCGTGCAGAAGGCGATAAGGAACACGCCCAGCCCGAACCCGTCCTTCGCCGTGTAGTACGGGTGGAACGGCACGGTGTCGCTTTCGTTCTTCACTTCCACGCCAGTCGGGTTCGACGAGCCGGGGATATGCAGTGCCCAGATGTGCAGGATCACCACGCCGGCGATCACGAAGGGCAGCAGGAAGTGGAGGCTGAAGAAGCGGTTCAGCGCAGCGTTGTCGGGAGCGTAGCCGCCCAGGATCCACACCTGGAGGGGTTCACCCACCAGCGGGATCGCGCCGAACAGACCGGTGATCACCTGTGCGCCCCAGAAGCTCATCTGGCCCCACGGCAGCACGTAGCCCATGAAGGCGGTCGCCATCATGAGAAGGAAGATCACCACACCCAGCAGCCAGATCATCTCGCGCGGGGCCTTGTAGGACGAATAGAAGAAGCCGCGGAAGATGTGCAGGTAGATCACAATGAAGAAGAAGCTCGCCCCGTTGGCGTGGGCGTAGCGCATCATCCAGCCGGCGTTGACGTCACGCATGATGTGCTCGACCGTGCCGAAGGCGACCGCCTGGTTGGCGGCATAATGCATCGCCAGCACGACACCGGTGACGATCTGCAGCATCAAGCAGAAACCGGCGAGCACGCCGAAGTTCCACATGTAGTTGAGGTTGCGCGGCACCGGATAGCCGGCCCCGACCGCGTTGTAGACCAGACGCGGAAGCGGCAGCTTCTCGTCAAGCCACTTGGTCAGGGCGGTTTTCGGTTCGTATTGCTTGGCCCAGGCGAAACTCATGGCGTTCTCTCGGCTTGATCGAAGGGAATGGTCGGAAGGATTCGGTGTTGCTCGGATACGTTGGATCAGCCGACGCGGATGACCGTGTCCGAGGTGAACTCGTAATCGGGAACGTGCAGGTTCTTCGGCGCGGGGCCTTTGCGGATGCGGCCGGCGACATCGTAGTGCGAGCCGTGGCAGGGGCAGAAATAGCCGCCGAACTCGCCCTTGTTCTCGCCCTCGGCAGCGCCCAGCGGCACGCAGCCGAGGTGGGTGCAGACGCCCATGGTGACGAGCACGTCTTCGTGGCCTTCCTTGGTCCGCTCGGCGAGGGTCTGCGGATCGCGCAGCGAAACGGCGTCATCCTTCTTGGCGGCAGCGATTTCTTCGGCGGTGAGACGCTTCACGAACAGCGGCTGCTTGCGGAACACGGCCTTGATGCTCTGGCCCGGCTGGATCGCGCTGACATCGACTTCGGTGGTGCTCGCGGCGAGCACGTCGGCCGAAGGCGCCATCTGGCTGACCAGCGGGATCAGCACCGATGCGCCGCCAACCCCAGCAGTGCCGAGCGCTGCGATGTGGATCCAGTCGCGACGACGGACGCCTTCGCCGCCTTCTGTCACTTCCGAGGCACCTGCGGGAGTGGTCGCACCGCTCATGTCAGCCATCGTCAAATACCCTGCTCGTAATGCCGCGCCGGTGAAACGCCCTGCGCGGCGTGGTGTTCCAGTTGAGAAGGCTCGCGCCTTCGCCGTGTTGAGTCAGATTCATCCCTGTTCCGGGCGGAATGCGTGCAAGCGACGCACCCTGTCCGTAACTTGGGCGGGGCAATTAACGGCAATCCACCCAGAATCCAACCGTGTTTTGTTCAAGCCCGGTTCGCAGCCATGCAAGTCCGCCTCATGACAGTGCGATCATACTGATCTGCCTGCCATAATTCGGCTCGCCTGCCTGCGTCGAGCGCCTGTGCGAATGATAACGCGTGACATGTGAGAATGTATCCCGGCCGTTATCCGCAATTTTGCTAAGGCCCGCATCGCGCAACCGGGCCATGATGAAGCCCGGCAGATCGAAGTGCCAGCGGGCGGTCCCGCTGCGTTCCGGCGCGGGGGCGAAAAAGCGTTCGTCATTCGCCGCAAAGCGCGCGCGGAACGGGGCATCGACCTCGTAGCTCGGCTGCGCGATCGTCGGCCCGAGCACGGCCGCGATGTTCGCCCGCCGCGCGCCAAGAGACTCCATCGCGGCGATGGTGTTTTCGAGCACCCCGTCCACCGCGCCGCGCCAACCGGCATGGGCCGCGCCGATCACCCCCGCCTCGCGGTCGGCGAACAGGATCGGGCCGCAGTCCGCCGTCACGATGCCGAGCACGACGCCGGGCGTGACCGTGACCACCGCATCGGCTACCGGGCGACCTTCGGCAGCATCATCCCAGACGTTCGTTACCACCGCCACATCGGGTGAATGCACCTGATGCGGCGCGGCGAGGCGGCCGCCCGTCAGGATCGCATCAGCCGCGGCCGCCCTCAGTTCGCGCACTTCGGCCGGATCGCCCGGACCCCCGAACCCGAACTGGTGCTTGCCCCCGGCGCTGCCGAAGAAGCCGTGCGGCACGCCTTCGAGCAGCGGGCTGGTTTCGATCTGAAAGCCGCTCACTTCATCCGTCCAGACTGCGGCTGACCTGCTCGAAAGTATCGCGCGACAGATCGCCATGCGCCATGATCCGTTCAAGCTCGGCCCGCATCAGGCCTGCACGGCCCGGCTCGATCCGCCGCCAGCGCCCGAGCGCGGGGACGAACCGCGCCGCCGTCTGCGGGTTGATCGGATCGAGCGCGAGAATCACATCGGCAATCATGCGATAGCCCGCCCCACTCGCATCGTGGAACCCCTTGGGGTTACCCGCGAACGCCATGTAGAGCGAGCGGGCGCGGTTGGGGTTCTTGAGCGTGAAGTCGGGATGGCCCGCCAGCGTACGGACATGGGCGATGACATCGGGGTGGAGCGAGAGCGCCTGCAACGTGAACCACTTGTCGACCACCAGCGCATTGTCCTTGTAGCGCTCGTAGAAGGCGGCGAGCCGCTGTTCGCGCGCGGGCGAATCGAGCGAGCACAGCACCATCAGCGCGCCCTGCCGGTCGGTCATGTTGTCGGCGGCGTCATATTGCTCGGCGGCCAGCGTGGCGGCGCGCGCCGGATCGGCGGCTGCGAGATACACCAGCGCTTGCGTCTTCACCTTGCGTGCCCCGCGACCGGCGGGATCGCCCAGGGGCACCGCCGAGGCGCGGGCGTGCAGCGCGCCCAGTTCCTCTGCCAGCGCCGCGCCAATCGCAGCCTTCAGCCCTTCGCGCGCGGCATGGATCGTGCCCGGATCGGCGAGGCCGCCGTGGCTCGCCATCACTTCGAACAGATAGGTCTCGCTCGGCAGGATCATCAGCTCGCCGCGCATCGCATCATCGAGCCGCTGGTCGGCAATGCTCGAACGGAACGCAGCGATGATCGCCGCTTCGCCCGCAGTCAGATCATCTGCCGAAAGAGCGCAGCTGGCCGCACCGACTAGGTGGCTGACCGCGAGTTCCTGCAAGGCTTCCGAACGGGCAAAGGGATCATCGTCATGCCCGGCGAGGAACACGAGATCCTCTCGCGCAAGTTCGCGTTCGATCACTACCGGGGCGGTGAAGCCGCGGTTGATCGACACCACCGGATCGGGGCCTGCAAGCGGCAGCGTGACCGTCTGCTCTGTCTCGGCCAGCACCACCAGCTGTTCCGCGCCCAGGGTGCCGCTGCGCGAATGGACCGCAATCTTCAGCGGGATCGGCATCGGCAGCTTGTCGGGCTGACCGGGGGTGGCGGGTACGGTCTGTTTGAGGGTCAGTCGCAAGTTGTCGCTCTCAACCGCCTGGCGCACCTCGACGCGCGGAGTGCCCGCCTGCGAATACCAGCGCCGGAACTGGGTCAGGTCGATGCCCGCCCCGTCCTCGATTGCCCTGACGAAATCCTCGCACGTCGCCGCTTCGCCATCATGGCGGTCAAAATAGAGATCGGTGCCTGCCCGGAACCGCTCCACACCGACCATCGAGCGGATCATGCGGATGACCTCGGCGCCCTTGTTGTAGACGGTCGCGGTGTAGAAGTTACTGATCTCGCGGTAGGAATCGGGCCGGATCGGGTGCGCGAGCGGGCCTGAATCCTCGGGGAACTGGGCCGCACGCAGGATCCGCACATCCTCGATCCGCTTGACCGCCTCGCCCCGCATATCCTGCGAGAACAGCTGGTCGCGCAGCACGGTGAAACCTTCCTTGAGGCTCAGCTGGAACCAGTCGCGGCAGGTAATGCGATTGCCCGACCAGTTGTGGAAGTATTCGTGCGCGATCACGCCTTCAACTGCGTCGAAGTCCGCATCGGTGGCGGTGTCGGGGTCGGCGAGGACATACTTCGTGTTGAAGACGTTGAGTCCCTTGTTCTCCATCGCCCCCATGTTGAAATCGCTGACGGCGACGATGTTGTAGAGATCGAGGTCGTATTCGCGGCCGAACACCTCCTCGTCCCACGTCATCGAGCGGTGCAGCGATTCGAGCGCGTGGTCGGTGCGCGCGATATCCTCGGCCCGCACCCAGACGTTGCATTCGACCTGTCGGCCCGAACGGGTGACGAAGGGCTTGGAATTGGCGACCAGATCGCCTGCGACGAGCGCGAAAAGATAGGACGGTTTGGGCCAGGGATCGTGCCATTCGGCCCAGTGCGTGCCGTCGCCATTATCGCCCGCAGCGGTGCGGTTGCCGTTGCACAGCAGGATCGGGAAGGCCGCTTTGTCGCCCGCCATCCGCACCGTGTAGACCGACAGCACATCGGGCCGGTCGGGGAAGAAAGTGATGCGGCGGAAGCCCTCGGATTCGCACTGGGTGCAGAGCATTCCGTTCGAGGCGTAGAGGCCCATCAGCTGGGTGTTGGCGGCGGGGTTGATGGTGGTGACGATGGTGACCTCGTGCCGCTCGCCCGGCAGGGTCACGATCAGATCGGGGCCATCCATCCGCCACGACGCGGCCTCGCCGTCGACGCTGACGCTTTGCGCGGCGATGCTGTCGCCGCTCAGCCGCAGTTCAGGCGAAGCAGCAGCGGCAGGGTTGCGTTCAACTACGAGCGTCGCGGTGACCGTGGTCGCTTCCAGCCCAAGCGCGAAGTCGAGATGCGTGGTCGGCACCCGCCACGCAAAAGGCTGGTATTCCTCGCGCCGGATCAGCGGCGGCTCGGCAGGGGTTGCGGGGGCGTTGTCGGGGGCGATGGGGTTGTGTGCGATATCCATGCGCGCCGATTTAGGTTGATTCGTCCTCAGGTCCAATCATTAGGTTGGCGCATGGGCCGTTTGCTGATCTTTGGACTGGGCTACACCGCCGGACGCATAGCTGCAGCGATGCGCGCGCGCGGGTGGCAGGTCACGGCGACGGGCAGCGCGGGCGATATCGCTTTTGACAACCGGGCCGCCGTGTTGGCAGCCATCGGCGAAGCGCCCCACATCCTCTCGTCGGTCCCGCCCGAACGGGCAGGCGGCGATCCGGTGCTCGATGCCTATGGCAAGGCGCTGGCCGGCAAGGCGCTGTTCTACCTCTCCTCCACCGGCGTCTATGGCGACCGCGAAGGCGCGTGGGTGGACGAGGCAACGCCAACCATCGCGCAATCTGGAGAAGGTCGGCGCAACGCGCGGGCCGAGGCTGACCTTGCATGGCTGAACATGGGCGCGCGGGTGTTCCGCCTGCCGGGGATCTACGGTCCGGGCCGCTCCGCGCTCGACCGGGTGCGGGCCGGGCAGGCGCGGCGGATCGACTTGCCCGGACAGGTGTTCAGCCGCGTCCATGTCGATGACATTGCCAGCGGGGTCGTAGCGGCGCTGGAGCAGAATGCACCCGCAGGCGCCTACAACCTCGGCGATGATTGCCCTTGCAGCGGCAATGAAGTGACCGAACACGCGTGCCGCTTGCTCGGGTTGCCGTTCCCGCCGCTGGAGACGCTGGAACAGGCGAACCTCTCGGAAATGGCGCGCGGGTTCTACATGGAGAATCGCCGCGTCGCCAACGGCAAGGCCAAGCGGGTGCTTGGGTGGGAGCCGAGGTTCCCGACCTATGTCGAAGGTCTAGAGTCCTTGTTTTCGCCTCAAGCGCCGGCGGGCGCCTCCGCGCCCTTGGCTTGCGCGCCATAAGGCGCGACGGGCATTCGCCCTTGCGGCCCTGCGGGCCGATCAACGCTCTTTTGAGAGCTACTTCTTCTGCTTTGACCGAAGCGCCAGCCCCATGCCCAGCAGCGCCAGCGCCATGCCGCCGACCGACAGCGCGTCCCACGCAAAGCCCTCGAACAGGGTCGACAGCCCCATCGCCACGCACACGGTGACGATCCCGTTATAGGCAGTCTTCCCAGCCCCGATCTCGCGCACGAGGTTGTAATGGAGCGGGAAGGTTACCACCGATCCGATGATCGCGAGATAGGCCGTCCCCGCCCAGAACTGCCAGCCGCTGGGCACCTGCGGCGCGCCCTCGGTGGCGAAAGCGTAGACCAGATCGAAGCCCGTCCCGTAGAGCATCGCCCAGGCGAGCAGGCTCACCATAGGCACCCCGCGCCCCGTCGGGTTGGCCTGCACCACATTGGCGATCGATGCGGCGAGCATCCCGCCCACTGCGAGCACGATGCCGAGGCCAACATCACCGCCGAGCGGCGCAGCGTTCCATTCGTGCACCAGCAGCATCGCCACCCCGGCAATCGCGACAAGGCTGCCGCCGATAAAGCCGCCCTGGACCCGCTCGCCGATGAACACCCTAGCGAAGAGCGCATTGGGCACCATCAGCAGCGCGAACATCACCGCGACGATGCCGGAGGTGATGTGCTGTTCCGCATGATAGACGAACAGGAAATTGCCCGAGAACTGCGCGATGCCGACCCCGAGCGCGAGCAGGTGCTCGGGCCGGTTGAGCCGCAGCCGGTTGCCCATCACCACCGCCAGCGCGAACAGCGCCGGGGTCGCCAGCATGAAGCGGTAGAACACCCCCCATGCGGCGGGCACATCGGAAATCTGTCCGGTGATGACAAACCAGGTCGAACCCCAGATCGTGCCGGTCAGCATGAAGGGGATCAGCACCTTGGGGCTGAGCATCGATGGCGCGGGAGTTGAGGTCACAGCGCGGCGATCGCCTTGCCGAGCGCCGCGGCATCCTCGCCGCGGGTGTTCCACGCGGTGACGAAGCGCGCCGAGTCCACACCCCAATCGTAGAATGCGAAATCCTGCGCGCGCAGCGCCTCGCGCTCGGCTTCGGTCAAGCGCACGAAGAGCTCGTTCGCTTCCACCGGATGGAGCAGGCGATCCGCGCAGCCTGCGGCCACTTCCTGCGCCGCGGCATTGGCATGGGCGGCGTTGGCGAGCCACAGCCCGTCATCGAGCATCGCGAGGATCTGCGCAGCGAGATAGCGGCCCTTGCATTGCAGGTGGCCTGCGCGCTTGCGGCGGTAGCGCACCTGATGCGCGGCCTCGGGATCGAACAGCACTACGGCTTCCGCGCCCATCCCGCCGTTCTTGATGAAGCCGAAGGCGAGGCTGTCGACCGGGCCGCTCGCCGCGCGCGCTGCATTCTCGGGCGAGCCGCCGAGGAACGCCGCCGCATTCGCAAAGCGCGCGCCGTCCATGTGCAGGCCGAGGCGTCGCTCTTTCGCAAAGGCACCCAGCGCCGCCAGTTCCGTAGGCGTGTAGGCTCGCCCATATTCGCTCGCCTGCGTGATCGCGACGGCATGGGGCTGAACCTGATGCACATCGTTGCGGATCGGATCGATCAGCGCGGCGATATCGGCAGGGGTCAGCTTCGCGCCCTCGCCTTCGGCCAGCATCAGCTTGGCACCGTGGAGGAAAAAGCCCGGCGCGCCGCCCTCGTCCACCTCGATATGCGCCTCACGGTGGCACACCACCCCGCCGTGGGGCGCGCACATCGTTGCCAGTGCAAGGCAATTGGCCGCCGTCCCCGTTGCCACCCAGAGCGCAGCGCATTCCCGCCCGAACAGCGCGGTGAAACGCGCATCGAGCTCCTTGGACAGCGCATCGCCGTCATAGGGATTGTCCGGACGGTCAGCCGCGCGCATCGCCTCCCACAAGCGGGGGTGGACGGCAGCGGCATTGTCGGAGAGAAAGGGCTTGGACAAAGTCATCGCAGACCGCCTCTATCGCGCCGCGCGCGGGTTGCAAGCGATTGGGGCAAGCGGAAGGACACAAGATGGGCGAGCCTCTGACCGGATTGACCATCACCCACCACGTTGCCGGTGGCGGCGGGCGCTATGTCGCCACGCTCGCCGACAGCCGCGAACAGGGCTATCTCGAATGGGAACCCGGCGGTGACCATGGCGGACGCGAGGTGCGGATTGCGGCGCATACCATCGTGCCGCGCGCGATCGGTCGGCGCGGGGTGGCGGCAGCGCTGGTGGCGCGGCTGATCGACGATGCCGATCGGCAGGGCTTCCTGATCCGGCCCGACTGTTCCTATGTCGCCGCCAAGTTCGCCGAAAATCCCGACTGGGCCCCGCTGAAAGTCTGATCGTCCCCGTCTGACAGCGGGGCATCAAGGCGCGAATAATCGGTCGCGGCGATGGTTTCGAGGATTTGCGCGCGCAGGGCCCGCGCCTCGTCCAGCGGCACGCCTGGGATCGCGAAGGTTCCGCCAGCCAGCCCCAGATGCAAGGTGGCATAGCCGCGCAGCCGTGCCAGCGGGCTCTGCGCGATTTCGACCGAGTGGAGCTTCAACCGGGTGGCGATGCGGCTGGTGGGGGATAGCAGCCCGGTGGTCGCAAAAATCTGCGTCGCATCGACGGCATGACGGCGGAATTCCCACGCATAGAGGTTGGCCGCGACGAGCACGACTGCGGCACCCAAGGGAATCAGAGCAACCCCGAAGGGAGCGAACAGTGCCGCAGGGATCGCCGCTGCAAGGCACAACAGCGCCCCGCCGATGGCGCGGTCGGCCATGTGGCGCTTGCTGGCGCGGTGCCATGAGATGCCCGCATCGGGCAGGTGGAAGCCTGCTTGCGACACGATCGGTGCGATTTCGTCCATCTGCGCGAAGGGGGCGACGACGTGGCTTTCGCTGAGAATATCCTGCGCGAGGCTGACGAAGCTGAGCGAATGCCAGCCCAATCGATAGCGCACCAGCCCGGTGTCGATCACCAGCGCCTGCACGCGGTGCGCGGGCATCACCACATCGGTGCGGGTGAACAGCCCGCGCTGGCGGCGGAACCCGCGTGCACTGCGGGTCAAAGTGAAGCCCCAGTCGCGCAGCACCGTGCGGACGACGCCCGTCACTGTGCCGACCAGCACCAGCCCGATCAGCCCGACGACGACCCCGATGGCCTGCGCGATAGGGCCGAGCGTCGCGACCGTGCTGCCCTGTTGCTTGAGCCAGCCATACCAGAGGTTGACGTCCCACAGCTCAACGCTCGTCACGTTGTCGACATATTGCAGCAGACCGCCGAGCACCGCGAACACTGCGAGCGAGAATTCAAACAGGCCGAAGGTCAACAAGCGCTGCGGCCCCATTGCGAACAGCGCGCTCTCGCCCGTGTCGGAAGCGGGGGTTGTTCCGGCTTGCTTCTCACCGGCAGGAGCGGCGGTTGGCGCATCCTCGCGGCGTTCGCGTACCAGTTCGCGCAGGCGTTCGCCCTCGGCGCGGGTGAGGTATTGCAGCGCCAGATCATCGGCCCCGCCCGCTCCCGTCTCGAACTTCACCGAAACGAGCCCGAACAGGCGCGGCAGCGGCTTGGCTTCGAGGCTGACGTCCTGGATCCGCTCGTAAGGCACAGAGCGCGCCGCACGGCTGAGGATGCCGCTTTCGACCCGGATGTCGTTTTCGCCGATCACATAGGTCAGCCGACGCCAGCCGATATAGCTCGTCAGCGTGCCGATCGCCGCCGCCGCCAGCCCGACACCGACCGCAACCAGAAAACGTCCACCGCCGCCGATGCCCGAAAATGCGATGGCGATGGCGGGGATGATCGCGCTGCGGATACTGCCGATCGCACCCAGCACGACGCTGATCGGCGCGGTGCGCTGAACTTCGCTCATGAACCGTGTCTCACATCGTCTCGCGGCGGATGTGGGCGCGTATCTCCTCGCGCATTTCCCGCGCCAGCTCTTCGCCCAGCCCCGGCAGCGAAACGCTGGCGTTGTGATTGCCGGCGGTATGCAGCGTCAGCGTGGCGAGCCCGAAGAACCGGTCAAGCGGGCCCTGATTCACGTCGATATGCTGCACCCGGCCGAACGGCACCACCGTGTCCGACCGGAACAGCAGCCCGCGCACCACCCGAAGGCGATCGGCGCTGATCTGATACCCGCGCGCGTTGTACCGGCTGGTCGGAATGCGGATCACCAGGGCGATCGCGATCAGCAGCACCGGCCCGGCAATCGCCCCGCTCGGGAAGTAGCCCTGGCCGCGAAAGACCGTCTCCAGCACCAGCGACCCGATCAGAAAGGGGATCGCGTTCAACACGGTCTGCACCCGCAGCGCATGGCTGTAATTGGGGTGCAGCTTGGTCAGCTCGCCATCATCGTCGGACGGCAGGGTAACAGGCGTTTGATCCATGGTGCCTTAGTGGCGCAATACAGCGTGCCCGTGCAAGCGATTTCGCGTCTGATCCTAGCGCATTTATGAGGGCGACGGACGCGCCCTAGCCTCCTAGAACCTCTGGCAAAACCTATTGGGAGAGACATGATGACCACGCTCCATTCCAGCCTTGGCCCCAACCCGCGTCTCGTGCGGATGTTCATGGTCGAAAAGGGCCTTGAGGAAGGGCGCGATTTCACCCGCGTGCATTACGACATCATCGCCGGCACCAACCGGCAGGATGCGGGCTACATGGCGAAGAACCCGCAAGGCACCACCCCGACGCTCGAGCTGGATGACGGCACCTGCCTCACCGAAAGCTGGCCGATCTGCGAATTCATCGAGGAGATGCATCCCGCCCCCAACCTGTTCGGCGAAACTCCGCTGGAGCGTGCCGAGGTGCGCAAGTGGGTGCGGCTGTTCGATCAGGAAGTGGTCGTGCCGATGACGATGGGCTTCCGCGCAGGCGCAGGCCGCCCGATGTTCGAACCGCGCATGGCGGTGGTGTCGACCGAGGCGGGAGCCGAGCTGACCGCGATGGCGGACGCCAAGTGGCGGATGTTCGATGCCATTCTCGGCGAGAAGAACCACATCGCGCTTGGCCGCTTCACTTTCGCCGATCTGATCATCTTCGCTTTCGCCAATTTCGGCTTCACCATCGGCTGGAAACTGCCGGAAGGGACCGACAACCTCGCCCGCTTCGTGGCGACCCACAACCAGCGCCCCTGCGCCGCGATCTGGCAACAGGCCGAATAATGCCCGACCTCAAGGGCAAGGTCGCAATCGTCACCGGCTGCGCGAGCGGGATCGGTGCGGCGACGGTACGACGGCTGCGCGCCGATGGGGCCGAGGTGCTCGGCACCGACATGAATGCCGATGGCGGCGCGGCGCTGTGCGCGGAAACCGGCGCGGTGTTCGCGCAGCAGGACGTGGCCGATATCGCCCTTTGGACCGCGATCGTCGCACAGGCGGTGGAGCGCTGGGGGCGGCTCGATATCCTTGTGAACAACGCGGGCACCGTGTCGGCGCTCAGCATCGAGGACGTGACCGACGACGCCTGGGACCGGATCTTCGACATCAACGTCAAGGGCACAATGGCCGGATGCCGCGCCGCAATTGCCGCGATGAAGGCCAATCCGGGCGGCTCCAAGGGCGCGATCGTCAACATCGCATCGACCACCGCGATGGCCGCGCTGCCGACCGATGTGGCCTATTCGTCAAGCAAGGGCGCCGTGCGCGTGTTGACCCGCTCGGTCGCGGTGCATTGCGCGAAAGAGGGCTACAACATCCGCTGCAACACGGTGATCCCGGGCGCGACCGATACCGGCATCCTCACCCATGCCGAAGGCGTGACGCCCGGGCTCAAGGCGGCTGTGGCGAAAACCTCGCCGCTGAACCGGCTGGCCGATCCGGCCGAGACAGCAGCGGCGATTGCCTTCCTCGTCTCCGACGAATGTCCCTACATGACCGGCGCGGAGATGCTGGTCGATGGCGGGATGATGGCGATCCACCCCGGTTTCTAGGCCGGGGTTCTAACCCTCCCGCATCTTCTCCAGATAGCCGCTCGGCCCCATCTGCGCGGCGGTCCACGCGAAGATCGCCATCGAGGCCAGGCCCGAAACCAGGCACACCCCGAACACGGCAACCGCCAGCGCGCTCGGCCCTTGGGTCGGGGTCAGCGCATCGCTCACCGCGCCGATCACCGCCAGCCCCAGCGCTTGCCCGACGAGATTGTTGAAGAACAGCGCGATCGCCACAGCAAAGCCGCGGCTCGCCGGTTCGACCGAGGCCTGAATGCCCGACAGGATGCCCGCCTGACTGGCGACATAGATCGCATAGGCGAGTCCGAACCAGACAAGGAACGCGGTAAAGCCGCTCGATGTCAGGCTGAGCGCCAGCGGCACCACGCAGCCGAGGCTGACCACACCCGGTAGCCACGCCCGCCAGCGTTCGTCCCGCAGGGTCAGCCAATGGGTCACATATCCGCCAAGGATCGGCCCGGGGATGCCGCCGAGCAGGAAGGTAAAGCCGAGATAGAGGCCCACATCCCCAGTCGAGATCGGGAACTGGCGCAGCATCACCGCCGCCATCCAGAAGGCGAGCGCATAGCCGATCATGATCTGCACCGCCCATCCCAGCGCCAACCCCATGAACACGCGGTTGGTGACGAGGCTCATGATCGTGCGCCCGAGCGGCAGTTGCGCCATATCGGTGCCCTTGGGGGCATAGCGCCCGCGCGGCGGCTCGCGCACGGTGAGATAGAGCACTGCGCCGATCAGCAGCCCCGGCAGGCCCATCAGGATGAAAGCCCAGCGCCAGTCGAACCATTCGGCCAGCTGCCCACCGACGATCAGGCCGGTAGCGGTCCCGATGGTCGATCCGAGCGTGAGGAAGCCCATCGCCTTGGCGAGTTCGTGGCGCGCGAAGAAATCCGCCACGAGGCTCTGCGAGGAAGGGCCGGAACAGCCCTCGCCCACGCCCACGCCGGTGCGCGCCATGAACAGCGTCCAGAAGCCCGTCGCCATCCCGCAGGCGGCGGTCATCAGGCTCCAGAAACTGATCGCGGCCGCGACGATGTTCTTGCGGGTCGAGCGGTCAGCCAGCCGCGCGGCGGGAAAGCCCGCGAGCACATAGACGAGGCTGAACGCCGCTCCGCCGAGCAGGCCGAGCTGGAAGTCCGACAGCTGGAACGCGGCCTTGATGTCCTCGACCAGAATGCCGAACACCAGCCGGTCGGCGACGCTGAAGGCGCTGGTGAGCGTCAGCAGCGACAGGACATACCAGCGGTGGGCGCCGGGTTTCCCGTCCTCAGTGGTGGGGGCGGGCGTAGAGGCCATTGTCCACCGGGATCGTCAGGCCGTTGAGGAAGCGTGCTTCGTCCGAAGCGAGGAACAACACGCAGCCCGCGACATCCTTGGGATGGCCGAGCGCATTGGCATCGAGCGGGCCTTCGGGAATCTCCATCGGCGTCGTGCCAGCGCGGCCCGAGACGCCCATCACCATCGGGGTTTCGATCCCTCCCGGTGCCAGCGCGTTGACCCGGATGCCGTAGCCGCGATCCTGGAAATCCATCGCCAGACTGCGGGTCATGCCTGCAATCGCCGACTTGGCGGCGGCATAGGCGGGGATGTTGCCATAGCCCAGCAGCGCTGCGGTCGAGGCCATGTTGATGATCGACGAGCCGCCCCCTCCGACCTTGAGGTGGCGGTGCTTCATCAGCGGCACACCGTATTTGCAGCCGAGGAAGGTGCCGACCACGTGGATGTCGAGGTGCAGCTTGAAGTGGGCGAGCGAGCAATCCTCGATGCTCTCGAAGATCACGTTG
This sequence comes from Porphyrobacter sp. LM 6, assembly GCF_001720465.1. Taxonomy (NCBI): domain Bacteria; kingdom Pseudomonadati; phylum Pseudomonadota; class Alphaproteobacteria; order Sphingomonadales; family Erythrobacteraceae; genus Porphyrobacter; species Porphyrobacter sp. LM 6. The sequence goes on from NZ_CP017113.1 coordinate 263,511, forward strand.
CCGGCATTGTTGACGAGGATGTCGAGCCCGCCGTGGCGTTCCTCGACCGCGCGCATCACCTCGATCCACTGTTCCTCGCTGGTGACATCGAGCGCCATCGCGTCGCCGCCGATGGAGTCGGCCACCTTGTGCGCCAGCTCGACCTCGCGGTCGGTGACGATCACTGTCGCCCCTTCACGCGCCAGCGCCTCGCAATCCGCCTTGCCCAGACCCATTGCGCCGCCTGTCACCAGTGCGACCTTTCCTGCCACCCTTCCCGCCATCTGCTCTCTCCCAAAAGCGTCGTTTTATCGAGGCCAGCCTAAGCGGCGGGCGGGCAGGTGCCACTGTCGAAAGCGCGAGGGCGCTGGGCGGGCGGGTCGATGTATTCTTCCGGACAGAGGGAGAGGCGAGAATGATGGACGCCAGCGAAGTCGCGCGATTGAAGGCGCTGATGGAATGGGAAGGCACGCGCACCGCGCCGCCCGAAGGTTTCCCGCGCCTGCCCGATATGCCCGCAGGCCGCTACACCAGTCCGGAATACTTCGCGCTCGAACAGCAACACGTATTCCGCAAGAGCTGGCTGTTCGCCGGGCACCTCGACGAAATCCCCGAGCCGGGATGCTACATGCGCTGGCACAATGCCGGCGATCCGATCGTGATCGTCCACGGCATGGACGGCCAGGTGCGCGCCTTCCACAACACCTGCCGCCATCGCGGCGCGCCGGTGGTGACCGAGGATCGCGGCAAGTCCTCGCGCCTGATGTGCGGCTATCACAACTGGACTTACAAGACCGACGGCAGCCTCGTCGGCGTGCCCGAGCGGCGCGACTTCCCCGCCGACTTCGATATGAGCTGCCGCGGGCTTCTGCCGGTGCGCTGCGAGATGTTCGGGAAAGTGATCTACGTCAACTTCGACATGGACGCGATGCCGCTGCTCGACTGGCTCGGCCCGCTGGCGCGCGAGTGGGAGGAGTTCGCCTTCGACCGGATCAAGCTCGCAGCGCGGCACAGCTTCGATCTCAAGTGCAACTGGAAGGTGGCGATGGAGGCCAACATGGAGGTCTACCATGTGCCTTTCATCCACCCCAACACGGTCGCCCCGCTGGTGGACTCCACGCGCAATTTCAACACCATGTATCCCAACGGGCACGCCCGGATGCTCGCCCCGCCGCCGCGCCAGACCGATCGCGAGCACGTGCGCGCGATCGATAGCCCGCCCGGCTGGCAGCAGATCGCAAGCGTGGGAGAACTGGGCCGCACCTGCACCCAGAGCTACACGCTGTTCCCCAACTGGGTCAGCCCGCTCAGCAACTACTTCGTGCCGCCGCTGGTGTTCTGGCCGACCTCGCTCACCACCACGCGGCTGGAGCTGGTGACGATGGCGCTCGACTGGGGCGATGCCCCCGCGCCCGACTTGTGGACCGTGCCCGACGAAACCCAGCCCAACGGGCGACAGATGAGCCCGATCATCCTTGAAGACACCCAGTTCGGCGAGGCGATCCAGCAGTCCATGCAAGGATCGGCATTCCGTTCGGTGCCGCTGTCCTATCAGGAGGCGCGGATCTACTCTTTCCACCAGAGCCTCGACAAGATGATCGGGATCGCCAACGTGCCCGAGCACCTGAGAGTAGAACAGGTTATCGGCTCCGAATGGGTGTGGCCCAACGATCCCCGCATCGATCAGATGGCGAACGATATGGCACGCGCGGCAGCCGAATGACGTTACGGCAAACAGCCGTTTCAGGCGCTTTCGGGGGCGAATGTGGCGTTTTTGTCGCAGTTTGGCGTGTTCACTATCGCTTTTGCTGATGGTGCGCGCGCAACCGAACCATACACCTGCAAGACATACCGAAAGGCGTGATGAGAGACGCGCCCGAGGTTGGAGAAATCCGGGTCTTCGGGTTAGCCGCGACCCAAGGGGAGAGAGGATCATGAATACACTTCGTGCCCGAGTTGCATCCGGTGCCCGCTCCGGCGGCATGCGTCGCGCCTTGCTGTGCGGCGCAGCGCTGAGCAGCCTCACCGCGATGCCGAGCGTGGCTTTCGCGCAGGACGCAGAAACGGCTGAGGACGGCTCGGAAGAGCGCGTCATCATCGTGCAGGCCCGCCGCCAGAACGAAACGCTACAGGAAGTGCCGGTAACGGTGACCGCGATCGGCGGTGACACTCTCCAGAAGTACAACATCGACCAGGTTGCCGACGTCGTCAGCCGCGTGCCGACCCTCAACGTGCAGTCCGGCGGCTCGGGCTCGGGTGGCCAGATCAGCTTGCGCGGTGTGGGCTCGTCGAACATCTCGGCGGCATTCGATTCCGCGGTGGCCTTCGAATATGACGGCGTCGTCGTCTCGACCATGCGCATGGTGCAGGCCGGCTTCTTCGACGTCGAGCAGATCGACGTGCTGCGCGGCCCGCAGTCGCTGTTCTTCGGTAAGTCGGCCACCGCCGGCGTGCTGTCGCTGCGTTCCGCCAATCCCACCTCCACCTGGGAAGTCGGGATGCGCGCGAACTATGAATTCGAAGAGAAGGGCTACCTGCTCTCGGGTTACATCTCCGGCCCGGTGACCGACACCCTCGGCATCCGCGTTGCCGCGCAATTCAACGATATCGATGAATTCCAGCTGCTTCAGGAAAACACCCCGGCGGTGAACCAGAAGCGCGGGCTGACCGACTTCATCGGCCGCCTGACCCTTGACTGGAACCCGGCTGACCGGTTCCGTGCCAACTTCAAGCTGCAGTACACCAAGAACGAGAACGACGGCGCCATCGGCACGGCGGAAATCAACTGCGGCGCCAACGGTGTGGCGGATTCGATCTCGCTGCTGGGCGGTGCCCTGCAGATTCCGGCCGGCTACAATTGTATCACCGATGACCAGCGCTATTACCTGACCGACGCGGCGGGTCCGCTGTCCGGCCCGGTTCCGGGCAATTCGCCTGCCAATGGCCGCAACGGCGTGCCTTTCGGCGAGACCGAAATCTGGTTCGGACGTCTGCAGTTCGACCTCGACCTGTCCGACACGCTGACGCTGACCTCGGTTACCGGCCTGCTCAACATGGATGCGATCGACTACGATCCGTATTCCTACGGCGGTTTCTTCCCCGGGCCGAACGGCACCCGCCTGCCGGGCGGCGCCGGTTCGTCCGATCCAATCAACCAGCTTGAACAGTACAGCCAGGAACTGCGTCTGGCCTCGGATTTCGATGGCGCGTTCAACTTCATGGTCGGCGCGTTCTACGAAGACCGCACCTTCATCTTCGACACCTCGCAGCAGGCTGTGAACATCTCGTTCGTCGCGCCCGATCCGGTGACCGGCTTCACCTACGACTGGGACAAGACCCACACCACCAAGACCGAAGCCCTTTCGTTCTTCGGTAGCGCGATGATCGATCTGACCGACAAGCTCGAACTGTCGGGCGGTATCCGCTGGACCGACGAGCAGAAGGTCCAGACCATCGCGGTGCCTTACCTGCACACCTTCCTGCAAGGTCCGGGCTTCGTGCGGCCGGGCTTCTTCTCGGGCCCAATCAACTTTGCCGACGACAACTTCTCGCCGGAAGTGACCCTGCGGTATCAGGCGACCGACGACATCAACGTCTTCGCCTCGTACAAGACCGGCTTCAAGTCGGGCGGGATCGACAACTCGGCGCTGCCGTCGAACAGCCTCAGCCAGGCGGCGATCAGCGGCGACTTCAGCTCGCTGATCTTCAAGTCCGAAGAGGCTGAAGGTGGTGAAGTCGGCTTCAAGTCGCAGTGGGCGGACCGCACCTTCACCCTCAACGCGACGGCGTTCTACTATGTCTTCACCGACCTGCAGGTGCAGAACTTCAACGCCTCGACCATTCAGTTCATCACCAGCAACGCGGGTGAGCTGACCACCAAGGGTGTGGACATCGAAAGCCGCTGGATCACCCCGGTCGACGGGCTGAGCTTCTCGGCCAACCTGTCCTACCTCGATGCCCAGTACACCGACACCTTCCTGCAACCCGGCGGTGCCGGCGGCGCGATCGACCTCGATGGTCGTCGTGGCAGCCAGGCTCCGGAATGGGCCGGGAACATCGCGGCTGACTGGAGCATCCCGCTGAACGACAGCCTCGAACTGTTCCTCTCGGGTAACGCGGCCTACAACGATGGCTACATCACCGACGAAGCGACGCTGAACGACTATGTCCAGCCGAGCTTCTGGCTGTTCGACGCCAACGTCTCGATCGGCCACCCGGACGGCAACTGGAAGGTCTCGCTGGTCGGCCAGAACCTCACCGACGAGATCTTCACCATCACCAGCGGCGGGCGTCCGTTCCTGCCGCCGGGCGGTGACGACTTCGTGATGACCCAGAACCGCGGTCGTCAGGTGTTTGCCGAAGTCAGCTTCAAGTTCTGATTTCGTCTAACAGGGGACACAGGGGGGCGGGCCAGCGATGGCTCGCCCCTTTCCTTTAGCCCCTTTGCTCTGGATCAATGGCGCAGGGCACCGCTCTGCCAAAAGTGAGCATTGCCGCACCGCTCGCTTGGGGGGATGCTTGCTGTCACGATCGCGGCTTGGGAGAGGAAGACAATGTCACGCGAAACGCTGGTCGAGATGACCCGCAATCTGGTCGCCCACGGCGCGGCCGATACGATGGAATATGCCGACGAGGTCGTGCGCATTCCCGCCAGCGCCTATACCGACCCCGATGTGTTCGAGCGCGAAAAGATGCAGATCTTCCGCCGCCTGCCGCTGATGGTCGCGCCCTCGTGCGAACTGCCCAACCCGGGCGATTTCAAGGCAATGGACATCTGCGGCGTGCCGCTGCTGCTCAGCCGCCAGAAGGACGGCAGCATGGGTGCCTTCCTCAACATGTGCACCCACCGCGGCAACCCGCTGGCAAGCGGCTGCGGCAATGCCAGCCGCTTCACCTGCGGTTATCACGGCTGGACCTTCAAGGCCGATGGCGACCTGATCGGCGTCGCCAGTCCGCAGGACTTTGGGCGTATCGACAAGAGCCAGCATTGCCTGACCAAGTTCCCGGTCTACGAAAACGCCGGGCTGATCTGGGTGACGCTCGATCCCAATTCCAAGCTCTCCATCGCCGATTACCTGTGCGGCTATGACGAGCTGCTGAAGGCCTTCGAATTCGAAGGCTGGACGCTGTTCTCGCAGCGCACGCTGGCGGGGCCGAACTGGAAGACGGCCTACGACGGCTATCTTGATTTCTACCACCTCCCGGTGCTCCACAAGGACACCTTCGGGGCGGATTTCTACAACCGCGCCAATTACTTCGCCTTCGGCCCGCACCAGCGCCTCTCGACCCCGTCGAAGTTCGCGATCAAGGTGCAGGGCGACGACGACGGCCAGATGGACCTCGAAGCGATGGCCGACGACGAGCTGCCGCAGGAAGTGCTGGTGCAAGGCGTGTGGACCATCTTCCCGCACATCTCGATCGCCAGCTTCTATGGCGGCGGTCAGCGCGGGGCGATGATCAGCCAGCTGTTCCCGGGCGACAAGGTGGGCGAGAGCTACACCACCCAGTTCTACGTCATGGAAAACCAGCCCGAGACCCCCGAGCAGGTCCAGGCCGCGCACGACCAGTTCAACTTCCTCGAAATCGTTGTGCGCGACGAGGACTACGCGACCGGCAAGCGCCAGCAGCAGGCACTCGCATCAGGGCTGATGAAGGAAGTGCTGTTCGGCCGCAACGAGCGCGGCGGACAGATCTTCCATGGCTGGGTGGAACGGCTGGTCAATGCCAGCGACGATGATCTGATCGACATCTTCGCACAGGAACACCGCCAGGCGGCGGAGTGATGCTGCGAGGGCGCCTTGCGCGCCCTCGCCCTCGGCTTAGGCGCTATTGCGCCGTGTAGCCCCCGTCGACCACGAACTCCGCGCCGTTGACATAGCCTGCCTCGTCCGAGGCGAGGAACAGCACGCAATTGGCAATGTCGCGCGGCTCGCCCAGCCGGCGCGCGGGAATGCCTGCGACGATCGCGTCGTAATTGGCGGCGTTATCCTCCAGCCCCTTCTGCTGCATGTTGGTGCGGATGATGCCGGGGTGGACCGAATTCACGCGGATACCCTCCGCCGCCGTTTCCAGCGCGACTGATTTGGTCATCAGCTTCACCGCGCCCTTGGTCGCCGCATAGGACGCACTGCCGCGAAAGCCGACCTTGCCCGCGACCGACGAGAGGTTGATGATCGAGCCACCGTTGCCGCACTGGCGCATCGCGCGCACCGCCGCCTGCGTGCCCATGAAACAGCCGACGACATTGACCTCGAGCTGGCGGCGCAATCCGGCAAGCGCGTGACCATCCGCAATCGCGGCAATATCGAGGATGCCGGCATTGTTGACGACGATATCGAGCCGCCCGTGGCGCGCCAGAATGTCGTCCACCACGCGCGTCCAGTCCCCTTCCGAGGCGACATCCTGCGGCATGGCCTCGGCGGCGAGATTGCGCTCCGAAATCAGCCGGGCGCTCTCCGCCACGCCGGCCGCATCGACATCGGTGAGGACAACGATCGCGCCTTCTTCAGCGAGCCGTTCCGCAATCGCAAAGCCGAGACCGGGGCGCGATGCACCGCCGGTCACCAGCGCGACCTTGCCTTCCACGCGGCGGGTCATGCCGTGCGCTTACCCGAAGGCCGGGCGATAATTGCTCTCGCCCCATTCCTGCCGCTTGGTCCAGCTGCCCATCGTTTCGAGCTTGCCGTCGAGTTCGGGGAAGCGTTCGTAGACGTGGTCCATGTCCACCGCGAAAGGCTTGGTCGGTGCGGTGTTATTGTATTCGTAGAAGGCCTGGATGCCTTGGGCGAACTGCTCGCGCATTTCCGCCGGCATCCCGTCGCCCGCAGCATCGACCAGATAGCGGCCGAACTCTTCGGGCGTGCAGGGATCATACTTGATATCCTTGCCCAGCGCTTCCGACAGGCAGGCGGTGACCTGCTTGCCGACCAGCCGCTCCGGCCCGCCGATATTCAGCCACGCACCTTCCATGTCGGGCCGTTCAAGGCTCGCCAGCATGAACTTCGCCACGTCGTCGAGGCTGATCCAGTTGGCTTCGAGGTTGGGGTTGTGCGGGTATACGTAGCGGCCTTCGTTGACGATGAAGGGCCGCGCCCAGTTGGTCAGCAGGTTGTCCATGAACAGCACCGAGCCGAACACCGTGCCCGGCGCGCCCGAGCGCCACAGCGCGTTGATGCCCTTGGTGTTCTCGCCATAGGTGAAGGGATCGCCGGGCTTGTCCGGAATCCAGCTAGAGGTGTTCCACACGACGCGCTTCACATTGAGGTGCGCGGCAACCTTGCCGACCTCGCCGATCAGATAGGCGCGGTCCGCGCGGGCTTGCAGCGGGTGGGTATAGAAGATGTAGTCCGAGCCTTCGAGCGCGGCTTCGAAGGTCGAAGTGTCGTAGAGATCCATCGATCGCACTTCGACCCGCTCCACACCATCAACCGGCGCGCCCTCCAGCGCATCCGGGCGGCGCGAAATCGCGCGCACATCATACCCTGCCGCCAGCGCCTGCCGCACCTGTGCGAGGCCCTGCCGGCCGCTCGCGCCGATTACCGTGATGAGTGCCATGAATCTCTCTCCCCAGATTGTCTTATGGGGCTGAGACTAGGAACGCCCCTGCCCCCGCGCACCGCGCCAAAGTGATAGCTTGATGCCCGCAGCCCCTAGCGAAAAGGCGGGGTTGCCGTAGCGGCTTGCGGCCCGAAGAGTGCGCGAATGAACAACCGCTTCTGGCGCATCGCCCGCCGCCCCGAGGGAACCGATTTCGCCAGCGCGCTGGAGCTGGTCGAGGCGCCGCTCGCCCCGCTGGCCGAAGGCGAAATCCGCATCCGCAATTCGCACTTGTCGATGGATGCCGGCACGCGGATGTGGCTGACTGATCGCGAAGATGGCTACCAGCCGCCGCTCCCGGTGGGCGGGCCGATGACGGGGCTGGTGCTGGGCGAGGTGATCGAAAGCCGCGCCGAAGGCTTTGCCGCAGGGGATCTGGTGCGTGCCTTCGGCCAGTGGGCGGATGTCAGCACGGTCGATGCGGTGATGTCGGGCGCGATCATGCTTGATCCCACAGTGGCAGACCGGCGCGCATGGTTCGGCCCGCTCGGCATGAATGGATGGACGGCCTTGTGGGGCATCGAACAGACCGGCGCAGCCAAAGCGGGCGAACGGGTGCTGGTATCCGCCGCGGCGGGTGCGACCGGCATCCTTGCGGTGCAGATCGCCAAGCTGCTCGGCTGCGAGGCCTGGGGCATCGCCGGGGGCGCGGCCAAGTGCGCTTTTCTGACAGAGGAACTCGGGATCGCGGGCGCGGTCGATTACAAAGCGGGCGATGTGGCAGCGCAGCTTGATGCCGCGTGGGGCTTCGACGTCTATTTCGACAATGTCGGCGGGCCGCTGCTCGATCAGGTGCTGACCCGCATGAACCACTATGGCCGGATCGCGGTGTGCGGATTGCTGGCCGATTACACCACGGGCACCCGCACAGCGCCGAAGGAATTCGATCAGGTGCTGATGCGGCGCCTGCGGATCGAAGGCTTCTTCTCGCCCGACTTCATGCACGAAGGCCCAGCCCTCACCCGCCGCTTGCGCGAATGGACCGAGGCCGGCGCGCTGGTGATGCCCTATGACGTGACGCGGGGCCTAGAGAATACCCTCACCGCCTATGCCAAGCTGTTCACCGGCGGCAATATCGGCAAGGTGATCGTGGAGCTGGAACAATGACCGCTAGATTCGAAGACCGCGAAGCCATCCGCGACATTCTCGCCGCCTATGCCCATGCCATCGACCGGCGGCGCTGGGGGATGATGGAGCACCTGTTCCATGCCGACGCGACCTTCAAGTTCGGGCTGGTCGAAGGCGACTGGCGCGGGTTCGTGGAACAGGCGCGCGCGATCATCGACCCGTGCCTCGCCACCCAGCACCAGCTCGGCCAGACGATCTTCGGCTTTGCCGGCGAACACATCTGCCACACCGAAACCTACATGACCGCGATGCACACCATCCCGCCCGGCTATCCGATGACCGCAGCTTTCCCCGACAAGGGGATGATCTATTCGGGCATCGTCGCGGGCCGTTATGTCGACCGGTTCGAGAAGCGGGGCGGCGAATGGCGCATCGCGCAGCGCACAGGGCTTTACGACTGGCGCGAGTTCCGGGTGGTCGAAGGCGTGGACCTGTCGAACACTCCCGAAGGCGCGGCCGGCTATCATGACGACCGCGATCCTTCGACCGCAGCCGTCAGCCACTGGCTGGGTTAGGGCCGCTTGAAGGCGAACACGCCGCTCATGGTCGCGATCTGTTCCTCGCCCCGCCAGATGCCGCCCGAGGTATAGGCGGTGCGCCCGCCCATCCGGTCGATCCGCACGCGCGCCTCCAGCCAATCGCCGAGCTTTGCGCCGGCAAGATAATTGACCGTCAGCGTCACGGTTGAAGGCGCCAGCCGGGGCCGCTCGGCATCATAGACCGCATGGCTCAGCGCCACATCGGCAAAGGTCGAGACCACCCCGCCGTGGGCCGCGTCCTGATAATTGATGTGGTGCGGGCAGATCCTGAGGCCGACCACCCGCACCCCGTCCAGCGGTGCGCCAAGGTAGTATGGCCCGCCGTGATCGAGAAAACCCGGGGTGAAGCCGGCCGGTTCGAAGCCTGAGGGAATATCCATGCCCCCAGCCTAGCGCAGCCACGTGCCGGCGCCGCTATGAATTGTGCCAATGACACCGGCCCCGCGCAGGGTCTATCTCCACCGCCATGGGAGATCAGACAGCACTGGCAGCGGAGTCCTTCTGCGACATCGTGGGCGAACACGCGCGCACGCAGGGGGACACAGTCGCCTTCACCTATGGTGACGAGGAAATTACCTTCGCCGAGCTCGACGAGGGCGCGAACCGGGTCGCCAATGGCCTTGTCGCACTGGGCGTGAAGCCGGGCGAGCGGATCGCCTTCCTCGGCAAGAACCATCCGCTCTATTTCGAGGCCTTCGTCGGCGCGGCGCGCGTGGGCGCGGTGATGACCCCGGTCAACTGGCGCCTGGCCGCCCCCGAAGTCGCCTATATCCTCGACAATTGCCAAGCCCGCGTGGTGTTCGTCGGCGAAGGCTTTGCCGATGCGCTCGCCAAGGCGCGGGCCGATGCGCCGCATATCGAACAGGTGATCGGCATCGACGCCCCCGATTATCGCGGCACCGATTACCGAATCTGGCGCGATGGCTTCCCGTCCAATCCCCCCGCACACAAGGTCAAGGCCGAGGACGACGCGCTCCAGCTCTACACCTCGGGCACCACCGGCAAGCCCAAGGGCGCGGTGATGACCCATGGTTCGATCCTCTCCAGCCGCGATGCGACCGCGAGCGGTGAGGCGATGCGCGGCTGGCAGGAACCGATCCCGGGCGATGTTACCCTGCTCGCCATGCCCTGCTTCCACATCAGCGGCACCGGGACCGGGATCGGCACGATGGTCGCAGGCAGCAATTCGATCGTGCTGCCCGAATATGATCCGACCAAGGCGCTGGACCTGATCGAGAACTTCAATATCTCGAAAATCTTCCTCGTTCCGGCCGCGATCCAGATCCTGCTCAATCACCCGCGTGTCAGCGAGGTCGATTTCAGCCGGCTCAAATATGTTACCTATGGCGCCTCGCCGATCCCGCTTGAACTGATGCGCGAGGCGATGCGGGTGATGGGCTGCGGCTTCGTGCAGATGTACGGCATGACCGAGACCAGCGGCACGATCGTCGCGCTCGATCCCGAAGACCACGTTCCCGAAGGCTCGCCGCGGATGCGCTCGGTCGGCAAGCCGCTGGCCGGGGTGGAGATCAAGATCATCGACGAGGCCGGAAACATCGTCCCAAACGGCACTGTCGGCGAAATCGCTACGCGTTCGAGCAAGAACATGCGCGGCTACTGGAACAACCCCGAAGCGACCGCCGCCACCATCGATGCCGAAGGCTGGCTGCGCACGGGCGATGCGGGATATCTCGACGAAGACGGCTATCTCTACATCCATGACCGGGTGAAGGACATGATCATCTCGGGCGGCGAGAACGTCTATCCCGCCGAGGTCGAGAACGCGCTCTATTCACACCCCAAGGTCGCCGATGTGGCGGTGATCGGCGTGCCCGACGACAAGTGGGGCGAGGCGGTGAAGGCCTGCGTGGTGGTGAAGAAGGGCGAGACCCTGACTGAAGCCGAGCTGATCGCCCACGCGCGCACGCTGATCGCGGGATACAAGTGCCCCAAGTCGGTCGATTTCATCGAAGCCCTGCCGCGCAATCCCTCGGGCAAAATCCTGCGGCGTGAGCTGCGCGCGCCCTATTGGGTGGGCAAGGACCGGGCGGTCAATTGATCGGACTGCCCGTCCGGCAGTTGGCCTACAAGGTCGAAAGCCTTGAGGCGGCCGCCGCCGCGCATCACCGCCGGTTCGGTTCAGGCCCGTACTTCGTGCTGCGCCATGTCGCGCTCGCCTCCTCGCACCATCGCGGAGTGGAGCGACCCTTCGACCACTCCAGCGCCTATGGCCAATGGGGCAGCGTGATGGTCGAGCTGGTGGTGCAGCACAATCCCGACGATTCTGCGCTGCACGAGATGTTCCCCTATGGCTCGGGGCGTGAGGGGCTGCACCACGCCGCGCTGTTCGTCGATGATTTGCAGGCCGAAATTGCCCATTTCGCAGCCGAGGGCGCGCCGCTCGCGCAGCTCTCGGTGACGCAGACGGGAACCGCCTTCGCCTTCGTCGATGCGCGGGCCAGTCTCGGGCACATGCTCGAACTCTACGAGCCGACGCCGCAACTGACGGGGTTCTACGATTTCGTCGCCAAGGCGGCGAAAGGGTGGGACGGGAAAGACCTGATCCGCGAGTTGGGCTAGGCCCCCGCCAGCGCGGGCAGATCGACCAGCGCCGCGCGGCATTCGGCATCGGCGAGCGCGGTCACCACCGAAAAGGCGACAAACCCCGGCTCCCCCAGATGCGCGACCACGGCGGCAGCTTCGGCATCGCTGATCGCGGTATGCTCGAACGGCATCCGGCGGGCATAGGCGAGGCACAGCTTCGTGCCTTCATCGAGCGTGCTATCGTCGATCGGGGCGGTGTCGATCCCGTGCACCGTGGCCACCGCCTGCCGGATCAGCGCCACGAGGCTCGCATCAAGCGCGCCTTCGGACTTGCTTCGGAAATCGGCATAATGGCTGGCCAGCACCGGATCGGCGGCCAGCGCGGCGCAGACGGCGCTCATTCTGCGGCCTCCAGCACGGCAGGTGTGGGCAGCACGGTGCGGTCCATCTGCTCGGGCTCCAGCCCCATCGTGATCAACGCCTTGGCGAGCGCGAGGAACAGCGTCACGCCGAGGCCTAGCTCGGCGATCTGCGCCGGCGTGAGGTGCCGTTGAAGCGCGGCCTTGGCATCACCATTGAGCAATTCGGGATCGTGGATCAGCGCGTCGGTAAACTTCAGCACCGCCTTTTCGGTGTCGGTCAGCTTGGCCGAGGTATCGTAGCCATCGGTGATATCGTCCAGCACCTCCTCGCCGAGCCCCTGCCCCAGTGCCTTGTCGAAACGGACATTGCGGCAGAACCCGCACTCGGTGACCCGCGCGTTCCGCATCCGCGCTACCTCCTTGATCCGCGCCGCCAGCGCGTCCGATCCCCAGAAGCGACCGTAGAGAGCGAAGAAACTCTCCGCGATCGCGGGCTGGTGCGCGAGCACCGAGCCGAAATGCGCGGGCTCTCCGGGGATGGCGGAGGATACGCGGGGGATGGTGGACATGAAGCCTCTCCTTTGCGGCGCAGGATAACAGCGGGTGCCGCTACGACTCCCTCGCCATTTTCACAGGCGGGCGAGACGCGACGTCATGGCAGATTGGTCTGACGTTCACGAAGTGAACACGAGGAGAGAAAAATGCCCGGCGAAGCACAGCGCGTGATCGAGGAATTCTGGCGTATCCAGGACGGCGGCGACTACACCAAGCTGGTCGATCTGTTCGCCGAGGATGCCTTTCTCGAAGACCCGATCTGGGGCCAATATCGCGGGCGCGAGGCGATCCTCGGATTCATGAACACGATGGTCAAGGAAATGGGGGAGCGCAAAGTCCACTTCACCGTCGATGAAATCTGCGGCGACGATCATGCCGTGTGGGCGCGCTGGACGATGCACATGGACGGCCACCCGCCGCGCGGCGGGGTCGGCATCTACAAGGTCAGCGGCGGCAAGATGACCTATTACCGCGATTACCTCGACCCGGCGGGCGAGTAGCCTACATCCGCCGGTAATCGGGGTGGCCGCTCTCGGTGAGATCAAGCATCGGCAGCGGGAATTCCGCGACAGGGCTGACATCGGGCTGCTCGGGCATCGGCTGCGTCCAGTCCATGATGTAACGGCGGCTCGAAATCCGCCATTCCCCGTCTCGCTTCTCGTAGGTGTCGAGATAGCGCCCGCCGTACATGTTGCCCTTGTACGGCGCATCGCCTTCGCGCCGGAAGCCGAGCGCCACGCCGTAGCATTCGCCTTCCGCCGTGGTCGCCGAAGTCAGCTTGACCGATAGCGGCGCAAGCAGGTGCCAGCGCCGCCCGGTTGACCGTTCCACCGCCATCACCACCGGCACGAACTCCGCCGCCGTGCCCTTGAAGAAGCCGTAATCGATCGCGGCATCGGGCCAGTAGCACCCGGCCTGCCCTTCATCGTCGAGCCAGTCCAATGTGCGCGAATAGCGGGCGATGAGATCCTGGATCGCCTGCCGGTCGAGCAGTTCCTGCACCTTTTCTTCAAGGTTCATGCGCGTGCACTCCACCAGCCCGGGATCGTCAGCGGGAAGCGTTCCTGCGCGATTTTCATGTTCTCGCTGGCATCAGCGGGCAGCGCCGGATCGGTGGTGTGCGGCAGGCCCCCGCCCGCGCCTTCCACGGGGTCGATATACTCCAGCTTGATGCCCGCCAGCACGCCGGCGAAGTCATGGCCTTCGTGATGATCGGACATCTGGTGGTGATAGAAGGCCCATTTGTCCTTGAAGCTGAGCAGGCAGTAGTAGGAATTCTCCTCGTGCCCCTTCCAGTATTCGTAGCGCAGCACGCCTTCCTCGGTGGCGAAGGTGTGGTGGACCATGTCGCGCATGATCGCTTCCCACTTCTCCTCCTTGCCGGGCTTGATCTGGATATGGGCGAGCAATGTGGCCATCGGGTTTCTCCGTTCAGGCGGGTGTGAGGTTGAGCAGCAGGCGGAAAATGCCGAGCATGATCCCGCCCTGATGGCGGAAATCGTTGCCGGCGGCGTATTCCATGTCGGCAAAGGCATCGGCGAGCTTGTCCCACGCGATCATCTGTTCGAGGCGCGAGATGTTGGAGCCGGGGCACGACCGTGGCCCCTGGCTGAAGGCCAGGTGCCGCGTCGCAGCCTTGCGGTTCAGCTTCAGATCGAGCGGGTCTTCGAATTCTTCTTCATCGATATTCGCCGCCGCCCAGCGCAGGTGGAGCATCGATCCGGCGGGGACGTGGACGCCCTGGAACACCTCGTCATGGGCGCAGATGCGGGTCGAAAGGCCCTGCGTGGGGGAGCGCAGCCGCATCCCTTCCTCGATGAAGGTGCGGATCGCCCCCCGATCACCTCTGAGCGTGCCGAACATCCCCGGCCGCTCGCACAGCAATTGCGCCTGCTCCGCGAGCGCATATTGGGTGGTCTCCAGCCCGCCGATCACCATCGCATAGACCACGCCGTTGATCTCGTCGTCGGTCAGCTTGCGACCCAAGGCCTGATATTCGACCTGCGTGAGGAAGCTCACCATGTCGTCCTGCGGGCGGGCGCGCTTCTTGGCGGTTTGCTCGGCCACATATTCCTTCATCCCCGCCAGTAGCCGGAACTTCTCGGCGGACTGTTCGGGGGTGAGGATGTTCTTGTGCGTCGTCCCGATCACATAGGACATGACCTGCGCGTTGCCCCATTGCTCCAGCCGCGGGATATCCTCCTGCGGAAAGCCGAGCACGCTCGCCATCACCCGCTGTGGCAGGGGCCGCGCGAAATCGGCGACGAAATCGACCGGCTCGCCGGCCCGCGCCTTGGCCAGCATTCCGGCGATCAGATCGTCGACATGCCCGGTGATCATCGCTGCGTGCCGCGTGCAGCCGGGGCCGACCCACGGATCGGTCAGCTCCTTCCTGTGGGCGCGCCACAATTCGGGATCGGGGCGCAGCGAGACGATCGAGGCGACCATCGCGTCGATATCGGGGATGTGCGTGGGCATCTCGCCCGATTGCTGGATATGCGCGACCAGCAGCGAGAGCGTGGGCGGGAAGCGGTCCCAATCCATTACCACGCGGCGGATATCATCGTATTTGGTCAGCACGAAGGCATCGGTGCCGGGGGTCAGCCCCTCGCCCGCAAGGCGCTGCACCGGGCTTTCCGCATGGAGGATCGCGTAGGCATCATACCAGTGTTCCTGCGCGCCGGGGGCGAACAGATCGACCTCTTCCAGCGAGCGCGGGGCGCCCTCGGTTCCCACTCGCAAACCGCCTCTCCCTTGCGGGGCGGACGGCTGTGCTTAGCGAATCCGCCAATTGCTGATGCGGGGGTTGTCCCCCAGCCTTTCCCCAACGGAAACGGGCTAATTTGCCAGTGCCGAATTGGGAGAGAGAGCTGTGAGCCGCCCGAAAAGTCGAATTGCCAAACTGGCGCCGGAACAATGGGACCAACGCCTTGTCAGCGCGATCCAGCCCGACAACCTGACCGATCTGGAGCAGGGCCTCACCCGCTACTTCGCGCATTGCCCCGAACAGGCGCTGGGACTGATGGGGTTTGGCGGGGCGCTCAAGCGCAACCGCACCCTACCTGACCGACTGGTGGAACTGGTGCGGCTGCGCGTCGCCTTCTTCAACCAGTGCCGTTCGTGCATGGCGATCCGCTATTCCGATGCGGTGGCCGACGGCGTGACCGAGGGGCTGGTGTGCTCATTGGAACGCCCGCAGGAGGCCGAGAACCTCAGCGCAGCCGAGAAGGTGGCGATCCGTTACGGCGAGCTGATGGCGACCGATCATCTCGCCATCGACGATGCGATGTATGACCAGCTGCGCGAACATTTCAGCGAGGCACAGATCGTGGAACTCGGCATGACCGTCGCGTTCTTCGTCGGCTTCGGGCGGCTCGCGGCCACCTGGCACATGGTCGAGGAGCTGCCCGAAGCATTCCGCACTGCCGAGAAAATCGCGCCGTGGGGCGCGGAAAAGATCGAGGTGCGCTGATGAATTCGCCCACCATCAACCTGTTCGATCCGCAGCTGCAACAGTGCCCTTACGAGGCCTACAAGACCCTGCGCGACGAGGCTCCGGTCTACAACATCCCCGGCACGCAGATCTATGTCGTCAGCCGCTATGATCATGTGCGCGAGGTGCTGATGGACCCCGCGCGCTTCCCCTCGACTGCGGCCAACGAGCTGATGCGCGCCAGCCCCACCGACATGGAGCGCGGGCGCAAGGTCGCCGAACGCTTCAAGGAGAAAGGCTGGCTGCCCGCCCCTACGCTCGCCGGGCGCGATGACCCCAATCACAAGCAGATGCGCGCGATGTTCAACGAGGCGTTCAAGCCGAGCCGCATCAAGGAAATCGACCCGCGCGTCGAAACCCTCGCCTACGAGCTGATCGACGAGTTTCTGGACGATGGCCACTGCGATTGGGTGCGCCAGTTCTGCGTACCGCTGCCGCTGTTCATCATCGGCGAGCAGATGGGTGCCAAGCGCGAGGACATGTGGAAGATCAAGGGCTGGACCGATGCCTTCTTCCACCGCATCAGCCTGATGCTGCCCGAGGACAAGCACCTCGAAATGGTCGACCGCGAGATCGAGGCGCAGCACTATTTCCAGCCGATCTTCGAACGCCTGCGCGAACATCCCGATGGCTCGCTGATTTCTGTGCTGGTCAACACCGTGATCGAAGGCTGGGGCCGCCCGCTCAACGACAACGAACTCCACGCCGAGATGATGGCGGACACCTTCGTCGGTGGATCGGAAACCACCACCAATGCGCTCGCAGCCGGCATGAAGCTGCTGATCGAGAACAAGGACGTGTGGGCCAAGCTCAAGGCCGATCCCGACAAGTATTTGCGCAACTTCGTCGAGGAGGTGCTGCGGCTGGAAAGCCCGGTGCAATCGCTGATGCGCTTCACCCACAAGGATGTGGAGCTGGACGGGGTGACGATCCCCGCAGGCTCCGTCGTCAACGTCCGCTACGGCGCGGCGAACCGGGACGAGCGCTTCTTCGAATGCCCCGAAAAGCTCGATCTCGACCGGCCAAAGGCGGGCGCGCACATGGCCTTCGGGTCGGGCACGCACCACTGCCTCGGCGCTCCGCTCGCAAGGCGCGAGCTGACGTGGGGTTTCCAGGCGGTGGTCGACCGGTTCGAGGACATGGAATTCGCCGAAGGCAAGAACGACTTCACCTATCACCCGCACTTCCTGCTGCGCAGCCTCAAGCAGCTCCACATCACCTTCGAACCGAAAAGGCGCTGAGCATGGCTACCCTTCTGAAGCCCGCCCCGACGCGGATCGACGTCACCCCGCAGCCCAGCCCCAAACTGTCCGACAAGCCGATCGACGGCAGCCGCTACTGGAGCCGCGACTTCATGCAGCGCGAGTGGGACGGCATCTGGACCAAGGCGTGGCTGATCGGCGGACTAGCGAGCCAGGTCGCCAAGCCGGGCGATTTCTTCACCTATGACATCGGGCGCGAAAACATCCTCGTCACCCGCGGCGAGGACGGGGTGGTGCGCGCCTTCTACAACGTCTGCCCGCACCGTGGGAAACGGCTGGTGATGGAGGAAGAAGGCCATTCCAAGCGCCTCGCCTGCTCCTACCACGGCTGGCGCTTTACATCGGAAGGCGAGCTCAATTTCGTCCCCTGCCCGGAGGATTTCGCAGGCGGCAATCCCTGCGGCAAAGTGCGGCTGGAAGAGGTCAGGTGCGAGGTCTTCGCCAGCTTCGTCTGGGTCAACCTCGATCCGAACGCCACGCCGCTCGCCGACCACCTCGGCCCGGTTGCGCACCAGATCGACGGGTATCGGATGGAACAGATGCACCGCACCCACTGGGTGACGCTGGAGGGCGACTGGAACTGGAAGTGCGTGCAGGACAATTTCAACGAGAGCTACCACCTGCCCTTCGTCCACCCGCAGACCCGCTTCGTGATGGAGCAGAGCTACAAGGAGTGCCAGTTCGATCTCTACGCTCCGCACGGCCATGCGCGCATGTTCATGCCGGGATCACGCCCGGCGCGCAGCTTGCGGGGGCACACCGACACCGTGCTCGAGATGATGAGCCGCGAGCTCACCTATTGGGGCCTCGACCCCGAAGATTTCCGCGATGATCCGCTGCGCACGCGCGAGGCGCTCCAGCAGGCCAAACGCGAAAAGGGAGCGGAGAAGGGATATGACTTCGCGCATTTCCACGATGCCCAGCTGACCGATCACTTCCACTACACGATCTTCCCCAACATCAGCTTCAGCCTCAAGCCCGATGGCTGCATCTGGCTGCGCGCCGATCCGCACCCGACCGATCCCGAGCGGTGCTATTTCGACATGTGGTACTTCACCTGGTTCCCCGAAGGCGCGGACCGCTATTACTCCTATTCGATGGGCGAAGAGGTCGATCGCACCGTCCCCGTGCCGCACCAGCGGGGGGTGGTGGGCGAACTGAGCTGCGGCCCCGGCATCGACCAAGACGTGAGCATCTGGAGCGAGCAGCAGAAGGGCCTGCGCTCACGCGGCTACAAGGGCGGGCATCTGGCGGGGCAGGAAGCGCGGGTGCGCTTCTTCCACGACACGATCGATCGGTGGTTGGGGGAATAGTTCAGGCGTTGGCCAAAGCCGCCGTTCTTCCCGCAATATAGCCGAAGGTCAGCGCCGGGCCGAGCGTGCCGCCCGCGCCCGCATAGATTCCGCCCGTCGGGCAGGCGATGGCATTGCCCGCGCCGAGCAGCCCCGGGATCGGCTCCCCGTCATGCCCCAGAATGCGCGCCTGACCATCCGTGC
The DNA here is from genome assembly GCF_001720465.1 of Porphyrobacter sp. LM 6. Classification (NCBI taxonomy): domain Bacteria; kingdom Pseudomonadati; phylum Pseudomonadota; class Alphaproteobacteria; order Sphingomonadales; family Erythrobacteraceae; genus Porphyrobacter; species Porphyrobacter sp. LM 6. Next base: position 282,465 of record NZ_CP017113.1, read on the forward strand.
GCGGGCCGCCATTGGTGCCGAGCAGGCCCGAGGCGATCTCCACCGCATAGAACGGCGCCTGCCGGATCGCGCCGAGCGTGACCGCCGTGCCCTCCCGACTGCGGTCCCCGTAGAAATGGTCATAGGCGCTCGTGCCGCGCCCGAAATCGGGATCGTGGCCTTCATCGGCATGGACGTTGAAGCGCGCGACCGTCTCGGTCAGCGCCGCCGCATCGATCCCGATCTGCTCCGCCAGCTCTTCCAGCGTGTCGGCGCGCATCACCCAGTCGGGGATCGGCTGCCCCGGCTGGCGCGTGCCCAGCGGATAGCGTTCGGCATATTGCGCGTCGAAGATCAGGTAGGCGGGCAGGTTCAGGTAATCGTAGTTCGCCGGGTCGAACTGGTGGAACACGCCGCCCAAGGCCGAATAATTCGCCGCCTCGTTGCAGAAGCGTTTGCCCGAGCGGTTGACCATGATCGAATGCGGCACTGTGCGTTCGATCAGGATGATCTGCGCGCGCTGCTCGCCGCTGGCCCAGGGCGCATCGGGGGTGACGAGCGTCGGCGCCCACCATGCATTGGTCATGTTGCCGAGCTTCGCACCAGCCGCCATCGCCAGCTTCAATCCACCGCCGGTTCCGGTCGGCGGGCTGGCGGGAGCGGTGATGGGGCCGCGCAGAAAGGTCTGGCGCAGCTCCGCATCCCATTCGAACCCGCCGGTCGCAATGATCACCCCGCGCCGTGCGGTGAGGGTCAAGGCCGCGCCGTCCTGCTCGCCTTCGATCCCGGTAATCTGCTCGCCATCGCGCACCAGCCGCTTCACGGTGACGCCCAGCATCGGCTCGATCCCGCGGTCGAGACAGGCCTTCAAGAGCCGCGCCACCATCGCTTGCCCGAACCCGCATTGGCGCGCGGCCATGCGCTGGCCCAGCACCTCCATCGGCGGCATGGTCGTCGCCCCGCCGAGTGGCGTTTCGCGCAACATCAGCGGCTTGGGCTCTTCGATCGCGTAAATCTTCGCCGCCCAGTCGCCGAGCTCCCCCAGCGCAAACAGATCATGGTCGAGCGCGCGGCTGCCTTCGGGCTTCGCGCCGGGCCGGTCGAGGTAATAGTCGGGATAGCCCGGCAGCACCGCGACCTTCAGCGCATCAATGCTTTCAAGGAAGGCCAGCGCCTCCGGCCCCTTGTCGACGAAAGCTTCGAGCGTCTCGTCGACCAGATCGCCGTGATCGAGGCTGCGGAAATAGGCGAGCGCGTCGGCACGGCTGTCGGCCATGCCGGCTTCGCGCATCCGGGGGTTGTCCGCCACCCAGATCACCCCACCCGATATCGCCGATGTGCCGCCGATCCGGTCGTATTTCTCGACCAGCAGCACGCTGGCCCCGGCCTCGTGCGCGGCGAGCGCGGCGGCCATGCCGGACGCGCCCGTTCCCAGAATGATGACGTCTGCCTCTCTCATGCCAGCGAGTAGACGCGCGGCGGCGGGCGCGGACAACCCGTCATTTTGGCAAGGTGCGTGAGGCTGCGCGGGCGGCTACCCAGCAATGCAAAGGAGAGACAGCATGAAACTGGCAGGAAAAGTCGCCGCGATTACCGGGGGCACGGCGGGCATGGGGCGCGGGATTGCCGAGGCATTTCTGGCCGAGGGCGGCAAGGTCGCGCTGTTCGCGCGCAATCCCGACAAGGGCGCCAAGGTGCTGGAAGAACTGGGCGCAGGCGAAAACGCGATCTTCATCGCGGGTGACGTGATGAGCCAGTCCGATCTCGAAGGCTTCATCGATGCCGTGGTCGCGCATTTCGGCACGCTCGACATTCTCGTCAACAATGCGGGCGGCGCGGGCGATTTGCAGCCGCTCGTCAACCTGTCCGACCACGCCTTTGACGAGGCGATGAAGTGGAACGTCTATTCGACCTTCTGGGCCAGCCGCCGCGCGCTGCCGACCATGCTCGAAAAGGGCGACGGGCGGATCATCAACATCTCCTCGATGGAGGGCAAGCACGGCAAGGCGGTGCTGACCGCCTATTCCGCCGCCAAGCACGCGGTGAACGGCATGACCAAGAGCCTCGCGCGCGAAGTCGGGGCGCAGGGGGTGACGGTCAATGCGATCTGCCCCGGCATCGTCATCACCGACATCATCAAGAACAACGGCCCCGCCACCGCCAAGGCGATGGGGATGGAGCTGGACGAGATGATCGCGATGTTCGCCGCGGATTCGGCGATCAAGCGGCCCAATACGGTCGAGGAAGTCGCCGCCGTGGCGGTGTTGCTCGCCAGCGAGGCGGGCGCGGGGATCACCGGCCAGCAGATCAGCGTCGATGGCGGAACCGCACAATATTAAGGGGGCCTAGACCCCCTCTAGACCCCCCTTAGCCCGGCCTTGCCCCGATGTTCCACGTGGAACATCGGGACTGCGGCAGCCTATTGCTGCAACTTCGCCATCGCCGCGCCGACCGCTGCGGCGACATCGCCCGCCTGCGGATTGCCGCGCATGATCAGCCCGCCATTGGGCTGGATATTGGCGCCCGTCACATAGGCGTTGTCGGTGCACAGCCACAGGCAGGCGTGGGCGACATCGTCCACGGTGTTGAGCCGCCCCATCGGGTAGCGCGGCAGGAACGCATCGGTCAGGCCCGGCACCTGGAAGCTCGCATGGGTCATCGGGCTATCGGTGAAGGCGGGCGAGACGGTGTTGGCCTTGATCCCCAAGTGCCCGTAATCATTGGCGACGCACTCGATCAGCGCCTCGGAGCCGCGCTTGGTGCCGATATAGGCGGCGTGGTTGGTGATGATCGCCTTGGTCGTGGCCGAAGACAGCGAAATCAGCGAACCGCCGGTCGGCTGCTGCTGGCTCATCACCCGCACGAAGGCCTGGAGGAAGTGGTGCACGCCCTTGAACTGCAAGTCGACGATCTGGTCGAGCTGTTCGTCGGTGATTTCCTCAAGGCTGGCGAGCAGGCCCCAACCGGTGGTGTTGATCGCGATATCCACCCGCCCAAAAGCGGCGACCGCCTTGTCGGCCATCGCATTGACCTCGGCCTTCTTGGCGATGTCGCACAGCGCATATTCACCGCCGATTTCCTTGGCGAGCGCGGCGAGCGGGGCTTCCTTGCGGCCCGCCACCATCACCTTCGCGCCTTCCTTGGCGAACAGGCGGGCGATGGTCTGGCCCATGTTGCCTTCCGATGCCGCCCCCAGCACCACTGCGGTCTTGCCTTGCAATTGTCCCATCACGTGTCTCCTCTCTCGTGGCCGAGCGAGTAACACGCATCGGTGCTGCCTCCCCCTTCCCAAAAGTGTCCATTGTTCGCGGCCACCCCGCGCCTGATAGCAGCGCCACGATAAAGGGAGAGCGCGCAATGTTTACCGGACCGCTGGAGGATCGCGTGGCGATCACCGAACTCAATGGCACCTATGCCGATGGCGTGGTGCGCATCGATTCCGCCACCTGGGCAAGCGTCTGGGCCGATGATGCCGACTGGGATCTGATGGGCCACAAGACCCACGGCAAGGACGCGATCGTCGCCTTCTGGAACGGCGCTATGAGCGGGCTGGAGGCGGTCAGCTTCCACTGCGTGCCCTGCATGATCGAAGTCACCGGCGACACCGCCAAGGCCCGCGTGCAGACGCAGGAAATCCTCAAGCCCAAGGACGCCAAGGCGCGCCACGTCGGCGGGCTCTACGAGGATGAACTCAAGAAGATCGACGGCCAGTGGCGCTTCACCAGCCGCACCTTCCGCATTGTCGCCGAATTCGGGATTTAGTTTTCGGGTTCGCTTGCGCGAACTGCAGACCACCCGCCCCGCCTCCCTTCCCGGCCACCATAGCCTGATGGTATCATTGGTGGCCGGGCGGGGAGGCGGGGCGGGTGGTCTGAACCCCAGGAGCAAAAAATGGCCAAGATTCTCATTTCCGCCCAGATCGACCTCGACCCGGCCCAGCGCGAAGAGGCGCTGCGCACCGCGCGCCCGCATATCGAGGCCGCGCTCGCCGAGAAGGGCTGCATCCACTACGACTGGAGCGCCTGTTCGATGAACCCTGCACGCGTGAACGTGTTCGAGGAGTGGGAGAGCGAGGAAGCCCTCGCCGCGCACTTCAAGGACCCGGCCTATACCGGCATGCGCGATCACATCGGCAAGTTCGGCATCACAGCGGCGGTCAGCGCCAAGTACCGCGTCGATGCCGAAGGCCCGGTCTACAACGCCGAAGGGCAGGCGACCGAAGCGTTTGACTAAGCTTCTCGGCGCGATCCTCGCCGGCGGACAGGCGCGGCGGTTTGGCAGCGACAAGGCCCATGCGCTTTATCAGGGCGCGCGGCTGATCGACCGGGTCGCCGCCGCTCTCGCCGCGCAATGCGATAGCGTGGTGGTGTGCGGGCGCGAGGAGCCGGGCTTTACCTGCATTCCCGATTGGCCCGAAGCCGGGCTCGGCCCGCTGGGCGGGCTGGCGGCGGCGCTGCACGAGGCGCGCGCGCAAGGCTGCACTCACGTCCTTTCGGCCGGAGTCGATGTGCCCGATCTGCCGTTTGATCTTGCCGCCACACTTGCCGGAGACGGGGCGGGCATTGTCGAGAGCCAGCCGGTCGTCGGGCTGTGGCCGTCCGATGCAGCACCCGCGCTGGAAGCGTTCATCGCCGGGGGCGGGCGCTCGCTCTACCGCTTTGCCGATCACATCGGCGCGCGGCAGATCGCGCTTCCCGCCACGCTGATGAACGTCAACCGGCCGGAGGACTTGCCCCCGGCCTGAGACGTCACAGCTTCAAGAGCTGCTTGCCGCGGTTCTGGCCGCTGAACAGGCGTTGCAGCGTGGTCGGCGCGTTTTCGAAACCGTGCTGGATGTCTTCCTGATACTTGAGGCTACCGTCCTTGACGAAGCCTTCGAGCCGCTTGCGGATGCCGGGGAATTCGCTCGCCCAGTCGAGCACGATGAAGCCCGCCATCGTGCCGCGCCGGAACACGAGGTTGAAGTAGTTCTCCGGCCCGGCGGGCAGGCTTCCGGTCTCGTAACGGCTGATCCCGCCGCAGATCACCACGCGCGCGCCGGTGGCGATGCAGGCGAGCATGTCGTTCAAGATCTTGCCGCCGACATTGTCGTAGATCACGTCCACGCCGCGCGGGCAGAGTTCGCGGATCTGCGCCTTCACATTGCCGGCCTTGTAATCGATCGCGGCGTCATAGCCCGCCTCGCGCACCAGCCAGTCGCACTTGTCCTGACCGCCCGCGATGCCGACCACGCGGCAACCGGCGATCTTGGCAAGCTGGCCGACGATGCTGCCCGTCGCGCCCGCCGCGCCGCTCACCAGCACGGTATCGCCCGCCACGGGCTTGCCGACCTTGAACAGCCCACAATAGGCGGTGAGGCCGGTGGTCCCCAGCACCGAAAGCACGGCGGTGGGCGAGAGTTCGGTTTCGACCTTGGTCAGATCCTTGCCGTCGGAAACGAGATATTCGGTCCACCCCGTGGTGCCGAACAGCATATCGCCCACGGCATAGCGCCCGCCGTTTGACGCCACGACTTCGCAGATCCCGCTGCCGCGCATCACGTCCCCGATCGCCATCGGCGCGACGTAATCGGCGATATTCTCCATCCAGCCCTTCTGCGCCGGATCGAAGCCGAGGAAATGCGTCTTCAGCAGCATCTCGCCCGGGCCGGGATCGGGGAGCTGCGTTTCGACCAGCTTGAAATCGCTGTCGATCTCGATCCCGCGGCCGCGCGGGTGTCCGTTGAGGAGCCATTGGCGGGTGGTGGTGGGCATCGGTCGATCTCCCCAAGAGAATTGCACTGCGTTTCCTGCCCTATTGCGGGCGCGGGCGAGAGGCCTCCACGGACAAAAGTATCAGTCGAGCGCCCCTGCCCCTGTGGTAGTCTCGCCCGCCAAAGGGAGAACCATGATGGGCGTTCACACTCACAAGACCTTCTGCCGCTTCTGCCACGCCAACTGCGCGATGGAAGTGGACGTCGAGAACGGCAAGGTGATCGAAGTGCGCGGCGATCCCGATGATCCGGCCTATGGCGGCTACACCTGCATGAAGGGCCGCGAGCTGCCGGATTCGCACAATTCGGAAAACCGCCTGCATCACTCGCTGGTTCGCAACGAGGCGGGCGAGTTCGTCTCGACCCCGATGCCCGAAGCGCTCGCCCATGTCGCGAGCGAGCTGCGCCGCATCATCGACACTTATGGCCCGCATTCGGTGGCGGTGTTCATGGGATCGGGCGGCTTCCAGAACAGCGCCGCGATGGCCGCTTCCTTGAGCTTCGCTAACGCGGTCGGCAGTCGCAATTTCTACACCTCGGTCACGCTCGACCAGCCCGCCAAGGTCTTCACCACCGCGCGTTACGGCAAGTGGATGGCCGGGCCGAACACCTTCAGCGAAAGCGATGTGGCGCTGTTCATCGGCAACAACCCGATCGTGTCGCACTATGCCCCCGTCGGCGGGGTGCCGCCGTTCAGCCCTTCGCGCCGCATCCGCGACAAGAAGGCGGAAGGGCTGAAGCTGATCGTCGCCGACCCGCGCGAAAGCGATGTGGCGCGGCTCGCCGATATCTACCTGCCGGTGAAGCCGGGCGAGGATCCGGCGATGCTGGCAGGCATGCTCAACGTGATCATTTCCGAAGGGCTCTATGATCGCAACTTCGTCGCGGCCCATGTCGATGGTTTCGACGAGCTCGCCGAAGCTGTGAAGGCCTTCCCGCCTGAAGTCGCGGCCGAGCGGGCCGGGCTCGACAAGGACCAGCTCGTCGCCGCCGCGCGGATGTTCGCGGGCGGATTGAAGGGCTGCGCCACCACCGGAACGGGGCCCGAAATGGCGGGCAACGGCACGCTGACCGAATATCTCGTCACCTGCCTCAACACGATTTGCGCGCGCTTCAAGCAGGAGGGCGAAAAGGCCGCGATCCCGGGCGTCTTCAGCCCCTACCAGACCGCGCGCCGCGCGCAGGTCGCCCCGCCGGTGCCGATGTTCGGGGCCGAAGGCATGCCCAAGTCGCGCTTCCGCGGGCTGGGCCATCTCGGCTGGGAAATGCCGTGCAACGTGCTGGCAGACGAAATCCTCACCCCCGGCGAAGGCCAAGTGCGCGCGCTGATTTCTGTCGGCGGCAATCCGGTGGTCGGCTTCCCCGACCAAGCCAAGATGGTGCGCGCATTGGATGATCTCGAGCTGTTCGTGCAGATCGATCCGTGGATGAGCGCCAGCGCCAAGCGCGCCACGGTGGTGCTCGCGCCCTCGCAATGCCTTGAGCGCGAGGACATCACCAACCTTTCCGAATGGTGGCACGAGGAACCCTATGCCCGCTACACCGAAGCGGTGGTGAAGGCGCCGGGCGACTGCATCGACGAATACGAGATGTTCTGGACGCTGGCGCATCACCTCGGGATCACGATGGTGCTGAACGGCGGCCCGCTGCCTATGGACCGCAAGCCGACCAAGCAGGAATTCCTCGACCTGATGGTGGCCGGCAGCCTCAAGAAGCCGAGCGACGTGCGCGCCGATTGCCAGGCCAATGGCGGCGCGGCGGTGATCTATCCCGAGGTGCATCCGCTGGTGCAGCCGGTCGATGAAAGCGAATTCCATCGCTTCGATCTAGCGGTGGGGGCGATGCCCTCGGAAATCCTGAAATATGCCGAGAACAAGGCTGCGCGCGAAGGCTTCGACTTCCGACTGATCAGCCGCCGCTCCAAGACGCGGTTCAACTCGATCGGCCACCCGCTCAAGAAATTGCAGGCCAAGACCACCACCAACCCCGCCTATATCCACCCCGACGACATTGCCGCGCTGGGCTTGGAAGAAGGCGGGCTTGTCGCGATCACCAGCCCCCACGCCACGATCCACGGCGTCGTCAAGGCCAGCGACAAGGTGCGGCGCGGGATCGTGTCGATGGCGCATGCTTACGGCGATGCCGATGCGACCAAGGAGGACGTGCGCGAGCGTGGCTCTTCCACCAACCGGCTCGTGAGCGAGGTGGTCGATTACGACCCGATCACCGGCCAATCCCTGCAAAGTGCTATTCCGGTGAAGCTCGAACCGGCCTGATCCTCTCAATCAAAGGAATACCATGCCCACCAACCGCCGCTTCCTTCTCCAGCGTCGCCCCGATGGCACGCCGGTCGCGCAGGATTTCGAACTCGTCAGCGAGCCCACCCCCGCGCTGGAGGAAGGCCAGTTCCTGATCCGCAACCACTACGCCTCGCTCGATCCGGCGATGCGCGGGTGGATGGATGCGGAGGGCAATTACATGCCGCCGATCCCGCTGGGTGATCCGGTGCGTGCCAGCACCATCGGGGTGGTCGAGGAAAGCCGCGCGGAAGGCTTTGCCCCCGGCCAATGGGTGATGGGGCTCAACGCGCTGGAGGATTATTCGATCGGCGTTGCGGGCGGCTTCACCCAGCCGATCGACCCGAGCCTTGTGCCGAGCGTCACCAACTACCTCTCGATCTTCGGCGCTGTCGGCATGACGGCCTATTTCGGCTTCCTCGAAGTGTGCGAGCCCAAGGCGGGCGAGACTGTGCTGGTGAGCGGCGCGGCGGGTGCAGTCGGCAGTCTTGTCGGCCAGCTTGCCAAGATCCACGGCTGCCGCGCGGTCGGCATTGCGGGCGGCCCGGCCAAGTGCGCGCGCCTCACCGAGAAATACGGCTTCGATGCCGCCATCGACTATCGCGGCAAGGATGAAGCTGCGCTCACGGCCGCGATTGCCGAGGCCTGCCCCGACGGGGTCGATGTAATCTTCGAGAACGTTGGCGGGATCATCCTCGATGCGGGGCTGATGAACTTGAACCTGCATTCGCGCGTGGGGCTGTGCGGGCTGATCAGTGAATACAACACCGAGCCGCGGGGCATCCGCAACCTGTGGCAGCTGATCGTGAAGCGCGCCCACATCCGCGGCCTGCTGGTCGCCGATTACGTCCCCCGCTTCGCCGAGGGCGCGCAGCAGATGGGCGTGTGGGCCGCGCAGGGCAAACTCACCATCGACGAGCATATCGACGAAGGGCTGGAGAACGCCTTCGACAGCTTCATGCGGCTGTTCGCGGGGACGAATGACGGCAAGATGATCCTCAAGATCGCCTGATGCGCTCCTTGCTGGTCTTGTCGGGCGGCCACCCTTACGAGGCCGGGCCGTTCGGCGAGCTGCTCAGTGCCTTGGGCGACTGGAAGATCACGCACCTGATCCATCCCGAGGGCGGAGAGGCCGATGCCGTGGGCGCAATTGCTGCGGCCGACGGCCTGCTATTCTACGACATGGCGGGCTACACCTTCGCCGATGGCACGGTGACGATGCGCCCGCCCTCGCCCGCCTTGCGCGAAGCCATCTCGGCGCGGTTCGCAGCCGGAAAGGGCGCAGTAACGATGCACCATGCGCTGGCCGGGTGGGCGCTCTGGCCCGAATGGCACCAATGGCTGGGCGGGATATTCCACTACCAGCCCGGCGATCACGGCCCGGATTCCGGTTATCGCCACGATATCACCTATGATGCTCAGATCGTGGCCGATCACCCGGTGACGCGCGGGCTGCCCGAAAGCTTCCCCGTTACCGACGAGCTATACCTCTGCCCCATCGACGAGGCCGCCTTCACCCCGCTCGTCCGCGCCGAGGGCTTCGCCTTTACCCGCGACAATTTCTATTCCGCCGCGCAGGCCGTGGCGGGCGCGATGTTCAGTAACGAAGGCTGGAACCATCCGCCGGGGAGCAACTGCGTCGCGTGGGAAAGCCGCACCTGCCCCGCTCCGCTCGTCTATCTGCAATTCGGCGATGGCCCGGCAACCTACGCCAACCCGCACGTGCGCCAGATGCTGCGGCAGGCGCTCGATTACACTTCAGGAGGAACAGCATGACCCCCCAGCAAACCGTCGAAGCCTTCATCGGCCACTGGAACGCCTGCGATATCGACGCCATGCTGAGCCTGTGCGCGGAAGGGATCGTCTATCACAACATTCCGATGGAGCCGGTCGTCGGCACCGCCGCGATGCGCGCAATGGTCGAAGGCTTCCTCTCCAACATCGCTTCGTGCGACTGGCAGACTCACGCCATCGCCGCCAACGGCAACACCGTGCTGACCGAGCGCACCGATGCGTTCAACTTCAAGGATGGCCGCCGCGCCGCGATCCGCGTGATGGGCACCTTCGATCTCGACGAAAACGGCCTCATCACCGGGTGGCGCGACTATTTCGATATGCTTGAATTCCAGCGCGAATTTGCCGGCGCGTGATGCGGAACGCGCAACCCTAACATAAACGTGCATCGCATCGGAGGCGAGGGTTTGGCTAGGCTTGCACCATAATTTTCCCGGTGCCGGAGCCGCCTCACATGAACAAGCCCGAAGGCAATGTCTTTGCCCCCGAAACGCTGATCGATCCGTTCGATTACTACCGCGCAGTGCACGAGGCGGGGATCGCTATCGAACATCTCGAAGGGATGAACACCTGGGTCGTCTATTCGTATGACCTGTGCAGCGAGGCGGCATCCAAGCCGGAAATCTTCTCGAACGATTTCACCGCGCTGATGGGGCGCGAGGCGGATGAGGAAATCCAGGCGATCCTCGCCGAAGGCTGGCCCGATCTGCCCACGCTGCTGACCGCCGATCACCCGGTCCACACCCGCAACCGCAAGCTGGTGAACCTCGCCTTCTCGGCCCCGCGCGTCAACGCGATCGAGGCCGACATGCGGCAGAAGTCGATCGACCTGATCGAAGCCTTCGCCGATCGGGGCGAATGCGAATTCGTCGAGGAATTCGGCGTGCCGCTGCCCGTCGCCATGATCGCCGGGCAGATCGGGCTCGACGATGATCCCAAGCGCGTGAAGCGCTGGTCGGACGCGGCGGTCGACCGCTTCAGCCAGATGGTCGATTTCGAACGCAAGAAGGAATGCGCGCGCAGCCTCGTCGAATTCCAGCACTACATGAAGGGCCTGATCGATGACCGCCGCGCCAACGGCGGCAATGATCTGCTGACCGATCTGGTCGAAGCGCGGGTCGAAGGCGAAACCCCGCTCAGCGATCCCGAAATCATGTCGCTGATGCAGCAGTTCATGGTCGCGGGGAACGAGACCACCACATCGACGCTGGCGGGCGGGCTGCTCCAGCTGATCCGCAATCCTGACCAGATGGCCAAGGCCAAGGCCGCCGCCGGCGGGCGCGATCCCAAGGTCATCATGAACCTGGTCGAGGAAGCGCTGCGCTACGAAACGCCGACCGCGGGGATGTGGCGCATCGTCAAGGCCGACACCGAACTCGGCGGCATGAAAATCCCCAACGGCGCGGTGGTGCAGCTGCGCTATGCCGCGGCCAACCGCGATCCGGCCAAGTTCCCCGATCCCGACAAGTTCGACATCGAACGCGCCAACGCCCGCACCCACCTCAGCTTCGGCAAGGGCCCGCATATGTGCGTGGGCAACATGCTCAGCCGCAAGGAAATGCTGGTCGCCTTCGACGAGCTGCTCGAACGGCTCGATAACTTCGCGGTCGCGGACGAGAACGAAATCCGCATCCTGCCCAACATCCTGCTGCGCGGCGTGACCCATCTGCCGATCACCTTCACGCGGAAGGGTTGAGCCGATGAATTTCGACCTGTCCGAAGAACAGCAGATGTTCGTCTCCTCGGTCGAGCGCTTCGCCGCGCCGATCGATGTGGAGGCACGCCGCCGCCTGCGCCTGTCGGCCACCGGCTATGACCGTGCGCGCTGGCAGGAGCTGGCGGAGATGGGCCTGATCGCGCTCGCTGCGGGCGAGGATGCGGGCGGCATGGGCGGCTCGGCAGTCGATCTGGCACTGGTCGCCGAAGCGATCGGCAAGGCCAATGCCCCCGATCCGCTGGTCGAACACGGCATCCTGCCTGCCCTGCTGCTCGAACGCGGCGGCGCTGCCGAGGCGCTCGAAGGCGTGCTGTCCGGCACCACTATCGCTACCCTCGCCTGGACCGAACGCGGCCAGCGCTACAGCCTCAAGGCCAAGGGCATGAAGGCGGAAGACGCGGGCGGCGGCTTCACCCTCACCGGCGAAAAGACGATGGTGATGGGCGCGCTGATGGCGGACCTGTTCATCGTTACCGCCGATCTTGGCGGGGAAACCGCCTGCTTCCTCGTACCCAAGGATGCGCCGGGCCTCGAAGTGCGCGCCTATCGCCTCGCCGATGGCAGCATCGCGGGCGAGATCAAGCTAACCCGCACGCCGGCTGCAACCAAGCTCACGCTCGATGCCGCCGCGCTGGACGGGATCGTCGCCGATGTCCGCCTTTATGCCGCCGCCGAAATGGTCGGCCTCGGCCAGCGCCTGCTCGACGATACGCTCCAGTATGTGAAGGAGCGCGAGCAGTTCGGGGTGGCGATCGGCACTTTCCAGGCGCTCCAGCACCGACTGGTCGACGCTTACGCGAGGGAAGAGCAGGCGCGCTCGATGCTCTATCGCGCCGCACTGACCGACCGGGGTGATGCCGCCACATGGCAGCGCGCCGCCGCCGGGGCCAAGGCTTTCATCGGCGAGAACATCGATGCCATCGCCCGCGAGGCGGTGCAGATGCACGGCGGCATGGGTATCACCGACGAGCTTGCCATCGGCCACGCGATGAAGCGCGTCATGCTGCTCGCCCGCCTGTTCGGCGACGTTGATACCGTGCTCGCGGAGTATGCGCTCGCGGCATGATGCGCGGGCTGGAGGGGACTGACAATGGGCGAAAAGATCGACCCGAACCTGTGGAGTGACGGGGCGCAGCCGCACCTGATGGGCGGACGCCTGCCTTCGGGGCAGATCGTCTTTCCGATGCCGACAGGCGATGCGGCGGAAGGCGTGGAGCCCTACAAGCTCTCGCGCCGGGGCAAGCTGTGGTCGTGGACCTCGCAGGGCTTCCTGCCCAAGGAGCCCTATGAAGGCCCCGGTTCCGGCCCCGGCGAAGGGCCGCCCGATTTCCAGCCCTATCTGCTCGGTTACGTGGAGCTGCCCGGCGAGGTGATCGTCGAAAGCCGCATCGTCGATGCGCGGCTGGAAGACCTCCACCTCGGCATGGAGCTCGAATTCTGCATCGTGCCGTTCAACGCGCGGTTCGACACCTTCGCCTTCCGTCCCGCCGCACAAGCTGAAAGTCAGGCCGCATGAGCGAGAATGTCTATATCATCGGCGCGGGGATCCATCCCTTCGGCCGCACCGACAGCCGTTCGGGCCGCGAACAGGGCGTCTATGCCGTGCGCGAGGCGCTGGCCGATGCGGGGCTCGAATGGCCCGATATCGAATGCGCCTATGGCGGCAGCGCGGCGGCGGGCAATGCCGATATCATGGTCAACGAGCTGGGACTGACCTCGCTCCCGTTCACCAACGTCGCCAATGGCTGCGCCACCGGCGGCAGCGCACTCGCCGCCTCGCAGCAGGCGATTGCGAGCGGCATGTATGATCTCGCGCTGGCGGTCGGCTTCGACAAGCACCCGCGCGGCGCCTTCAACGCCAAGCCTTCGGACTATGGCCTGCCCGAATGGTACGGCCAGACCGGCATGATGCTGACCACGCAGTTCTTCGCGCTCAAGATCCAGCGCTACATGCAGCTCCACGGCATCAGCCGCGAGACGCTGGGCCGCGTGGCCGAAAAGGCGTTCCGCAACGGCACAATCACGCCCCACGCATGGCGGCGCAGCCCGGTCGATCTCGAGACGATCATGAACGCGCCGATGATCAACGATCCGCTGACCAAGTACATGTTCTGCTCGCCGGCAGAAGGCGCGGTGGCGCTGATCCTCGCTTCGGAAAAGAAGATGAAGGAACTCGGCGCGGACGGGGTGAAGATCCGCGCAGTGGCGGTGAAGACCCGCCCGCCCAACTCCTTCGAGGTGTTCCAGGCCGGCATCAGCATCGAGGAAGGCGGCAAGCCCACCGTCCTCGCCAGCAAGGCGGCGTTCGAGAAGGCGGGGATCGGGCCGGAGGATATCTCCGTCGCCCAGCTGCAAGACACCGAAAGCGGCGCGGAAATCATGCACATGGCCGAAAACGGCTTCTGCAAGGATGGCGATCAGGAAGAATGGCTCGCCAATGGCTGGACCGAGATCAACGGCGGCAAGCTGCCGGTGAACACCGACGGCGGCTGCCTTGCCTGCGGGGAGCCGATCGGCGCTTCGGGCCTGAGGCAGGTCTATGAAAACGTCCAGCAGCTGCGCCAGCGCGCGGGCGAGCGGCAAGTGCCGGGCAAGCCGAGGTTCGGCTACTCCCACGTATACGGCGCGCCCGGCCTTTCGGGCGTCGCCATTCTGGAGCGCGAATAGCGGTGACTGAAGGCAAGGGGCGGATGCAGGGCAAGGTCGCGCTGATTTCGGGCGGCGCGGAAGGGATCGGGGCGGCGGTCGCACGGCTGATCGTGGCCGAGGGCGGCAGCGTGATGCTGGGTGATATCCAGCTCGAAAAGGCGCAGGAACTCGCCGCCGAACTTGGCGAACGCGCGGCGGCCTGCCAGCTCGACGTGCGTGACCTCCACCAGTGGGAAGCCGCCGTTTCCGCCACGCGCGGGACGTTCGGGAAGCTCACCGTGCTGTGCAACATCGCCGGGATATCCGAACCCGGCAATGTGCCCGACGGCGCGCTCGACGTGTGGGAACGCACCATCGACATCAACCTCCACGGCCCGTTCTACGGGATGCGCGCGGCGATCCCGGCGATGGAGGCGAGCGGCGAGCCCTGCGCCATCGTCAACATCGGCTCGATGATCGCGCTGCGCCCGGCATCCTTCGTGGCGGCCTATTCCGCATCGAAGACCGGCCTCAGGGGCCTCACCCAATCGGTGGCGCTCGATCTGGCCGAACGCGGCCTGCCGATCCGCGCCAACATGGTCCACCCCGGCGCGATCCGCACGCCGATGTACAACCGCTACAAGTTCTCGGGCGCCGACACGCCGGAGAACATCGAGACCAATTTCGCCGCCACCCACCCGATGAACCGCATCGGCGAGCCCGAGGAAGTCGCCCGCGCGGTGGTGTTCCTCGCCAGCGACGAAGCGAGCTTTACCACCGGCTGCGATTTCACCGTCGATGGCGGCGGCAGCATCAGGAGCTGATATGGCAGAACAACCCGCCACCCGGATCGACGCGCATTTCATCGCTGCGGGCAAGTATCACGATATCGATTACCCGCGGCTCGAGATCCTCAAGCTGCTGGCCGAGCACCCGCACATCCGCACCACCGTGGCGGCGGATTATTCGGGGCTGGAGCGGCTCGATGCGTGCCGCTTCCTCATCACCTACACCTGCGATCTGATGCCGACCAAGGAACAGGCGGCGCAGTTGAAGGCGTGGATGGAAAAGGGCGGCAAGTGGATGGCGCTCCACGGGACCAACTCGATCCTCGTCTTCACCGCCGAAGGCCTGGTCGATGCGCCGAATGATCGCCCCGACGTGATGGAAATGCTCGGCACGCAGTTCGTTGCCCACCCGCCGATCGACAAGTTCCCGGTCGAGGTGGTCAACAAGGATCACGAACTGACCAAGGGCATCGAGGATTTCGAGGTGGTGGACGAGCTCTACCTCTCCAAGACCACCGCGCCGATCGAAACGCTGATGCAGACCACTTTCGAAGGCGAGGCGACCGGCTTCACCCAGAGCCAGTGGCCCAAGACCACCGTGCCTATCGTTTATACGAGGGATATTGGCGCCGGTCAGATCGTATACAACGCACTGGGCCACTGCCGCGGGCATTACGACCTGCCCGGCATGGCCGATTTCTACCCGCACAAGGAAATGTGCGCGTGGAATTACGATGTCTATTATGACCTTCTGCGGCGCACCATCCGCTGGGCCATGAGAGACGGGGACTGACGCAATCGATTGAATAGGCCGAACGGGATCCGACTGACATGGACTTGGACTTCTCCCCAGAGGACATCGCCTTCCGCGAAGAGGTGCACGCGTTTCTCAAGGACAACCTGCCCGATCGGCTGCGCGATGGCGCGCGCCGCACGCCGGGGGTGTTCGTCGAACCCGATATCGGGATGGAATGGCACCGCATTCTCTTCAAGCAGGGCTGGGTCGCTCCGCACTGGCCCAAGGAAGACGGCGGCACCGGCTGGACCCCGACCCAGAAGTTCATCTTCGAAAAGGAATGCGCGCTCGCCGGCGCCCCTGCGCTCGCGATCCTCGGCCTGCGCCTTGTCGGCCCGGTGATCTGCGAATTCGGCACGCCCGAACAGAAGGCGCGCTTCCTGCCGGGCATCCTCTCGGGCGATGATTACTGGTGCCAGGGCTATTCCGAGCCGGGCAGCGGTTCCGACCTTGCCAGCCTGAAGACCGCCGCGCGGCTTGAGGGCGACGAATATGTCATCAACGGCTCCAAGATCTGGACCACCCACGCCCACCACGCCGACTGGATCTTCGCACTCGTCCGCACCGATGCGACGGTGAAGAAGCAGGCGGGGATCAGCTTCCTGCTGGTGCCGATGGATCAGCCCGGCGTGTCGGTGACCCCGATCCATTCGATGTCGGGCGATCACGAGGTCAACGCGGTGTTCTTCACCGATGCCCGCACCCCGGTCGAGAACCGCATCGGCGCAGAAGGCGCCGGGTGGAGCATCGCCAAGTTCCTGCTCGAAAACGAGCGCGGCGGATCGTGCTATGCCCCGCGCCTGCTCCAGTCGATCGACCGGCTGGAAAACCTCGCTCAGACCCAGCCTTCGGGCGTCAACGGCGCGATCGCGCATGACGCGCGCTTCCGCGACCGGCTCGCCCGCGTCAGGCTGGAGGCCGAAGCGCTGGAAGTGACCGAGCTGCGCATCCTCGCCGAACTCGCCAAGGGCCGCGCGCCCGGGCCGCAGACCTCGCTGGTCAAGCTGCTGGGTTCGAACCTCGGCCAGAAGGTCGATACGCTGCGGCTGGAACTGCTTGGCCCGGATGCGCTGCAACTGCCGCTCGAACGCCCGCTCTACGGCAACGAGGCACCCGAACCGGTTGGCAGCGAATACGCCCAGACCGCGATGGGCAAATATCTCAACAACCGCGCCTCGACGATCTTCGGCGGCTCGGACGAGGTGCAGAAGAACATCATCGCCAAGACCGTGCTGGGGCTCTGATCCCGCCGGCCCTCTCACTGGAAAACCAGAACAATGGACGTTTCAAAGCTGATGTTCCGCGATGGCCTGATGGCGGGCGAGCGGATCCTTGTCACCGGGGGCGGCACCGGCCTCGGACGCGAGATGGCCGAAGCCTTCCTCAAGCTGGGCGCGACCGTCTACATCTGCGGGCGGCGGCAGAACAAGCTCGATGAAACCGCCGCCGAGCTGGCGGCCCTGCACGGCGGCAAGATCGTGGGGCTCGCCTGCGACATCCGCGACGCGGACGCGATCCACGCGATGGTGGATAGCATCTGGGCCGATGGCGGCGCGCTGACCGGCGTGGTCAACAACGCGGCCGGCAACTTCATCAGCCGCACCGAAGACCTTTCGGTCAATGGCTTCAACGCGATTGCCGACATCGTGATGCGCGGCACCTTCTACGTCACGCTCGACATCGGCAAGCGCCTGATCGCCGAGAAGAAGCGCGCGAGCTTCCTCTCGATCCTGACCACATGGGTGTGGTCGGGCAGCGCCTTCGTGGTGCCTAGCGCCATGTCCAAGACCGCGATCAACGCCATGACCCAGAGCCTTGCGACCGAGTGGGGCCGCTATGGCCTGCGCTTCAATGCCATCGCGCCGGGCCTGTTCCCGACCAAGGGCATGAGCGCGCGCCTCTCCCCCGGCGGGCAGGGCGGCAATTCGAAGAACGATCTGAACCCGATGGGCCGCGCGGGCGAGATGCACGAACTCGCCAACCTCGCGGTGTTCCTGATGGGCAAGGGCGCCGAATACGTGAACGGCCAGACCATTGCGATCGACGGCGCAGGTTTCCAGGCCAATGGCGGCACCTTCTACCCGATGCTCCACGCGCTGGGCGATGCCGAATGGGACGCGATGCGCGCCATGATTAAGGGCACGAACGAAAAGGACAAGGCCGACCGCGCGGTGGGGTGAGCGGGTTGTCGGCGGCCTGCTTGGCGGCCGAACCCGTCCGTTCGCCCTTGCAAGGAGCTTGCCCCGAAACGGCGCGGACCCGAAATTTCGACGTTTCTCGAATTATGGCTTGATCCTGCCGCAATCCAGTATATTTCGATGAATGTCGAAAGGTTGCTGGAATGGATGATTTCAACACCCAGGTCTGGGCGGTCGATGCGCTGGGAGCGCTCGCTCACGAGACGCGGCTTGCCGTGTTCCGGACGCTGGTCAAGGTCGGCCCCGACGGGATGATCGCGGGCGCAATCGCCGAGTATTGCGGCGTGCCACCGTCCACCATGTCGCACCACCTCGCCACGCTGGAACGGGCTGGGCTGGTACAGTCCGAGCGCGAGAGCCGCCTGATCCACTACCGCGCCGACTTCCCGGGCATGCGCCGGTTGCTGACCTTCCTGATGCAGGATTGCTGCCAGGGCATTCCCGAAATGTGCTCCGACCTGATGGCGGGGCTTGCCTGCGAGCCCCTGACCTGAGGCCCCCGATGTCCGACACACCCTTTACCGTGCTGGTGCTGTGCACCGGCAATTCCGCCCGCTCGATACTGGGCGAGGCCTTGTTCAATCATCTGGGGGAGGGCCGGGTGCGGGCCTTTAGTGCTGGCAGCAAGCCCAAGGGTGTGCCGCATCCGGGCGCGCTGCGGCTGCTCGCCCGACGCGGGATCGACACGTCGGCCTTCCGTTCGAAAAGCTGGGACGAATTCACCGCGTCCGGTGCCCCGTCGATCGATCTGGCGATCACCGTGTGCGGGAATGCTGCGGGCGAGGCCTGCCCGGTGTTTCTCGGCAGCCCCTTAAAGGCGCACTGGGGTCTGCCTGACCCCGCCGACATGACTGGCAGCGATGCCGAGGTGGACGCCGCCTTCGAAGAGACGTGGCGCCTGCTCGAAATGCGGGTGAAGTCCTTCCTTGCGCTTGACCGGGCAACGCTCGATGCCTCGGCCTTGGGCGGCGCACTGGCGAACATCGGCGCAATGGAAGGGGCGGCATGATGAGCGACTACCAGCGTCTGCGTGCGCTTCACGATCCGGCTCACTTGCCCGCGCTGAAGCCCGAATATGTCCATGCCCGCCCGGCATTCGGCCTCGGCCCGATTGATCCCCCGCCGCGTGTATTGTTGCTCTATGGCTCGCTGCGCGAACGCTCCTTCTCGCGCCTTGCGGTGGAGGAGGCGGCGCGGCTGCTGCAATTCTTCGGCTGCGAGACGCGCATCTTCGATCCATCCGATCTCCCGCTGCCCGATCAATATGCGGGCGATGATCACCCGGCGGTCCACGAACTGCGCGAGCATTCGCTGTGGTCCGAAGCGCAGGTGTGGTGCAGCCCGGAACGCCACGGCACGATTACCGGCATCATGAAGGCGCAGATCGATCACCTGCCGCTCGCCTATAAAGGCCTGCGTCCGACGCAGGGCCGTACGCTGGCGGTGATGCAGGTCAACGCCGGTTCGCAGAGCTTCAACACCGTCAACACCCTGCGCATCCTCGGACGGTGGATGCGGATGTTCACCATCCCGAACCAGTCCTCGGTCGCCAAGGCCTATATGGAATTCGACGAGGCCGGGCGGATGAAGCCGTCGAGCTATTACGATCGCATCGTCGATGTGATGGAAGAGCTGGTGCGCTTCACTGTGCTGCTGCGTCCTCATGCAGAGCTGTTGGTGGATCGCTATTCCGAACGTGTGGAACGCGACCAGCCGATCGAAACCCCGGCGGACGCGGCCGGGATTGCCTCGAGTTGAGGGCATTCATCGCCCCGCCAACCATCAGCCAGCCGCGCCCAGACCCCTGCTAGACCCTCGCTAGACCCGCTTTGCCCAGATGTTCCACGTGGAACATTGCCCGTTGCTCACCCCTCGGCGGCGTCGGCCAGGGCTTGGGCGGTCTTGTAGTCGGGCTTGCCGTTGTTGAGCCGGAGCGACTGGTCGGTCAGCACGTAAAGCCGCGGGATCTTGTAGCCGGCCAGCCCTGCGCGGGCATGGGAATCGAGCGCGGCGGCGTCGACCGTGCCCTCCGGCTGCACCACCGCCACCACCTTCCGCCCGAAGCGCGGATCGGGCAGGCTCACCACCCGCACGTCCTTCACCGCCGGGTGATCGAGGAGAACGGCCTCGACCTCCTCGGGGAAGACTTTCTCGCCGCCGGTGTTGATGCACATGTTGTCGCGCCCGATGAACTCGAGCGTCCCGTCGGAAGCCCAGCGCGCGCGGTCGCCCGTCATCAGCCAGCGCTTGCCGCCGATGGTGGGGAATGTGGCCGCGTTCTTCGCGTCCTCGCCGAGGTAGCCCAGGGGCAGCGGCCCGGTGCGTGCGACAATACCGACACCGTCGCTGCCGGGGAGAATTTCCTCGTGATTCTCGTCGAATAGCTTGGTCTCGCGTCCCGGAAGCGGCTGGAACTTGCCCCCGCCGCTGCTGCCCGCCGCCGTGGTGATGACGATCCCGGTGCCCGAGCTTTCCGAGGAGCCAAGCGCGTCGATGATCATCATCGAAGGGTGATGCGCGATAAGCCGCGCCTTGAGGTTCGCCGAGAACACCGCACCCGAGGAGGTAATGCTCCTCAAGGAAGCCAGCACCACGGCCGCGTCGTCCCGCGCATCAAGCCGGTCGGCTAGCGGCAGGGCAAAGGCGTCCCCGACAATGAAGACCCCCCGCGCGCCGATGCGCTTCACTTCATCCAGCGCCAGATCGGCATCGAACTTCGGCCCCGGCAACAGCGCCAGCGTGCCGCCTTTCAGGAGGTGGATCACCGCGGTGAACTGCCCCGCGCCGTGCATCAGCGGGCTGAGGAGCAGCATCGGCGAATTGCTCGCCGGATGATCCGGACCGATCGCGGCGGCCTGCGCCACCTGTTCCTCGATCGAGGTGGTGACGAGGGGCGGATTGCCCGGCCCGCGCTGCCACACGCCGATGCTGAAGGCCCCCCACGCCTCGTTCATCGGCCACATCACCGCCTTGGGCATCCCCGTGGTGCCGCCGGTGGCAGTGAGGAACAGCGCGTGCGGGTCATCATGGATGGCGAAGCCGTCGGGCAGATCGCTGTCGCACAGCGCCGCCCATTCGCCCGCGCCGACATCGATCGTCAGCGTGCCGGCGGGCATCGCCTCGCGCGCGGTTTCGGCAAAATCGCTCTCGGTGAACAGCGCCTTGAGGCCAAAGCGGGTGAAGATGTCCGCCAGCTCGCGGGTCTTGTAGTGGTAGTTCACATTGACCGGCACCACACCCGCCTTGATGCAGCCGAAATAGGCGAGCAGGTAATCGGGCGTGTTGCGGAGCATCTGTCCGGCAATGTCGCCGGGCTTGAGCCCGCGCGCGGCAAGGCCTGCGGCAATGCGGTCGGTCAGCGCGTCAAACGCGCCCCAATTGACCACCCGCTCGCCGTGCACCAGCGCCGGCCGGTCCGCCGGGACAGCCGCCGCCAACGCCTTGAGCACCACCCCAAAATTCGCACCCTCAAAGGCCATTCGCACCAATCTCCTTTGTCACTTTCGCTAGCCTCGGTGCGAGCGCGCTTCCCCTACGTAAATGATGAGGACATTCCGGAAAATTGCGTTAGTCTCCCCTTGCGGGAGAACAATGGAGAGGAGCGAGGCTGAAAATGGCCCATAATGTTGTCGAGCTGCGGACGCCGCAAGGCCGTGAATCGCTGGAACAACTTCTCGATTCGGTGACGATCACCTGTCCCGAAGACATCCATGATGCCGCGGTGAACCTGGCGCGAATCGCGCAGGAGCGCGGAATGCAGATCGCGGTGTGCGACGACATCTCGTCGAAGGAACCGATGGTCGATGCCGATGGCACAATCCTCAACGCCGATGTCTTCCGCTGGCTGGATGATGGCGCGCGCTGGTGGGAGGACCATCGCCTCGCGCTGCACTCGCCCCTGCCGCGCGCCTGCCGCTACGAAAGCGAGCCGTTCTGGGTGAACCGCCACGGCTTCAACACCCGCTGGCGCAACCACTACCTTGCTGAAATCGACCTCAACGATTTCGAAAAGCGCGCGCTTTGCAAGGCCGCGATCGTGATCCCGACACATCTGCCGTTCGGCCAGATCTCCGCCTCGAGCTTCATCTCGATGGATCGCAACAAGGAGGATCTCTCGGCCGAGTTCGCCGAACATGGCGCGCTGTTCGCGATGCTCACCCGCTGCTTTGTCGCAGGCTACGTCCAGGCCCACCGCACCAAGCGGCGCATCCCTTCGGACTGCGTGCTGTCGAAGCGCGAGGTTGAATGCCTGCGCTGGGCGGCGATCGGCAAGACCGACAAGGAGATCAGCATGATCCTCAACCGGTCACACGCCACGATCCGCTACCACATCCACCGCGCGGGCGAAAAGCTCGACTCGGTGAACCGTGCCCAGACGATCTTCAAGGCCGGGCAGCTGGGTTACCTGGGGGCGTCTGATTGATTGCGGGGGCGCCTCCGCGCCCCCGTCCTCGGTGCTTTTCCCTCCGCTTCGCTACGGGGCACCTGCGGCTCGCGCGCGTGCGCTCGCGGTCGCTGCGCGACCGATAAGGCGTATCGTCGCTTCGCAGCTCAGGCTCGACGCCGAAGGCGTCGCAAGGGCGACTGCCCGCCCGCAGCGGGCGCAGCTTTGCTGCGCGTCTAGCGAGGATCGCGCGCCCGGAGGGGCGTGCGGAAATCAAAAGCGGCGAAGCGGCTCGCTGCCGTCCCAGCCGATCCCGGCGGCCTTGATCATCCCGAACAGATCCGGCCCGTCCTTGGCCTGCTGGAGAATTTCCACCAGCGTCCCCGGACCGCCGCCCGCATCGACATAGATCGCCTGGCTGGTGCCGAAGGTGCCTTCGATCATGATCTCGGCACCTTCCGCCTCGCACACCGCCCGAGCATGGGCGATATCGTCGACGAGGATGCACACGTGGTGCAGCCCGTTGCCGGTCGCGCCATACTCTCCGGTGTAGACCGAGGGGTGATTGTCCCGCGGGCGGATCAGCTCGATCTGCAAATCACCCCAATAGGCCAGCGCCAGATCGAACACCGCGTCGGTGGGTTGGCCGCGATACTTCATCCCGTCGAGGTGGATGCCCTCGATGATGAAGAACGGCCCCACCCCCATCACCTCGGTCCAGTGCTTCACTGCCGCGTCGAAATCCTCCGGCACGAAAGCCAGCTGCATGATATCGCCCAATGCCGCGATTTTTCCGCCTAGCGCCATGTTCCTCTCCAATCCGATAGTGTGCCCCTAGTCGGAAGCTGTGTGATATTCTCCGTGCGAGACACTGCACAAAGTGCGAGGATGAGGGACGAAGGTTACCCTTCGAAAAGGACGCTTCAGGCCGATGAACGAGATCAAGGATATTGCCCGCGCCGACCGCTGCCCGGGGATCAGCTATACCGACATGCTCAACGGCGACACCCGCCGTCCGCCGGATTACCTGTTCGAGGAAACCACCATCGAAATGGGTGACGATCCGCTGCCGGTCGCACCCTATATCTCCGAGGAATTCGCCCGCCTGGAGCGGGAAAAGATGTGGCCCAACGTGTGGCTGTTTGCCGCGCGCGAGGATGAAATGCCCGATCCGGGCGATTCGGTGGTGTTCGACATCGCCGGAAAGAGCTTCCTGCTGATCCGCCAGAAGGACGGCAGCGTGCGCGCGTTCTACAACGCCTGTCTCCACCGCGGTCGCAAGCTGCGCACCGAAAGCGGCCCTTCAGTGCAGCTGCGCTGCCCGTTCCACGGCTTCACCTGGCGCAATGACGGAAGCCTCAAGGAAATTCCCTGCGCGTGGGACTTCAAGCATCTCGACGGCAAGAACATGGATCTGCCCGAAGCCCGGGTGGAGCTGTGGCAGGGCTTCGTCATGCTGACCGAAAACCACAGCCTGCCTGATTTCAAGACGTGGCTCGGCCCGGCGGCTTCGCATTACGAGCGCTACGACTTCGAAAACCGCTACACCGGCATGTGGGTGCAGAAGAAGATCCCGGCCAACTGGAAGGCCACCGCCGAAGCCTTCATGGAGGCCTGGCACTCGATCACCACCCACCCGCAGCTGCTCGCCTTCCTTGGCGATGCCAACACCCGCTACGATCTGATCGGCGATCACTTCAACCGCGCGATCACCCCGTCGGGCGTGCTCAGCCCGCACATGAAGGGCAAGAATTCGGACTACGTGCTGGAGAAGATGAACGAGTTCTCCGGCGGGCAGGACGCGCGCACCAACCGCCGCTTCAACGCCAGCGACGGGCCGGGTGACGATTACGATGCCGATGATCCGCTGGGCGCACGCAAGCTGCTCGCCGATGCGGGCCGCAAGGGCTTTGCCGAGAACTATGGCTACGACTATTCGGATGCGTCGGACACCGAGATCCTCGACAACTTCACCTACAACATCTTCCCCAATTTCGCCCCGTGGATCGGGTTCCTGCCGACGCTGGTGTACCGCTGGCTGCCCGGCGACACGCCTGACTGGTGCATCATGGAAATCCGCCTGCTGTTCCCCACCCCCAAGGGTCAGGAACGCCCGCGCGCGGTGGCAATGACCTATATCCCCGATGACGAGCCCTTCGCCTGGGCCAACGACATCATGGGCCCGCAGCTTGCCAACGTGTTCGATCAGGACATGGCAAACCTGCCCTATGTGCAGGAGGGGATGAAGAGCATGAAGGAAGGCCTGATGGAGCTTGGCCACTATCAGGACAGCCGCGTGCGTCACTTCCAGACGACGCTGAGGAAGTATATTGACGGAGAGCTGCCCGCGGCCAAGTGACAGCCATGGGCTTTTCCTTCGAACTGACGGGGCGCAAGGCGCTCATCACCGGCGCGTCCTCCGGCCTCGGCACACGTTTCGGGCGGATTCTCGCGGCGAGCGGAGCGCAGGTGGCGCTTGGCGCGCGGCGGGTTGACCGGCTGGAAGCGCTCGCCGACCGGATCGGCGCGAATGCCTGTCCGGTGCAAATGGACGTCGCGCGCGAGGCCGACATTATCGCCGGCTTCGATGCTGCCGAAGCCGCGTTCGGGCCGATCGATACGGTGATCGCCAATGCCGGAGTCGATGGCGCTGGCATGGCGACCACCATCTCCGAGGAGGAGATCGAACAGACGCTCGCGATCAATCTCAAGGGCGCGATCCTGACCGCGCGCGAAGGTGCGAAGCGGATGATGGCGCACGGGGTCACCAAGGGGCGGATCGTGCTGATCGCCTCGATCACCGCCTTCGAACCCTCCCCTGGCCTCGTCGCCTATGCCGCTTCCAAGGCGGGCGTTGTGCAGGCGGGGCGCACGCTGGCGCGCGAATGGGCGCGCAGCGGCATCAACGTCAACACTGTCTCCCCCGGCTACATCCGCACCGCGATCAACGACGAATGGTTCGATACCGAACCCGGCAAGAAGCAGATCGCGCGTTTCCCCAAGCGGCGGCTGATGGGCGAAGAGGGGCTGGACGCGATGATCCTGTTCCTGTGCTCTGACGCGGCGGAGTTCGTCACCGGCGCGGACTTCGTGCTCGACGACGGGCAAACACTGTGACCAGACGGCTGATCTCGCTCGCTGCCGGGATCATGCCCGAGGCCACGCCTTCGCAGCTGATCGAAGCCGCCGCCGCATCCGATTTCGACTTTGGCGGGATGTGGTGCGAGCGCGATACCTGGACGCCCGCCACCACCCGCGCGATCCGCAGCCAAGCGCGCGATGCCGGGGTCGAATTGCTCGATTGCGAAGTCGCATGGATCATGCCCGGCGCGCCCGATCCGTGGCTGACCGAGCTCGTCGACATCGCCGCCGAACTGGGCGCGCGGAACCTGCTGTGCGTCTCCAGCGATCCCGACATGGCCGCCACCACCGCCAAGTTCCAGGCGATGGTCGATGCAGCAAAGGGCACCGGGGTCAGGGTAAATCTCGAATTCGGGATCTTCACCGAGGTGAAGACGATCCACATGGCCCGTTCGATCCTCGAGAATGTCGAGGGCGAGGCCAAGGCGCTGCTGGTCGACACGCTCCACTGGTCGCGCTCGGGCGGGACCGCGAAGGATCTGGCGGCGATCCCGCGCGAATGGCTCAGCTATTGCCAGCCCTGCGATGCACCCGCCGATCCGCCGGACCTCGCCAGCTTCGATGCGATCATCGACGATGCGATCAACCGGCGCATGGCGCTCGGCCAAGGCGGGCTGGCTTTGGGCGCGATGGTCGATGCCCTGCCCGATCATCTGCCAATGGCGGTCGAAGAACGCTCCGCCGCCCTGCGTGACAATTTCCCCGATCTGATCGAACGCGCCCGCGAATGCGCCCGCACCAGCCGCGCATGGCTGGACGCCCGAGTGTGAGCACCCTGCCGGTCACGCTCGTCCAGATGGCGTTCCTTGTGCCGGACCTCGAAGCCGGCTGCGCTGCTCTCAATCGCGCCTATGGCTGGGGGCCGTTCCTCGGCGGGACCGAGGGTGTGCTGGCGGACCATGTCTATCGCGGCCAACCCGCCGATCCGATCCGCATCCGCGGCGTGTTCGTCCAGACGGGCGAGATCAATGTCGAGGTGATCGAGGTGGTCTCCGATGCCCCCAGCGCCTTCCACGAGATGCTGCGGGACGATGGCCAGCCGGTGCTGCACCACTGCGCGACCTTCGCCGCCGATTACGCAGGCGTGCGCGATCATCTGGTGGCTGAGGGCTATCCGGTGGTGAGCGAGTTCGGCTTTGCCGGACACCGGATCTGCTACGTCGATACCCGGCCGTTGCTGGGCTACATGACCGAGGTCTATCCCGATCTGCCGATCATCCGCGCGATGTATGCCGAAACGGTGGAGGCGACCAAGAACCGCCCCGGCGATCCTTCGATCACGCCGTTCACGACACCCCGTTAGGCGGGCAGGCCCGCGCGCCAGTCCTTCGATTTCGCCCAGTCGAGATGGCGGGTTGGCTCCATGCCGAGCAGGTCATGCGCGGCCTTGGGATCGACCACCAGCGGCGAGGTGGGCTGCGTGTTGTAGAAGGAATAGAACTTCGCCATCCCGTCATAGATGCTGAGCGGCGTCACCTCGCGCGATCCGGTCACCATCTCGCTCATGCGGGCGGCAAATTCCTCCGGCGCGAGGCTCTGGAAGCGCACCGGGCGGCCGATTGCCTCGGAGAGATTGGCGGCGACCTGATCGCCCACCAGCGCCTCCGGCCCGCCGAGCGGCACGTGCATTCCGTCGGCGGCATCGGTCTGGAGCGCGCGGCGCATCGCCTGCGCCACGTCTTCAAGGCACACCCAGTTGATCAGCAGGTCGGGCTTGGCCGGATAGGCGAAGATGCCCTCGCGCATGATCAGCGGGCGGTTCCACATGCGGTACTGGTTGTCCATGAACACCGTCGGTTCGATGAACACGCAAGGGATGCCGGTTTCCTCTAGCGCGCGTTCGATATCGCGGCGGCCATCATGCGCGGACAGGTCGAGATCGTGATCCGCGACAAAGCAGGCGGTGTTGAAGATGATCTTCTTCAGTCCTGCGCGCTTCGCCCCGGCGGCAATCTGCTGGCCGAAATGCGCGGCCCTGGCGCGGTCGAATTCGAACGGCAGATGGAAAGCGGCGGCATCTTGCCCTGCGAAAGCGTTCGCCATCGCATCGGCATCGGTGATGTCGGCAAACACGGTCGGCAGATCGGGAAATGGCGTGCCCGCCATCGCATCGGCGCGGCGCACCCCTGCGGTGACGGCGAAGCCGTGGGCGAGCAGTTCTGCCACCAGCGGCTGGCCCTGATCGGCGGGTGCGCCAAGGACGCAGACTTTGGTGATGCTCACGGAAAATGGCTCCTGTTCAGGCGCGCGCCGCGACCTCCGCCGCGTCGAAATAGTGGATGCGCAGCTCGCGCAGCAGTCCGTCCTCGAAGCATCCTGCCTCGCAGATGGTCTGGGTGAAGGGCGCAGAGCCGTCCTTGGGGTGCATGGTGAGGCGGATCACCATGACCGCCCAGGTGTCGCCCCCGGTGCAATCGAGCATTTCGAGCTTGGTGTCGGCCCAGGTTCCGTACATCGCGGCCGCACAGCGTTGCAGCGCATCCTTGCCCCGCCATTCGCCCGCGAAGGGGAGCGAGTTGGCCTCGTAGAGCACGAAATCGGGGTGGATCAGTGCCTCGACCGCATCCCAGTCGCGGGTGCCAGCGGTGGCATAGACCCTCGCCAGCATTTCACGAGGGCTGAGTCCTTGTTGCCCTACCGCTTCGCTACTTGAGGAGGTCATTGTCGCTCTACCGCTTCGCTACTTGAGGGCATTACTCCTCAATGGTCCCGATCAGATCGCCGACCTTGTAGACCGCGCCTTCCTCGCCCGTCGGGTGGATGATCCCGCTGGCCTGCGCCTCGATCTCGGTGGTGCTCTTGTCGGTTTCGACGGTGTAGATGATGTCGCCCTTCTCGACGCGCTCGCCATCGCCGAACATCCATTCGACGAGGGTCATTTCAACCGCGCTCATGCCGAGCTTGGGGATACGGATTTCCGATGCCATTTAGAGCTTGCCCATACTTGCTTTGATCTGTTCGATGATCTGGCCCTTGTTCGGGATCCACGCCTGTTCGAGGTGGCTGGCGAAGGGCACGGCGGAGAAGGTGCCGCCAACGCGGCGGACGGGGCCTTTCAGCGTATCCCAGCACTTTTCCTGAATGTTGGCAGCGATTTCAGCGCCGGTGCCGAAGGGGCGCACGGCTTCGTGCAGGGTCAGCGCGCGGCCGGTCTTGCGGACCGATGCCAGCACGGTTGCCTCGTCATAGGGCGCGATGGTGCGCAGATCGACGACCTCCACCGAAATGCCCTCCTTGGCGAGGTCATCGGCAACGCTGAGCGCATCGAGCACGGTGCGGCCATAGGTGATGATCGAGATATCGGTGCCTTCGCGCGCGATCGCCGCCTTGCCGAGCGGCACGCGGTAACCCGGGCCCGGATCCTCCGCCTTGAGGCCGTAGCACAGGATGTTCTCGATGAAGATCACCGGGTCATTGGCGTCGATCGAGGCGCGCATCAGCCCGCGCGCATCGGCCGGATTGCTCGGCGTCACCACGTGGATACCCGCGACATGAGCGAACCACGCCTCCAGCATATCCGAGTGCTGCCCGCCGAAGCCGACGCCCACGCCGGTGGTGGTGCGGATCACCATCGGGCACGGGGTCTGCCCGCCCGACATGAAGCGCAGCTTGGCCGCGTGGTTGACGATCTGGTCCATGCACACGCCGACGAAGTTCATCAGCATGATCTCGGCAATCGGACGCTGGCCGGCGAGAGCGGCACCGACAGCGGCACCGATGATCGCGGTTTCGGAAATCGGCGTCGCGCGGATGCGGTGTTCGCCATATTTCTCGGTCAGGCCCGAGGTGACCTTGAACACCCCGCCGCCCTGCTTGGCGGATACGTCTTCGCCGAGGCAGAACACGCCCGGATCTTCGGCCATCGCCTCGTCGATTGCGAGGTTCAGCGCCTGGGTCATGGTGATCTGGGCCATCAGGCGGTCTCCTCCAGCACGTCCTTGTAGATTTCGTCGGTATCCGGCAGCGGCGCGGCCAGCGCGTGTTCGACCGCCGCGTTGATCTGCGCGTCGATGTCGGCGACGATCGCGTCGAGTTCTTCCTCGGTGAACTGGTGCTCCAGCATCACCTTGCGCAGCTTGGGCAGCGGGTCTTCCGCCTTCATTTCGGCGATGTGTTCGGGCGGCATGTAGCTGAAGTCCGAACCGAAGAAGTGGCCCATCATACGGTAGCACATGGCCTCAACCAGCGTCGGGCCTTCGCCGCGGCGGGCGCGGTCGACCGCTTCCTTCACCGCGGGATAGACCTGGTGGACGTCGTTTCCGTCAACCGTCACCCCCGGCATCCCGTAACCCGCCGCACGCGACGCGATATTCGGGCTGTCGGTGTGGTCGGCGTAAGCCGTGTGCTCGCCATAGCGGTTGTTCTGGCACAGGAAGACGACCGGCAGCTTGTAGAGCTGGGCCATGTTCATCGCTTCGTGGAAGCCGCCGATGTTGGCCGCGCCATCACCGAAGCTCACCAGCGTCACGCGGCCATCGCCATTGTTCTGGCTCGCCATCGCAAGGCCGTTGGCGATCGGCAGGCCAGAGCCCACCACACCGGTCGTCACCATGATGCCCGTCTCGGGATCGGTGATGTGCATGGTGCCGCCCTTGCCCTTGCAGGTGCCGGTCGCCTTGCCGAGGCATTCGCCCCACCACTTTTCCATCGGGATGCCCTTGGCGGTCTGTTCGCCCTGCCCGCGATAGGTGCAGACGACGTAATCGTCCTTCTCCAGCGCCGCCATCGCCGCCGCCGAGACCAGCTCCTGCCCGCGCACGCAGTAATACATCACCGCCACCTTGCCGCCCATCAGCAGCTCGCGGAACTTCTCGTCAGTGCGGTTCACCTTCATCGTGCGGGTATAGATGTCGAGCAGCTTGTCGCGGTCGATTTGCGCCATGGAGAGTGGCCCTTCCTGTGTGGGGTAAAGCTTAGAACTGGACGCGCTGGGTGAACCCGCCGTCGACGACGATGTTCGCGCCGGTCATATAGGGCACCGCGGGGCTCGCCACGAAGACGATCGCCTTGGCCACTTCCACCGGCTCGCCGAAGCGGCCCATCGGCATCTTGGCGAGTGTCGCATCGAACAGCGGCCTCATGTGCTCCTCGATGATCTCCCAGTTGCCGCCCTTGTAGTAGATCGCGCCGGGCGACACGGTGTTCACGCGGATACCCTTGGCGGCATAGGCCTGGCTGAGCTGCGAGGCATAGGTGATCAGCGCCGCCTTGATCGCGTTGAAGGGGTTGGGCGCGATGAAGGTTTCGAGCGCGGCGGTCGAGGACAGCATCACGATCGATCCGGTGCCCGAGGCTTCAAGATAGGGCGTGAGCGTTTCGACCGCATAGGCCGCGCCCTTCAAATCCATGTCGAGGCAGGCCTGCCAGTCGCCCGCCCCGCCGGTGCCCGAGGCGCTGGCGGTGTGGACGAAGATGTCGCAGCCGCCGAGTTCCTTCACGGCCTTCTCGAGCCACGCCTGATAGGCTTCCGTGCCGCTCGCCATGTCGAACACTTCGGCAAAGACCTTGCCCGGCCCGGCCGCGTCGATTTCCGCGACGGCGGCGGCGATCTTGTCTTCCTTGCGGCTGAAGAAAGCGACGTCAGCGCCTTCGGCAGCGAACAGCTTCAGCGACTGCAGGCCAAGGCCATGCGCCCCGCCGTTCATGATGACCTTCTTGCCCTTGAGTCCCAGATCCATAGCGCCTCTCCCCGGCTAATTCGTGCAGACGCGAGGGGATAGCCCAGCGAGGGGGCGGGGCGTATCGTCAATTTTGTTGGGGTTGGGGGGGTCTTTGTGTTCCGCACGCCATCCGGCGCGCGAAATCCTCGCTCATGCGATCTGAAGGTCGGGTGATCCGCCCCCGGCGGTTCAGCTTCGCTTCCGCTGCGGGCGACCGGGCGGCTTCGAGCCTGGCACCAGAATGATGCGTCCTATGCTCAACCGATGTAAACGGGCTCAATCTTGCCGCTGGAGAGCTTCCAGATAACGTCCTGAGGTACCGGCAGGCTCAATGCTTCTGTCTTGGAAAGCCCGCTATATGCACCCCTGATGACCCGGCTAAACAGCCCGTGAGACACGGCGACCGTCACACCCCGCCGTTCTTCCAGCCAGCATTTTGCTCTCTGGAAAACGGCGTCATAGCTCTCCCCGTCAGGCGACTTGAAAAACCAATCGAACGGTGTGGAGCCATCGAGCAACCCGGGCCATTGGGCGTCGATGTCGAAGTGGGTCAAACCATCCCACGTTCCCAAAGACACTTCAGCGAGACGATCATCCCATTGAGCGGCAGGAAGATGCGCTAACCCTGCAACGATCGTTGCTGTCTGGCGTGTTCTGCCGAGGGGGCTAACAATGAATGCATCGAATTGAAGGCCCAACCCAGCGAGGCGTCTACCGATAGCCTCGGCTTGCTTAACGCCGGTTTCGGTAAGGGGAGAATCCAGCTTTCCCTGGAAGCGACCCTGAGCGTTCCATTCCGTTTCACCGTGGCGGATCAGATAGATATCATTCATTGGCATCCTCAGTATGCCAATTGCGGGAGGGCGCGCAAACGTTCCGCAAGGTCGGCAATGGGACCGCTAGCTGAACCTCGGCTTTTTCCGAGGATGTTGCAAAGCAGCCGTTACGTCGAAGCTTCGCGCGCCACTTCGCGCCAGCCGATATCGCGGCGGCAGAAGCCTGTCGAGAAGTCGATCGCGTCGACGGCAGCATAGGCGCGGGCCTGTGCTTCGGTGGCATTTGCTCCGATGGCAGTGACGTTGAGCACCCGCCCGCCATTCGCCACCAGCGCGCCGTCCTTGAGCGCGGTTCCGGCGTGGAACACCTTGGCGCCGCCAGCTTCGGCATCGCCCAGATCAATCGCGCCGCCCTTCTCGGGTGTGCCGGGATAACCCTTGGCGGCCATCACCACGGTGAGCGCAGTCTGGTTGCGCAGTTCCACCTCGGTTCCGGCGAGCGTCCCTTTTGCGCAGGGGAGCATGATGCTTACCAGATCGCTTTCCAACCGCATCATCAGCACCTGGCATTCGGGATCGCCGAAGCGGGCGTTGTATTCGATCAGCTTCGGCCCTTCGGCGGTCAGCATCAGACCCGCGAACAGCACGCCCGAATAGGGGGTCCCCTCCTCGCGCATCGTCCGCACGGTCGGTTCGATGATCTCGGCCATGACGCGGGCTTGCAATTCGGGCGTCAGCACCGGGGCGGGGGAATAGGCGCCCATGCCGCCGGTGTTGGGGCCGGTGTCGCCATCGCCGACGCGCTTGTGGTCCTGCGCGGAGCCGAAGGGGACGATCGCGGTGCCATCGGTGAGCGCGAAGAAGCTCGCTTCCTCGCCCTGCATGAATTCCTCGATCACCACCTGCGCGCCCGCTGCCCCGAAGCCGCCACCGAACATATCGGCGAGCGCCTCCTCGGCATCGGCGAGCGTTTCGGCGATCACCACGCCCTTGCCTGCTGCCAGACCATCGGCCTTGAGCACGTAAGGAGCGCTGAAGCGGGCGAGGGCGGCGCGGGCCTCTTCCAGCGACGCGGTGCGCACGTAGCCGGCGGTCGGAATACCCGCGCGGGCGCACAGGTCCTTGGTGAAGCCCTTGGAGCCTTCCAGCTGCGCGGCGGCCTGCGAGGGGCCGAACACCGGCACGCCCGCCGCCCTGAGGCTGTCCGACAGGCCATCGACCAGCGGTGCCTCCGGGCCGACCACGACGAGGTCGATGGCCTTGTCGGCACAGAACGCGATTACCGCGCCGTGATCGGTCACGTCGAGCGCGACGATCTCGGCTTCCTCCGCGATGCCGGGATTTCCGGGGGCAGCGTAGAGGTGGGTGCAGGCGGGGGATTGCGCCAGCTTCCAGCTCAGCGCATGTTCGCGGCCTCCCGAACCCAGAAGCAGGATATTCATGGCGCCTCCGCCGACAAGTGATGACCCAAGTGGTCTTGACAATGCCGGGCTGGTAGCGCGCTCGCGCAGCGGGGACAACGCCGAGCCGCTTACGATCAGCGAGATATCCGCGCTGCTCAAGCGTACGGTCGAGGACCGCTTCGGTTTTGTGCGGCTGCGCGGCGAGCTTTCGGGAGTGAAGCGGGCGGCTTCGGGCCATTTCTACTGCGCGCTGAAGGATGAAGGCGCGGTGATCGACGGGGTGATGTGGAAGGGCAATGCCGCGCGCATGAACTTCCGCGCCGAAGACGGGCTGGAGGTGATCGCCACCGGCAAGCTCACCACCTATCCGGGCCGATCGAAGTACCAGATCGTGATCGACAGTCTGGAACTGGCGGGCGAGGGCGCGCTGCTGGCGCTGCTGGAGAAGACCCGCGCGCGGCTGGCCGCCGAGGGCCTGTTCGCGCCCGAGCGCAAGCGCCGCCTGCCGTTTCTGCCGCAAGTGATCGGGGTGGTGACTTCGCCCACCGGCGCGGTGATCCGCGACATCCTCCACCGTCTGGCCGACCGCTTCCCCTCGCACGTCCTCGTCTGGCCGGTGCTGGTGCAGGGGCAGGGCGCCGCCGAGCAGGTGGCGGCAGCGGTGCGCGGCTTCTCCGCGCTCGCGCCCGGCGGCCCCATTCCGCGCCCCGATCTGGTAATCGTCGCGCGCGGAGGCGGCTCCATTGAAGACCTTTGGAGCTTCAACGAGGAAGTCGTGGTCCGCGCCATTGCCGAATGCTCGATCCCCGTGATCAGCGCGGTCGGGCACGAAACCGACACCACGCTTGCCGATTTCGCTGCCGACCGCCGCGCGCCGACGCCGACAGCGGCCGCCGAAATGGCCGTTCCGGTGCGCGCCGATCTCGCCTTCACCCTGTCAGACCTTGCCTCGCGCCAGCGGCGCGCTGTCTATCGCCCGGTCGAGCTGGGGCGCGAACGGCTTGCGGCACGCGCGCGGCTGCTTCCGCGTCCGGAAAACCTGCTGCAACCCCAGGCCCAGCGATTGGACGATCTCGGCGAACGTCTTCGCCGCGCCCTGGGCGACCGGTCAGGCCGCGGGCGCGAGCGGCTTGCCGGGGTGGCGGCGCGGCTTTCGCCCAGCCTCCTGACCCGCTCTGCCACCGAGGCGGGACGGCGACTCGAGCGTGCGCGGCTCAACCCTGCACTGATCGAACGCCCCCTGCGGCAGGGGGCCGACCGGCTCGCCGCGCTGAGCCGGGTGATGAGCCAGCTCCACCCCGAAAAGCCGCTGGAGCGCGGCTATGCCATCGTCCGCGATGCCCAGGGCCGCGCGCTCACCACCCGCGCCGAAGCGGCGGGCGAGACGGCGCTCACGCTGCAATTCCGCGACGGGACGCTCGATGCCGTGCCTGCGGACGGCACTCCGCCGCCGCCACGCCCTGCCCCCAAGCCGCGTCCTTCAAACCCGCCGCGCCAAGATGATTTGTTCGGTTAGCCGCTCGGTGCTATCAGGAGGCCTATGTTGATGTCTTCTTCCGACAAGGCCGCCAAGCTCTACTACGGCCCCTCCAGCTTCCGCGTCCTGCGCCCGGGCACCCACGTCTATTGCGCAGTCTCGGGCGAAGCGATTGCGCTCGCGGAACTGCACTACTGGAGCGCCGAGCGGCAGGAGGCCTATGCCTCGTGCGAGATCGCTACGCGGCGTTTGCTCAACCTCGATCCTGCCTGACACCCGCGGGGAGGCGGCATGAGAAGGGCCGCGCGCCTTGCCCTGGCACTGGCAGTGACGCTGGGCCTTGCTCCGGGAACGCTGGTGCGCACCGACACCGGCCTCAGAAGCGATCCGGCCACCATCACCATCGCCCCGATCCCCATCGGCACGCCGCCACCCGGCCCGCTGCGGCTGACAGGGGCGTGGCAGATCCGCAGCCAGCATGGCTGGGTTGGCGGCTTCTCCGCGCTGGTGGCCGATGGACAGGCACGCCTGATCAGCGCCAGTGACCGCGCGTTCCGGCTGGATATCGACATTTCGCACGGTGATCCGCGTGTCGTCCCGGGCGGCTTCCGCTTCATTGGGCGCCGCTATAGCGGGCGGCGCGAACTGCTTGATCTCGAATCCCTCGCGCGCGATCCGGCCAGCGGCACGCTGTGGGCCGGATACGAGAATCACAACCTGATCGAACGATTCGCCCCGGACGGCACCCGCCGAAGCGTCGAACCACCGGCGATGAAGGATTGGGACGACAACAGCGGCCCGGAGACCATGGTCCGGCTGCGTGACGGGCGCTTCCTTGTCATCGCGGAAGGCGAGGTCGGCGACGATCCGGTCTATCACCCGGCGCTGCTGTTCGCGCATGATCCGGTGGAGGGCGGCGAACCGATGGGTCTTGCGCTCGAGGGGCTCGACGGCTTCGATCCGGTTGATGCGACCCAGCTACCCGATGGGCGGCTGCTGATCCTGCTGCGGCATGTCGAGTATTTCATCCCCGCGCGCTTCACCGCCGCCATCGCCATCGCCGATCCGGCGACGATCCGGCGCGACATGCCGTGGCAGGCGCGCATCATCCAGCACCTGCCGGGGTCGCTCCTGGCTGAAAACTTCGAAGGGATCACCTTCATCCCCGCACCCGCCAACCCGCGGCGCGGCACTGTGTGGCTGATCGCCGACGACAACCTGTCGATGTTCCAGCGCAGCCTGCTAGTGCGGTTTGACTGGGCGGGTCAGGCCTCCCGCACAAACGAAAAGGCGCCCGGAAAACCGGACGCCTGATCGAATAGCCTGCTCCGGTAAGGAGCGGCGTGGCTTAGGCCGCGGCCTGAGCCTTGATCAGCTCGCGCTTCACCTTCTGCGCGTTGGCCGAGAGCTTTTCGTCGCTGGTCTTGAGCAGCCAGTTGTCGAGACCGCCGTTGTGCTCGACCGAGCGCAGACCATGGGTCGACACGCGGAACTTGAAGCTGCGCTCGAGCTTTTCGCTCATCAGCGTGACGTTCTGCAGGTTGGGCAGGAACACGCGCTTGGTCTTGTTGTTGGCGTGGCTCACATTGTGGCCGACCTGGCGGCCCTTGCCGGTCAGTTCGCAGATGCGCGACATGGTGTGTCTCTTCTCGTAAAGTTCGGGTCTAATCCGGGAAAGCGGCGCGCATAACGGGGCGATGCCGAATCGTCAAGCAAGTTGCGCGCCCCGTTGCGTGGGGGCGCCGCCCCCGCTAGCCCCAAGCGGATGACCACCTGGCCGCTTCCTTTGCCGATGCAACGCGCGTTGGCCGCCGCGCGGGCCGCTGCCGATGCGGGCGAAGTGCCGATTGGCGCGGTGATCGTCAAGGACGGACAGATCATTGCCGAGGCGCACAATTCCCCGCGCACCGATCACGATCCCACCGCCCATGCCGAGATCATGGCGATTCGCGCCGCCGCCAAGGTGCTGGGTGACGAGCGCCTCACCGACTGCGAGCTATGGGTAACGCTGGAGCCCTGCGCGATGTGCGCCGGCGCCATCGCCCATGCCCGCATCGCCCGGCTCTATTACGCGGCGAGCGATCCCAAGGGCGGCGCGGTCGAGCATGGGTCGCGGGTGTTCGATCAGCCCCAGTGCCTGCACCGCCCCGAAGTCTATACCGGCATGGGCGAGGCCGAGGCCGCCGATTTGCTCAAAGGGTTTTTCCGCGAGCGACGTTGACGTTTCAGCGGCCGCGCACATGACCCGGCGGCCACTAGGGAAGCGTATGGCAAACAAACTGGCATTCAGCACCGGCATGGCCCTGATGATCCTGCTCGCAGGCTGCGGCGGGGAGGATAGTTCCGGGCCGCCGCCGGTGGGTGGCACGCCGACACCTTCTCCCTCTCCGACGCCCACACCCTCACCCACTCCCAGCCCGACAAGCTTCGTCCGCACGCCCGACATCCGTTATGGCACGGGCATCACTCAGGCCGGTTCGATCCCGCTGTTTGTCGACATCTATCGCCCGCAAGCCTCCTGCGATGCCCCGCGCCCGACGGTTGTCTACGTGCACGGCGGAGGATTTGTCGGCGGGACCCGCAAGGGCGGGAATGTCGAAGCGATCGCGCAGGAACTGGCGGCGCGGGGGATCAATCTTCTCTCGATCTCCTATCGGCTCCAGGGCGACAACCCGGTGATCAGCAGCGAATTCGCGCAGTTCGAACGCGACTTCCAGCTGCTCAACACCACCGAGCCCTCCGCGCGCGTGACCGCCTTCACCGCAGCGGTCGAGGATGCAACCAAGGCGCTGCGCTGGGCGGTCGACAATGCCGGGGCCTATTGCATCGACCCCCAGAGGTTTGGCGTCTGGGGCGGATCGGCGGGTGCCTTCACAGTGATGCACGTCGCCTATTCACTTGATGAATATGCCATTCCCCGCCCTCCGGTGCGGGTCGCCGTAGACTATTGGGGCGGGCATTTCCGCGTGGCGGACCTGGAGGCGGGCGAGCCGCCGCTGTTCGTCATGCACGGCACCGCCGACAGCACCGTGCCCTATCTGCGCGCGACCGAGCTGACCAACCGCGCACAGGCCGTGGGCGTGCCCTTCACGCTCTATTCGATCATCGGCGGCGAGCACGATTTTAACGGGAGCGGCTTCTTCGTGCTGACGGTGGACGGCCAGTCCATCGCGGCCAAGACCGCGACCTTTGTCGATGCCCATATGCGTGCGGGTGGCCAGCCGGTCTACGAACGGCGCGACATTCCGCGCTAGAGCCACCAGACGGCCAATGTTCCACGTGGAACATCCACGCTTTGCGGACCTAAGGGGGGTCTAGAGGGGGTCTAAGGGGGGTCTGGACGCCCTTAGAGTCCCCGCCAGATCTTCGCTGCCGCCGCATCCTTCGCGCCCCAGCGTGACGCCGAACAGCGCGTCGGACGGAAGGTCTTGGCGTAGCATAGACGGATTTCCTCGAGCCATCCGCGTTTGGAGAGCTTCACCCCAATGGCGTTCTCGGGCCAGCCGGGGTTGGCATCGGCGAAGGCGGCACGGATGCGGCCTGCGGTCAGCCCCTCTTCGCGGCTGATGCGGTCGTAATCGGGCCAGCGCAGGCCGCGATAGAGGATGCGGGTAACCTTGAGATACTTGGCCGGGCGATCGACCATGCAGCTCCCATGCTTGGCCCATTGGCGCGCTACCAGCCGTTCGGAAGGCATCATGCACATCGCCCCGCGCACCTCGGCGGGGGTGAGCGCCACACTGGCAGCGCACCATTGCGGCCAACTCTGCCCGCTTTCGGGCCACAGCCCGTGGACCACGAGCCCGAAATGCCCGTTCGCCCCCGAACATTGCACCGCATGGGCGCGCTCGCCTGCACGCGGCTTGCAGAACTCCGGGCTCCAGCTCAGCGCGAGAGTATAGCCCGTCACCGGCAAGGCGCGCGCGGGGCCATCGGGGGTGATGCGCGGAACGCTCGTCACCTGCGGCGCACGGCACTGATAGGCCTGCGCGTTGGCCAGCGACGGCAGCGCCAGCGCGAGCACGGCGACAAGGCTATTCGAACACCGCAGGATCGTCCCCTCCCTTGTCGCGGAACCAGCGGTGGCTGGCAGGGGTGAACAGCGTCGCCACGGCGAAGAGGCTCAGCAGCGCCGAAGAGGTCACCAAGGGATCGAGCACCGTGAACGTGGCGATGTTGGTAATCGCCACCTGCACCAGCCCCAGCGCCTTGGGCAGAGCCATCAGGGTGACCATCCAGCGTGCAAAGCGGATGGCGGCAACCCACACCATCGCAATCGGAATGAGCGCAATGGAGAGCCATGCGCTCTGCCATATGATCGTCGTATCGCGCGACCACGTTACAGCGGGGATGAGCTGCTGAAGGTAGAACTGCTGTTCGGGGAGGTTCAGCATCGCTCTCAGGAAGGCAAGCAGCGCAGCCGCTAGAAACGCTGCCGCAAAGATGTTGATACTGAGCGGACGCCGCCGTGATAGCGCGATCATAAGGGCTTGAAATCCAGCCCGATATCCGCCGCAGGGGCGCTTTGCGTCAGCCGCCCGACCGAGATGTAATCGACCCCGCTCGCCGCCTTGGCCGCGATGGTCTGGAGGTTCACGCCCCCGCTCGCCTCGGTCGGCACGCGGCCTGCGACCAGCCGCACCGCCTCGGCCAGCGTGGCGGGGTCCATATTGTCGAGCAGCAGGTGATGCGCGCCCGCCGCCAGTGCGGGTTCGATCTGGTCGAGGCTATCGACCTCGCAGATGATCCGCGTCACCCCGGCCTCGCGCGCACGGCGCACCGCTTCGCCGACACTTCCGGCGACCGCGACGTGGTTGTCCTTGATCATCGCCGCATCCCACAGCCCCATGCGATGGTTCTGCGCGCCCCCTTGGCGGGTAGCGTATTTCTCGAGGAAGCGGAGGCCCGGAATGGTCTTGCGCGTGTCGAGCAGAGTGCAGGCGGGATTGCCGCCCGGCCCCCGCATCGCGATGACATACGCCTGCGTCATGGTGGCGATGCCGGAGAGGTGCTGGACGATGTTGAGGGCGCTGCGCTCGGCGGTGAGCAGCGCGCGCGCCTTGCCTGCGATCCGCATCAGATCGGTGCCCGCAGGCACCTTGTCGCCATCATGCACGAGGGTTTCGATGGCGCATTCGGGATCAAGGTGGCGGAAGAAGGCCTCGGCCAGCGGCAGGCCCGCGACGACGATCGCATCGCGGCTGTCCATCACGCCGGAAAAGCGCGCATCGGCGGGGATGACGCTTTCGGAGGTAACATCACGCCCGCCGCCGGGCAGGCCTTCGCCCAAGTCCTCGGCCAGCGTTTCGCGGATGAACTTTTCGAGATCGAAGCCGGGGAGGGTGAAAGCGGTCATGGCCGCACCCTAGCCGTTCGCCTCGAGCGAAGTCGAGAGGCTGAAGTGCGGTGTCTCGACTACGCTCGACACGAACGGGGATAGGGACTTCGGAGCCGCAGGCGCCGAGGAAGGGGGCGCGGAGGCGCCCCCACACGCATCAATGCACAAATCTGGCGACCACATCCCGGTAGCTGCGGCTCACCTTCACCTCGGCACCGCTTTCCAGCACCAGGAAGCATTCGCCGTTGGTGTGGGGCTTCACTTGCCGCACCAGATCGAGGTTGACTATTGTGCTGCGGTGGACGCGCTGGAACTTGCGCGGATCAAGCCGGCGTTCGAGGTCCTTCATCGTCTCGCGCAGCACCAGCGAATTGTCGCCGGTGGAGATGATCATGTAATCGCCCGCAGCCTCGATATTCTCGATCGTGTCGACTTCGACGCGGAAGATCTGGCCGCGATCCTTGATGTTGATGAGCTTCTCGAAGCGGTCGGCGCTTTCGGTGGTGGTGGCCGCGACCGTATCGACGAAATCCGCCGCGCGGTCGGGCGCGACTTCGGCCAGCACGTCGAGCAATTGTCCGGCATCCTCGGCCGATTTCTTCTCGGCAAGACGCTGGCGCACGCGTTCGATGGTGTCGGCCAGCTTCTGCTCGTCGACCGGCTTCATCAGGTAATTGACCGCATTGGCCTCGAACGCGCGGATCGCGTGTTCTTCATAGGCGGTAACGAAGACGAACAGCGGGGGTTCGATATCCATCACACCCTTGACCACCGAAAAGCCGTCAAAGCCCGGCATCTGGATATCGAGGAAGACGAGATCGGGCTTTTCGGTCTTGATCTTGCGGATCGCCTCGCGGCCGTTGGCGCAGGTGTCGATGATCTCGACGTCCTCGAACGGCTGGAGCCGCAGCTGAAGGCCCTGAATCGCGAGCTTCTCGTCGTCGACAAGGATGGTTCTGATGGTCATGCGGTGGTTCCGATGGTTCGTTGCGGGGGGGTCAGCGGGACGACATTGCCGCCCGTACCGGTCACCGCGGAAGGCACGGCGGCAGGGGGCGGTTCGGCACTATCGGCCCGGATGAACGGGATCTCGATCATCACCGTAAAGCCGCCCCCGGCTTCCGATCGGGTCTCGAACAGGTGGTTTTCTCCATAGGCCTGCATCAGGCGATTGCGGATGTTCGGCAGGCCGACGCCGGTCGACACCGGCTTGCCCGGCGTCGTCGGCGCGCGCAGCTGCGCGGGATCGCGGGTGCGGTAAAGCTGCACCTCGTCCACGCCGGGGCCGGTATCCTCGACCGTCAGGCGCAGCCGTTCGCCGATCACACGCGCGGTGATGGCAATGCGCGCGCCTTCTTCCTGCGGACTGACGGCATATTTGATCGCGTTTTCGACCAGCGGCTGGAGCAGCATCGCCGGAAGCTGCGCCTGAAGCGCGGCATCCTCGATCTCGAAATGGGTGCGCAGGCGTTCCTCGAACCGCATCCGTTCGATATCGAGATAGAGCTGGAGGGTTTCAATCTCCTGCGCCAGCGTGACCTGGCTGCCGGGTTCGGCGATCAGCGTGTGGCGCAGGAAGCCGGAAAGGCGAGTGAGCATCGCGTTGGCGGGCTCGGTCTGTTTGAGCAGCACCAGCGTGCTGATCGAATTCAACGTGTTGAACAGGAAGTGCGGATTGAGCTGATAGCGCAGCATGGCGAGCTGCGCGGCCGTGGCCTGCGCTTCGAGCCGCTCGAGCCGGTCGGCCTGCTGTTCCACCGTCAGGAAGAAGTTGATCGCGTAATAGAGCGCGCTCCACCCGCCGAGCAGGGTCAGCGGCAGATAGAGCAGGCCGATCACGCGCTGGACGAAGGTCGTATCGCGGCTGGCGGCGTAATAGACGCCCTGCACCCAGGCATCGATCGAGGCGTGCAGCACCACCGCGAAGAACAGCACCAGCGCTGTCGCACCCCAGGTGATGAAGGGCGTCTGCTGGATCAGCTGGCGGTAGATCACCGACAGGATCAGGCTGATCGAAAAGCCGGTGATCGTGGTGACGAGGATCAGCGCGAGGATATCGAGCGGCTGCTGGTTCGCCAGTGCCGAGACCGCACGCAGCACGAAAGCGCCGCCCCAGCCCGCCAGCTGGAGGTTCCAGAACGCCCGGTTCTTGCTCGCGAAGAACGGCGCCGCCTGGATCTGGAGCACTGCCATAGTCGCGGGGGTCTAGCTCATTTCGTCGCAAACCGCACCGCAAATCGCGTATTCCGACGCGGGCGGGACACGGATCATCGCGTGAGGGCGGCCTCGCGGCGGAAAAGGCGCGGCCAGTCGGCGGGCTCCCCGCGCGCCTGGAGACCGGCAATCAGCGGCACTTCGGCGGCGACAACCTTGGCGCGCGCGTCCCAGCCATCGTGCTGGCGGCTCAGGCGGGCGCCGCCATCGTGCTCCGTGCCCCGGCGGGTCATGAAAGCCACCGCAGCGGCGGGATCATAGCCTGCATTGGCGAGCAGCCAGGGGATCAGCCGGTCGGCCTCGCGCTCGGTCAGGCGCACGTGCTTGCGGCTGCGCCCCTTGGCATCGAGCCACGCGGCATGGCCGAGGATGTTGTGCGCCAGCTCATGCGCCACCAGCGCGGCGAGGAGCGGCTCTTCGTAGCGGAGCGCGGGAAAGAACTGCCCGATCACCACCCGCTCGCCATCGGCCAGCGCGGCGCGGCTATCGCCCACCAGCTCGAACCGGGTGGCGCAGACTTCGGTCGGGGCGAGCTGTGCCTCGGTGCCATCGCCAAACCCGATGGTGATCCCTGCGTGCTCGGTTAGCATCGCCTCGGTGTGCTGATGCGCGCGCGCCAGCCGCTGCCAATCGGACCGCCCCTCGGCGGGCAGACTATTGGGATCAAGCCGTTCGAGCCGCACCACCTCGCGGCCCGGGGTGAAGGCGCCCGACAATGCCGCAGGCGAACCGCGCGCAGCCGACCCTACCGCAAAATCGCGCTCGAGCTGCAACGCCGCGCGGGCAGCGGCGGGATCGGCGTAACCCGCCATGTCGGTCAATTGCAGCCCGATCGACGGCACCACACGCGAGCAGTAGGCGGCATTGCCGCGCGCGAGTTGCCAGCCCACGTCCTGCAAGCGCTGGTCGGCCACCTGGAACGCATCCATCGCCGCGCGCATCGCGCCGGTATCAGTCGGGGGAGTTGTCGCCGCCTGGAGCGGGGCGGCCAGCAGCAGCGCGCACCCCGGCAGCCAGCCGCGCAGCATCAGCCGGCCGTATCGCCGCCGGCCAGCGCCGCCTTGAGCTGATCGTAGCCGACCGCGCCTTCCATCGCCTTGCGCCCGGTAACCCACGAAGGCGTGCCGGCAAAGCCCAGTTCGCGCGCCAGTTCGATGTTGCGCGCCAGCTCGATCGAGACCGCCTGCGAAGCCGCATCGCGCTCCGCCTGCGCCATATCGAGCCCGGCCGCTTCGGCCGCAGCGGCAATGTCGCGGGTGCGGAACATGGCATCATGGAAAGCGCGATACTTGCCCTGCATCGCCGCTGCGAGCGCCATCCGTGCGCTCGCCTCGCTGCCATTCTGCAACGGGATCTCGCGGATCACGACCTTGAGATCGGAATCTTCGGCCACCAACCGGTCGACATCCTTGAGGCTCGCCGCGCAATAGGTGCAGTTGTAATCGCTGAATTCGACCAGCACCCTGGTGCCCTTGGGGTTGCCCATCACCGCACCGGGATATTCAACGAAGACTTCCGGCCCGAGCGCCGCAAGCCGCTTTTCGGCTTCCTGCGCCTCGTAGGCCTGCACCATCTGCGGCAACAGATCGGGATTGCCGAGCAGGTAATCGCGAGTGCGACTGTCGGCGAGGCCCGAAAGCGACCACAGCGCCGCCCCCGCAAATCCGAACACCAGCGCGATCGCAGCGGTCAGCAGCGCTTGGCGCAGCGAAAAGGACGGGGTCGATGACGTCATGGGTTCCAACACCTAAAGGAAAATCAGGGGCAAACTAACGCTTGTCGCGCAGGCGTTCCAGTTCGGCACGCGCTTCGAACATCACGTCCTGCGCGCGGATCCAGTCGGGCGAGCCATAGGGCAGGCTCGCCTCGGCGGCCTGCGCATTGGCTAGCGCCTGCGGATAGAGCCGGTTCATCACCTGCTGTTCGGCGCTCGCAAGTCGCG
Organism: Porphyrobacter sp. LM 6; assembly: GCF_001720465.1. NCBI lineage: Bacteria > Pseudomonadati > Pseudomonadota > Alphaproteobacteria > Sphingomonadales > Erythrobacteraceae > Porphyrobacter > Porphyrobacter sp. LM 6. The sequence goes on from NZ_CP017113.1 coordinate 326,749, forward strand.
CGCGCGGGGTATCGCCGCGCGCTTCGTAGACGACGCCCAGCTGATACCACGCGAAGGGATTGTAGCGGTCCTTCTGCACCGCCGCGCGCAGCACGTTCTCGGCCTCGGCGAAGTTGGCCGTGTCCTCGGTGGCGATCAGCGCATGGCCGAGCATCCCGGCAATCAGCGGGTGGGCCAGCGTCAATTCGGTCGCGCGGCGCAACGGCCCCAGCGCCTCCTTCGGGCGACCGGATTCGAGCAGCACCTGCCCCTTCAGCTCAAGGAACCACGGATTGTCGGGCTCGGCCGCCAGCAGCGCGTCGGTTTCCGCGAGCGCCATGTCGATCCGCGCCTCCTTGTGATAGGCATAAGCGCGGGCGTAGCGCGCCGGGATGCTGGTATCGCTCGGCGGGAACGCGGTGAGCGTGCGCTGCGGTTCGGCAAGATAGCCGTAAAGCTTGGCGCGCACCCGCACGAAGCGTTCCTGCAAGGCAGGATCGGGCGCGGCATTCCACGCGCGGTCTTCTTCCAGCAGCACCCGCAGGGTCTGGATACGGTCGCCGGTCAAAGGGTGGGTGCGGGCATAGGCGGCATCGTCCGCTTGGCTGTAGCCCGAGCGGATTTCATTGCTGCGGAGCCGCTCGAAGAACTTGATCATCCCCTTGCCGGAGATCCCCGCGCCCGCAAGATAGCGCGCACCGGCCAGATCGGTGGCGGCTTCCTGATCGCGGTTGAAGGCGAGGAAACTGCCCAGCGCGGCCTGCTGTCCTGCCATGATCGCGCCCATCGCCGCATCGCCCGCGCCGGCCAGCGCCGCGCCGACGCCGAGCAGCAGCGACAAAAGCGTGATGCCGTTGGCCGCCTTGGTGCGTTCGTTGAAGCGCACCGCGTGGCCCGCGGTGATGTGGCCAAGCTCGTGTGCGAGCACGCCCTGCACTTCATTGGCGGTCTCGGCTTCGTTGATCAGACCGGTGTGGACGTAGATCGCCTGCCCGCCCGCGACAAAGGCGTTGATCGAGCCATCGTTGATCAGCACCAGCTCGACATTGCCGGGTTCCAGCTCGCTCGCCTCGATCAGCGGCGCGCTCATGTCGCGCAGCAGTTCCTCGGTCTCGGCATCGCGCAGGATCGACTGGGCAGCGACGGGCTGCACCGCGATCAGCGTGCTTACCAGTAGCGCAAGCGCGTAGGCAAAGGGAGACGAACGGACGCGCATCGCGGTGTTCCTACCGCGATTCTGCATGAACTCAAACTGAAGCTGGGTTGCGCAGGTAGCCCGGCAATCAGCCAAACAGCTTGCGTGCAGCGCGTTCGATCTGGCCGATATCCTCGGGCAGTTCGGCAAGGATTTCCGCGCAGCCGATTTCGTCGCGGCGGATCAGCACCAGCGCGAATTCGGGGCCAGCGCCGTCGAGCGCCTCAAGCGTCATCGCTTCCAGCGCGCGCAGCTGTTCGGCCAGAGCCTCGCGCACGGCGGAGGCATCGTCCACCGGCTTGCCCTGTTCCTCGCGGCGCAGGCGGCGTTCGGCCTTGACCACCGCCTTCACCCCGCCCTCGGTCTCCGCCAGGAAACCGGCGAGCGCACCGGGCTTGAGCTTGAGACGATGCGCGTGGGTCAGCACGGCGGCGTATTCGGTCAGGCGCGTCTTGTCGTAATCATGCCCGAACACGAGCTTGACCACAGGAGTCATCGGCGCGCGTTCCTGCATCGTCAGGCCGCTGTCGGCGATCAGTTCGGCATAGCCTTCCGGATCGGCGGCGGCCGCGAGCGCAAAGTCGTAGGCGCGGCTGACGGCGGCATAGAGCGCGCTGCGGCTGCGGTCTTCGGTGTTGTCGGCATTGCGCGCCAGTTCGCGCGCCGAGGCGAGGCAATCGTAGAGGCCCGCGTCATCCGGCAGATCGTCGACCAGCTCGAATTCGTCCTCGTCATCAGCGGCAAAGACCGGCTGGACGGGTTCAGCCGCAACTTCGGGTTCGGCTGCGATTTCGACTTCGGCTTCGACTTCCGGTTCGATCTCGGCGACCGCTTCGGGTTCGGCCTCGTGCACGGCCTCGTCCTCGTCCTCGTCCTCGAAGGTTGCTTCGGGTTCGATGGCGACAGGCGGCAGCGCGCTTAGATCGATCGCCTTCTTGGCGGGCGCGTCGATGTGGGCGGCGAGCGAAGCGAAATTGTAGCGCAGGTTGACCGGCTCGCCTTCGTCCTCGTCATATTCGTCCGCTTCGGGGTCTTCGAGCGTGTACTGGCCGAAGTCGGGCATTGGCAGATCGTCATGCGATGCGGCCTCGCCCAGCCCGTCGAGCGGCGCGACATTGTCGAAATCGTCGCCGAATTCGGGGGTATAGTCGTCGGCGGTGAAGTCCTCGAGCGAAAGGACCTGGTCCTCGTCCTCGTCTTCGTGCGCCGGGGAATCGGCCCATTCCGTCACCGGATCGGCGGCACGCAGCGCGGGCACTTCTTCTTCGACCTCGAGTTCGGCGCCCAGTTCAAGCGCCTGATCGATTTCGAGCAGCAGCTCGTCTGCGGTCAGCTGGTCGGCCATTTCCTTCCAGTTGATCACGCCATAAATGAAGTCGATCGTCTCGTCGTTGCTCGAATAGGGCAGCAGGATGCCGCGATAGAGCACCGCCACGCCGTGGTGATTGACGAATTCCGCCTCGAACCCGATCGGCGCCTGGTTGGCGAGGATCTGCATGTAGTGATCGGTGATGCGGCTGAGCAGCGAGCGCGGCGGCACATCCGAAAGACGTGCAATGCTGCCGTTGCCGCCGCATTCCTCGGCCAGTCGTTCGCCGAGGAAGCGCACCACCGGATCCTCGATCCCGAGCGAGAAGTCGAGCAGCACGCTGAACGGCCCGAAGTCGGGCTGGTGGGCAGGCTCAAGATCCTCGATGCTGGGGAACATTTTTTCGCCGAGCAGGCCGGCCCAATGGTTGTAGGCGCGCACCTGCATGCGGCGCTCGTCCTGCCCGATCGCCTCGGGAGGGAGATCCCGGCGGCTGGCCGGTGCAGCATTGTCCTCTTCGGATGCGTCCCAATCACGATACGCGTTGGTATCGGGATCAAAGGTGCCGCGCAGAGTGTCCATGGCTGTTTTCCGCCCCAGGGTTGAACATTTACCCGGCCTTTGTGGCGCGTTGTGGTAAACATCCGGTTAAGTGCAGTCGGGCGGCTGCGCGGGTATGCCTAGAGGAAGTAGCGCATCTTGATGGCGATCCGGCTGACCCCTTCGCCCAGCTTCATCACCGCATCCTTGAACTTGGGCGGAGCCATCTTGACCGGCGCATCGTGCGAGAAGCCATAGCCTTCCTTGGGCATCATCCCCATCGCCCGGTCGGCCTTGCCGTTGTCGTTCTCGTCGTGCAGCAGCGCGACCGCATAATCGCCGGGCTTCACCCCGGTGAAACGGATCTCGACCGTCTTTGCAGCGGGGACCACGGTGCGATGGGCGGTGGGATCCTTGATGCACTTGGGGAAGATATCCTCGCGGGTGGTCATGCAGGCGCGCACCACGCCTTTGGTCGAGCGCAAGTCGGTGACCGTAATTACCACGTCGCCCGCCAGCGCCGGCGTGGCCGGCAGCAGCGCGGCGAGAGCCACAAGTGCGAGCGTGCGCGCCATCATGATACGGCCGCCCCGCGTGCGTGCCCGGCCTCGGCCACGATCCGCTGCGACAGGCCCTTGTCGGTCCCGCAGACGCGATCCCAGAACCGGAAATAGAGTCCGAAATTGCATCTGTATTCCTCGTGATGCCGCTCGTGATGGCTGGCGGTTATCAGCCAGTTTCCCAATGGCGAATGAACAAGCCAGCGCGGAAACATCTCCCAGCCCATGTGATTGGTCACCCCCATCACCGTCGCGATGGTCAGCACGAGGCCGAGCATGGCGAGATGGATCGGGACGATGAAGACCAGCACCGGAACGACCACCGCGCCGGTTATCGCCTCGATCGGGTGGAAGCTCATCGCGGTCCACGCGGTCGGCGGGCGGCTGTCATGGTGGACGGCGTGGGCCAGCCGGAACCAGCGGGGCCGGTGCATCCAGCGGTGGCTCCAGTAAAAGCAGGTGTCCTGCACCGCGAGGTAGATCAGCACCGAGAGCGGGTGATACCACAGCGGCAGGCTCGCCCAGTCGGCGGTCAGCTGCGTCCAACCATGATGCCGCCAGCCCCACAGCACGATCCCCGCCGGCGCGCCATAAATCGCGGCCGAGAGCAGCGACCAGCGCACCTCGCGCAGGATCTGCGCCCGGCGTCCGGCGTAGAGCCCGGGGCGCATCTTGGCGGTGGCATAAGCGAACAGCCCGCTGGTCAGCACGTAACGCAGTGCGACAATCACCGTGACGGCGAGGCTGACGATCAGCAGCGCAAGCGGAACGGGCAGATCGGCGGGCAGCATCGCGTGAAGATATGCCGCAATTCGCGGGTGGGCGACAGGCCTATATGTCCAGCGCCGCGCAGAGCGGATCGATCAGCGCGGTGTGGCGCCGCATCGCGATCCGCGCCAACCGCTCGACCTCGACCTTGCGCCGCGCCGCCGCCAGCGGGACCAGCGCCGCCGGGCGCAGGATTTCGGCATCATAGCCATCGGCGACGATCACCCCGCAGGTCTCGGGCCGGTAGGCCTCGCTCTCGAGTGGGGCGCGGTCGAGCGCGGGCGGCACGCCCCAGAAGAAACGGTCGCAGAAATCGAGATAGTCGGGCCACTTGGCATCGCCGAGCAGATCGCCGCGCGCGACCTTGATCTCCACGATTACCACTTGCCCGCGGGCATCGATGCCCATCAGATCGGCGCGGCGGCCGTTACGGATCGGCACTTCGCCCAGGCACCAGATGTCATTGCGCGCAAACAGCCGCCCGATGCCGCGTGCGACATCGGCGGCGGTCAGACTGGCCGGCAGCGGCGAATCATGGGCGGATGGCAAGGCACCGGACATGGCGCAAGGTTGGAACAGAATGCGAACGCGGTCAAGCCGCGGCGCGGTGGCTCAGGCGGGCTCTACGGCCTTGAGCACGTCGATCAGCGCGGTGCGGGCAGCGTGGAATTCGCGCCACAAGGCGAGCGCCGGAGCCGAGGTATCCTGTTCGCGGCGCGACAGGGTGGCGAGCGCGGTGAGCCCACTGCCGAGCATGGCAGCGATATCGGCAATGCCCTGCGCGGCGAGCTGGCATTGCCAGGTGCGCGCCGAAGCGAGCAGCGGCGTGATCGCACTTGCTTCGCGCGAAGGCTCGGGCGCGATCCGGGCGAGCAGCGCGAGCTGCGCGGCCTGTCCCTCAAGCTGCTCCCACGCCGCCGCTAACGCGGCAGGGCCCGCGCCGATAGCGGCGGCGGTATCGCCGTGCGACAGAATCGGTTCGGGCGGAAGCGTTGCCATAGGGCAAAGCCTAGGCGCGGCTCCTTGCCGATTGGTTAAGCCTGCCTTCGGCGCGGGGCCTGCGCGGCGGGAACAATTGTCTGGCGCCAGCCCGCACCTCTTGCTAAGCGGCCGCCCGCGCGCAATGATGAAGCGCACCGCATGGCACCATGCACCCGTAGCTCAGCTGGATAGAGTGCTGCCCTCCGAAGGCAGAGGTCACAGGTTCGAATCCTGTCGGGTGCGCCAGTGTTGTTGGCCCTCAAGCGCCGGGCGCGGGCGTCCGCCCGCTTGGCCTTGCGAACCTTGGCGGGTTTGATGGCTCGCCCCCTTGCACCGTTCCCGCAACCGCCCTGAAGCCCGTTTTGGCCGCGATTCACGGCCCGTCAATGTGACGGTTCAGAGTAAAGATGGTGGAAAGTTTACACCCTCGTCCCTATAGGACCAGCATGGCAACGCCGATCTACGAGTTCGCGCAGATACCGCGGGTTGACCCGGCAGCGCCTGCGCGCGCCCGGACGCGCAAGGTGCGAGCGGCGGGTCAGGCGCCGACGGTCGGGGTGATTTACAACCCCCGCAGCCACCGCAATCTCGGGGCCGATTTCGACTGTTCTCTGTCTCCGCACGTCCACATCGCCCAGCCCCGCGCCCGCGCCCAGCTGCCCGAAGCGCTGGCCGATTTCGCCGCCAAGGGCATCGATTTGCTGGTGATCAACGGCGGCGATGGCACGGTGCGCGACGTGCTGACCTGCGGGCAGGCGATCTTCGGTGATGACTGGCCGGAGATTGCGGTGCTGCCCAAGGGCAAGACCAACGCGCTGACCATCGATCTCGGCATCCCCGACGACTGGACCTTGCAGGACGCGATCGACGCGCTGGATCAGGGTGGCCGCGTGTGGCGTCGCCCGATCGCGGTGTCGCCCGCCGAAGATGGCGCTTCGGCTGCGGGCATGTCCCGCGTGGCCGGCTTCATTCTCGGCGCTGGGGCCTTCACCAAGGCGACCCAGGCGGGGCAAAGTGCGCACAAGCTCGGCGCGTTCGACAGCATGGTCGTGGCGGTCACCGGCGTGTGGGCGCTGCTGCAATCGCTGTTCGCAAGCCGCGCCAATCCGTGGCGCAAGGGCGCGCGGATGCGGATCGGCCTTGGCGCCAGCGGGGTGCCGATGGAGCATAGCGGCCACGGCGATCCGGAGATGCGGCAATTGCTGTTCGCCTCGACGCTCGAACGTCTGCCAGCGGGCATCCGCCCGTTCGGCGCGCTCAAGAACGGATTGAAGCTGGTCGCGGTCGACCAGATCTCGCGCCGCACCACGGCACTGATCCCGCTGGTGCTGCTGGGCAAGCTGCGGGGCGGCCTGCGCGAACGCGGCATCCACCAGCTCACCGCCAGCCATTTCACCCTTTCGATCGACGACCAGTTCATCCTCGATGGGGAGGCTTTCCCGGCGGGTGACTACCTGATCGGGCAAGGGCCGGAGCTCGCCTTCGTCACGCCATGAGCGCTGCGTCAGACCCGCTGCGCGAGCGTATCGCCGCGCGGCTTGCCGTGCCGGTCGATCCTGCCGTTGCCGCTTTCGCTGCCGCACTGGCCGAAGCGGCAGGCGCGCGCGCGGTGCTGTTCTACGGATCGAACCTGCGAACGGGCTCGCTCGAGGGTGTGCTCGATTTCTACATCCTGTTGCCGGGCACCGAAGAGGCCGCGATCTGGCCGACGGTGAGCTATCATGAGCGCCCGCATGCCAATGAACAGGGCGAGCTCACGCTGCGCGCCAAGGTCGCCACCATGCGGCTGGCGACCTTTGCCAGCGCGGCGAGCGGGGAACTCACCGACACCACCATCTGGGCGCGCTTCGTCCAGCCGAGCGCGCTGGTCTGGACCGGCGATGACGCTGCAACCGGCGAGGTGGTGGGCGCCATTGCCGCTGCCGCGACCACCGCCGCGCGGCTCGCCGCAGCGCTCGGCCCCGAAAGCGGCACAGCAGAAGATTACTGGCGCGCGCTGTTCCGCGCGACCTACCAGGCCGAATTCCGGGTCGAGAAAAGCGGGCGCGAGAATGATATCCTGAGCGTCAACGCCGCGCATTTTGCCGGGCTTTTGCCGCTGGCGCTGGAAGCAGGCGGGATCCCGCCCCGGCAAGAGGGCGAGCGCCTCTCCCCCGATCTGCCGCACTGGCAGCGCGGCGTGATCCTGAAGTGGTGGGCGAAGCGGCGCCGGATGGGCAAGCCGCTCAATCTGGTGCGGCTGGTCAAGGCCAGCACCACCTTCGAAGGCGCAGCGCGCTATGCCGCGTGGAAGATCGAACGGCACACCGGGATGCCCGTCGCGGTCACTCCCTTCCGCGAACGCTTCCCGCTGCTCGCCGCGCCGCAGGTGCTGTGGGACCTGTGGCGCCACCGCCGCCGCCAGCGCGGCGGCTGAGCCCGCTCAGAGATACTGCATCGAAATGCTCATGCGGGTGATCCCCTCGCCCGCGGTGAAGCGCACCTTGTCGACCGAAGGCGGGCGCGGCACGAGGCCGAGGATCTTCTTGATCCCCGGGTTGTTCGACATCCCCGCCCCATCGCTCGAAACGTCGGTCTGACGGTTGCCATTGGCATCGTGCTGCACCGCGATGGCATAGTCACCCGGTGCAGGCAGCGGCACGCACACGGTCATGCTGCCCGCCTGCGGAGCCGCATCGACACGCATCACGTAGCGCTTGCTCTTGAGCCAATCGCTGCTGTTGGCGGGGTAAGCGCGCACGAACAGGTTGCCCGACGAGGACTTGATCCCGCTTACCACGATCCGCACGGCGGGGCCCTTGCCGGGCGCGCACTGGCTCATGTCGTTGGACCCGGTGCGGCCATAGGTGTAGCCTTGCGCTGCGAGCGGCGCGGCAATCAATCCGGCCAGCGCAAGGCCGGACAGGGTGGTCCGCAAAGGGGCGGGCGAGCGGGACAGGTGGGCAGAAACGGTCATCGATATCTCGTGAAATAGCGGAGAGAGGGCGGCGGGCCGATCATCGTGCGGCAACAGGGCCTGTCATTCTTGCAGCCTGAATAGTGCGCCGCGTCTGAATTGCGGCTTAATTCCAGCACATCCCGCCGTTCAGGTGCCCATCGCCACCGTGGAAAAGGCGTTAACCGAACTTGTCGCGCGATTCGCGCCTCCCGTATGGCGGAACCAGCCTCGGAAAGGGCCTGCGCCGCGCCATGCCAGCACCTTTGATTTCTCCTTCGATCCTTTCGGCCGATTTCGCACGGCTGGGAGAAGAAGTGCGCGCGGTCGACGCGGCGGGTGCGGACTGGATCCATATTGATGTGATGGACGGGCATTTCGTTCCCAACATCACGATTGGCCCCGATGTGGTCAAGGCGCTGCGCCCGCATACGGCCAAGCCCTTCGATGTGCATCTGATGATTGCGCCGGTCGATCCCTATCTCGAAGCCTTCGCCAACGCGGGCGCGGACATCATCACGGTTCACCCCGAAGCCGGGCCGCATATCCACCGCACGCTTCAGGCGATCAAGGCGCTGGGCAAGAAGGCCGGCGTGGTGATCAACCCCGGCACGCCGGTCGAAGTGCTCGACAACCTGATGGACATGGTCGATCTCGTGCTGGTGATGAGCGTCAACCCCGGCTTCGGCGGGCAGAGCTTCATCCCCTCGCAGCTCGAGAAGATCGCGCGCATCCGCACCATGATCGATCGCACGGGCCGCGCCATCCACCTTGAGGTCGATGGCGGGGTCAACGCCGAAACCGCCAAGCTGTGCACCGCAGCCGGCGCCGATGTGCTGGTGGCCGGCTCTGCCACCTTCAAGGGCGGGCCGGATGCCTACGCGGCCAACATCGCCGCGCTCAAAGGGAGCAGGTGATGGCGACCATGCTGCGTAATCCGGCTGGCAGGCGCGCCGATGCGCTGGTTGAGCGGATTACCGATGGTCCGGTGCTGACACTGGCCGGCGCGGCTGAACCGGGTGCTTCCCACCGCCCTGAACCTGCGGTTGAAGCTCCTGCCGAAGAACCCTCGCGCGCGCTGGCGCTGAGCGATGTGATCGCGGTCCACGCCGGGCCGGGCGAGGCACTGATCCGGCTGGCCTATCGCCTCGGGGTGCCGGGCCATGCGCTTGCCACGCCGTTTCGCCGCCCGCCGCCGCTGCGCGTGCTGGCGACGGTCGAAAGCCCCAATCGCGGTGATCGTGCGGCTGGCACGGCCCTTCGCGCCGGGCATTTCCTGATCCACGGCGTGCGCCTGCCGATCGCGAGCTTCGATTTCTCGCCTGCCGCGCACCATGCGCCGGGGGTGGAGCGGGTGCTGCACAGTTTCAGCTGGCTCGCCGATCTTGCCGCCAGCGCGCCGCGCAGCGACGGAGCGGCGGTGGCCGAACGCATCACCAGCCAATGGCTCAAGGCCCACCGCGAGGTCGGCAAGGGCGCGGCTTGGGACGTCGAATTCGCAGGCCTCAGGCTCGTGGCATGGCTGGTCCACGCCCCGCTGGTGCTCGCCGGGCATGACAAGACGCTCAAGTCGCGCCTGCTCGCCGCGATTGCCGAGACCGCCGCATGGCTCGACCGCAAGGCGGCGCGCGAGCCGGCGGGCTTCGGGCAGGTCGCAGGCTGGGCCGGGGTCGTCGCTGCCGGTCTGCTGCTCCCCAACGGCAAGCCCCGCCGCCTGCATGGCGAGGCGGGCCTCGTGAAGGCGCTGGGCGATATGGTGGGCGAGGATGGCGGCGTGCTGTCGCGCTGCCCCGCCGCGCAGCTCGATGCGATCCGGCTGCTGACCGATCTGATCGCCTGTTACGACGCGACCGAAGTCACGCCCCCGCCCGCGCTCGGCGTGATGCGCGCGCTGCTGGTGCCGCCGCTGCTGGCGCTGCGCCACGGCGACGGCGCACTCGGCAACTGGCAAGGGCAGGGGGCGATCCCCGCCGACCGCGTGAACGCCGTGATCGAAGCCTCGGGCGTGCGCACCCGTCCGCTCGGGCAGGCGGGAAGCTGGGGCTATCACCGGATCAAGTCAGGCGACACGCTGCTGCAATTCGATGCCGCCCCGCCGCCGCGTTCGCGCCACGCACGGGTCGGCTGCGCTTCGACCCTCGCCTTCGAGCTTTCGGACGGGCCGCAGCGGATCATCGTCAATTGCGGCGGCGCGGCACTGGCGGGCGGTCAGGTGCCCGCGCGCATCGGGCAAGGCCTGCGCGCCACGGCCGCCTTCTCGACCATGGTGCTCGACAACGCCAATTCCACCGCGGTGCTGCTCCACGGCCAGCTCGGCAAGGGGGTCGAAACCGTCGAAGTCGACCGCCGCATGGTCGCAGGGCGCGGGCGCGAGGCGACCCGGATCGAGGCCGCGCATGATGGCTATGCCGCGCGCTTCGGCCTCACCCACCGGCGTATCCTCACCCTGTCGGGCGATGGCACCGAACTGGCGGGCGAGGACATCCTCATCCCTTCGGCCAAGAACGGCAAGCGCGGCAAGATCGCCTTTGCGATCCGCTTCCACCTGGGGCGCGGGGTCGAAGTGCAGCTTTCGGGTGACAAGCGCGGCGCCAGCCTGCTGCTCCCCGACGGTCGGCTCTGGCAATTCCGGATGGGCGGCGATAGGGCGGGCGCCGGCGAGATCACCCTGTCTGCCGAGGACAGCCTGTGGGTCGACGGCGATGGCCGTCCGCACGCAACTGAGCAGCTGGTGATCGAGGGACTGGCATTGCGCAGCGGGGGGCAATTCTCCTGGCTGCTGAGGAAGACAGGATAGATTTTCCGATGAGCGACAAGGTGATCCGGCGGGCGCTGCTATCAGTGTCCGACAAGAGCGGTTTGGCCGATCTGGGTGCGGCGCTGGCCGCGCGCGGCGTCGAGCTGGTGAGCACCGGCGGCACTGCCAAGGCGCTTCGCGATGCGGGCCTTGTGGTGAAGGACGTGTCCGAGCTCACCGGCTTTCCCGAGATGATGGACGGGCGGGTCAAGACGCTCCACCCGACCGTGCACGGCGGCCTGCTCGCCCTGCGCGACAATGCCGAACACGTCGCCGCGATGCAGGCCCACGGCATCGGCGCGATCGATCTGGTGGTGGTCAACCTCTACCCGTTCGAAGCGACCGTCGCAAAGGGCGCTTCCCGCGAGGAAGTGATCGAGAATATCGACATCGGCGGGCCTTCGATGGTGAGATCAGCCGCGAAGAACCACGGCTTTGTGACGATCCTTACCGATCCGGCCGACTACGCCACGCTGACCCAGGAAATGGACGCCAATGGCGGCGCGACCACCCAAGCCTTCCGCACCCGCATGGCCGGCAAGGCATATGCCCGCACCGCGGCCTATGACGCGGCGATCGCCAGTTGGTTCGCTTTCTCGCCCGCCGCTAGCGACGAACCGACGCTGTTCCCCGAAACCCTGCCAATGGCCTTCAAGCGCGCCGATACGCTGCGCTATGGCGAAAACCCGCACCAGTCGGCGGCGATCTACGTCCCGCAGGTGGCCGGCACCGCAGGCGTGCCGCAGGCGACCCAGCTTCAAGGCAAGGAGCTGAGCTACAACAACCTCAACGATGCCGACGCCGCGCTCGAACTGGCGGCGGAGTTTGCAGGGCAGGAACCGGCGGTCGTGATCGTCAAGCACGCCAACCCCTGCGGTGTGGCGCAAGGCGGATCGTTGCTGGCGGCATGGGAAGCGGCGCTCGCCTGCGATAGCGTCTCGGCGTTTGGCGGGATCGTCGCGGTGAACACCGAACTCGACGCTGCCACGGCCGAAGCCATCTCGGCAATCTTTACCGAGGTGGTGATCGCGCCATCGGTGAGCGCCGAGGCCCGCGAAATCTTCGCGAAGAAGAAAAACCTGCGCCTGCTCGAATGCGGCACCCTACCCAATCCGCGCCGGGGCGGCTTGGCACTCAAGAGCATTGCCGGCGGGATGCTGATCCAGTCGCGCGACAATGGCGCGATTTCGGCAGATGACCTCAAGGTTGTCACCAAGCGCGCGCCGACCGACCAGGAGCTCAAGGACTGCCTGTTCGCATGGACCGTGGCGCGCCACGTCAAGTCCAACGCCATCGTCTATGCCAAGGACGGGGCGACCGCCGGGATCGGCGCAGGGCAGATGAACCGCCGCGATTCGGCGCGCATCGCCGCGATCAAGGCCAAGGAAGCCGCCGAAACCTATGGCTGGGCCGCGCCCCGCACGGTCGGCAGCGCGGTTGCCTCGGACGCGTTCTTCCCCTTCGCCGACGGACTGATCTCGGCGGCCGAAGCGGGCGCGACCGCAGTGATCCAGCCGGGCGGCTCGATCCGCGACGATGAAGTGATCGCCGCCGCCGACGAAGCCGGCCTCGCGATGGTGTTCACCGGGATGCGGCATTTCAGGCACTGACGTTTTTCGAGCGGGCCTCCGCCCGCTCGTCCTCGCTGCGTTTCCTGCGCTTCGCTCCGGAGCAGCTGCGGCTCGGCCGCGTGGCCTCGCGGCCCTTCGGGCCGTTTGGGCCGGTTGATGGCGCGCCGTTTTCGCTTCGCCGCATGCTGCGAACGGCTGGCCCTATGTTAGCCAGTCGCGCAACTTTTTCTCAGGTGCTTCGTAACCATAGAGACGGCGCGAACTAAATCGTGCCTGACCGCATGTGTTCATCCCGCCGCAATTCGGCGTCGGGCAGAGGCCTGCGGAAAGCCAACGAATCACGAGCCTCTCCAATGCGCCTCTTCTCTTCCGACCTCGTCCGTAATTTCGGCATTGGCTTTGTTGTCGGTGCGTTGCTGGTCGCGGGCGCGAATGCGAAGAGCTGGAGCGACGAGCTGGCACCGCCGGCCCACGCCGCTCAGATGGCCAAGGCCCCCGCGCCCTCGGCCGAGTTCGTGATCGTTCCGTAAGGACGAAAACCATGCGTCGCATTGCTGTTCTTGTTGCCGCCACTTCGCTGGGACTGAGCGCCTGCGCCGGCCCCGCCATCGCGGCCGAGGAACCGGTCAACGCCCCCGCCGCCACCCGCGTCGCCAAGGAAGCCAAGGGCCTCAAGACCGCGGTCTTTGCGGGCGGATGCTTCTGGGGGGTCGAAGGCGTGTTCAGCCACGTCAAGGGCGTGACCAGTGCAGTTTCCGGCTATCACGGCGGCACCAAGGCAAGCGCCAGCTATGACCTCGTCTCGAGCGGCATCACCGATCATGCCGAGGCGGTGAAGATCACCTATGATCCCGCCATCGTGCGATATGACCAGCTGCTGCGGGTGTTCTTCTCGGTGGTGGCCGACCCGACGCTCAAGAACCGGCAGGGCCCCGATGTCGGCGCACATTACCGCAGCGCGATCGTGCCGATGAACGCCGAACAGGCTGCCGTCGCCAAGGCCTACCTCGCCCAGCTCGGCAAGGCCAAGCTGTGGGACAAGCCGATCGTGACGGGCATCGAGAGCTACAAGGCGTTCTACGCGGCCGAGGGCTATCATCAGGACTTCATGGCGAACAACCCGCGCCACGGCTACATCCGCCGTTGGGACGCGCCCAAGGTCGAGGCGCTGAAGACCATGTATCCAAACCTCTACCGCGCCAGCTTTCTGCGCGACGCGGGCTGACAACGCGGTTCACTTCGCTTCGCGCAGTGCTTATATCTGCCAATATGGCAGAACACGCACATAAGCATCACGAACATCACGGCGCCGATCTGGTGGCCGAAGCCGCACGCGCGCTGACGGCAGCGGGCGAACAATGGACCGGCATGCGCGAGGCGGTGTTCACCGAACTCGCCCGGCATGATCGCCCGGTCTCGGCCTATGACATTGCCGACAACCTCTCCGCCCAGCGCGGCAAGCGGGTGGCGCCCAATTCGGTCTACCGCATCCTCGATGTGTTCGTGGCCGGCAACCTCGCGCTGCGCGTGGAAAGCGCCAATGCCTATCTCGCCAACACTCACCCCGGCTGCGCGCATGACTGCATCTTCCTGGTCTGCGACGAATGCGGCGAGGCGACCCATGTCGATGACGAAGATGTGAGCCGCGCCGTCCGCGCCATCGCCGCCACCCGCCAGTTCAAGGCGGAGCGCCCGGTGCTGGAGATTCGCGGGCTGTGCAAGGGCTGCGCGTGAGGGGCCAAACCGGCATGGCCCAACAAGATTGACGTCGATCAAGCCTTACATCGACATGCCGATTATCCATGTGTAAAGCTGGCCGGATGAATCAACCGCCGCACACGCCGCTTCTCGATCTCGTCAACACGCCAGACGATCTGCGCCGCCTCAAGCCCGAACAGCTCCGCCAGCTTGCCGACGAGCTGCGCGCCGAAATGATCGACGCGGTCAGCGTGTCGGGCGGGCATCTGGGTTCGGGGCTGGGCGTGGTCGAACTGACCGTCGCGATCCACTATGTGTTCAACACGCCCACCGACAAGCTGGTGTGGGACGTTGGGCACCAGTGCTATCCGCACAAGATCATCACCGGCCGGCGCGACCGCATCCGCACGCTGCGGCAGGGCGGGGGCCTCTCGGGCTTCACCAAGCGTTCCGAGAGCGAATACGACCCCTTCGGCGCGGCACACTCCTCGACCTCGATCTCGGCAGCGCTCGGCTTTGCCATCGCGAACAAGCTCCAGGGCAAATCCGGACGCGGCATCGCGGTGATCGGCGATGGATCGATGAGCGCCGGCATGGCCTACGAAGCGATGAACAACGCGGCCGAGGCCGGCAACCGCCTGATCGTGATCCTCAACGATAACGACATGTCGATTGCGCCACCGGTCGGCGGGCTCTCGGCCTATCTCGCGCGGATGGTGTCTTCGAGCGAATATCTCGGCATCCGCAGCCTCGCCAGCCGCGCGGTCAAGAAGATGAGCCGCCGCCTGCACGACACCATCGGCAAGGCAGAAGAATTCACCCGCGGCATGGTGACCGGCGGGACCCTGTTCGAGGAACTCGGCTTCTACTACGTCGGCCCGATTGACGGGCATAACCTCGATCACCTGCTCCCGGTGCTTGAGAACGTGCGCGACACTTCGGAAGGCCCGGTGCTGATCCATGTCGTGACCGAAAAGGGCAAGGGCTACGCGCCTGCCGAAAACAGCGCCGACAAGTATCACGGCGTGCCCAAGTTCAACGTCATTACCGGCGAAAAGGCCAAGAGCGCGCCCAGCGCCCCGGCCTATCAGGACGTGTTCGGGCTGACGCTGGCGAAGCTCGCCGAGACGGACGAGCGCATCTGCGCGATCACCGCCGCCATGCCGAGCGGCACCGGCGTCGACAAGTTTGCCAAGGCGCATCCCACCCGCACCTTCGACGTCGGGATTGCCGAACAGCACGCGGTGACCTTTGCCGCGGGCCTTGCGGCGGAAGGCATGCGGCCCTTCGCGGCGATCTACTCCACCTTCCTCCAGCGCGCTTACGATCAGGTGGTGCACGATGTGTGCATCCAGAACCTGCCCGTGCGCTTTGCGATCGACCGTGCGGGTCTGGTCGGCGCGGACGGGGCGACCCATGCGGGCAGCTTCGACATCACCTATCTCGCCACCCTGCCCAACATGGTGGTGATGGCCGCCGCCGACGAGGCGGAGCTGGTCCACATGACCTATACCGCCGCCGAATATGACGATGGCCCGATCGCCTTCCGCTATCCGCGCGGCAACGGCACCGGCGTCCCCATGCCGGAAGTTCCGGTGAAGCTCGAAATCGGCAAGGGCCGCTTGGTGCGCGAAGGCAGCAAGGTCGCGATCCTGTCGCTCGGCGCGCGCCTGACCGAAGCGCTCAAGGCAGCCGACACGCTGGAAGCCAAGGGGCTTTCGACCACGGTTGCCGACCTGCGCTTTGCCAAGCCGCTCGATGAAGACCTGATCGCCAAGCTGATGCGCACGCACGAAGTGGTGGTGACGGTCGAGGAAGGTTCGATCGGCGGTCTGGGCGCGCATGTGCTGACCTTCGCCAGCGACGAGGGCCTCACCGACAACGGGTTGAAGGTTCGCACGCTGCGCCTGCCCGATACCTTCATCGATCACGACGATCCGATGAAGCAGTATGACGAGGCCGGGCTGAACGCGCCGCACATCGTCGATACGGTGCTCAAGGCGCTGAAGCACAACAGCGCGGGGATGACCGGTGAAGAGGCGCGTGCCTGACGCTACAGTCGAGGGCGCGCCCGAGCCTTTCGTGGCGCGCTTCTCCATTCCCAAACTGATCGCTTGGGCTATCCTGTGCTGGGCAATCGCGGCGCTATGCCTCCCCATTGCGGTGGGCGGCCTTGCACGCGGCGCTCTGGCCGGTCTGCCGCTGGGTCTGGTCGGCCTGATCGGCGTACTGTTCTTCGGCGGGATTGCCGCTGCGCACACCATCCGCCTGTTCGACCGGCGCCCGCAGGTGATCATCGACGCGAGCGGGCTCTATGTGCGGTCGCATGGCGACACGCGGATTGCGCTGCGCTCGATCAGGGGGATGCATACGGACCTGGGCCGTCTCAGCCTCACGCTTCACAAGCCGGCGAAATATCCTATCGAGCGCCGCCACCGCCGCCTGATCTACCGCATCAACGGCAGCGCGGCGCGGGGGTTCTTCGGCGATGTGTGGATCTGGTCAAACCAGCTCGATCATCCGCGCGATGCCTTTGCCGCAGCGCTGGCGGCACATCGTCCAAAGACCGATTTCGAACGCCAGCTCGACTCGCTCAGCGCGGCTGGGTGATCAGCAGCGCCTCGGGGTTCGGGGGCGTTTCGACCGGCGCGGTGCCGTCTGCCGGGGCAGGAGCGGCGGGGGGTGCCATCTTCATTTCCTCCAGCAGGAGGCGGTCTTCCTCCGCAACCGGTTCGCCCTTTAGCGTTGCGATATCGGCGCGGCGCTTGGCGAGATAGGTATCGCGGCGCACCCCGTAGGGATCGTCCGATGCCTCGATCCGCGCCAGCTCCTCGTCGAACGCAAGCCGCTGGTCGAGCCCGTTCACGACGAAGTAGGTCGCCGCATAGGCCGGGCGGTCGAACGGCTTGCCGACCACGAAAGGCAGCAGCGCCTGATCGAGCGTGCTGCCGAACAGATCGCGCGCCGTAGTCGCGCCGGTCACCGGCAGATAGAGATAGGGGCCGGGGCCGACCCCGTAAAAGCCCAGCGTGTTGGCAAAGCCGTTGCGGCGATAGGGCAGGCCGATCCCCGGCTTCTTCGCGACATCGAACAGCCCGCCCACGCCCAGCGTCGAGTTGATCGCGAGCCGCCCCAAAGTCTCGAACGCCTTGCCGACCTTGCCTTGCAGAAGGAAGTTGAGCGCATTGCTCGGCTCGCCGAGATTACGCACGACATTGCCGAGACCATCGCGGATCGGTTCGGGCAGGCCATCGCGATAGGCATAGGCGACCGGCTCGATCACAGCAGAATCGACCGCCTGGGTCAGGCGGTAGCTTTCGGCATTGAATTGTTCGACCGGATCACCTGCGGGCGGGCCATAGGTGCCTTCGACCACGATTTCGGTGACCTCTTCCTCCGCAGCGGCCTCGCCTTCCGGCGGCGGGGTTTCGGCGGTTTCAGGCGGCGTATCCTGTGGCAGCGGGACTTCGGGCGCGGGGGGCAGTGTCCATTCCTGCGGCGCGGCATCGCCTGCGGGCACAGCCTCGACGACCGGCGGCGCACCCAGCGAGAGCGCAGCACTCAACAGCGAAGGTGATGCGGCAAGCAGGGCAAGGCTCGGCATTCCGGTCTCCGATGGGCCGTTGTCACAGCGCGCGGCGCGGGACTGCGCCATTCTTGCCCTTTATCGGGCGTCCCTATACGCAGGCTTAATAAGCCATGAAATTCTCGCAAGGTTCCCCGATGTCCGACAGTTCCCTGATCCAGATCACCCGCGAAGGCCCGATCACCATTCTCACACTCAACCGGGCGGAAACGATGAACCCGCTCGGCGCGCCGGGCGACGGGGACGAGTTTGTCCGTGTGGCGAATGCGATCAACCGCGACATGGAATGCCGTGTGGTGATCCTGACCGGCGCAGGCCGGGCTTTCAGCGCAGGCGGCGATGTGAAAGCGATGCGCGACAAGACCGGCACCTTCGGCGGCACCACCCCCGCGATTTCGGACGGCTACCGCGACAATATCCACCAGATGCTGCGCGCGCTCTATGGGCTGCGCGTGCCGGTGATCGCGGCGGTCAACGGTCCGGCGATCGGATTGGGCTGCGATGTCGCCTGCCTCACCGATATCCGCATCGCTAGCGAGAGTGCCAAGTTCGGGGTGACCTTCCTCAAGCTCGGGATCATCCCCGGCGATGGCGGCACCTGGATCCTCCCGCGCGTGATCGGGATGAGCCGCGCGGCCGAACTGTTCTACACCGGCGACGTGATCGACGCTGCCACGGCGAAGGACTGGGGCCTCGTCAGCCGCGTGGTCGCCCCGGAAGCACTGATGGACGAGGCGCGCGCGCTGGCGGGCAAGATCGCAGCTCTCCCGCCGCATTCGCTGCGCCACACCAAGAACCTGCTGCGGCAGGGCCAGCAGACGAGCTACGACACCGCGCTCGAACTCGCAGCGAACACGCAGGCGATGATGCACACCACCGCCGACCACGCCGAGGGCGTCGCGGCGCTGATCGAGAAACGGGCTGCGGTGTTTAGGGGCGAGTAATTACCCCAGCCACTTCCATGCCCCGGCGGGAATGCCTGCCTGCCACAGATGGAGCCAGCTTCCCGCCAGCCACAGCACGGTGCCCGCCGCCAGCGGCACCGCGCCGACCGACAGCAGTTTGCCCCAGCGCGGCCAGTAGCTCGTGTTCGCCTCCCACTGGTGCCAGGCATCGCCCATCAGCGCCGCCTTCTTGGCATCCTGTTGCTTAGCGCCGACCAGCGCGAGGATGCCCATCGCCGCCGCTGTGATCAGCGTCCGCAGGCTCCAGAACAGCACCATGTGCGAAATCGCCCATAGCCCGATCGCCCACATCATCGGGTGGCGGGTGACGCGGAACACGCCTTTCGGCTCGGCGCGGGCCTGCGCCTCGGCCTGAGGGGTCGGCAGCGCCGGATTGCCCATGAAGGAGCCCGCCAGCAGGATCATTGCAGGCAGCGTCAGCAGCGTGGCGACAATCCAGCCCGCATCGCCCGAACCCGGCAAATCGGCCGGCGGCGCGGCGGTGAAGGCGAGATAGACCCACCCCAGCGTGGCGAAGCTGACCACCGTATAGGCGATCTGGAACCCGCCCGCCCCCAAAGCCTTGACCATCGCCGCGCGCAGCGGGTGCGACATGGCAAAGTGCGTGCCGACGAACGCGGCGTTGGCCGCGATGAGTGTGATGATTTCCCCGTCCATGCTTTCCCCTCCGGATGATCCCTGATCCGGAGGGGACTATAGCATCACGTGCAGCCCTGCCTACCAGTCGTAGGCTTCGGGCCGGGCGCTTTCGTCGAGCTCGCGGTAGCGGTCGCGCAGGCGGGTCTGGTGGTTGGTGAGGTCCTGCTCGACCCCGCCAATAAACACCTTGGTCGGCACGCTGCCGGCTTCGAGCGGGTCACCGTCCCACAGCACGACATCGCCGAGCGCGCCGGGCTTCAGCACGCCCGCCTTGCCGCCCATGCCGCTGATCTCGGCCGGGACTGAGCTGATCGCGGCGAAGGCCTTGCCCCATTCCATCCCCGCCGCCCCCGGCACGCGGGTCAGCGCGACGAGATTGCCCGCCACCTGCTGCAAGCGGCGCGGGTTCTGAAGCGAGGAGGCGTTGATCGCGACCTTCACGCCTGCCTTGGCCATGCGCCCGGCATTGGACTGGGTGGCGCCGAGCTGCTCGAAGGTTTCGGGCAAATCGTTGAGGCCGTTGGCGATCACAGGAACGCCCGCCGCAGCGATTTCGTTCGCCACCAGCCAGCCTTCGCTGACGCCGACCAGCACCAGATCGAGCTTGGGATATTCCGCCTTCAGCGCCAGCACGGCGCGGATATCGGCCGCGCGTTCGACCGCGACGTAGAGCTTCTGGCGACCGGTCACCACCGGCACCAGCGCCTCGGCATCGAAACGGCTGAGGTAGACATCGTCATCCTTGCCGATCTCGGTCGTCTCGGGGATGCCGGTCTTGCCCACCAGCGCCTGTGCCTCGCGCAGCGCAGCTCGCAGCAGCACATGCGCGGCGACACGGCTGCCGCCCGCCTGACGCCCGCCGCCCTCGCCCAGATCTATCATCTGGAACGCGCGCGCCTGCATCACCGGCTGCGCATCGGCATCAAGGTCGATGATCGCGCCCTGGCCTGCAAAGATCGAGCCCGAGGGCAGCGTCGTCGTGGCGGCGCGGGTGATCCCGGCGGCGCGGTGGACGAGGATGTGCTGCGAGGTCGGATTGATGCTCTTCGAGGCGTCCAGCGCCGCGCTGAACGGCGTGCCGCGCGCGGTGATATCGTTGGTTTCCTCGACGGCCGTCACATCTGCCAGCCCGAGCGTGGTGACAGTCGCGAACAGCCCCGGTGTCACCCATGCCCCGCCCGCATCAATCACGATGTCGGTCGAGAAGGTTTGGCCCGGGGTTGGCTTGCCCGCGAATACCACCTTGCCATCATCGATGATGACAGTGCCGCCGTCGATCGGGGCCGAGCCATCGCCCAGCACAAGCCGCGCGTTGGTGACCACCATGTCTTGCGCCATCGCCGGAGTGGCGGTGATTGCTGCGGCGCTGGCTGCGATGAGAAGAAGCCGCTTCATTTCACATCTCCTTCACCGGGCTGGCCGAGCTCGAAATCGCTCACCGGACGGGTCTTGGGGTTCATCGCATCGAACATCAGCGCGCCGTCGATCCAGACCTTTTCGGGCCGCGAATAGACACTCAGCGGATCGCCGTTCCACAGCACCACATCGGCCATCTTGCCGGTCTCGAGGCTGCCGGTCAGCTTGTCGATGCCCATCGCCTTGGCGGGGTTCAGCGTGATCCACTGGATCACCGTCGCATCCGAAATGTCGATGCCGAGCCGGAGCCCGGCGGCCTGGGCCTTGGCGGCTTCCTGATTGAGGCGCTGGATATCGTTCGCGTCGTCCGAATGGATCACCACGCAAGCGCCTTCGCGTTGCAGGAAGGCGGCGTTTTCCATGATGCCGTCGTAGCTTTCCATCTTGAAGCCGTACCAGTCGGCCCAGATCGCGCTGCACACGCCGTTTTCGCGCAGCAAATCGCCGATCTTGTAGGCTTCGACCGCGTGGTGGAAGGCTGCGACCTTGTAGCCCATCTCCTTTGCCATATCGAGCACCAGCGCCATTTCATCGGCGCGGTAGCAGTGGTTCTGGATCAGGATTTCGCCCTTGAGCACGCCCGCGAGCGTCTCCTTGCCGAGATCGCGCTTGGCCTTCGGATCGTTGGCGTAATCGATAGCGCTGAGCCAGGTTTCGCGGTTGACCGCGAAGTTGCCCATGCGGGTCGAAGGCATCCGCCCGCGCCCGCCATAGACGCGCTTGGGGTTCTCCCCGCAGGCCATCTTCATGGAGTAGGGCGCGCCGGGGAACTTCATCCCCTGCACTGTGCGCGAAGGCACGTTCTTGAGCGTGACCGAACGCCCGCCCATCAGGTTGGCCGAGCCGGGGAGGATTTGCAGCGCCGTGATGCCGCCATTGGCCATCGCACGGGTGAAGCCGGGGTCCTGCGGCCAGACCGAATGTTCGGCCCATACCTCGGGCGTGGTCGGGCTGGTTGCCTCGTTGCCGTCCGAATGCGCCTCGACACCGGGCGAGGGGTAATCGCCGAGGTGCGAGTGGATGTCGATAATGCCGGGGGTGACGAACTTGCCCGTGCCGTCAATCACCGTCACATCGGCGGGGATCGGCGTTTCCGGCCCGCCGACCGCGGTGATCTTTCCATCGCGCATGAACACGACGCCGTTTTCGATCTTGCCGCCCTTGCCGTCATAGACTGTCGCCCCCGTCAGCACGGTGGGAACGCCGGGATAGGGCTTGTAGGTGGAAGCGAACACCGGCTCGCCAGCCTTGGTGGCGGCGAAGGTCTTGCCGCTCTTGGCGTCAGAAGTGCTGGCCGTTTCGCCGGCGGTGCCCGTGGTGGCGCAGGCTGTCAGCGCGAACGCACTGGCCAGCGTGGCGAGCGCACCCGTGCGGGCACGCATTCTCAAATCTGCGAACATGCGAATATTCCCCGTTTTCCGGTCTGCCGATGTGACCGGAAAACGGGGGGTTGTCCATGACGTTGGACGATTATTGTGTCCGCGCGAGCCTACTCGGCCGGAGCGGGTTCTTCGTCCTTCAGCGTGTCGAGGTGCATCCACTTCTTCACCAGCGGGGCGATCACCAGCACGACCACGGCCGCACCGATCGAGATCCAGCCGAACAACTCGTAGACATCGAGCAGGCCCTGCTTGGTCATCGCGCCATCATGCCCACCGGTCGCCTCGCCGATCTTGCCGGCGACGAAGTTGCCCACCGCAGTCATGTAGAACCACGCGCCCATGATAAGCGAGGCAAGGTGCTTGGGCGCCAGACGGTTCATCGCCGACAGGCCAACCGGCGAGAGGCACAGCTCGGCGGTAGTGGCGAAGAAGTAGTACGCGAAGACGAGGATGACCGGGGTCATCGCGGCGATGCCATAGGCCTCCGCGCCCCACACCAGCACCAGATTGGCCAAGCCCATCTGCGCTAGCGCCAGGCCGAACTTGGCCGGGGCCGAAGGCTCGCGGCCCTGCTTGCCAAGCCACTGCCACAGTCCGGCGAACACCGGAGCCATCAGGATGATGTAGATCGGGTTGATTGACTGGAAGATCCCCGCCGGCACGCCAGCACGATCGACGAAGCGATCGGTGAACAGGTTCATCGAGCCGCCCGCCTGTTCGAACAGGCCCCAGAACAGCGGATTGAGGCTGATCAGGAACAGGATCGCGAACATCCGTTCACGCGGCTCCTTCTCGAGCTTGAAGCTCTCGAACAGCACGTAGCCAAGCAGAGCCACGCCCGAGATCGCAAGCAGCGACTGGATCACGTCCTGATACTGGACCAACGCCCAGATCACCGCGACCGCGGCAAAACCGACGCCGTAGAGGCCCATTTCCTTGCCCTTGGCGAGCGGCTGGGGTGCCTCGCCCGCGCCCTTGAGCGAGGCCTTGCCGAGCACGAACACGATCAGGCCCGCGAGCATCCCGATGCCAGCCAGACCAAAGCCGAAGCCCCAGCCCAGCGTCTGGCCGAGATAGGCGACCAGAATGGTGCCGATCGCCGCGCCCACGTTGATGCCCATGTAGAAGATCGTATAGGCCCCGTCGCGGCGGGTGTCGGTCATCGAATAGAGCTGCCCCACCATCACCGAGATGTTGGCCTTGAGAAAGCCCGAGCCGACGATGATGAAGGCGAGCGCCGCCCAGAACACGTTGATCGTCGGATCGCTCTGCCCGCCGGTGCCTTCGACCGCCATCAGCGTGTGGCCCGCCGCGAGCAGCAATCCGCCGAACAGCACCGCCTTGCGCTGGCCGAGGTAACGGTCAGCCAGCCAGCCCCCGAGCACCGGGGTGATGTAGACCAGCGAGGTATAGGCGCCGTAGATCAGGTTCGATTTGCCATCCGAGAACAGCCAGTGCTGGGTCAGGTAGAAAATCAGGATGGCGCGCATGCCGTAGTAGGAGAACCGCTCCCACATCTCGGCGAAGAACAGCATGTAGAGGCCCTTGGGGTGGCCCGCGAACTCAGGGTCCCTCTGCGTCGCAATCTTGCCGCCAATGGCAAGAAACACGATCAGCACCACCACGGCGATGGCCGCAATCCATTCGGCCTCCGCCCACAGCGAAATATCTTTCATTGATTCGATCCCCATCGAGTGGTTCGGGCTGGTGCCTCACCACACCGCCGCAATGGGAGCGCACCCTAACGCCTCATTCGCCCGTGTGAAGCTTTTGTTGCGTCGGAGCGTAATGGAATGCCATTGGCGATGATATTCGTCGGCCCGCCAACGGACGGACCGCGAGCGCACGCGCGCGAGCCGCAGGCGATCCGACGCGAAGCGACGGAGACTCGCCGAGGACGTGCCCGCGGAGGCGGGCACGCAAACCCGAAAAAAATTGACCGCATGGCTGTATTATGGCACTGATGCACCTCACAAGGGACAGAACTGCCATGAACCCCAACCGCCCCAATCCGAACAGGCCCGTCTATCTCAAGCTGCGCGACCAGATCGCTGCCGCGATCATTGACGGGATCTATCCCGAAGGCGCGATGCTGCCCTCGGTGCGGGCGCTCGCGGCAGAGCAGGGGGCCAACCCGCTGACCGTGGCGAAGGCCTATCAGCAGTTCCAGAATGACGGGCTGGTCGAAGTGCAGCGCGGCGTGGGCATGTATGTCGTGCGCGGTGCGGCTGAACGGCTGCGCACCACCGAGCGCGAGGCCTTCCTGCGCGAGGAATGGCCCGAGATCCGCAGCCGTATGACGCGGCTCGGCCTCAGTCCGGCAGACCTTGCCGAGACCGCCTGAGGCAAGTTTTCCTGCCAATAGTGCAAGTTGCGCACTTTCCCGATTTATGACAATCTGTTCATGTTGGCGCATGACGGGATTGCATCCTGCTGTGCACCACGCCTAATGGGGGTGCCTCACGGGTCGGAGGCGAGTTGAGGAAACCGCGGGGTCAACCCGCATGGGGCGTGATATGGCGGCGCGACCGTCCATGGGCGTCCGGGAGTTCGCCATGATCAGATCCGAGTTGTTGCAAGAACTGCACAAGGACAATCCCGACCTGCGTGCCGATGAAATCGAGCAGGTCGTCGACATCTTCTTCGATGAAATCGCCCAGCGGCTGGCCGAAGGCGGCCGAGTCGAACTGCGCGGCTTCGGTGCCTTTTCGACCCGCGAGCGCGATGCCCGCAGCGGTCGCAATCCGCGCACCGGCGAAACGGTCGACGTGCCCGAAAAGCGCGTGCCCTATTTCAAGGCCGGCAAGGAAATCCGCGAACGTCTGAACGACTGAGTTTGCGTGCCCGCCTCCGCGGGCACGTCCTCGGTGCGTTTTTGTGTTCCGCATCGCATCCGCGATGCGAAATCCTCGCTCATACGCCCTACGGGCGCGTCGCTGCGGGCGGCCGTTCGGCCTTGCGGTCGCTAGCGCGACCGGATCATCGCCACACGCTCGTTTGCAAACTGGCTCGGCCCGCCAACAGACGGGCTGCGAGCGCACGCGCGCGAGCCGCAGGTGCTCGAGCCTGAAAGGCTCGAAACGCACCGAGGACGCTCGCCCGGAGGGGCGAGCGAAAAGCAGATTAAGCCGCCCGCGGCAGCGCATCGTCGCGGGCGAGGCCCGGCACGGGCAGCTCGCGCTGGCGGCCGAGCGCGCTGAACACCAGATCGGTCAGCCGCTCGGCCCCGCCGCTTACGCTCATGTCGACCGGCAGCATGCCCAAGGCGCTGAACTCCTCGATCGCATCGGCACCGGGGACCGCAATCACCCGCGCGATCTGCGGCAGGCGTTCGCGCGCCAGCGGGGTCAGCTCGCGCGAAGCCTCGATCTGGCCGGTCGCCACCACCAGCACCGCGCGCCGCTCCATCCCGATCGCATCCCAGCTACGCGGATCGGCCGGGTTGGCGCGGTGGACGTGATAGCCGTCCGCCAGCGCGATCTGGAAGCGATCGTGATCCGGCTCGAGCGCGAGATAGCCGATGCCGTTGAACGCCAGCGCATCGGCCACCGCGCGGCCCGCCGGGGTCATGCCGATGATCAGCACCGGCGCATCATCGCCCGCCAGCTTGGCATCGGGTGGCCCTGCGCGCAGGCGTCCGGCCAGCTTGCGTCCGATGTTGGAAACAAAGGGCGTGACCGCCAGGCTGATCGCAATCGCGGTGATCAGCGCCGAGACCAGCCGCGCCTCGACCAGGCCGGCCACTGCGGGCAAGGCAAGCAGCACCAGCGTGAATTCGCTCCCCTGTCCGAGCAGAAAGCCAAGCTGGATCGAGCCCGGCACCGACCAGCGGTTGAGCAGCGCAGCCACCACGTTGAACCCGCATTTCAGCGCGATCACCGCGAGGCTCAGCCCGGTCACCAGCAGCCAGTCCTCGACCAGCATGGCCGGATCGATCGAGAGGCCGACCGAAATGAAGAAAAAGCTCAGGAACAGGCCGCGGAAGGCATCGATCTCGGTTTGGACGAGGATGCGGTATCGCGAATCGGCGACTGCCATGCCGCCAAGGAACGCGCCGAGGGTGAGCGAGAGGCCCGCCATCCCCGTCGCCCAGCCCGCCGCCAGCGCGATGAACAGCGCGGTTGCTGTGTAAACCTCGGTCGTGCCGGCGCGGGCGATCATGGCGAACAGCGGCTCGGTCAGGAAGCGTGCGAACAGCACCGCGACGCCGAACGCGGCCAGCGCCTTGGCTCCGGCGAGGCCGAGCGCGGGCAGCATCGCCCCGCCGCTCGCCAGCGCGCCCGCGGCGACCAGCAGCATGATCGCGGCGATATCCTGGAAGATCAGGATCGATTGCGCCGCGCGCCCCACCGGGCAATCCTCCTGGCCGCGCTCGCGCACCAGACCGATCACCACTGCGGTCGAGGACAGTCCCAGCCCGAACCCGGCGATCACCGCGAAGGTGACCGGCAAGCCGAAGGCGGCGAGCAAGGCGGCAAAGGCCCCGCCCGCGACCACCATCTGCAAGGTGCCGAAACCGAAGATGTTCCCCGCCTCGGCCCTGATCCGGCCGAGCGAAAAGTGCAGGCCGAGGTTGAACAGCAGGAACATCACCCCCGCTTCGGCCATCGCGGCGACCAGCGGGCCGTTGAACGCGTCCGCCATTCCCAGACCGGACAGCCCGAGACCCAGACCGAGATAGCCGACAATCGGATTGAGGCGCACGGAGCGGGCGACCAGGGCTGCACCAATGCCCAGCCCCAGCAGCGTGATCGCGGGCTGGATCGTGGCAACCACCGAATGCGCGTCTGCCATGCGTGTCCCTTATCCCGACGAGCTGCGATGGCCCGAGACATGGAGCCTGATGCGGCCACTGGCAAGCACTGGCGCGAGACGGGGGAAGTGTGGCAAGGGCATTCCCATGCGGGCGTGGCGGAATGGTAGACGCCGGGGACTTAAAATCCCCTGAGCTTTGCTCGTGCGGGTTCGAGTCCCGCCGCCCGTACACTGGTGCCGCCCGGGTCCTGCCGACCCTCCACCGTTAGCACCCCCTTAACGCCTCACCCGGTATTCTTGCGGGGAAACATGGGACCATCGCGTTCCGTCCGCGTCCGACCAGGGGCGCGCGGCGGATTGGGGCAACACGGCATGGAAATTGGTGCAGGGACCGCACGGCTGCATGACGGGGACGACGGTGCAACCGCCGGCGCGGAGCTGCGCGCCGCACCGCGTTTCACCCTGCTGATCCGCGCCGCCAAGCTGGTCTCGGCCCAGGGCGAATTTGTCTGCGTGATCCGCGACGTATCCGAGACCGGCGTGAGCGTCCGGCTGTTCCACGCGCTGCCTGCCTGCAGGCAGTTTGCGCTGCATATGCCCGCAGGGTCAGTCTATGAACTGGAAAGCGTGTGGCAGCGCGATAACGAGGCAGGCTTTGCCTTCCAGAACGCGGTCGATGTGCCGCAGCTGATCAGCGAATCGGGCGATTATCCCAAGCGCGGGCTGCGGCTCGGCCTGTGTTTCCCCATCACCGTCTCCACACTCAGCCAGCGCCATGCGGCCGTGGTCGAGAACATGTCGCAGCAGGGCGCAAGGATCGCCTGCGAGGGACTGCTGGCGATCGACCAGACGGTGCGGATCGAGGCGCCCGGGATCGGTGCAGCGATGCGCGAGGTGCGCGCAAAGGTGCGCTGGCGGCGCGACAATCATTACGGCGTGGTGTTCGACGATACCTTCACCCTGGGCGATTTCGCCCGGCTCGCCGCGCAGCTTCAGGCTCCCGCGCTGCTCGGGGAATAGGCGTCCGCGTCAGGCGGCCACGAATCTCAGTGCGTCGCCGTTGATGCAGTGGCGATCGCCGGTGGGCTTCGGTCCGTCTCCGAAGATATGGCCCAGATGCCCACCGCAATCGGCGCAGTGCACTTCGGTGCGCGGATAGCCGAGCAGGTAATCGGTGCTGGTGCCGACCGCGCCTTTGTCGATCGCCTGCCAGAAACTCGGCCAGCCGGTGCCGCTGTCATACTTGTGCGCCGAAGCGTAGAGCGGATTGGCGCAGCCCGCGCACACAAAGGTGCCATTGCGCTTTTCCTTGTTGAGCGGCGAGGTGAAGGGCCGTTCGGTCCCCGCTTCGCGCAGCACGTAATACTGCTCCTTGGTCAGCAGCTTGCGCCACTGGGCATCGGTCTTGCCCTTGGGAAAGCTCTTGGCCTCAGCCGGATCAACCCCGCAAGCGCTGACGAAGGGCAGCGCTGCCGCCATTGCGACGGTGGCTGCCATCAGACGGCGGCGGCTCAGCGTAGGCAGGTGCATCGATATCTCCGTGACAGGGGGGCATGACCTCTCCCCAATACGTTGAAAGCGCCCGCCTGGTTTCACCGCTCGCCGGGAGCGCCTCAGAAGGTGGTGATCTCCACCTCGAGCTTGCGGAAGCCGTGGACGAAGTTAGCCCGCACCCGCTCGACATCGCCCGCGACATGCACCCGCATCCGGCGCTTGTGCAGCTCTTCGAGCAGCACCCGCAGTTGCAGTTCAGCCAGCCGCGCACCGACGCAGCGGTGGATGCCGTAGCCGAAGGCGAGGTGGCGACGGGCGTTTTCGCGGGTGATGTCGAGCTTGTCCGGGTTCTCGAACACCTCGTCGTCGCGGTTGGCGCTGATGTACCACAGCACAACCTTGTCGCCCGCCTTGATGGTCTGGCCGAACACCTCGGTGTCTTCGGTGCAGGTGCGGCGCATATGCGCGAGCGGCACCTGCATCCGCAGGATTTCCTGAACCGCATTGGGGATGAGTTCGGGCTGTTCCTCGAAAAGCTTGCGCTGGTCGGGGAACTTGTCGAGCGCGTGGATGATGCCCGACATGGTGTTGCGGGTGGTATCGTTGCCGCCGACGATCAGCAGTACCAGATTGCCCATGAATTCCTCGGGGCTCATCTGGTTCATCGCAGGCGAGTGGATCATCATCGAGATGAGATCGTTGCCCGGCTCCTTGTCCATCGTCCGCTCGATCCAGAGCGTCTGGAAATAGGCCGCCATTTCCTGAAGGATGCCCCAGCGCACTTCATCAAGCGCGCGCACCGCGCCAAGCTCGGTATCGCCGGCCCAGTCCGACCAGAAGGTCAGCAAGCGGCGGTCTTCCCAGGGGAAGCCGAACAGGATGGCGAGCATGCCGGTGGTGAGCTCGATCGACACCGTGTCGACCCAGTCGAACACCTCGCCGCGCGGCAGGCTGTCGAGCAGCTCGCCGGTGCGCTGGCGGATTTCCGCTTCCATGTCCGCAATCGAGGTCGGCGTGAACTTGGGCGCAACCGTGCGGCGCTGGCCGGTGTGCTGCGGGCGGTCCATCGCGATGAACATCGGCAGCTCGCGGCGCTCGATGTTGCTCGCCGCCAGCTCCTCTTCCGACAGGCGGTTGAGGATCGTGATACCGCCATGCTCCCAGCTCGACGAGAAGGTTTCGGGCAGCGCCTCGATATGCTGGATCGCCTTGTGACCGACCACCGCCCAATAGGGGCCGAACGGGCTTTCGGGGATCCAGTGAAGCTGGCCGGCCTTGCGCATCTCGGCGAAGATCGGCTGCCACTTGTCCTCGGCGTAGATCTCCGATCGGCTGACGTCCCAAGGGTGGGAGTGGCGCAGCCGCTCCTCCGGATGCTCCGCGAAATGGGCCTTGAGCGCATCGTAGGCCGAAGGTTCGCGCCGCACTTGCGGGCGCTGAATTCCCTGCGATGCAGGCGTGGGGGCAATCGTGGCCATTATCTTCTCCCGTCGGGCGGCCTGTCGCGTTGGCCCGCTCCGTCCGAGTCGCAGTCTGCCCTAACTGACACCAATGTCAATATTGGTTTCGAATCCGAACCTATTCGGCCGGCTCGACCGCCGTCACCGCGCGCCGCATGAACCCGCGGCGCTTGATCCGTCCGGCCCCGCCCGATTTCATCACCCGCTTGCGGAACAGCAGCGAGCCGCCCTTGACCAGCGCCAGCACCGCGAGCCCCTGCCACACCAGCGCCAGCGCGTGCGGCCAGAGCGCAGGCTCCATCGCCGCGCGCGCGAGCATCGCGAAGGGCGATGACAGCGGGAAGGCGATCGCTACCAGTTCGAGCGTCGATCCGGGCTGCTTGAACGAATAGGCGGCGAGGAAGAACACCATCAGCTGCATCATCGTGACCGGCATCGACAGCGTCTGCACTTCGCGCACCGTGTTCGCCATCGCGCCGATGGTGAGGAACAGCGCACCCAGCAGCAGATAGGCCATCGCGAAGTAGATGATGCCGAACGCAATGAACAACGGCCAGCCGACGGCAGGCGCAGGCAGGTTGGCGAAATCGAACCCGGTGACGGTGATGATCGCCTCGCCGGTCACCGCCCATACGGTCCAGGCCGCGCTCGCCCAGACCGCAATGCCGACGAAGGACACGCCCAGCATCGCGAAGAGCTTGCCCATGAACACCGCATCCATCGGAATCGCGGCGGCGAGGATTTCGATGATCTTGTTCGCCTTCTCCTCGACCAGATTGGACAGCACCATCCCGGCGAGCAGCATGGTCAGCAGGAACAGCAGCATTTGCGCGATCTGCGCGGTCTGAATCCGGGTCGAGCGTTCGGAGGCGGCGCTGGTGGTGACGACCTCGGCGGCGACCGCAGGGAAGGGCACGGGCGCGGTCGACTGGGCATTGGCCGCGATCAGACCCACGGGGCCCTGCCAGCGCAGGATCTGGTTCTCGGTGCCCACCAGTTTAGGTGACTGCGGCGTGCCCGCAAGGATCGCGGCGTAATTGCCGCGCCGCGCTTCCATGAAGGCGCGTGCATCGAAGGCCGGGTCATCGGCGGCCTCGGGAACGATCCGCAGCACCGGAAGCGCGCCGCCGAGCTGTTCGGAAAGACGCGATTGCGCGCCGATCATCGCGGCATTGTCGGGCGCACTCATGGCAAGACCGACCTCGAAACTCACCGCCTCGCGCTGCACCTGCCCGCCGATGCTGCCGGCAAGTCCGCCGACGATCACCGGAAACAGCGGCCCGAGCAGGAAGAACAGGAATGCGCGGCTGAACAGCACCGCGACGAAATCGCGCCTAGCGATGACCCACGCGGCCTGAAGTGCGGAAAGGCGCGGGCGCAGGGTTTCAGGCTGGCTCATTCGCTAGCCTCCCCGGAATCGGCTTCAAGCTGGCGCGCGGCGGCCTCGCCCGCGATGGCGACAAAGGCATCGTGGAGGCCAGCACGCTCGATCGACAGCGAGAGGATCCCCGCCTCGCCTTCGATCAATTGGCGCAGCAGCGGTTCGACCCCGGTTTCGGGCAGCGCGAAGTGGAAGAAATCGCCGGTGCGGCGGGTGTCTGGCGGCAGGGCGGCGAGCCATGCGCCTTCGCGCGCCCGCGTTTCCAGCCGCACCTGCGCCGGAATCCGGTCACGCGCGGCCTCGACAGAGCCGGCATAGGGCACCTTGCCGCCGGCGATGATCGCTACGCCTTCGCAAAGGCGCTCGGCATGGTGAATAACGTGGGTCGAAAAGATCACCGTCACGCCTTCATCGGCGAGCGCACGGATCATCACCTCAAGCTTGCCCTGATTGATCGCATCAAGGCCCGAAAACGGCTCGTCCAGCACCACCAGCCGCGGGCGGTGCACCAGCGTGCCGAGCAGCTGGACGGTCTGCGCCATGCCCTTGGAGAGCTGGCGGATCTGGCGGTCGGCAGCGTAGCCAAGCCCGTGACGTTCGAGCAGTTCGTCCGCACGCTTGCGCCCTTCGGTCAGCGGCAACCCGCGCAGCGCGCCCATGAAGGCGATCGCCTCGCGTGCTTTCATGGAAGGGTAAAGCCCGCGCTCTTCGGGCAGATAACCGATCAGCCGGCCGATATCATGGGGGCGGTCATGGCCGAACACGCGGCGCACACCTTCATCGGGATCGATGATGCCGAGCAGCATCCTCAGCGTGGTCGTCTTGCCCGCGCCGTTGGGGCCGAGAATGCCGTAGATCGCGCCTTCGGGCACCGCGATATCGACCCCGTCGACCGCGCGGGTTCCATCGAAGCTCTTGACCAACCCCTTGGCTTCGATTGCCAAGGGGCGCGCATCGCCGGGACGGGCATCAAAGCCGTTCGCGTGATTGCCCGACACAATGTGTTCGCCTACCGCCATATCCATGGCTTACGCGGTTAGCCGACACAATGAAACGGGAGCCTCCACAAGCATGGTTAACAGCCCGGCAAGCCCTGATTTGACGGCGCGGATCGCCGATCAGGCGCGCGCGCTGGGCTTTGCCGCCTGCGGTATCGCGGGGGCGGGGGAAGACCCGCTACGCGCGGCCCGGCTCGAAGAATGGCTAGGCGAGGGGCACCATGGCAGCATGGAGTGGATGCAGGCGCGGCTCGACCATCGCCGTGCGCCGCAAGGGCTTTGGCCCGCCGCCAGAAGCGTCATCGCGCTCGGCATGAGCTACGCCCCGGCGCATGATCCGCTGGCGCTGGAAGGCTCGGCCACCCATGCGCGGATTTCGGTCTATGCGCAGGGCAAGGACTATCACGATGTCGTCAAGAAGCGCCTCAAGGCGCTCGCCCGCTGGCTGGTGGACGCGGCGCCGGGGGCAGAGGTCAAGGTCTTCGTCGATACCGCCCCGGTGATGGAAAAGCCGCTGGGCGAGGCCGCGGGGATCGGCTGGCAGGGCAAGCACACCAATCTCGTCAGTCCGACCCACGGCAGCTGGCTGTTCCTCGGCGCGATCTACACCACGCTGGACCTCGCGCCTGCCCAGCCGCATCGCGACCAGTGCGGATCGTGCCGCGCCTGCCTCGACTCCTGCCCGACTAACGCCTTTCCCGCGCCCTACCAGCTCGATGCGCGGCGCTGCATTTCCTACCTCACGATCGAGCACAAGGGGCCGGTCGACGAGGAGTTGCGCGCCGCCTTGGGCAACCGCATCTATGGCTGCGACGATTGCCTGGCGGTCTGCCCGTGGAACAAGTTTGCCAGCGAAGCGCAGGCTATCCGCGAATTCCTCCCCCGCGCCGAACTGGTCGCCCCGCGCCTCGCCGAATTGCTGGCATTGGACGATGCCGGATTCCGGTCGCTGTTCTCGGGCTCGCCGATCAAGCGCATCGGGCGCGACCGGTTCGTGCGCAACTGCCTCTATGCGGCGGGCAACAGCGGCAATCCGGCACTTTCGGGGCAGGTTCAGGCGTTAACCGCCGATCCCGATCCGGTGGTGGCAGAGGCCGCCGAATGGGCCTTGGCGCGGCTCAGATAAGGTCTTTGAGCGCCACTTCAGGATCGGCCAGCAACGCCGGATCGATCCGCGCTGCGCCGCTTTCCAGCAGCTTTCTCGCCTGCACATAGTCCTTCATCGTACCCACGCAGTCGAAGGCGATCGGCTTGCCGTCCTTAAGATAGACCACGGTGAACTTGCGCGTAGTGGGATCGCCGCGCAGCACGGTCGCATCGAAACCGAGGCTCAGGCCCGCGGTCTGGAGCTTCAGGTCATACTGGTTCGACCAGAACCACGGCAGCGCGTGATAGGGCTGCGGATCGCCCATGATCTTGCGCGCCACGGTGTTCGCCATGTCATGCGCGTTCTGCACCGATTCGAGCCGGATCACCGCCCCATCGGCAAAGTCGTTGGCGTGGGCAGCGCAGTCGCCGATGGCATAGATGTCATCCAGCGTGGTGCGGCAATACTCGTCGACATCAACCCCGTTGGTGCCCGCCGCACCCGCCGCGATCAGCGGCGCGACCGCAGGCACCACGCCGATGCCGACGATCACCATGTCGCACGGCACCTCCTCGCCATTGTCGAGCCGCACGCCGGTGACCCGTCCGGCCTCCTCGCCCAGCACCGCGTGCACCCCGGTTTCAAGCCGCACGTCGACCCCCTGCCGGCGATGCTCCTCGGCGTAGAAGGTGGACAGTTCCTCTCCGGCAACGCGGGCCAGCAGGCGCGGCAGCATCTCGACCAGCACCACTTCGCAATCGAGCTTTCGCAGCACCGCTGCCGCTTCGAGCCCGATATAGCCGCCGCCGATCACCACCGCGCGCTTGGCCCCGCCCGCAAGTGCCGCCATCATCGCGTCGGCATCGGCCTTGTCGCGGACGTAGAACACGCCGGGCAGCACCGCGCCCGGGACCGGCAGACGGCGCGGATCGCCCCCGCCCGACCAGGTCAACTTGCCATAGGTCACCTGTCCCCCGTCGCTCAGAGTCAGGCGGTGTGCCGCCGGATCGATCCCCGTCACCGCTGCGCCGAGCCTCAGACCGATGGCCTTGTCCGCCCAGAAGCTTTCGGGACGGATCATGATCCGCTCGAACCCCTTGTCGCCCGCGAGGTATTCCTTCGATAGCGGCGGACGCTCGTAGGGCGGCGCATCGTCGCGCCCGATCATCAGGATGGAGCCTTCGTACCCGTGCTGGCGCAGCGCAATCGCCGCCTGCGCGCCGCCGTGCCCGGTGCCGACGATCACAACGTCGGCATGGTCGATGGTGGATGCTGTCATGGCGTGGCTATGCCCCTTCGGCTGAATGCGGCCTTTGACTTGCCGCAAATTGCCCAAGGGTCAACCTGATGGTTTCGGTATCAGACCACCCGCCCCGCCTCCCCGCCCGGCCACCACAGAATAGTGGCACTATTGGTGGCCGGGCGGGGAGGCGGGGCGGGTGATCTGCGGTTCGCGAGCGGACCCGCGAATCACCGCTCCAGCAGATTGCGGGCCTGGCTGGCGATCTGGGCGAGCATCGCTGCGCCGACCGGCGGGCGGGCCTGCGCGCGGGCTATCATCGCGCGGAATTGCGCCACGGCCTGTTCGTTGCGCGCGCCCCATTCGGCCACCGCGCCCGCAGGATCGGTCTTGCCGCCCTTGCGCCGCATCAGCCGCCGCAGAAATTCGGTCCGCATATGCTGGAAATCGCGCGCGAGGCCGGAAATCAGCAGGCGCTCCCACACGTCGGACGGGCTCATGTGCGCGGCTGTCGCCTGCGCCCAGTCGAGCCCGAGCAGACTGCCGACCGCCGTGAAGGCATGGGTCAGCAGCTTGGCATCGATCCCGCTGTCGCGCGCGGCCTGCGCGAGGCCGACGGCACCGTCGTAATCGAACAGGCCCGACACCCGCGCCGCCAGCGCATGGGGCGCACCCGCCGCCACGAAGCTTTCGGTCAGCGCCATCGAACGCGCCCGAGGCTCGGCCGTCAGCAGTTCCTCGCGTGCCGAGGTGAGCACGCCGACACTATCCGCCAGCGCAGCGATCATCGCGCCCGCTTCGATCTTGCCTGCACCTGTGCGGAGAACATCGGACATGAGGTTGCCGACCGCTGCCGCCAGCCGATCGAACAGCGCAAGGCGTGCCTGCTCGGCGATCTCGGCCCCATCCAGCTCGCGCCACAGCGGTTCAAGCCCGAAGAGATGCTCGGTCACCACGAAAGCCGCCGCAACTTCGGCGAGGCCCACGCCCTCTTCCTCGGCGAGTTCGAAGGGGTGGACCATACCCAACCGGTTGACGATGCGGTTCGACAAGCTGGTCGCGATCATCTCGCGCCGCAGCCGGTGGCCGCGGATTTCGGCGGCATAGGTCTTGCGCATAGCGGTGGGGAAGCGCGCGATCAGCAGCCCTTCGAGCACCGGATCATCGGGCAGGCTGCTCGCTTCGATCGCCGATTGCAGCGCCAGCTTGGCCGAGGACAGCAGCACCGCAAGCTCAGGGCGGGTCAGCCCCTGTCCATCAGCCGCGCGGCGCGCCAGCGCCTCGCCATCGGCGAGCCCTTCGGTGCGGCGGTCGAAATCGCTCACTTCCTCAAGCCGCTCGATCAGCCGGACATAGGACGCGGTCGCCCCCGCCCCGCCGGTTTCGGCAACCGACAGCGCCAGCGCCTGCAAGCGGTTGTCCTCGAGCACGATGTGCGCGACCTCGTCGGTCATCGTGGCCAGCAACGTGTTGCGCTTCTTGGCCGAAAGCTTGCCCGAAGCAGTCGCCGCTGCGAGCGCGATCTTGATGTTGACCTCGTTGTCCGAACAATCGACCCCGGCCGAATTGTCGATGAAGTCGGTGTTGATCCGGCCTCCGGCGAGCGAATAGGCGATGCGCCCGGCCTGGGTGACGCCGAGGTTCGCACCCTCGCCGATCACCTTGGCGCGCACTTCGGTCGCATCGACGCGCAGGCTATCATTGGCCGGATCGCCGACGTCGATGTGGTTCTGCTGCGGCGCCTTCACATAGGTGCCGATCCCGCCGAACCACATCAGATCAACCGGCGCGCGCAGGATCGCGGTGATCAGCGCTTCGGGCTCGATTTCCTTCGCCTCGATACCCAGAACGCCGCGCGCTTCCTTGGACAGCTTGATCGTCTTGGCGCTGCGCGGGAAGACCCCGCCGCCCTTGGAAATCAGCGCCTTGTCGTAATCGTCCCAGCTCGAACGCGGCAGCGCGAACATCCGCGAACGTTCGTTCCAGCTCGCCAGCGGATCGGGGATCGGATCAATGAAGATGTGACGGTGATCGAAGGCGGCGACCAGCTTGAGCGACTTCGACAGCAGCATCCCGTTGCCGAACACGTCGCCCGACATGTCGCCGCAGCCCGCGACGGTGACGGGATCGGTCTGCACGTCGATGCCCATTTCGCGGAAGTGGCGCTGGACGCTGACCCACGCGCCGCGCGCGGTGATGCCCATCGCCTTGTGGTCATACCCGTTCGATCCGCCGCTGGCGAAAGCGTCATCCAGCCAGAAGTCGCGCGACTGGGCGATGCCATTGGCGATGTCGGAGAAGGTCGCCGTGCCCTTGTCGGCGGCGACCACGAAGTAGGGGTCTTCCCCGTCGAGCACGACCACGCTCTGCGGGTGCACGACCTTGCCGCGCACGATATTGTCGGTGACCGACAGCAGTGTGCGGATGAAGATTTCGTAGGACGCGCGGCCTTCCGCGGCCCAGCCTTCGCGGTCGATGGCGGGCGAGGGCAGGTGCTTGGGATAGAACCCGCCTTTCGCGCCGGTCGGCACGATCACCGCGTTCTTCACGCGCTGCGCCTTCATCAGACCGAGGATTTCTGTGCGGAAGTCGTCGCGCCGGTCGGACCAGCGCAGGCCCCCGCGCGCGACCTTGCCGGACCGCAGGTGGATCCCCTCGACCCGCGCCGAATAGACGAAGATTTCGCGCCACGGCAGCGGCTTGGGCAGGCCGGGAACCTTGGCGGATTCGAGCTTGAACGCCAGCGCCTCGGCCGCGGCGGGGGCAAAGGCATTGGTCCGCAGCACCGCATCAATCACCGCGCGGTAGAGGCGCAGCAGGCGGTCATCGTTGATCGCGGTGACCTTGGCCAACCCGCGCGTGAAAGCGGCCTGCGCGGCGGCGATGGCTTCCTCGCGGTCGCCCTGGAAGGCCGGATCGTGGCGGGCGGCGAACAGCGCCACCATCGCGCGGGTGACGTGCGGCGCGCCGACCAGCGCATCGACCACGGTGTAGATCGTGTAGCTGACCCCGGTCTGGCGCAGATAGCGATAGATCGCCCGCATCCAGTTGGCCGCCTGCGGTTCAAGCCCGGTGGCTGCGACAAGCCGGTTGAACGGATCATCCTCGGCAAGGCCATTGAGCACATCGGCCAGCGCAGCTTCGATCAGTCCGGCCCGTTCGAGCAGCGCGCCCGCTTCAAGGCCTGCGGGAACGGTGAGGATGAAGTCGTGGATCGACCCGAGCGCCGGATCGGCAAGGTAGGTCGGCACTTCGGCGGCGACGCGGAACCCGAAATTCTCCAGCGCGGGAACCACATCGGACAGCGCCAGCGCGTGCTTGATGACATAGATCTTCAGCCGCAGCGTCTGCGCGCCATCGCTCGGCATCCGGTAAAGCCGCACGGCGCGGTCAAGCGGCTGGGCCTCGCTGTCGGACAGCGCCAGCGAGCGCAGACGGGCGATGTCCCGCGCGGCTTCCTGCGGGCCGTAGGTCAGGCGGTAACCGGTCGGGAAAGCGGGCGCATAACGCCCTGCCAGCGCCATCGCCCGGCCATCATCCTCGCCGTGCGCAAGATGGGTTTCGACCGCTTCGGTCCAGCCGCGCAGCAGTTCGGCCAGCCGCGCCTCGATCGCCGCATCATCGGGCAGATCGGCGCAGGCGCGCACATCGATCAGGAACCGCAGCAGCGCGAGCGTGCTGCTTTCGACTTCGAGATTCCAGTCGAGCAGCGCTGCGCCGGGGGTTTCGAGCAGCATCGCCTGGATTTGCAGGCGCACATCGGTCGACAGCTGGTCGCGCGGGAGCCACACGAAAGCAAAGACGTGGCGTTCCAGTGTCGCT
The DNA here is from genome assembly GCF_001720465.1 of Porphyrobacter sp. LM 6. Classification (NCBI taxonomy): domain Bacteria; kingdom Pseudomonadati; phylum Pseudomonadota; class Alphaproteobacteria; order Sphingomonadales; family Erythrobacteraceae; genus Porphyrobacter; species Porphyrobacter sp. LM 6. Next base: position 365,307 of record NZ_CP017113.1, read on the forward strand.
CGCACCAGCACCACGCGCGGGCGCGGGCGATCGATCAGCGCCATCTTGGCCGTCACCAGATCGGCCACGCGGGCCGGATCGAAGGCGGTGAGCAGATCATTGGGCAGCGAGGTAAACGCGTGCACCAGCGCCTTGCCGTTATGCCCGGCGGGATCATAGCCAAGCTGCGCCGTCAGCCGCGCCACAACCTCGCGCAGCACCGGCACCTCGTTGGGGCGCGCGTTGAGCGCAGCGCTGGTCCACAGCCCGGCGTGGATCGACAGCGCGGTGATCGCGCCGTCCTTGCGGTGCGGGACAATGAACAGATCGAGCGGGCTGGAGCGGTGCACCCGCGAGTGGACGTTCGATTTGATCGTCAGCAGCGCCTGCGGCGTGCCGGCGGCATCGTGCCGGTCGAACCACTCGAACGCGCGGGCCAGCGAAACTTCGGCAAGCAGTTCGCGCGCGGAGCCCCGGCAGATGCCGAGCACGTCGGTCACCTTGCCGCTGCGATGGCGGGTGAGGTGACCGAGCTGGGTCAGCATCCCCCCATTGAGCCAACCGAGCAGCGCGCCCGCCTCGGCATTGATCGCGCCCGCCACTGCGGCATCGGCGGCCATGGCGGCCTGCACCTGCGGCCAGTCGGCGACGGCCGCGTAAACATCGGCCAGCGTGGTCTGCAGTGCTTCGAGCAAATCGCGCCGTTGCCGCGCATCGACCCGCTGGGTTTCGACATAGATCAGCGATTCGCGCCCGGGCGCTCCCTTGGCGCCGGCCTTGGCGAACCCCTTGAGGACCCCTGCCCCGTCGCGCTCGACCGCGATCACCGGGTGCAGCAGCCGGTCAACATTCAGGCCCTGTGCGGCAATCGCCGCAGCAACCGAGTCGACCAGGAACGGCTTGTCGTCATTGATGATCGCGATCCGCAGATGGCGGCGATCGCTGCTCGCCGAATCGAGCTGCACCAGCGCCTCGCCCGGCGCGCGTTTGCGCGCGGCGGCGAGCAGATAGTCCGCCGCCTCGTTCAGCGCGGCGGCATTGGCCGGGCCGTCACCCGGCAGCAGCGAGGCTTCGAGATGGCTCCGCAGAGCCTTGGTCAGCGCGCGGTCTCCACTCTTGGACGGCGCTTCGGCGGCGGTCTTTGACCCCATAAACAGCTCCCGGCATCCTGCGTTTCCGGCATCACGTTGCTGTAATAATATTGTGCCGGTTTGTTGTAATCGTGTTTTGCCGCGATACGCCTTTACCCCTACCCCGCGCAAGTCCGATGATGCCCTGAGGTCAGGCGGCGAGCGCTTTTTCGCAGGCCTCCATCGTCAACTCGAGCGAACGGATACGCGCTTCGGGATCATAGGTCGCGCCGCACAGCATGATTTCGTCCGCGCCGGTGCGGCGCACGAAGGCGGCGATACCCTCGCGCACCTGCGCCGGTGTGCCCACCGCAGCGGCCTGCCCGATATGCGCGAGCATCGCCTGCGCGGTGGCGGGCAGCGTGTCGGTATAGTTTGCGATCGGCGGCGGCAGCTTGCCGGGATTGCCGGTCCTGAGCCGCACGAAGCTTTGCTGCTGGCTCGAGGCGAGCAGCCGTGCATCAGCCTCGGTTTCGGCGGCAAAGACGTTCATCGCGACCATCACATGCGGGCGATCCAGCGCCTCGGACGGCTGGAAGTCGCGACGATAGACCGCCAGCGCGGCATCAAGGTGATCGGGCGCGAAATGCGCGGCGAAGGCATAGGGCAGACCGAGCTTGGCGGCGAGCTGTGCGCCGAACAGGCTCGATCCGAGCATCCACAGCTCGACCTTCGCGCCCAGGCCCGGCGTGGCGGTGATGGGCAGGTCATAGTCTCCGGTGAGGAGTGCGCGCAGTTCAACCACGTCTTGCGGGAAATACTCGGCAGCCTGATTGAGGTTCTTGCGCAGCGCGCGTTGCAGTTCCGGCCCTGCCCCCGGCGCGCGGCCCAGCCCGAGATCGATCCGCCCGGGGAACAGCGCGTCGAGCGTGCCGAACTGTTCGGCGATCTGGAACGGGGTGTGGTTGGGCAGCATGATCCCGCCCGATCCGATACGGATACGACTGGTCGCGTTGCCGACATGGGCGAGCACGACCGAGGTTGCCCCGCCCGCGATCCCGTCCATCGCGTGATGTTCGGCAACCCAGAAGCGGTCGCAGCCGAAGGCTTCGGCAGCGCGGGCCAGATCGGCGGTCGCGGCGAAGGCTTCGCTCAGCGTGCCGCCTTCTCGCACCGGCACCAGATCGAGCACGGAAAATCGGGTCATGGCTGCGGCGGCTCCTGCGGTGGGGGCGGGGATGCAGGCGCAGTGTCGCCCGCATTGCCGAGTTGCGCAAGATAGCCCGCAGCCGTGTCCGCCGCCAGGCCGGGGCCGAGCGTGATGACTGATTCCCAGCTCTGCCGCGCGGCCTCGTCGCGCCCGGAGAGCACCGCGATCACACCGGCCTCCAGCCCCACGTCGGGATTGCCGGGGGTAAGCAGCGCGGCGCGTTCGATTGCGGTCTGCGCTGCGTCCAATCGGTCGAGCCGACGCAGCAGCGTCGCCTTGAGCAGCCAGCCCTCCGCGCGTTCGGGCGCGAGCCCGGTTGCCGCTTCGAGCGCGCCGAGCGCTTCCTCGCCGCGCCCCAGCATCACTAACGTCCGGCCACGGTCGATCGCGGCCAGCGCTTCGAGTGTGGCAGACCCAGCCGCACGGGCATCGGTCTCGGCCAGTGTCAGCAACGACAGCGCAGCCGCCGCATCCCCGCCCGCCAAAGCCGCATTGCCCGCCAGCGCGGCGAACCGGGCTCGGGTGCGCGTTTCGTCCGCCGGGGTCTCGTCATGCGCCGCGAGAAAAGCGGTGCGGGCATCGTTCCACAGGCCCAGCTCGCTCGCAGCGGTGCCGAGGCAGTGATTGGCGAGCACGCGGTCGGCACCCCTGGTCTCGCTGCGGCGGATCTGCGCCATCGTATGTGCGCGCGCCGGATCGGTCTCGATCTGGGCAAAGCAGCTTTCGAGCCACGCGCTGGTGGGGTTGATTTCGTCCTTTGCAGCCTCGGGCCGCGCGGGCCGGTCACGCACCAGATCATCGTTCGCCATTCCCCCGGCAACCGGGTTGGGGCCAACTTGCAGCAACAGGGCGAGTAGCAAGGACACCTTGGGCACTATCCGTAAAATTCGGCCACGATGGCCTTGAGGGCGGCAATGTCGCTGTCACGCGACAGGCGGTGATCGCCGTCCTCTATCAGGGTAACCTGAACATCGTCCGACCGCAGCGCGGATTTCAGCCGCAGACTGACGTCCCACGGCACGACCTCATCGGCCTTGCCGTGCAGCAGCCGCACCGGGCAGGTGATATCGATGCCGCCCTCCAGCCGCACATGACATTCGGCATCGGCGAAGAAGCTCGCGTGGATGGGTGTGGGTTCGGGGCCATAGGGGTTGGGCTCGTAAATCGTCTCGCCCGCGAGCAATTGCGTGCGCTGCGCCTCAGTGTAACCCCAGCGGGTGAAATCGGGGGCGGGGGCGATGCCGATCATCCCGGCGAGGCGGTGCTTCAGATGCTCGGCCACCAGCAGCATCAGCCAGCCGCCCATCGACGAGCCGACCAGCAGCACCGGCCCGCTGACATAGGACGCGACCAGCGCCAGCACCTCGTCGCGCCAGCGGCTCAGCATCCCGTCGGCAAAATCGCCGTCACTTGCCCCGCAGCCCGAATAGTCGAGCAGCAGGCAGGCGCGGCCCTGTGCCTGCGCCTCGGCGAAGAGTGCAGTCGCCTTGCTGCCGCTCATGTCGGACATGTAACCGGGCAGGAACACGAGGCATGGGCCTCGCCCGTGGGTGTAGCGGAAGGCGACGCGGCGGCCGTCGTAAAGGGTGTGATGCATGATGTCGCTCATGCCCCTGTCATGCCTTGCGCGAGGGCCGAAAGGCAACCATTGTCAGGCCGATTGCCAAGGAAGCGACTGTCACAGCAGCGCAACGGGAGAGGGATAGGCGCCGCATCATGTTCACAACCGATCCTGCTTCTCAGCCGGCTGCGGCGCCGACCGCGCTGACCCGCCGCAGCCTGTTCACGCTCGCTGGCGCAGGTGCCGCACTCGCCGCCACACCGCTCGCCGCACGCTCGTTCGGCACCGGCTTCACCCACGCGGTCGCGAGCGGGGAGCCCTCGGCCAACTCGGTGCTGCTGTGGACCCGCTATGTCGCCGATGCCGACACCATGCTGACTTGGCAGATGAGCGAGAGCGAGGATTTCACCCGTCCGGTTGCCGACGGCAGCGTCACCGCCAGTCCGGCACGCGACGGGTGCGCCAAGGGCATCGCCACCGGGCTTGCACCGAACCGCTGGTACTTCTTCCGCTTCATCGCGCCCGATGGCACCGCCTCGCCGACGGGGCGCACCCGTACTCTGCCCGACGGGCCGATTGCCAGCTTCCGCATGGCGGTGTTCTCGTGCTCGAACTTCGGGTTCGGCTGGTTCAACGCCTATGGCCACGCGGCCGAGGCCAATGACTGCGACTTGGCGCTGCATCTGGGCGATTACATCTACGAGTATGGCGCGGGCACCTATCCCACCGGGTCGCAGGCGCATCCCGACCGGACGATCGCACCCGCGACCGAAATCGTCGCGCTGACCGATTACCGCCTGCGCTATGCCACCTACCGCGCCGATCCGGATTGCCAGCGCCTGCATCAGGTGCTCCCCATGATCGCGGTGTGGGACGATCACGAAAGCGCCAACGACAGCTACAAGGACGGCGCGCAGAACCACCAGAGCGACACCGAAGGCGATTGGGAGGTCCGCAAGGCCGCCGCCAAGCAGGCCTACCGCGAATGGATGCCCGTCTCCGATGCGCCCTATGCCGCCTATCAGGTCGGCGATCTGGCGACGCTGTTCCGGCTCGATACCCGGCTGGAGGGGCGCGAGAAGCAGTTCAGCCTCGAAGCGCTGAGGGCCGGGAAGCGCGATCCGCAGGCCGTGATCGCGGCGCTGACGGCATTGCGGGAGGGCGCATGGGCCGATCCGAACCGCCAGTTGCTCGGGGTCGCGCAGGAAGACTGGCTGACCAAGGGCCTCGCCGCCTCGACCCGCGCAGGCACCCATTGGCAGGTGCTGGTGCAGCAAGTGCTGATCGGCCACGTCAAGACCCCCAAAGACCTGATGCGGCAGGCGGGCAGCGATCTTCCCGATTTCATCCGCAACCGGCTGGAAGCCTCCGCTGCGGCGAGCGAGGCCGGCCTGCCCGCGAACATGGACGCGTGGGACGGCTATCCCGCCGCGCGCAATCGGGTGTTCGCCGCCGCCCGCGCGGCCAATGCCAACCTCCTCGTGCTGGCGGGCGATACGCATAATGGCTGGGCCTTCGAACTCGGCGGCGAAGGCGCGCGCACCGGGGTCGAATTCGGCGGTTGTTCGGTCAGCTCGCCCGGCTATGAGGGCTACCTTTCCTTCATCAAGCCCGACACGCTGGCGGCGGCGCTGGTCGAGGAGAACAGCGAGTTGAAGTGGGCGGATACCTCGCAGCGCGGCTACATGGCGGTCGAACTGACCCCGACGCGCGCGATCACCGAATACCGCTTCAGCGCCGGCGTGCGGCAGCGTTCGACGAGGTTGGCGGGGACGAAGCGGATCGTGGCCGATCGCGACTCGCTGGCGCTGACAGTGTGAGCGGGGGCAACGCTAATGACATGGCAACCTTGATCGTCTAGAACACGCCCATGGCCAAGCTGCTGACCACGACTGCCACTACCACCACCCGGACTATCCGGGGGCGGCGGCACGCGGCTTAACGCCAAGCGCCCGCCGCCCGGATCGGGGCGGCGCGGTGTTCTCCCCGAACCGGTTTTCGCTCAACACCGCTCTTCCGGTGAGGCCTTGCTTGTGGCAGGGCGCGCCAAACCCAACGGATTGCGACGACGATGACCGAACTGCTCAAGATCAGCCTCCCCGATGGATCGGTGCGCGAAGTGCCTCCCGGTTCGACCCCGGCGGATATTGCCGCGGCCATCGGCCCCGGGCTTGCCAAGGCGGCGCTTGCGGCGCGGGTGAACGGGGAACTGCGCGATCTGGCGCGGCCGTTCGACGGCGATGCCGAACTGGCGCTGGTCACCGCGCGTGACGAGGCCGATGCGCTCGACCTCGCTCGTCACGACTATGCCCACGTCCTCGCCGAAGCGGTGCAGGCGCTGTGGCCCGGCACGCAGATCACCTTCGGCCCGGCGACCGACGACGGCTTCTACTATGACGTGAAGGCGCCCGAAGGCCGCGAGCCGTTCGGCATGGACGATCTGCCCGCGATCGAGGAGCAGATGCGCGCGATCATCCGCGCCGACAAGCCGCTCACCCGCGAAGTGTGGAGCCGCGAGGATCTGATCGCCAAGTGGTCGGCCGAGGGTGAAGTGTTCAAGGCCGAATGGGCCAAGGAACTGCCCGAGGGCGAGGAGCTGACGGTCTATTGGAGCGGCAAGGACTGGCTCGACATGTGCCGCGGCCCGCACCTGCCGAGCACCGGCAAGCTCGATCCCGAAGCCTTCAAGCTGATGCGCGTCGCAGGCGCTTACTGGCGCGGCGACCAGAACAACGCGCAGCTCACGCGCATCTACGGCACCGGCTGGCTCAACAAGAAGCAGCTTCAGGCTCACCTCACGCGGCTGGAAGAGGCGGCCAAGCGCGACCACCGCAAGCTGGGGCGCGAGATGGACCTGTTCCACTTGCAGGAAGAGGCCCACGGCTCGGTCTTCTGGCACCCCAAGGGCTACCGCATCTGGCGCGAGCTCGAAGCCTATATGCGCCGCAAGATGGACGGCAGCGGGTACCGCGAGATCAAGACCCCGCAGCTGATGGACGTGCGCCAGTGGACCCAGTCGGGTCACTGGGGGAAGTACGCGCAAAACATGTTCGCCGTCCCCGACATCGTCCCCGATGTGGACGAGGAGAGCGGCGTCGCCTCGCCCAAGGTGGCTGACGATGCCGCGTGGATGGCGATCAAGCCGATGAACTGCCCCGCGCACGTGATGGTGTTCAAGCAGGGCATCACCTCCTACCGCGATCTCCCCATCCGCCTCGGCGAAATGGGCTGCTGCCACCGCAACGAGCCGCACGGCGCGCTCCACGGGCTGATGCGCGTGCGCCAGTTCACGCAGGACGATGCGCACATCTTCTGCACCGAGGGGCAGGTGGTGAGCGAAGTGCAGGCTTTCATCGCGCTGGCCGATAGCGTCTATCGCGACTTCGGCTTCACCTATGACATCAAGCTCGCCCTGCGCCCCGAAAAGCGCTTCGGCAGCGACGCTGATTGGGACAAGGCCGAGCAGGAACTGCGCGATGCGGTGGCGGCCAACGGCCTCGAATGCGAGGAACTGCCGGGCGAAGGCGCATTCTATGCGCCCAAGCTCGAATGGCACCTGACCGACGCGATCGGGCGCACCTGGCAGGTCGGCACGATCCAGTCGGACCGCGTGCTGCCCGAGCGGCTCGACGCGCATTACATCGGCGAGGATGGCGAAAAGCACCGCCCGGTGATGCTCCACCGCGCGATCTTCGGCTCCTATGAGCGCTTCATCGGCATCCTGATCGAACACTTCGCTGGCAAGCTGCCCGCGTGGCTCGCCCCGGTGCAAGCGGTGGTGGCGACGATCGTGTCGGATGCCGACCCCTATGCCGAGGATGTCGCCGCCCAGCTGCGCGCGGCGGGCATCCGGGTGGAGACCGACACCCGCAACGAGAAGATCAACTACAAGGTGCGCGAACATTCGCTCGCCAAGGTCCCGCATCTGCTGGTGGTCGGCAAGCGCGAGGCCGAGGAAGGCACCGTCGCCGTCCGCACGCTGGGCGCCGAGCACCAGAAGGTGATGCCGCTCGCCGAAGCGATCGCGATGCTACGGAGCGAAGCCACCCCGCCCGATCTCACCGTCAGCTGACGCCAGAGGCGGTGGAACTCCCCGGCGGCTTTACCGCGCTCCAAGTCGCGGTGGCGCTTGGCGCGGCATTGGGCTCCGCCTTCGTGCGCGGGCTGACCGGGTTCGGCATGGCGATCCTGCTGGTGCCGATCCTCGCGCTGGCCCTGCCGCCGGTCGAAGCCGTGGTGCTGACCAATGCGCTGGCGCTGATGATCGGCGCGAGCGAGGTGCGACAGCTGGCGCGCGAGGCGGAAGGCACGGCTTGGGCGATCGGCGGCCTCGTCGTTCTGACCACCCCGATCGGTCTCTATGCCCTGTCGCTAACCGGCGTGGATGTGGCGCGGCTGGTGATCGCGCTGATCGCCGTCAGTGCCTTCATAGCGATCCTTCTGCCCCGGCGCGGGGCGGGGGTGCCGGGCCGCGGGGTGACCGGCGCGGTGGGGGTGATGAGCGGGCTGATGACAGGCTATGCCGGAATGCCCGGGCCGCCGGTGGTGCCCTATTACACCGGTCGCGATCTGCCGCGCGCCACCGCCAAGGCCTCGATGCAGCTGATCTTCACCATCGCCGCGAGCACCGGCCTCGTCACCGCGACATGGCTCGGGATTCTGCGCTGGGAACTGCTGCTGTTTGCGGTCCTGTTGCTGCCTGCCGTGCTGATCGGCAACCGGCTGGGCGCCAAGGTTTCGGGACGGATCAGCGACCCGGTCTGGCGCGCAGCCGTCGGACTAGCGCTAGGCGGCGCTGCGCTGGGGGCGCTGCTGAAGGTGCTTTAGGCGACCCAGCGCGCGGCGAGCACCTTGCCGCCGTTCGGCTGGCGCAGCACCAGCGCATAGCGATCCGCGCCCGCCACCTTGAGCTGGTTGGCGCCTAGCGTCAGGCTCGCCTTTCCGCCATTCCAGTCGGCCACCTTGCTTTCGGCACGCAGGACGTTGGGATATGTGACCTTGCGCCCGCCGTTTTCGCCGCTGCCGATGCCGACAACGACCTTGCGGGTGACCGCGAGCAGCACCAGCTCGGCCTTGCCCGCGCCCGCGCCCGAAAGGTTCACGGCATAGCCCCCGCTCGCGCTTGGGGTGACGCGGATCGCAGCGTCGCTCTTGCCGCCATATTGCCTGACGCCCGGAGCGACTTCGGTGGCATGCGAACCGACCAAGCCATAGGCCCCGTTGATCACGAGCTGCGGGGTATAGACCCCGTTGCGGCCCACGAGCCCGCGGCTGGCATAGCTCTGCTGGAGCGCGGTGTTGCTCTCCTTGCCCAGCGTGTCCTTCCATCCCAGGCGATCCCAATAGGTCACATTCCGGGAAATGACGACGAGATCGGGGTTCGCCGCCAGCTTTTCCGCCAGCGCATCGGCGGGCGGGCAGGACGAACAACCCTGACTGGTAAAGAGTTCGAGCAGCACCGGCTCACCCGAAACAGCCACAGTGGAGGTCTTGGTCGCAGGCGCGGCAGGCGCGCCGTGCGGCATTCCCAGAAGCGCGGCACCAGCGACAACGACAGCGCCGAACATGGCGACAAGGGGACGGTTCACAGTCATCGGGGTTATCCTCGCACTTCCGCGTCGAGGATGCTTTCGCGTTATACCTGCAACAGGTTACGCGAAGCGATCAGAGCGGGAGCGATTTCCCGGCGAGGATCAGCGCCGCAGCGCAGCCGAGCACGATCATGCGGCGGGCAAGCTCCAGCGCATCGATGCGGGTCGCAGCGGCAAGCGGCAGGGCACGGGCGAGAGCGCGGGTCATAAGCCGCAGTCTCGCGCCAATGTCCTAACAAAGTCTTAAGCGGGCATCTGCTGGCTGGCGCAATGGAAGCCCCCGCCGCCTGCAAGCACCGCCTCGCCCGGCAGGCCGACGGTGTCGCGATCTGGGAACAGCGCGGCAATCGCGGCGACGCCCTCGGCATCGTGCGGACTGCCGAAGGTCGGCACCACCACCAGATGCGAGGTGATCGCGAAGTTCACATAGCTCGCCGGTTCGATCACCCCGTCGCGTTCGATCCGCCCGGGCGAGGGGATGCGCACCACCTCGACCCCGGCCGCTTCCGCCCGCGCTGTCGCATCGGCATAGATGGCGGCGTTGGGATCATCCTTGCCGGTCGCCTCTGGCACCACCAGCCGGTTCGGCGCCACAAAGCGCGCAAGATTATCGACGTGCCCGTCGGTGTGATCGTTGATCAGCCCGTCGCCCAGCCACAGCACGCGGGTGAAGCCGAGCTGCGCGGCCAGTTCCGCCTCGATTGCCTCGCGGTTCAGATGCGGGTTGCGGTTGGGGTTGAGCAGGCATTGCTCGGTGGTTGCGACAAGGCCGGTGCCGTCGCCATCCACCGCCCCGCCTTCAAGGATCATCGGCGTTTGCGTCACCGCCAGCCCCGCATCGCGCGCGATGGCCTCGCCGATCTCCTGATCGCCGGGCATCAGGTACTTCCCGCCCCAGCCGTTGAAGCCGAACCGCCGCGCGGTGCGCCTGCCATCGGCCTCGAACACCACCAGCGGGCCAGTATCGCGCAGCCAGACATCGCCATAGACCCGCCGTTCAAGCGTGACCTTGCTGCTCACCAGCTGGCGTGCGCGGGCCTCGTTGGCCTCGTCACGCACCAGCAGGCGCACCTCCTGCCCGCTTTCCGCCACAGCCGAGGCGAAGGCCGCCATCTGCACCTGCGCGGGTTCAAGCCAGCCGGGCCATTCCTCGGCCAAGTGCGGGAAGCCGATCCAGATCCAGTCCTGCGGCGCCCATTCGGGAGGCATGATCATCGTCATGGGGAGATCAGCAGCCCTTTTCGCTCGCCTTGCAGCTGTCATCGCGGATGGCGCGGAATTCGTCGCCGTCGTTCCAGTTGGGCCAGCTGGTGCTCATCGCCATCATCCGGCCCAAGCGGTAATAGAGCTGGAGATCGGCCATCACGCCCGACCAGTCCCAGTTCTCGTCGAAGGCGTCCTTGGGGCCGTGGTAGCGGTTGTCGGTGTAATCCTGCGCCACCGCCTCGCCCGCGGCGCGGCCGCCGTCCACCAGATCCTGCCCGCCGTCGATATAGAGCATCGGCACACCGCGCTTGGCGAAGGCGAAGTGATCGGAGCGGTAGTAATAGCCGTTTTCGGGCTTGGGATCGGAGGTCACGCTGCGGCCATCGGCCTTGAGCGCGGCATCAAGGAAGCGGTCGAGCGCCGATTTGCCGAAGCCGACGGCGGTCACGTCCTTGGCGGGGCCGGCCATCTGCAAGGCATCCATGTTCACCCCGCCGACAGTCTGCGCCAGCGGGAAGACCGGATTGGCGGCATAGTAATCGGCACCCAGAAGGCCCGATTCCTCCGCCGTCACCGCGAGGAACACCATCGTCCGGCGCGCCGGGCCAGCCTTGGCCTGAGCCTCGGCCAGCGCGACCAGCGCAGCGGTGCCGGTGGCGTTATCGATCGCGCCGTTGCAGATGTCATCGCCATCGGGCGCAGGCGTGCAGCGCCCGAGGTGGTCCCAGTGCGCGGTGTGGAGCACGTATTCGTCCGGCGCCTCGCTGCCCGGCAGGATGCCGATGACATTGTGCGAGGTGAAGCGTCGGAAGCTGCTGGCAAAGCTGGTCGACAGCGTCATGCCCAGCGGCACCGCCTTGAAGCCCTTCGCCTGCGCGGCCTTGGTCAGCGCGTCGAGATCCTGCCCGGCGGCCTTGAGCAGCTTGCGCGCGGCATCCTCGGTCACCCAGCCGTTCATCTGGGTGAGCGGCGGCGCATCCTTCCCGCGCTGCGCATAGGCCTGCGGCCCGGTCCATGAGCTTTCGACCACGTTCCAGCCATAGGCGGCCGGCTCGGTCTGGTGGACGATCAGCGCACCTGCCGCACCCTGCCGCGCTGCTTCTTCGAACTTGTAGGTCCAGCGCCCGTAATAGGTCATTGCCTTGCCGTTGAAGGGGCCTTCGAGCGCGGCGGTCTGCCAGTCGGGATCATTGACGAGGATCACCACCGTCTTACCCTTTACATCAAGGCCCGCATAATCGTTCCAGCCCTTTTCGGGGGCGTTGATGCCATAGCCGACGAACACCAGCTCGCTGTCCTTGAGCGTGGTCTGCGCCTCTTCGCGGTAGGTCACCCCGACCCAGTCCTTGGCGAAATCGAACGCCAGCTTGCCGTTCTTGCCGGTGATCGCGAGCGGGCCGTAATCCTTGCCGGTGATCTCGATCAGCGGGACTTCCTGCACCCACGAACCATTGTTCCCCGGCTGGAGGCCCGCCGCCTTGAACCGCTCGGTCAGCAGCGCGATGGTCTTTTCCTCGCCCACAGTGCCGGGCATGCGGCCTTCGAACTCGTCGCTCGAAAGCTGGCGCACCACGTCCTTCATTGTCGTCTCGGAGATATCCCCCGCGGCGATCTCGGGGATGTCGAGCGCATCGCCCGCACCGCCAAGGCCCGGCAGGCTGTCGCACCCGGCGAGCGCCAGCGCCCCGGCGAGCACGGCGGCGAAGGCGCAATGTCTGATGGTTGTCACGATCATTTCTCCTGAGGCAGGCCTGTCCGAATGCGCCTCCCTTGCAGCAGCGTGCCACGCGGCGCAAGCGCGGCGCCTCTTGCAGGGCGGGCCCGCTCCCGCCACAGGTGCAGGTGATGGGAGAGAACCGGCATCCGCCTGCTGTGGCCGACTGGGGCAGCGCACTGCACCGCGCCCGCACCCATGCGCCGTTTCTGGCGCGGGCGCTGGAACGCCAACCCGATCTTGCCGCCCTGCTCGCCGCCGGAGAGGCGCAAGCGGCGCTCGACTGGGCGCGCGCGCAGGGCCAGCACCCCGATGCCGAGATCGCTCTGCGACGCGAACGGCTGGCGCTCGCCGCCGCGCTGGCGGTGGGCGATCTGGCCGGCGCGTTCCCGCTGGCGCAGGTGGTCGGCGAGCTGACCGCCTTTGCCGACCGCGCGCTCGACCGCGCGATCCGCACCGCGATCGCCGAACGCACAGGTGACGATTGCGCCGACGGCTTCATCGCGCTCGCGCTCGGCAAGCAGGGCGCGGGGGAACTCAACTATTCTTCCGACATCGACCCGATCCTGCTGTTCGACCGCGACCGCCTGCCGCGCCGGGCGAGCGATGATCCGGGCGAGGCCGCGCAGCGTTATGCGCGCCGCGTGGTGGCGCTGCTCGCGTCCAATGATGCCGAGGGCTATGCGCTGCGGGTCGATCTGCGCCTGAGGCCCGCCAGCGAGGTCAGCCCGCTGTGCGTGCCGGTGGGTGCAGCGCTGTCGCACTATCAGGGCGCGGCACTGGCGTGGGAGCGGGCAGCCTTTACCCGTGCGCGCGCCGCGGCGGGCGATATTGCCGCGGGCGAGCAATTCCTCAGCCAGATTCGCCCCTTCGTCTGGCGCGCCCAGCTCGATTTCGGCGCGATCCAGGAAATCCGCGCACTCACCCAGCGCATTCGTGACAGCCACGAAGGCCCGCCCGCCCCCGGCCCCGGCTTCGATGTGAAGCGCGGGCGCGGCGGGATCCGCGAGATCGAATTCTACGCCCAGACCCACCAGCTGATCCACGGCGGGCGTGACACCTCGCTGAGGGTGCGCGGGACACGCCATGCGCTCGATGCGCTCGCCGCCGCCGGATGGATTCCGCCCGAGCACGCGATCACGCTCGGCGAGGGCTATGACCGGCTGCGCGAGGTCGAACACCGCTTGCAGATGGTCCACGACCGCCAGACCCATGCGCTTCCCGAAGGCGCGGCGCTCGACAATGTCGCGCGGCTAGACGGCCTTGCCGATGGCGCGGCGCTGGTTGCCGAGCTGACCGAGCTTACCGACCGCACCGGCCGCATCTACGAAGAGCTGATCGGCGCACGCACCGCGACCGCTGTCCCCGTCGCCATGCCGGTCAGCGCATTGGCGCACAGCCTCGGCGCATGGGGCTTTGCCGAGCCCGATACCCTCGCCGAACGGATCGAGACCTGGCGCGACGGGCGGCACGCCGCGATCCGTTCGCCGCAGGCGGTGGAGGCGTGGGACCGGCTCGCCCCGGCGCTGCTTCAGGCGATTGCCGCGAGCGATGATCCGATGCGCGCGATCACGCGGTGGGAACGCATTATCGAAAGCGCCCCGAGCCTCATCACCACCTTCCGCCTGCTCGACGCGCGGCCCGATCTGACGCAGCGGCTCGTCGCAGCCCTGACACTGGCGCCGGTGCTGTCAGACGAGTTGGCGCGCAAGCCCGAACGGCTCGACACGCTGGTCGATCGCGATGCGCTCGATCTGCCGGGGGACCGCGAAGCGATCATGGCGCGGATGCGCGGCGCGGCGGTGCGGGAGGATTACGAGGCGCTGCTCGATGCGATCCGCGTGATCACCGGCGAAATCCGCTTCGCGCTCGGTATCCAGCTGATCGAAGGGCTGGCCGATCCGCTCGATATCGCCCGCGCCCTCTCGCGCACAGCGGAAGCCGCACTGACGCTCGCCACCGACGCCACCATCGCCGAATTCGCCGCCAAGCACGGGCACATCGCGGGCAGCGAATTGCTGATCCTCGGGCTCGGGCGGCTGGGCGGCGGGGCGCTGACCCACGCCTCCGACCTCGATATCGTCTACCTCTTCACCGGCGATTTCGCCGCGCAATCGGATGGCATGCGGCCGCTGGGCGGGACAATCTATTACAACCGCCTGGCCAGCCGGGTTACCGCCGCCCTGTCGGTACCGACCGCGCAGGGCGCGCTTTACGAGGTCGACACGCGCCTGAGGCCGCAGGGCAATCAGGGGCCGATCGCGGTGAGCTGCGAGGCTTTCGGCAAGTACCAGCGCGAGGCGGCGTGGACGTGGGAGCACATGGCGCTCGCCCGCGCGCGGGTGCTCTATGGCTCGCCGCCTGCGCGAGCCGAGCTGGAAGCGGTGCTCGCCGAAGTGCTGCACGCCCCGCGCGACCGGCACGCGCTGCGCGAGGCCGTGCTGACCATGCGGGCCGAGATGGCGCGCCACAAGCAGCCCTCCGGCCCGGTCGATGCCAAGCTGGCGCGCGGCGGGCTCGTCGATATCGAGTTCCTCGTCCACTACCTGCAATTGAAGGGCGAAGCCGCTGACGGCACGCCGCTGGCGACCGCCGCGCCGCGCGCGCTCGATCCCGATCTGACCGTGGCGCTGGCGGGGCTGGCAGAGGCCGGACTGCTGCCTGCCGAACTCGCCCAGCCCCATGCGCTGATGAGCCGGATGCTGGTGGCAGGACGCCTGCTCGCCCCCGATGGCCGCGAACCCCCGCCCTCGGGCGCCCGCGCGCTGGCGCGGGCCTGCGGCTATGGCAGCTACGACGCGCTGCTCAGCGCCTTCGCCGCCGCGCGGCAGATGGTCGCTGCGGCGTGGAAACAAATCCTTGGGCCAGACATTCTCGCTTCCGAACAGGAGACCCGATCATGACCACTTTCCCCGGCGTCGGCGACGCCATCCCCGATATCGCGATGGAAACCCCCGAAGGCGGCAGCGTGAAGCCGTCCGACTTCGCCGGTTCCAAGCTGGTGATCTTCTTCTATCCCAAGGACGACACCCCCGGCTGCACCACCGAGAACAAGGATTTCTCCGCGCTCAAGGCCGATTTCGACGCGGCGGGCACCAAGCTGCTCGGTGTCAGCAAGGACCCGGCCAAGAAGCACGCCAAGTTCATCGCCAAGCACGGCCTCACCGCCCCACTGGCAACCGATGCCGAAGAAGGCGGCCTGTCCGATGCGCTCGGCGTGTGGGCGGAAAAGCAGATGTACGGCAAGACCTACATGGGCATGGTCCGCGCCACCTATCTGATCGGTGCTGACGGCAAGATCGCGCGCATCTGGGACAAGGTGAAGGTCGCAGGCCACGCCGAGGAAGTGCTCGCGGCCGCCCGAGCCCTCTGACACCGCTTCTCTGACGCTTACCCGATGCAAACCGTCGCCTTGGCCATTCGCGCGGCGCTGCTGACCGCTGACCCGCGCGCCAAGTGCTTTGCGACGCGCAGCCTGGCGCGCAGCTGGCGCAAGGGCGCGCTGGCATGGCGGTTTGACGTCACCATGCCCGATTCGCCCGCCTGGCCTGCCGCGCCCGAGCTGCTCCCGCCGAATCGGATGCCCAAGCGCGGCAAAGGCGGGAGCGAGCGCGGGCGAATCGCCTTGTGGCACTCACTCGCGCACATCGAATTCGTCGCGATCGACCTCGCGCTCGACATGGCCGGGCGATTCGGCGAGGCGATGGGCCGGGAGTTCGTGAGCGATTTCCTCGATGTCGCGGCGGACGAGGCGATGCATTTCGCACTGCTCGCAAGGAAGCTCGAAAGCCTCGGCTCCCACTATGGCGCGCTGCCCGCCCACGCCGGGCTGTGGGAGGCAGCGCACGCAACGCGGGGCGATGTCGCGGCGCGGCTCGCGGTGGTGCCGATGGTGCTCGAAGCGCGTGGTCTTGACGTCACGCCGTCTACACTCGAGCGGGTGAAGGCGGCGGGAGATGCGGGCGGCGCGAAGATTCTCGAACGCATCCTTGACGACGAAATCCGCCACGTCGCGTTTGGCACCAAGCACTTTCTGCGCTGCGCCGAACTGCGGCAGACGAATCCCGAATCCCTCTGGCAAAGCCTCGTGAAACAGCACTTTCGCGGGGTCGTTAAGCCGCCGTTCAACGACTCAGCGCGTCTCGCAGCCGGTTTATCGCGCGAATTCTATGCAGCGATTGCGTATTAACGACTCACCCGGATAACCAAACTCCAGCAAAGGCGCGCGATCGACGTGCCGGAATTTTCCAACGGCAAAAGCCGCAATCGGGAACCGGGTCAGTTATGAAATCTGTCGTGCGCCACGTGATCAAGCTTGCTGCTTCGGCGGCCGCTGCGATCCTGGTTTCTGCCGCTTCGCCGGCCCTCGCCAACACCGCGAATTCCGCGTCGAGCGCCGACATTGTCGAGCCCGTGCGTGACGCGCAGGGCGATGCCGCCGCCAACAGCGACCAGCGCTTCAAGTCGCTGTTCTCCAGCTGGACCGCTCTCGAGCGCACCAGCCCGACGCTGGGCGCCGGCACCGACATTACCACCGCCTATTCCTCGCCGATCCCGCAGCGCGGTATTTCCGTGCCCTCGCGCATGCCGCTTGAAGGCGCAGCGCTGACCAGCGGCTTCGGGATGCGCGATCACCCCGTGCTCGGCGGCCGCCGCCAGCATCAGGGCATCGACCTCGCTGCGCCGACGGGCACCCCGGTTTACGCCACGGCTGACGGCGTTGTGGGCCGCGCGGACTGGTATTCGAGCTACGGGCTCTACATCAGCATCAACCACGGTGCGTCGATGGAAACCCGCTACGCCCACCTGTCGCGCCTCGCGGTTGCCGCGGGCGACAACATCAAGAAGGGCGACCTCATCGGCTATGTCGGTTCGACCGGCCGTTCGACCGGCCCGCACCTTCATTACGAAGTCCGCGTTGAGGGTCTTGCAGTCAATCCGATTCCGTATATGGTGGAGAGCGAAGCACAGCTGGCTTACGCCCGCGATGCACGGCTCGACGGCCAGGGCGGCGAATAACCCCCACGGCACAAGCCTGAAGAAATTGCCCGCTGTAAGCGGGCCGGACATTTGAGAGGGTGTCCGAACATGGCGGCGGGTTATCCCGCCGCCTTTTTTCATGCTCGCACGCGCTCGCCCCCACACAAATGGGTAGCAATTCCCGTACGGATTTCGCTTGCGGGCCGCTGCTCTCCCGCTAGATTTCTCTTCGAGAGAATGTCGGTATGCCCGCTTCCCGGCGGGCGCGGCCGCATGGGAGAGAAATCATGTCGATGCACCCGATCGCGCACGCCGCGACCCGTCCCGATCATCCCGCCGTCATCATGACCGGATCGGGCAAGCAGATCACCTTCGGCGAGCTGGAGGCGGAATCGAACCGCTTTGCCCATCTGCTGCGCGCCCACGGAATCGGCAAGGGCGATGCCTTTGCGGTGCTGCTCGAAAACCGGATCGAGTATTTCACCCTCATCTGGGGCTCGCAGCGCGCGGGCACGATGCTGGTGCCGATTTCCTCGCGCCTGACCGCGCCCGAGGCGGCCTACATCATCCGCGACGCGCAGGCGAAGCTGCTGATCACCAGCGGCTATTTCACCGGGATCCTCGGGGACATCCGCAAGGAATGCCCCGGAGTCGAAGTGCTCGTCATGGATTCGGGCGACGCGGAGGACTTTGCCGCCGCGCTGGCCGCGCAACCCTCCGACCCGATACCCGACCAGAGCGCCGGGATGGTGATGCTCTATTCCTCTGGCACCACGGGCCGACCCAAGGGCATCCGCCCGGCCCCGCCCGAAGATCCCGATCCGCAGGCCCCCGTCCCGCTGCTCGGCCTTGCCACGATGGGCGCAGGCATGCCCGCCGATGGCAGCATGGTCTATCTCTCCCCCGCCCCGCTCTACCACGCCGCGCCGATCGGCTGGTGCTCGATCGCGCACCGGCTCGGCGGGACAGTGGTGATGATGGAGAAGTTCGATCCGGAAGAGGCGCTCAAGGCCATCGAACGCTACAAGGTGACCGATAGCCAGTGGGTGCCGACCCACTTCGTGCGCTTCCTCAAGCTCGATCCCGCCATCCGCACCAAGTATGATCTTTCCAGCCACAAACGCGCGCTGCACGCGGCCGCGCCCTGCCCGGTTCCGATCAAGCGCGAGATGATCGAATGGTGGGGGCCGATCATCAACGAATACTACGCCGGCTCCGAGATGATCGGGATGACGCTGGTGAAGTCCGAACACTGGCTGATGAAGCCCGGCACGGTCGGCGTCGCGGTGCATGGCAAGGTCCATGTCTGCGGGCCGGAGGGCGAGGAGCTTGGCCCCGATCAGGATGGCCTGATCTTCTTCGAGAACGTCAATCTGCCAACCTATCACAACGATCCGGCCAAGACCGCCGAGGCGATGCACCCGCAAGGCTGGATGACGCTCGGCGACATCGGCCACCTCGACAAGGACGGCTTCCTGTTCCTGACCGACCGCAAGAGCCACATGATCATCAGCGGGGGCGTGAATATCTACCCGCAGGAGATCGAGAACCTGCTCGTCACGCATGAAAAGGTGATGGATGCCGCCGTGATCGGTGCGCCCTGCCCCGACCTCGGCGAAAAAGTCGTCGCGGTGGTGCAGCCCAAAGACATGGCCGATGCCGGCCCCGCGCTTGAGGCGGAGCTGCGCGACTTCCTCGCGCCGAGCCTCTCCAAGGTGAAGATGCCCAAACTGTTCGACTTCCGCCCCGATCTCCCGCGCGAGGCCAATGGCAAGCTCTACAAGCGCGAACTGCGCGACGAATACGCGGCCAAGGCCAAAGAAGGCGCAGCATGAGCGGCGAGGCAGTCCTGCCGGGCGATCTCGCCCGCCGCGTGATCGATCCCCACGCCTATGCCCAGTGGGACGGCCTGCTCGATACCTTCGACCACATCCGGGCAGAAACCCCGGTGGTAAAGGTGCAGCCTGATACGCCAGGGCTGTTCGATCCGTTCTGGCTCGTCACTCGCTACGACGACGTGATGCGGATCTCGAAGGACAACGCGACCTTCCTCAACAACCCGCGCCCGGTGGTGTTCAGCTTCAACCAGGCGATCGAATTCAGCCGCGCGGCCACCGGATCGAACATGCTGGTCGATTCGCTGGTGGTGTTCGACGCGCCGATCCATCCCAAGTATCGCAAGCTGACGCAGGAATGGTTCATGCCGCGCAATCTCGCGCGGCTGGAGGACGAACTGCGCGCGCTGGCCGCCCGCACGGTGGACCGGATGCTGGAGCAGGCCAAAACTTCGGGCGACGAGGTCGACTTCGTCAAGGAAGTCTCCGGCCCCTATCCCTTGCGGGTGGTGATGCAGATCCTCGGGGTGCCGCCGGAGGATGAATTCCGGATGCAGATGCTCACCCAGCAGCTGTTCGGCGGGCAGGACAAGGATCTGTCGGGCTCCGGCATGGACCAGATGACCCCCGAACAGGTGGTGCAGATCGTCGCGGGCGCGGTGAAAACCTTCGAGGACTACTTCGCCGGCATCGCCGAAGACCGCCGCAAGAACCCGACCGAGGATGTCGCCAGCGTGATCGCCAATGCGCTGGTCGATGGCCAGCCGCTCCCCCGCGCGACATGGCGGGATATTACATCATCGTTGCCACCGCCGGGCATGACACCACCTCGGCAAGCACCGCAGGCGCGATGCAGGCGCTCGCCGGCGACCCCGAACAATACGCCCGCGTCCGCGCCGATCGCTCGCTGCTTCCCGGCATTGTCGAGGAGGCGATCCGCTGGACCAGCCCCGTGCAGCACTTCATGCGCACCGCGGCCGAGGACGTCGAACTGGGCGGGCAGCAGGTGAAGAAGGGCGACTGGCTGATGATCAACTATGTCGCGGCGAATCACGACCCCGCGCAGTTCCCCGACGCGCGGCGGTTCGATGCGGCCCGCTCGCCCAATCGCCACCTCGCCTTCGGGGCAGGCGCGCACCAGTGCCTCGGCCTGCACCTTGCACGGCTGGAGATGAAGATCCTGTTCGAAGCGATCCTCGACCGCGTCGCCGCAGTCGAACCCGCAGGCGAGGCCAAGCGCGCCAGCAGCACCTTCGTCGGCGGATTGAAGACCCTGCCGCTAAAGGTGACGCCCGCCTGACGCGCTACTTCAACAGCTTCTCGGCAATCGCCCGCACCTCGGCGCCCATGTCGGGCCGCGAGAGCGCGATCGCCAGCGTCGCTTCGACAAAGCCGACCTTGCTGCCGCAGTCATAGCGGTGGCCATCGAAGGTTACGGCGTGGAACGGCTGGGTGCCGATCATCTTCGCCATCGCGTCGGTCAGCTGGATTTCCCCGCCCGCGCCCTTTTCCTGCGCTTCCAGCACCCGCATCACTTCGGGCTGGAGGATATAGCGGCCCGAGACGATCTTGTTCGAGGGCGCCTCGGCCACAGGCGGCTTTTCGACCAGCCCGCGCACTTCGGTCAGCGCGCCGTAACTCGTGCCCGGATCGATCACGCCATAGGACGAAACCTGCTCCTTGGGCACTTCGAGCACCGAAATCAGATTGCCGCCGACATTTTCGTAGGCTTCGACCATCTGCTTCATGCAGCCCGTGCCGCCTTCCTTGGCGACCATCAACTCGTCAGGCAGGAAAATCGCAAAGGGCTCGTCCCCCACGATCGCGCGGGCGCACCAGATCGCATGGCCAAGGCCGAGCGGCACCTGCTGGCGCACGGCAATCACGTTGCCCGGCGTGGCGCGAGTGGGTTCGAGCACCGAGAGGTCCTTGCCCCGTTCGGACATGGTTTGCTCAAGCTCGAACGCGATGTCGAAATTCTCGACGATGCCGGTCTTGCCGCGCCCGGTGATGAAGATGAACTGGTCGATCCCGGCTTCGCGCGCCTCGTCAACGGCGTACTGGATCAGTGGGCGATCCACGATCGGCAGCAGCTCCTTGGGCACCACCTTGGTGGCCGGAAGGAAACGCGTGCCAAGGCCGGCGACGGGAAACACGGCCTTGCGGATCGGTTTGGGAGACATCTGGCACCCTCGCTTGAAAAAATCGGAAAGTCGCGCGCCCGTTTATTTTTCCGTGCCGTGCCGCGCTGTCACGGTAACGTCAATGATTGTTCGGCGCAGGCAGCATCGCCATGCGTCTGCGAGTTGCACGAAAAGCACTTTTCGCTAAGGCGTAGCACATGGACAAACTCATCATTCGTGGCGGCAACCGCCTTTCCGGCTCGATCCCGATTTCAGGCGCGAAGAATGCGGCGCTGACGCTCATTCCTTGCGCGCTTTTGACCGAGGAGCCTTTGACGCTGCGCAACCTGCCGCGGCTGGCGGATATCGACGGGTTCCAGCACCTGATGAACCAGTTCGGGGTGACGACGGTCATCCAGGGCACGCGGCCCGAGGATTTCGGCCGGGTGATGAGCCTCGAGGCGACCCGCATCACCTCCAACGTCGCGCCCTATGATCTGGTGCGCAAGATGCGCGCCTCGATCCTGGTGCTCGGCCCGATGCTGGCGCGCAGCGGCGAGGCGACCGTGTCGATGCCCGGTGGCTGCGCGATCGGCAACCGCCCGATCGACCTGCACCTCAAGGCGCTCGAGGCCTTTGGCGCGAAGGTCGAGCTGGCGGCCGGCTATGTCCGCGCGATCCAGCCCGATGGCGGGATGCCCGGCGGCGATTTCGATTTCCCGGTGGTGTCGGTCGGCGCGACCGAGAACGCGCTGATGGCGGCGGTGCTGGCAAACGGCACCAGCCGCTTGTTCAACGCCGCGCGCGAGCCGGAAATCGTCGATCTGTGCAATATGCTGGTGGCGATGGGCGCGGAGATCGAAGGGATCGGCACCTCCAACCTCACCATTCACGGCGTGAAGCGTCTGCACGGCGCGACCTACCGCGTTATGCCCGATCGCATCGAGGCCGGCTCCTATGCCTGCGCGGCGGCGATCACCGGCGGCGAGGTGCGGCTGGAAGGCGCGCGGGCGGACGAGATGATGGCGACGATCCATGCGCTTCAAGCCATCGGCTGCGACGTGTCGTGGGATGCCAAGAGCGTCACCGTCGGCGCGAGCGGGCCGCTGAAGGCCACCAACCTCACCACCGCGCCCTATCCGGGCCTTGCCACCGACATGCAGGCGCAGCTGATGGCGCTTCTGTGCAAGGCCGAAGGCGCGAGCGTGCTCAAGGAAACGATCTTCGAAAACCGCTTCATGCACGTGCCGGAACTGGCGCGCATGGGGGCGGACATCACCACCGAAGGCCGCACCGCGATCGTCAAGGGTGTCGACCGCCTGACCGGCGCCGAAGTGATGGCGACCGACCTGCGCGCCTCGATGAGCCTCGTGATCGCCGCGCTGGCGGCCGAGGGCGAGACCACCGTGCGCCGCCTCTACCACCTCGACCGCGGTTACGAGCGGCTGGAAGAAAAGCTCCAGCTGGTGGGTGCAGATATCGAGCGGGTGGACGACTAGGTCGGTCCAGACCCCCGTTAGGCCGGTCTAGACCCCCGCTTGCCCCGCTTCATGGCGATGTTCCACGTGGAACATTGCACTATCGTGATGCAGCACCAGCCACACGCGTATCGCGCTCGCCAGGCCGGGCGGGGTGGGGGATTTGATCCGTTCGGCATCGATGCGCGCAACCAGCGCGGCAATCGCCAACCCCTCGCGCGCGGCGGCGGCCTTGAGCATCTCCCAGAACAGCGGTTCAAGGCTGATCGAGGTCTGGTGGCCCGCAATCGTCAGCGAACGCTTGACCGGCGGGTGGTAGGGGGAGGGTGTCTCCATAGACGCTCCCCTAGCACCTATGCCGCTTCGAAGTCGTCCACATATTCGGGGTAGAACACCGGCTCGCGCGGCGACCAGCCGGGGGCGGTGGCGGCGGCTTCGGACAGCGATTGCAGCAGCAGCTTGCGGCGTTCCGGGCGGATCACCGGTAGCGCGCTTGCCGCACAGAAGGCGGCAGGCAGATAGGGCCGCGCAGCCGCGCCGAGCAGCCGTTCGTAAAGGAAGCGGAATGCCGAAAAGCTCTCCAGCCGCTCCTGCTCCAGATCGAAGGCAGCACAGCGCACCAGCTTGCCAAGGAAGCGTTCGACCTCGTTGGGGTTGCCCTCCTGCGGCACCAGCGCGCGCAGGGCCTTCAGGTCCTGATAGGCGACATACTGGCGGCGGATCGCGACATTCTCGTCCTCGCTGCGGCCCCAGCGGCGGAAAGCGTCAGTGCGGGCAAGGCCGATATCGAGGCTGCGCTTGATGTAGCGCTGCTCGCACGGGGCAAACCCGGCAAATTCCCGCATCTCGGCAATCGGCATCATCATCGCGCATCTCCTTCGGACAAGGAGAACGTCGCATCACATGGTTAATTTAAGGTTAGATGGTTTTAACCTAGATCAACCCCGCCAGCGGGCTCGAGGGATCGGCATACATCCGCCGCGCCATGCGGCCCGCCAGATAGGCTTCGCGGCCCGCCTCCACGGCGAGCTTCATCGCGCGGGCCATGCGGATCGGATCTTTCGCTTCGGCGATGGCAGTGTTCATCAGGATGCCGTCGCAGCCCAGTTCCATGCCAACCGCCGCATCCGAGGCCGTGCCCACGCCAGCATCGACCAGCACCGGCACCTTCGCGCCCTCGACAATCAGGCGGATCGTCACGCGGTTCTGGATGCCTAGCCCTGAGCCGATCGGCGCACCCAGCGGCATGATCGCCACCGCGCCCGCGTCTTCCAGCTGCTTTGCCGCGATCGGATCGTCGGCACAGTAGACCATCGGGTGAAAGCCCTCCTTGGCCAGCACCTCGGTCGCGCGGATGGTTTCGACCATGTTCGGATAGAGCGTGCGCGCTTCGCCTAGAACCTCCAGCTTGACCAGATCCCAGCCGCCCGCCTCGCGCGCCAGCCGCAGCGTGCGGATCGCGTCCTCGGCGGTGAAGCAGCCTGCGGTGTTGGGGAGATAGGTGATTTTCTTGGGATCGATGAAGTCGGTCAGCATCGGCGCCTTGGGGTCGCTGACATTGACCCGCCGCACCGCAACCGTGACGATCTCCGCCCCGCTCGCCTCGACCGCTGCGGCGTTCTGCTCGAAACTCTTGTACTTGCCGGTACCCACGATCAGGCGCGAGGTGAAAGTGCGGCCGGCAACGGTCCAGGTGTCTCTCACATGATCGCCCCCGCCGACGAAGTGCACGATCTCCAGCGCGTCACCCTCGGCGAGCGGTGCATCCTCCAGGGTCGAGCGGGGGACGATCTCGCCATTGCGTTCGACCGCGACTTTCTCGGGCGTCAGTTCCAGCTCGCGTACCAGATCGGCGATGGTGGCGGCGGCCGAGCGATGCGGCGCGCCATTCAGGGTGATGCTCTTCGTCATGGCGCGAGACATAGGCGCTCGCCCACAGGATGCAACCACGAGTTTGAGGGGGTGCTCAGCGCGCGGCGCGCAGGTTGAGCAGGTGCGCGACAGAGACCAGCGCCACGCCGACAAGCGTGAGCAGGAATTCGTTGGTGCCGTGCGGGATCAGCAGCGCTGCGGCCATCAGTCCCAGGCCCGCAAGCGCGACCAGAAAGGGCAGCATCCGGCGGTGGCGCATCACGCCCCAGCCGATCGCCACAGCCGCCACGGCCAAGGCCAGCGCCAGACCGACGCGGTGGATGTTGTCGTCGAACAGGAAGTGTCCGCCGAAGCCGAGCGCCGAGATCACCACCAGAGTCGCAAGGCAATGCAGCGCGCACAGTCCAGCCAACCCGATTCCGAGATGATCGAGCATCCGACGCAGTGCGGCGCGATTCGCGGAAGGGAGTGCGTCGTGAGCCATGATTGCCCTTCGCCATATGTTATGTTGTTACATTGAGCAAGCGAGACTTGCGCCTCTCGCACCGCGCTTTGCGGCAAACGGGCTTGCGCCGCGCGGCTGCGGGGCACAAAGAGCTGCCATTATGGCCACGTCAGCCTCCGTTTCGAACCTGTTCGCCGGACAACCCGGCACCCGCGCGCGGCCGCTGGCGATTGCCCGCTGGCTCGAAGCTGTTGCCCTTCTGGTGATCATGATCGTCGTGGTCGGCGGGATTACCCGGCTCACGGAAAGCGGCCTGTCGATCACCGAATGGAACGTCGTCAGCGGCATCCTCCCGCCGCTGAGCGAGGCGGCATGGCAGGCCGAATTCGCCAAATATCAGGCCACCGCCGAATACCGGATCGAAAGCGGCCCGGCGGGGATGGATCTGGCCGCGTTCAAGTTCATCTTCTTCTGGGAATGGTTCCACCGCATCCTTGGCCGGCTGATCGGGCTCGCTTTCCTGCTGCCGCTGATCGTGTTTGCGGTGCGCCGGATGATCCCCGCCGGATATGGTCTGCGACTGGCAGCGATGTTCGGGCTGATCTGCGGTCAGGGCGCGCTCGGTTGGTACATGGTATCGTCCGGCGTCGGGAACACCGATCTCACCGATGTAAGCCATTTCCGCCTCTCGGCCCATTTGCTCACTGCGCTGTTTCTGCTGGCAGGCCTGGTTTGGACATCCCGCGATTTGCGGCGGCTCGCGCACGATCCCGCCGCACGGCCTGCCCCGCTCACCGCCGGTGCGGCACTGGTGGGCGGGGTGCTGTTCATCCAGCTCTTGCTGGGCGCATGGGTGGCGGGGCTCAATGCCGGACACGCCGCTTATGACTGGCCGCTGATGAACGGCCAGTTCTTCCCTGAGGTCGACTGGTCGCAAGGCGTGATTTGGGCGCTGACCCATGATCCCTTCCTGATCCAGTTCATGCACCGCTGGTGGGCATGGGTCGCGGTGGCGGCGCTCGTGTGGCTGTCGCGCCGCGTGCGCAAGACCGACCGCTTCGCGAGTGTCGCCGTGCACACCGCCTTCGGCACGATGGTGCTGCTCGGCATCGCCACCGTGATGAGCGAAGTCTCGCTGTGGATCGCCGCCGCGCACCAGCTGGTCGGCGCGC
This sequence comes from Porphyrobacter sp. LM 6, assembly GCF_001720465.1. Lineage (NCBI taxonomy): Bacteria > Pseudomonadati > Pseudomonadota > Alphaproteobacteria > Sphingomonadales > Erythrobacteraceae > Porphyrobacter > Porphyrobacter sp. LM 6. The sequence continues at coordinate 391,543 of NZ_CP017113.1, forward strand.
TCACGGTCGCTGCGACAGTCCGCGCGATGCACAGCGACGGCGTGGCGCGGCAGGCGCCGAGGGCTGAAGCCTGATGCAGCAGGACGACACCGCCGCTGCGCTGGTGTGGTGCCCGTTCCCCGACGCCGAAAGCGCGCGGCTAATCGCCGGACAATTGCTCGACGAAGGTCTCATTGCCTGCGCCAACATCCTCGGCAGCATCGAATCCCACTTCGTGTGGGAAGGCGCCCGCATGAGCGGCAGCGAGACCGCCGTGCTGTTCAAGACCACATCGCGCCTGCTGGATGGGGTGGTTGCGCGTTTGGGCGCGCTCCATCCATATGATACACCGGCCATTATCGGTTGGCATTGCGACACCGTGCACCCGGCCACCGGGGCATGGCTGGCTGCGGTTTGCCGCGGGCCGTAAAGGATCGGGCGGCAAGGCCCGGGGGTCCGCGCGGCGTTCGCATGGGGGGAGAGTGATCATGAAGGCGACCACCCGGCGGGCTGTTCTGGGCACGATTGCGGGTTGCGCGGCAGCGGGCGGCCTCAGCGCCCTGATTGGCCCGCTGCGCGCCGCCCCGCCGGCATCGCTACGCCTTCCCGAAACCACGATGCGGCTCACCCGGGTGCTCGCGCGCGGGCTGGGAGAGACTGCTGTCATCACAGTGCGGCGCAGCTGGGACGTGCAGTTCGCACAGCAAGGGCGCGGGATCGTCGTGACCGGCCGCCAGGTCGCCGCCAGCGTCGATGCGCCGCCACACCTCGCCAGACTGGCGCAGCTTGAGGAGCAGCGCGATGCCAGCGCGATGTTGCCGATCATGCTGTCGGACGTGGGGATGATCATCTCGCCCGGCATCGAACCGGGCAGCGCGCTCGCTCCCTCCGATGCGGTCAGCGATGCACTGCGCGCGGCAGAGGCGATGATCGCACGCCAGCCCGTCCCGGCTGACGAGCGCGAGAAGTACCGCTTCTATCTGGCGCAGGTCCACCAGTCCGGAGCGAGCCTGCTGGATTCCCTGCCCGATGACCTGTTCTTTCCCGCCGGAGCACCTGTAGCCCGCACCGAAAACATCTCGCTGCCCCACGGGCTCACCGGGCGCTTTGCCCTGCGCTACCGGAGCGAGCCGCAGGCCGATGCCCCGTGGCTGGCGCGGGCCGAACGGCAGATCGAAACAGAGGTTGCCGGGCTCACCCGCAGCGCAAGCGAAAGCTGGACGCTCACCGCAGTCTAGGCACTTCCAGAAGGTCGCAAATCGATGCGGTATTATTTTACCCTATCGATTTTGCCCGCTTTTGCTTGACTTTTGGGGGGTCGAACGACATCTGCGCCCCACTTGTCCCCCGGCTCGCTGGCCGAAGGGGCGATTCTCCGGGTCCCGCCCGGCAGATACAGTTGCAATCAAGGAACCAAGCCATGAAGGCGCTCAGCAAGCAGACCCGGTCGATCAAGCCGGCCGAGGTCGAAAAGAACTGGCACATCATCGATGCCGATGGCCTCGTCGTCGGCCGTCTCGCCGCGATCGTCGCCAACATCCTGCGCGGCAAGCACAAGCCGACCTACACCCCGCACGTCGATTGCGGTGACCACGTCATCATCATCAATGCCGAGAAGGTGAAGTTCACCGGCAACAAGATGGGCGACAAGGTCTATTACAAGCACACCGGCCACCCGGGCGGCATCAAGGAAACCACCCCCGCCAAGGTGCTCGGCGGTCGTTTCCCCGAGCGCGTGCTCGAAAAGGCGGTGGAACGCATGATTCCGCGCGGCCCGCTCGGCCGTCAGCAGATGAAGGCGCTGCACCTCTATGCCGGCACCGAGCATCCGCATGACGGGCAGAAGCCCCAGGTGCTCGACGTCGCTTCCATGAACCGCAAGAACAAGGTGGCCGCATAATGGCTGAAGAAACCACCACCGTGTCCGATCTCGCCGATCTGAAGGACATCGCCGCCGGCGCCCCGCAGGGTGATGCCGCCGAAATCGCCCGCACCGCCGCTCCGCTGCGCGACCGCGAAATCGATGCGCAGGGCCGTTCCTACGCCACCGGCCGCCGCAAGGATGCTGTTGCCCGCGTGTGGGTCAAGCCCGGCACCGGCAAGATCACCGTCAACGGCCGCGATCAGGAAGTGTACTTCGCACGTCCGACCCTGCGTCTGGTAATCAACCAGCCCTTCACCGTCACCGACCGTGCCGGCCAGTACGACGTTATCGCCACCGTTCGCGGCGGCGGTCTGTCGGGCCAGGCGGGCGCCGTGAAGCACGGCATCGCCCAGGCGCTCAGCAAGTACGAGCCCGAACTGCGCTCGGCTGTGAAGGCGGAAGGCTTCCTCACCCGCGACAGCCGCGTGGTCGAGCGTAAGAAGTACGGCAAGGCCAAGGCCCGCCGCAGCTTCCAGTTCTCGAAGCGCTAAGCTTTACAGCACACTGCAAACGTCAAGGGCGGCCCCGCGAGGGAGCCGCCCTTTTCGTATGCTGCGCTGTGGGGTGTCAGCGTTGCAGCATCATGATCCCCCACGACAGGCCACTGCCTGACAGGAAGATCGGCCAAGACCAGTAGAATTTTGCCTGCGCGACCGGCACCAGATGGATGGCAAGCGGACCAGCGCTGGTCCCCTGCGACCCGATAACCAGAGCAATCGTCGCGGTCAGGATCGCACCAAGCGTCACCGCCTTGATCATTTCCATCGTCCGTCCCTCTTGCAGTTCTGCCGCAAATGGCTGGTCGGTTGGACATTGTCCGGCAAAGCGCGGTGTTGGGCGACACAGCACCGGCCGGCGCTGCTATCCCAACAGCAAATCCTTAATTCGGACTCTACGGAAGTGGTTAAGCCGGAGGTACCTCGGCCCGCGCGAGGCGAACGCGGGTGGTGATCGCACCGCCGGGACCGCAGGTGATCTCGCGCCAGGAGGGCGGGGCACCGTGGCGCAGGCGGGTGGACAGCGTGCCGGTGCCGATCGTACGGAGCGCGGCGCCCTCAATCGTGCGCACATCGTCAAACGGCACATGGACATGGCCGGAAATCACCGCGTGCGCGCGGGTGCGGGCGATCTGCGCGAAGGCTTCGTCACCCCCGATAGTCGGATTGTGCGCCGCGCCTTGCGGACCGAGCAGCGGGTGGTGGGCGATCACGATGATGGTGCGGGGATCATCGCCGAGCGCGTCCAACTCAGCCAGCGTCGCCGCGAGCGCAGGCGGCTTGATCACCCCGTCCGACCATGGAAAGCGGGTCTGCGCCGCCACGGTCGTTCGCAGCGGCACCAGCACGACATCATCCGAGACAAGCGTTGTGCCAACTGCCGCATTGAGCCGGTTGTAGCGCCGGAATGGATCGCTGAAGCGCTCCCAAGGGTTGTAATAGGGCATGTCGTGATTGCCCGGCTCGAGCACCACCGGCACCCCCAGTGCCGCAAACCACTCGCGCGCGGCGGCATATTCGGAATGCTTGGCGCGCTGGGTCAGATCCCCGGTGCAGACGACGGCATCGGGGCGTTCGCGCACCACGGCATCCACGAAGGATTCCAGCGCAGCGCGGTCCTCGACCCCGAAATGCACATCACTGATATGGAACAGGCGGGTGGTCATCGCAGGGAGCCTATACTCTGCGGCTCATAATAAGCCATGCCGCACCTGCATTGAGCAGGGTGTAGCCCGCGTAGGCCCAGGCATAGCCCGGCCACCCCTGGGTGGAGAGCAGCAGCGCAAAGAACAGGACTGCGAATTCGCTGACCAAGGCCGCCATGCGCCCCAGCCGGCGACTGGTGGGCGGCAGACGATCGAACAGCGGATGGCCGCTATCGAATACAGCCCGGTTGATCGCGAAATTGGCGACCCCGAGAATGAAGATCAGTGCCGTCGCCCATCCCATGCCCGTGAATATGGCGATGCGCCGGTCGATTGAAAACCGCCATTTGTCCGCCGGCGCGCACCATTGGTCCCGCGACACCCTCTCCGGTCGGATTGCCACTGCGGGTTGGTCGAAGCGGAAATGCATGGCCCCGGGGAGGGGCGTATCAAAGGCTTCAGCAGGATGTCTGACCACCCCTGATCGGGACCCCGCCCGATCACAGGCGCCCTGCCGGAAGAGGAATAAGTCTATGAAACCCCTTGCTATGACCCTTGCGGCGATCGGCCTTGCCGGCACCGCGATCAGCCCCGCCTTCGCCGGCAAGACTGAAACCATGACGATCCATGTCCCCACCGCCGACATCAATCTGGCCACCCCCGAAGGCCAGAAGCGGCTCGACCAGCGGCTCGAGAAGGCAGCGCGCACCGTGTGCCGCACCGACAGCTTGACCACCGGCTCGCGCATCCTCAGCCAGGAGTCTCGCGAATGCCTCGCCAAGGCGCGTTCGGATTCCAAGCAGCAGGTCGCGGCGCTGATGAACAACGAACAGCGCGGCGGTTGAACCGCGCCAGTCACCCTGCGCCTACCTCAACGCGCAGGCGATACGGCCCGAACCCTTCCAGTCCCTGGGGTTCGGGCCGTTTTTTGTTTGGGAGGCGGGACGGGTGGTCTGCATCGCGCCTCAGCGCGACTAAAATCAGCGCCCGGCCATCGCTTTGACGCGCGCGAGATAGGTTCGCCCGATCCGCAGCGCTTCGCCATTGACCAGTTCCGCCGACCACACGCCCAGACCATCGTGCCGCAGCCCGCGAATATTGTCCCGGCGCAGGATAGTCGAACGGTGGATGCGGATGAACTGTTCGGGATCGAGCCGTTCCTCAAGGCCCGCAATGGTCTGGAGCAACAGGTAAGAACGGCCCGCGTCCGGCCCGCCGACATGCAGGCGCACATAATCGCGCTCGGCATCAATCTGGTGCACTTCGTTGACCGCGATCCGCAGCAATTCGGAACGATGCGGCACCCACAGCTCGTCGAGGAAGCGGCTGGCCTTCTGCCGGCGCTGCCCGCGCCGTGCCACAGCGCGCTCGATCGCCCGTTCGAGCCGCTCGGCCGAGACCGGCTTGAGGACATAATCGACCGCTTCGAGATCGAAAGCCTCGACTGCGAAGTGATCGTGCGCGGTGACGAAAATGACCACCGGTGCCTGTTCCTGCGCGGCGAAGTGCTGCGCCACGCCCAGCCCATCAAGTTCGGGCATGGTCATGTCGAGCAACACAAGATCGGGCTCCAGCTTCTCGGCCAGGCGCAGGGCGGCGGCGCCATCGCTGGCGGTACCGACCACGCTCACAGCTGGCAGCTCGGCGCAGATGACCTGCACGCGTTCCACGGCCAGCGGTTCATCGTCGACAATCAGGGTGCGCAAGGGGGTCTGTTCGGTCGGGGTTTCAGGCATGGCAGTCATTCGCGCGGTTCACTGGTCGTGAAAGAGGAATGCGGATCTCGGTGCGGTAACCGCCGGGGACGGGCGCCGAGGTGAAAGCGATATCGGGGCCGAAGCGCGCCTCCAGCCGGTCACGCACATTGGCGAGCCCGATGCCGAAGCCGTGGTTCGCACCCTGCGGAACGCCTGGCCCGTCATCGCTGACGGTGATCACCAGCCGGTCGAATTCCTCGCGCGCGGCGAGCGTCACCGTCACCTCGCGAGACACCGGCGAGACCGCATACTTCACCGAATTCTCGACCAGCGGTTGCAGGATCATCCCCGGCACGCGCGCTTCTTCGAGATCGGCAGGGAGATCGAACTTCGTTACCAGTCGAGTCGGGAAACGCACCGCCTCGATATCGAGATAGAGCTTCTGCAGATCGAACTCGTCACGCAGCGCGACGTCCGACGTCGGCTCGTTGGCGAGCGAATGGCGGTAGAAGCGGCTGATTGTCTGGATCATCATTTCCGCCCGTTCGCCTTTGCCGGTCATCACCAGCGCCGACAGCGAGTTCAGCGTATTGAACAGGAAGTGCGGGTTGACCTGATAGCGCAGCGAGCGCAGCTCGGCCGCCTTGGCGGCGGAGCGGAATTGCTCTTCACGACGTTGTGCGGCCTGCGCCTGCACCCCGGCCAGCAAGGCGAAATAGGTCGCCGCCCAGGCCAGCAACAGGAAATAGCGCCCGAGTGCGATGTCGAGCAGCTTGCGCCAGAAATCGGCATAGGTTTCGGCCGGCGCAATGATCACGGCTTCGGATTCGAGCGCGCCATCATCCCGCGTCGCTTCGTCGCCGGCGTCAGCTTCGGGATCGGCCGGGCCGACCCGGCGTACCGGCACATCAACCAGCAGGTTGCCGGACTCATCGCGGCGCAGGTTGATGTTGTATTTCTGCGCGTAGGCCTGTTCCTGCGCGGTCTCCATGTCCTTGAACACGAGATAGTTGACCTGCCCGATCCCGAGCGCGACCGGCAAGGCCAGGGCGATCGCAGCGGAAATCTTGATCCACAACGGACGGGAATCGAACAGGCGCAGCAGCAGCCAGAGCACGATGGTGAGGCCAATGCCGATCAGCGTGACCGCCAGGCGGCGCCAACCGAGTTCGAACTGCAGCCCGAAATCCATCACAAGGCTGCGGAAGGTGGTGAGGACGAAATAGGTCGCCCACAGCACTACCATCGAGAACAGCACCGTGCGGAACGGCACAGATGCAGTTGGCGGGGCGAGGCTCGCTTCGCTGTGTCGGGACATCAACATTATGTCCAAGGGCAATAACGCCGCCGCGCGCCAAGCGCCACTGGCGAGGGCGCTTGTCGTCGGGCAGACTCAGACCTTGGTCGAATTATGAACGGCTGTTCAGGCTCGACGAACAGTGTTGGCGGCCATCTATGATGGCGCAGACCTCCCACCCCGCCTCCCCACCCGGCCACCAAGAATACCATTAGGGTATGGTGGCCGGGTGGGGAGGCGGGGTGGGAGGTCTGCCCGCGCGTGAGCGCGGCGAGAGCAACGCAATCAATCCCGCGGGCGGATCATATCCGCCGGGACCACCCAGGCCGCGAACTGCTCTTCGGTGAGCAGGCCCAGCTCCAGCGCCGCAGCCTTGAGCGTCGTGCCTTCGGCGTGAGCCTTCTTCGCGATCTTGGCCGCGTTGTCATAACCGATATGCGGGTTGAGCGCAGTCACCAGCATCAGGCTTTCGTTGAGCAGCTGGTTGATGCGGGTCTGGTTCGCTTCGATCCCGACCACGCAATTGTCGGTGAAGGCGTGGCTCGCATCGCCGATCAGCTTGATCGACTGGAGCACGTTATAGATGATTACGGGCTTGAACACGTTCAGCTCAAGGTGGCCGTGCGAACCGGCAACGGTCACCGCCATGTGATTGCCCATCACCTGCGCGCAGACCATCGTCATCGCTTCGCACTGGGTCGGGTTGACCTTGCCCGGCATGATCGAGGAGCCCGGCTCGTTGGCGGGCAGCGACAGCTCGCCAAGGCCCGAGCGCGGGCCGGAGCCGAGCAGGCGGATGTCGTTGGCGATCTTCATCAGGCTGACCGCGAGCGTGTTGAGCGCGCCCGACAGCTCCACCATCGCATCATGCGCGGCGAGCGCTTCGAACTTGTTGGGCGCGGTGACGAAGGCATGGCCGGTCTCGGCGGCGACTTCGGCAGCGAAGGCGACATCGAATCCGACCTTGGCATTGATCCCGGTGCCGACGGCCGTGCCGCCCTGCGCCAGTTCGAGCACGCGCGGCAGCGCTGCTTCGACGCGCTTGATCCCGTAACCGATCTGCGCGGCGTAGCCCGAGAACTCCTGCCCCAGCGTCATCGGGGTCGCATCCTGCAAGTGGGTGCGGCCGATCTTGACGATATCGGCGAATTCCTGCGCCTTGGCATCGAGCGCGCCGTGGAGCTTCTTCAATGCGGGGATCAGGTGATCGGCCGCTTCGACCGCCGCGGCAATGTGCATCGCGGTCGGGAAGGTGTCGTTCGACGACTGGCCCATGTTGCAGTGATCGTTGGGGTGGACCGGCGACTTGCCGCCCTTCTTGCCGGTGAGGATCTCGTTCGCGCGGCTGGTGATCACCTCGTTGGCATTCATGTTCGACTGGGTGCCCGAACCGGTCTGCCAAACAACCAGCGGGAACTGGTCGGCGAGCGTCCCGTCGATCACTTCGCGCGCGGCGGTGACGATCGCCTCGCCGATGCCGGCATCGAGAACGCCGAGCTTCATGTTGGCCTTGGCGGCGGAGAGCTTCTGGATCCCCAGCGCACGCACCAGCGCGGGCGGCATCTTTTCGCCGCCGATCGGGAAGTTGACGATCGATCGCTGGGTCTGCGCGCCCCAGTGAACGTGTGCCGGAACCGCCACTTCGCCCAGCGAATCGGTCTCGATCCGCACATCCTGCCCACCCGTCACCATGTCACTCATCGAAGCTATCCCTGCGTAAGTCGAATTGAATCCCGTCGGCTTGCGCGCCCCCCTAAGCATTTGCGGCAAGCAAGGTCAAAGCCCGAAATTGCGGAGGTGCAACGCCGCCGCAAGGGAGGGCAAAGGCCTTGGAACGCGGCCCCACCCCAGCTAAGGCGGGCGCAGCCAGACTTGACGGACTGTATTGTTACCTTAATACAGTCTTCGGAGCCACAAAGAACCATTATGACCACGACCCTTGCCCAACCCGCCACCGCCACCGCACGCCGAGCGATGATCGACAGCCAGCTGCGCACCAGCGGCGTCAACGAGGAATATGTGCTGGCGCGGATGCTCACTGTCCCGCGCGAGGATTTCCTGCCTGCCGACAAGGCCTCGGTCGCCTATATCGACCGCGCGATCATCTTGGGCGAACAGGGTCACCTCGCCGCGCCGCTGTTCTATGGCAAGCTGCTGCTCGAAGCCGCGCCGCTGCCGGCCGACCGGGTGCTCGTGGTCGAAGGCGGCACCGGCTACCTCGCCGAACTGCTGCGCCCGCTGGTGGCCGAGCTTGTGACCCTTCCGGCGGCCGAGGCGGCCAAGGCCAAGAAGGTGAAGGGCGCCCCGTTCTCGCTGATCCTGATCGACGGCGCCATCGAACAGCTTCCCGATGGCCTCGCCGCCGCGCTGGCGGATGATGGCCGCATCGTTACCGGCCTGCTGCTGCGACAGGTCACCCGGCTGGCATCCGGCCGCAAGATCGCCGGGCAGGTGAACCTCCAGCCGATCGAGGATCTCGGCATCCCCGTGCTCCACGCCTTCGACGCGCCGCGGGGCTGGACCTTCGCGTGAGCCGCAGCCGCGCCCTTGGCCGTTTGGCAGTGGCCGCCAGCGTGCTGGCACTCACCGCGCCCGCGCAGGCCGATACCCTGCGCGAGGCGCTGGCGAACGCTTACACCACCAACCCGACGCTCGAAGCGGCCCGCGCCAACCAGCGTGCAACCGATGAAGGCGTGGCGATCCAGCGGGCGCAAGGGCTGCCTTCGGCCAACCTGACCGCGACCCATATCGAATTCGTCCAGCAATCGGCCAACGCCTTCACCGCGCCCGAACGCAACCTCGGGGTCAATGCCCAGTTGCTGGTGCCGGTCTATTCTGGCGGATCGATCCGCAACGGGATCAATGCCGCCAAGCAGCGGGTCGAGGCCGGACAGGCCGACCTGCGCAACACCGAAAGTGCGGTGTTCAGCCAGGTTGTCGCCGCCTACATGGACGTGCTGCGGACCGAGGCGCTGGTCGCGCTGGCGGGCAACAATGTCGCGGTCCTGCGCACCAATCTCGAGGCGACCGGCGACCGCTTCCAGATCGGCGATCTCACCATCACCGATGTGGCCCAATCGCGTTCGCGCCTCGCGGTGGCGGAGGGCAATCTCCAGCAGGCCGAAGCCAACCTGATCGACGCGCGCGAAACCTATATCCGGCTCGTCGGTAGCGCGCCCGATGCGCTTGAGGCGCCGCCGCCGCTGCCCGGCCTGCCCGACGGCGTCGGCGAGGCGATTGTCGCTGCGCTAGAGAACAACCCGAACCTGATCGCCGCCAAGCAGCGCGCCGAAGCGGCCGGCTTCGATACGAAGGTGGCGGGCGCCGGCCGTCTGCCGACAGTCGGCGTGTTCGTGAACGGCGATTATAGCGACTTCTACGGAACGCTGGGCGGGCCGATCTCGGCCAATTTCGCACAGAGTGAAAAGACCGCCAATGCCGGGGTGCGGATCACCATTCCGCTGTTCCAGGGCGGCGAGCCCGCTGCCCGCCAGCGTCAGGCCGGAGCACGCGAATCCGCCGCACTCGAGGACGTGATCGCTTCCGAGCGCAGCGTGATCGCCGAAACCCGTTCGACCTATTCCAACTGGCAGGCCGCCAACGCGGTGATCAAGAGCGCGCAGACCGCGGTCGAGGCAGCCGAGCTCAGCCTTGAAGGCGTGCGCGCGGAAAATTCGATCGGCAACCGCACGGTGCTCGATGTGCTCGATGCCGAACAGGAACTGGTCAACGCCCGCGCCCAGCTGGTGACGGCACGGCGCAACGCCTATGTCGCCGGCTTCACCTTGCTGGCGCTGATGGGCCGCGCCGAAGCGCGCGACCTGAACCTCGATACGGGCGGCGTGCTTTACGATCCGGCGGTCAATTACGAGCGCGTCCATGACAGGCTGTGGGACTGGGATCGCGATCCCGAGCCCGAAGCGAAATCGACCAGAACCGTTGACATTCCGGCAGCTAACGCAACAATCGGCCCGCAATTGTCGCCTGGCGAGTGATCCTTGTCCCGATTCGGGACTTGGCTCCGCCTCTGATGCGACGACCGATTTTGGGGGCATGACATGGCGCAGGATGGCGAAGCTTCGGTCGAGGAAATCCTCGAATCCATCAAGAAGGTGATCGCCCGCGACAACCGCGCGGGCGCGATGGAAGCCCGCCGGCGGCGCGATGTGTCGCTCGAGGCGGAATCGCCCGTCGTCGCTCCGGTGCACGTGGTGCGCGACGAAGAAGAAGTGCTCGATCTCGCCGACATGGAATTCACTCCCGATGGCGTGGCTACCCCTGCGCCGGTATCGGACGAGGATGCGCCGCTGATCGCCGAAACCGTACGCGATGCGATGCAGGAAAATCTCGCTGCGCTGGCGATGCTGGCCGAGCCGCCGGCACGCCCGCAGATCGTGCGTTCGGGCGAAACCTCGCTCGAAGGGCTGACCCGCGAGTTGCTGCGCCCGATGCTGGCCGAATGGCTCGAAGCGAACCTTCCTTCGATGGTCGAAAGCCTGGTGCAGGCCGAAATCGCCCGGATCGTCGGCAAGCGTCCCTGAGATTGGCCTGACATCTGGCGCAAGGCCGCCCGGCAGGCTAATCCTGCCCGCCATGAGTATTCTTGCTGCTTCCGGCGCTTTCGCCGCCGCCCTGCTCTCCGCGCCGCTGGCTGCCGAGACTGCCCAAACCGTCCCCGGTGTGACCGCGCCGCCGATGAGTGCGCACGATCTGGTGACGATGCCGCGCCTCGGCGCTCCGGCAGTCAACCGCGCCGGGACATTGGCGGTTTATGGGGTCACCACAACCAACCCTGAAAGCCTGACGCGCAGCACCACCTATTATGTGCATGATCTGGGCAAACCCGAAGCAGCGCCCGTTGCGCTCGATTTCGGGATCAAGGCGTCCGATCCGGTGTTCGGTGCGGACGGACAGCTCTATTTCCTCAGCAGCGCCCATCCCGATAAAGCAGCGCCTTCGCGCAGCCGGGTGTGGCGCGTGGCGATCAGTGCCGAGGGCGTCAGCGGCACACCCCAGCCGGTCGCCGATTTCGATGGAGCCGACATCGCCGGCTTCAAGCTCTCGCCCGATGGCAAGCGTATTGCCGTGTGGGCCGAAGTGCCGCGCGATTGCCCGCGCATCGCCTGTCCCGATACGAAGCCCGCTTACCTTCCCGGTCCCGGCACCGGGCGGCTGTATGACGGGGCCGACGGGTTCTACCGCCACTGGGACCGCTGGGCGACCCCCGGGCTGCACAACCGCATCTTCGTCTTCCCGCTGGCGGGCGGTGTAGCGCAGGGCGAAGGCGCGCCGGTTGACGGGCGCGATCCCGCCACCGGCATCACGGCGGACACCCCGACCATGCCCTTCGGCGGGGTCGAGGAAATCGCCTTCTCTCCCGATGGCAAGACGCTCTACTTCACCGCGCGGCTCGCCGATGGCGCTGAGCCGGGATCGACCAATCTCGATATCTATGCCTCCGACCTTTCGGGCGCGGCGCCGATCCTGCTGACCGCGAACAACGCCGCGACCGACACCGCCCCGACACCCTCGCCCGATGGCCGCTATATCGCATGGCTGGCGATGGCGCGGCCGACCTACGAGGCCGACAAGCTGGCGGTGCACCTGCTCGACCTCAAGACCGGCAAGGCGCGCAACCTGACCGAAGCGACCGACCTCAGCTTTGCCACGCTGGCGTGGAGCGCAGATGGCAAAAGCCTGATCGCCACGGCCGAAAAGGTGCTCGACACGCCCGCCTTCCGGATCGATCCGCAGACCGGCGCGGTGACCGAACTGAACCTGATGGCCGGGAACGAGGCGCATATCGCCAATGTCGTTCCGCTCGCGGGCGGGCGGGCGCTGTTCACCCGCGATTCGCTCGGCAATCCGGCTGAACTTTTCCTGTCGGACGGCATGGGGCAAGCACGCCCACTGACCGATGTGGCGACGACCCGCATGGGCGGCCTCGCCAATATCGTTACCCGCCGCTTCAGCTTTGCTGGTGCCAATGGTGACACAGTGTGGGGCCAGATCACACGCCTTGCCGACCAGACCGGCCCGATCCCGGCGATCCTCTACATCCACGGCGGGCCGCAGGGTTCGTTCAACGATAGCTGGTCGAGCCGCTGGAACCCGCGCGTCGTCGCCAGCCAGGGCTATGCGGTCATCTCGGTCGATTTCCACGGCAGCACCGGATACGGGCAAGCCTTCACCGATGCGATACGCACCGACTGGGGCGGCAAGCCGTTTGAAGACCTACAGAAGGGCCTCGCCGCCGCACTCGCGCTCGACAGCCAGATCGACGGCTCGCGCGCCTGCGCGATGGGGGCGAGCTATGGCGGCTACATGGTCAACTGGATCGCCGGAAACTGGCCAGACCGCTTCAAGTGCATCGTCCAGCATGACGGCATCTTCGATATGCGCTCGATGTATTATTCGACCGAGGAGCTGTGGTTCCCGCGCTGGGATTTCGAAGGCTCCTACGAACAGGCGCGCGAGACCTACGAGAAGTGGAATCCCGCGAACCATGTCGGCAAGTGGAAGACGCCGATGCTGGTCGTTACCGGCCAACAGGATTTCCGCGTCCCCTATTCGCAGGGCTTGATGAGCTTCACCGCCTTGCAGGAACGCGGGATCCCCTCACAACTGCTGGTGTTCCCGGACGAAAACCACTGGGTGCTGAAGCCGAAGAACTCGCTGCAATGGCATAACACGGTGTTCGCGTGGTTGAACCGCTGGCTGAAACCGGAGCAGGGCAAGTGAACCGCGAAGAACTGCTCTGCGCGCAGAACTCGCTCGCCAAGCATTACGGCGACGCTGCCAAAGGCACCGCGATCCAGCGCCACATCATGCTGTGCGCGCTGTCGGAAAAGCAGAAGTGCTGCTCGCGCGAGGCTGGCGAGGAGTCTTGGGGCTTCCTCAAGACGCGGCTCAAGGAGCTGGGTCTCGTCGGCCCGCTGCGCGACGCGAACAGCCCGCGCGGCGCAGGCGGCGGGGTGCAGCGCACTAAGGCGGATTGCCTGCAGATCTGCGCCGCCGGGCCGGTCGCGGTCGTGTGGCCTGACGGGGTGTGGTACCACTCGTGCTCGCCGCAAGTGCTCGAGCGGATCATCCAGGAACATCTGATCGGCGGCGAGCCGGTCGAAGACTTCCGGCTTACGCCGGCTTAGTCTTCAGGCGGGCTCCACAGCTCGTCGCGGCTCGGCATGTGGTTGTCGACCGATTCGTCGTGGCCGGTGCCGTTGCTGAGGAACACGAGCCCCATCAGCCCGCCGCCCAGCAACATCGTCAGGCTGATGCCGAGCGCCACCGCGATGTAGAAATGCACGGAAATCATGCCGTTATAGGCAAACAGGATCGCCAGCGCGAAGCCGACCGTGAAAATCGTCGCGATCATCAACAGGCGCATGATCCGGCGATAGCGCGCCCAGGCATGGGCGGCATTCACAGGATCATCGAGCGGGGATTTGCGAGCCATGGTGAGCGACATGGCGCGCGGAGCTGCGCTTGGCAACGCGCAAAGGCTGCAAGCGCCGGTTCGCGTGGTGCAAGCCCGGTCACAACCGGATTCGCTTTTTGCCCGGACTCATGGCACCTTTCGCTGGTGGAGAGAGGGAGTCTGCCATGACCATTGCTCGAATCATCGCCCAGCGGGGCTCATCCGACATCATCGCCTGCGACGTCACCACTCCGGTTTCCGAGGTGGTCCGCACGCTCGCAACCAAGCGCATCGGCGCCTTGCCGGTCCTACGCGATGGCAAGGTGGTGGGGATCGTATCCGAACGCGACGTGATCTACCGCCTCGCGGACAAGGGGGCGATCTGTCTGGAACAACCGGTCGAAGCAATCATGACCTCGCCTGCGATCACCGTCGAACCGGCGACCACGGTGGATGAAACGCTGGCCATGATGACCCGGCGGCGCTTCCGCCACTTCCCGGTGGTCGAAAACGGTGCGCTGATCGGCTTCATTTCGATCGGCGACCTCGTGAAGCACAAGATGGACGAGGTCCAGCACGAGGCCGAGGCACTGCGCAGCTACATTCAGGCGGTCTGACCGCTTGAGGATACGCCCGCCGCGCCCTATCTGTGCAGTATGAGTGCCGAGCCCCTGATCCTGACCCCTGCCGCCGCCAAGCGGGTGGCCTTCATCGCGCAGAAGCAATCGCGCCCGGCGATCCTGCGCCTGGCGGTCGAAGGCGGGGGCTGTTCGGGCTTCCAGTACAAGTTCGATCTCGCCGATGGCGCCGAGGCGGATGACAGCATCAGCGAGACCGACGGGGTCAAGCTGGTGGTCGATCCCATGAGCCTCGATCTGATCGCGGGCAGCACGGTCGATTTCGTCGAATCGCTGGGCGGCGCGGCCTTCAAGGTCGAAAACCCGCAGGCCGCCGCCGGCTGCGGCTGCGGGGCGAGCTTCGGGATTTAGGTTAGACCCGGCGCACGCTTTGAGGCATCAGAGCGCGCATGAAAATAGCCACCTTCAACATCAACGGCATCAAGGCACGCCTGCCGCGCCTGCTCGAATGGCTCGAAGAAACCCGGCCTGCGGTCGCGTGTCTGCAAGAGATCAAGACGCAGGACGATGGCTTCCCCGCCGCCGACTTCGAAGCGCTGGGCTACAGCGCGATCTGGCACGGGCAGAAAAGCTTCAACGGTGTGGCCATCCTCGTCGATACCCGGGCCGGATACACGCTGACCGAAGTGCGCCGCGGGCTCGGCATTCCCGGCCCGAACGAAGGGGACGAAGAACAGGCGCGCTACCTCGAAGCCAATGTCTCGGGCGTGCGGATCGCGTGTCTCTACCTGCCCAACGGCAACCCGCATCCGGGGCCGAAGTTCAGCTACAAGCTCGCGTGGATGGAGCGATTGCGCGCGCGCATGGCGGAAATCTGGGCCGAGGAAGTGCCGGCGGTGGTGCTCGGCGATTTCAACGTCATTCCCGAGGACGACGATGTCTGGTCGGTCAAGGCCATGGCTGACGATGCGCTGATGCAGCCCGAATCCCGCGCCGCCTATGCGCAGCTGCTCAATGACGGCTGGACCGATGCTGTGCGCACCCACAACCCGCGCGGGGGCGTGTGGACCTATTGGGACTATCAGGCGGGCGCATGGCAACGCGACCACGGGTTCCGGATCGATCACATCCTGCTCTCGCCCGAATGTGCCGACCGGCTCGAAGCGGTCGTGGTCGACAAGCCCTATCGCGGGCGGGAAAAGGCCAGCGACCACACGCCGGTTTGGGCACGCCTGAAGGCGTAATCCTCACCGCGTTCTTGCCGCTCTACCCGTTGCGCTACTTGAGCGCGGTGATTGGCCCAAGGGGCCGCAAGCCCGAACGGGCGCCCGCAGCCGCTCGCCCGAAGGGCGAAACGGCGGCGAGGATCAACGATCAACGATAGAAGATATGCGTGTCGATCTGGGCGAGCTTCGTCTTGCGCTGGCTCCAGCCGGGACGGACATATTTGGCGTGGAAGAACACCGCCTCGCCCGCTTCGGACTGCCACAGGCCCTTGTGCGCGATTTCGGCGATCGCCACGGCGCGCGTCCAGGCTGCTGATCCGGTGCGGATCGCAGGCATCTGCTTGCCGCGCATGAACGAGAACTGCCCCGGCTGCGACACGACGCCGCAATAGCTCTTGGGGAAGCGGCCGTCTTCTGTGCGGTTGATGATCACCTGCGCCACGGCGAGCTGCCCGGCGAGCGCTTCGCCGCGCGCCTCGAAATAGACCGCGCCGGCAAGACACTGCATTTCGGCGTTGAGGGCGCGCGCGGTATCCACGCGTCCGACCAGATCGGACAGCGAGGCAGCATCCTGCGACGAAGCATCGGCGTGCAGCGGCTGCACGACGGGCTCGGACACATAGGTGATCGGGGTTTCAGAACCCAGCTCTGCGGCATCGACCGGATCGGTCAGCGGGAGCTGGACATTGGCCGCCTGGGCCAGAGCAACGGCACTATTGCCGCTGGGAAACAACGTGGTTGCAATTGCCACAGCGGCAATCGCGGTCAGGGAAACGGTCTTGCGACTCATGAACACTACAAATCGGGCGGTGAGCGCGCTCCGACGCAGGCGAGAACCATATCCAGATCACAGCGGATGAGGGGGTTCGACAAAGCCTGCCGGCCGCTCCCCGTCTGCGTGCTGGACGATACGGCCGAATTGCCGCCATGCCAGCCTGCGCGAGGAATTGGGCGGGCCCTTAGCCGTCGGAGGCAGGGGGTCAAGTTAATCGGGCAATTCTGCGACGAAGCGTTCGGGATCCGCGATATTAACCTCGATTAGCCACAAATCCGCGTCCTGGCGCCGCCTTCGCTCCAGATATTCGGAAAATTCCTGCGGATTTTCAGGATTTTCCCGCTTTGCGGCAACAAAAGTGCGCGAACCATCAAGTCCGGGCATCCTTTCGTAAAGCACCGCACCTTCACCATGACACAGGGTTACCATTAGGATCGTGCCCGCGTCGCGTTCACCCTTGGCGAGTACCGCGCCAAAGCCGCCCCGCGATTCGGCGAGGCGCAGGATCGCCGAGACTTCGAGATGTGCGGGCAGCCGGCCGTCCATTGCTACAGCCCCGAAGGGCCGTCCGCTGCATAGCCGGGAAGGCTCGACAGGGCGATGCGCGAGCGCATGAACGTCCCGGTGCCGCGCCCGATTTCCTCGCCCTCGGCATCGACCAACCGCGCTTCGGCAACGAACACCCGGCGCTTGCCGGTGACCCAGCGGCCCTCGGCGGTGACAGTGCCTTCGCGCACCGGCTTGGTGAAGTGAAGGTTGAAGCTGGTGGTCAACAGGAAACGGTCGGTCGCCAGCGTGTTCGCGGCATAGAACGCCGCGTCATCGAGCATCTTGAAATAGATCGTCCCGTGCGCCGCGCCGGCCGCGTGGTAATCGTCGGGGGTGACAGTGAAGGTCAGCCGCGAGAGCCCCTCGCCCGGAATGTGCAGCGATGAGGCAAACTTGTGATTGATCGGCGCCGAGGAATAGAGCCGCTCAAGCGCGCGGTAGTGCCGCTGTGCGCCCGTCTCCGGCAGTGATTCCAGCCCGGGCGTGGCGGTGTGATCGTCAGGTCCGGGCATTACATCTCAGGCAGGATCAGGCGGCGTCGCGCACGAGCTGGTTGGTCAGCAGTGCATAGACCGCCTCGGTTGTCGGGGCATCGGCGAGCATCTGCAACGTCGTCTCGTCACGCGTCAACCGCGAGATCGCGGCGAGCGCATGAAGATGGGTTGCGCCCGCATTCTCGGGCGAGACCAGGCCGCACACCAGCGTCACCGGACGGGCATCAGCCGCGCCATATTCGATCGGTGCTTCAAGCCGGATCAGCGCCAGCGACGGGCGGCGCACATCCTTGCTGCGACAGTGCGGGATCGCGACCCCGCGACCAAAGCCGGTGCTCCCCAGCGCTTCGCGCGCTTCAAGGTTTTCCAGCACTTCACCGGCATCGAGACCATAGGCATCGGCGAGCAACTGCGCGGTCTGCGCCAGCACCTTGGCCTTGGTATCTATACGGGCAAACGCAATCGCCTGCGGAGAAAGAGCGAGATTGACGTCCATGATGAAATTGATCCCGATTTCTTATTGCGCCCCCAATGTGGCGAATATCCGGTCCATCCGTGCTGTCAGAAGCACCTCCGGTCCGGGGCGGAGCCCCTCCTGCTACCGCCGCCTGAACCTTCGGAAGTTCGTCTGTCCTGACAGGAAAGAGACGGTTCCGGGCCCTATCTCGGCTCGACCCAACCGATCGAGCCATCGGCACGTCGGTAAACCATATTATGCCGTCCGGTGCCAGCGTTTTTGAAAAACAGCGCGGTCGTGTTCCGCAGATCCATCATCATCACCGCGTCGGCCACGCTGGCGGTGGGGATGTCGACGCGGGTCTCGGCGATCACCAGCGGGGCATCGGCGACAACCTCTTCCTCCTCGTCCTCCTCGACTGCAAAGATGGTGTAGGCGGCCTCTTCCTCGCCGCGCGCGTGGTCGGCCTGCTGATTGCGCGCGGTCAGGCGGCGCTTGTAGCGGCGCAGCTGCTTGTCGATCTTCTCTGCAGCATTATCGAGCGCGACATGCGCATCATGCGCGCTGCCTTGCGCCTTGAGGATCAAGCCCTGCATCACGTGGGTGATGATATCGCAGGTGAACGCGCCCGCAGGGGCCTTGCCGAAGGTAACGTGAGAGGACAGTGCGCGGTCGAAATACTTGTCGACGATCGTACCGAGCCGGTCTGCCGCATGTTCCTGCAGCGCCGCGCCGGTTGCCATCTGGTGGCCAGAAATCCGAATGTCCATGTGCTTTAGTCCTCCCGTCTCGTGATGAGGATCCCGATACTTTGTTCCGGACCCCGCATGACTTTCAGCGGGTCCAGATCGCGTTATCGATTCCGGCAATAAAGGCTTTGTGGCGTTCCAGCTCCTCCGCGCTGGCAACATGGGGGCGAGGTTCGCGCCGTGGACGATCGCCTGACGGGCGATGCCACGGGGCATTGGGTGTGAAGGTGGTGACGTTGCTGTCAGGCCCGGCGCCGGCATCGTCGCCGACCAGCCCCAGTCCGATCTGCCGACCGCCCGTCAGTTCGACATAGACCTGCGCGAGCAGTTCGGCATCGAGCAGCGCGCCGTGCTTGACCCGGTGGCTGCGATCGATCCCGTAGCGGGTGCACAGCGCATCGAGGCTGAGCTTGGAGCCCGGATGCTTCTTGCGCGCGATGGCGACGGTATCGACCATCCGCTCCATCGCGATCGCCTCGCGGCCGATCAGTTGCAGCTCGTTGTTGAGGAAACCGAAGTCGAACCCGGCATTGTGCGCGACCAGCGGGGCATCGCCCAGAAAGTCGAGCAGTTCGTCGACTGTTTCGGCAAAGCGCGGCTTGGTGGCGAGGAATGCGGCGCTGAGGCCGTGCACGCGCTCCGCCTCGATCGGCATATCGCGTTCGGGATTGAAATAGGCGTGGAACGTGCGGCCTGTTTCGACCCGACCGATCATTTCGACGCATCCGATTTCCACCATCCGATCCCCCGTCTTGGGATCGAGTCCGGTGGTTTCAGTGTCGAAAATCACTTCACGCATTTGCGGCACTATCTGCCCATGCCGCGAGTCTTGCAAGAGGTGCTTGAATCAATCTGGCCTAATCAAAGTGTCGCAATCAATTCCGCCACCTGCGCGCGGGTTTGATCGAGGCTGGTGCCGGTATCGATCACATGATCGGCCCGTGCGCGCTTTTCCGAATCGTGCAGTTGCAGACCGTAGATGTGCTCGAATTTTTCGACCGTCATGCCCGAGCGGGCGAGCACGCGGGCGCGCTGCACCGCTTCCGGCGCGGAGACGACCACGATGCGATCGACCGATTCGTGCCCGCCGCGTTCGAACAGCAGCGGAATGTCGAACACCACCGCGCGCTTGTCGTGATGGCGTTCGAGGAAAGCGGCGCGCTTTGCCGCCACTGCGGGGTGAACGATCGCTTCGAGTCGCGCCAGCGCCGCCTTGTCGGCAAACACCTGGTGGCCGAGCCGGTCGCGGTCGACCCCATTGGGGCCGGTCGATCCGGGGAAGGCCGCCTCGATCGCGGGCACGAGCTCGCCGCCCGGCCCCTGCATCGCGCGCACTTCGGCATCGGCGTCAAACACCGGGATTCCGGCTTCCGCAAACATCGCGGCGACAGTCGATTTGCCCATGCCGATGGAGCCGGTGAGGCCGATGATGGTGGGACGGGTCATTGAGTCAAAATCCGGCGTAGTTCAGCATCGTGCTCGCGCGGGGCGGGCTGGCCGAAGAACCGCTCGAAAGCGACCGCCGCCTGCCCGATCAGCATCGAAAGCCCGTCGATGGTGTGGTGGCCTGCCGCGCGTGCCGCCTGAAGCAGGGGGGTCTCGAGCGGATGGGTCACGATATCATAGGCGATTGCGCGCGGCGGGGCATGGCTCCAGTCGAACACCAACGGCGGCTGCCCCGCCATCCCGAGCGAGGTGGCGTTGACGACGAGATCGCAGCACCCTTCGCGGTCATCGAAGGGAAAGTCGGTCGGGTCGGCAAAATGCGCGAGGTTGATCGCGTGGTGTTCGCCCTTGGGCGCGAGCTCATCGAGCAGAGCGCGCGCCTTGTCCGGATCGCGCCCGGCGACAACCAGCGTGAAGCCCTGTCCAGCCAGCGCGGTGATGATCGCCCGCGCCGCGCCGCCGGTGCCGATGATCCGTGCCATGCGGAAGTAATGGGTCTGAGCGAGCTCTTGCGTAAGCGGTTCGAGGAAGCCTGCGGCATCGGTGTTGGTCCCCGCCAGCGTGCCGTCACCCTGCGCCATGACCGTGTTGACCGCGCCGATCACATCGGCGGGGGCTTCGATCCGGTCTACCAGCGCCATCACCGCCTGCTTGTGCGGCATGGTGACATTGCACCCGCGCCACAACGGATCGGCGCGCCGCGCGGCGATGTAGTCGGCAAGGTTTTCCGGCCGGACATGATGGGCGCGGTAGTCGGCATCGATCCCGAGTTTTGCGAGCCAGAAGCCGTGAATCGCGGGCGACTTCGATTGCGCGATGGGATCGCCGATCACTTCGGCATAGGGGCGGGTCATGCGATCAGCACCCCCTCCTCGCGCAACGCGCCGAGCAGCGGCAGCAGCGGCATCCCGAGCACGGTGAACTGGTCACCCTCAATGGAAGAGAACAACTGCACCCCCAGCCCCTCGATCCGGAACGCGCCGACGGTGTAGCCGATCTCGGGCCATTCAAGGTCGAGATAGTGAGCGATGAAATCTTCCGACAATTCGCGCACGTGCAGGCGGGCGAGGCTCATGTGGCTCCATTCGCACCCGCCGTCTTTCACCAGCGCAGCGGCGGAGTGGAGCTCCATCACCTTGCCGGAGAAGAACCGCAGATGCTCGCCCGCTTCCTCGCGCGAACGCGGCTTGTCGAAGCGCCGCCCGCCCGCGACCACCAGCGAATCCGAACCCAGCACTAGCGCTTGCGGGTTGAGCGCAGCGACCGCTGCCGCTTTGGCCACGGCGAGCGCCTCGGCAATCTCGGCCGGAGTCGCGCCCGCCAGCCCGGCCTCAACCGCACGCTCGTCGATATCGGCAGGGATGCTCTCGTAAGCCACACCCGCCGCATCGAGCATCGCCCGGCGCGAGGCGGATTTGCTGGCGAGGATCAAGCGAACGGGCGCGCTCATATCGGCTGTCCGACACCACCTTCGCTCGCGGGCTTGCGGTCGCGTTCCTGCGCGAGGCGGATGATCGCTGCGGCGGTTTCCTCGATCGAGCGGCGGGTCACGTCGATCACCGGCCAGCCATTATCGGCAAACATCCGGCGGGCGAATTGCAGCTCGGCCTTCACGCGGTCGTTATCGACATAGGCGGTCTCGGTCGCCTCGTTCAGCGAGAGCAGGCGGTTACGGCGGATTTGCACCAGCCGTTCGGGGCTCGTCGTCAGGCCCACCACCAGCGGGTGCCGCAGTCTGAACAGCACCGAAGGCGGCGGGCTTTCGACCACCAGCGGGATATTGGCGGTCTTGTAGCCGCGGTTGGCGAGATAGATGCTCGTCGGCGTCTTGGACGAACGCGACACGCCGACAAGGATGATGTCGGCCTGTTCCCAGTCCTCGTATCCCACCCCGTCATCATGTGCGATGGTGTACTGGATCGCCTCGACCCGCTTGAAATAGCTCTCATCCATCATGTGCTGGCGGCCGGGGCGGCCATGCGCCACCTGACCCAGCTGCGCCTCGAGCGCCGCAGTGACCTGATCGAGCACCGGCACGGCAGGCAGGCCGAGATGCCGACAGTGCTCTTCCAGCCGCTGGCGGGTTTCGGGGTTCACCAGCGTGTAGAGCACGAGGCCCGGATGCGCGGCGAGATCGGTGACGATGCGGTCGAGATGCTGGAGCGAGCGCACCATCGGCCAGAAGTGGCGATTGACCGCCGGATCGTCGAACTGCGCGAGCGCCGCCTTGGCGATCATTTCCAGCGTCTCGCCGGTCGAATCCGATACAAGGTGCAGGTTGAGTCGGTTCATGCAGATTCGCGCTCGCAGTCCGCTCGGGCTGTGGACAGATGGGGGCATAAACCACGGGAGGCAGATGCGGACAAGCAGGGGAGCAATTTTCATGCCCGCTGACAGCCATTTCCTCGGGGTATTTGCCCACACGGGACAAGTGTTGTCGACAGGCTGGGAATAGTGGGGATAAAGCTGGCTTGACGTCCAATCCGTGCGGATTCGCTGGGGGGTGATTGGGCCTGTTAGGGTTGGGGGTAATCCGGCAAGGGCTGGTAATTCCCGCTTTCCACAGGGCCAACAGACTCCATCAGTCCTTTTATAATTTGAATTGTTTTGTCTAAAGGAACCCTATGCCCGGTCCGCTTCTCGATACGCTCAAAGGTGTCCGTCAGGACCGTGCCCCCGTTTGGCTGATGCGCCAGGCCGGGCGTTATCTGCCCGAATATCGCGAACTGCGCGCCGAAAAGGGTGGGTTTCTCGAACTCGTCTATGACAGCGAGGCCGCGGCCGAGATCACCGTGCAGCCGCTGCGGCGCTTCGGGTTTGATGGCGCGATCCTGTTTTCGGATATCCTGATCGTGCCGCACGCGATGGGGCAGGGCTTGCAGTTCCTCGCTGGGGAAGGCCCGCACCTCTCGCCGACGCTGCTGGAAGTCGGGCTGGACAGTTTCACCCTCGCTTTCGAGCGGTTCGAGCCGGTTTACGAAACCGTGCGCCTCACCCGCTCGATGATCGGGCCGGAAGTGACGATGCTCGGCTTTGCGGGTAGCCCCTGGACGGTCGCGACCTACATGATTGCAGGCGAAGGTTCGAAGGATCAGGGCCCGGCGCGGCTGCTGGCCTATCGCGATCCGGCGCATCTTCAGGCAATTATCGACGCGATCGTCGATGTCTCGGTGACCTATCTGCGCGGCCAGATCGATGCCGGCGCCGAAGCGGTGCAGCTGTTCGATAGCTGGGCCGGAAGCCTAGCGCCCGACCAGTTTGAAAAGTGGGTTGTGGCGCCCAACGCGGCGATCACGGCGAAGCTAAAGGAAACCCATCCCGATACCCCGGTGATCGGTTTCCCCAAGGGCGCGGGCGCGAAGCTGCCGGCCTATGCGCGCGAGACGGGCGTGGACGCAGTCGGCCTCGACGAGACGCTCGATCCTGCCTGGGCGCACGCGAGCCTGCCGGAAGGCATGCCGGTGCAGGGCAATCTTGATCCGCTGCTGGTCGAAGCCGGCGGTCCGGCGCTGCCCGAGCGCGTCAAGACGATCATCCGGGCCTTCGAGGATCGTCCGCATGTCTTCAATCTCGGCCACGGAATCGGCCAGCACACGCCGATTTCCCACGTCGAGGATCTGCTCGCCGCGCTCAGGGGCTAAGCGACATGCAGGAGCTGCTCTCGTCGATCTACCTGTTCCTCAAATCAGGGCACGTGATCTTCATGGTGTTCTGGATGGCGGGGCTGTTCATGCTCCCGCGCCAGTGCATCTACATGCTCGATCACGTACCGGGATCGGCGGGCGAGGCGAAGTGGGCGACCCGCATGGGCAAGCTGCGCAAGATCATTCTTACGCCTTCGCTGATCATCGTCTGGACGCTGGGCCTCAGCATGGCCTGGTCGGGCGGCTGGTTCACCTCGGGCTGGTTCCATGCCAAGCTGACTTTTGTTCTGGCGATGACCGGCTATCACGGCTGGCTGGTCGCGCAGACCAAAAAGATGGCCCGCGGCGAGCGGCCGCTCACCGAAAAGCAGCTGCGCATGATTGGTGAAGTGCCGGGTTTGCTGCTGGTGCTGATTGTGGTGCTGGTTTACCTCAAGCCGTTCTGACGCCCGCGCCTGCAATCGCTGATTGACCTTGCGCCCGCGCGCTCCTAATTCGGCATCACCTATCCGGGTACCGGAGCGCAGCAGCGCTCCAGCACGGTCTGCTTTCTCCAAGCCCAGCCCCTGATCCATGGGGCACCGCCTTCCCACGGCGGCACTGACCATCCGGCCACTCCTGACTTTCGGAAATACAAAGACATGCATCTCAAGGACCTCAAGCGCAAAACCCCGGCCGAGCTGGTCGCGATGGCGGAAGAACTGGGCGTTGAAGGCGCCTCGACCATGCGGCGCCAGGATCTGCTGTTCAGCATCCTGCGCGAACTCGCCGAGGACGAGGAATACGAAGAAAAGATCATGGGCATCGGCACCATCGAGGTGCTTCAGGACGGCTTCGGCTTCCTGCGCTCGCCCGAAGCGAACTATCTCGCCGGGCCGGACGATATCTATGTCTCGCCCAACCAGGTCCGCAAATGGGGCCTGCGCACCGGCGATACCGTCGAAGGTGAAATCCGTGCGCCGCGCGATGGCGAGCGCTACTTTGCGCTGACCACGCTCTCCAAGGTCAATTTCGATGACCCCGATGCGGTGCGTCTGCGGACCAATTTCGACAACCTCACCCCGCTTTACCCCGAACAGAAGCTGACGCTCGACAGCTTCGATCCGACGGTGAAGGACAAGAGCGCGCGGGTGATCGATATCATCGCGCCGCAGGGCAAGGGCCAGCGCGCCCTGATCGTCGCCCCGCCGCGTACGGGTAAGACCGTGCTGCTCCAGAACATCGCCCGCGCGATTACCGACAATCACCCCGAGGTGTTCCTGATCGTCCTGCTGGTCGACGAACGCCCCGAGGAAGTCACCGACATGCAGCGCAGCGTGAAGGGCGAGGTCATCTCCTCGACTTTCGACGAGCCCGCCAACCGCCACGTGCAGGTCGCCGAAATGGTGATCGAGAAGGCCAAGCGCCTTGTCGAACACAAGCATGACGTGGTGATCCTGCTCGATTCGATCACGCGCCTCGGCCGCGCCTACAACACCGTGGTTCCGTCCTCGGGCAAGGTGCTGACCGGCGGTGTGGACGCCAACGCACTCCAGCGGCCCAAGCGGTTCTTCGGCGCCGCGCGCAACATCGAGGAAGGCGGCAGCCTCTCGATCATCGCCACCGCGCTGATCGACACGGGCAGCCGCATGGACGAAGTCATCTTCGAAGAGTTCAAGGGCACCGGTAACAGCGAAATCGTGCTCGACCGCAAGGTCGCGGACAAGCGCATCTTCCCTGCGCTCGATGTCGGCAAGTCCGGCACCCGCAAGGAAGAGCTGCTGGTCGAGAAGGACAAGCTCTCCAAGATGTGGGTGCTGCGCCGCATCCTGATGCAGATGGGCACCGTAGATGCGATGGAGTTCCTGCTCGACAAGATGAAGGATTCGAAGACCAACGCGGATTTCTTCGATACCATGAACCAGTAAGAATCGCCGCGCGCTCTGGCTTCGGGATCGGTCAGGGCGTCGTGTGGGAGGATCACACGAAGTGCTCAGTCAGTATCTCTATATCAGCACCGCGCCGACGTTGCCGCGCGAGGAGGTGGACTCGATCCTGGCCACCAGCGCGCGCAACAATCCGGCGCGCGGCATCACCGGCCTGCTGCTGTTCAACGGTCGCAATTTCCTCCAGCTGCTCGAAGGCGAGGATAGCGAGGTGTCTGCGCTGATGGAGACGATCACCGCCGATCCGCGCCATTCGGGCGTATCGGTGCTCGATCGCCGGGCGATTCCGGCCCGCGCCTGCCCTGATTGGGCGATGAAGCGGGTAATGATCGCCGAAAGCATCGCCAACCGCCGCGAAATGCTCGAACGCGATCTGCCGCAGGACCTCGATCCCGAGATCCGCAAGATGATCGTCAACTTCGCGGTGCTGAACTAGCCGCTCAGCCCTTCGCTGCGGCGAGCTGGGCGCCCATCATTTCCCAGACCTTGTTGATCGCCTTCAGCGGGCGCACCATCACTTTGAAATCGATGATTTTCCCTTCGGAATTGAAGCGGATGATGTCGATCCCGTTGATGCTGATCCCGTCCAGCTCGGTGACGAATTCGAGCATCATCTCGTCGCCGTCCACCAGTTCGCGGACATAGTGGAAGCTGTCGTTCCCCAGCACTTTTGCGGCGGCGAGGAGGTAGGCCATCACCACCGGCTTGCCCGCCTGCGGGGTGTGCACCACGGGCGAATGGAACACGCAATCATCCGCGATCAGCGCCGAAAGCTGCGCCGGATCGCCTTCGCTTTCCATATAGGCGTGCCAGCGGGCGAGGCCGGGGTGCACCGCGCTCATCCCAGATGCTCGGCGAAGAAGGCCGCAGTGCGGCTGTCGGCGAGGTTGGCGGCTTCCTCGTGGCGGCGCTTGCCGGTTTCGGTCGCAAAGCCGTGGTCGAGCCCTTCGTAATCGTGGAGCGTCACCTTGGGGTGATCATCGAGCCCGGCATGCATCGCTTCCTGTGTTTCACGTGGAACAAAGCCGTCAGCCGTGGGGATGTGCAGCATCAGCGGATGCGCGATCGCGTGCTTTTCGCCCAGCAGCCCGTCGATCCCGACCCCGTAATAGCCCACGCTTGCGTCGATATCGGTGCGCGCGGCGGTCATGAACGCCAGACGACCGCCGAGGCAGTATCCCACGCAGCCGACCTTGGCGACGCCGAGCGTGCGGCGGATGTGGTGGATGGTTGCCTCGATATCGCGGATGCCGGCGTCTTGGTTGAACTTGCCCATCAGATCGAGCGCCTGGGTAAACTCCGCCTCGACATCGGGATCGAGCGAGGTTGCCGGCTGCAAGCGCCAGAACAGGTCTGGCGCGACCGCCAGATAGCCCTCGGCGGCCAGCTTGTCGCACTTCTGGCGGATGCCGGGGTTCACCCCGAAGATCTCCTGAATGACGATAATCGCCCCGCGCGCGGTTCCGGCGGGCTGCGCGACATAGGCGCCGAAGCTGGCATCACCTTCGAGCGTGGGGATCGTCGTGTTGAGGCTCATGGCGGGGACTCTCTCTCATGGGTTTCGTGGTCGCGTGCGGTCTATCTCTTGCCTTGCCCGCCTGCCAAGCGCAAATGAACGGGTCACAGGCGGGACAGGAGAGGCACGCCCATGAAGATCACCATCGAAGTCGATTGCACCCCCGAAGAAGCGCGCAACTTCCTCGGCCTGCCCGACGTGTCAGCGGCCAATTCGATCTATGTCGACAATATCGCCAAGGCGATGCGCGGCGTCTCAAATCCCGAACAATTACAACAATATGCGTCGGCCTTGGCGCCGATGGGGCAGGTTGGCCTGAAGATGTTCCAGAGCTTTGTCGAAAGCGGGATGAAGGCGGCTTCGGGCGCAGGCAAGAAGAGCGACTAAACGCTTTCGATGACGCTTGCCCCGACCATTTTCGCGCTGTCGAGCGGTGCGCCGCCGGCCGGGATCGGGGTGATCCGGATCTCTGGAGCCGGAGCGGGGGCGGCGCTGGCGGCGCTCGCCGGGCGCCTGCCCGAACCGCGGCGCGCTTCGCTGGCGCGGCTGCGCGATGCGGAGGGGGCGCTGCTCGACGAGGCGCTGGTGCTGTGGTTCCCCGGGCCGAATACCGCGACGGGCGAGGACCTCGCTGAATTGCACTGCCATGGCGGCCGCGCGGTGATCGCTGCGGTGGAGGCCGCGCTTGCCGCGGTGCCCGACACCCGCCGCGCCGAACCGGGGGAGTTCACCCGCCGCGCCTTCGCCAATGGCCGGATCGACCTCGCCGAAGCCGAGGGGCTGGGCGACCTGCTCTCCGCAGAGACCGAGCTGCAACGCGCCGCCGCGCTCGCCAATGCGGGCGGGGCGCTCTCGCGGCAGGTGGAGCGTTGGCGTGATGAGGTGCTGCGCCTCTCGGCCGAAGTCGAAGCCGCGCTCGACTTCTCCGACGAGGAAGATGCCGCCGATCTCGAAAAATGTTCCACGTGGAACATTTTGCCGCTGGCGAGTGAATTGGTGGAGTGGCTCGCCCGTCCGCGTTCGGAGCGGTTGGGGGAGGGGGTCCGCATCGTGCTGGCCGGGCCGCCCAATGCCGGGAAATCGACACTGTTCAACGCTCTGGTCGAGAGCGAGGCGGCTATCACTTCGCCCATCGCCGGGACGACCCGCGATGTGATCGAACGCTCGGTCGCGATTGCCGGGGTGCCGTTCACCTTCGTTGATACGGCGGGGCTGAGGGAGGTCGAGGACGGGTCTAGCGGCGACCAAATCGAGGCTATCGGCATTGATCGCGCCAAGACCGAGCTCGCCCGCGCCGATGTGGTGTTGTGGCTCGGGCCAGAGGGCGAGGGACCGGCGGATGCCTGGGAAATCGCCGCGCAGGCCGACCGGGCGGACTTCGCGCCCAAGCAGGCGGCGCGGTTTACGCTCTCGGCGGTGACGGGGGTGGGGGTTGCGGAACTCAAGCACGCGCTGGCCGATGCGGCCCGTGCGGCGCTCCCCAAGCCGGGCGAGGCGGCGCTCAACGCCCGGCAGCACGCGCGGCTCTGCGAAGCGGCTGAGGCCCTGGAGGCGGCGCAGGCCTTGCGCGACCCGCTGCTCGTCGCGGAGGAACTCCGCCGTGCGCGGCTCGCCTTCGACCGGCTGATCGGCCGCGCCACCACCGAGGATATGCTCGACGCGCTGTTCGGCCGGTTCTGCATCGGTAAGTGAGTGGGGCAAGTGAGCAAATCGCCAAAAATGTTCCACGTGGAACATTAGTTTCAAATCGCATACCAATGTTCCACGTGGAACATTGGTTCACAAATCAGGACTGATTTTGCCCCGCCGGAATGTTCCACGTGGAACATTTTGGATGACGCAGCGCCGCGCGCACCCTATTTGCGGCCCCATCATGCACCTGTTCGATGTCCTCGTTATCGGCGGCGGTCACGCCGGGGTCGAAGCCGCTTGTGCTTCGGCGCGGATGGGTGCGCGCACGGCGCTGGTGAGTTTTGACCTCGACGCTATCGGCGCGATGAGCTGCAATCCGGCCATCGGGGGCCTCGGCAAGGGCCATCTGGTGCGCGAGGTCGATGCGCTCGATGGGGTAATCGGCCGCGCTGCCGATGCGGGCGCAATCCATTACCGGATGCTCAACCGCTCCAAGGGCAGCGCCGTGTGGGGCCCGCGTGTGCAGGCCGACCGGGTACGCTTCAAGGCGGCGGTGCAGGCGATGGTCCGCGCACAGCCCAATCTGACGCTGGTGCAGGGCGAGGCGGCGGCGCTGAAGCTCGAAGGCGGCAAGGTCGCGGGTCTCGAATTGGCTGACGGCACACTGCTCGAAGCATCACGCGTGGTGCTCTGCACCGGGACATTCCTGGGCGGGGTGCTGTTCCGCGGGGAGGAGCGCTTCGAAGGCGGGCGCATCGGCGAGAATGCTGCCAAGCGCCTCGCCCAGCAGTTGCGCGGGGCCGACCTGCCAATGGCGCGCCTCAAGACCGGCACGCCCCCGCGGCTTGACGGGCGCACGATCAACTGGGCGGTGCTCGAAGAGCAGTCGTCGGACGGTGAGGCGTGGACCATGTCCCCGTTGACGCCCGCCCGCGTCAATCCCCAGGTCTTTTGCGCCATCACCCGCACCACCCAGGCGGGCCACGATGCGATCCGCGCCAATCTCCACCGCTCACCGCTGTTCTCCGGCGCGATTGCGGCGGCGGGGCCGCGCTATTGCCCCTCGATCGAGGACAAGATCCACCGCTTCGGCGACCGCGAGGGCCATCAGGTCTTTCTCGAACCCGAAGGGCTGGATTCGCACCTCGTCTATCCCAACGGCATCAGCACCTCGCTCCCTGTCGATGTGCAGGAGACCGTCGTGCGGACCATGCCGGGCTGCGAGCGCGTGGTGATCGTGCAGCCGGGCTATGCGGTGGAATATGACCATATCGATCCGCGCGCGCTGACGCCGGATTTGCAGGTGCGCGCGATCCCGGGCCTCTATTGCGCGGGGCAGATCAACGGCACCACCGGATACGAGGAAGCCGCCGCGCAGGGTCTTGTCGCGGGGCTGGAAGCGGCGGCAGCGGCGCTCGGCACGGCTGCGCCCGCGCTTGACCGTGCGAACAGCTACATTGCGGTGATGGTGGACGATCTGACGCTTCAGGGCGTGTCGGAGCCTTACCGGATGCTCACCGCCCGCGCCGAATACCGCCTGCGCCTGCGCGCCAATAATGCGGCGACGCGTCTTACCGGCCTCGGCGTCGAAGCGGGCTGCATCGGTGCGGAGCGTCGCGCCTGGTGGGAACGCCGCGAAGAGACGCGCAAAATGTTCCACGTGGAACATTCTCGGAAGGTCCACGCCCGCGAGCTTGCCGATCTCGGTCTGCCGGTGCGACGCGATCACGGCGAAAAGTCGATCGCCGAGTGGCTGCGCTATGACGGGGTGACCCCCGAGGCGCTCGCCCCGTGGCTGGCTGAAGTGACCGCGCGCGATCCGCTGCTCGCCGAGGAAATGGCCGAGGATGCTGCCTACGCGCCCTATCTCGCGCGGCAGGATGCCGAGCTGCGCGATCTGCGCGCGAGCGAGGCGCTGCCGCTGACGGCGGACTTCCCCTATAGCGAGGTTCCGGGCCTCTCTAACGAGATGGTCGAACGCCTGACCAAGGCTGCACCGGGCACGCTTGCGGCGGCGGGGCGGGTGCCGGGTGTCACGCCGGCGGCGCTTTCGGCGCTGCTGGTCCACGCACGGCGCAGGATCGCGGCATGATCACGACCGAAGACGAAGCCCGCGCCTATGTCGCCGGGCTGACCGATGTGGAGGGCATGGCGCGGCTTGAGGCCTTTGCCGCGCTGGTGCTGGAGGAGAACCAGCAGCAAAACCTCATCGCCAAGGCGACCGAGCCGCATATCTGGCAGCGCCACATCGCTGATTCGGCGCAGCTCACGCAAAATGTTCCACGTGGAACATTTTCGGCGAATGCGGGCGGGCCGTGGCTCGATCTCGGCAGCGGGCCGGGCTTTCCCGGGCTGGTGATCGCGGCGCTCCATCCGAATATGCCGGTGGTGCTGGTCGAATCGCGGGCGCGGCGCGTGGAGTTCCTCAACCGCTGCATCGCCGCGCTCGATCTGCGTAAATGCCGCGTGGAAGGCCAGCGGCTGGAGCGGGTTGCGCCCTTTGCCGCCCGCGCCATTTCGGCACGCGCTTTTGCTCCGCTTCCAAAACTCCTCGCCTTGTCCGCACCCTTCTCCACAAGGCAGACCGTCTATGTCTTGCCCAAGGGCCGCTCTGCGGCGCAGGAATTGGGGGAGCTAAAGCCTTCGATTCGAGAAATGTTCCACGTGGAACATTCCTTGACCGATCCCGAGGCGGGGATCATTGTGAAGGCCTGACACGCGAAACACGCTCGGATTTCATGCGAATCCGGCTGCGGGAAGGACGAAACCTCCATGCTGACCATCGCGATCGCCAACCAGAAGGGCGGAGTGGGCAAGACCACCACCGCGATCAACATCGCCACCGCGATGGCCGCAACCGGCTGGCGCACGCTGCTGATCGACCTCGATCCGCAGGGCAATGCTTCGACCGGGCTGGGCGTGCATTCCTCGGCGCGCGAGGTTTCGAGCTATGATCTGCTGGTCGACGAGGTGTCGCTCGATTCGGCAATCGTGCCGACCGCGATTCCGCGCCTCGATATCATTCCGGCGACAGTCGATCTCTCGGGCGCCGAGGTCGAGCTGGTTGCGGTCGAGGGCCGCACCCACCGTCTGCACAAGGCGCTGTCGGCGCATGGCGGGCATGATATCTGCTTCATCGATTGCCCGCCGTCGCTCGGGCTGCTGACGCTGAACGCGCTGTGCGCCGCCGATACGCTGCTGGTGCCGCTCCAGTGCGAGTTTTTCGCGCTCGAAGGGCTGAGCCAGCTGCTTCAGACGGTCGATCAGGTGCAGCAGCGCTTCAACCCGCAGCTCGGCATCATTGGCGTGGCGCTGACCATGTTCGATCGTCGCAACCGCCTGACCGATCAGGTCTCGGACGACGTGCGCGATTGCCTGGGCAAGCTGGTGTTCGATACGGTGATCCCGCGCAACGTGCGCCTGTCCGAAGCGCCGAGCCACGGGCTTCCGGCGCTGATCTATGACCAGCATTGCACCGGCAGCCGCGCCTATATGGCGCTGGCCCGCGAGCTGATCGGGCGCTTTCCCGCAGAAAGACAGGCGGCATGACCGATAATTCAACGCAACCGATTGATATTACGAATATTTCTCGCGGCGGCGAGGATAAGCCGCGGCGTCTGGGCCGGGGGCTTGGTGCCTTGCTGGGTGAGACCCGCCGCGAAGAACCGCTGGTGCGGCGCGAAGAGCCGGCGGCCGAAAGCGCGCCTGCTGCGCCCGGTGCATCGCCCCTGCGGATGCTGGCGCTCGCAAGCATCAGGCCGCTGCCGGGCAACCCGCGCAAGCATTTCGACGATGCCGCGCTGGACGAGCTTGCCTCGTCGATTTCTGCGCGCGGGGTGATCCAGCCGATCATCGTCCGCCCGCACCCGGAAGGCACGGGATATCAACTGGTTGCCGGTGAACGCCGGTGGCGCGCGGCGCAGCGGGCACGGCTGCATGAAATCCCCGCGCTGGTCCGCAACCTTTCCGAACGCGAGGTGATGGCGCTGGCGCTGATCGAGAACCTCCAGCGCGAGGATCTCAACCCCGTCGAAGAAGCGCGCGCCTATCACCGCCTGGCCGATACCGAGGGCATGACCCAGGTCGAGATCGCCAAGCTGGTCGACAAGTCGCGCAGCCACATCGCCAATATGCACCGGCTGATGAGCCTGCCCGAGCCGGTGCTCGAGCTGGTCGAGCAGGGCAAGCTCTCCTTCGGTCACGCCAAGACGCTGATCGGCCATGAAGACGCCCGCCAACTCGCCGAAATCGCGGTTAGCGAAGGGCTTTCGGTGCGCGATCTCGAAACGCTGACGCGCAAGCCGATCGTGCGCGAGGCCAAGCCGGTGACCGGCGCGACCTACACGCAAGGCACGGAAAATGCAGACATTGTCGCCGTGCAGCAGCACCTCGAGGAGTTCCTCGGGCTGGGGGTGAAGATCAAGCCCGAAGCCGATCCGCGCAAGGGCACGATCACGATCCGCTACACCACGCTCGATCAGCTCGATCTGCTGTGCCAGCGCCTGACCGGCGGCGAATTCTGAGATTGCAGGCGGGAGTCGCGCGGCGCGACTCCCGTTTAGAGCGCCTTACCGGCCACCCTTGATCATCTTGGGCGAGGGCTTGGGCGGCAGCGGAATCTCGCGCGCAGCACCCGGCACCATATAGCGTTCCTCACGCACGGTTTCGCGCACAACGGCTTGCTGCTGCACTTCGGTACGCACCGGCACCAGCACCATCTGCGGCGGCGGGGCGTAGCTGTAGCCATAGGCCATCGGATAGCCATAGCCCTGATAGGCATAGGGCGCGGGATAGGCGATTGTGCGGCTGGCGATGCGCTCGCCCGCGGGCACGGCGGTTTGCGACAGGTAGCTGTCGAGCGCGCCTTCGCAGTCGTAGCGGTTGTCGTCGTCGTCGCCATCGAACAGGCTGCCGAGGAGGCCGCCGATCAACCCGCCGCCGCCCACGCCGAGCACCGAGCCGAGCACGCGGTCGCCCGCGCCGGCAATTCCATAGCCCGCGACGCCGCCAACCAGCGCGCCGAGCAAGCCGCCGATGATCACGCCGTCATCGTCATCCTCACGCATGTCGACGCGGCGGCGGCATTCGGCGAGCCACTGCTCGCGCTCGAACACGACAGGAGCGTAGGCGGGCGCATAGCCCATCGCCGGAAAAGCATGCGGCGCGGCGTGCGGCGCAGCCGGCCGCGCGTGCGGATGATCGATCCGGCGTGTGCGGGTGATGGTTTCGACCCCGTTTTCAACCGTCACGGTCTCTTCGACCACGGCCATCACCGGTGCGGTGCGATATTCGGGCGGCAGCGCCTGCACCTCGGCCTTGCTCATCGGTGCGAGCGGCGGCAAGCCGCTGTAATCCTGAGCATTTGCAAGCGATGACAGGCCCAGAACAGGCAAGATCACGCCAAGGCTGGTAAGCGTGCGGAGCGGCAGGCGCATGGTAATCCCCCTTGTCGCCGCAGGTGCGGCTATGGTTAGCATGGGGTTTACCACCGACTCCCCGCCGCGCCCAAGCGGGCTATGCGCGCTGTCCCGTTTCGGGCCGATCAGATGCGCGTGGACAGCAGCGCCGCGAGCGCCTCTATCCCGGCCGCGTCCGCCTGGGTGAAGCGCGCGGGGCGGGGGCTGTCGAGATCGATCACCGCGATCACCGCGCCATCGCGCAGCACCGGCACCACCAGTTCCGATTGGCTCGCGGCATCACAGGCGATGTGGCCGGGGAAGGCATGAACGTCCTCGACAAGTTGCGTGGCGCGACTTTGCGCCGCGGTGCCGCACACGCCGGTGCCGAAGGGGATGCGGATGCACGCCGGACGCCCGACGAACGGGCCGAGCACCAGCTCGTCCGCCCCGCCCGACTTGGCGGGGCCGACGCGGTAGAACCCGGCCCAGTTGAGATCGGGCAGGTAATCCCACAGCAGCGCCGCGACATTGGCCATATTGGCGACCGTGTCGGGTTCGCCCCCCGTCAGGGCATCGGCCGCACCGAGCAGTTCGCGGTAGCGCTCTTCCGGCGCGAGCGCCGCATCGGGCTTGAAATCATACATCGCAATGGTGCTTTCAACGCTTGTGTGTTGCCGCCGGGGCGAGCCGGTTCTATCCACGCCCACATGGCCATTTCTCGCAAATTCGCAATCACCCTCGGGATCATTCTTTTGCTCGGCGCGGGGGGCTTCTGGTTCCTCACCCGTGGAGACACCGCCGAACTTTCGGTGGAAGAGGTCGCCGGCACCGATCCGGTGCTGAAGGAGGGCGATCCGCAAAGCGTCCCCACGGTGCAGATCGCCGAGCCGGTGGGCTGGGCCAAAGGTGAAGCCCCGACGGCGGCCAAGGGCCTCGAAGTGGCGCGCTTTGCCGAGGGGCTGGAGCATCCGCGCACGCTCTATGCGCTGCCCAATGGCGATATTCTGGTTTCGCTCACCCGCGCTCCGGCACAGGACGGTGAAGGCGGCGGGATCATGGACAAGATCCAGGGATGGATTGCCGAAAAGATGCTGACCAAGGCGGGCGCGACGGGCGAATCCCCCAACCAGATCGTGCTGCTGCGCGATGCCGACGGCAACGGCTCGGCGGAGGTGAAGCAGGTGATCCTTGCCGAAGGTCTCGATTCGCCCTCGGGCCTCAGCTGGAAGGACGGGACGCTCTACGTTGCCAATCACAACGCCGTGCTGGCCTTCCCCTATGCGCTCGGCAGCGACAAGGTCACCGGCGCCCCGCGCAAGCTGATGGACCTGCCGGGCGGCGGCGGGCACTGGATGCGGAACCTCGAACTCTCGCCCGATGGCAACAGCCTCTATGTCGCGGTCGGCTCGGTCAGCAATATCGGCGAATCGGGCATGAAGATCGAGGAAGGCCGGGCGATGATCTGGGAATATGATCTGGTCAAAGGTCGCCAGCGCCAGTTCGGTGTGGGCCTGCGCAACCCCAACGGGATGGACTTCAGCCCGTGGACGGGTGAGCTGTGGACCACGGTGAACGAGCGCGACATGCTCGGTTCGGACCTTGTGCCCGATTACCTCACCAACGTGCCGGTGGGCGCGCAGTACGGCTGGCCTTGGGTCTATTACAAGTCCAACATCGATCGCCGGGTGAAGGAGCCGATGCCGCGCTTCCTGATGGAATATGTCCGTAAGCCCGAATTCGCGCTCGGCCCGCACGTCGCGGCGCTGGGGCTGGTGTTCAGCAAGGAAGGCGACCGGATGGGCGAAGGTTTCGCCAGCGGGGCCTTCATCGCGCGGCACGGATCGTGGAACCGCAAGCCGCCTTCGGGCTATGATGTGGTGTTCGTCGATTTCGATGATCGCGGCAATCCGGTGGGCAAGCCCAAGCCGGTGCTGACCGGGTTCCTCAAGGCGGATGGCACCACGCGCGGCCGCCCGACCTGGGTCGAATGGGCGGGTGACGGCGCGCTGCTGGTGTCGGACGATACCGCCGGGATCATCTGGCGCGTGCGTGCTCCTGCGGCGGCTCCGGCGCCCGCGATCGGCCGTCTGCAAGGCGAGCGGATGCCTGCCCGCGCGCTGAAGGACCCCCGCGCGGCCTTCCAGGCGGATTATCTGCGCCAGCAGGCGGGGCAGAAGGTCAACTAAAGGCGTTTTCCCGCGCGCCCGGCGAGTTCGGTCGCGAATTGCAGCGCGGTCCGTCCCGAGCGGTTGCCGCGCTGGATTGCGTAGGCCATCGCTTCCTCGGCATCGAAGCTGAGGCCGAGCGGCGCGGTGTAGCTTGCGAGGATGGCGAGGTAGGTGTCCTTGTCCGCCGGGTGGAAGCCCAGCGTCAGCCCGAAGCGATCGGCCAGCGCCAGCGCATCGTCGCGCTCGTCGCGCTCGTGGAGTGCGGCGGAGGTATCCTCGCGTTCGACAATGCTGCGGCGGTTGGCGGTGACGATGATGCGGATATGCGCCGGACGCGGGGCGACCCCGCCGTCGAGCAGGCTCCGCAATGCCAGCATTTCCGTGCGTCCGTCGTCTCCGAAGCCGAGATCGTCGATGAACAGCAGGAAGGCGCGCGATTGCTGCGCCAGCTCGGCAACCAGCGCAGGGAAACTGGCGAGTGTGCCGGGGGCGAGCTGGACGAGGGCGAGGCCGTCCGTCTCTCGCTGCACGTCCGCCACGCAGGCGCGCACTAGCGCCGATTTGCCCATCCCGCGCGCGCCCCACAGCAGCACGTCATGCGCCGCCGCGCCGCCGGCAAGCCGGGCGCAATTGTCGCGCAGCGCGACTTTCTGAGCATCGATGCCGTGCAGTGCTTCGAGCGGCAACGCATCCATCACCGGAACGCTGCGCGCCCGCTCGCCCTCCCACACATAGGCGGGGGCGGCCAGCCAATCGGTCGGCGGCGGAGGCGGGGGCGCGAGCCGCTCAAGCGCGGCAGCGATCCGGGCGAGTTCCCCGCCGGTCTCCACCTCAGCCGACCAGCGCTTCGGCGGGGAGGGCGTAGAGCAGATCCGCGCCCGCCGTGGCCCCGGCCTTGAGACCTGCGGCTTCAGGCACGATCCGGTCGAGGAAGAAGCGCACCGTCACCGGCTTGGTCGCCGCGAGCTCCGGCGCTGCGCCGGCTGCCACGGCCTGCGCCTGCTTCATCAACTGCCATCCGGCCACCGCCACGGCCGCCATCGTGCAGAAGGGCACGCTTCCGGCGAGGCGATCATCGAGGCTCGCATCGTCGCGCATCCAGCGCGCCACATTGGCGCAATCGCGCGCAAGGGCCGAAAGCGCGAATTCCTCGTCCGCCTCGCGGGCGATGGTTTCGAACAGCGTCACCAGCGCCTCGCCGCCTTCCAGCCCGAGCTTGCGGGTGACAAGGTCGGCCGCCTGGATCCCGTTGGTGCCTTCGTAGATCGGGGCGATGCGCGAATCGCGCCAGTGCTGCGCCGCGCCGGTTTCCTCGACAAAGCCCATCCCGCCGTGGATCTGGATGCCAAGGCCGGAGACTTCCACCCCGACATCGGTGCCCCACGCCTTGAGCATGGGCACCACGATCTCGCCCCGGGCCTTCGCCGCTTCGTCGCCCAGATTGCCGCGATCGACCTGCCCCGCACAGTAGTAGAGCAGCGCGCGCACGCCTTCGGTCAGCGCCTTCATGCGCAGGATCATGCGGCGCACGTCGGGATGCTCGATGATCGCCACCGGGTTCTTGTCGGGCGAGCCGGCGCGGGCGGACTGCACCCGGTCACGCGCATAGGCGAGCGCCTGCTGGGTCGCCCGCTCGGCGATCTGTGCGCCCTGGTTGCCGACATTGATGCGCGCGTTGTTCATCATCGTGAACATCGCCGCGAGCCCCTTGTTGGGCTGGCCGACGAGTTCGCCGATGCATTCGCCATTGTCGCCATAGCTCATCACGCAGGTGGGCGAGGCGTTGATCCCGAGCTTGTGTTCGAGGCTGACGCAGCGAAGGTCATTGTGCGGGCCGAGGCTGCCATCGGCGTTCACGTGATACTTCGGCACCACGAACAGGCTGATCCCGCGCGATCCTTCGGGCGCACCCGGCAGGCGGGCGAGCACGAGGTGGATGATGTTGGAGGCGAGATCATGTTCGCCCCAGGTGATGTAGATCTTCTGGCCGGTGATGCGGTATTTGCCCGCATGGGGGCCGCTTTCGATCGGCTCGGCGGTGCTCCGAAGCGCGCCGACATCGCTTCCGGCGGCGGGTTCGGTGAGGTTCATGGTGCCCGACCATTCGCCGCTCACCAGCTTGGGCAGGTACATCGCCTGCTGATCCTTGCTGCCGTGATGCTCCAGCGCCTCGATCGCGCCGACCGACAGCATCGGCAGCAGGGTGAAGGCCATGTTGGCCGCGCCGAGGTTCTCGAGCACGTTGCAGGCGAGGGTGAAGGGCAGGCCTTGTCCGCCGTGGGCTGCTGGAGAGGCAATCGCGTTCCAGCCCTGCTCGACATAGGCCTTGTAGGCGCTGTCGAACCCGTCGGGCAGGCGGACACGGCCGTTCTCGAGGCGCGCGCCTTCCAGATCGCCCTTGCGGTTGAGCGGTGCGAATTCTCCGGCCGCGAACTGCCCCACGCCTTCCACTATCGCTTCGACCAGATCGGCTTCGGCATGGGCAAAACGTTCGGTCGCCGCCAGCTCTTCGATCCCGGCGTTGACGCGGATGGCGAGCAGCTGGTCGGCGGTCGGCGGAGTAAAGGGGGTCACTTCGGGGGCATCCTTCGGAGGTGTAAAGCGGCCCTGCTCTTGGCAGGGCGGGCAAACGAATATAGCGCCGGGGCATGAGCGGCAAGAACGTTACGGAAGTGCGGCTGGCAGGGCCTGAGGGGATCGCGGCAGCGGCGCTTTGCCTCGAATCGGGCGGGCTTGTCGCGGTGCCGACCGAGACGGTCTACGGCCTCGCCGCGCGGGCTGACAGCGCCGAGGCGGTGGCGAAGATCTATGCCGCGAAGGGTCGCCCCGATTTCAACCCGCTGATCGTCCACGTCGCCGGCGTGGCGCAGGCCGAGCGCTATGCCGAGTTCTCTCCCCAAGCCCGCGCGCTGGCCGAGGCGCATTGGCCCGGCCCGCTGACGCTGGTGCTGCCGCGCCGCGCCAATGCCGGGCTGGCCGAAGCGGTGACAGCGGGCCTGCCGACCGTCGCCCTGCGCGCGCCCGCGCACCCGGCGATGCGCGCCTTGCTCGAGCGGCTCGACTTTCCGCTCGCCGCCCCTTCGGCCAACCGTTCGGGCTTCATCAGCCCGACCACGCCAGCCCACGTACTCGCCTCGCTCGACGGCCGGATCGACATGGTGCTCGACGGCGGGGCGACCAGCGCGGGGGTGGAATCGACCATCGTTGCGGTGCGCGCCGACGGGAGCATCGAGGAACTGCGCCCTGGCCCGCTCCAGCTCGGCACGCGGGGGCAAGGCAAGAGCATTGAGGCTCCCGGACAACTCGCCAGCCACTATGCGCCGGGCAAACCGGTGCGGCTTGGTGCGGTGGAGGCCGAAGCGGACGAATTCCTGATCGGGTTCGGAGCGGTAGCGGGCGATGTGACGCTCTCGACCAGCGGCGATCTTGGGGAAGCGGCCTCCCGCCTTTATGCCTGCCTGCACGAAGCGGCCAATGCCCCGCAGCCGCGCATCGCGGTCGCCCCTGTGCCGGAGGAAGGCGTGGGCCGCGCGATCAACGACCGCTTGCGGCGGGCTGCGGCCTAATCGCGCTCGGGCTCGACCGGGATTCCGGGCAGCAGCGCTTTCATCTCGGCGCGGATCGCCTGGGCGCGGTCGCAGGCCTCGTCATCGCCGTCGCCGCAACGCTCCATCGCCTTGCCATATTCGCGTTCGAGCTGGCCCATCCGCTCCTCGCGCTTGCGGATCGCGCGGCCGCGGTCCTCGTCGGCTTCGGTCTGGGTGGTGGTCGCGGCATCGAAGCCCGCCTCGGCCGCACGCACGGGCAGCGTCACAACGCTCGCCACGGCCTTGGCGACGCAGCCTTGCAGGGCGACGGCAGCGAGGATCAGCAGGGCAAGGTTAGGCGCGCGCATGCACGCATTATGTCGCGCGCACCTTACC
The DNA here is from genome assembly GCF_001720465.1 of Porphyrobacter sp. LM 6. NCBI lineage: Bacteria > Pseudomonadati > Pseudomonadota > Alphaproteobacteria > Sphingomonadales > Erythrobacteraceae > Porphyrobacter > Porphyrobacter sp. LM 6. The sequence goes on from NZ_CP017113.1 coordinate 431,980, forward strand.
GGATTGCAAACGCTATTGCGCGGGTTTGGCCGCAACCGGGGCAGCCGGTGCCTTGGGTGCGGCAGGCGCGGTGGGCGCTGCGACCTGATCGGGCGCCGGGATTGCGGCCGAAGTGCCTGCGCTGGTCGGGGTGCAGTTCAGCGTGCCCGAACCGAAAGCGTTGACGGTGCATTTGGCGTTGCCCGCTACGTTGATATCGCCTGCGCCGGCAATGGTGGCTTCAACCTCTCCATCCGAGGCAAAGGCGATATCGCCCGCACCGCCGATCGTCACCTCGGCCTTGTCGGCTTTGAGCCCGGGCATTTCGACATCGCCGTTGCCGCCGATCGTGATTTCGAGCGACTTGACCGTGCCCGCACCCTTGATCGTGCCGTTACCGCCGATGTTGATACCGAGCTTTTCGGCGGCGATTGTGCCGAAAGTGACGTCGCCGGTGCCGCCGATCGAAACATCGGATTCGGTGGCGAGCGATTGCGCCTGAATCGTGCCCGCGCCGGCGATCACGACATTCTTGGGCGGCGGCATCGTGATGCGGATGGTGGCGTTGTTCGGGCCGTCCCAGCCTTCCTCGCGCATGATGCCGATGGTGCGTTCGTCACGCACGAAGCGCAAGGAATCGGTGTTCGGCCCTTCGACCGTGATGGCGAAGGTATCGCCATCCTTGACGATCACCGTGTCACCCGATGCGAGGACGATCTCGCTCGGCGGGGGGCCGGCGATTTCGATTTCGGACAGCGGCACGCCGTCCTGATCATTGATCTGCATGCTCGATCCATCGCAGCCTGCCAGCGCGGTTCCGAGCAGCAGCAGCGCAGCCGGTGCCATGCGGGTAAGGAGTGGACGCGTGAGGATGGGCTGGGTCATGCAATCTCTCTCTGGAAGCCTACGGCGTATTGCTGATATAATACACCCCGCAGTCCGACACAAACAAAAAGGGCCGCCCCGGCGGGGGCAGCCCTTGATGTCTTGCGAAACGCAGAAGCCTCAGGCTTCCTCGGCGCTTTCGTAATACTGGGGCGCGTGCTCGCGCAGCACCTGGAGGATCTTGCCGAGCGCGGTCTGCTCGTCGGTCTCTTCCATCGCCGCGAGTTCGCGGGCGAGTCGGCTCGAGGCGGCTTCGAAGATCTGGCGCTCCGAATAGCTCTGCTCGGGCTGGTCTTCGGGGCGGAACAGATCGCGGGTCACTTCGGCGATCGACACGAGGTCGCCCGAGTTGATCTTCGCTTCGTATTCCTGCGCGCGGCGCGACCACATGGTGCGCTTCACCTTGGGCTTGCCCTTGAGCGTTTCCATGGCCTGCTTGAGCGTCTTGTCGGACGACAGCTTGCGCATCCCGATCGCTTCGACCTTGTTGACCGGCACCCGCAGGGTCATGCGCTCTTTTTCAAAGCGCAGAACATAGAGCTCCAGCTGCATGCCGGCGATTTCCTCGCTCTGCAGCTCGACCACACGGCCCACGCCGTGCTTCGGGTAGACAACGTAATCGCCGACAGTGAATGCGTTTGCGGTGCTTGCCATGCAAGTTCCTTCCTTTGGCCATTCCGAAGGCTTGGTCCCAGCGGGAGAGCGGACAATCATCCCGGCGGCGCGACCCTGCCTTGCAATAAGGCGAAGCGCCGGGAGCGGATCATCCGGTTTAGGGGGTTGCTGGTGGTGCGGCCTTCCTGGTTTTTATCGCCTGCGCCGGCCTCAGCCCTGCGCGGTTCGCATATTATATAGCACACCCGCAACAATATTGCGAGTCGGCATTGCAAACGATTTGCGTATTCCTGCAGATATGCAGGGACGCAGCAAAATCAGTCGCCTTCGCCCGGTTCCGTGCTGAAATACTTCTCGAACTTGCCCTTTTCGCCCTTGTGCGCGTCGGCATCTTCGGGCGGCGCCTTCTGGCTGGTGATGTTGGGCCACACCGCCGAATACTGGGTGTTGAGCTCGAGCCACTTCTCAAGACCGTCTTCGGTATCGGGGAGAATCGCCTCGGCCGGGCATTCGGGTTCGCACACGCCGCAATCGATGCATTCGCTGGGATTGATCACCAGCATGTTCTCGCCTTCGTAGAAACAATCGACCGGGCACACTTCCACGCAATCGGTGTATTTGCACTTGATGCAGTCTTCGGTGACGACGTAGGTCATTACAGCTCTTTCAGATGCGAATTGTCGGAATCGTCGGACTTTTGGCCCCGGGCATGAGGCGACGCTGCTATGGTCATTTGCCCTTTAGGGTCAAGACCCGAGCCGTCAACCTCGCGATAATGGGAACGCGCAGCCTCGGGTGAGCCGCGCCGGTCGGGCAGGGCGATCACCTCGATCACGCGGATGCCCTGCCCGAGCGCGATCGTCAGCACATCGCCGATCCGCACCGGTTCCGACCCGCGCAGCACATGCTGGCGGTTGCGGCGAACCGCACGGCCTTCGATCAGTGCCAGAGCGGCGCTGCGGGTGCGGGCGAAGCGCAGGCAGACCAGAAGGCGGTCGATGCGGAGCGACCCCGATGCCGGCACCGCTGCGCTTTCAATCATCGCTTGAGCAGGTCCGCCAGCTTGTCGAAGGCACCGCCAGCGCGGGCCGGGCCGGTGTATACCGGGGGTCGAGGCGGGGTCTGGGCGGGTCTAGGGCCACGCTGCGCGCCCTCACGCGGGGGCTTGCGCTTGTCGCCGGGCTTACCTGACCCCCGCTTTGGCCCGCGATCATCCTTGCGTTCAGGCCCGCGCTGTTGCCGCCGCGCGTCTTTTTCTTCGGGACGACGCGGACGCCAGAACCAGCGATCGGGTGCGGGCGGGCCGAAAGCGCCTTCGGGCAGGGCGCGGGCGCGGTCGCAGCGGAAGCCTGCGCTGCCAAGCAGCCGCCGCGCGTTCTCCGCCTCGAGCCCGACCGACACCGCGAGCGCGAGATCGAGCCGGAACGGGCGATTGCGCTCCTTGGGATGGGCGGCGAGCACAGCCCCGCGCGCTTCAAACGCGGCGCGGAAGATCTTCTCGGCCAGATCGACGCGGATCGCCTGGCTGCCGGCATAGCGGTATCCGGCGGGCAGGCGGCCCTTGGCCCAGCTACCCTCGGCCAGCACCGGCTGCATGGCCTCTTGCACCGCGCGGGGATCAAGCCCCAGCGCGTGCAGCAAGCGCCGCGGTGCGGGCTTCAGCAGCGGCGCATCGAAAATGTCGAGCGCACCGAAAGTCACCCCCAGCTTGCGCAGATAGGGGCGCATTTCCTTGGGCAGGTGTTCGAGCCCGGCATCCTCGCGGCTGATCACCCCGCGCGCTTCGATGAGGGTGATGACCAGCGCGCGCGCTTCCGATCCGGCAGCGGGATCGCGCGCCGCCTCGGCCAGCTTGCGCAGCGGTTCGAGCGGTTCGAGCTGCTTGTCCAGCCACGCGGCAAGGCCCGCCTCGAGCTTCGCCTTCGCCGCATCGGGCAACAGCACGACATCGCGGGTCAGCGTCAGCCGCGGCGTGCCGAAGTGACCTGCGCCCGGATGACCGGGGAAGGCGATTTCGGCCAGCGCACGACCCTGCCAGCGGATCGCACCGCCGACGATTTCCAGCTCAGCAATGCCCTGCGACAGCAGCCATTCGGCGCGGCTTTCGAGCAGCGCGGGCAGCGCCTTTTCGCCCGCCGCGAGCAGCATCCGCCGGTCGGCGACGCCCGCATTGGGATCGACGATGAAGCGGAAGCCCTCAAGCCGTCCGATGCTCTCGCCCTCCACCGTCAGATGGCCGTCGGGTTCAAGTGTGACGGGCAGCGCACTGGCATCCTGTCCCAGCGATTTCATCAAGAGTGTCGTCCTCCGGTTGACGAAGCGTTCGGTCAGCCGCGCGTGCAGCGCATCCGAAAGCTTCGCCTCGACCGCGCGGGCCCGCGCGGCCATTTCGTCGCGTGCCAGCACCCAATCGGGCCGCTGGCAGATGTAAGCCCAGCTGCGAATCGCCGCGATCCGCCCTTGCAGCGTGTCGATGTCGCCCTGCATCCGGTCAAGCTCGGCGATGCGTGCGGCAACAAAATCGGCGGCGAGATAGCCGCCCTGTAGGTCATCCCACAAGCGCGCAACGAAGCGCGCGTGCGGTTCCACCCCGAGGCTGCGGAAGTCGGGGAGCGAGCAGGCCTCCCAGAACCGCCGGACACTGCCCGCCCCTCGCACGCTTTCGGCGATGGGTTCCGCTGCAAGCCTGCGCAGCACCGCCATGTCGATCGCTTCGGGCGCGGCTTTGAGTTGCGGCTTGTCGGGCCGCGCTTCCAGATCGGCGATCAGCGTGTCGAGACTGTCGAAGCGGGGCTCCGCCTCGCGCCAGAACAGGTGGGTGAGCGGCGCGAAGGTGTGTTCCTCGATCGCGTAGACTTCCTCGTCGGTGAAGGCGAGCGGTTCCCCGTCTCCCTTTCCGGTGCCCGACAGCGTGCCGAAAGTCCCGTCGCGCTGGTGCCGCCCTGCCCGGCCTGCGATCTGCGCCATTTCCGACGGGGTCAGCCGCCGCTTCCGGCGTCCGTCGAACTTGCTGAGCGCGGCAAAGGCGACATGATCGAGATCGAGGTTCAGCCCCATGCCGATGGCATCGGTGGCGACGATGTAATCGACCTCGCCCGACTGGAAGAGCGCGACTTGCTTGTTGCGGGTTTCGGGCGAGAGCGCGCCCATCACCACCGCTGCCCCGCCGCGGAACCGGCGCAGCGCTTCGGCCATGGCGTAGACCTGCTCGACCGAGAAGGCGACCACGGCGCTGCGCTTGGGCAGGCGCGAAAGCTTGCACACGCCCGCGTGGCTGAGCGTCGAAAAGCGCGGTCGGCTGGTGATCTCGGCCTTGGGGATCAGCGCCTTGACCATCGGTTCGAGCGTCGCCGAGCCGAGGATCATCGTCTCGTCACGCCCCCGTGCGTGCAGCAGCCGGTCGGTGAAGATGTGCCCGCGCTCGGGGTCGGCGCCCAATTGTGCCTCGTCGAGCGCGACGAAGGCGACCTCGCCGCTGGTGCGCGGCATCGCTTCGGCGGTGCAGAGGAAATAGCGCGCCTCGGGCGGTTCGATCCGTTCCTCGCCGGTAATCAGCGCGACCTGCTTGTCGCCCTTGATCGCGCGCACCCGGTCATAGACCTCGCGCGCCAGCAGGCGCAGCGGGAAGCCCATCATGCCGCTGGAATGGCCGCACATCCGCTCGATCGCCAGGTGCGTCTTGCCGGTGTTGGTCGAGCCAAGCACGGCGCGCACGCGGCTATCATCCTGAGGGCGGGAAGGCGGGGGGAAGGTCACGACCCGGCGGTCATGGCAGGCAGGCATCGGGCGGGCAAGGCTGCGGGGCGGGGTGGGCGCGATCTACGCACAACACCTTACCGCACGCGGGGTGCGGCTGATCGCTGGTTAACGCGGGATTTACTTTGTTCTGGCAGAAAAACGCGGCATTGGAGCGACCAGGTCAGCCACAGGCCTGCCCCGGCAGGGGGTCGCAATCGGGGCACGGATGTTGGAACACGCGCGCAATCTCAACGAACCGGCTGCGCCCCTTGCGGGCGCAGAGGGCGGCGTTGACGATGATATTCCCGCGCTGCCGGCGTTCCATAACGTCGCGCCGCAATCGCTCGATCCCGAAGCCGCGCGTGAACTTCTGCCCTATCTCCGCAATGCCCAGGCGCTTGCGCCACCCTCGATCGCGGCGCGTCTGAAGCAGCGCCTGCTGGCGCGGGTCGGACGTTCGGCTGCGGATTACGAGGCGTGGCGGGAGAAGGCCTCGCACTGGTTTGATCGCCTCGATCTCGCGCCCGATCTGGCCGAGAATGTCGGCAGCCGCCGCTGGTTCCGCGGGCTCGGCACGATGGTCGGGCTGGGCGCGGTGGCGCTGGCCTTCTGGCCCGATTTCACCCCGCTCGAAGCGCGCCCCGCCATGCCGCAGGATGAAGCGGTGACGAGCGAGCTGCGCAGCCAGATGATCCTGCCGCTCGCGCTCGGCGCGGACAGCGGCCGGCGGATGGGGCCGACGCAGGCGGTGATCCCCCTGAAGAGCGCGCCCGAACGTCCGCAGATCGCGATGGTGGTGACCCTTGCTCCTGGGGACAGCTTCGCCTCGATGCTGCGCCGCGCAGGGGTGGCCGCGGGCGATATCGACCGGGCGACCGCGCTGGTCGGACAGGCTTTGCCGATTTCCGAGATTGCTTCGGGCACGCAGATGGACCTGCTGCTCGGCCGCCGCCCGGCGCCCGGCCAGCCCCGCCCGCTCGACAGCCTCGCCTTCCGCGCGCGTTTCGATCTGGAGCTGGAACTGACCCGCCCCGGCGTCGGCGTCACCAACCCTGATGGCACTCCCGTCGCGCCGTCCGGCCCGCTGGCGCTGAAGCGCAACATCATCCGTGTCGACGATACCCCGCTGCGCGTGCGCGGCCCGGTCGGCTCGAGCCTCTACCGCTCGATGCGGCAAGCGGGCGTTCCGGCGAGCGCGGTGCAGGAATATCTCAAGACGCTGGATTCGCAGATCGACATGGAGCGCGAGGTGCGCGCCGGCGACGAATTCGACATCATCATCGCCTATCGCCGCGCCGCTACCGGCGAACGGCAGGCAGGCCAGCTGCTTTATGCCGGGGTCGATCGCGGCGGCAAACCGCGCACGCAGCTGATGCGCTGGGGCAGCGAGGGGCGGTTCTACGAAGCCTCGGGCGTGGGCGCGCAGCGGCGCGGACTGCTGGCACCGGTGCCGGGGTCGATTTCCTCGACCTTCGGGATGCGCCGCCACCCGATCCTCGGCTATACCCGGATGCACGCGGGGATGGACTTCAAGGCACGCTACGGCACGCCGATCGTTGCGGTGAGCGACGGGCGCGTGACCAGCGCCGGCCGCGCGGGCGGCTGCGGCATCGCGGTGCGGCTGGATCACGGCAGCGGGCTGTCGACGCGCTATTGCCACATGAGCCGCATGGCGGTGTCTCCTGGGATGCAGGTACGGCGCGGGCAGGTGATCGGCTATGTCGGATCGACCGGCCTGTCGACCGGCGCACACCTCCACTACGAGATGTATCGCGGCGGTCGCCCGATCAATCCGGCCAGCGTCGAATTCGTCAACCGCGCCGAATTGTCGGGCACCCAGCTGATCGATTTCCGCCGCCAGCTGATCCGCCTGAAGGAAATCGAGGTGGGCGCGGCGCTCAAGGATCTCGAAGCCCTGCCGAGCGAGGTCAAGGAACCGCTGCGCGAGATCGAAAAGGTCGATATGGTCGCACAGCGCAAGCGCACCGGCACCGCGCTGTAACGATTACTTGTCGTCCAAGGGGCATTGCCTGTAAGCCTTGACCCTATGACCGGACACTATCCCAACACCCGCCTGCGCCGCACCCGCGCCCATGCATGGAGCCGCGCGCTGCACCGCGAGACCATGCTCACCCCGGCCGATCTGATCTGGCCGCTGTTCGTCACCTCCGGGAGCGGGGTTGAGGAGCCGATCGCGACCCTGCCCGGCGTATCGCGCTGGTCGGTCGACGGGATCGTCGCGCGGGCCAAGGAAGCTGTCGCGCTCGGCATTCCGGTCGTGGCGCTGTTCCCTAACACCCAGCGCGAACTGCGTTCGGACGACGGGGCCGAGGCGCTCAATCCCGATAACCTGATGTGCCAGGCAATCCGCGCGATCAAGGACGCGTGCGGCAATGATATCGGCGTGCTGACCGATGTCGCGCTCGATCCCTATACCAGCCACGGGCAGGACGGGCTGGTCAACGATGCGGGCTATGTCGTCAATGACGAGACGGTCGCCGTGCTGGTCGATCAGGCGGTCAATCAGGCGAACGCGGGCGCGGACATCATCGCGCCTTCGGACATGATGGATGGCCGCATCCACGCGATCCGCCGCGCGCTCGAGATGAACGCGCACCCCAATGTCCAGATCATGTCCTACGCCGCCAAGTATGCCAGCGCCTTCTACGGCCCGTTCCGCGATGCGGTGGGTTCTGGCGGGCTGCTCAAGGGCGACAAGAAGACCTACCAGATGGACCCGGCCAACACCGACGAGGCGCTGCGCGAAGTCGCGCTGGATATCGCCGAGGGTGCGGATTCGGTGATGGTGAAGCCCGGCCTCGCCTATCTCGATATCGTCGCGCGGGTGAAGGCCGAGTTCGATGTGCCGGTGTTCGCCTATCAGGTGAGCGGCGAATACGCGATGATCGAGGCCGCTGCCGCTGCCGGTGCGGGGGACCGCAATGCGCTGGTGCTCGAAACCCTGCTCGCCTTCAAGCGGGCCGGGGCGAGCGGCATCCTCACCTATCATGCCGCCCACGCTGCCCGCCTGCTGAACGGCTGAAGCCGTGGCGGATTTCCGGCACGAAACCGCCCGCCTGATCATGCGCGACTGGCGCGAGGAGGATTGGCCCGAATTCTGGCGCCTCACCAACACCCCCGCGGTGATGCGCTGGCTCGGCGGCGTGGCGGACGCGGCCACCCGCACGGCGGCGCAGACGCGGGTCGAAGGATACCGCCGCGATCACGGCCACACCTTCTGGGTGGTCGAACGCAAGGATGATGGCGCGCTGCTCGGCTTCTGCGGACTGAAACGCTCCAATCAGGCGGGCGGCCCGATCGGCATGATGGAGGTCGGCTGGCGGCTGCGCGAGGATGCATGGGGCAAGGGCTATGCCAGTGAAGCCGCCGTCGCCTCGCTCGATCTGGCCTTCGACCGCTTCGGCGCGGACGAGGTGATCGCGCTGACAGTGCAAGGCAACACCGGAAGCTGGGGCCTGATGCTCCGCCTCGGGATGGAGCGGCGTGAGGATCTCGATTTCGACAATGCCGATTTCGATCCGGAACTCCCACGCATCATCGTCCACGCGATCAGCCGCGAGTCGTGGCAGGCGGCGCGCGGCATGACGTCATGACCGCCATTATCCTGCAAACCGAGCGGCTCACGCTGCGGATGATCGAGGAACGCGATCTCGATCCGCACATGACCCTGCTCAACACGCCGGCGGTGATGCAGCATCTGGGCGGGGTGCAGCCGCGCGAAGTTATCGCGGCCAAGCACGCCGCCGCCCGCGCGAGCTTCGCTGCCGAAGGCTACGGCTTCATGATCATGGAGGAACGCGCCACGGGCGAGGTCGTGGGCCATTGCGGTTTGCGCCGCGTCGCCCACCCGCTCGCGCCCAACCCTACCGATCACGAAATCGGCTGGCTGGTGCGCGAGGATCGCTGGCGCATGGGCTTCGCCTTCGAAGCCATGCGCGCGGTGCGGGACTGGGGCTTTGCCGAGCATGGCGCGCCGCACATCGTCGCCTTGACCTGCCAGCCCAACATCGGCAGCTGGCGGTTGATGGAAAAGCTCGGGATGGAGCGGCGGGCTGACCTCGATTTCACCGACCCCGCCGATCCTGAACCGATCATCCAATACGCGATCACCTGCGCCCAATGGGAGGCTTTGCAATGACCGTGCGCCCCGGCGTCAACATCATCCCGATCCACGGCAAGACCCCGAAGATCCACGAAACCGCCTTCATCGCGCCCGGCTGCACGATCATCGGCGATGTCGAAATCGGGGCGGGCTCGTCGATCTGGTACAATTGCGTGCTGCGCGCCGACGTGTTCTCGATCCGCATCGGGGAACGCACCAATGTGCAGGACGGAAGCGTGCTCCACTGCGATCCGCCGCGCCCCGGCGATCCCGACGGCTGCCCGCTGGTGATCGGCGATGATGTGCTGATCGGCCATATGGCGATGGTGCACGGCTGCACGATCCATGATCGCGGCTTTGTCGGCCTCGGCGCGATTGTGATGAACAAGGCGGTGATCGGCTCGGACGCGATGCTCGGAGCAGGCGCGATGCTGACCGAACGCAAGGTGATGGGCGAGCGCGAGCTGTGGGCGGGCCGCCCGGCGGTGAAGCTGCGCGATCTGCCCGAGCCCGCGATTGCCGGAATGCGCGTCGGCGTGGCGCACTACGCCGAAAACGCGAAGCACCACGCCGAGGCTGTAAAGGCAGCGTTGGGTTAGGCGCCCGGCTGGCGGATATACTTCATCATGTAGCCGATGAAGTCCGCCTTGCCGATTGCGAGGCCTTCCATCCGCAGGATTGCATAGGCCGCAGTGAGGTGGAAATAGAGCTGGGGGATCACCCAGTCGCGGCAATATTCATGGGCCTGCATCACGAAGCGCATGCCGTTGGGCAGCGTGAACTCCACCGTATCACCGCTCGCTGGCCATTGCGCAGGATCGCTGGCCGCGACCAGTGCCTGCGCCGCCGCGATGCGCGATCGCGCTTCGGCCAGGGTAGCGGGATCGACATCGCTCGAGGTGAATTCCAGTCCCGTGAGCCGCGCCAACCCTTCGCCCGGCATGTTGGCAAGGAACCGCAGCTGGGTGGAGAGCGGGAACATGTCCTCCGCAATCCGCGATTGCAGCAGCGCCTCGCCCTTTTCATGGCTCTCGGCCTTGGTGACGAGATGATCGAGCGTGCCGAGGATATTGGCATAGGTGGCAAGCATCGCGGTGGCGTAGGACATTGATCTCTCTCCCGTGAATCTGCGGGAGAGGTAGGCGGCGCTCAGTCCTTTATCAATGCGCGCAGACTTTCCAGCCGGTCCGCTTCGTGCGCGGGTTTGTCCCAGCGGATGCGGTGGATGCGGGGGAAGCGCACCGCGAGGCCCGACTTGTGGCGCTTGCTCGAATGGACAGAATCGAACGCCACTTCGAACACCAGGCTGCGCGCGACTTCGCGGACCGGGCCAAAGCTGTTCAGCGTGTTCTGCCGCACGAACTTGTCGAGCTGCTTCAGTTCCGCGTCGGTGAAGCCGAAATAGGCCTTGCCCACGGGGAGCAGCTCCGCCCCGCTATCGGGATCGCCGTCCCAGCAGCCGAAGGTGTAGTCCGAATAGAAGCTCGAACGCTTGCCGCTGCCGCGCTGGGCATACATCACCACGCAATCGATGAGCAGCGGATCGCGCTTCCACTTGTACCACAGCGCCGCCTTGCGCCCGGCGACATAGGGGCTCTCGCGGTGCTTGAGCATCAGCCCTTCGATCGCCTCGTCGCGCGCGGTGTCGCGGATGCGGGCGAGGTGGGCGAAGTCATCCGCATCGACCAGCGCCGAGAGATCGAAATGGCTCTCCGGAAGCCGCGCCATCAGCCCTTCCAGAGTCGCGCGGCGCAACTTCCACGGATGCTCGCGCCAGTCCTGCCCCTCGGCGAGCAGCACGTCATAGAGCCGCACGAAAGCGGGATAATCGCGCAGCATCGCTTTGGAGACGGTCTTGCGCCCGAGCCGCTGCTGGAGCGCGTTGAAACTCGCCGCGCCCCCGGCCTCACCGCCCTGCGCCGAGCCGCGCACCAGCAACTCGCCATCAAGCACCGCGTCGAAAGGCAGGACATCGAGCAGTTCGGGGAAACTCGCCGAGATATCGTCGCCCGAGCGCGAATAGACCCGCGTTGCCTCTCCGGCACGGACCAGCTGCACGCGGATGCCGTCCCATTTCCACTCGGCGGCGTAGTCGGCGAGATCGACTTGCGCCTCCTCAAGCGGGTGGGCGAGCATGAATGGGCGGAAGCGCGGGACGCCGGCAAGATCGGGCGGGGGTGCGCCGTCCGCCGCCCAAGCGAACAGCTCGGCATAGGGGGCGCTGAGCGCGTGCCAGTATTCCTCCACCGCCTCGACCGCCACGTCGAAGGCTTGCGCGAAGGCGGTCTTGGCGAGGCGCGCGGACACGCCAACGCGCATTCCGCCGGTGGCGAGCTTGATCAACGCATAGCGGCCCTTGGCATCCATCCGGTCGAACAGCGCGGGCAGTTCTTTGGGTGCCGTGGCGCGGGTGAGCGCCGCCAGCCGCTCCACCACTTCGGCCAGCGACACATCGGGCGCGGGCGCGGCATTCTCAGGCGCAGGCCACAGCAGGCTCGCCGTCTCGGCCGTGTCGCCCACGAAATCGCGGCTCAGCGTCCACAGCACCGGATCGACCCGCTCCATCATCAGATTGCGGATGGTCGCGGATTTCACCGCAGGGAAATCAAGCCCGTCGGTCAGCGCGGCCAGCGCCCATCCGCGATCGGGATCGGGCGCGGCGCGCAGATAGGCGGCGATCAGCGCCAGCTTGCGGTTGCGGCTGGTGGTGTAGACCAGCGCATCGAGCAGGGCGGCGAATTCCTCCATCAGCGCGCCCGCTTTCGTTCATTGCACCGACATGCAGATGCGCTAGAGGGCGTTGCTGACACGGGTGTCAATCCCGTCGCAAACAAGGAATCGCCTCTATGAAGTTCGCTCCGCTTGCCGCTCTTTGCCTCGTCGCTGTCGCCTCGACTCCGGCGCTGGCTGATGATGCCGCCGCCACCGCTCCTGCGCCGGCCGCCGCCTACACTGTCGACACCCCGATCGAAACGCTGGTCGCCAATGAAAGCACCAAGGCCGTGCTGGTGAAGCACCTGCCGGGGATCGATCAGCACCCCGCTTACGACCAGTTCAAGTCGCTCAGCCTGCGCACCGTCGCGCCGTTCTCGCAGGGCATGATCAGCGATGATCTGCTCGCCAAGATCGACGCCGATCTGGCCGCGATCAAGTAAGCACAGCGATGCGAGGGCGAGGGGCTCAGTCATCCTCGTCCTCGTAACCGACCAGCGCCAGCGCACGGGCGCGGCGCTGGTTCAGCGCGCACCAGCGCAGCAGTGCCTCCTCGCGGCCATGGGTGATCCAGGTTTCGTGCGGGTTCACTTGCGCGATGGTCTGCGTCAGCTCGTTCCAGTCGGCATGGTCGGAGATGATCAGCGGCAGCTCAACCCCGCGCTGCCGCGCGCGGGCGCGCACCCGCATCCAGCCTGATGCCATCGCGGTGACGGGATCGGGCAGGCGGCGGCTCCAGCGATCATTGAGTGCGGCGGGAGGCGCGATGATGATGGCCCCGCGCAGCGCCTCTTTCGAAGGCGCATCACTCACAAGCCGCAGATCGCCCAGCGCCACGCCGTGTTCCTCGTAGAGGCGACACATCGCCTCCATCGCGCCATGCAGCCAGATGACGTCATGGTGGCCTGCCGCCCGCAGTTCGGCGATCACCCGCTGCGCCTTGCCCAGCGCATAAGCGCCGACGAGGATGCAGGAATCGGGGTTTTGCTCCCGCGCATTCAGCAGCTTGGCCATTTCCCCGGTAATCGGCGGATGGGTGAAGACCGGGAGGCCGAAGGTCGCCTCGGTGATGAAGATATCGCAGGGGGTGACCGCAAAGGCTTCGCAGGTCGGATCGGGCGCGCGCTTGTAATCGCCGGTGATGATCACCCGCTCGCCCGCGTGTTCGAGCAGGATTTGCGCGCTGCCGAGCACGTGGCCCGCAGACAAGAAGGTCGCCTTGACCCCGCCGCCGAGGCTGAGCGTTTCGCCATATTCCGCCGGAGCCGCGCCATCGGAAGTTGCGTAGCGCAACTTCATGATCGCCAGCGTCGCCGGAGTGGCGATGGTTTGCCCGTGTCCGCCGCGCGCGTGATCGGCATGGCCATGCGTGACCAGCGCCCTCGGCACGGCGCGCGAGGGATCGACCCAGACATCGGCCGGGGCGATGTAGATTCCCTGCGGCTCGGGCCGGATCCAGGAGAACGGGACGGTCATGCGATCATAACCCGCACTGCGGGCGCGATGTTCCGGGATTTTCAGCCCTGGAGCACTTTCCGGCCATTCCATCCCATCCTGACGGAGCCGATTTTGGCTCAGCGTAAGGAACGACGAGAGAGCCATGCCGAAGCATAGGGAACGAGGAGAGACGCCGCGCTGGGCCAAAATCGGCCCGCCCCTTCGGGGTCGTGTCAGGAGATCCGCTGGCTTCGTCGCGACGCTTGACCGGGGGCCGACAGGCCCGCTCTGCGCGCCGCTCCTGTCCAGCGGATCTCCTGACGCGATCAGGGTGGGTTGGAATGGCCGGAAAGTGCTCTAGGGCATCGGTACGAGTTCGCCCCAGCAATCTTCCGCATCGAGCAATGTCGAGATGGTCCCATCGGGAAGCTTCAACTGCGTGCCGGCGGTGCAAATCATCGCCCGCGCGCCACCATCGAAGAAGATCACCTGAAAGGCGGCGGTCTTGTAGGGATATTCGTTCTTGTCGACCGCGCGGCCCATGCAGTCAGGCCCGTCGGTGGTGGACTCGTTGGTCACGAACACGAACTGGCCGAGGTTCTTGAGCGTTTCGGTCTCCCAGCTGGTGGTGACGCGTTGCTGCCCGCTGACGACGAGGCCCGTATTGTCGGCGTTGAACGTCCAGCTTTCGTAGCATTCCGGCTTGCCATCGGGCCCAAGGCGCGTGGCCGAAAACTGCCACGTGCCGACCTCGATCAGGCGGGCGGGCATGGTTTCTTCGGTCTGTTCCCACGCTGGCGGCTCGGCAACGGCAGGCGCGCCCATCAGCGCGCCCGCAGTTACCATCGCCAATACGGCAGACATTCGCCTCAGCCTTCGTCCGTTTCGGGTGCGGGCTTCTTGGCGGCGGCTTTCTTCTTCGGCGCGGCCTTCTTCTTGGCGGCCTTCACCTTGGGCGGGGCCGGGGTCATTTCGAAGGCGGGCTTGCCGTCCTTCACGGTGACATGGACCTCGCCGCCTTCGGCCAGCTTGCCGAACAGCAGTTCTTCGGCGAGCGGCTGCTTGATCCGTTCCTGGATCAGGCGGGCCATCGGACGCGCGCCGTAGAGCTTGTCGTAGCCCTTGTCCGCCAGCCACGCGCGGGCATCGCTGTCGAACTGGATGTGGACGTTCTGTTCGGCCAGCTGGAGTTCGAGCTGGAGGATGAACTTGTCGACCACGCGGGCAACGATGCTCTTGCCGAGATAGGCAAACGGCACGATTGCATCGAGGCGGTTGCGGAATTCGGGGGTGAACATCTTCTTCACCGCCTCGTCGCCCGCGTCTTCCTTCGACACGTCGCCAAAGCCGATGCCCTGCCGCGCCATGTCGGCCGCGCCCGCATTGGTGGTCATGATCAGGACCACGTTGCGGAAATCGACCGTCTTGCCGTGGTGATCGGTCAGGCGCCCGTTATCCATCACCTGCAGCAGGATGTTGAACAGGTCGGGGTGGGCCTTCTCGATCTCGTCGAGCAGCAGCACGCAATGCGGGTTCTGGTCGACCGCGTCGGTGAGCAACCCGCCCTGATCATAGCCGACATAGCCCGGAGGCGCGCCGATCAGGCGGCTGACCGAGTGGCGCTCCATATATTCCGACATGTCGAAGCGCTTGAGCTCGATCCCCATGATGTTGGCGAGCTGGCGCGCGACTTCGGTCTTGCCGACGCCGGTGGGGCCGGAGAACAGGAACGAGCCGATCGGCTTGTCCGGATCGCGAAGCCCTGCGCGGCTCAGCTTCATCGCGGTGGCAAGGCGGGTGATCGCCTCGTCCTGCCCGAAGACGACGTGCTTGAGATCGCGTTCGAGGTTCTCGAGCGCCTTCTTGTCATCCTTGCTGACCGACTTGGGGGGGATGCGCGCCATCGTCGCGATCACCTGTTCGATCTCGCGCGCGGTGATCGTCTTCTTGCGGCGGCTGGGCGGCACCAGCATCTGCATCGCGCCCACCTCGTCGATCACGTCGATTGCCTTGTCGGGCAGCTTGCGGTCATTGATGTAGCGCGCCGACAGCTCGACCGCGGTCTTGATCGCGTCGGGGGTGTACTTGACTTTGTGGTGATCTTCGAAGGCGCTGCGCAGACCTTTCAGGATCTTGATCGTGTCCTCGATGGTCGGCTCGTTCACGTCGATCTTCTGGAACCGGCGCAGCAGGGCGCGGTCCTTTTCGAAGTGGTTGCGGAATTCCTTGTAGGTGGTCGAGCCAATGCAGCGGATCGCGCCGCTCGAGAGGGCCGGCTTCAGCAGGTTCGAGGCGTCCATCGCGCCGCCGCTGGTCGCGCCCGCACCGATCACGGTGTGGATTTCGTCGATGAACAGCACCGCGTTGGGCATGGCCTCAAGCTCGGTCACGACCTGCTTCAAGCGCTCTTCAAAATCGCCGCGATAACGCGTGCCGGCGAGCAGCGCGCCCATGTCGAGCGAGTAGATCACGGCTTCGGCCAGCACTTCGGGCACATCGCCTTCGACGATCTTGCGCGCGAGGCCTTCGGCGATGGCGGTCTTTCCCACGCCGGGATCGCCCACATAGAGCGGGTTGTTCTTCGAACGGCGGCAGAGGATCTGGATCGTCCGGTCAACCTCCGGCCCGCGACCGATCAGCGGATCGATCTTGCCGTTTTCGGCCTTCGCATTGAGATTGACGGTGAACTGGTCGAGCGCGGTTTCCTTCTTGTTGCCGCCGCTTTCCTTGGTCTGCGCGGCCTCTTCGGGCTTGTCGGCGCCTTGCGGATTCTTCGATTCGATCTGGCGGCCACCCTTGCCGATGCCGTGGCTGATGTAGCTCACCGCATCCAGTCGGCTCATGTCCTGCTGCTGGAGGAAATAGACCGCGTAGCTATCGCGTTCGGAGAACAGCGCCACCAGCACATTGGCGCCGGTGACGGTGTCCTTGCCCGAAGACTGGACGTGCAGAATCGCCCGCTGGATCACCCGCTGGAAGCCTGCGGTGGGCTGTGGATCGGCCCCGTCCTCAGTCTTAAGTGATTGATATTCTTGGTCTAAATACTGTTTCACGACCTCGCCGAGTTCGGCCAGGTCGACCCCGCAGGCGGCCATCACCTGGGCTGCATCCTCATCATCGATCAGCGCCAGCAGCAGGTGTTCGAGCGTGGCATATTCGTGCCGACGTTCGGACGCATTGCCGAGCGCGTTGTGCAGCGTGCGTTCGAGGTTCTGGGCGAAGCTGGGCATGGGAGAGGCCTTTTCAGCGGGTGGTTGCTCGTGGCGAGCGAGCGGGGGGAGCCATTTTCCGACTATATGGGATCGCGCACAGGAATTGCGAATCGGTTTCCAAGGTTACAGGCAGGTCTGCGCAGAACCTCATCCGCCGGGCTTTCCGAACAGCGCATCGGCAGCGGCGCGGTGCGCGGCAGCCTTGTCGCGGTGGGCCTTGACCCGGGCAATCTCGGCTTCGAGCAGCGCGACACGCTCGTCCAGTTCGGCTTGGGAATAAGGTGCAAGATCTTCGGCCGCGAGGCGGGCGGCGGCATCTCCGACAGGGCGTGGGCGGTCGGGTTCTTCCATTGCCAGGCAGCATCAGCCCCAAGCGGCTTGCTGTCAATCGGTGAGAGCGGTATTCGCCCCGCCTGTTTGGTTAGCGGTTCAGGTTCAGGGGGATATTGGCGATGGTCGCAAGAAGCGTGGCGGACCTGCCCGAGACGATGCAGGCGATCGGCTTCGATGCGCCCGGCGGGCCGGATGTGCTGCGCATCGAAACAGTCCCGCTGCCGCGCCTGCGCCCTGACGATCTGCTGATCCGCGTCGCCTATGCCGGGGTCAACCGCCCCGATTGCTTGCAGCGCGCCGGGGCTTATCCGCCGCCGCCGGGCGCTTCTCCGCTGCTCGGTCTAGAAGTGTCGGGCGAAGTGGTCGCCGTGGGCAGCGAAGTCCCGCGCGAAATGCTCGGCCAGATGGTCGCCGCGCTTACGCCGGGCGGGGGCTATGCCGAATATTGCGCGGCGCATTGGCAGCACTGCCTGCCCGTGCCCGACGGGATGCTGCTGGCCGAAGCCGCCGCGCTGCCCGAAACGCTGTTCACCGTGTGGCACAACCTGTTCGAACGCGGTCTTGCGCGCGATGGCGAGAGCGTGCTGATCCACGGCGGCACCAGCGGCATCGGGACAATGGCGATCATGCTCGCCAAGGCCTTCGACATGGAGGTGATCGTCACTTGCGGCGATGCCGACAAATGCGCCGCCGCCACCCGCATCGGCGCCGACCTTGCGATCAATTACCGCGAGACCGACTATGTCGAGGCGGTGCTGGCGCATACGGGCGGCAAGGGCGTGAACGTGGTACTCGATATGGTGTCGGGCGATTATGTCGCGCGCAACCTCAGGTGCATGGCCGAGGATGGCCGCCACGTGACCATCGCGGTGCTGGGCGGGGCCAAGGCCGACATCAATATGGCGGTGGTGATGATGCGGCGGCTGACGCTGACCGGATCGACCCTGCGCCCGCGCACCGACGCCTTCAAATCCGCGCTTGCCGATGAAATCGCCGACAACGCCTGGCCGCTGTTCGCCGATGGCGAGCTGTCGCCGGTGATGGACATGACCTTCCCGCTCGCAGACGCCGCCGCCGCCCACGCGCGGATGGAGAAGGGCGAGCATATCGGCAAGATCGTGCTGGAGGTCGCCGGTGGTTGAGGCGCTGATACTCCACGAGGACCCTCGCAGCGGGAACTGCTACAAGATCAAGCTCACCGCCGCGCTGCTCGGCCTGCCGCTTGCCACCCGCGCCTACGACATCACGAAGGGCGAAACCCGCACGCCGGAGTTCCTCGCCACCGTCAACGCCAACGGGCGCATTCCGGTGCTCCAGATCGGAGAGGGGGCGCCAGAAAATGGGGGCGCGCGCTTCCTCCCCGAAAGCAACGCCGCGTGCTGGTATCTCGCCCACGACAGCGCGCTGATCCCGGCGGAACGCTTTGCCCAGGCCGATATGCTGCGCTGGATGTTCTTCGAACAGTATAACCACGAACCCAACGTCGCGACCCTGCGTTACTGGCTGAGCATCCTCGGCGAAGCGAACCTTGCCGAACAGCAGCGTGCGCTCGTGCCCGCCAAGCGCGCAGGCGGCGAGGCGGCGCTGGCGCTGATGAATGATCACCTCGCGACCCATGATTTCTTCTGCGGCGCTGCTCCGACACTCGCCGATATCGCGCTGTTCCCCTACACCCATGTGGCCGAGGAAGGCGGGTTCGGGCTGGGCGATTACCCGCACATTCTGGCGTGGATTTCGCGGATGCAGGCGCTCCCTGGCTTCGTGCCGATGGACTGACGCACCTGTCGCATCTCTGAAAAACTTACGCAAAACCGTCATTTGCCTGAGAGTCTGCTGTAACATTGCGCTGCCATGAGGGGGCCAGCGTGATGTGACACCCGAGGCCTCAAATGACCGGCGCCGACCTCCACGACCTGATCAGCGACAATGTCGCGAGCTTCCCGCTCAGCTCCCCGCGGACTCCCGAACCCGAAGGGGGCGAGCGGCGCTCCTATCGCACCATCTGGATCAGCGACGTGCACCTTGGCACCAAGGGCTGCAACGCCAAGCTGCTGATCGACTTCCTCGACCACACCGACAGCGAGACGATGTACCTTGTCGGGGACATCATCGATGGTTGGCGCCTCAAGAAGAAGTTCTACTGGCCCGCGGCGCATAACGACATCGTGTGGCGGATCATGAAGCGCGCCCGGCGGGGCACGCGGGTGGTCTACATCCCCGGCAATCACGACGAGATGTTCCGCCAGTTCACCGGATTGAACTTCGGCGGGATCGAAATCCGCCGCGCGGCCTTCCACGACACCGCCGATGGCCGCCGCCTGATGGTGCTGCACGGCGACGAATTCGACGCGGTGATGCTCTCGCACCGCTGGCTCGCCTTCGTGGGGGACCATGCCTACCACCTGATGATGAAGCTCAACGTGGCGGTGAACGCTGTGCGCCGCTGGCTGGGCAAGCCTTACTGGTCACTCTCCAAGGCCGCCAAGCACAAGGTCAAGAACGCGGTCGAGTTCATCGGCAAGTACGAGGAAGTCGTCGCGCGGGCCGCGGGCGAGCGCGGGGTCGACGGGGTGGTGTGCGGCCACATCCACACCGCCGAATTCCGCAGCTTCGACCACCACGGACGGGCCATCGAATACTGGAACGACGGTGACTGGGTGGAAGGCTGCAACGCGCTGGTCGAGCACCACGACGGGCGGATGGAAATCCTCCACTGGCCCGACGAGATCAAACGGCGCGAGGCAGAGCGCGCGCTTGTTGCCGAACCCGCCGCACCGGCGCGCGAGGCGGCGTGAACCGCTACACCTCGATCCTGCCCGAGGCGGCCACACCCGCCCTCGCCGAGCCCGCTCGCATCGCGATCGTCACCGATGCCTGGCACCCCCAGACCAACGGCGTCGTCCGCACGCTGTCCACCACCTGCGAGGTGTTGCGCCGCTGGGGGCATGAGGTGACCGTGATCTCGCCCGACAGCTATGTTTCGGTGCCTGCGCCGAGTTACCCCGAAATCCGCCTTGCGCTGACTGCGCCCGGCGTGATCGGGCGGCGCTTGGCGCGGCTGGCCCCCGATGCGGTGCATATCGCCACCGAAGGCCCGCTCGGGCTGGCGGCGCGGCGCTACTGCATGCGGCGCAACGTGCCCTTCACCACCGCCTATCACACCCAGTTCCCCGATTACCTCGCGAAGCGCACCGGACTGCCTGCGCGGGTGTTTTGGCCCTATATCCGCTGGTTCCATCGCCCGGCCGCGCGAATCATGGTGGCGACCGAAACGATCCGGGCGACCTTGCGCGAGCAGGGCCTCACCCGGCTGACCCACTGGAGCCGCGGAGTCGATCTCGCCTGCTTCACGCCGCATGCCCCGCCCCCGCCCGAATATGCCGCGATGGAGGGGCCGATCCTGCTCTATGTCGGCCGCGTGGCGGTGGAGAAGAATATCGAGGCCTTCCTCGCCTGCCCCTATCCCGGCACCAAGGTGGTGGTCGGCGATGGCCCGGCGCGGACTGCGCTGCAGGCAAAGTTTCCCGACGCGCACTTCCTCGGCAAGAAGACCGGGGTTGAGCTCGCCGGCTGCTATGCCGGGGCCGATGTCTTCGTGTTCCCGAGCCGCACCGACACTTTCGGCCTCGTCATGATCGAGGCGCTCGCCTGCGGCACACCGGTCGCGGCCTTTCCGGTGCCCGGCCCGCTCGACATCGTCACCGAGGCGGTTGGCGCGCTGTCCGAAGATCTGACCCGGGCGATCGATGCCGCGCGCTACTGCGAACGCCGGGTCTGCGCGGCCTATGCCGCGACCTACAGCTGGGAGGCCGCGACCCGCCAGTTCCTCGCCGGACTGGCCGCGCTTGATGAAGAGGAAGTCGCCGGCTTCGGGGCTTTGATCCCCGCCTGAATCCATTCCTTGCCGTTTTGTGTGCTTTCGCCTATCTAGCCTGCCAAGGCGGCCGCTCCGAAAGGGGCGGCCCTTTCATTTTCAACGGAGATTTCCCCATGGCGACCAAGGATCAGCCCAAGCCGCTGATGCCGCATGCCACCGCGACCTGGCTGGTGGACAACACCGCGCTCTCGTTCGAGCAGATTGCCGAGTTCTGCGGCCTCCACATCCTCGAAGTGCAGGCGATGGCCGACGATCTGGCCGGCAGCAAGTATACCGGACGCGACCCCGTTCACTCGGGCGAACTGACCCAGGCCGAAATCGAGCTGGGCCAGAACGATCCGGCCTATTCGCTCAAGATGCACAAGGCGCCGGTCGAAGTGACCCGCACCAAGGGCCCGCGCTACACCCCGGTGTCGAAGCGTCAGGACAAGCCCGATGGCATCGCCTGGATCCTGCGCAACCACCCGGAAGTGTCGGACGCGCAGATCTCCAAGCTGATCGGCACCACGCGCAACACCATCGGTGCGATCCGCGATCGCAGCCACTGGAATATCCAGAACATCACCCCGAAGGATCCGGTGACGCTCGGCCTGTGCTCGCAGCGCGAACTGGATGCGATGGTCGCCAAGGCCGCCAAGCGCGCCGGTGTCACTGATGATCCCGATGCGCCGGTCAAGTCCGAACGCAACGATCGCGAAAAGCTGATCGAGGAACTGCGCGCCGAGCGTGACGCCCAGACCAAGGCCGCAGGCGAAGCCGCGCAGGCGGCCGAGGCCGAAGCCTGGCTCGCCGCGCGCCGCGCTGCCGAAGCGGCGGAAGAAAAGATCGACCCGGAGAGCGGGTTCATCTGATCGCCTGAACACGTTGGTTTAGGTCGTCGCCCCGTGCTTGACACGGGGCTTGGCTTTCTTGGGCCTAGCCCTCCAAGGAAGAAGCCAAGCCCCGGATCAAGTCCGGGGCGACGCTGTTTTGGGCTGGCGAGAAATCACGCAAATCCCGCCACTTTCGCTTGTGCAGCCAGCGATTGTTCGCCACAATTACTGACATGACTGTCAGTAGCGCCGCCTATCACCATCCCGTTCCGCTCGACACCCGGTTCGAGGCGATGAGCCTTCCGGCAATGTTTGAGCGCACCATGCGCGCCAACCCCGACGCGCCGTTCCTGCACTTCCTCGGGCGCACATACAGCTACAGGCACATCTTCGAACAGGCCAAGGCCTTCGCGCTCGGGCTCGCCGAGATGGGCATTGCCAAGGGCGACCGCGTCGGCCTGTTCCTCCCCAACGTGCCAATCTACGCCGCCGCCTATTACGGGGCGATGATGGCGGGCGCGGTGGTGGTGAACTTCTCGCCGCTCTATTCGGTCGAGGAACTGAGCTGGCAGGTCGGCGATTCCGGCACGCGGCTGCTGGTGACGGTTGATGTGCCCGAACTCTACAAGACCGCGCACAAGGTGCTGGAGGCCACCCACCTCGAAACGCTGGTGGTTGGCAGCCTTGCCGACCAGCTGCCGTGGTACAAGGGCCTAGCCCTGAAGCTGTTAAAGCGCAGCCAGATCGCCGATGTGGCCTATGGGCCTGCGGTGAAAAGCTGGCGCGATGTGACGCCTGCGGGGATACCGCCAGCGGTCGAAGTCACCCCCGCCGATCTCGCTCTGCTGCAATATACCGGCGGCACCACCGGGCGGCCCAAGGGGGCGATGCTGGGGCATGACCAGCTTTCGGTGAATGCGCAGCAGGTCGCCGCGCTTAACCCCTTCGGTGCGCCGGCGTCCGAGGTGTTCATGGGCGCGCTGCCGTTCTTCCATGTCTTCGCCAACACCGCGCTGCTCAATCACGCGATGGTGACGGGCGCGTCGATCGCGATGGTGCCGCGGTTCGAGACGAAACAGGTGCTCGCCACGATCCAGCGCTATCGCTGCACCGGTTTTCCCGGCGTGCCGACGATGTTCCAGGCGATGCTCGATCACCCCGATCTGCCCAAGACCGACCTGTCGAGCCTCAAGGTCTGCATTTCGGGCGGCGCACCGATGCCCGCGCCCGTCCACCTGCGCTTCGAGGAAGTGACGAGGGTGCGCGTATGCGAAGGCTATGGCCTGACCGAAAGTTCGGGCGTGGTCTCCGCCAACCCCTACGAGGGCGAGCGCAAGCGCGGCACCATCGGTCAGCTGGTGCCGGGGACAGAGGTGGTGCTGCTCGACAAGGAGCACCACTCGCAGCTCGCGCCCGAAGGCGAGCCGGGCGAACTCGCCGTCCACGGCCCGCAGGTGATGCGCGGCTACTGGAACCGGCCCGAAACCGATGCCGAGACGTTCGTGGAGATCGGCGGCAAGCGCTACCTGCGCACCGGCGATGTCGCGCGGATCGATGCGGACGGGTTCCTCGAGATCGTCGACCGCATCAAGGACATGATCGCGGTGGGCGGCTTCAAGGTCTTCCCCAGCGTGGTCGAGGACGTGATTCTCGAACATCCGGCGGTGAAGGAAGCGCTGGTGATCGGCGTTCCGGAAGAATACCGCGGGGAGGTGCCGCGTGCCTATGTCACGCTCAACGAAGGTGCATCGGCGACGGGGGCCGAACTGGCCGAATGGCTCAACGCCCGTATCGGCAAGCACGAACGGGTCGATCAGGTGGTGGTGCGCGAGGCGCTGCCCAAGACGATGATCGGCAAGCTTGATCGCAAGACCCTGCGCGCCGAGGTTCTCTGAACCTGGTTAGGTAAGGAGGCGAGGTGAGCGGCGCCGAAGCGCCGCCCCGTTATTCCGCGACGGCGATGCTCACCGGCGGCACAGCCTTGACTGGCTGGCGCGCATTGGGGGCGAAACGGCCATCAACCTGCGCGCCCTGTTCGATCGTCAGCGCGTCATAATGCACGTCGCCTTCGATCTGCGCGCTCTTGAGAATCACCAGCTCGCGCGCGGTGATCGAACCATTGACCTTGCCGGCGAGGCGCGCGCTTTCGGCGACGACCGCGCCGCTGATGCTGCTCTTCTCGCCCTGCACCAGGCTGGCGCACTTGATGTCGCCTTCGATCGTGCCGTCGATATGCAGATCGGCCGATGCCGCGATGTCGCCCTTGATGACCACATCGGCACCGATCACCGAAAACGTCGAACCAGAACCCATCATGCTGCTCCTATTTGCCGGGCGCGGGGGCGGGGGTGCGGCCAGATCCGGCTCGGCGGACTTCTTTGAGAACATCGGGGGCGGCCTCCAGGAAGGGGCGCGGATTGACCGCGCGGTTATTGATGCGGACTTCGAAATGCAGGTGCGGACCGGTCGAACGGCCGGTGCTGCCCAGCCCGCCGATGGTGGCACCGGCGGCGACCGGCTGGCCGACCTTCACCCCGATGCGCGACAAGTGCGCATAGCGGGTCAACATCCCGTTACCGTGGGTGATCTCGATCGCATTGCCATAGCCCGCCTTGCGTCCGGCAAAGGTCACGCGGCCATCGGCTGCGGCGAAGATCGGCGATCCCATCGCGCCTTTGAAATCGATCCCGGCGTGCATCGCGCCGCGCCCGTTGAACGGGTCGCGCCGGTAGCCGAAGCCGGAGGTAATGTTCTGCACGCTCGCGGGGACGACCTGCGGAATGCCGTCGAGCGCGCGCTCGAGTACGGCCATGCGCGACAGGCTGAGGCCGAGGCGTTCGAAGCGCGGGTCGAGATCCTCACCGCCGCCCAGAATGGCCTCGAACGGACCACCCATCGCTTGCTGCGTCTGGCGGCTGAGGAGCTTGGGATCGAGGTTGAGCTTGCGCATCGCGGCTTCGGCGCGGCGGGCGCGGGCATCGGCAAAGCGGGTCAGCCGTTCAACGAAGGCGAGCTGGCGCGCTTCGACTTCCGCGAGGCCGCGCGCCTGCGGGATCAGCGCGCTGACCTTCTCGATGGTTTTGGCGGCTTCGGCCGAGGAATCGGTGACAGTGCCACTCGCCGCGCCTTCTGCCACCACGTCTTCGGGCAGCATCCGCGCCATTTCTTCGAGGAATTCCTGACGCTGCTGGAGATCGTCAACCACGCGGTCGAGATTGCCGCCATAGGCCTCAAGCCGTTCGCCAGCCTTGGCGACGCGGGCCTTTTCCTCGGCGAAGGAGGCGAGATCGGCTTCGGCGCGGTACTGGCCCCAGGCCATCACGGCGAGCGCGATCAGCCACACCAGCGCAAGCGCAACCGCACCGGCGGCGACGCGCATCTGCAGCTTCGACGAAATCTTGATGAAGCGCACCTGACCATCGGCGCGCATGAAGAATTCCCGGTCGGGGAACCACTGCCGTAGCCGCTCGCCCCACTTGAGTGCGGTAATCTTGTCTGACACTGCGGCCCCGATATTGTTCTGGTTTGCCCCGACAGGGCCGCTAACAGCGCAATCACGCGCGGTCGAATCCCGCTTTTGCCAGTGCAGATGAATCGAAACGGAATCGCGATGAGATGTTGAATCATCCGCAACCGGGGTGATGCGTCGTCGCTGGCAGGCCGATTGCGCCGCAAAGACCGCCCGAATCGGATCACCTGACAGGCCAGCGTCGGCCTGCTAGAAGCCCCGGCCATGAACCACGCTTCCGCCTCGCTCGCACCGACTGATTCGACCGATCCCACTGCGCTGGTAACCGCGCTGGCGCAGGCCGCGCGCCGCGCGCAGCGCCAGCTTGCCGGGATGCCGAGCGCGGCCCGCGCAGCGGCGCTCCACCTTGCCGCCGAGGCGCTGCGGGCGGCGACTCCGGCGGTGCTCGAAGCCAATGCCAAAGACCTTGCAGCCGGCGCTGCGAATGGCCTCAGCAAGGCCATGCTCGACCGGCTCGCGCTGGATGAAGCGCGGCTGGCGGGGATCGCCGATGCGGTCGCGGCGGTGGCCGATCTGCCCGATCCGGTGGGCCAGGTGATCGACACGCACCAGCAGCCCAATGGTCTGAAATTCCAGCGCATCCGGGTGCCGATCGGGACCATCGGGATCATCTACGAAAGCCGCCCCAACGTCACCGCCGATGCGGCCGCGCTGTGCGTGCGGGCGGGCAATGCGGCGCTGCTGCGCGGCGGGAGCGAGGCGGTGCATTCCAACCGCGCGATCCATGCCGCGCTGGTCGAAGGGCTGACCCAAGGCGGGGTGCCGGCCGATGCGGTGCAGCTCGTGCCGACGCAGGATCGTGCGGCGGTCGGCGCGATGCTGACCGCGAGCGGCCTCATCGACATGATCGTGCCGCGCGGCGGCAAAAGCCTCGTCGCGCGGGTGCAGGCCGATGCCCGCGTGCCCGTGCTCGCGCACCTTGACGGCATCTGCCACACCTATGTCCACGCCGCTGCTGAACCCGCGATGGCCGAGCGAATCGCGCTCAACGCCAAGCTGCGCCGCACCGGCATCTGCGGGGCGATGGAGACCCTGCTGATCGACAGCGATTATCCCGATCCCGCCACGCTCGTCGGCGCGCTGATCGACAAGGGCTGCGAAGTGCGCGGCGATGCGCGCATCCGCAGCCTCGATCCGCGTGTCATTCCGGCGAGCGCCAATGATTGGGACACCGAATATCTCGACGCGATCCTGTCGGTGGCGATGGTTGACGGGCTGGACGATGCGCTGGCGCACATCGCCCGTCATTCCTCGGCCCACACCGATGCGATCATCACCGCCGACGAAGCGGCGGCCGAGCGCTTCCTGGCCGAAGTCGACAGCGCGATCGTGATGCACAACGCTTCCTCGCAATTCGCAGACGGGGGCGAGTTCGGGCTCGGCGCGGAGATCGGCATCGCCACCGGGCGGCTGCACGCGCGTGGGCCGGTCGCGCTTGAAGGGCTGACGACCTACAAGTGGCAGGTGCGCGGGAGCGGGCAGACCCGCCCGTAACCGCCTTGGCGTCACGCCCCCACCTTACTGGACTGCTCGGCGGCAGCTTCAACCCCGCACATGGCGGGCATCGCCGGGTGAGTTTGTTCGCAGCCCAGGCGCTCGGGCTCGACGAGGTTTGGTGGCTGGTGTCGCCCGGCAATCCCTTGAAGCCGCGTGCCGGCATGGCCCCGCTCGCCGCGCGGCTGCGCTCGGCGCAGAAGCAGGCGCGCCGCGCGCCGATCGTGCCGACCGCGATCGAGCAGGCGCTCGGCACCCGCTACACCGTCGATACGCTCGCGCGGCTGGTGCGACGCTATCCCAAACGCCGTTTCGTGTGGCTGATGGGGTCCGACAATCTCGCCGAGTTGCACCGCTGGAAGGACTGGCGACGGATCGCGCGGACAATGCCGATTGCGGTCATCGCCCGCCCCGGCTATGATGCTGCTGCAATGGCGAGCCCCGCCATGGCCTGGCTCAGGCGCTATGTCGTGTCTGCCGCCAGCATTCGGAAACGGGGGCAATGGAGCGCACCGGCCCTGGTGTTATTGCGTTTCGATCCTGATCACCGCTCGGCCACGGCCATTCGCCGTGCCCATGCCGGGTGGGCCGAGGACATCCTCGGCGCAGGATCGGGTGACAGACCACGCAATGCGCTGGTGCGCGATCGGCTGACATTCCGCAGCATCCGGCCAGAGGAGGACGCATGAGGCGCATTTCGCGCTTATCCGGCCTCGCTTCTGCCGGTCTGCCGCGTGTCCGCTATCATCGCCCCGAACTCTGGAGATACCCGATTGCCGATGACCGACGCCCTTTTGACCTCCCTCCCGGCCGGCCCTGTGCAAGCCGCCGCCAAGCTCGCCCAGTCCATGGGCAAGCCTGAGATGGGTGCCGATGCGCTGCACCAGTTGGTGCTGGCCCAGCTTGACGATGATCAGGCGCAGGAGGTCGTGTCGATCCCGCTCGAGGGCAAAAGCTCGATTGCCGATCACATGGTGATAGCCAGCGGTCGCTCGACCCGTCAGGTCGCGTCGATGGCGCAGAAGCTGGCCGAGAAGATCAAGCAGGCCGGTTTTGGCCATGCGCGGGTCGAAGGCCTGCCGGCGGCGGACTGGGTGCTGATCGATGCGGGCGACGTGGTCGTTCACCTTTTCCGGCCCGAAGTTCGCAGCTTCTACAACCTTGAACGGATGTGGAGCTTCGAGGGCAGCGAAACGTCGATGCTGGGTAGAAACTGATTTGTGTTCCGCAGCCCCTCCGGGCTGCGAAATCCTCGCTTATGCGGCCTGAAGGCCGCGTCGCTGCGGGCGGGCGGTCGCCCTTGCGGCCTGCTTTGCAGACCGGAATTGCTCTGCTGAAGAGAGGTTGGGTCCCATTCTTCTTCACATCATCGCGCGCGGGAAGATTGGGCGGTCGCCGGAGGGCGATCTGGTTGATCGCTATGCCAATCGCCTGACCTGGCCGGTGAAGCTGACCGAATGGCCCGATACCGGCGCGGGCAAGGTCGCCGATCCGCTCACCCCCACCCGCACCGTGCTGCTCGACGAACGCGGCAAGGCCATGTCCTCGGAGGCCTTCGCCGGCCTGCTCGGCAAA
Organism: Porphyrobacter sp. LM 6; assembly: GCF_001720465.1. Taxonomy (NCBI): domain Bacteria; kingdom Pseudomonadati; phylum Pseudomonadota; class Alphaproteobacteria; order Sphingomonadales; family Erythrobacteraceae; genus Porphyrobacter; species Porphyrobacter sp. LM 6. Next base: position 460,301 of record NZ_CP017113.1, read on the forward strand.
TGGCGCGACGAGGGCGTGCGCGAGACCCGCTTCATGATCGGCGCGGCGGATGGCCATTCCGATGCCGAGCGTGCCAGCGCCGACCTGCTGCTCGCCTTCGGCCCTGCGACCTGGCCGCACATGATGGCGCGCGCGATGCTGATGGAACAGCTCTACCGCGCCACGACGATCCTTGCAGGGCATCCCTATCATCGGGCAGGATAGCGCCATGACCCGTCCGGTGGTGCTCACTCTTATGGCTGGCGCTGCAATCAGCGCTGCGTTCCTTTCGGCGCTGCCCTCGTCACGCGCGACCGAGGCGGCGGTGCTGATGGAGCCCGAACAGGCCGAAGCCGCGCTCGCCCGCGCCACCCGTGAAAGCCGCCGGGCCGAAGGGCGTGCCGCGCGCCTCACCCGCGAGGCCGAAGCCGCGACCGAAGCCGCACAACGCACAGCAAACGAAGCCGCCGCACTCGCCGCGCGCATCCAGCAGGCCGAGGCCGAGATCGAGGTCGTCCGCGCCCGCCACGCCATCATCCGCAGCCAGCGCGCCGCGCTGACCGCACGCCTTGCCAAGAAGCAGGAACCGACCGCACGCCTCGCCGCCGCCTTGCAGACCGCCGCGCGCCGCCCGCTGGTGCTTTCGGCGCTGCAACCCGGCTCGCTCAAGGATGTCGTCCATGTTCGCGCGGTGCTCGACAGCGCGGTCCCGCAGATCCGTGCCCGCACGGCTGCGCTGCGGAGCGATCTGGAGCGCGGGCGGGCGCTTGAGGCGCAGGCGGCCCGCGCGCTCGATGCCTTGCGCGATAATGAAGGCACCCTGCGCGAACGCCGCCAGAGCCTTGCCGCGCTCGAAAACCAGCAACGCCTCGCCTCGCGCACCGCGCGCAGTTCCGCGCTGCGCGAGGCAGAACGCGCACTGGGTCTGGCCGAGGAGGCGCGCGATCTCGACGGGCTGGTCGACCGGCTTGACGAAGTCGCAGCGCTGCGCCGCGAACTCGCCGCCATGCCGGGGCCGGTGCTGCGTCCCGCCAATATCGCCGCGTCCCTGCCCGCACCCGAAGCGAGCCTGCCTTCGCCGACTGCCAGCGTGCCGCCGCCGGGCGACTTCCAGTTGCCCGTCCAGGGGCGCACGCTGATCGGCTTCGGTGCACGGCGGGGCAGCGGTTTGCCGAGCACCGGGTTGACGCTGGTCCCGGTGGCCGGCGCGCAGGTGGTCGCCTCCGGGCGCGGGCGCATTGCCTTTGCTGGGCCCTATCGCGGGTTCGGGCGAATCGTGATCATCGAGCATGGCGGCGGCTGGACCAGCCTCGTCACCGGGCTCGACCGCGCCGATGTCGCGGTGGGCGACAGCGTGATCGGCGGCAGCCCGCTGGGCCTGGCTGGCCGCGCGAACACCCCCGTCACGATCGAGTTGCGGCGTGACGGAACGCCAGTCAACCCGTTGCAATTCCTGCGATAAATGTGAACTTGATGCCGCGCCATGGCGGCTATGTGTGCCAACGGGATACGCTCGATCAGCCTGTGCGGCTCTCATCTGGCGTTCAGTCTGGCAAAGCTATACATTGCGCAGACCAAGGAGCTTTGCCCACACATGAAAATCGCCGCTCTCCTGCGTAGCGCCGCTCTGGTGACTGCCGTTGCCCTGATCCCCGCCACCACCGCAACCATGGCGCAGGTCGATGGCCGCGCCGGCCCCGAATTCGCCAAGCTGTTCGCGGTCTACCAGCGGGTGAAGGCCAGCTATGTCGAGCCGGTTGAGGATGATGTGCTGATCCGCGGCGCGATCGACGGGATGCTGGCCGCGCTAGATCCGCATTCGGCCTATCTCGACGGGGGCGATCTCCAGCGGCTCGAAACCATGATCGACGGGCAGTATTCGGGTCTCGGCCTGTCGGTCGTGATGGAAGAGGGCGCGGTCAAGGTCGTCTCCCCGTTCCGCGGCAGCCCGGCCGAAGTCGCCGGGGTCAAGGCGGGCGATTTCATCACCCACCTCGATGGCAAGCTGATCTATGGCGGCAGCCTTGATGATGCCGTGGCGCAGATGCGCGGGCCGAAGGGCACTGCGATCAAGCTGACTCTCTTCCGCCCGGGCCGTGACGAGCCGCTCGAAGTAAGCGTGACCCGCGGCGTGATCGAGCTTGAGCCGGTGTCGTCCGATCTGGCTTCGGGCAATATCGGGGTGATCACCGTCAACGAGTTCTCCGCCAATGTCGGCGCGGATGTGTTCGCCGCCTATCAGGATATCAAAAAGAAGGCGCCCGGCGGGCGGCTCAACGGTCTGGTGCTCGACCTGCGCAACAATCCGGGCGGCAGCCTCGATGAATCGGTCGCGCTGTCCGATCTGTTCCTGACCTCGGGCCGGATCGTCAGCCAGCGCGGCCGCGCGCGCGGCGAAACCATGCTCTACGATGCCGAAACCGTGTTCCGCGGCGACATGGCCGAAGGCGTGCCGATGATCGTGCTGATCAACGCCGGCTCCGCCTCGGCGTCTGAAATCGTGGCGGGCGCGTTGCAGGATCACCGCCGCGCGCTGATCATGGGCGAACGCAGCTTCGGCAAGGGTTCGGTCCAGTCGCTGCTGCCGCTCGGCAATGACGCGGCGCTCAAGCTCACCACCGCGCGCTATTTCACCCCGGCCGGCAAGTCGGTGCAGGAAGGCGGGATCAAGCCCGATATCGCGGTGCCGCAGCTTTCCGATCCCGATCTGGCGCTGCGCACCAAGTATCAGACCCGCGAGAGCGATTTGCGTGGCCACCTGATCAACGAGCTTGGCGTCAAGGACGAGGAAATGGAGGCCGACAAGGTCGCCGATCCGCGCTTCCAGCTGACCGCTGCCCAGCTTGAGGAGCAGGGCGTCAAGGACTTCCAGCTGCATTATGCGGCGGAAACCCTCCGCCGCACCACCAAGAGCACGGTGGCACTGCGTCCGGCCAAGCGCTAGAGCCTGACCCATGGACAATCTGAACAAGGCGCGGCTGCTGGCCGTGCTCGTTCCCGCGTTTCTCTTGGGCGGGGCCTATGTCGCGCAATTGGGTTTCGGTCTGCCGCCGTGCGAGATGTGCTGGTGGCAGCGCTACCCGCACTTTGCCGCGCTCGGGCTGGGGGCGCTTGCCTTCTTCGTGCCGCCCGCGCGGCTTTGGACCATGCTGGCTGGCCTCGCGATCATCGGCTCGGGTCTGATCGGCGGATTTCACGCCGGGGTCGAATATGGCTGGTGGGAAGGCATCACCGCCTGCACCAAGCCGGCAACTGCGCTCGATGTGCTCAATACCGCTGCCGCCCCCGCCGTGCGCTGCGATGTGGCGCCGTGGGATCTGTTCGGAATTTCGCTCGCGGGCTTCAATTTCCTGATTTCGTCCCTTGCCGGTGCGGCCATTCTGGCGTTCGCCGCGTATCGCAAGTAGGCACTAGGCAAAGGAGTCGAACATGGAACGCGACGAACTGCACCGCATGATCAGGGTCGATCAGGCCGGAGAATTCGGCGCGACCCGCATTTATCAGGGCCAGCTTGCCGTGATGGGTGATCGCGGACCGCATTCGGCCGAGATCCGCCACATGGCTGAACAGGAAGCCGATCATCGCGCCAAGTTTGATGCACTGCTGGTGCGGCGCGGTGTGCGCCCGACGGCGCTGCACCCGTTCTGGTCGGCGGCGGGCTATGCGCTCGGCGCAGGCACTGCGCTGCTCGGGCCCGAAGCGGCGATGGCCTGCACTGCCGCGATCGAGACCGAGATCGACAAGCATTACAGCGATCAGCTCGATCAGCTGGAAGCCAGCGGCGCCGATCCCGAACTCGCCGAGATGATCGCCGCCTTCCGCGAGGACGAGCGCGAACACCGCGATGCCGCGCTCGCCAATGGTGCCGAACGCGCGCCCGCCTATCCGCTGCTCTCGGGCGCAATCCGCCTCGGTTGCCGCCTTGCGATCCGGTTGAGCGAGAGGATCTAGGATTGCACACCCGCCTCCGCGGGTGTGTCCTCAGTGCTGTTTCGAGCCCTGCGGGCTCGAGCACCTGCGGGGCGCGCGCTTGCGCTTGCGGCCGTGCCGGCCGGAGCCATCACTCTTCAGCCGTTCTTCCGGGCGGGAGAACCTTCGCGTCTTCACCGGCGGTTCAGGCCCTCGGCTCTAGACAAGGCCCCGCCGACAGGGGCATGGCTGGCCCCGTAGTCGCGCCCGACAGAGGACCTATTGCCATGAAGCATCTGCTTGCCCCCGCTGCTCTCGCCGGACTTGCCGCGCTCGCCGCCGCCAGCCCCGCTGCGGCGCAGAGCGCGAACGAGAAGATCAACATGGTGATCGCCTACGACGAATCCGAATGCCCCGTCGCCAAGCAGGGCGAAGTGGTGGTGTGCGAGATTCTGGTCGAGGAGGAGCGTTACCGCATCCCTTCGAACCTGCGTTACAGCGACAACCCCGCCAACCAGTCGCTCGCGCGGCAGGTCGACCAGATCAAGTATGTCGGCGATTTCGGTGCGATGAGCTGCTCGCCGGCGGGCGCTGGCGGCTTTACCGGCTGCACCCAGAAGTTCGTCGAGGCCTGGGCTGCGGACCGTAGCGAGGCCGAAGGCGTGCGCTTCGGACAGCTGATCGAGAAGGCGCGGGCCGAACGCCTCTCCACCATCGATGCCGATGCTGCCGCCGAGCAGGAGCGGGTCGAGATGATCGAGCGCGAATATATGGAGCGGCTCGAACGTGAACGTCAGGGTGAACTGCCGGGCGATTCCGCGCTGCCGTCTCCCGCGCCGCAGCCGCCCGAAGGCTGATCTCGCCTAGATCCGGTAGTAGTCGCGATACCAAGCGACGAAGTGCGCCACCCCGTCGCGGAATGACGTCTGCGGCGCATAGCCGGTGAGCGATTTCAGCAGGCTTGCATCGGCCCAGGTCGCCGGCACGTCGCCGGGCTGCATCGGCAGGAAGTTCTTCACCGCCTCGCGCCCGCATTCAGCCTCGATCGCGGTGACGAAATCCATCAGCCGCACCTTTTCGCCATTGCCGATATTGATCACCCGGAACGGCGCGGCGGGGGACAGGCTGTCGCCCTCGGCAATGTCCTCGGGGCTTTCGGGGCGCACCGGCGGCTTGTCGATGAGCAGCCGGATGCCGCGCACCAGATCGCTGACATAGGTGAAGTCGCGGTACATCTCGCCGTTGTTGTAGATGTCGACGGCCGTGCCTTCGAGGATCCCGCGGGTGAACTTGAACAGCGCCATGTCGGGCCGACCCCACGGGCCGTAGACCGTGAAGAACCGGAACATCGTGGTCGGCAAGTCCCAGAGGTGGGCGTAGGAATGCGCCATCACCTCGTTCGCCTTCTTGGTCGCGGCGTAGAGCGTCAGCGGCGTATCGACCTTCTGGCCTTCGTGGAATGGCATCTCGGTGTTGGCCCCGTAGACCGAACTGGTCGAGGCCATCAGCAGGTGCTCGACCCCCAGCTCGCGGGCGCATTCCATCACGTTGAAGGTGCCGGTGAGGTTGGCATCGACATAGGCGCGCGGATTTTCGAGGCTGTAGCGCACCCCTGCCTGCGCCGCGAGGTGGACGATCACGTCGGGCTTTTCGGCCAGCGCGAGAGTGTGGAGCTTGTCGAAATCCTCCAGCATCCCCTCGGTGCAGCTGAAATTCGGGTGCTGGAGCAGCATCTGGTGGCGCCGCTGCTTCAGCGCGACGTCATAGTAATCGGTCATCCCGTCATAGCCGACGACCCGGAAGCCCTCGTCCAGCAGCAGCTGCGCGAGGTGATAGCCGATGAACCCGGCCGATCCGGTGACGAGAACGCTACGCATGACAGGGCCTTCCCCAACAAGGGTGTCTTCCCGCCCTAATGCGGGGCTAGCCGCGCGGATGCAATTGCCTTGGCGCGTGGCGAGCGCGCTGCCGACAAGTTTTTGCTTGTCTGTTCATCGAACTGCGTCGATTGCTGACACGGCTACTGGCATGGACAATCCGGCAAATCCCCCCCTTCGCACGATCCCGCGCGCGCGCTCGCGGCGTCGCGCTGCGTTGTCGCTGGCTGCGGGCGGATTGGCGGCGTGCATGGCTGTGTCCAGTGCAGCGCAGGATGAGGCCCAGACCTATGGCCCGGTCGCAGGGCCGCCAACGAGCGCCGCTGATGCGGGTGTGGTGCCTGCCGGCCTGCCGCCGACCTTGGCTGTGCTTGCCGATCGCGCCTTGTCGGACAATCCGCAGGTCATCGCCAGCCGCGCTGCGCTTGCCGCCTCGCAGGCCGATCTCGAAGCGGCACAATGGCTGCGCTACCCCGGACTCAGCGCCGAGGCGCTGGCGGCCACGCGCGGATCGAACGCGGCCGACCGCGATGGCTTTGCGGTCAATGTCGCGCTTGAACAGCCGCTCTGGGCGGGCGGCAGTATCGACAGCCAGATCGATGCCGCGCGCGGCCAGCGCGATGCCGGGGCCGAATCGCTGCGCGAGGCGCGACTCGGGGTGCTTTCGGGGATCATCGAGGCATGGTTCGGCTTCCTGCGGGCTGAAGAGCGTGCTCGCGCGCTCGAGGCGGGGCTCGCCGATCATCGCGCGCTTGTCGCCTCAATCGAGCGGCGGGTGGCGCAGGATGTCTCCCCGCTGGCTGACCTGACGCTGGCACGCTCGCGTGCGACCCAGCTCGAAATCGAACTGGCTGCCGTGCGCGAGGCGGGTGCCAATGCCCTGCTGCGCCTCAAGGAGCTGGCGGGCGATGCCGCCGATGCGCCGGTGATGCCCGACGAGGCGATCTTTGCCGCCGTCCCGCCCGAGCCGGTCGCGGTTGAGGAGATGATCGCCTGCGCGCCTGCAATCGGGCGGGTCAAGGGGCAGATGGCGGCTGCCGAAGCCGAAGTGCGCGGCGCCAAGGGCGCGCTCTATCCGCGCGTGCTGCTCCAGCTGTCGCAGAACGAACTGACCGGCGCGCGCGCGGCGGTGGTGGTGCGCGCGCAGACGGGCAACGGCCTGTCGCGCTTTTCGGCGATCGACCGGGCCGAGGCGCGGGTCGACCAGACCATGGCGGTGCTCGGCGCGGTCGACCGCGAGCTGCGCGCCCGGTTGGCGAATGATTTCGTCGCGCTGCGTTCCAACCGCGCGCAGGCCGAGGCGGGGACGCTGGCGAGCGCGGCGTCGGCCGATCTTCAGGCAAGCTATCAGCGCCAGTTTGTCGCCGGACGGCGCAGCTGGCTTGATGTGCTCAATGCGGCGCGCGAGGTCATCAGCGCGCGGATTTCCGAGAGCGATGCGCGGGTCAATGCCGCGGCGAGTGCGACGCGCATTCTCGCCCTGTCTTGCCGCTGGCGTCCGGCGGGGCTTTAGCGCAGGTTGAACGACATGGGCGGGGATCTTCTTTCAGCGATTGAACGCTACGCCGAAGCGGCGGGCCGGGCCTTGCCGCCTGATTGGGCGGCCGCGTGCGAGGTAGACACGCTGCCCGAAGGCGCCGAAGCGCTCGCCGAACTGCGCGTCGCGCTGGGTTGGGACGCGCCGCAAGCGATCATCGGACGCCCGCGCCCCGATGCCTTCCCGCTGCTGGTCCACGATGCCGCGCTGGGATGGCAGGTCGCGCAGCAGTGGATCGGAGAGGACGAGCTGGCGCTGACCAGCGGTGCGAGCCTGACCTTCGACGAGGCGGGGCAGGCGTTTTTCCGGCTCGACTGGCGCGATCCGCTGGGCACGCCGGAGACGACCGCCTCGCAGGTATTCGTGCGCGCCATCGCCCGGCGCAGCCGTTCGCTGGTGCTGGCCGGCCTTGCGACGATTTTCGCCAACCTGCTCACGCTCGCCACCTCGCTTTACGCGATGCAGCTCTATGACCGGGTGATTCCGCTGGCGAGCTTCGACACGCTGGTCGTGTTGACGGTCGGGGTGATGTTCGCGCTGCTGCTTGACCTGGCGCTCAGGTCTCTGCGCGGGGTGCTGATCGAGGCCGAGGCGCAGGCGATCGACCGCGAGGTTTCGGAATTCTTCTTCGCCCGCACCCAGGCGATCCGGCTCGATGCGCGGCCCGGCGGGATCGGGACGATGGCGGCGCAGATCCAGGGGCAGGAACAGATCCGGCAGGTGATGTCGGCGAGTTCGCTGTTCGTCATCACCGATCTGCCCTTCGCGGTGCTGTTCATCATCGTGGTGCTGGGGATCGGCGGGCCGCTGGCGCTGGTGCCGGTGATCAGCTTCCCGATCGCGATCGGCATGGCGCTGCTGTTCGCGCGCATTATCCGCACCAATTCCGCCCGCGCGCAGGTGACCGGCACCCGCAAGAACGGGATGCTGGTCGAGATGCTCGACGCGTCCGAAACGCTCAAGGCCAACCTCGGCGGCTGGCACATGCTGGCGCGCTGGAACCGGCTGATCCGCGAGATCCACCATTACGAGGACCCGGTGAAGCGCGCTTCGGCAGTGTCGGGCGCGCTGTTCTCGACGATGCAGCAGATCACCTACACCATCGTGCTGGCGTACGGCGCCTATCTCGCGGCGACCGGCGCGATCACGACCGGCGCGCTGCTCGCCTGTTCGATCATTGTCGGACGCATCAATGGTCCCCTCGTCGCGCAATTGCCCGGATTGATCGTGCAATGGGGCTATGCCCGCTCGTCGCTGAAGGGGCTCGATATGCTGCTGCGCTATCCGGTCGAAAAGACCGCCGCGCGGGGCGGGCTGCGGCCCGGCAAGCTCGGCGGTGCGCTGGTGGTGGACGGGGTGCGCTTCGCCTATCGCGGCGGGCCGGACGTGCTGGGCATCGAGCGGTTGCAGATTGCGCCGGGCGAGAAGGTGGCGGTGATCGGCGGGATCGGTGCGGGCAAATCGACGCTGCTGCGCCTGCTCGCCGGGCTCTACACGCCCACGGCGGGCAACATCACGCTGGGCGGTCTCGATTGCACGCAAATCGCCGAGGATACGCTGCGCCGCCATGTCGGCTACCATTCGCAGAATGCGCGGCTGGTGGGCGGTTCCTTGCGTGAGAGCCTCACCATGGGGCTGGCCGGGATCAGCGACGATGCACTGATCCGCGTGGCGCAGGCGACCGGGCTGGAGGCCTTGTTTGCAGGCGGCAGCCGCGGGCTCGATGCCGCGCTGGAAGAAGGCGGAGCGGGGCTTTCGGGCGGGCAGCGCGCGCTGGTCGGGCTCAACCGGCTGATCCATGCCGCGCCTGCGGTCTGGCTGCTTGACGAGCCCACCGCCGCGCTTGATGCGGCAAGCGAGAAGTCGGTGCTCGATGCCATCTTCGCCGGCCTTGGCCGCGAGACGATCATGGTGATGGCGACCCACAAGCTGCCGCTGCTCGACCGCTTTGACCGGGTCATCGTGATGGCCCGCGGGGCGATCATCAGCAATGAACCGAGGGAGGAATTCCTGCGCAAGATCAGGGAGTTCTCCAGCGCGCCGCGGCCTGGCGGCGATAACCTCGTCAGCACCCGGATCACGCCGGGCGGTCTCAGGCCGGGAGGCGGATCGTGAAAAGTCTCTTGCGGCCCGCCGGGCTGATCATCCTTGCCATCTGCGCCGCGATTGCCGGCTTCATCGGCTGGTCGCTGTGGGCCGAGCTCGATCAGGTCGCCCGCGCACCCGGACGCGTGGTGCCGTTTGCGCGGGTGCAGATCGTGCAGAGCGAGCAGGACGGCGCGATTGCCCGCATCGCGGTGCGCGAAGGCGCGCGGGTGAAGAAGGGCGACCTCCTGATCGCGCTCGACACGGTGCAGCTCGAAGCGGCCGTGCGCGAGACGCGGCTCAAGGTCGCAGGGCTCGAAAGCCGGATGGCGCGGATCGAGGCGGAACTTTACCAGCGGCCGCTCAGCTTCCCCGCCTCGCTGGCCGACTTCCCCGAATTCACCGCCAACCAGCGCCAGCTCTATAACCAGCGCCGTGCGAGCCTCGACAACGATCTGTCGACGCTGCGTTCGCTGGCGAAGCTCCAGCAGCAGGAGCTCGATCTCAACCTGCCGCTGCTCGAGACCGGCGATGTCGCGCGCTCCGAGATCATCGCCATGCGCCAGCGGGTGGTCGAGACCGAAGGGCGGATCAACAACCGCCGCGGCGATTACCTGCGCGAATTGCAGGGCGAGTTCACCAGCACCGAAGAACAGCTCGCCGCAGCACGCGAACAGCTGGCACGGGCCGAGGATAGCCTCGCCGCATCCCGCCTGACCGCGCCAACCGACGGGATCGTCAAGAACGTGCGGATCACTACCATCGGCGGCGTGGTGCGCGCGGGCGAGGAAGTGCTCCAGATCGTGCCGGCCGGGCGCAAACTGATCGTTGAAAGCCGCGTGTCCCCGCGTGACATCGCTTTCGTGAAGGTCGGCCAGAAGGCGCGGGTCAACTTCGATGCCTTCGATAATGCGATCTACGGATCGGCCAGCGGCAAGGTGGTGTTCGTCAGCCCCGACACCATCGTCGAAACCGCGCCTGACGGATCGAGCCAGGCCTATTACCGGGTGAACCTCGAGGTCGACACCGGCACGATGGAAAAGGATGCCGGCAGCGTGCCGGTGGACCTGCAACCGGGTATGACCACCAGCGCGGAAATCCTCACCGGCAAATCGACCGTGTGGAATTACCTCACCAAGCCGATCTTCAAGACCGTGTCGCAGTCGATGCAGGAGCAATAGGCGGGCACCTTTTTCGTCTTCACCAAGCCGCTGAAACCGCATAGAAGTCCGATGCTTTTCGCCGGAATTGGGGCCGTGCGGGGCATGGAGAGTCGCAGATGCCCACCATCAACGGAACCACCGGCAACGACGTGCTGCCCGGCACCCAGGCGGATGACACGATCAACGGCGGGGCTGGCAACGACACCATCGTCGATCGCTATGGCGATGACGTCATCGACGGCGGTGATGGCGACGATGTGATCGTCGACGAGGGTGGCAGCAACACCATCCGGGGCGGCAACGGCAACGACCGCATCACATTCAGCGACGTCTATTCGCTGCCCGGCAGCACCATCGGGAACCCGGCGCGCACCAACCTGATCGAGGGCGGGGCGGGCAACGACTTCGTCACGGTTGGCCGCCTGACGCGCGGTGCGTTGACCGTCGATCTGGGCGAGGGTGACGATATTCTGCGGATCACCAGCCTGATCCCCGACATTGCGGTCTTCCGGCTCGGCGCGGGCCGTGACACGGTCCTGCTGACTTATGACTTTGGCGATACCGTCAGGGCCAATCTTGGCATCCTGACGATTGCCGATTTCACCGCGGGCGATGCGGGCGATATCCTCAACCTCGGCGAGATGGTGCGCGGGCTGTTCAGCAGTCCTTCGGTATTCGCCGCCTTTGACGGCGCCAACCCCTTTGCCAATGGCGTGCTGCGCTTGGTGCAGGACGGCGCAGATACGCTGATCCAGCTCGATTACGATGGCTCCAAGAGCAACATAACTGCACCCTTCACCATCATCCGGCTCGAAAACGTCGTCGCCACATCGCTCACGGCTGCGAACTTCTCCGGCCTCAATCCGGCTGGCGGCGCGCCCGCGCTGCCGACGGTTGGTGGCACGGCTGGCGACGATCTGATCTTCGGCCCGTCATCGGGCGCGATCATCAACGGCGGTGATGGCCGGGACGAGATCATCGGCGGCTTCCGCGCCGACGAGATCAATGGCGGCAGCGGCAATGACATCATCGATGGCGGTGCGGGGGCCGACGTGCTGCGCGGCGGTGATGGCGACGACACGATTACCGACCAATGGGGCAATGACACCATTGAAGGCGGCATCGGCAATGACCGCATCCTGATTTACCGCCCGGGTATCTCCGGGGTCGACACGGTGCTCAACGAAACCGTGACGGTCAATGCCGGCGACGGCAACGACTATGTCCGCCTCGAACTCGACCGCCGCGATTTCGCTCCGCTCACCCAGCGCACGCTTCACGGGATCGTCGATCTCGGCGCGGGCGATGACGTGATCGAACTCGTGGCGCCGAGCTACAATATCCTGTTGCCGACGGCGCAGATCACTCTCGGCACCGGGCGCGACCGCGTGATTGTGGACACCCGCGCACCGCAACTGGGAATGTCGGTCACGATCACCGATTTTGCTGCGGGCAACAGCGGCGATATTCTCGAAGTTGCGGTGCCGATCGGCCTTGCCCCGGCGTGGAACCGGGTCAGCAACCCCTTTGCCAGCGGACACCTGTTCCTCCAGCAGGACGGCGCGGACACGCTGGTGCGGTTCGACTATGACGGTACCGGCGGCGGCAGCGGTGATGGCTATCACTTCACGCTGGTGCGGCTCGTCGGCGTCACCGCAGCGAGCCTGACGGCGGCGAACTTCAACGGCTACGACCCCACCGGCGCGACCTCGTCCTTCCAGATCCGCGCGGGCACTTCGGGCAATGACGAACTGACTGGCTCGTTCGGCAATGACCTGATCGAGGGCGGGGACGGCGATGACGTCATCACCGAGGTCTATGGCGGCTCCGATACGCTGCGCGGCGGCAACGGCAACGACACCATCCGCGTGGCGACGCTCTATTCGCCCACGTCCGATACGGTGACGATCAGCGGCGATGCCGGCAATGATCTGGTCGATTTCAGCCTCAGCACGACCTCAGGGCTCACCTATGCCGCCAATATCGATCTCGGCATCGGCGATGATCGGCTGATCCTGCGCTCAGCCCCAAGCGGCGGGATGGTGATCACGTTGGGGGCGGGGCGCGATGTGATCGAGCTTGCGCCGGGCCTTGCCGGCACTTCGGTTGGTGCCATCACCATTACCGACTTCCAGACCGGAAATAGCGGCGATCTGCTCGACTGGAACCTGTTTGCCGAAAGCGATCTGTCGATCGACGCGGACACCGATTTCGAGGGCTTCGTGCAGGAGCATATGCGGCTGCTGCAGGTCGGCAACGACACCCACTTGCAGATATCCGAAGTCGGCTACAGCCAGCAGTTCGTGACGCTCGCGGTGTTCCAGAACACCGTGGCGACCAGCTTTACTGCGGCCAATCTCGGCTTCGATCCCAACCATGCAACATTGCTCGGCACGGCGGCGGGAGAAACGCTTGGCGGCACCGCCAATCTCGACATCATCTGGGCTGGCGAGGGCAATGACACGATCAACGGGCTGGTCGGCGATGATCGCCTCTATGGCGAAGCGGGCACTGACATCATCAACGGCGGCGACGGAAATGATTTCATTCGCGGCGGGCTTGGTGACGACACGCTGAACGGGAACGATGGTGACGATACGATCGACTCCGGTGGCGGGCGCGATGGCGTGTTCGGCGGCGGCGGAAATGACATCATCGACGATTTTGGCGGGATTGACGATATCGATGCAGGTTCGGGTAACGACCGCGTCAACGTCAGTCTGACTTTCGCATTGACCGCCGATGGTGGCGGCATTGCACCCGGCAGAGTCATCGCTGGCGATGGCAATGATGTGGTCACCATAACCGATGCATTTTTGGGGACGAGCAACCCGCCGGAAGGCGCGACCCCCTATTCGGTCGATCTCGGCGCGGGGGACGATCTTCTGATCACTGACGGGCATTTCGGGCGGATCACGCTCGGCGCCGGACGCGATGTGGTCCAGTTTGTCGAAGGCGTCGACAGCTACGGGTCGGTCATCACCGACTTCGCAACCGGAGCGACAGGGGACCGGATCGATCTCACCGGATTGCTCGGCTTTTCGATCGACGTTTTCGACCGCACCTTGATCGACCTGCTTCGGCTCGGCGGCAATCCGTTTGAGCTAGGCATCTACGAGCTGCGTCAGGTCGGCAGTGACGTGCAGCTGATCCTGAGCCCGTCAGTCAGCGGCGATTATGTCGAACAGCTGGTGATGACCTTCCAGAACACGCAGGTCTCTGCCTTCACGGCCGAGAATTTCTCCGGCTTCGATCCGCACGCTGTCCCGCTCGTCCCGCGCTACATTTACGAGAACACCACCATCGGCACCGGCGAGTCGCTGTCGCTCGTCAACATCACCCCCGACGGGCTGGTGTTGATGGGCGCGAATAGCGGTTTCGTTTACCGCGCAATCGACGATTCTGATTTCATCAACAATGGCAGCGTCACCACCATCGCCGACCGACCCGGATACGGCCTGCCGATCGGGTTCGGGGTGAGCCGGAGCTCCGCCCCCGGCGTGGATGCATGGTTCGTCAACAGCGCGACCGGCGAATTCATCGTCGCCGCCAACTTTGATGACGGTTCGGGCATCATCTCCTTCAGTGCCACGCAAGCCTTCGGTTTCTACGCCCCGCAGCAGGCGGTGCATTTCCGCAATGACGGCTATTTCGAGGTCACTTCGGCCATCGGAAGTGCCTTCGGGGTGGTCACCGGTTTCGATACCACCACGACGCGGCAATTCGTCAACAACGGCACTTTGATCGCCGATGGGGCCTATGGCGGCTTTGCAGTCGAACTGGGCTTTGCCGCCAGCTTCCTTAACACCGGAGCTATTGCGGCATTCGGTCTGGTCGAGGCGGTTGGCGTGCGTTGGAGCCAGTATGGCGGCGGCAGCTTTGTCAACTCGGGAACGATCTTCGCGCTCAACAGCCTCGATTCGCCGTTCTTCAGTGTCGGAGTGCTGCTGATCGAGGTGCCCGACGCCAATGTCACCCCGCCGCGTGTGATCGAAAACAGCGGGATCATCTCCGCCGACATCGCGATCCTCTCGGCCGACGGCAGCCCGGCGGGGCAGGTCACCAACCACGTCCGCAATACCGGTCTGATCGAAGGTGCGATCCTGCTCGGCTTCGGCAATGACGCGGTGTTCAACAATGACGGCGGCGAAATCCGCGGTGCGGTGCTGCTCGAGGAAGGCAACGACCTTTACGATGGCATCGGCGGTACGCTGGTCGGCAGTGTGCGCGGCGGTCTGGGCGATGACACCTACCGCATTGACGATGCTGCGATCGACATCATCGAGAACGCGAGCGAAGGGACCGACACGGTCGAGATCGGGCGCGACTACACGCTGCGCGACAATTTCGAGGTTCTGCGCCTGCTGGGCAACGACGGGTTCTCGGGAACGGGCAACACACTCGACAACCAGCTCTTTGGGAATGCAGCCGGCAACCGCCTGACGGGCCTTGGCGGCAACGACACGATCAACGGCGGCAGCAATGTGGATACGGCGGTCGTGCGCGGTCTGCGCTCGGCCTATACCGTGACCCAGACCTCGACCGGCGTGTTCCAGGTGGTGGGGCCGGACGGGACGGATACGCTGACCGCGATCGAGTTCCTGCAGTTCGACGATCAGGTGCTTCGCTTGCGGCCCGGGACCGGAGTGAGCGTCAACTTCAACACTGCCGATCCCTCGGTATACCAGTCGGCGATGAACAATATCCGCGACTTTGACGGCAATGCGCTGGGCGGCAATGGCTCGTGGCTGCGGATCGGTTCGGCGGACGTGAACGGGGATGGCGACGTTGACCAGATCCTCGTCAACCGCACCATCGGACGGTTCGCCACCATCGGCACAGCCCCCGATGGCCTCGTCTACTTCTCGGATCACAGCTGGGCGGGCGAGACGCGCGTGGCGGGGATCTATATCGATCCGCTGGTCGCTTCGGGGCAGGTGGTTGCAGGCAGCGCCAACGACAGCCAGCGCCGGTTCCAGAACGATCTCCAGATCGAGAACATCAACCGCGTGCTGGGTGCCAGCGACTACGACCGCGATGGCTTGCAGGAGGTCTACTTCGCGCTGACCGACGGGACGGCCTATCTGCGCGCGATCATGGAGGCTGACGGCAACATCCGCTACGCCAACTACCAGTCGCAGCAGGAGGTGATCAACTACCTCACCGCCAACGGCTTTGGCCCGTCGACCTGGGCAGGCTGGTTCCCGCAACCCACCAGCGGCGAGGCGAGCCTGATCGGCGAGGATGATGCGAGCCTCGTCAAGGGCGATCCCGGATCAGACACGCTCGGCACCGGCGCGCTGGACGCAGGGCTGGCGGGCACCCCCCACAGCTTCCACCCGATGTTCACCATCCCGACCGAAGTGCTCGCCCCCGAATTCTACGGGTAAGCGGGCAAATCGACCGACAGAACGTTGCCCGGCCGCGCCAGAAAGGTCGGCAATGGAGCGGATACGCTTGAATTGACGCGGTTACCTTGCAAGGATGCCGGCAGCCCTGATGCTCGCCGGGCTGCGGAGTAGCGACATGTCACGGCAGACTATGCGATGACGGCAGTCAGTCCGGCCGAGCGCGCCGGTGCCGCAATCACCGAACCGGTCCTGTTGGACGTGACGCGCCTCGTCGCCCGCGCCTGGTCGGGGCGGCACTCCACCGGGATTGACCGCGTATGCGCGGCCTATCTCGATCACTTCCGTCCGCATGCCCGCGCCGTGGTGCAGCATCGCGGGCTCATTCGCGCGCTGCCGCATCGGGAATCCGCTGAACTGTTCACGCTGATTGAGGCTCCGCCTCGCGGGCGCCGCACTGCGCTTGCGCGGGTGCTCTCATCGGCCCTGCTGTCGGGGACGGCGGAGGCAGAGTTGTCCGGGCGCGCCTATCTCAATGTCGGCGATACCGACTTCGACTTGCGATCCCATCACCGCTGGGCCGAGCAGACCGGCGTCCGGCCCTTCTACTTCCTGCACGATCTCATTCCTGCGCTGAACCCCGCTTTTTCGCGCCCGCATGCGGTGAGGCGCCATCGCGGGCGTGTGCGCGGCGCGCTTGAGCATGGCGCGGGCGTGATTGTTGGCACCCAGGCGGTCCGGCAAGAGGTTGAAGCCTACGCCGCCGCGAATGGCTGGCCGTTGCCACCACTGGCAGTCGCACCCCTTGCCGGAGCCGATTTCGCGCAGATGCCGGAGGTTCGGGCCGAGGAACAGGCGCCATTCTTCCTGTGCGTCGGCACGATCGAGCCACGCAAGAACCACCGCCTGCTGTTTGCCGTCTGGGAGCAATTGGCTGCCCGCTTGGGGGCGGAAACCCCTAAGCTCATCATAGCCGGCCAGACCGGGCCGATGACCGGCGACCTGCTCGCACCGCTCGCAAACCTCGCGCCGCATATCGAACATCGCCCGTCGTGCAGCGACGCCGAACTGGCCGATCTGATGCGCGGCGCGCGCGCTGTGCTGATGCCGAGCCTTGCAGAGGGCTTCGGCTTGCCCGTGGTCGAGGCGCTGCAATGCGGTACCCCCGTCATCGCCAGCGCCTTGCCAGTCTTTGCGGAAATCGGGCAAGGTGCAACGCGGCTGGTCGATCCGCGTGACAGCGCCGCCTGGGAGCAGGCGGTCTGCGCCGCAGTTCACGCGCCGTCGCGCAAGACCGGCCCCGTACCGGGTTTCGTCCCGCCACGCTGGCAGGACCATTTTGAAGTCGTCGAGCGTTTCATTGCCAGCCGGGTGCCCTGTGCCCAATCCTCCAGCAAAAGAGTTCTTGCCGCGTGATCACCCGATTGAAATCCACCGCCGGTCTTGCCTTGCTGACGGTGATCCTGCCGACGCTGATCGCGCTCGTCTATTTCGGCTTGCTGGCCGAGGACGTCTACATCTCGGAAGCGCGCATCGTGGTGCGGCACCCCGAGCAAGGCCAGGTATCGCCGCTTGATGCCGCGCTCGATCGCACCGGGTTCGGCGCGGCGAACGAGGGCAACAACACCGTTATCGCCTATCTGCAATCGCGCGCCGCGATTACCGAAGCGAACGCCGATGGTTCGCTCAAGGGGGCCTATACCCGCCCTGACCTGTTCTGGTTCGACCGCTTTGGCCTGCTGGGTGACAGTGATGAGCAGTTCTACCGCTATTTCCAGGACAAGCTGGAAGTCGAGGAGGGGGCCACCACCCAGGTTCTCACGATCCGCGTGCGGGCCTTCGATCCCAAGAAAGCGCAGGCGATCAACGCGCGTTTGGTTGAGCGGTCCGAGGCGCTGGTGAACAGCCTGTCCAAGCGCTCGCAAAGCGACCTCATCACCATCGCCGAAACCGAAGTCGCTGATGCCACCGCCAAGGCGCGAGGCGCTGCGCTGGCCCTGGCGCGCTATCGCAACCAGAGCGGGATCGTCGACCCGGTGCAGGAATCCGAGGTCGGCTTGCAGATGATCTCGAAGTTGCAGGACGAATTGATCGCCGCCCAGACCCGGCTGCGCCAGCTCCAGACCTACACGCCGGAAGCCTCGCAGATCCCGTTCCTCAAAAGCCAGGTGCGCGATCTCCAGCGAGAGATCGACGAGGCGCGCAGCAACCTTACCGGCGGGCGATCGTCGCTGTCTTCCGCGCTGACGCGGTATCAGGAGCTGCAGCTTGATGTCGAGTTCGCCGAAAAGCAGCTCGCCGCCACCCGCGCTTCATTGCAGGAGGCCCGCGCCGAGGCGCGGCGCAAGCAGGCCTATCTCGAACAGATCGCCGCGCCGAGCCTGCCCGATTACCCGGTCGAGCCGCGCCGCATCCGTTCGATCTTCGCCACGCTGGTGCTGGGCCTGCTGGCGTGGGGCGTGCTGTCGATGCTGTTGATCGGCGTGCGCGAGCACCGGGACTGATGGCTTCCCTGCCCGACACCCCGGTGCCTCTGTGGCATTCGCTGCGCATCCAGCTGCGGGTGATCGACGCCTTGCTGCGGCGCGAGATGCTGACGCGCTATGGCCGGCATAATATCGGCTTCCTGTGGCTGTTCGTCGAACCGATGATCTTCACCATCGGGGTGACGATCCTGTGGACCGCGACCAAATCGGTGCATGGCAGCGATCTGCCGATCTCGGCCTTCGCGCTGACCGGTTATTCGAGCGTGCTGCTGTGGCGCAACATGCCGGGCCGCTGCATCGGTGCCCTGCAGAACAACCTCGCGCTGATGTATCACCGCAACATCAAGGTCGGCGATATCTATGTCGCGCGGCTGCTGATCGAATTCGGCGGTGCGACCATTTCCTTTGCGGTGCTGGGGCTGTTCTTCATCGCGGTCGAATGGATCAAGCCGCCGGAGGATTTCCTGCAAGTTGTGGCCGGCTGGCTGCTGATCGCGTGGTTCGGCAGTGCGCTCGCAGTTGCGCTCGGCGCGCTGTCGCACCTGAGCGAGCTGGTCGACAAGCTGTGGCACCCGTTTTCCTACCTGCTGTTCCCGCTGTCAGGTGCGGCTTTCATCGTCGCCGCGCTGCCGCAATTTGCGCAGGAAATCGTATTGTGGATCCCGACGGTCCACGGGATCGAGCTGGTGCGCGAAGGCTTTTTCGGCGACCGCGCCCGGGCGATCTACGACCTTGGCTACGTTATTCCGTTCAATCTGGTTCTAACCCTTATCGCACTGATTGCGCTGCGATATGTCGCGCGTAGGGTGGTGCCTGAATGATCGAAGTCCGCAACCTTACAAAGGTCTATCCGACCCGCTTCGGCGAGAACCTGGTGCTGGACGATGTCAGCTTCGACCTTGCGATGGGGGAGCGGCTTGGCATTCTCGGCCGCAATGGCGCCGGCAAATCGACCATGATCCGCCTCATCAGCGGGGCAGAGCGGCCGACTTCGGGCACGGTGCGCCGGTCGATGTCTGTGTCCTGGCCGATAGCGTTCGGCGGGGCGTTCCAGCCAAACCTGACCGGGATCGATAACGTCCGCTTCATCAGCCGCATCTACAATCAGGACGAAGAGAAGAACCTTCGTTTTGTCGAGGAATTTGCCGAGCTTGGCCCCTACCTGCGCGAGGAAGTGCGGACCTATTCCTCCGGCATGCGTGCGCGGCTCGCCTTCGCGATCTCGATGATCATCGAGTTCGACTGCTTCCTGATCGACGAGGTTGGCGCCGTGGGCGATGCGCGGTTCCACGAGCGCTGCAATCGGGAATTGTTCCGCAAGCGCGCTGACCGGGCAATGATCATCATTTCCCACGACGCGTCCTACATCCGCGATCACTGCAACCGCTTTGCTGTGCTGCATAACGCCAAGCTCACCCTGTTTGACGATTTCGACGCCGCCTATGGCCACTTCCGCGAACAGCTTGGGCTCGCCGCCCGCGAACATTCGCCGCTCGAACAGCTCCCCGATGACCGCCGCCAGCTGATCGAGACCACCCATACCGTGTCGGTGCTCGACGATGCCTTCCGCGCCAGCGTGCAGCAGGCCGACTGGAAACGCGATGCCGCGCAATGGGCAGAAGCGGAGACCGAATACGCCCGCGCGCTGGCCCTGTTTCCCTTCCAGCGGTCATACTGGGTGCAGAAGGGCCATGTCGCCAAGGAGGCTGGCGCTTTCGAGCGCGCCGAGATCGCCTATCGCACCGCGATTGCGCTGGGCGAGGCGTTCGAGGACGTGCGAGAACATCTCGATTTCGTGCTGCGCCGGCAAGGCACCGATCTCGCCGCATGGCCCGCCGCCATCTATCAGCGAGTCCCGGCCGCCATGGCTGCGCCAGCCGCCCCCGATCTCGCCGTACTCGTGCGTGCGGCGTGGGGCGAGCCTGCCTTGGCCGAGGCCGAGGAACGCGATCTGTTGCGCCGACATGCGACCTGCAACGCATTGCTCGCCACAATCATTGCCGATCCGCGCTTTGCAGTCGCCCGCCGCCGGTCTGAGGGCGACCACGAGACCAGCGCTGCTTCCGAGGGGCAGGTGCCCGCATGGATCGCCGATCTGGTGGTGATTGCCTGCGCCGCTGCCGATCGGGACGAAAAAACCGCCATTGCTGCACGCATCGCTGCAGCAATCGCCGCCGGCCGTGACCCCTGGCCGGTTCTTACAGCCGCAGGCGGCTTTCATGACTGGCCGGCCGTCAATCACACACAGACCGTAGAAACGGCGTGACCCACTCTCTTCAGCCAACAGGTACAAAATGAGCCGGATCCTTATCGACGGGTACAATCTCGGATTGGAGAAAGGCACTGGTGTAGCCACCTATGCGCGCAACCTCAGCTACGAGATCTCCAATCTCGGACACGAGGTCGACGTGCTCTATGGCAACAATGCCAGCGCCACCCGCAACGATCTGCTGCGCGAGATCTACTTCTTCGATTCTTCGGTTGATGAACGGATCAAGTGGCTCGAGATCCTCGATCAGGCCTATCAGGCGCTGCAAGGCCCGCTGGCGTTCAAGGCGCGGCAGATCCCCGTTACGGGACGGGTCGTCACCCGCACGTTCCAGTCGCGCCTGCCGAAGTTCGACCGGCTCTACAACGCACCCGATCTGTTCATGCGGGCACAGAGCGCGTTCAAGCTGTGGAAGCGCCCGCTGCGTATCCGGATGCCGGAAAAGCCCGATCTGGCGCACTGGACCTACCCGATCCCGCTGCGTGTCCCGGGTCGGCCCAATATCTATACGTTGCACGATGTTGTGCCGCTGCGGCTGCCCTATACGACGCTCGATCACAAGCGGCGTTATCTGCGTCTGCTCCAACAGCTCGATCGCAAGGCCGCGCACTTTGTCACCGTCTCGGAAAGTTCGAAGCAGGATCTGGTCGACCTGGTCGGGATCGCGCCTGAGCGGATCACCAACACCTACCAGTCGGTCAGTATTCCCGACAAATACCGCTTCAAGCCCGAAGATCAGGTCGCCCGCGAGGTCGAGGGGCTGACGGGGTTCGATTACAAAGGCTATTTCCTGTTCTGGGGCTCGCTCGAGCCGAAGAAAAACATCGGCCGGCTGATCGAGGCGTATCTGTCCTCGCAGGTCGATACGCCGCTGGTCATCGTCGGCGCGCAGGCATGGAAGTCCGAGCAGGAACTGAAGCTGCTGGGCGAGACCGGCACAGTCTATGGCAGCCTCGAACGCCGCCGGGGCGCGCGCAAGCGGATCATCCAGATGCCCTATGCGCCGTTCCCGCTACTGGTCAGCCTGATCCGCGGGGCCAAGGCTGCGATGTTCCCCTCGCTATACGAAGGTTTCGGCCTGCCGGTGCTCGAAGCCATGCTGCTCGGCACGCCGGTGATCTGTTCGAACACCTCCTCGCTGCCAGAAGTGGCGGGCGATGCGGCGCTGATGGTCGATCCCTATGATACCCAGGCAATCACCCAGGCGATCCGGACGCTCGATGCCGATGATGACCTGCGCGATCATTATATCGCAAGCGGGCACCAGCAGGCCGCCCGCTTCAGCCCCGAAGTCTATCGCGATCGCCTGAAAGCCGTCTATGACCGCCACTTGTGACCTCTTGCCGCGCAGGAACATTGCCATGTCAGCCCAGCCTCAGCTCCGGTCGCGCGCTTCGCTGATCGCTCTCGCGCGCAGCGCAGCGGGGGCCCTTTGCCTTGGCGCGGTTTCGGCCTGCACCAGCCTGGGCGGGGCAGGCCCATCGACCGGAGCGATCCGTGAAGCGCAGCAGGATGGGCAGACCTATGCTGACGGCGCTATCCAGGTGCTGCCTTTGGGGGCCGAGCTCGTCACCGGCCTCAACACCTACGAACGCCGGGCGACCTTTGCCGAGATGTTCGGCGATGCGGGGGTTTCGGCCACGGTGATTGCTCCGGGAGACCAGATCGATATCGCGATCTGGGAAGCCCCGCCCGCCGTGCTGTTCGGCGCCGCTCCGTCAGATGGGCAGCCGATCGGCGGCGATCTGGCCAGCAACACGCCGATCCCGCGCCAGCAGGTCGATGAGGACGGAATGATCGCGATCCCGTTTGTCGGGCGGATCAAGGTGCTCGGGATGCGGCCCGAACAGGTCGAGGCGATCATCGTTTCGCGGCTGCGGCGTCAGGCCAACGACCCGCAGGCGGTGGTGCGGCTGGTGCAGAACGAGACTCGCACGGCGACAATTCTCGGCGCTGTCGGAGCCAGCCGCCAGATCGGCCTTTCGGCGCGCGGCGAGCGCTTGCTCGATGCCATCGCACTCGCCGGCGGCACGCGCGAACCGATCGAGCAATCGACCGTGCAACTCGCACGCGGCACGCAACAGGCTCTGATGCCGCTCGAACGGGTGATTGGCGATCCGGTGCAGAATGTTCGCCTGCGGCCCGGCGATGTCGTCACCGTGCAGCATCAGCCCTTCAGCTTCGTCGCCTTGGGCGCGGTGGCGCGCAATGCCGAGGTGCCGTTCGAGGGCGGCGGGATCACGTTGGCCGAAGCGCTTGGCCGGGCAGGCGGGCTCAATGATCGCCGCGCCGACGTGAAGGGCGTGTTCGTGTTCCGGCTGGAAGACCGCGCCGCCTTGCCGTCACTGGCTGGAACCGAAGTGCGCGCCACCAGCGACGGGCGCGTTCCGGTGGTCTATACCTTGCGGATGAATGACGCGGCGAGCCTGTTCGTGATGCAGGATTTTCGCATGCGCGATGGCGATGTGCTTTACATCTCGACCGCGCCGGGGGTGGAGCTGGAGCGGTTCCTGCAGACCATCTCGAGCACCGCTTTCTCGATCGTCGCCACCGGCAACGCGATCAACCAGTAGCCCGTTTCAGGCCGCGACGGCGCGCGCGACCGGTTGGGGCAGGCCCGTCAGGTAGTGGGGGGCTTGTGCTTCCGCGACGCGGTGCATGTGCGGGCAATCGACATCGATCCACCAGTTGCCGGTGACATCGATCGTGTCGGCCATTCCGCAATCGGCGAGCCGCTGCATGCCTTCCGACAGGCTACCGGCCGCTCCTTCGGACACGGCCTGGGCGATCGCCTCTGCCAGATCGGGCGTGCCGATGAAGGCTCCGCAATCGACCGCGTCATAGCGGTTCAGGTGCTTGCCGATCAGCGCGATCCGGCCATTGGCGCGCTGCCGCACCCAGGTTGCATCATCGGGATCAATCGTCGGCCCTTCGACCTTGCGGTCGATCGCCAGCGCGGCGCCGCCCTGCCGGTCAAAGTCGCGCACAAGGGTGCGCAGCAATCCGGCGCTGAACAGGTGATCGGCCATCATCAGCAGGTAATTGCCCTTGATCCGCGCCGCACCGGCCAGCACCGAATGACCATTGGGCCGTGACCAGTCCGACAGGCGGCACGCTTCCAGCCGCACGCCGGTCCGGTAGGAAATGCCCGGAAGACGCGCCTCGATCTCGTCAGCCCGGTGGCCGGTCACGACCACGGCGCGGGTGATTCCAGCGCAAGACGCCTGCCGAACCGACCATTCGAGCATTGAAACGCCGGCGACCGGCACCAACGGCTTGGGCGCAGGCAAGGAGGCCAGACGGCTCCCATATCCAGCAGCGAGGATCAGTGCGTTCATTTGTTGCATCACCGTGGAGAGGCGGGGACGGAAGAGGGCGGCGTATTTATATTCGGTCGGTATCTGGCGTTATTCAGCGGCATCCAGCCGGATGTTGGGGCGCGGGTCGAGGGAAGCGAGCGCTTCCTCCTCGGCCATCTGCACCGGCGGATGCTTGCAGTAATAGGCGGATTCGGGAACGAGCGCGCCGCCGATGCCGCGGTCGCGTGCCAGCTTGCAGAAGCGGATCGCGTCCATCGCGCAGGCGGCGGCGTTGGGGCTGTCTTCGACCGACAGGCGCAGTTCCAGGTTGACCGGAACCCCGCCCCACTGCGTCCCTTCGAGCCGCAGGAAACAGATCTTGTTGTCCTTCTGCCACGGCACATATTCGGATGGGCCGATGCGGATATTCTCGTCATCCAGCCGCTCGGACAGCGCGGCCTGCACCGCTTCGGTCTTGGACAGCTTCTTGTAGGTCAGCCGCTCGCGATCGAGCATGTTCATGAAGTCGGTGTTGCCGCCGGTGTTGAGCTGATAGGTGCGCTCGATCGTGGCGCCGCGGGTCGAGAACAGGCTGGAGAGCGTGCGATGGACGATCGTCGCGCCGACCTGCGCCTTGATGTCATCGCCCACAATCGGCAGGCCGCGCTGGCGGAAGCGCGCTTCCCACTCTGGGTCGCTGGCGATGAACACGGGGATCG
Organism: Porphyrobacter sp. LM 6; assembly: GCF_001720465.1. Lineage (NCBI taxonomy): Bacteria > Pseudomonadati > Pseudomonadota > Alphaproteobacteria > Sphingomonadales > Erythrobacteraceae > Porphyrobacter > Porphyrobacter sp. LM 6. The sequence goes on from NZ_CP017113.1 coordinate 484,972, forward strand.
CATTGACCACGCCGACCCCCGCCTCAAGCGCGCATTCCATGTAGAATGCACTCGCTGCCTGCGAGCCGACCGGCAGGAAGTTGATGAGCACATCCACCCGATTGTCGCGCAGCGCGGCGACGATGTCCTGCTGGGTCGGTTCGGGGGCGTCGGCCAGCTGAAAGCCGCGCTCGCCCGCCTCGGTCATGTGTGACGCCACGCCGTCAAGCACCCGGCCCATCATCACCTGCGCCGCGCTCGGCGGGATGACAGGTTCGAAGACCATCGTATTGTTGGGGCCCGCGAAGATCGCCTCGCTGAGCGGCTTGCCGACCTTGCGACGATCGATATCGATGCCCAGCACGAAATCGACATCCGCGGCGTGATAGGGGCCGACGGCTTCGTGGATGAGGCCCTGTGCCGTGCCCGTGCGGCGATAAAAAGCTGCGCCCTGAACCAGCGAACTGGCACAGTTCCCGACACCTATGATCGCAACGCGGACGCGGTTCATCGGGCTTTCCTCAAAATCGATGACAATTCATCAGTGCAATTCGTTGGGGGTGTCAACTGCAACGGATTCACGGCAAAAACCCTTCGAAAGCGCACAAGTTCCAGAATTACAGAGACATGTTAACCCATGCCGGGTTTGGATTTATAGCTAAAGAACCTGCGGGATTCCGCGTGTTTTCGCCCTTTCTCGCGCGCCCGTGTTAGATATCGTAAGACAATGTTACTGCTGGCTGAATGCCCTTCGCACGTGCGGTAAGATGCAGGAATTTCGAGATGAAACGACACCATTTCGGTTCAGTTTCTCGGTGACGGGCCGTGCTGCCCGAATCGCGATCGACTGTCGCTATGTCGGGCCCCGTCCCAGCGGCATTGGCGAGGTCGTGGCGTCATTGATTGAACATCTGCCCGGTCTTGCGCCCGATCTGCAATTCACCCTGCTGCGCGCGCCCGCGCGGACCGAGCCGCTGAGCCATGCGCCCAACGTGCGCGAGATCGTGGTGCGAAGCCCGGCGAACGGCCCGATCACGCTGATGCACCTGCCGCTCGCGGTCGATCTTTCCGGGATCGATCTGTTCCATGCTCCCGCCAACATCCTGCCCGGGGGGTTGCGGATGCCGAGCATCACGACGGTTCATGACGTCATGTGGCTCACGCATCCGCACTGGTGCAATCCTCGGCCCTGGGGCCGGATCGAGCGCCTGTTCTACGGGCACGGCATCCGCCGGGCGCTCTCCCGGTCGGCGGCGATCACCACTGTCAGCGAGGCGAGCCGCGCGGCCATTACGGCTTTGGCGCCGGAGGCTGCCGGGCGGGTGCTGGTGACACCATCCGGTGTTGCGGAGGACTTCAGGCCGGTTGCGCGCGATCCTGCCGCGCTTGCCGCGCTCGGGGTCCCGGCGGGCCGGCGCTATGTTCTCGTGGTCGGGCAGGGGGCGCCCTACAAGAACCACGAAGGCGCGCTGCGGGCCTTCGCGCAGGCGTTTGGCGGCGACGGGACGATCGATCTGGTGCTGGTGCGGCGGCGCGAGGCCAGCGGGGCGCCGATCACGCGGCTTATCAGCGCGTGCGGACTGGCGGGGCGTGTGCACTGCCTTGGCCCGATGGACCGCGATGCGCTGATCCGCCTCTACGCCGGGGCCGAAGTGCTGCTGCACCCCTCGTTCATCGAAGGCTTCGGCAATCCGGTGGCAGAGGCGATGGCCTGCGGTTGCCCTGTCGTTACCAGCGACCGGTCGGCCATGCCGGAAGTGGCAGGCGGGGCAGCATTGCTTGCCGATCCTTACGACACGGCCGCGCTCGCCGCAGCCTTGCGCCGTGTGGTTGATGATCCCGCCCTTTCTGCCGATCTGCGCGAACGGGGCCTTAAGCGCGCGGCCGCACTCGACTGGCGCGAATTTGCCGCCGCCAATCTCGAGCTCTACCGTCGGGTACTGGCCGGGACAGTCTGAGCCAGCACCGCGCCGAATGCGGCCCGCACGCGCCGCAGCGACAATGCCAGAACGACGTTCAGCGCGACCACCTCGAACAGGAAATACCAGTGGGGCCTGCCCGCCAGCATCGCCGCGCCTACCGCCAGGGTGCGGTAATTGGCGCTGAGCAGGCTCATGCCCGCCAGCCACCCACCTCTGCCCGCACGCATCGCGGTCCCGATTGCACTATGGTGCTCCGGATCCCGCATGGCTGACGTCAGGGCAGCGCCGTGGGGGACGATCAACCCTGTCAGCCATAGGTAATAGATCACGAAGGGATGGCGCGCCTCGGCCGGATCTGCCGCCGAGGTGGAGGCGAGCCACGGTGTTGCATAGACCGCCTGCTGATACTGCCGCCGCGCGCCCTCGTAATGCGCGGCCTGCACCACCCGGCTGGCTCCGGCCGCCCACATCAGCCCCCAGCCCGCCACGCCGATCTGGGCCGAGGCGAGGAACCCGAGGGTGACGTACAGCACGATATGGCCCGCGTAGTCGCAGATCCCGTCGACCAGCTCGCCATGGGCCGAGCCACCTCCGCGCAGCCGCGCCAGATCGCCATCCGCCCCGTCGAACACGTGCCAGCTCATGTGCAGCGCGAGGCCGAGCGCCACGCCCCACGGCGAGGCCAGCCAGCCATAGGCGGCGGCGGCGAGCATGATCATCACCGCGCCGATGATCGACACCATATCGGGCGTGATCCCGGCCGGTACGAGCCGTCGCGCCAGCCGCCACGAGAGCGGATGGTAAAGCCGCCCGTTGAGCCAATCCTCAAGCTCCTCCGGGCGACGGGGGCGATCTGGCGGAACGGGCGAAGGTTCGGGGTCAGTCACGCATCACCGGGCGAGGGAAAGGACGCAGTCGGCCCATCTTGCCACCTTCCGGCCTGAATGTCCCGACTATACGGCACAAATCCGCGCCGTTACGAAGGTTTGTCATGTCTGCCGTCACAATCCGCTTTGCCTCTGCGCAGACCGCCAACCAGCTGGTGGCCGGGGTTCCGGCGCTCGCCCGCGTGGCGCGGGCGGTGGCTGAAGTCGCGCCCGAGGGACGTATCGCGGTGGTGCTGGGGCATGGCAGTGCGATCAATGCGCTTACCCGGGCCGAGCTAGCGCGACTGGCCCCCGGGATCGACATCGCCCTTGTGCCGGAGGCCGATTCCGCGGCCATTCCGGGCGAAACGCTGCCGGATGCCGGGGCGCTTGCCGCCATGATGTCGGGCGCGATCCCGATACCATCCCCGCCCCGCGATCCGGCTGGAGAGCTGGCCAAGGCCGCCCGCGCGATTATCCGCGCCACCGCCAAACCGGGTGACGGGATTGTCTCGCGACACCTCAATCGCCCGGTATCGCAAGCCTGCTCGGCGCTGCTGCTGCGGTTCGCCTGGATGCGGCCCGGCCATGCGACGGCGCTGACCGCGCTGGCAGCGGCGGCGATGCTCGCCTGCCTGCTGACCGGCACCGTGGCCGGGTTGATGGCGGGGGCCGTACTGTTCCAGATCGCCTCGATCGTCGACGGGATCGACGGCGAGATAGCGCGGGCGACCTTCCGCACATCACCGCAAGGCGCGGCGTGGGACAGCGGGATCGATGCCGCGACCAATCTCGGCTTTCTCGCCGGGGTGATCGCCAACCTGCTGATGCGCGGCGAGGCCGCCACGGCCACCACCGGCCTTGCGGGCTTCGGCATCCTCATGGTCGGCATGGGGCTGCTCGGCGCCCGTGCCCGCGCGCGGGGCGAGCCGCTCCATTTCGACGGGGCCAAGGCGATGCTCGGCCGCCGCGAGACGGCGCTGACCCGCTGGCTGCGCTATCTCACGATGCGCGATTTCTACTGCCTGTTCCTCGCCGTGATGATCTTGCTCGGATGGGTGAGCGCGGCACTGGCGATCTTCGCGGCGGCGGCGGCGGGCTGGCTGGTGACGGTGATCGCGCTGCTATGGCGCGCCCGCACCCCGGCCTAGCTGAGCGCGATATCCGGCGCGTCTTCCTGCTTCATCCCGATCAGGTGATAGCCGGCATCGACATGATGCGTTTCGCCGGTCACGCCGGATGACAGGTCGGACAAGAGGTAGAGCGCCGATCCGCCGACATCCTCGATGGTGACATTGCGGCGAAGCGGCGCGTTCAGCTCGTTCCACTTGAGGATGTAGCGGAAGTCGCCGATGCCGCTGGCGGCCAGCGTCTTGATCGGGCCGGCGCTGATCGCGTTGACGCGGATGTTGCGCGGGCCAAGGTCGTTGGCGAGATACTTCACGCTGGTTTCCAGCGCCGCCTTGGCCACGCCCATGACGTTGTAATGCGGCACGACCTTTTCCGCACCGTAATAGCTCAGCGTCAGGATCGCGCCGCCGGTTTCCGGCATCATCGCCGCCGCGCGCTGGGTGATCGCGACCAGTGAATAGGCCGAGATGTTCATCGTCATCAGGAAGTTGTCGAGGCTGGTATCGACATATTGGCCTCGCAGCTCGTTCTTGTCGGAATAGCCGATCGCGTGGACCACAAAGTCGATCGTGTCCCAGCGCTGCTTCAGTTCGGCAAAGGCCGCGTCGAGCGATTCCATCCGCGAAACGTCGCATTCGAAGGTGAAGTCGCTGCCGAGTTCGGCCGCGAGCGGGATCACCCGCTTGGCCAGCGCCTCGCCCTGATAGGAAAACGCCAGCTCCGCGCCCTGCTCGGCGAGCTTCTTGGCAATGCCCCAGGCCAGCGACTTGTCGTTGGCGAGCCCCATGATCAGCCCGCGCTTGCCCTGCATCAATCCGTTCATTCCGATTACTCCTCGCTTGCCTCGCCCGAGGTTCCTTGCGGCGGCGTCAGCGCCAGTGCCGCGTTCAATTCCGCGCCGATAACGAGCCCGAGCCCGACGAGCCAGAAAAACAGTAAGGTCACCATGCTTCCCGCAAGGCTGCCATAGGTAAGATCGTAGGTGAAGAACCGCCGCAGCACCACTGGCAGCGCCGCCGCAACGATGATCCACCATACCATCGTGAACAGCGCGCCGGGCCAACGCGGTGCTCCGCTGGCGCGATAGGCCGCCGGGGTCAGCGTTGCAAACAGGACATAGAGCGATCCGGCAAGACCGAAGGCGGGCACGATGCGTGACAGGCTGAGCGTGGATACCGCTTCGGCCAGCTGCGGGAAGGCGGCCGCGATCACCTCCTGCGCGGTGCCGATGGCGACCTGGGCAAACAGCGAGATCATCAGCAACACCACCGCGCCGAGGATCAGGCCGGCGGAAAACAGCCAGGTCTTCCAGTAGGCCTGCACCTGCGCGGTGCCATAGGCCCGGCGCAGGATATCGCGGATCGTCTCGATCAGGCTCGACACCGTCCACAGCCCGACCCCGGCGCCGAGCCACAGCAGCCAGCCCGACCGGGCGTAGATCACATCCTCGGCCACCGGCACGATCACCGCCGCGACCGAAACCGGCAAGGCGCGCGCGACCGCCTCGACCATCGCCTGGGCATTGGCACGGCCGCCGATCAGATCGAACAGCGCCGCTCCGAGGATGAAGAACGGGAAGATCGCCAGCATCGACAGATAGGCGAGGTTGCCCGCGTGGATGAAGCCATCGTTGAAGGTGCCGGTAGCGACCCGGCGGACCACCGCCATGCTGTGCCTGATCGAGGCAGTGCCGATCACCGTGCGTCGCCTGTCGGGCCTGTCAGAGGCCGAACTTCTCGCGCGGGCGCGCCGGATCGATCCACCCTTCGAGCCGCTCCTCGAGGCTCGAGAGGTCTTCGGGGAGCTGGATTTCGAGCGTTACCAGCTGATCCCCGCGTTCGGGCTTGCCGTCGATCACCCGGCCGTTCTTCTTGGTCCAGCCCTTGCCGCCGAGCCGCAGCACGGTGCCGCCCGAGCTGCCCGGCTTGATCGTCAGCATCACTGCGCCATCGACTGTCGGGCATTTGACCTTGGCCCCGCGCACCGCCTCGTCGAGCGTGACCGGCAGGTCCATGCGGATATTGTCGCCTTCGCGGCGGAAGAAGGGATGGGGGCCGACTTCGACCATCACGATCCCGTCGCCATGCCCGCCGGGGCCGGGCTGGCCCTTGTCCTTGAGGCGCATGATGGTGCCGTCCTCGACACCTGCGGGCAGTTTCAGGTTGATCGCCTTGCCATCGGCCAGCGTGATGCGCTGGTCGCGTCCGGCGGCCGCATCGACGAAGGGCACGGCGAGGCGGTACTGGATATCTGCGCCGCGCCTCGGCGGAGGGGGCGGGGGTTGGCGGCCGAAACCGCGCCGCGCGCCGTTGCCGCCCGGCTGCTGGCGCGCCTTGCCGCCGAACAGGCCTTCGAACAGATCGCCCAGATCGAGATCATCGGGGCTGAAATTGCCGTAATCGCCGCCGCTGGCACCCGGGCCCGCGCCATAGGTGCCGCCCCGATTGAAGCCGCCGCGCGCACCCATTCCGGCAAAGGGATTGGCGGGATTGCCGTCGCCATCAATCTCGCCGCGATCATACTGGGCGCGCTTGGTCTTGTCCGACAGCAGATCATAGGCGCTGGTCACTTCGGAGAACTTCTCCGCCGCCTTGGGGTTGTCCTTGTTGCGATCGGGGTGCAGCTCCTTCGCCAGCTTGCGATAGGCGCTCTTGATGTCGGCTTCGGAGGCCGTGCGGGGAACGCCCAGAATGCTGTAGGGATCGCGCATGGTGAGTTAGCTAGGTGCAACAGTCGCCCTGTGCAAGCTTGCGCTAGGGGCAAGTCACAGGGTTGCGCCGTTCCGGAACATCGACAAGCGGCGCATTGGCCTCGCCCAGCGGCCCGCTTGCGGCTTTCCGCGCGGCCCCTGCGTAGCTATGTGCCTTCCCGCAGCCACACAGGAACGCAACCATGTCCGACGCCGCCCCTCTCGATAGTGCCCAACTGGCCGATAGCGTGCTGCCCGCCGGCGCGGACCCCTTCGCACTGTTCGAGGAATGGTTTGCCGCAGCGCAGGTGAGCGAGCCGAATGATCCGAATGCGATGGCGCTCGCCACCGCGACGGCAGATGCCGCGCCATCGGTGCGGATGGTGCTGCTGAAGGGGCATGGCGCGGGCGAAATCGCGGGCGGCGGGTTCACCTTCTTCACCAATGCCGAAAGCCGCAAGGGCGCGCATATCCGCGCCAATATGCAGGCCGCATTGCTGTTCCACTGGAAGAGCCTGCGCCGCCAGATCCGCATTGAAGGGCCGCTCACCGAAGTCTCGCCCGAACGTGCCGATGCCTATTTCCACTCGCGCCCTTACAAAAGCCAGGTCGGCAGCGCGGCGAGCGATCAGTCGCGGCCGCTGGCCGAGCGGCAGGACTATCTCGACCGGGTGCAAGCCCTGTGGGCCGAGCATGAAGCCGAAGGCCAGGTGCCGCGCCCGCCGCACTGGACGGGCTTCACCCTCTCGCCCCGCCGGATCGAATTCTGGATCGATCGCGACAACCGGCTGCATGACCGCCGCGAATTCACGCGTGCGGGCGCTGGTGCGCCGTGGTCCGACACGCTGCTTTACCCCTGAGGAATGCCCAGATGCCGCAGAAAATCCCCTATTGGCACGTCGATGCCTTTGCCGCTTCGCCCTTTGGCGGGAACCAGGCGGCCGTCATGGTGCTCGATGAATGGCTGCCCGATGATGTGCTGGTCGCGATCGGGGGCGAGAACCTCTTCGCCGAGACTGCCTTCGTGGTGCGCGATACCACCGGAGAGGCCGACTGGGAGCTGCGCTGGTGTACGCCGACCTATGAAATCGCACTGTGCGGCCACGCGACGCTGGCGAGCGGGCATATCCTGCTGACCCGCGACGGCGGCGATCGCCTGACCTTCCGCACTCGCAAGTCGGGCATTCTGGAAGTGGTCAAGGCGGGTGACGGTTATGAGCTCGCGCTTCCGGCCATCCACACCGCGCCGCGTGATTTTCCCGAGGCGGTGCCGCTGCTCGGCGCGACCCCGCTTGAGGTGTGGCGCAACGAGAGCCGCTACAACGTCTTCCTGTTCGAGAACGAGGCCGCGATCCGCGCGCTCGATCCCGATATCCGCGGGCTGGGCGCTCTGGGCACCGACCAGTTCATCTGCACCGCTCCCGGCGAGACAACCGACATCGTCAGCCGCGTGTTCGTGCCCGGCGGCGGGGTGGACGAGGACAGCGTCACCGGATCGGCTCATGCGGTGCTAACCCCGTTCTGGGCGAAGCGGTTGGGCCGCAACAGCTTTACCGCGCATCAGGCGAGCCAGCGCGGCGGGGACCTTACCCTGCGGCTTGATGGCGAGAAGGCGTGGCTCGGCGGGCCGTGCGTGACCGTGGTCGAGGGTAGCTTCTACCTCTGAAATCCTTGCGTTCCTGCACAAGCAGGAACCCATTCGGTTCCGCATCGACCCCCTGCTTTCGCAGGGGATCAACGCGAGGGATACAGCTCCAGCACGTCCGCCGCCTGCTGCAACATCGGCGGGCGCTGTTCGTCGTCCGAATGGCCGAGCCGCACCAGCGTCACACCCTGCGACGGCGAGACCATGACATATTGCCCCATGTGGCCGATCAGGCTGAACAGGCTTTTGGGCGCGCGATCGGGGAATAGTGGCTGGTCTTCGCCCTCGGGCAGCTTGCGGTTGAGCCAGATCTGGAAGCCGTAATTGGCGCGTGCGGGGCTGGGGGTCACCATCGCTTCTACCCAGCGCTGCGGCACCAGCTGCTCGCCGCCGGGCGCGCGGCCCTTGAGGCGGAGCATCTCTCCCAGCTTGGCCCAGTCGCGCGCGGTTGCGTGCATCAGGCTGCCGCCGATCAGCGTGCCGCTCGCGTCGAATTCGGGCACCATGCTGGTCATGCCGAGCGGGCCGAACAGCCGCACCTGAAGGTAATCCGCCACCGCCTTGCGCCGCGCATCGGGCTTGTCGCTTGTTGTAAGCGCGCGCGCCGCGATGTCGGCGAGGATCACGCTGGTGTTCGAGGAATATTCGAACCGCTTGCCCGGTTCATCCTCGAGCGGCTGCTCCTCTGCCCAGCGGGCCATATTGTCGCGCCCGTCGAGGAACAGCATCCGCACCTCGCTCGATTCGTAAGGCGGATCGCCGCTTTCGGTGTGGCGCAGGCCGCTGCGCATCTGGAGCAGGTGGCGCAGGGTGATCTCGGCGCGCGGATCGCCGGGGCGCTGCCACAGCGGCACGGGTGCGGGGGCATCAAGGCTCAGCTTGCCGTCGGCGACCAGCATCCCGATCAGCACCGCGCTGACAGTTTTCGCCATCGACCAGCTGACGAAACGGGTGTCGGGGCCGTAGCGTTCGCCATAGCGCTCGGCGGCGATCTTGCCGTTCGCCATCACCACCACGGCGCGGGTTTCGCCGAGGCCGTCCTGCACGAACAGATCGTCGATCTGGCGCGCGAGCTGATCCTTGGGGGCGCCTGCATTGTCCGTCACAGCGGCGAGCGCTTCCTCGGACAGCGGCGCTTCTGCCGCGGGCGCACCGCCGCATCCGGCGAGCGTGAGCAGGGCTGGCGCGAGCAGGAACGCGCGGTTATGGAGGCGGCGAGGGGCGATCATCGCGCCCTCAATTCCCGATGCAAATGAGCTTGGCAATGGCGAAATCACCTTCCCCCTCCGCATCCCGCCGCCCGCGCTATGGCCTGTGGCTGCTGGCGATCGCGGCGCTGGCCGTGGGCGGGGCGGCGTGGGCGTTTCGCGAGCCGATCGACGGTTATGGCCGGATCGCATCGGCCTATTCGGCGCGGGTCGCCTGTTCGTGCCGATTTGTCGCAGGCCGCAGCATCGGCGATTGCGCCAAGGACAAGCTGGCCGGAATGGAAGCGGTCACGCTGGTCGAGGATATCGAGACCAAGAGCGTCACCGCACGCTTCCCGCTGGTGGCCGAAGCGACTGCGACCTACCGCAAAGGCTATGGCTGCGTGCTGGAGCCTTACGAGGGCTGAACCCTCGCAATGTTCCACGTGGAACATTGCCGCAAGAGGGGTCTAAAGGGGGTCTAAGGGGGGTCTAGGACGACCTAGCCCGCGACTTTTTCCGTCGAATCGATCCACCCGCCGCCGACCACGCGGTCACCCGCATAGATCACCGCCGCCTGCCCCGGTGCGACGCCGAATTCGGGTTCGGCAAAATGGATCGTTACCGCCGCGCCATCTCCGAGCGGTCCTTCGAGCGTTACCGGCACGGGCTTGGCAAGGCTGCGCACCTTCGCCGTCAGCGGCGTATCTGGCAGCGCGCCAATCCGGTTGGTCTCGGTCAGCCGTGCCGCGTTTACCGCCAGCATCCGCTTCGGCCCGACCCGCACTTCGCGCGCAGCCGCATCGAGGCCGATGACATAGAGCGGCTCAGGCTGCCCGCCGATCTCCAGCCCCTTGCGCTGGCCCACGGTGAAGTGGACGATACCCTTGTGCTCGCCCAGCACATCGCCGGTGGCGGCGTGGACGATATTGCCGGGGGCCGCGCCTTCGGGCCGCACCTTGGTGACGATCTTGGCGTAGTTGCCATCTGGCACAAAGCAGATGTCCTGCGAATCCGGCTTGGCCGCGTTCCTCAGCCCCGCCGCCTCGGCCAGCTCGCGCACCTGCGGCTTGGGCATCCCGCCCAAGGGAAAGCGCAGGTAATCGAGCTGCGCTTCGGTGGTGCCATAAAGGAAGTACGACTGGTCGCGCGCCGGATCGAAGGCGCGGTGCAGCTCGACGCCCTCGGGCGTCATCACGCGGCGGACATAATGCCCGGTGGCAAGGCAATCCGCACCCAACTCGCGCGCCATGCGGAACAGGTCGGTGAATTTCGGTCCCATATTGCAGCGGATGCAGGGGACGGGGGTGCGGCCGGCGAGATATTCGTCGGCGAATTGCTCGACCACTTCCTCGCGGAAGGCGCTTTCGTGGTCGAAGACATAATGCGCGATGCCGAGCCGGTCAGCCACGGCGCGCGCATCACGGATATCGTCGCCCGCGCAGCACGCGCCCTTGCGGCCCGTCGCTGCGCCATAGTCATAAAGCTGGAGCGTGATGCCGATCACCTCCGCCCCGCTGGCATGGGCAAGCGCGGCGACCACCGACGAATCGACCCCGCCGCTCATCGCCACGACAATGCGGCAATCGGCGGCAGCGCGCGGCAGATCGAACAGCGCGGCAGCATCGGGCCCGGTCATCGGGCCGGCGGGGGAGAGGGCGGTCGTCGTCATGGAAGCGGGGCGCGATATAGCGATGCTTGTGCTGCTCCGCCAGTGGCGCGCGGAACGCCGAATTCTGCCTTCCGGGCGCGGACTAATCCTAAGCTTGGGTAAACGGCGGTTTTACCCGATCTTGACGCACTGGCCTTATGCATCGTCGTCATGTTCGAGAAAGCGAATCCTTTTGCTGCCACTATCCGCGGGCCTGCCAATGGCTTGCGGCCGGAGAACGGTGCCGATCCGCGCCGTTCCATGCCGGGCATGGCGGACGAGCGATTCGGGGTGCGTGACCAGCGCCGGGCGGGGGGTGCCTTGCGCGCGGTCGAATGGAGCGAACTCACCGCAAGGCTTAACGCCGCGCGGGACCTGCGGTTGCTGCTCAGAACCGAATCGCAGTCGCCGATCGGGGCCGTGGCGGCCAGCTTCGGCGATGCGGCGGCGAGTTATTTCGCGCTCCTCGACGATAGCCAACGTGACGTTAACCATGATGCTTTAGGGCAATCTAAAGCCTTCGGCGCCACAGACGAAAACAACAAAGCAAATCGGCCCGATTGGCCGTCAGGTGGATCATCTGCCGACAACCGGGACGCTGCGAGAGATATGCAATGATCGAAAACCAGGACATCCGCCCCGCACAGGTAATCGGCCCGCTCGGCGAGCCACTGACCCTTGCCGACCTGCCCTCGCCCGAAACCCGTCGCTGGGTCGTGCGGCGCAAGGCCGAGGTGGTGGCGGCCGTCAATGGCGGTCTCCTGACGCTTGACGAGGCGCTGGCCCGCTACGGCCTCACGCTCGAGGAGTTCGCCTCGTGGCAGCGCGCGGTTGACCGTTCGGGCATGCACGGCCTGCGCGTTACCAAGATCCAGCACTACCGCGATCTCTACGAGCGCCAGCTCAAGTACTAAGCCGCCACCCACTTCCCATCGGGACATGAGCGCACGGGCCACCCTTGGCCCGTGCGTTTTGCTTTGTGCGCCGCGCGTTCGGGCTGACAGGCCGGGAACCGCTCTCCGCGCCCTTCGTCTAGGCTGAAAGTCATCGGTCGATGCATGCGTTGCCCGATTGGAAGCGGGCGTTTATCAGCCGTTGCACTGGGTGACTTATAAGAGTAATACACTCGGGGACGCACACTACCCTTGCTGGGGATGGGTCTCTGTGAGGGAATAACAATGAATTACGAGACCACGATCAGGGCTGAAGCGGCAGACGGTGTTGCCACCGACTTTACCGGCGCGCACACGCTGGCGCCTCCGGCTATCCCGCGCTGGCTGATCATCGGCGGACTGTTCCTGTTCGGCCTGCTGCTCGCGATCGCGGCCTATTTCGCGCTGACCGGCGGTGAGCCGACGGCCGCGGGTGATGATCGCTCGCAGGCGCCGACCGTGACGGTGGTGACGCCGGGCCAGACCATGATCGCAGGCGAGATCGAGGCGCCCGGCACGCTCGCGGCGCGCCGGCCGATGCCGGTGGGCGTGGCGGGTGAAGGCGGTCAGGTGCTGCGCGTCACTGTGGATGCCGGTGACTGGGTGCAGGCCGGGCAGGTTCTGGCGGTGATCGATCGCAGCGTGCAGGTGCAGCAGGCCGCAGCGCAGGCCGCGCAGGCCGAAGTCGCGCGTGCCGATGCCAATCTGGCGCAGGCCAATCTCGACCGTGCATTGAAGCTCGTCGAGCGCGGGTTTGTCTCCAAGGCCGATGTCGACCGGCTGACGGCAACCCGCGATGCGGCCATCGCGCGGGTCAAGGTCGCCGAGGCGCAGCTGCGCGAACAGCGCGCCCGCAACGAACGGCTCAACATCTACGCCCCGGCAACCGGCTATGTGCTCGCCCGCAATGTCGAACCCGGCCAGACTGTCAGCGCGGGCACCCCGGCGCTGTTCACCATCGCCAGCGGCGGCGAAATGGAAATGCTCGCCCAGCTGAGCGAGGAACAGCTCGCCGGTCTTTCGGTCGGCACGTCGGCAACGGTCATTCCGACCGGTTCGGAGCAGAGCTTCACCGGCCAGATCTGGCAGCTTTCCCCGACCATTGACCAGACCACCCGGCAGGGCACGGCGCGCATCGCGCTGCGGTTCTCCCCCGGTCTGCGCCCCGGCGGTTTTGCCACCGCGCGGATCAACAGCGGCAACTTCACCGCGACGCTGCTGCCCGAAAGTGCCGTGCTGGCCGATGCCAAGGGCAGCTTCGTCTATGTCGTGGGCAAGGACAACAAGGCGGTCCGCCGCGCGGTCAAGACCGGTGCGGTGACCGAAAAGGGCATCGCCATCACCGAAGGGCTTGCGGGCAACGAACGGGTGGTGCTGCGCTCGGGCGGGTTCCTCAATCCGGGCGAAACGGTGAACCCGCGGGTGGAAAAGTAAGGCGATTGCGGCGTTGGCGCTTGCCGGGCATGATCAGCCCGGCGTCTGGTGCCATTTGAGCAGGAAGTAGACAGGGAAATCATGGCGTTACGCGACATCTCGGCCTGGTCGATCCGCAATCCGGTGATTCCGCTGGTGTTCTTCACCGGCCTCCTGTTTGCGGGCATCGTCAGCTTCCTGCGGATGGACGTCACCAACAACCCCGACGTCGAATTCCCCGCGGTCATGGTCACCATCGCTCAGCCCGGCGCTTCCCCGACCGAGATCGAGAACCAGATCACCCAGCGCGTCGAAAGCGCGCTGCGCGCGATTGCCGGGGTCAATTCGATCCAGTCCACCGCGCGCGAAGGCAGTTCCCAGACCTTCGTCGAGTTCGAGATCGGCACCGACCTGATCGAGGCGGTGAACGAGGTCGAAACCGCGATCGACAGTGTGCGCGGGAGCTTGCCCGACGGCATCCTCGAGCCACGGGTCAACAAGATCAACGCGGTCGGCGAAGCGATCGGCTATGTCGCGGTCGAAGCCGATGACATGACGCTCGAACAATTGAGCTGGTTCATCGACGATACGGTCGCCAAGCGGCTGCTCAAGATCCCCGGCATGGCCGAGGTCCAGCGCTTCGGCGGGGTCGACCGGCAGATCGAGGTGATCCTCGATCCGGCGCGCATCCAGTCGTTCGGGGTCACCGCCTCGCAGATCAACGCCGCGCTGCGCCAGACCAATCTCGACGCGGCGGGCGGTCTTGCCGAAGTCGGCGGCACCCGCCAGTCGCTGCGCGTGCTCGGCAATTCGGACACTGCCTACGAACTGTCGCAGACCCAGGTCCAGCTCGGCGGTGGACGCTCTGTGCGCCTCGCCGACATCGCCACCGTGCGCGACGGCATTTCCGAACGCACCTCGATCAGCGAGGTCAATGGCAAGGAAGTCGTCAACTTCTACATGAACCGCGCGCGCGGCGCTTCAGACCTCGCGGTCTATGACGCGGCGCTGGTGGAGATGGACAAGATCGAAGCCGAGAACCCCGGCGTCAAGTTCATCAAGCTGTCGACCAACACCACCTATACCCGCAGCCAATACAAGTCCTCGATGTGGGCGCTGGTCGAAGGCGCGGTGCTTGCGGTGGTCGTGGTGTTCATCTTCCTGCGCGACTGGCGCGCCACGGCGATCAGCGCGGTCGCAATCCCGCTGTCGGCGATCCCGACCTTCTGGTTCATGGATCTGCTCGGGTTCAACCTCAACTTCCTCTCGCTGCTCGCGCTCGCGCTGGTGGCGGGCGTGCTGGTCGACGATGCGATCGTGGAGATCGAGAACATCGTCAGACATATGCGGATGGGCAAGACCGCCTATCAGGCGAGTATCGACGCGGCGGACGAGATCGGTCTGCCGGTGGTTGCAACCAGCTTCTGTATCGTCGCGGTGTTCCTGCCCGTCGGCCTGATGCCGGGCATCGCGGGCCAGTTCTTCAAGAACTTCGGGATCACCGTGGTCGTCGCGGTGCTGATGAGCCTTGCGGTGGCGCGCATGATCACGCCGCTGATGGCGGCCTATTTCCTCAAGGCCAAGGGCGTCGCCGAACACGGCGAGGGCCGCTTCATCGATACCTATATGAACGTTCTGGCGTGGACGCTGGACACGGGCCGCATGGCGGTGCGCCGCGCCGGGCTGAACGGCCCGCGCCACCGCGTCGCCTATGCCTTCGGGCTGCTGCTGACGGTGCTGGTGCTGCTGGCCGTGTCGCTGGTGGCGATGTTCGAGCTGGCCAATGGCTCATTTTCGGCGGCTATTGCGACCAATATGAACGCAGCCCCTCTTTGGAAGGGCCTGCTTGGGCTCGGCGTGCACAAGGAAATCGCCGTCGCCGTTTCCGCCGAGGAATTCAGCAACCTGCACAAGGTGGTCGCCAAGATCTTCGAAGTGGCGATCGTGCTGCTGATATCGATCCTGTCGTTCCTCGCCGCTTACGGCACCTTCAAGCTGATCGAGACGCCGTCCAATGGCCCCAGCCGGGCTTCGCAAACTCTGCGCTGGATGACCGCGCGGTTCTACGATCATCGCGTATGGATGCTCGCCATCGGCTGGTTCTCGTTCCTGATGACGATCCTGCTGATCGGCCAGATCCCCGGCCAGTTCCAGCCCAGCATCGATTCCGAGAACAGCCGGGTCGAGATCGAATTGGTGCCCGGCACCTCGTTGGCCCAGACCAAGCGGGTGGTGAATGCGGTCGCCGATGAATTGCGCAAGGAGCCGGAGGTCATCCAGCTGCTCGAGCGCATCCGGCTCGGCGAAAGCTCGACCATTTTCGTCAAGCTGTCAGAGGATCGCGAGCGCACCTCGATCGAATTCGAGCGCGAGCTCGGTGCCAAGCTGGCGCGCTTCCCCGATGCCCGCGTGCGGTTCCAGTCGCAGCGCAGCGGCTTCGGTTCGGGCCGCGACATGACGGTGATGCTGGCCGGTTCCAATCCGGAGGTTCTGGAAAGGACCGCAGCCAAGCTGGTCGAGGAGATGAAGGGCCTGAAGACGCTGGTTGCCCCGCGCATCAGCGCCGACCTCAACCGCCCCGAAATCATCATCACCCCGCGCGAAAAGATTGCGGCCGAACTGGGCGTGACCACAGCCGCCCTGTCGCAGACGATCCGCATCGCGACGCTGGGCGAGATCGAGCAGAACGCCGCGCGCTTCTCGCTGTCGGATCGCCAGATCCCGATCACGGTGCGCCTGTCGCAGGAATCGCGGACCGATTTCCGCACCATCGAAAACCTGCCCGTGCCGCTTACGGGCGGCGGATCGGTGCCGCTGAGCCGGGTGGCCGACATTACCTTCGGTTCCGGCCCGACCGCGATCCAGCGCTACAACCAGAACCGCCGCGTGCTGGTGGGCGCCGACCTTGCGCCGGGCGTGCTCAAGGGCGAGGCGCAGGCGCAGATCGATGCCCTTCCGGTGCTCAAGAGCCTGCCGGTCGGCGTGATCCGCGACGTGGTGGGCGAAGAACAGTGGCAGGCCGAACTGATCCAGAACCTGATCATCGCGATCATCGCCGGGGTGCTGCTGGTGTTTGCGGTGCTGGTGCTGCTCTACAAGCGGCTCATGAGCCCGCTGGTCAACATGACCTCGCTGGCGCTGGCGCCGCTCGGCGGGGTGCTGCTGATCTGGCTGCTCGGCCAGCCGCAATCGATGCCGGTCTATATCGGTATCCTGCTGCTGCTAGGCATCGTCTCGAAGAACTCGATCCTGCTGATCGACTTCGCGATCGAGGAGATGAACAAGGGCGTGCCCAAGCTCGAAGCGATCATGGATGCCGGGCACAAGCGCGCGCAGCCGATCGTGATGACCACTGTGGCGATGACTGCGGGCATGGTGCCGGTGGCGATTTCGCTGACCGGCGACGGGGCCTGGCGCCAGCCGATGGGCATCGTGGTGATCGGCGGGCTGATCCTGTCGACCATGCTCACGCTGCTGATCGTGCCGGCGGGCTTCAGCCTGGCAGACGGCTTCGAAAAGCGCGTCGGGCCGTGGCTGCGGGCCAAGCTGCTGACCTATCAGCCGGGCGATGATCGTCGCCCGCCGGTGCCGATGCCGGCCGAATGACGGGTTAGGGCGTGACTGCCACGCCCTAATCGCGCTAAGGCTTGAGATCATGGCGACGCGCTCTCTGAGGCCTCTGACCTTTGGCGGCCAGCCGCTCACCGCCGACCGTGCGCGGCGGATGCGCTGGACGGCGACAGGGATGCTGGCCGCAATGGCGGCGATCTTCATCGCCACACACGGCCTTGCGATGACGGGGCATCAGGCGTGGGGCTATGTCAACGCCTTCGCCGAAGCCGCGATGGTGGGCGGGCTCGCCGACTGGTTCGCGGTGACCGCGCTGTTCCGGCACCCCCTCGGCCTGCCGATCCCGCACACCGCGATCATCCCTGAAAACAAGGATCGCATCGCGGACACCATGGCGCAGTTCCTGCGCGAGAACTTCCTCACGCCTGCGGTGGTCGCCCGGCGCATGGCCGCCATGAATGTCGCCAAGGCTGTGGGCGAGTTCCTCGCCGCCTCACCCGAGCGCGGCGTCAATGGCGCGGTCGATGTGCGCTCGCGCATCACCTCGGGCGCGGCCGAGCTGCTCGCCGAGGTGCTCGAAAGCCTGGATCCCGACCGGCTCGGCAATCAGGTGCGCAGCGGATTGGCCAGCCAGATCGCCAAGCTCGAAGTCGCCCCGCTCGCCGGACGCCTGATCGAGACGACCATGGCCGACCGCCGCCACCAGCCGCTGATCGACGGCTTCGTGCGCTGGGCCGGCCTGACGCTCGAGGACAACGAAGAGACAGTGCGCGAGATCATCCACCAGCGCGTGGCGGGCGTGCTGCGCTGGGCCGGGATCGACAAGACCATCTCCTCCAGCGTGCTCGACGGGCTCTACAAGCTGCTCGCCGAGGTGCTGGTGAACCCCGATCACCCCCTGCGCGGCAAGGTCGAGGAGGGGCTGGCCAAGCTCGGGCAGGACTTGCAGCACGATCCCGAAACCCGCGCGCGGGTCGAGGACATCAAGCGCGATCTGATCGCCAATCCGGCGGTGGCGGTGTGGTGGACGGGGGTGTGGGAACGCATCCGCCAGTCGCTCATCCGCCGCGCCCGCGATCCCGAAAGCGGCATGGGCGAGGAAATGCGGACCATGCTCGCCGAGCTGGGCGCCGCGCTCCAGGCGGACGTGCGGCTGCAACACCAGATCAACCGCTTCGCGCGCCGCACGATGGTGGGCGTGGCGACGCGCTATGGCGACCAGATCGTGCGGCTGGTGTCGGAAACGGTGCGCCGTTGGGACGCCACCACGATCACCGCGCGCGTCGAAGGCGCGGTAGGCCGCGACCTTCAGTTCATCCGCATCAACGGCACGCTGGTCGGCGGGCTGGTGGGCATGACGCTGCACGCCATCGCGCAGGCGCTTTAGGCAGCACGGCGATCCGGCCTAATTGTTGATGCGGTAGGTGATCCGCGTCGAATAAAATGCCGCGACCGGGTTGCCCGCGGCATCGGTTGCCGGACTGAATTTCGCGTGGCGGAGCATAAGCAGGCAGGCGCTGTCGTTGAACGAGGCAGGACCATCATAGGCGGTCACCTCGCAGAAGGTCGGCTCGCCCTCCTTGTTGACCGTCACCCGCACCGCCACCCTACCCTGCTGCCCGGCGCGCAGGAGATGAAAGGGATAGTCGGCCTGGATCTTGCCTGCCCAAGTCGCTTCGTCCCTGGTTTTGATTCGCGTGCTACCGTCTGCGCCCCCTTGTGACGCGCGCGCCAGACGATCGGTCAGCGCCGCGGTGCATGCAAGCAGCTGCTGCGCCATCGGCAGCATGTCATCGATTTGCAGCGTGATCGGATCGATCACTGCCCCGTTGAGTTCAAGCGCCGTGATCGCTGCATAGCGTTGCTGGATCGTCGCTTCGGAGGCGACCGCTGTGAGCGCGCCATCCGCGAAATCGACCTGCTCCTCGCCCGACTGCCGCTGCTTGTCTGCGGCCAGAGCTTCATCGGGCAGCAGCGACACCGGCTGCACCCCGAACACCCCCAGCACCGGCCGTCCTTTGCTCGATTTGGCAGTGATGAAGCTGCGTTCGACCAGATCGCCGGGCGCAAAGCCGATGCGGGTAAAGGCGCCATAGGGACTGCGCACCGCCCGCCCGATCAGCGTGAGATTGACCGCCGGGCCGGGGCCGCCCTTGTCGATCCACAGCACCAGCTCGTCCTCGCCCGAGCCGAAGGTGCGAATCATCCGGCATTTGTCGTCATAGCTCTTGAGCGCCCAGTCCGATGACGGCTTGAGCACCAGGGGTGCCGCGGCGGCAGGCGCAGGCGTGAGCGCGGCGGCCAGAGCAGCGGTCAGCGCGACAGGGGACAGAATGGCACGACGCATCGGGAGGCCTCCGGGCATGAGCACAGTCTGACGCGTTTCACCTTTATGCTCAAGTCCTTGCGAGCATGGACCCGGATGTGCCCGCCGCCCGCGTCGAAGGCGCGGTAGGCCGCGACCTCCAGTTCATCCGCATCAACGGGACGCTGGTCGGCGGGCTGGTGGGCATGACGCTGCACGCCATCGCGCAGGCGCTTTAACCCGGGGCTTAGATCGTGCGCGGCGCGCCCGTGGTTATAAAAAAGTCGATCGGCAAGTAAGACCGCATGGGCTCGCCCGCCGCGTCCAACGCCGGGTCGATCTGTAGGCGCCTTGCTCCTTTGCAGGTCTCCGCTTCGAGCCTGGGGTCGGTAACTTCTAGTAGCTTGCAGCTCTCGACCTCGCCCTTTGTCCCGATGATAAGCCGGACCCGGAGGAAGTTCATTCCACTTTGCGTCTGGAGCCGCTCCCAAGGGATACGGCCAGAGAGCCGATCTGCCGTTGTCTGCCAGTCACGCGGCTGCGCCAGGCGAGTCGCGGTGCGATGCTGTTCGGGGTCGAGGCCCCAGGACCCGATGAGATCAAGCAGGCATTCGTTCATTACCGCGATCGGGCGGTCGAGCGACCCGGTCATCAGCCGCACCTGCGCGTCAGCATGGGTGATATCGACAAACCTGACGTCGGCACCCAAAGCCGGATCGAGCATCATTGGTGCCTTGAGGTCTTCGGACTCGTTTGCACTGGTCAATGGCTTGTCCTGAACACCCTCTAGGGCGACCGCCCGGTAGTACAGCGCCCGGCCATAGCCCTCGAGTGGGCCGATCAGGGGTTCCTGCGTGTTGGGAGGGCGGTCAGGGAGGAACCGCACCATGTTCCCCTTGATAGACGGCTTGGTTCCATCGAACGCCGGGCCAGCGGCGACGAGGCCGAAATGCTTAGCCGGGAAATATTGTTCGAGGATCAGGATATTGCGGGCTGTCTCCGGCCCGAACAGGCGGATCAGCCGGCATTTGTCCTTGTCGAAATCGACCTGCCACTTGCTGCTCGGTTCGAGCGTGACGGGTTCGGCCGCCGACACGGGCTGAATGGCGAGCGCGGCGGCCAGAACAGCGAGACAGGTGCGACCCATAAGAAAAACCTCCGGCAAGCGCGTAGCCTGCCGGAGGTTCTTTTCAATCTCAAGCCCTTAGATGGGCAGCGCCTTACAGCGCGCCGGTCAGCTCCGGCACCGCCGCATAGAGGTCAGCCACAAGGCCGATGTCCGCGACCTGGAAGATCGGGGCGTCTTCGTCCTTGTTGATGGCGATAATGACCTTCGAGTCCTTCATCCCGGCAAGGTGCTGGATTGCGCCCGAGATGCCGATGGCGAAGTACACTTCCGGCGCGACGATCTTGCCGGTCTGGCCGACCTGATAGTCGTTGGGGACATAGCCCGCATCGACCGCCGCGCGGCTCGCGCCGATGGCTGCGCCGAGCTTGTCGGCGAGCGGGGTGATGACAGCTTCGAAGGTTTCCGCGTCCTTGAGCGCGCGGCCACCCGAGACGATGATCTTGGCGCTGGTCAGTTCCGGACGCTCGCTCTTGGCGATTTCCGAGCTGACGAAGGTCGAGGTGCCGGCATCGCCTGCGCCGCCGACAGCTTCGATCGCCGCCGAGCCGCCTTCGGTCGCCGCCTTTTCGAACGCGGTGCCGCGCACGGTGATGACCAGCTTGGCATCGGTCGATTCAACCGTGGCGATGGCGTTGCCGGCGTAGATCGGACGGGTGAAGGTCTTGGGGCCTTCAACCGACAGGATCTCGCTGACCTGCATCACGTCAAGGTGTGCGGCGACGCGCGGGGCGACGTTCTTGCCCTGCGTGGTGGCAGCGGCGAGGAAGGCGTCGTGATCGGCCATCAGGCCGGCGGCCAGCGGGGCGACGTTTTCGGCAAGGCCGTTGGCGTAAGCCGCGTCATCCGCGACATGAACCTTGGCAACGCCTGCGATCTTCGCGGCAGCTTCCGCCACGCCGCCGCAGTTGTGGCCGGCGACCAGCAGGTGCACTTCGCCGAGCTTGCCGGCAGCGGTGACCACCGCGAGCGTCGCGTCGTTCACCTTGGTGTTGTCATGTTCGACGAGAACCAGAGTCTTCATCTCGAATGTTCCTTATATCTGAGGCGCGGCGCGCTTACGCGATGCCGAGCGCCTTGACCTTTTCGACCAGCGCGGCGACGTCGGCGACCTTTTCGCCCGCCTGGCGCACCGGCGGCTCGGCGACCTTGAGGGTCTTGAGGCGCGGGGTCAGATCGACGCCGTAATCGGCAGCGGTCTTGGTCGCGAGCGGCTTCTGCTTGGCCTTCATGATGTTCGGCAGCGAAGCATAGCGCGGCTCGTTGAGGCGCAGGTCGGTGGTGACGATCGCGGGGAGCGCGAGCTTCACGGTCTGCAAGCCCCCATCGACTTCGCGCTTCACCACGACGCTGTCGCCTTCGACGGCGACGGTGTTGGCGAAGGTGCCCTGCGGACGGCCCATCAGGGCTGCGAGCATCTGACCGGTCTGGTTCGAATCGTCCGAGATCGACTGCTTGCCGAGGATGACGAGGCCGGGGGCTTCTTCATCGGCAATCGCCTTGAGGATCTTGGCAACCGCCAGCGGCTCGACCTCTTCTTCGGTCTCGACGAGGATCGCACGGTCGGCGCCCATGGCGAGCGCGGTGCGGAGCGTTTCCTGCGCCTTGGCCGGGCCGACGGAAACCGCCACGATTTCAGTCGCCGCGCCCTTTTCTTTGAGGCGGATGGCTTCTTCGACCGCGATCTCGTCGAACGGGTTCATGCTCATCTTGACGTTGGCAAGGTCAACGCCCGTGCCATCGGCCTTGACCCGCGGCTTGACGTTGTAATCGATCACCCGCTTGACGGGGACGAGGATCTTCATGGGGCGTTCCTTCCTCTCACAAAATCACTGGCCCAGAATCACTGGGACTGAGGCCTTGGATGTCCGCCTAGCTTGCGTTTACGTAAACGTCAAGCGAGGCGGGCGTGCCGAAGGCCAAGGATGTGCCCACCCCCTTGCTTTCCGGCATCCGCAGGTCAAGCCCTCAAATCACCAGTGCTTTACCGCCTGACCCGGCACAGATACGTAAGGGATCGGGGAGGGATGACGTGATGGGCAAATTGGCATGGTTGGCAGGCCTTGCGCTGCTGGCCGCAACCCCGCTGGCGGCGCAAGAAACTCGCATGGCCGCGGACGGTGCGCCCGCGCCCGCAGCCACAATCGCCGAGGCTGCGTGGCTGATCGGATCATGGAGCGGCAGCGGGATCGGCGGGGCCGAGGCGCATGAAAGCTGGCTCGCGCCGTCGGGGGACACGATGGTCGGTGTCTTCGTCCAGGAAACCGCCGCCGGGGGGATCATGTTTTCCGAGCACATGTATCTGATGGAGCAGGACGGCAGCCTCGTCGTGAAGCTCAAGCACTTCAACCCCGACCTGACCGGCTGGGAGGAGAAGGACGGGATGATCACCTTCCGCCTGATCGCGGCGGAACCCTGCGCGCTCTATTTCAATGCTCTCACCTATCGCTGTGATGGCGAGGGCGGGATGGTGGTCGCGGTGCGGATGAAAAGTGCCAAGCCCGAACCGCAGGAACTTGTGTTCCGGTTCCGCAAGACGGGGCGTTGAAGAACCGGTCGCACTTGCGACTGCAAGGCCGACTGGACGCCCGCCCGGAGGGGCGGGCGCACAGTAATCAGGCCGCCTTCTTCACTTCCGCGACGATCTTCTTCGCCGCATCGCCGAGGTTGTCGGCGGGCACGATCGCGAGGCCCGAATTGGCGAGGATCGCCTTGCCTTCGGCCACGTTGGTGCCTTCGAGGCGCACGACCAGCGGAACCTGGAGGTTCACGTCCTTCGCCGCCTGGACGATCCCGTTGGCGATCACGTCGCACTTCATGATCCCGCCGAAGATGTTGACGAGGATGCCCTCGACCGCCGGGTCCTTGAGGATGATCTTGAAGGCCGCCGTCACCTTCTCGGTGGTGGCGCCGCCGCCCACGTCGAGGAAGTTCGCCGGGAAGGCGCCGTTGAGCTTGATGATGTCCATCGTCGCCATCGCCAGCCCTGCGCCGTTCACCATGCAGCCAATGTTCCCGTCGAGCTTGATGTAGGCGAGATCATATTCGGATGCCTCGACTTCCGCCGGGTCTTCCTCGGTCTCGTCGCGCAGGGCTTCGATATCGGGGTGGCGGTAGAGGGCGTTGCCATCGAAGCTCATCTTGGCGTCGAGCACCAGCAGCTTGCCGTCTTCGCTTTCGACCAGCGGGTTGATTTCCAGCATCTCGCAATCGGTGGCGAGGAAGGCGTCATAGAGCTGCTTGGCGAGCTTCTGCGCCTGCTTGTTGAGATCGCCCTTGAGCTTGAGCGCGAAGGCCACCGCGCGGCCATGGTGCGGCTGGAAGCCCTGTGCGGGATCGACGGTGAAAGTGGTGATCAGCTCGGGCGTGTCATGCGCCACGGTTTCGATGTCCATCCCGCCCTCGGTCGAAACCACGAAGGCGACGCGGCCCGAAGCGCGGTCAACCAGCAGCGAGAGGTAGTATTCCTTGGCGATGTCGACGCCGTCGGTGATGTAGAGGCGGTTCACCTGCTTGCCCGCATCCCCCGTCTGGATGGTGACCAGCGTGTTGCCGAGCATTTCGGTGGCGTGGGCGCGCACTTCATCAAGGCTCTTGGCGAGGCGCACGCCGCCCTTGGCGTCAGCGGGGAGTTCCTTGAACTTGCCCTTGCCGCGTCCGCCGGCATGGATCTGGGCCTTCACGACATAGAGCGGCCCGGGCAGCTTCTTGGCGGCTTCAACCGCTTCTTCGACGCTCAGCGCGGCATGGCCTGCGGGGACAGCGATCCCGTGGCTCGCGAGCAGTTCCTTGGCCTGGTATTCGTGGACGTTCATGGCGTGTCGATCCCTTGCTTCAAATCCTGGGGAGAGGTTTGTCTGCGGGCGGCCTAAGCACGGATCGACAGGCTTGAAAAGTGCCTGCGGCAAGGCCAACACCATAGCCTCTCATGATTGACAGGGATCGCCTTCAAGAGATTGTCCGCGAGGCGGGCCGCATCGCCCATTCGCGCTGGCCGGGGGCGGGCCATGACCTGCACAGCTGGGACAAGACCCCGAACAATCCGGTGAGCGAGGCTGATCTCGAGGTCGACCGCTTTTTGAAGCGCGAATTGACCCGGCTGTTGCCCTCGGCGGCGTGGCTGTCGGAGGAAACCGTCGATGACAAGGGCCGCACAGCGAGCGGGCTGATCTGGCTGGTCGATCCGATCGACGGTACCCGCGATTTCGTGCGCGGGCGTAGCGGCTGGGCAGTGTCGGTGGCGCTGGTGAGCGCGGGCAAGCCCCTGATCGGGATGCTCGCCGCGCCTGTGCGGGGCGAGGAATGGCTGGCGCTTGCGGGACAAGGCGCAACGCTCAATGGCGCACCGATCAGAGCGAGCACCCGCAGCCAGTTCCCCGGCGCACGCGTGCCGACCCACACGCTCCCCAAGGAAGACAGCGATCTCGTCGCGGTCGAGCAGCCCAATTCGATCGCGCTCAGGATCGCGATGGTCGCCGATGATCGCGCCGATCTCGTCGCGACGCTGCGCTGGGGCTTTGAATGGGATATCGCCGCCGCGACCCTGATCGCGCGCGAGGCCGGGGCGGAAGTCACCGATGCCTTCGGCGCGCCGCTCGCCTACAACAAGCACGACCCGCGCGATTTCGGCCTGCTGGTCTGCGCCCCCGCGATCCACGCCGCCGCGGTCGAACGGCTGGCAGAGCGGGCAAAGGCGCTGCGTTAAGCCTTTCTGGTCCTCAGAACGCAAACGGGCCGCCCAATGGGCGGTCCCGCAAGCGCGAACGCGCGCCCGCAGCGACGCGACCTTCAGGTCGCGTGAGCGAGGAGTGGGGGCGCGGAGGCGCCCCCACCCACCTTACTGCGCGCGTGCCGCAGCCACGTCTTCCTGGCTGATCGGGGTGATCTTGATTTCGACCCGGCGGTTGAGCGGCTCGTTGACGTTGTCGGCGGTCTTCACCCGCAGCGAGTCATACGCTTCGCCAAAGCCCTTGGTCGCGATCCGCGCCCGCGCCACGCCGCGCGCGGCGAGATAATCGGCGACCGCCTGCGCGCGCTCTTCGGACAGGCGCTGGTTGGTGGCGGGCGAGCCGGTGGTGTCGGTGAAGCCGTACACGTCGATCAGGCTGTTCGGGTACTTGATCAGCGATTCGGCGACGCTGTTGAGCGTATCGAGGAAGCCGGGGTTGATCGCCGCGGAGCCGGTGGCGAAGGTCACGCCGTCGGGCAGGCGCACCAGAATTGCGTCCTGATCGCCGACTTCTTCGACATCCACGCCGCTGCCGGCGGTCTGTTCCTTCAGTTCCTTGATCTGGTCGTCATACTGCTTGCCGATCACCGCGCCGGCCGAACCGCCGATCCCGGCACCGATGATGCGTCCGGTATCGCCGCCGATGGCGCCGCCGAGCAGATAGCCCAGCGTGCCGCCGCCGATCGCGCCGATGGCAGTGCGCGAAATCTTCTTCTCGCCGGTGTTGGGGTCAGTAACGCAGGCGGTGGTGGTGCCGAGCAGGGCCAGAGCCGCCGTCCCGGACATCAGGAAACGCGAAAAAGTCATATCAGTCCCTCCCTTAGCAACTGTGCCGACATTGCCACGTCGCCCGGTTGGCGACAAGGCAGCGGCCTGTCGGGGATGGCGCTCTCTTGGCGTCCGGCGCATTGACCGCAGTTGAATGGGAGTGTGCCCATCCGTTCAGGAGCGGCGGAATGCCCGGATGGCATCGCCGCCAGTTTGTGCTAGCGCTGATGCCGTGACGCCGTTTCCCTGGTCAGACCTGTTCATCATCCTCGCCCTGATTGTGCTCAACGGGGTGTTCGCCATGTCCGAGTTGGCGATCGTTTCCGCCAAGACCAGCACGCTCGAAGCCAAGGCGGAAGGGGGATCGACCAGCGCGCGGATCGCGCTCGATCTGGCGGCCAACCCGGGCAAGTTCCTTTCGACCGTGCAGATCGGGATCACCCTGATCGGGATCATCGCCGGGGCCTATTCGGGCGCGAGCCTGGGCGGCCCGGTGGGCGAACGGCTGGTGGCGCTGGGAATGGCGCAGACCTATGCCGATGAAACCGGTTTTGCGCTGGTGATCGCCATTACCACCTATCTCAGCCTGATCGTCGGCGAGCTGGTGCCCAAGCAGCTTGCCTTGCGCGCGGCGGTGCCGGTGTCGCTGGTGATGGCGCGGCCGATGTCCTTCGTGGCGCGCGCGGCGGCGCCGCTGGTGTGGCTACTCGATTCCAGCTCGGCGGCGGTAATCCGGCTGTTCGGCATTCGCGCCGGCGATGATGCGCGGGTCACCGCCGAAGAGCTGCACATGATCTTTGCCGAAGCGACGCGCTCGGGCGCGATCGAGGCGGAGCAGCGCCAGCTCCTGACCGGCGTGGTGCGGCTGGCCGAACGCCCGGTGCGCGAGATGATGACCCCGCGCACCGAGGTCGACTGGATCGAGGCCGATGCCGATGCCGACGAGATGCGCGAGACGATCGAAGCCAGCTCGCATTCGCTGCTGCCGGTTGCCGATGGCTCGCCCGATGCGATCCTCGGTGTGGTCAAGGTGCGCGACGTGCTTGCCGCGATGGTGCGCGGCGGGCCGGTTTCGATCCGTGACATGATGCGCAAGGCCGAGGTTGTGCCCGACCAGCTCGACGCGATGGACGCGCTCAGGGTGCTGCAATCGGCGGATGTGGCGATGGCGGTGGTGCACGATGAATACGGGCATTTCGAAGGGATCGTGACCCCGGTCGATCTGCTCACCGCGATCGTCGGCAACTTCGCCAGCGATAGCGATGACGGCGATCTGCCCTCGGTGGTCGAGCGCGAGGATGGCTCGCTGCTGGTCTCGGGCTCGCTGTCTGCCGATGCGCTGGCCGACCGGCTGGGTCTCGATTACGGCGAGGACCGCGAATTCGGCACGGCGGCGGGCTATGTGCTGTCGGTGATGAAGAAGCTGCCGGGCGAAGGCGAGCACTTCACCGATCAGGGCTGGCGCTTCGAGGTCGTCGACATGGACGGCCGCCGGATCGACAAGCTGCTTGTCAGCCGTGTGAAGGGCGAGGGCGAGTAAGGCCGCGTTTTTATTTCGCCCTCAGACGCCGGGCGGCGGACATCCGTCCGCCTTGGCTTTCCTCGCATAAGCTCGGGCGGCCATTCGGCCTTGCGGAGGCTACGCCTCCGTTTGGTGCAATACAAACCGACACCGTAGGTGTCGCAAGCGCGAACGCGCGCCGCGGCTTATGCCGCGAAAGCCAAGCGGGCCGGATGGCCCGCGCCCGGCGTTTGAGGGTCAAATCAGGAAGGTATTACCGCCGAAGCCGACTGCCCGTCGCCCTGCGGTGCGGCGATGATATCGCGGGTCACGCGACCCTTGGCGACGGTGTTGGTCTGGTTGTCGCCAACCACACTGCGGATGCCCGGTGCGGCGCTGCCGGCACGGTCGATCACGCTCGCTTCGACCCGGCTGCGCGGCGCGGGGCCACCGAACAGCGCGTCGAGAGCCTGCTCGGATGCCGTCCCTTCGCTCGGGCGCGGGGCGCCGGGGGCGGGCGGGGTCAGGCTGAAATCGGGCGGCACCACCAGCGGCGCCTGACGCTGCACTGCGAATTCATCGGGCCGCTCGCGGTTGAACACCCCGCCGCCGCCGCCACAGGCAGCCAGCATCGCCGAACAGCCGGCCAGCACAATCACAGGGGCAAACTTACGCATTGTCAGTCTCTCCACGGGGCGTGTCCCCGGTATCGGTCGCGCCCTTGTCGCGCACCAGCAGGCTGCGGGCAAGGATAATGACAACGCCGATGGTGATAGCCGCATCGGCGATGTTGAAGATCAGGAAGGGGCGGAAATCGCCGATGTGGAAATCGGCGTAATCGATGACGTAGCCGAATTCGAAGCGGTCGCGGATATTGCCCAGCGCCCCGCCGAGGATCAGCGCCAGCGCGGCGATATCGCCGAGCAGCTTCTCGCGCATCATCCACACCAGCACCACCACCGCGATTGCGGCGGTCATTGCCACCAGCAGCCAGCGGCTTTCCATGCTGGTCGCTTCCAGCAGGCCGAGCGAGATGCCGCGGTTCTCGGTATAGGTGAAATCGAAGAACGACAGCAGATCGACATGGCCGACCTCGCGCAGCGAGAGCACCTTGATCACATACCACTTCACCGCCTGATCGACGATCACGATCAGCGCCGCGAGCGCCAGCCCGATCAGCCGGTTGCGGGTGACGAGGCCGCTCATTGAGCTGCATCCAGCTGCGCGACGGCATCGTCGCAGCGCCCGCACAGCGCGCCGTCTTCTGCCACATCGGGCAGATGGCGCCAGCAGCGGGTGCACTTGTGGTGTTGGGTCTTGGTGATCATGGGCTTTTCAACGCCCTTGTCGAAAGCAACTGTCGCAGTGATGAACAGCTCCGAGAGGAACTCGACGTTCCGATAATCTCGCAGGATACCATCTAAGTCGGGGAGCACGACTTCCGCTTCAAGACTCGAGCGGATAACTTTGTCACGACGCAGCGGCTCAATTGCCTCGTTCACCTCATCGCGCAACTTCCGAAGCTCGCCCCACTTGAGCAAGAAGTCGTTGCTGACATTCACCTTCGGCACACTCGGCCATTCGAGCAGGTGCACCGAGCCGCGCTGACCCGCATCATCGGCCTCGCCATCCTCGGGATAGCGGCTCATCCACACCTCTTCCGCCGTAAACACCAGCACCGGCGCGGCATAGCGCACCAGCGCGTGGAACAAGAGGTCGAGCACGGTGCGATAGGCGTTGCGCGTCACGCTGTCCGGCCCGTCGCAATAGAGGCTGTCCTTGCGGATATCGAAGAAGAAGGCCGACAGGTCTTCGTTGCAGAAATCAACCAGCAGGCGGGTGTAGAGGTTGAAGTCGTAAGCTTCTGCCGCCGCCTTCAGCTTCCCGTCCAGCTCGGAAAGCAGCGCGAGGATATAGACTTCCAGCTCGGGCAGTTCGCCCGCATCGCTCATGTCGCCCACGAACCCGTCGAGCGCGCCGAGCAGATAGCGGAAGGTGTTGCGCAGCTTGCGGTACTGGTCGCCCACACCTTTCAGGATTTCATCGCCGATGCGGTGATCTTCGGTGAAGTCGACCGAAAGCGCCCACAGGCGGATGATATCCGCGCCGTATTGCTCCATCACCTTCAGCGGATCGATGGTGTTGCCGAGGCTCTTCGACATCTTCTTGCCCTTGGCATCCATCGTGAAGCCGTGGGTAAGAACCTGATCATAGGGCGCGCGGCCGCGGGTGACGCAGCTTTCAAGCAGGCTCGACTGGAACCAGCCGCGGTGCTGATCCGATCCTTCGAGATAGAGGTTGGCGGGCCATGTGAGGTCCGGCCAGCGCCCGCTTTCGAGCACGAAGGCGTGGGTGCAGCCGCTATCGAACCACACGTCGAGAATGTCGGTGACCATCTCGAACTCGGCGGGGTTGTAGTCGGGGCCGAGGAAGGCGGCCTTGTTGGCGCTGTTCCACGCGTCCATGCCCTCGTCATTCACCGCCGCGACGATGCGGGCGTTGACTGCCGGATCAGCCAGAAATGATCCATCGGGCCGCACGAACAGCGTGATCGGCACGCCCCACGCGCGCTGGCGCGAGAGCACCCAGTCGGGCCGCCCTTCGACCATCGAGCCGAGGCGGTTGCGGCCCTTGGCGGGGATGAATTCGACCCGCTGGATTTCGGCGAGGGCGGTGCTGCGGAGCGTGGTGCCATCGCCAAGATCGCGGTCCATCGGCACGAACCACTGCGGGGTGCAGCGGAAGATCACCTTGGCCTTGGAGCGCCACGAATGCGGGTAGGAGTGTGCGTAATCCGCGCTTGCGGCGAGCAGCGCACCCGCGTCGCGCAGGTCCGAACAGATCGGGCCATCGGGCGCGTTGAACTTGGGGTTGATGACGCTCATGCGCCGCTCGTCGGATGCGCCGAGCCAGCCCCAGTCGTCGCGGTAGCGCCCGTCGTCCATCACCGCGAAGACGGGGTTGATGCCGTTCGCCTTGCACAGATCGAAGTCGTCCTCGCCGTGATCGGGCGCCATGTGGACGAGGCCGGTGCCAGAATCGGTGGTGACGAAATCGCCGGGGAGCAGCGGGCGCGGGGCCGCGTAGAACCCGCCGAGATGGTGCATCGGGTGGCGGGCGAGGGTGCCGGCGAGGTCTGCGCCTTTGTAGCGCCCGCCCTTCACGCCCAGCGCGGGGAAGACTTCGACCGTCGGCCCGACAGCACCTTCGACATTGATCTTCGACAGGGCTGCATTCAGCCGGGCCTTGAACGCTTCGACCAGTTCCTTGGCGACCAGAACTCGGGTGCAGTCATCTGGCAGCCCGGCAGCTTCTGCCGCCTCGGCGGTGGCTGCCTTGCCGGATTGAGGAGACGCACCTTCTTCGGCACCGGCCTCATAAACGATGTCGAGCAATTCATACTCAACCTCCGGCCCATAGGCCAAAGCCTGGTTCACCGGGATCGTCCACGGCGTCGTCGTCCAGATCACCGCATACGCGCCGACCAGCTCGGGGATCGGCGATTCCACAATCTCGAACGCCACATCGATCTGGGTCGAAGTGATGTCCTCGTATTCGACCTCCGCCTCGGCCAGCGCGGTTTGCTCCACAGGCGACCACATCACTGGCTTCGAGCCGCGATAGAGGTTCCCCGCCTCGGCCAGCTTGAGCAGCTCGGCGACGATCACCGCCTCGCTCTCCTTCTGCATGGTGAGGTAGGGATTGTCCCAATCGGCCATCACGCCGAGGCGCTTCAGCTGGCTGCGCTGCACGTCGACCCAGTGCTGGGCATAGGCGCGGCACTCGTCGCGGAAGGCCTTGACCGCCGCTTCATCGCGCCCCGCGCCGGTGAGGACGGGCTTGGCCTTCTTGTCCTTGCGGTACTGCTCCTCGACCTTCCACTCGATGGGAAGGCCGTGGCAGTCCCAGCCCGGCACGTAAGGCGCATCGCGGCCCAGCAGGTTCTGGGTGCGGCAGACCATGTCCTTGAGGATGTGGTTCAGCGCATGGCCGATATGCATATCGCCATTGGCGTAGGGCGGGCCATCGTGGAAGATGAACTTCTCGCGCCCCTGACGCGCTTCACGCAGCGCCTTGTAGAGCCCGATCTGCTCCCAGCGCGCGGCAATGCCCGGCTCCTTCTGCGGAAGTCCGGCCTTCATCGGGAAATCGGTCTTCGGCAGGAAGACGGTGTCCCGGTAATCGCGCTGTGTCGTGTCGTCAGTCATCGGAGGAGGCGCTTAGAAGGCGCCGCGCCTCGGCGCAATCCTTGTCCATCTGTTCGATCAGCGCCTCGAGGGTATCGAACTTCGCCTCGCCGCGCAGGAAGTGATGGAAGGCGACTTCGATCTCCTGCCCGTAAAGGTCGCCGGAGAAGTCGAAGAAGTAGGGTTCGAGCAGCTCCTTGGGCGGTTCGAACTGCGGGCGGATGCCGATATTGGCCGCGCCGTGGAGCACTTGTCCGCTGGCGAGCAGGCGCCCGGTCACGGCGTATATGCCGTATCTGGGGCGCAGGTAGTTATCGAGGGTCACGTTGGCGGTGGGATAGCCGATGGTGCGCCCGCGCTTGTCGCCGTGTTCGACAATGCCCCTGATCGCGAAGGGCCGGGTGAGCAGGCGCGCGGCCTCCTGCGGATCGCCGTCTCTCAGCGCTTGGCGGATGCGGCTGGAGGAGACGACCTCCTCGCCTTCGCTCACGGCCTCGACCACGCGCGATTGCAGCCCCAGTTCGGCCCCGAGCGTGCGCAGCAGTTCGACATTGCCCTTGGCCTGCCGCCCGAAGGTGAAATCGCCGCCGGTCACCACGCCGTGCGCGCCGAAGCGTTCGATGAGGATTTTGGCGATGAAATCTTCCGCGCTCGTCCCCGCCAGCTCGGCATCGAAATGGAACACCAGCATCGCGGTTGCGCCCGCGGCGAGGTAGAGTTCGTGGCGCTGTTCGAGCGTGGTCAGCCGGAAGGGCGGGGCATCGGGACGGAAGAAGCGCACCGGATGCGGATCGAAGGTGGCGATGATGGAAGGGCGACCCTCCGCCTTGGCCCAGGCAATCGCCTCGCCCGCCACCGCCTGATGCCCGCGATGAAACCCGTCGAAATTGCCAAGCGCGATGACAGCGCCGCGCAGGCTGCCCGGCATGGGATTGCGGTGATCGAGCCAGCGCATCAGCTTTGCGCTCCGGCGCGGCGGAAGGTCAGGAACGAGAAGGCGGGATAATCGCCTTTGGCTGCGTGATCCTCGCGCGCGGTTTCCGTCCATTCCGGGCCAAGCGGCGGCATGACGGTGTCGCCTGCGTAGTCCGCGTGGATCTGGGTCAACTCGATCCGGTGAGCGAGCGGCATGAACAGCGCAT
This sequence comes from Porphyrobacter sp. LM 6, assembly GCF_001720465.1. Taxonomy (NCBI): domain Bacteria; kingdom Pseudomonadati; phylum Pseudomonadota; class Alphaproteobacteria; order Sphingomonadales; family Erythrobacteraceae; genus Porphyrobacter; species Porphyrobacter sp. LM 6. The sequence continues at coordinate 517,715 of NZ_CP017113.1, forward strand.
AGATCGCCGCCCCTCCGATCACCGCGATTTCGCCGCTGTCGTTGCCCTCGGTCGCCAGCGCCAACGCTTGCTCGACCGATCCGGCACGCTCTGCCCCTTCGCCCACGTCCTTGCCGCGGGTCAGCACGATGTGGCGGCGGCCGGGCAGCAGGCCGGGCAGGCTGTCGAAGGTCTTGCGCCCCATGATCATCGGCTTGCCAAGGGTGAGCGCCTTGAAATGCCTGAGATCGGCGGGCAGGCGCCACGGCAGATCGCCGTCCCGCCCGATCACGCCATTGGCGGCGCGGGCATAGATCAGCACGATGTCCTGCGTCATTGCGCCATTCATTTCAGCGCGTGCCCGACCCGGGTGACGTGACCCATCTTGCGCCCGGCGCGCGCCTCGCGCTTGCCGTAGAGGTGCAGGTGCGGCTCGCCCGGTTCGGCGAGGATCCTGTGCGCGTTGAGTGCATCCTCGCCGACGATGTTGCGCATGTCGATGCTGGCGAAGCGCGTCTTGGTCGCCCCCAGCGGCAGGCCGCAGATCGCGCGGATGTGGTTTTCGAACTGGCTGGTGGCTGCGCCCTCGATCGTCCAGTGGCCCGAATTGTGGACGCGCGGGGCCATCTCGTTGAACAGCGGGCCGTCGCGCGTGGCGAAGAATTCGAGCGTCAGCACGCCAACATAGCCCAGCCCCTCGGCAACCTTGGCGGCCAGCGCGCGTGCGGCCGGCACCTGCGCTTCGACCACCGCGCCGGCGGGCAGGATCGATTGGGCGAGCATCCCGCCTTCATGCATGTTGGCGGTCGAATCCCAGAAGCGCACCTCGCCGTCCGCGCCCCGCACGAGGATCACCGAGAACTCGGTCTCGTAGGTCACGAAGCCTTCGTAGATGCAGGTCACGCCGGGGAAGGTCAGCCCGCCCGCTTCCATGGCCGATCGCACGCGCCACTGGCCCTTGCCGTCATAGCCGTCACGCGCGGTCTTGAGGATGCCGGGGGTGCCGACGCTGGCAATCGCGGCGGCGAGATCCTCCGCGCTCTCGACCCGCGCATAGGGCGCAGGCGTGCCGCCGAGATCGCGTGCAAAAGCTTTCTCGTTCAGCCGGTCCTGCGCCACCTCGAGCGCGCGCGGCGGGCAGGCGAGCAGGTGCTGCGGCAGTGCGGCGACCGTGCCCAGCGGCACGTTCTCGAACTCCCAGGTCACCACGTCGCAGGAGGCGGCAAAGGTGGCCAGCGCTGCGGCATCGTCCCAATCGGCGGTGATGAAGTCCGAACAGGCATCGGCCGCGACATTGTCGCCCTCGGGCGCGTAGCCGATCACGCGGTAGCCGAGCTGCAAGGCGGCCACCGCCATCATCCGGCCCAATTGTCCGCCGCCGAGAATGCCGATGGTCGAGCCCGGTGCGAGCATCAGTCTTCCGGCGTCTCGGCCACGGCGGCGGTCTTGGCCGCGCGCCAGTCTTGCAGGCGTTCCGACAGCGCCTCGTCGCCCAGTGCGAGGATCGCGGCGGCGAGCAGTCCGGCGTTCTTCGCCCCCGCCTCGCCAATCGCCAGCGTGCCGACCGGAACCCCGCCCGGCATCTGCACGATCGAAAGCAGGCTATCCATGCCGGAAAGCGCCTTGGACTGCACCGGCACGCCCAGCACCGGCAGATGCGTCATGCTGGCGATCATGCCCGGCAAGTGCGCCGCGCCGCCCGCGCCTGCGATAATGACCGAGAACCCTTCGCCCTCGGCCCCCTTGGCGAAGGCGACCATCCGGTCGGGCGTGCGGTGCGCCGAGGTGATGCGCGCCTCGTAAGGCACTTCCAGCTCGTCGAGCACTTCGGCGGCGGCCTTCATGGTCGGCCAGTCCGACTGGCTGCCCATCACGATCGCGACCTTGCCCCCGGTGCTTTCCATCATGCGTCCTTCAGGTAGTAGCGGGTCCCCGTCACCGCGCCGCCATCGAAGTCATAGATGATCGGCTGGCCGGTGGGAATCTCGAGATCGGTGATGTCCGCGTCCGAAATGCCCGAGAGGTGCTTGACCAGCGCGCGCAGGGAATTGCCGTGCGCGGCGATGATCACGGTCTCGCCCGCCGCCAGAACGGGCAGGATCGTGCTTTCCCAATAGGGCAGCACGCGCTCGATCGTGAGCTTGAGGCTTTCAGTGTTCGGGATGGCGATCCCGGCATAGCGCGCATCGGAGGCGAGATCGAATTCGCTGCCTGCTTCCAGAACGGGTGGCGGAATGTCGAAGGAGCGGCGCCAGATCTTGACCTGGTCCTCGCCGTGCTTGGCGGCAGTCTCGGCCTTGTCGAGCCCGGTCAGCCCGCCATAGTGCCGCTCGTTCAGGCGCCAGTCCTTGACCTCGGGGATCCAGAGGCGGCCCGCCGCTTCGAGCGCGAGATGCAGCGTCTTGATCGCGCGGGTCTGGAGCGAGGTGAAGGCGTAGGTCGGCAGCACGCCCTTTTCGCGCAGCAGATGGCCCGCCGCGGTGGCTTCGGCCACGCCCTGATCGGTCAGGTCGACATCCCACCATCCGGTGAAGCGGTTTTCGAGATTCCACTGGCTCTGGCCGTGGCGGACGAGGATGAGCTTGGGCATTGTGGCTCCGTCACTGTCGGGAGCGGCGTGCGTTAGCCATCGCCGCGCGGATTGGGAAGCGATTCCGTTGCGCCAGAGTTTTCCGGCGCCGCATCCGAATCACCAAGCGCGCGGGCTTGCGCTTTTCGCCGCCGCAGGTTCTCGCGCAGTTTCGCCGCGAGCCGTTCTGCGCGCGCGTCCTTTGGGGACATATTCTTGCGAGCATCTTCACTCATGCGAAACGCCTTGCAGATATGTGGCCGTGTGCTCAAGCAGCAAAGCGGTAGCACACCAAAGACTCGTCAACCCCCGCTTGACAATACGGGGCAGCGCGACAATAGGGCGCGCCTTATCCGGCGCTGCTGTAGCTCAGTGGTAGAGCGCACCCTTGGTAAGGGTGAGGTCGGGAGTTCAATCCTCCCCAGCAGCACCATTCTCGCCAAAGGCGAGAATAAGCCCTTGGCGTTTCGCCGGCGCCTCCGTGCCGACGTCTTCGGTGCAAATCCTCCATATCGCTACGCGACGTTTCGGGCCCCTGCGAATCCCGCAAGTGCGCTCGCGGCCGGTTTGCCGTTGTCACGAACTAAAGCTGATATTCGGCTAGCGACCCCATAGCGGGCTGACAGATTCTGATCAGTACGGGTCGATGATGCTTGCTTTGCTTCGCCAGAAAACGATATTTGCTCTATGTTCAAGAACTTCCCGTCTGGCGAGCTAAGGCAGATATTGCACCTACATTTGGCTTGGCTCCACAAGCGGAAAGGAAAGTTGGACAGAGCAAGGAAGCGCATGAACAAGGCGCTTGCTTCAACAGCGAAACCTGAGGCGCTCGTTTTGGCGTGCGACGCCTTTCTAATGATCAGAGAAGATCGACTGCAAGCTGCCCGGGGCCGCTTTTCAGAGTGTTTGGAAATCGCCAAACCGGAAGAGAGCGCGGACGACGACTATGTGGTCAAATTCTGTCGTCTATGGCTTGCGATCAACGATGAAAGCGTAGGTTTCGAAGCAATCAAATCCACTGCGGAAGAGCAGAATTCGGCGTGGTCGACGGCGTCGAGAATCGTGCAAATATATCTGCCTCGTTCCCCTATCGACGCGCTCGAAAGGATATGCGGTCATCGAACAGCGACAAGCCTAGACGGTTGGCGGCAATATTCACAGGCATCGCTCATCAACACAAAAATTGACCCTCAGCCAATATCACTCAGCGCCAAGATAACCTTTGGCTCTTGATGGCAGCTTTCCACCTATTCCCGGCCGTTCCCTTTGCTGACCTTTCGCCTCGAAAACGGCCATTGCCGGGGTTTGTGGGTGGCCCGCCTCAAAATTGATCCTGATCAAGGAAGCGTGCTGCTGACAGGAGGATAAGATCGGCATGACCCATCGTATCCTCCTCCTCGCCGCGCCCCTGCTGGCGCTGTCCGCCTGCCAGACTGCCGCGCCTGCCGATGCGCCGCCGATGGTCGGCAAGGCGACCTCGCCTTCGGCTGACACCCGCGCCCCGGCCTTTGTCGAGGCGGCCTGCGGGGGGTGCCATGCGGTCGAGCCGCCGTTCCTTTCGCCCAATCCGCGCAGTCCGAGCTTCGCCGCGATCGCCAACCGGCGCGGCCTATCGGAAACTTCGCTCGCCGACTGGCTGGCCGAGGCGCACAATTACCCCGAGGATATGGATTTCACCCTCACCCGCGCGCAGATCGACCAGATCGCCGCCTATATGGTGACGCTGCGCAACGCGGGATACGTGCCCGACGAGTAGGCGTGCCGCCGCCGTTTTGGCGAATGTGCCGGAACGTGTTACGTCTCTGCGCGGTCGCATTCGGGAAGGGGGATCTCGATGCCGTATCGCTACGCGCATTATTTCGTCGGTTTCGTGCTGTTGGTCATCATGACCGGCTTCTGGATGAGCTACTTCGCGGTTGCCGGATCGGTGCCGCTGGCGTTCCATGTCCATGCGATATCCTCGATGACCTGGCTGGCGCTGCTGATCGCGCAGCACCTGACCATCCACCGCCGCGCCAATGGCCTTCACCGGCAGATGGGCCGGGCGAGCTTTGCCCTGTTCCCCTTCCTGATCCTCGGCTTCATGATGATCATCAACGTCACGGCGGAACGCTATTCCGCAGCCGAGAACGAATTCATCATGCTGCTCGGCCCGAGCTTCTGGGTCGGCATGGCGATTGCCATCGCGGCCTATCTTACGCTGTTCTATCTGGCGCTCAAACATCGCCGCAATATCAAGCTTCATGCGGGCTACATGCTCGCGACCCCGCTGATCCTGTTCGAAAGCCCCTTCAGCCGGGTGATGGATGCCTATCTGCCGTGGATGAATTTCATCGGCAGCGAAGGGCCGCGCAATGTGCTCGATACGATCGTGATCAGCGACGGGATGGTAACGTTGTTCGCGCTGGGGCTTTACGCGATGAACCGCAAGCACGGCGCGCCGTGGCTGGTGGCGGCAGGCTTCACCAGTTTCCAGGCGGTGGCCATGTGGTTTGCGCCCGATCTGCCCGCGATAGGCCGCGCCTTCGGGGCCTATGCCGCAGTGCCGGCACCCGCGATGCTGGCGCTGGGCGTGGCGGCGGGAGCAGCCGCGGCATGGCTGGGATGGGAAGCGGGCAAGGCACCCGCCAAGCCGGCCGCCCAACCCGCCTGAGAGGTCTTACAGCCTCTCTGCCATGAGTTTCAGCATGTCGGCCTCGGGCCGGGGGCCGTAGTGCGAGATCACTTCCGACGCGCAGATCGCCCCGCGCTTGAGGCAGCGGGTCAGCGGTTCGCCCTTGACGTAGCCTGACAGGAACCCGGCGGCGAACTGGTCGCCCGCGCCGGTGGTGTCGACCACCTTGATCACCGGCACGGCTGCAACTTCGGCGCGCTCACCATGCGCGATGGCGACTGCGCCCTTTTCCGAACGGGTGGCGACCAGCACCGGCACCTTGCCTGCAACGGCTGCCAGACCGGCCTCGAAATCATCCTCACCCGTCAGCGTCGCCAGCTCGCTCTCGTTGACGAACAGGATGTCGATGATGCCTTCCTCGATCATCGCGCGGAAATCCTCGCCGTGGCGTTCGATCACGAAGCTTTCGGACGCGGTGAAGGCGATCTTGCGACCGGCATTGCGGGCGACCTCGATCGCGCGGCGCATCGCGCGGCGGGGCTCTTCGGGGTCCCACAGATAGCCTTCGAGATAGAGGATCGCGGCGCTCGCGATCAGCTCTTCGTCGAGCGCGGCGGCGGGCAGGAACTGGCCCGCACCGAGGAAGGTGTTCATCGTGCGCTCGCCATCGGGGGTGACGAAGATCAGCACGCGGCCCGTCGCAGGTTCGCCATCACGCGCGGGGGTATCGAAATCGATGCCCGTGGCGCGCATGTCGTGGCGGAACACCTTGCCGAGCTGGTCTTCGGCGACCTGCCCGATGAAGGCGCATTGCAGTCCCAGCGTTGCGAGGCCCGCCAGCGTGTTCGCGGCCGAACCGCCCGAAAGCTCGCGGGCGGGCGGCATGGCTTCGTAAAGCTCCTCGGCCCGCGCCTCGTCGATCAGGGTCATGCCGCCGCGGTTGAGTTGAAGCTCGTCGATCAGCTCCTCCTCGCAAGAGGCGATCACGTCGACCACGGCATTGCCGATGGCGATCACATCGTAGCGGGGGGGGTTGGTCTCGGGCACGGGCGGGTTTCCTTGGGAATGAGCGTTGCCGCGCCGCCTAGCCGCGTTCGCCGCTCGCGCCAAGCACCTGTGTGTGGTGCGCCCGGCCCGCGTTGACTTCGCGCGGCCGGCACCGCATCCAGCGCGCCATGTCTGCCGTCCCTGCTGCGCTTGCCAAGGCCATCGGCCAGCTGACCGACCGCGCTGTGCTTGCGGTCGCGGCCAAGAGCATCGCGATCACGCTGGCCTCGTTCGCCGGGCTGGGGGTGGGGTTGTTCTTCGCCATGACCGCCGCTGCCGAGGCGGCAGGCTGGGCGCCGATCCACGGGGCGACGATGTTGCTCACGGCGATCGTGACCGCGCTCGCCGGGTGGCTGCTGTTCCGAGTGGTGGCGCTGGCAGTGCTGCAATTCTTCGCCGACGAGGTGGTCGCCGCAGTCGAGGCGCGGCATTATCCCGCCCGCGCTGCCCAGGCCAAGGCACTGCCGTTCCGCCGCGATCTGGCCAATTCGCTGAGAGGTTTGCGCCGCGCGCTCGGTTACAACCTACTCGCCCTGCCAGTCGCGGGGGTGCTGATCTTCACCGCTGTCGGCCCGCCGCTGGTGTTCCTGCTGGTCAACGCCGTGCTGCTGGGGCGCGAGCTTACCGACATGGCGTGGCTGCGCCACTGCGGCGGGGACGAGCGCGCCAATCCCGTTCCTGCGGGCGAGCGTGCGCTGATGGGCGCCGCGATTGCGGGCATGATGCTGGTGCCCTTCGCAGGCCTTGTCGCTCCGGTGATCGGCGCGGCGGCGGGCACGCATCTGGTCTTGCGGCGGCTGCCATGATGCGGGCGACGATGGCTCTGGCCCTGCTTGCAGCGGGCCTCGCCGGCTGCGGAGGCGGCGGTGGTGCAGGCGGCGCACGTCCGAAACCGGTCAGCGCAGCGCCTGCGCCGCGCAGCACGATCGTGGTGGTGCCGCAGGTGATGGCGCCCGCGGGGCTCGAAGGCGTGATCGGCACGACCGCCCCCGCACTGCTGCGCCGCTTCGGCAGTCCGCGGATCGATCTGGCCGAAGGCGATGCACGCAAGCTCCAGTTCTCGGACGGAACCTGCGTGCTCGATATCTTCCTCTACCCCGTCAGCGCCGGGGCCGAGCCGACCGCAACCCATATCGAGGCCCGGCTGCGGGCAGGGGGCGCGCCGGTCGACATGGGGGCCTGCATCCGCGCGTTCGGGCACAAATAGGCCGCTGGTAACTCCGTCTTAAGCCTGTTCGTGGCATGGCACGCCTCTACGACCAGAGGAAATGACCGGGCCATGACCACGCCTTTCATCGAATTCGCCCACCGCGCTGCGGCCGATGCTCAGATCAACTCCGAGGAGCTGCTCACGCTGCGCCGCGAAGGCTGGGGCGATGGCATCATCACCCGCGAAGAGGCCGAAGCGCTGTTCGCCATCAATGCTGCGCTGACTGTGCGCAGCGAGGCGTGGTGCGATTTCTTCGTCGAGGCGATCGGCGAATTCGTGCTCAACGGCACGCCGCCGCGGCTGCAATGCAATGACGAGGAAGCCCAGTGGCTGATCGACCAGATCGACCAAGACGGCATCGTCGAAAGCATGGTCGAGCTGGAAACCATCGTGCGCATCCTCGAGCGCGCCGAAAACACCCCCGATGTGCTCAAGGACTATGTCCTCGCCCAGGTCGAGCGCGAGGTGCTGACCGGCACCGGCCCGACCCGCACCGGCGGCGGCCTCAACCCCGGCCATATCAGCGCGGCTGAATGCCACATCATCCGCCGGGTGATCTTCGCCAGCGGCGGACATGGTCCCGCAGCGGTGACCCGTCAGGACGCCGAAATGCTGTTCCGCCTCAAGGATGCCACGCGCGGCGACCAGAACGCCCCTGCATGGGATGAATTGTTCATCGACGGGGTGGCGAACTTCCTCAAGGGCTTCACGCTGCCCAACGCGCAGCTCAGCCATGACCGCAAGCGCGAGCTTGAGGCCTTTGTCGCTGACAACGAAGCCAATGTAGGCCGTTTCATGGGCCGTGTAGCGGCGGAAGCGCCGCAGGTGCTCAACCACTTCGGCAAGACGTTCGGCAAGAAGCGCGAAACCGGCCCCGATCTGGCCGCGCTGGCGGCCGAAGGCGAAGTCGTGACCGATTTCGAGAACGAGTGGCTCGAAAAGATGATCGACGCCGATGGCGAAGTCGATGAACTGGAAAGCCGCCTGATCGCGCGGCTGGCGCAGGAAGTCTGAGGGCTAACCCTTCAGACCATGAAGCTTTCACCGCAGCCACACGCGCCCTTGGCATTCGGGTTCTCGAACACGAAGCCGGCGGTGAAATCGTCCTCGCGCCAGTCCATAACGCTGCCGATCAGATAGAGCACGCTTGCCCCGTCGATGTAGAACACGCCGCCGGGGGTGACGATCTTTTCGTCGAACTTGGCCTCGGTGGTGACGTAGTCGACCGAATAGGCGAGGCCCGAACAGCCCCGGCGCGGGGTCGAGAGCTTCACGCCGATGGCGCCTTCGGGGGCCTTGCTCATCAGCTCGGCAATGCGCGCCTCGGCGCTGGGTGTGAGCGTGACGGCGGCCTTGGGTGCGGCACGGGTGGTGGTGGTCTCGGTCATTTGAGCCTCTTTTGCCAGAACAGCGCGTGCCCGGTTTCGGGATCGAGCTGGTAGTCGCCATAGCCTTCGCGTGCATAGAGATGCCGCGCCGGATTGCCGCTCAGCACTTCCAATGTGATCTTGCAGGCTCCGCGCTTCAAGGCCTCGGCCTCGATGGCCGCCATCAGCGCCTTGCCGATCCCTGCGCCGCGTGTGTCCGGCAGCACCGCGAGATCGTGGATGTTGACCAGCGGCGCAGCGGCGAAGGTCGAATAGCCCATGAAGCAATTGGCAAGGCCGACCGCCCTGTCATCAAGCCGCGCTATCAGCGAGAAAGCATGCGGATTGGCTGCCAGATCGCCCGCCAGCCGGGCCTTGACGTCCTCGGCGAGCGGTTCCCCGCCGCCCATCGGATCGCGCGCATAGGCATCGAGCAGCGCCACCACGTCCGCGGCGTCGCGCTGATCGGTGTAGTCGGCAAGGCCGATGGTGAGGCCAGAGGAAAGGGTGGCGGTTGCGATCACAGCATCCCCAGCTCGAGCCGTGCCTCGTCGCTCATCTTGTGCGGGCCCCACGGCGGGTCCCAGACGAGATTGACCTCGGCATCGCGGATGCCGGGCACGCTGGAGACGCGCAGTTCAACCTCGCCCGGCATCGATTCCGCCACCGGACAATGCGGGGTGGTGAGCGTCATGGTGACGGTCGCATCGGCGTTGTCGTCCACCTCGACCCCGTAGATCAGGCCGAGATCGTAGATATTGACCGGGATTTCCGGGTCGAAGATCTCGCGCAGCGCCTCGATCACGGCGGCTTGCAGATCGCTGCCCGCACCGCCCACCGCGTCAGCCGGCGGGGTCGCAGCAAGGAAGCCGTCGAGATAGTCGCGGGTGCGGGGCGCTTCGGTATCGATGGCATCTTCCACGCGGGCGCGGGGGGGCTTTTCTGTCGAGCTGTCCATCGCTCTCATCCTTTTCCAAAAATGCGGCGGGTGCGGGCGATCCCGGCGACAAGCGCGTCGATATCGGCCTCGTTCGAATAGAGGCCGAAGCTGGCGCGGGCGGTGGCGGGAACGCCGAGGAAATCCATCAGCGGCTGGGCGCAGTGGTGCCCGGCACGGATCGCGACGTTGGCTTCGTCGAGGATCGTGCCGAGATCGTGCGGGTGAATGTCGTCGAGGGTGAAGCTAACGATCCCCGCGCTGTCGGCCGGGCCGAACAGGCGCACATCGTTCATCGCGCCGAGTTCGCGACGGAGCCTCGCCACCAGCACTTGCTCGTGCGCGTGGATGCGCTCCGGGCCGATGGCGCTGACGTAATCCACGGCTGCGGCGAGCGCGATGGCTTCGGTGATCGCGGGGGTGCCCGCCTCGAACCGCTGCGGGCCGGAGGCATAAGTGGTTTTCGCGAAGGTCACGCGGTCGATCATCGCGCCGCCGCCCTGATAGGGGGGCATCTCGGCGAGGAGTTCGGCTTTCGCCCACAGCGCTCCGATGCCGGTGGGGCCGTAGAGCTTGTGCGCGGAGAAGACGTAGAAGTCGCAGCCCAGCGCGGCGACATCGACCCCCATGTGCGGCGCAGACTGGCACCCGTCGAGCAGCAGCTTCGCGCCGACCTTGTGCGCCAGCGCGGCGGCGCGCGGGGCATCGAGCACGGAGCCGAGCACGTTCGACACATGGGCGAAGGCGACCAGCTTGTGACGCTCGGTCAGCATGGCTTCCGCCGCGTCCAGATCGATCCGGTGATCATCGGTCAGCGGGCAGACGTCGATCACCGCGCCGACCTCCTCGGCGACCATCTGCCAGGGCACGATATTGGAGTGGTGTTCGAGCTGCGAAAGCAGGATGCGGTCGCCCGCCTTGAGGTTTGCGCGGCCCCAGGTCTGGGCGACGAGATTGATCGCTTCCGTAGCGCCGCGGGTGAAGACAACTTCGTCCTCGTGCCCGCCGATGAACCGCGCAACGGTGCGCCGCGCGGCTTCGTAGGCGAGCGTCATTTCGGCCGAGCGGGCATAGACCCCGCGGTGGACAGTCGCGTAATCCTCGCCCAGCGCGCGCGCCATCGCGTCGATCACGGCGCGCGGCTTTTGCGCCGTCGCGGCAGTGTCGAGATAGTGCCACGGCTTGCCCTCATGGGTGACCATGCCGGGGAAGTCGGCACGCAGGTCAGCCAGCGGGGCAAGAGTTGTAGGCGCGGTCACAGGTTTGCGCCCTCCAGCGCGGCGAGTGCAGCGTCGAGGAGCTTTTCGCGTTCCGCCTCGTCCTCCAACGCGACGAAGGCATCGCCGATGAAGGCCTGCACCAATAGCCGCTGCGCCGTGGCGGGGTCGACCCCGCGCGCCATCATGTAGAAGCGCGCGGCTTCATCGAGTTCGCCGACTGTCGCGCCGTGGGCGCACTTCACATCGTCGGCGAAGATTTCGAGCTGCGGGACAGCATTGGCGCTTGCCCCGGCCTCCAGCAGCAGGCCCTTGAAATCCTGCGCCGCGTCGGTCTTTTGCGCATCGCGCGCGACCTTGATTTCGCCGAGGAAATTGCCCGTCGCGCCCGCCCAGTGGACGGCGCGGACGGTTTGGTTCGAGGTCGCCTCGGGTTCGGCGTGGACAACCTGCGTCACGAACTCGCGAGTGACCCCCGCCCCGCCGATGGTCACGCCGCCGAACTCGAAATGCGCAGCCCTCGCGAGCCGCACTTCTAGCTCCACGCGGGCGTAATCGCCGCCCGCATTGGTGACGAAGAACGCCGCTGTTGCCCCCTCGCCCAGCGTTACGCGCATCCGGTGCACTTCGGGCGCATCGGAGCCGACCACGAAGCACCGCGTCAGGCTCTCGCCAGCGGGGACGTCAATTGCCTGCCACTGGTCAAGCGCCGCCACGCCGAGCCGCGCCAGCGCGTCCATATCGGCATAGCGCCACGCCTCATCGCGGCGGGTAGGAAGAGTGGCTGTCGTCACGCCATCACCGCGTCATAGCCCTCGGCCTCGAGCCGCAGGGCGAGTTCCGGCCCGCCGGTCTCGACAATCCGCCCGCCGGCAAGGATGCTGACCTTGTCGGGCGCCACGACGTCGAGCAGGCGCTGGTAGTGGGTGATCAGCAGCACCGCCTTGTCCGGTGAGCGCATGATCGCGTTGATCCCCGCGCCGACGATCCGCAGCGCATCGATATCGAGGCCCGAGTCCGTTTCGTCGAGCACCGCGAAGGCGGGATCGAGAATGCCCATCTGCACCATCTCGGCGCGCTTCTTCTCGCCGCCGGAAAAGCCGACATTGACCTGCCGCTTGAGCATTTCCATGTCCATTTTCAGCAGCGCGGCCTTGTCCTTGGCGAGTTTCAGGAACTCGCCGCCCGACAGCGGCTCTTCCCCGCGCGCTTTGCGCTGCGCGTTCAGCGCCTCGCGCAGGAACTGGACGTTGGAGACACCCGGAATCTCGACCGGGTACTGGAAGCCCAGGAACAGTCCGGCCGCAGCACGTTCGTGCGGTTCGAGCGCGAGGAGATCCTGCCCGCGAAACTCCACGCTGCCTGCCGTCACTTCGTAGCCCGGCTTGCCACCCAGCACGTTCGACAGGGTCGATTTGCCCGCGCCATTCGGGCCCATGATCGCGTGCACTTCGCCTGCAGGGATGTGCAGCGACAGGCCCTTGAGGATCGGCTTGTCCCCGACCGAGGCGTGAAGATCAGTGATGGTGAGCATTATCGTTTGTCCTTGTCCTTTTCAGCCGCCGCGGTTGCGGCCGCAGCGGCGCTCGCATCGGTGCGCGCCTTGACCACGCTCGCGTCGAGCAATTCGATGACCAGTCCTTTCGGACGGCCTGCCTCATAGGCGTCGCTGGCGGCCGCAGCGCCGGCCAGACGGGCGGTGAACTGCTGATCGAGATCACGCCCGCGGGCCACATGGATGCGGCCGATATTGGTGAAGAGCTGTTCGACCTCCTCCGGGGCCATTGTCGTCTTGGCGCCGACCAGGTTCGCGTTCGCCTCGGCAATCGCCTTGGCCTTGAGCGCGGCGCAGCGGGCGAGATCGCCGCTATGCTGGCTCTCGAAATCGGCCTTGCCCGCGATCCGGCGGTTGGCGACTGTCAGGCAGCGGCGGTAACTGGCAACCTGCGGCTGGATCAGGCGCGGATATTCGACGCTCCAGGTCTCTGGATTGTCGTTCTTGATCGCGACAGCGCTTTCGCCCGTGGATTGAAGCGCGAACAGGGGGGCTAGAAGAATAGCGGCGATCACGGCTTGCGGCTCCGGTTTCTCTGGGGGGCTTTGGGGTTGTCGTCACGATCCGACCCGCGCGGCTTGGGGCGCGAATAGGTCTGCTTGGGGTTGGCCGCCTTGTGCGCGCGGGCAGCGGCTTTGCGCTCCTCGATCCGTTCGCGCATCACCTGCGTAAGCTGCTTGAGCACTTCGTCGAGGTTCTCGAGAATGTCCTTGGCGGCGATCCGCATCACCTTGATGCCGACGCTCTCGAGGCTCTTGTCGCGGCGCTTGGCGAGGGTGTCGTTCTGACCTTCCTCATCGATCGCCAGCGCGAGGCCGAGGTTGTGGCAGTTGAAATCGACGATCGCCGAGCCGACCACGGCGTGCCGCTTGAAGGTGTAGCGGCCGAGATCGGCCTTGCTGAACTTCTCGGCCAGCGCCTTGTGCGCCTCGGTAGAATGCCGCCGCAGCTCGCGCGCCTGTTCGTGCAGCGCATCGAGCCGCTTGTCCGATATCTCCCACCCGCGGCCCTTCTTCTTGAGCGCGGGTGCTTCAGCGGTGGAAGCCACTTCGGGGTTGAGAGCGAGGGTTTTGCGGGTGGTCATATCTTTAGCCTGAGGCAGCGACGACGAGGCCCATCAGCCCCCCCAGTCCGAAAACGACAATCACGAAGCCGGCGTATCCGACCACGATGAACGCGGCGATGGCGAAGAGCGTGCGGAAGCAGCCCCAGCGGCGCGGCTCTGTTCCGGGTTCGGGCTCCGGGCGCGGACGTAGCGCGTGCCGGATGATGTTGAACCACAGGAACGCCGTCAGCGCGAGCAGGACGAGGCCGGGCTCGGTCGGGATGTTCATGCTGGTGCCGTTCGACACCGACCACGCGATAATGGGGGTGATGATCAGCAGGCCCAGCCCGAAAAACGCCAGAACCACCCGCATCCAAAGGCGCGGCTCGGCCCCGCGAAAACCGACGAATGTGCCGGTCAGCAGGCCTGCGAGCAGCGCGACAGCGGTCCAATCGAAAAGCTGACTCACCGCGCGCTCCCTCTGACCGGACGCCCACGGCCGCGATGCGCCGGAGCGGCTGCGGGACGGATGGTGAGGAGGGTTCCGATGGCCATCGCGTGTGCGCTCACATCCGGTCGGCCGCGCCGCCGATGACGTCGCCCCACGTGGGTTCGACGGCCGAGCAGCGGATAAACACCATCGGCACCCCGCCGATATTGGCGAGCATCGCGAAGGGATCGACCATTTGCATGGTGATGTCGGTGCGGCTGCGGGTGCCGTCTTTCACCAAATAGGCATCGGCAATAATGCTGCCCTCGCTGGCGTTGCGGACGCCGGCAATTTCAAAACGCGACTGACGATGTTCAAAAATGGTCTTGCCGATCCGCGCGTGCTTGGCGGCATCGCGCTTCTTGCAGCTGGAGCCATCTTCCGCCCAGACGCCGCGAAACGGCTTGGGTACTTCCAGGCTCAAGAGCATAGGATCACTCGCCGCCGCCGGCACAGCCACCACCCCGCCCGCGAGCGCAAGCGCCAGCACCCGACCCACATTCGGCAACCCGCGGCTCTTCTTCTTGAGCGCAGGCGGTTGGGCGGTGGCAGCCTCGGGGTTGAGGGCGAGGGTTTTGCGGGCGGTCATGACCCTCTCCTTGACGGGTATATTTCTCGGAAACGCAGAAATGCCAGATGGCCAAACAGGGCAGTCCCAATAATCCCACCGAAGATGCAAGACGCCCAGCCCACTGCGATGCCAAAGAAAATGTTCGCAAAGCAGAAGGTGGCAAGGCCAAGGCGGCCCCAGAAATCCCAGCCAAGTTTTTCTCGGGCAGCGACCATCACCCCACGCTCCCCTCAAGCGAGATCGCCAGCAGCTTCTGCGCTTCGACGGCGAATTCCATCGGCAGCTCTTTCAGCACGTCCTTGGCAAAGCCATTGACGATCAGCGCCACGGCTTCCTCTTCGCCCAGTCCGCGCTGCATCGCGTAGAACAGCTGTTCGTCGCTGATCTTGCTAGTGGTCGCCTCGTGCTCGATCTGGGCGCTGGGGTTCTTGACCTCGATATAGGGCACGGTGTGAGCGCCGCATTGGTCGCCCAGCAGCAGGCTGTCGCACTGGGTGAAGTTGCGCACGCCGCTCGCAGTCGGGCCGACGCGGACGAGGCCGCGATAGGTGTTGTTCGACTTGCCCGCCGAAATCCCCTTGGAGATGATCGTCGAGCGGCTGTTCTTGCCGTTGTGGATCATCTTGGTGCCGGTGTCGGCCTGCTGGTAATTGTTGGTGACCGCGACCGAGTAGAACTCGCCCACGCTGTCTTCGCCATTCAGCACGCAGGAGGGATACTTCCACGTCACCGCCGAGCCGGTTTCGACCTGCGTCCAGCTGACCTTCGAACGATCCCCCTGGCACAGCGCGCGCTTGGTGACGAAGTTGTAGATCCCGCCCTTGCCCTCGGCATTGCCGGGGTACCAGTTCTGCACGGTCGAGTACTTGATCTCGGCATCATCGAGCGCGACCAGTTCCACCACTGCGGCGTGGAGCTGGTTTTCATCGCGCATCGGCGCGGTGCAGCCTTCGAGATAGCTGACATAGGCGCCCTTGTCGGCGATGATCAGCGTGCGTTCGAACTGGCCGGTGTTTTCGGCATTGATGCGGAAATAGGTCGAAAGCTCCATCGGGCAGCGAACGCCTTCGGGGACGTAGACGAAGGTGCCGTCGGAGAAGACCGCGCAGTTCAGGGCCGCGAAGTAGTTGTCGCGCACCGGCACGACCTTGCCGAGCCACTTCTGCACCAGTTCGGGATATTCGCGGATCGCCTCGGAGATGGAGAGGAAGATCACGCCTGCGCGCTTCAGCTCCTCGCGGAAGGTGGTGGCGACAGAAACGCTATCGAACACCGCATCCACCGCAACCTTGCGCGCGCCTTCGACCCCGGCGAGCACTTCCTGCTCCGCCACCGGAATGCCGAGCTTGTCGTAGACCGCCTTGATCTCGGGATCGAGTTCATCAAGCGAGGCGATGGTCGCCTTCTTCTTCGGTGCGGCGTAGTAATAGGCGTCCTGATAATCGATCTTGGGATAGCCGACCTTGGCCCAGTCGGGCTCTTCCATCGTCTGCCACAGGCGGAAGGCCTTCAGGCGCCATTCGAGCATCCATTCGGGCTCGTTCTTTTTGGCGCTGATGAAGCGGACGGTGTCCTCGTTCAGGCCCTTGGGCGCGAATTCGGTGTCGATATCGGCCGACCAGCCATGTTCGTAATCGGCGACCTTGGCGGCGGCTTCGCGCGCCTCGCGGTCTTGGATTTCGATATCCTCGCTCATGCCAGATGGTCCTCGATAACAGGGGTCGGCGCAGGCGCGATGGGGCCGCGCAGCTGGGCAAGAGTGATGCCCGCCAGCGCCCCGCGCAGCGCATTGTTGATGATCGGCCAGTGCGGCTTCATGTTGCAGCCTGCCTCGAAATCGCAGGGCGTGTGATCGACACAGGCGGTGAGCGCGATGCGGCCCTCGATCGCCTCGACAATGTCCGCAACCGTGATTGCCGCCGCCGGACGTCCGAGCTGCAAGCCTCCATGCGCGCCGCGCACCGAGCGCAGCAGGCCCGCCGCCGTCAGCTTCGACACGAGCTTTTGCACCGTAGGCACCGGCAGGCCGGTCTCGGTCGCAAGCTCCGCCGCGCTCACCCGCCCGTTGCCGCAGTGCAAGGCGGCCTGGCACATCGTGATGACGGCATAATCGGCAAGGTTGGACAGGCGCATTGCGAATGGTTCTCAATTCAGACGGAATCAGTCCGAATTGCAATTAGGACCAAGTCATTCGCATTACAACCGCGAAAGCGTCAGTCGTCGGTCTTGCGCAGCAAGGCTCCGGCATCGCCATGGGCGGCGGGATCAAGCACTTCGGTGGCCAGCGATTGCTCGCGGAACTGTGTGGGCGTGCGGCCGGTATAGCGCCGGATATCACGGATAAGGTGGGCCTGATCGAAGAAGGTCGCCATCAACTGGTCATGCACCTCCTGACTGAGACCGGGCTGGGCGAGCAGCATTGCAGCCCGCAGCGCGCGGAACCGCTTGAGCACCTGCGCGGGCGCGACGCCGAAGAAGCGACGACAGATGCGCTGGAGCTGGCGCGGTGACACATCGGCACGGGCGTAGAGATCGCTGATCACCGGATCGAACCCGCTCGACAGCCAGGCGAGGATCGTATCGACTGCTGCGGCATGCTCCGGCTTGATCGTGTGGGGGGCGGCGGCGATCACCTGCGTAAGATGCTCGCACAGCGCTTCGGGCGCGATCCGGCCTTCGCGGCAGGCGGCAACGGCCTCCTCCAGCATGGCGATCTGTTCGGCGGTGAGCACGGTTTCTGCCGGGATCAGCTGATCGTGCACCGCATCGGCGGGCAGATTGGCCAGCCGCTGCCAGGTCGCATGGGTGAGCGATGCGCCAATTTGCAGCACCGGGCCTTCTAGCACGCAGGCGGCGCTGCGCATCTGCGGAGCATTGAAGGTCACAGTCGAGGTTTGCGCGGGGCTGCCGTCGGCGAAGGTGAAGGATATGCGCCCGCGCACCATCAGCATCAGCTGAGCCGAATAGGCGGGCACCGATTCCTCGAGCCGCTCGTCCTGCGTTTCAATGATGTAGAAGGTATTCACCAATCCGGCGCTGTCAGCCGGAGGCGGGATCATCCTTGCACGGAAATGCAAATTCACCTTTCCTCGGACCCGAGGCCCCCTGTTCTGGTTCGGCGCGACCCGAGCGGCGATCGGCCGCAGACGATATGTGAGGAATTATAACGGGTCTGTCGAGGCAAAGGATGTACGCCGCCGTTCTCGGCCAGTCAAAACCATGTGCCGCGTGTCGTTGGCACAAAAAAAGGGGCGGCGCTTCCGTGGGAAGCGCCGCCCATCTGAGTTGAGGAACTCTTAGCATCTCTGCTCCGAGCCCTTCGGGTCGCAGGAGGGTGATATCGCGGGAATCGCGCTCATGATTGTATGCAAGCGACAAGCTCTGCGCCGCCTGGCCCCAAAGCGTTGCAAATCTGCCGCAGAATGGCACACCTGCGCGGTTACGTTCGCTTCGCTAGCGGTTGAAAACATCGAACCGGATGGCCCCGCGCTCGACAGCGGCGGCGCGCTGCCATAGGCGCATGCCATGCTGTTCCGCCTGCTCAGACCCGCGCTTTTCACACTTGATTCGGAAACCGGCCACCGCCTTGCCCTTGCCGGCCTGAAGGCGTTGCCACTGCGCGCGCCGATGCCGCTGCCGGGCCGTCTGGCGATCGAGGTTGCGGGCCTGCGCTTTCCCAATCCGGTTGGTGTTGCGGCAGGCTTCGACAAGGATGCCGAGGTTCCCGACGCGCTGCTTGGGCTTGGCTTCGGCTTTACCGAGGTCGGATCGATCACCCCGCTGCCGCAAGCTGGCAACCCCAAGCCGCGGCTGTTCCGGTTGGTCGAGGATCAGGCCGTCATCAATCGCATGGGGTTCAACAATGGCGGGGCCGAAGTCGCGCTTGAGCGGCTGCGCGCGCGCGCCGAGCGGCCCGGCATTGTCGGGGTCAACATCGGCGCGAACAAGGATTCAGCCGACCGCATCGCCGATTACGCGGTGATGGCGCGGATGATGGCCCCGGTTGCGAGCTACCTTTGCGTGAACGTGTCGAGCCCCAATACGCCGGGCCTGCGCGCGCTTCAGGACGAGGGCGCGCTGACCGCGCTGATCGAGGGCGTGATCGCGGCGCGGGACGAAGCAAATTGCGCGGTGGTGCCGCCGGTCTTCCTCAAGGTGGCGCCCGATCTTGAGCCGGCCGACATCGATGCCATTGCTCGGATCGCGCTCGACAAGCGGCTGGGCGCGTTGGTGGTGTCGAACACCACGATCAGCCGTCCGGCGCTGCGTTCGTCCCACGCGGGCGAGACGGGCGGGCTGTCAGGCGCGCCGCTGCGCGAACTGGCGACCCAGCGCCTGCGCGATTTCCGCAAGGCGACGGGGGCGGCGATCCCGCTGGTCGGCGTCGGCGGTATCGCCACGGCCGAACACGCATGGGAGCGCATCCGCGCCGGCGCGAGCCTCGTGCAGCTCTATTCGGCGATGGTCTATGAAGGCCCCGGCCTTGGCGCCAAGATTGCCCGCGGGCTGGAGGCGCTGATGAAGCGCGACGGCTTCGCCAGCATTGCCGAAGCGGTGGGAAGCGAATAGCGGTAGCATCATGCGTTTCACCCCCGCCCTGCTCGCCCCGCTGGCGCTTGTCCTTGCCGCCTGCGCGACCACGCCCTCGATTGCCACTGTCGATCCGGCTCCGTCTGCCGCAGGCGCGGTCAGCAGCGCCGATCCGCGCGCGACCGCTGCGGGCGAGGCGATCCTCGCGCAGGGCGGGTCTGCCACCGATGCAGCGATTGCGGTGATGCTGGCGCTGACCGTGGTCGAACCGCAAAGCTCCGGGATCGGCGGCGGCGGCTTCATGGTACGGGCAGACGGCGATGACGGTGCGCTGACCACGATCGACGGGCGCGAGACAGCCCCCGCTGCCGCCACGCCCACCCGTTTCCTCGATGCGGACGGCAAGCTGCTCGGTCGTGATGCGCGAGTTTTCTCCGGCCTGAGCGTTGGCGTGCCGGGCAATATCGCGCTTGCCGCCAAGGCCCATGCCGCCCACGGCAAGTTGCCCTGGGCCAAGCTGTTCGAACCCGCCATCACGCTTGCCGAGGATGGGTTCGTCATGAACCGGCGGCTTTACGAATCGCTTGCGGGCAACAAGGGCCGTGCCGATAAATCCGCATCTGCCAAGGCAGTGTTCTTCGGTGCTGACGGTGAACCGCTGCCGGTTGGTGCGACGGTGAAGGTGCCCGCGCTGGCGGAGACGTTCCGGGCGCTTGCCAAGCTGGGACCCCAGGCGATGTATGGCGCAGACAACGCCGCTGCGCTGGCCGCCTATGTCGCGGGCGAAACTCCGCAGGACGGGCGCATGGCGCCAGCCGATATCACCGCCTACGCCGCCAAGGACCGCACTCCTGTCTGCACGCGGTACCGTATCTACAGGATTTGCGGCATGGGGCCGCCGTCATCGGGCGGCATCGCGGTGGCGCAGATGCTCGGCCAGCTTGAGCGCTTTGATCTGGCTGCGCTTGGCCCGAACAGCCCGACCTTCTGGCACCTGTTCATCGAAAGCCAGCGCCTCGCCTATGCCGACCGCGAGCTCTATTCGGGCGATGCCGATTTTGTTGCCGTGCCGACGGCGGGGTTGGTCGATCGCAATTACCTCGCCAGCCGGTCGGCCTTGATCGATCCCGCCAAGCGCCTCGTCAAAGCCGAGGCTGGCGTGCCGCCCGGCGCTCCGCTGGCGCGCGGCGACGGGCCGGAAGAGCCCGAGCACGGCACCACCCATTTCTCTGTCGTTGACGCGCAGGGCAATGCTATCAGCTACACCTCGACGATCGAGGGCGCGTTCGGATCGGGGCTCCATTTTGGTGGCTTCTATCTCAACAACGAACTGACCGATTTCACGCTCACGCCCGAAGCCGATGGCAAGCCGGTCGCCAACCGGGTCGAGGGTGGCAAGCGCCCGCGTTCCTCGATGGCGCCGACCATCGTGTTCGACGAGGCTGGCAAGGTGGTGTTGGTGATCGGCGCGGCAGGCGGCCCGACCATCCCCATCTCTGTCGCGCGCGGGATTATCGGCGTGCTCGATTTCCGGCTGGGTGCACAAGACGCGCTCGATCTGCCGTTCGCTATGGCTTTCGGCGATACATTGCTGATCGAAGAAGGCAGCGCGCTGGTGGCGATGAAGGAGGACCTGTCTGCGCTGGGCCATACGAGCATCCGTATCGCGCCTGCGCCGATCAAAGCCAACGCGCTTGGCCGACGCGCCGATGGCACGTGGGAAGTGGCGACCGAGCCGCGCATGGCGGGCCTTGTCACGCCCTAACTTGCCGTACCCCAGCTTGCCTCTCCATGCGGGCGCTTGCCGCTACGGCCATGACCTTCTAATCTGCCGCTGCACGGGGCCAACAGTGAGCCCCGGACCAAAAGCCCGAAGGGATCAGGAGCCTTTGCCAGTGCATTCCCCCACCTTGCCTCATGCTGCCCGTGCAGTCGTGAACCCTGCGGATCACCCGATGCTGCAGGATATTGATCGCGCACAGAACCTTGTGGAGCTGTTCCTCAAGCGTGCCGACGAAAAGGGCGATGCCCCCTTCCTCGGCCACAAGACGGGTGGACAATGGGTGACCCAGAGCTGGCGTTCGGCGGCCGAACAGGTGTGCCTGCTGGCCGAGGCGCTGCGCGGCATGGGGCTGGAGGATGGCGACCGCGTAGCGCTGGTGTCGGAAAACCGCCCCGAATGGTGCATCGCCGATCTGGCGATCATGGCTGCGGGCTGCATCACGGTTCCGACCTACACCACCAACACCCGCCGCGATCACGCGCATATCCTCGACAATTCGGGTGCGCGCGCGGTGTTTGTCTCGAACGAAAAGCTGCTCGCTCCGTTGGTCGGCGCGATCAGTCAGACCGGCCTTGTCGAACACGTGATCGGGATCGACGATCTCAAGCGCCAGCAATCGGGCAGCTTCGAATATCACGAATGGGGCGCGTTGATCACCGGAGACGCCGCAGCCGCGCGCGCGGCGGTGGATGCGCGGATCGCCCGCATCGAACGCAACGAAACCGCCTGCCTCATCTACACCAGCGGCACCGGCGGCGCGCCGCGCGGGGTGATGCAGCACCACGGTGCGATCCTGTGCAACGTCGCTGGCGCAGCCGAAGTGCTGATCGAGGATTTCGGCATCAAGGATGAACGCTTTCTCTCGTTCCTGCCGCTCAGCCACGCTTACGAGCATTCCGGCGGGCAATATCTGCCGATCGGCGTGGGCGCGGAAATCTTCTATTCCGAAGGCCTCGAAAAGCTCGCCAGCAATATCGAGGAAACTCGTCCGACCATCATGGTCGTCGTCCCGCGCCTGTTCGAAGTGCTGCGCACGCGCATCATGAAGCAGGTCGAAAAGCAGGGCAAAGTCGCCAACTTCATGATGGACAGCGCGCTGAAGATCGCGGGCAACAGCAAGGACGGCAAAAAGCGCCTACGTGATCGCCCGCTCGATTTCCTTGTCGAAAAGACCCTGCGTCCCAAGATCCGCCAGAAGTTCGGCGGCCGGATCAAGGCGATGGTTTCGGGCGGCGCGCCGCTCAATCCGGAAGTCGGCAATTTCTTCGACGCGATGGGGCTGACCATGCTGCAAGGCTACGGCCAGACCGAAGCCGGCCCGGTGATCAGCTGCAACCGCCCCAAGGTCGGGCTCAAGATGGATACCGTCGGCCCGGCGCTGCGCGGGGTTGAAGTGCGGATTGCCGAGGACGGCGAAATCCTCGTGCGCGGCGAGCTGGTGATGCACGGCTACTGGCGCAACGAGGCCGAAACCGCCCGCACCTTGCAGGACGGCTGGCTGCACACGGGCGATATCGGCCACCTCGACAAGAAGGGCCGGATCGTCATCACCGATCGCAAGAAGGACATGATCGTCAACGACAAGGGCGACAATATCGCGCCCCAGAAGGTCGAAGGCATGCTCACCCTCCAGCCCGAAATCGCGCAGGCGATGGTGAGCGGGGACAAGCGGCCCTATGTCGTCGGCCTGATCGTGCCCGATGCAGAATGGGCGCTGGAATGGGCGCGCGCCAATGGCGAGAAGTTCGACCTCAAGGCCTTGCAGGAATTGCCCGCCTTCAAGAACGCGGTGCGCGCGGCGGTTGACCGCACCAACGCCGATCTCTCGGTGATCGAGAAGGTCCGCCAGTTCGCCTTCGCGGACGAGGCCTTCACCATCGAAAACGAGGAAATGACGCCCAGCATGAAGATCCGCCGCCACAAGATCCGCGAGCGGTATCAGGAGCGGATCGACGGGCTGTATCGGGGGTGAGGCGGTAAGCTCGCCCCACCCGTCACCCCGGACTTGATCCGGGGAGCGGCTTCTTCAGTTCAGCCATTACTGCTGTATTCTGTGCCAGATTGCGGATCTGATCGGAGATCGAGCGCCCGTCGTTGCTCGCCACTTTGAGCAGCTCTCGGCATTCTTCCTCGGTCCACAGTCGATCGGGTGTCACATCATACCGATCAAGCGGCAGGTGACGAGTGAGGAAGAAGCGTTTGCCCGTGATGTCGTGAACGACCATTACAGAGGCATGCGCCAGCAAGTGGCGCAAGGGCCGGAAGGATCGCCAGCGCTCGATCCGCTTGAGCAGAGCCTGACAGCGCTTGTCGCTGCTTCGCGAAAGCCTGTTGCACAGGTCTTGCAGGCTCGACAGAGGCCCCTTTTCGACGGGAAGATCAAGTGCGATGCACAGCTGCCCGATTGCGCGTTCCGCAGTGGCAAAATGCGTGAGGACTTTGCCAAGCCAATCGAACGGCTCGAGCGACGGGGGCGCAGTATTCGTTTGGACTGTGAGTGGTTCGGACACAGAGTATCTCTAAGCTACAAAGGTTTAACACTTCAACACCGCTTACTCCTCCAAAAAATTTGGGGTGGCTCGCCGTCACCCCTCCCCTTAAACCCTCCCCATGACCACCGGCCTTGACACCCTGACCGACAAGGAAAAGGATGCGCTGCGGCTGATCCTGCGCGGGCATGATGCCAAGTCCTCGGCGCGCGAGCTTGGGCTTTCGGTGCATACGGTCAACGAGCGGCTGCGCGATGCGCGGCGCAAGCTTGGGGTTACGAGCAGCCGCGAAGCCGCCCGGCGCTTGCTGGCGGAAGAGAGCGAGCAGACCCCCGAAACGCTTGGGGACAAGGCTTTGGGGGATGCGCCCGGGGCCTCTCCGGCGGCAGAGATGACGGCATCCGCCACCCGGCGGTGGGCAGGCTCCCGTCCTGCCCTTGCTGCCATCGGAGTACTTGCCATGTCGCTTGTTCTTGCTGTCCTGTTTCTCCCCGCCTCGCCGCTGTCGGTGATGACCCCCGCCCCCGTCGCAATGGCCGCCGCGGCTGCCGAAAGCGAGGCCGCCGGGGCCGCGCGCGCTGCCGAGGATTTCCTGGTGCTCGTCGACGAAAGCCGCTGGGCCGAAAGCTATGCCGCCACCGGCGCCGAGTTCCGCCGGCTCAACACGCTCGAGCGCTGGAGCGAGGTTTCCGCCCGGGTGCGCCCGCCGCTCGGCAAGGTTGTGACCCGCAATCTGGTCGGCAACGAATATGTCCCCGCCCCGCCTGAGGGCTACCGCCTGATCAAGTTCCGCTCGGCCTACGCCAATGGCACGCAGCAGACCGAAAGCCTCTCGCTCGCGTGGGAGGATGGGGCGTGGAAGGTCGCTGGGATTACGTTCGAGTGAGGTTGTGAGGCGGGGGGCGGCGGCCAAGCCGCCTGCCCTCGCTAGTACATATGCTGCCCGCCGTTGATGCTCATGGTCGAGCCGGTCATGAAGCCGCCGTTTTCCGAGGTGAGGAAGGCCACCCCGCGGGCGATTTCCTCGGCCATGCCGAGGCGGCCGACGGGGATCTTGGCGACGATCTTTTCGAGCACCGGCGCCGGCACGGCGGCGACCATGTCGGTGTCGATATAACCCGGCGCAATCGCGTTCACCGTTACCCCGAATTTCGCGCCTTCCTGCGCCAAGGCCTTGGTAAACCCATGAATTCCGCTCTTCGCCGCGGCGTAATTGACCTGTCCGTATTGCCCCGCCTGGCCGTTGATCGAGCCGATGTTGACGATCCGGCCCCAGCCCCTCTCGCGCATGCCGGGGAAGGTCGCCTTGGCCATGTTGAAGCACCCGCCGAGGTTGATGCGCATCACCTCGTTCCAGTCATCGAAGCTCATCTTGTGGAGCACGCCGTCGCGGGTCACGCCGGCGTTGTTGATGACGATGTCGATCGGGCCGTGGGTTGCGGCGATATCGTTGCAGTTGTGGATGCAGGCTTCGTGGTCGCCCACGTCCCACCTGTAGGCCGGGATGCCGGTTTCCGCCGTGAAGGCGCGCGCCTTTTCCTCATTGCCGGCGTAGTTGGCGATGACGGTGTGGCCCTGCCGCTGGAGCCGCTTGCAGATCGCCTCGCCGATCCCGCGTGTTCCTCCGGTTACGATGGCGACCCGTCCCATGGCATTCCCTCCCTTGATGCAGCAGCAGTCAGAGCCTGCAACCTAACGGTGCCGTAGCGTCAGGGGAAGGTGGGAATAGCTATGCTTGAACGCGACGCCAAAAGCCCATTGTTCCACGTGGAACATCCCCGCAAACAGGGCCTAAGAGGGGTCTAGAGGGGGTCTAAGGGGGGTCTGGCGCAGGCAAACCCCGCCGCTGGAGCGATCAGAACTTGATCTGCGTGCCCACATAGACCGCCTGGCTGTCCTTGACCGAATTGGTCAGCGGATCGAGCCGTTCGCGTTCCTTGGAATAGCGCACGCCCGCCATCACGTTGAGGTTGGGCGAGAGGCGGAAGCTGCCGCCGAGGCCCATCGTGTGCTGGCTGACCGAATCGAGCGTATTGGGCGAGCGCCCGGCAATTTCGCGATCCTCAAGTTCGATGCGCGGTTGCAGGCGGCTCGGCTTGTCGATCGCCTTGGGCTGCGCAGGTTCGAACTGCGCCAGATCGGGCATGGCGAGGCTGCGGACATTCGCCGACAGATCGACCGTGCGGGCAAAGCTCTTGTAGCCGCGCGCCGAACCGAGCTGGAAGCGGCTGACATCAAGCGAGGACAGCCCCGCGCCGCGGCCCGGCACCGCATCGATCGCCTTGCGCACCGAAACGGCCCGCGCGGTCTGATCATCGACCCGTACCGCAACCGTCACCGTGCGTTCGCCCGACACCGAAGCGCCGCGCGCCGGGGTGAAACGGATGCCGTGCGCACGAGCCTTTTCCGCCACGCGAGCGGCCAGGGCCGGATCGACCGAAGCAGGGGTGAAGACATCGAAACCCATCGCCGTGAACGAAGGGGCACGGCCATTGGCGGCGGTATCGGCCAGCGCGAAACCCGCGCTCGGCACGGCCAGCGCCAGCGCGCCGCACAGCGCCAGCAGCGGCAGCGAGAGCTGCGCCTTTGCTGTTCTGTCCGTCCGCTTGGTCATGATGCCGTCTCTATCCTTGTTCGAACCTGGCAAGATTATTGCCAAAGCACCTGTAAGCTGAACACAACATGAGTCGCGCCTCTTGCTCAATCTTGTTGATAGGCGCGCGCCAAGCTGTTGCAACGCATTGAACAGATAGGGTGCCGATTCCCCCGCCACCTGTGGCCCTAGGCACACATAATCGCCCGGGGCGCGGGCAATTCAGGTGGGGTAAAGCCCCGGTGCGCTTGGTGGGATGAAACCGGGGGCGCGCCTGCGTTGATGCTTGCGGCATGGGGGCAGGCGGCTATAGAGCGTCTCCACGACAGATGATGAGGATTACCCGGCTGTGACACGCGCCAATTCCGCCCTTTCCCGTCCGGCGCTCCGCCGCACTTTCGCTCTGGCGCTGCTTGGCGGGGCGGGGCTTGCGCTTTCCGCGTGCGGCGGCGGTGATCGTCCGCGCACCGAATTGCAGGCCGCGCAGCTCAACACCATCGGCGTCAACGCCTATCTGTGGCGCGCCGCGCTCGACACGGTGAGCTTCGCGCCGCTGCTTCAGGCGGACAGCGCGGGCGGGGTGATCGTGACCGACTGGTACGCCAACCCCTCGAACCCCAACGAGCGCGTCAAGCTCACCGTGACCATCCTTGACCAGGACCTGCGCGCCGATGCGCTGAAGGTGGCGGCCAGCCGTCAGGTCAACGAAGGCGGCAACTGGACCGAAGCCCCGGTGCAGGCGGTGACGGTGCAGAAGCTTGAGGACATCATCCTCACCAAGGCCCGCGACCTGCGTCGTCAGGCCCTCGCTTCGTAACACTGCCCTTCCACGGATAGGCTTACATGACCGACACCCGTTTCGATCCGTCTGTCGCTGACGGACGCTGGCAGCGCGCATGGGACGCGGCGGGCACCTTCACCGCCGATTCGAACAGCCCCAAGCCCAAGAGCTACATCCTCGAGATGTTCCCCTATCCTTCAGGGCGCATCCACATGGGCCATGTCCGCAACTACACGATGGGCGATGTCCTCGCGCGCTACCAGAAGATGCGCGGGTTTGAAGTGCTGCACCCGATGGGCTGGGATGCCTTCGGGATGCCGGCGGAAAACGCGGCGATGGAAAAGGGCGTGCATCCCGGTGGCTGGACGCGCCAAAACATCGCGCAGATGAAGGCGCAGTTGCAGCGCATCGGCTTCGCGCTCGACTGGACGCGTGAATTCGCCACCTGTGATCCCGAATATTACGGCCACGAACAGGCGCTGTTCGCCGACTTGTATGAAGCGGGCCTCGTCTACCGCAAGGAATCGACCGTCAACTGGGATCCGGTCGACATGACCGTGCTCGCCAACGAGCAGGTGATCGACGGCAAGGGCTGGCGGTCTGGCGCCGAGGTCGAGAAGCGCAAGCTGAACCAGTGGTTCCTCAAGATCACCGACTTTGCCGATGATCTGCTGGAAGGCTTGGGGAGCCTCGAGGACTGGCCCGAGAAGGTTCGCCTGATGCAGGAGAACTGGATCGGCAAGTCGCAGGGACTGGAGTTCTCGTTCGACCTGTCGAATGGCGACAAGCTGGCGGTTTACTCGACCCGTCCCGATACGATTTTCGGCGCAAGTTTCTGCGCCATCGCCGCCGATCATCCGATCGCGCAGGGGCTGGCGGGTGATCCGGCGGTCGCCGCGTTCATTGACCAGTGCAAGAAGGGCGCGACCACGGCCGCCGCGCTCGAAACGGCGGAAAAGCTGGGGTATCGCACCCCGATCACCGCCAAGCACCCGTTCACGGGCGAGGCGCTGCCGGTGTTCATCGCCAACTTCGTGCTGATGGAATACGGCACCGGCGCGGTGATGGGCGTGCCGGGTCACGACCAGCGCGACTTCGAATTTGCCACCAAGTATGACCTGCCGATCCTGCGCGTCGTCGCCAGCGATCCCGCCCGCGCCGACGAGCCCTTCAAGGGCGAGGCCGAGGCGGGCGACGGGGTGATCGTCAATTCCGGTTTCCTCAATGGCATGACGGTCGAGGATGCCAAGCAGGCGGTGATTTCCCGCGCCGAAGGCGGCGGCTGGGGCGAGGGCCGCACCGTGTGGCGTCTGCGCGACTGGGGCGTGAGCCGCCAGCGTTACTGGGGCACGCCGATCCCCTTCATCCACTGCGATGCCTGCGGCGTGGTGCCGGTGCCCAAGGACCAGCTCCCCGTTACCCTGCCCGAGGACGTGACCTTCGAGGTCCCCGGCAATCCGCTCGAGCGCCACCCGACGTGGAAGCACGTGGACTGCCCCAAGTGCGGCGCAGCCGCGCGGCGCGAGACCGATACGCTCGACACCTTCGTCGACAGCTCGTGGTACTTCCTGCGCTTTGCGAGCCAGCCCGCCGATCGGCCCTTCGACCCTGAAGAGGTCGCCAAGTGGATGCCGGTGCAGCACTATATCGGCGGTATCGAACACGCGATTTTGCACCTGCTCTACGCGCGCTTCTGGACGCGGGCGCTGGCGCACATTGGCAAGATCGACGTGCAGGAGCCTTTCGCCGCCCTGTTCACGCAGGGCATGGTGACGCACGAGACCTACAGCCGCATCGATGCCGAGCGCGGCGTGCCGGTGTTCTTCGGCCCCGAGGAGATCGACCGCACCTCTGATGGCGCGACGCTGCTGGCGGATGGCGGGGCGGTCGAAGTCGGCCGCGTTATCAAGATGTCGAAGTCGAAGAAAAACGTCGTCGACCCCGATGCGATCATCGCCCGCCACGGCGCGGATGCGGTGCGCTGGTTCATGCTGTCTGACTCGCCGCCAGAGCGCGACCTGCCGTGGTCGGATGCCGGGATCGAGGGCTGTGCGCGGTTTGTGCAGCGCTTGTGGCGCTTGTTCGCGGCCTATGACGCGGGCGCCGAGGGCGAGGACAAGAGCCTCGACCGCAAAACCCACCAGACCATCGCCGCTGTCGCCTCCGACATCGAGGCGCTGGGCTTCAACAAGGCCGTGGCGCGCATTTACGAGCTGACCGGCGCGACCGAGAAGGCTGCACCTTCGGCGAGCCGCTCGGCCGCGATCCGCGCGCTCGTCCACCTCGCCGCGCCGATGATGCCGCACCTGGCCGAAGAGGCTTGGGCCGGCATGGGAGGCGAAGGCCTGATCGCCGATGCCTCATGGCCCGCCGTCGATCCGGCGCTGCTGGTCGATGACGAGGTCACCATCGCGATCCAGCACATGGGCAAGCTGCGCGACACCGTCACCGCGCCCAAGGGAGCCTCGAAGGAG
Organism: Porphyrobacter sp. LM 6; assembly: GCF_001720465.1. Classification (NCBI taxonomy): domain Bacteria; kingdom Pseudomonadati; phylum Pseudomonadota; class Alphaproteobacteria; order Sphingomonadales; family Erythrobacteraceae; genus Porphyrobacter; species Porphyrobacter sp. LM 6. Next base: position 546,966 of record NZ_CP017113.1, read on the forward strand.
GATCTCGAAGCGCTGGCGATGGCGTCTGCCAACCTGCAACGCTCGATTGATGGCGCGGCGATCCGCAAGGTCATTGTCGTGCCCGACCGTTTGGTGAATATCGTCACCTGATGCGTATCGTCTTTGCCCTGCTGGCCACTGCGGCCCTCAGCGCCTGCGGCCTCTCGCCGATGTATGCGGGCGGGAGCAAGGCGGCGGTGGCGCAAGGCATCGCTGCGGTCGATATTCCCGCGATCCAGGGGCGCGGCGGCTGGCTGGTCAAGAACGCACTCGAAGCACGGCTCGGGGTGGCGGGGCAGACAACGCCGCAATACCGGCTCGACGTCCGGCTCGATGATTCGCTCGAGGCGCTGGGCGTGCTCAACGACGACACTATCAGCCGCGAACGCCGCATCCTGCGCGCGCGTTACCAGCTGATCGATCTGGCGACCGGCGCGGTGCTGCTCGATGCGACCGCCGGATCGGATGCCGGGATCGACGTGGTCAGCTCCGAATACGCCACCATCGCCGCCGAGCAGAAGGCGCTAGAAAATCTCGCGGTCGATGTTGCCGACCGGATGGCGACGCAGGTTGCGGTGACGCTCCGCACGCGCGCCGCGGCGGGCCAGTGAAGGCCAAGAACAGCGATTTCGCGCGCGGCCTGCCGCAAGGCGCGCTGTCTGCCCGCATCTTCTTCTTCTGCGGCCCCGACGAGGCGGGAGCCAGCGCGGCCGCCGAACGGCTGGTCGCAGCCCTGCCCGAAGCGGGCGAGCGGGTGGAACTGACCGGGGCCGATTGCAAGCGCGATCCCGCGCTGCTGGGCGACGAGGCGCGTTCGACCTCGCTGTTCGGCGGCACCCGCCACATCTGGGTCCGCGCGAGCGGGGACGAAGCGCATGATGCGCTCGAAATCCTGATCGAAACCGGCGAGGCCGGCGCGGGCGCCGCGGCCCCCGTGATCGTGGTCGCCACTGCCGCGACCGACAAGTCGCGCACCGCCAAGCTGCTTGAAAAGCGCAAGGATGCGCTGGTGGCGATGTTTCATCCGCCCGATCTGGCCTCGGTGGCGAGCGCTGTGCGGGCCATGGCCGACGCGGCGGGCCTGCGGCTCGGCGGCGATCTGGCCGAACGCATTGCGCGCTCTGCGGGCCTTGATGTGCGGCTGGCGCAGTCGGAGGTCACCAAGCTCGCGCTCTATTGCGATGCCGATCCGCAGTCCCCCCGCCCGGCCACGCCCGAGGATCACGCCGCCATCGGCGCGGCGACCGAGGAGGATGGCTTTGCCCCGCTGGTCAACGCGGTGCTGGGCGGCGAGCTCAATCGCATCGGCGGCGAGGTGCGGCGGCTGCGCGAATTGGGGCTGAACCCCGTCGGCGTCGCGCTCGCGCTTGAACGGCGTGCCGCGCAGCTCGCCCAGATCGCCGCGAAGATCGGCCCGGGCGGCCGCATCCAGTCGCTCGGCCCGGGCGACAAGATGCAGCTCGGCATCTTTTTCCGTGAGGAGCGCGCGATCACCCAGCAGTTCGAACGCTGGAGTCTGCCCGCCGCGCGCGGCAGCCGCGAGACCCGGCTCGACCGGCTGATCGGACGGCTGACCCAGCTGCACCGCACCCTGCTCGCCAACAGCCAGGCGGCCGAGCTGCTGCTGGCGCAGGAGCTTGCCGAAATTTCCCGCTTTGCCGCAAGGCGATAACAATCTGGAAAAGCGGGATACCGCGCGGCAAACGATTTACTTTTCCCTTTAAGGCCCACTAAGTAGCTCCCCTGATAGGGTCGCACCTGTCAAAGGTCAGGGATAAAGTGAACCGCGTTACACCGCAGATGCTGGATCCGGTTGAGATCGAGCCGGTCGAGAGCACCGCAGTGCCCTCGCTCGAGCGGCGGCGGCTGCGCACCTATATGCTGTTGCTGCTGGCCGATGCAGCGCTGTTCAATCTCAGCTTCGCGCTCGCTGCGCTGCTGTGGGAAGGCTTCTTCGCCGAGCCGCGCGCAATGATCGCGGCGCAGGCGCTGCTGCCGATCTATTTCACCATCGCACTCTATAACGGCAACTATGGCGTGCAGGCGCTGTCCGACTGGCTTTTCGCCGCGCGCAAGGCGGTGGTCGCCTTGCTGGTGGCGGCCGCGCTGATCAACTTCCTCGCCTTCTACACCAAGACCAACGACGATTTCTCGCGCGTGGTGGTCACTATCGGGCTCGCCTTCTCGGCGCTGGCGCTGGTGACGCTGCGCCGGCTCGTGGCGATGCTGGTGGAGCGGCGTTGGGGCGGTCAGGTGATCAACCATCTGGTGATCGACGATGGCGGCAAATCCTTCCCGCTGGCGGGCGCGCAGGTGGTGTCGGCGGCGCGGCTCGGGCTCGATCCGGCCAGCCACGATCCCTATATGCTCGACCGGCTGGGCAAGCTGCTGCGCAATCAGGATCGGGTGGTGATCAGCTGCCCGCGCGAACGGCGTCAGGACTGGGCCTTCGTGCTGAAATCCGCCGGGATCTATGGAGAGATCGTCCACGAACCCGCGCACAACCTCGGCGCGGTCGGGGTGCATCATTACGAAGAGCTGGACCGCACAACGCTGGTGGTGGCGATCGGGCCGCTCGGCCTGCGCTCGCGCATCATCAAGCGGCTGTTCGATCTGGCGGTCGCCGGCACGGCGCTGCTGGTGCTGTCTCCGTTGCTGCTGGCGGTCGCCTTGCTCATCAAGCTGGAGGACGGCGGCCCGGTGCTGTTCGTTCAGCGGCGGCTGGGGCGCGGCAACCAGTTTTTCGACATGTTCAAATTCCGCTCGATGCAGCCCGAGAAGCTCGATCCGCAGGGCGCGCAATCGACGGCGCGCGATGATGACCGCGTCACCCGCATCGGTGCCTTCATCCGCCGCACCAGCATTGATGAACTGCCGCAGCTGATCAACGTGCTCATGGGCGATATGTCGATCGTCGGCCCGCGCCCGCACGCCCTCGGCAGCCGCGCCAACGACAAGTATTTCTGGGAGGTCGACCGCCAGTACTGGCAGCGTCACAGCCTCAAGCCGGGGCTGACCGGCCTCGCACAGGTGCGCGGCCACCGCGGCGCGACCGAGGAAGAGAAAGACCTCACCGAACGGCTGCAATCCGATCTGGAATACATCGCCGGCTGGTCGGTGCTGCGCGACATCGGCATCGTGCTGCGCACCGTAATGGTGCTGCGGCACGACAACGCATATTAGATTTTAGGGCTTGGCCTTGTCACGCTGGGGCACGGCGAAGCTGCCCGACACGCGGCCCGGCCCGGCACCGGCGGCGCTTCCGCCCGCCGCGCTGCCATCGACGCTCGACAGCCCGCTCTCCAGATCGATCACCAACCGCCCGCCATTGAGCGTATCGGTACCACGGCGCAGGCTGACATTGCCCGCCATGGTGATGATCCGGCGGTTGAAATCGTAGATCGCGTTTTCGCCGCTGGCGCGCTCGTCACCACGGGTGACTTCGACCCCGCCGGTGGCGGTGATACGCTGGATGCTGAGCGAGCCGGTGTCGTCGAAATTGACCAGCGTGCGCGCCGAACGCAGCGTCAGCCCGGCCTGCTCGATCACGACATTGCCCGACAGGATCACGCGGTTTTCACGGTCCTGCAGCTCGATCCGGTCGGCCGAGTAGTTCACCGGCGCGCTGGAATTGTGGCTGGCGATGCTCTGCGCGTTGAGCGTCATCCCGCCCGCCAGCGCGGCGGTCAGGGCAAAGCCGCCGATCCCCCACACCAGGGCAAGGCGGCGGAACGGAACGCGGGTGGCGGTCTGGGGCATCACGGCATCCTCAATTGGCCGGGGATCATCGACAGGCGCGCATCACCCTGAAGCGTCAGCGTGCGTGCGGCAAGATCGGCGCGGATCGAACGGGCGGAGAAGGTGCCGGCGGGCACTTCGCCCGACACGCCATTGTCCCCGCGCATCTCGCGCGCCTTGAGATTGACCGAAACGCCGCGCGCAACCATCGCGTAGCCATCGCTCGCGGTCAGCCGCACCGCGCCGTCGATCGCAACCGTATCGGCAGAGATGTTATAGGTGCCGCCGTCGGCGCTCAGCCGCGCGGGGCCCTGGCTCAGCAGGATCTGCGCGACCAGATCGCGCATCCGCACCAGCCCTTCGGCGCTGGAACGCTGCACCGCCTCGCCTGCCAGCAGCGAGAAGGGGCGCCCCTGATTGTCGCGGCCGCGATACATCGCGTTATCGACCGACAGGCGCTCGTCGATCAGCGCGACCTTGTTGCGATCAAGCAGGAAGCTGACTTCGCCGCGCGGGGACAGCGGAGTGATCACCATCAGCGCGGCGACCACGCCCACCGCCATCGGCAGGCCCCGCGCCAGCACCCCGATCAGCCGGTCATGCGAGCCTCCCGGCGCAGCAAAGTGCTGGCGGCGGCTGCGCAGGGCGCGGGCCTCGGAGGTTTCGATGGCGGGTTTGGCGGGGACCATGATGCGCGTGTGCCTCAGGCGTCCTTACATGTGGCTGAAGATGTCGCTTTCGGCCCAACCGGCGATGTCGAGCAGCGCGCGGGTGGGCAGGAAGTCGAAGCAGGCCTGGGCGATATGGGTGCGCCCCTCGCGTTCCAGTCGCACGCTCAGCTCGTCGCGCAGGCGGTGGAGATAACGCACGTCGCTCGCGGCATATTCGCGCTGCGCCTCGTTCAGCACCGGGCCGCCCCAGTCGCTCGATTGCTGCTGCTTGGAGATATTCTCGCCCAGCAGTTCCTCGACCAGGTTCTTAAGGCCGTGGCGGTCGGTATAGGTGCGGGTCAGCTTGCTGGCGATCTTGGTGCAAAACACCGGCCCGGCCATGATGCCGAGGTAATGGTGGATCGCTGCCAGATCGAAGCGCGCGAAGTGGTAGATCTTCTGGCGCGACGGATCACCCAGCACGGCCTTGAGATTGGGCGCGTCATAGGTGCTGTTCGGGCCGAAGCGCACCAGATGTTCGTCGCCCGTGCCATCGGACAATTGCACCACGCACAGCCGGTCACGCGGGGTGACGAGGCCCATGGTCTCGGTATCGACCGCAATGGCGCTGGAACCGGTCAGCACGCCGGCGGGGAGATCTTCTTCGTGGAAATGCACAGCCATGGGCCACGCCCTACGCCGATTGGGGAAAGAGGGGAAGGGGCCAGTGGTGTGGGGATGGCTGCGGGGTGTAGCACAAGCGGGTCATGACTGCCGAAACCATCCCAGAAAGCTGGCGCTCCGTGCTCGAGCCCGCACTCGCAAGCCCCGAGGCGCGGCGGCTGGGCGGGTGGCTCAAGGCGGAAGAGGCCGCGGGCAAGCAGGTCTTCCCCCCGCGCGGGACACGGCTGGCGGCGCTGGCGCTGACCCCGCTAGATCAGGTGCGCTGCGTGATCCTCGGGCAGGATCCCTATCACGGCCCCGGGCAGGCGCACGGCCTTGCCTTCTCCGTGCAGGACGGGGTGAAGGTGCCGCCCAGCCTTGTGAACATCTACAAGGAACTGGAGGCCGATCTCGGCCTGCCGCGCCCTGCCACCGGCGATCTCAGCAAGTGGGCGCGCCAAGGCGTGCTGCTGCTCAACAACACGCTGACGGTCGAATCCGGGCAGGCCGGCAGCCATGCGGGGCGCGGGTGGGATGCGATCACCGATGCCTGCGTCGCGGCGGTGGCGGCGAGCGAAGTGCCGACCGTCTTCATCCTGTGGGGCAGCCATGCCAAGAAGAAGGCGAGCCGCGTTCCCGCCTTGGGCCGCGCGTCCCACCATCTGTTGCTGACCTCTGCCCACCCCAGCCCACTGTCGGCCCATAACGGCTTTTTCGGCTCGCGCCCGTTCAGCCAGACCAATGCCTTTCTGGACGAGCATGGGCGCGGCACCATCGATTGGAGAGTGTGATGTCCGACGACGTGATCCTGCTCGAGGTGGCCGATGGCATCGCCACCGTCACCCTCAACCGTCCGCAGGCGATGAACGCATTGAACCGAGCGCTGAGAAAGCGCCTCGCGGAGGTGATGCGGCAGGTTGATGCGGATGATGCGGTGCGCGCGGTCATTCTCACCGGCGCAGGCGAACGGGCCTTCACCGCCGGGCTCGATCTCAAGGAGCTGGGCAGCGAGGCCGGCGCGCTCGGCAGCGCCAACGCCACCGATCCGGCGGACAATCCGGTCAAGGCGATCGAGCTCTGCCGCAAGCCGGTGATCGGCGCGATCAACGGGGTGGCGATCACCGGCGGGTTCGAAGTGGCGCTCGCCTGCGATGTCCTGATCGCCAGCACCAATGCCCGCTTCGCCGATACCCACGCGCGGGTCGGCATCGTGCCGGGCTGGGGGCTGTCGCAGAAGCTCAGCCGCATGATCGGCATCAGCCGCGCCAAGGAACTGGCCTTCACCGGCAACTTCCTCGATGCGTCGACGGCGGAACGCTGGGGCCTCGTCAATCACGTGACCGCGCCCGAGGAGCTGCTGCCGCTGGCCCGCAAGCTGGCAGGCGACATGGCGGGCATCGATCCCGCCTTCCTCGCGCTCTACAAGCAGCTGATCGACGATGGCTATGCCGCCAGCTTTGGCGATGGGCTGGCGCTCGAGGCCGAGCGGTCGAGCGCGGCCAACAGCGCCGTTGCGCCCGAACAGGTCGAGGCCCGCCGCGCGGCAGTGCAGGAACGCGGGCGCGGGCAGGGGTAGAAAGCCGCCATCATCGCCCGTTCGTCCCGCAACCCGTGCAATCGGGCGCAAAGCGATTCACGCGGCCCACGTTCACCACGTATCTTCATCCGGAATTCACCAGTTACCCCCCTAACAGGGGGACGTACCGCCGGGTCGCAGGCGAACGACAACTAGGAGAGAACAGATGTTCAAGTATCTTGCAGGCGTGGGTGCACTGGCTCTGGTCGCCAGCCCGCTGATCGCACAGGATCAGGAAGAGCCGGTCGAGGGCAAGGACAACTTCGGGACGGTCGTCCGCGATCTCGCCAAGGGCCAGCGCGATGCCGAAACCAAGGGTATCGGCGCCGAAGTTTCGGAGCAGGCCAAGGCCCGCGCCGAAGAGCGCCGCGCCGCTCGCGGTGATGACGAAGACGACGATGACGCCGAAGAGGCTGCCGAAGCCGCCGCCGAAGACAGCGAAGAAGACGCCGCCACCGGCCGCGCCAACGCTGCCGAAGGTTCGGCTGCCGAACTCGCTGAAGCCGTTGCTGGCGGCGGTGCCGACAATGCCGGTGTGAAGGACAACACCGGCGCTGTCGCTGACCTGCGTGCCGCGCGTGCGGGCCGTGAATTCGGTGCCGAGGCGCGCGCTGCAGCTGCGGACAGCCGTCAGGTTGCTGCCGAAGCCCGTGCTGCCGCCAACCAGGCACGCGAACAGGCGCAGACCATCCGCGACACCGTCCGTAATGCCCGTCCGGGCCGCGGCGGCTAATCAGCCAATGTCATGACATGCGGGGCGGGGTGCTGAAGGGCGCTCCGCCTCGTCGCATAGGGGGAGAGCATTATGCGGAACATTATTCTGGCCATTGGCGCCTGCGCCATCCTCACCGCCCAGCCTGCCTTCGCGCAGGACAGCGAAGAGGAGGAAGGCCCCGAACTCAGCCTGACCACCGGGATCGATTTCTCCTCGGGCGATTACGGCACCGGGATCGATACGGAAATCATGGTCGTGCCGCTCAACGCCCGGATTGCCGCCGGGGACCTGCGCTTCAACGCCAGCATCCCCTATATCCGGATCAAGGGCGCCGATAACATCGTGGGCGGGGATGGCGGCCCGATCATCGTCGATCCCAACACGCCGGTCACCACCCGCAGCGGGATCGGCGATCTGACGCTGGGCGCGAACTACGCCATTCCCGAAGACCGCTTTGGCCTCGGTCTTGATTTCGGCGCGCGGGTCAAGCTGCCCACCGCCGAGAACGGCCTCGGCACCGGCAAGACCGACGTCAGCCTGTCGGGCGAAGTGTCGCGCACCTTCGGGATGATCACGCCTTTCGCCCAGGCGGGTTACCGCTTTATGGGCGATCCCGACACTATCGCGCTCGACAATGTCTGGTTCGCCTCGGTCGGGGCGAGCGCGGCGCTTGGCAAGTCGGTGGTGCTGGCATCCTATGACTGGCGCCAGTCGCCCAACCCATTGGTGGAAGACAGCCGCGAAGTCTTCGGCGCGTTCAGCACGCCGCTGTCGAGGTCGCTCAACTTCACGCTCTACGGATCGGCCGGCTTTACCGACGGCGCGCCCGATTACGGCGTGGGCGCAATGATCACGATCGACGCGTTCTGATCGAGATAAGGGGCGTCCGGTAACGGGCGCCCCTTGTTCGTTCAGCGCGGGAGTTCGGAAACCCCCATCAGCGCCTCATCCACGCTGCGCGCGCATTGGCGGCCTTCGCGGATCGCCCAGACGACCAGGCTCTGCCCGCGCCGCATGTCGCCGCAGGCAAAGACGTTCGGCTCGCTGGTGGCATAGGCCTCGGTATTCGCCGCGACATTGCTGCGCACATCGAGCGCCACGCCCGCCTGTTCGAGCAGCCCTGCCTTTTTCGGCCCGACAAAGCCCATCGCCAGCAGGATCAGATCGGCGGGGATCGTGAAGGTGCTGCCTTCGATCTCCTGCATCTGGCCGCCCTTCCATTCGACGCGCACGCATTCGAGGCCGGTCACCGCCTCGCCATCGCCGATCACGCGCTTGGCGAGCACGGCCCAGTCGCGCTCCACGCCTTCCTGGTGGCTCGACGAGGTGCGCAGCTTCATCGGCCAATCGGGCCAGGTCAGCGCCTTGTCTTCCTTTTCGGGCGGCTTGGGCATGATTTCGAGCTGGGTGACGCTCTTCGCACCCTGCCGGTTCGAGGTGCCGACACAGTCGCTCCCGGTATCCCCGCCGCCGAGCACGACCACGTGCTTGCCGGTGGCGAGCAGCGAACCGCGCGGCGCGGCGCGCAGTTCATCATCGCCGGCAACGCGCTTGTTCTGCTGCGTGAGGAATTCCATCGCGAGGCGCACGCCGGGCATTTCCGCACCGGGGATCGCCAGCTGGCGCGCATCTTCCGCGCCGCCTGCCAGCACCACCGCATCGAAGTTTTCCTTCAATGACTGGAACGAGATGTCGACGCCGACCTCCTTCGAGGTTTTGAACGTCACGCCTTCCGCTTCCATCTGCTGGCAGCGGCGGTTGATGAGGTGCTTTTCCATCTTGAAGTCGGGGATGCCGTAACGCAGCAGCCCGCCGACGCGGTCCGACTTTTCGAACACCGTGACCGAGTGGCCGGCACGCGCGAGTTGCTGCGCGCAGGCCATGCCCGCCGGGCCGGAGCCAACCACGGCCACCGACTTGCCGGTCTTCGTTTCGGGCACCTGCGGCGTGATCCAGCCTTCCTTCCACCCGCGATCGACGATGGCGCATTCGATCGATTTGATGGTGACCGGCTGGTCGATGATGTTGAGGGTGCACGCCGCCTCGCACGGGGCGGGGCAGATGCGGCCGGTAAACTCCGGGAAGTTGTTGGTGGAATGGAGCATGGTCAGCGCCCGCTTCCAGTCCGCTTCGTAGACGAGGTGGTTCCAGTCCGGGATCAGGTTGTTCACCGGACAGCCGTTATGGCAGTAGGGAATGCCGCAGTTCATGCAGCGCGAGGCCTGCGCGCCAAGCGTGCTGTCATCCGGCTGGATGACGAATTCGCGGTAGTTTTTCAGCCGCTCTTTCGGATCGAGGTAGTCCCGCTCGCGGCGGTCCAGCTCGAGAAATCCGGTTTCCTTGCCCATGTGCTTGTCTCGTTCCTGAATCTTATTCCGCTGCGACGCTTTCGGCCTCAAGCCGTTCCGCCTCGAGCCGTTTGAGCGCGGCGGCATAGTCGCGCGGCATCACCTTGACGAAGTGCCCAAGTGCCGCGTCCCAGTCTGCCAGCAGGTCGCCCGCCAGCTTGCTGCCGGTGTGGAGTTGGTGGCGTTCGACCAGAATGCGCAGCCGCTCGGCATCGTGGCGCAGCATGTCGCCCATGCCGAAGTCGTTGACGCTGCGCGGACGCTGCGACGGGCGGCCCGTGCCTTCTTCCGCGTCCGGCCCGGCGGCGATCGGCAGCAGATCGACCTGCGCGTGGTTGACGAGATCCTTGAACGCGCCATCGGGGTCATAGACATAGGCGACCCCGCCGCTCATGCCGGCTGCGAAGTTGCGCCCGGTCTTGCCGAGCACGACCACCACGCCGCCGGTCATGTATTCGCAGCCGTGATCCCCGGTGCCTTCGACCACCGCGATCGCGCCCGAGTTGCGGACCGCGAAGCGTTCACCGGCAACACCGTTGAAGTACGCCTCGCCCGCGATGGCGCCGTACATCACCGTGTTGCCGACGATGATGTTGTCCTGCGCCGCGCGCGGGGCTTCGGCCGGCTGGCGCACGATGATGCGACCCCCGGAAAGCCCCTTGCCGACATAGTCGTTGGCATCGCCGACCAGATCGAGCGTCACGCCGTGGGCAAGCCACGCGCCGAAGCTCTGGCCCGCAACGCCGGTCAGGTTGATGCGGATCGTGTCGGTCGGCAGGCCTTCATGGCCGTGCGCCTTGGCGATCTCGCCCGAGAGCATCGCGCCGACCGTGCGGTTGACGTTGCGCACCTCGTAGGCGAGCTGCACCGGCTGCTTGGTGTCGATGGCGGTGCGGCAATCGGCGATCAGCTTGTTGTCGAGCGCGCCGTCGAGGCCGTGGTCCTGCGTCGCGATGTTCCGCAAGCTGGCCCCGTCCTTGAGCGGCACCTGGTGGAGGATTCGGCTGAGATCGATGCCGCGGGCCTTCCAGTGGCGCTCCATCCGGCGGGTGTCGAGCCGGTCGACCCGGCCCACCATCTCGGCGACCGTGCGGAAGCCCATCTCGGCCATGATCGCCCGCAGTTCTTCGGCGACGAAGAACATGTAGTTGACCACGTGCTCCGGCTGGCCGGTGAAGCGCGCGCGCAGCACCGGGTCCTGCGTCGCCACGCCGACGGGGCAGGTGTTGAGATGGCACTTCCTCATCATGATGCAGCCCGCCGCAATCAGCGGGGCGGTGGCAAAGCCGAACTCGTCCGCGCCAAGCAGCGCGCCGATGGCAACGTCGCGGCCCGTCCTGAGGCCGCCGTCCACCTGCACCGCAATGCGCGAGCGAAGATCGTTGAGCAGCAGGGTCTGCTGGGTTTCGGCAAGGCCAATCTCCCACGGCGAACCCGCGTGGGTCAGCGAGGTCAGCGGCGAAGCGCCGGTCCCGCCGTCATAGCCCGCAATCGTCACGTGATCGGCGCGCGCCTTGGACACGCCCGCCGCAACCGTGCCGACGCCCACTTCCGACACCAGCTTGACCGAGATGCGCGCCACCGGGTTCACGTTCTTGAGATCGTGGATCAGCTGCGCCAGGTCTTCGATCGAATAGATATCGTGGTGCGGCGGCGGGCTGATGAGGCCCACCCCCGGGGTCGAATGGCGGACCGCGCCGATGCGCTTGTCGACCTTGTGCCCGGGCAGCTGGCCGCCCTCGCCGGGCTTTGCGCCCTGCGCCATCTTGATCTGGATGTCGTCCGAATTGACGAGGTATTCGGTGGTCACGCCGAACCGGCCCGAAGCGACCTGCTTGATCCGGCTGCGCATCGAATCGCCATTGGCGAGCGGCTTGAAGCGGAACGGCTCTTCCCCGCCCTCGCCGGTGTTCGAACGCCCGCCAATGCGGTTCATCGCGATCGCCATCGTCGAGTGCGCTTCGTGGCTGATCGAGCCGAGGCTCATCGCGCCGGTCGAGAAGCGCTTCACGATTTCCGCCGCCGGTTCGACTTCCTCGAGCGGGATCGGCTTTTCGGCCTTCTTGAACTCCAGCAGCCCGCGGATCGTCAGCAGCCGTTCGGACTGCTCGTTGATCGACTTGGCGAATTCCTCGTAATTCTTCGGGTCATTGCCGCGCACCGCGTGCTGGAGCTGGGCTACGTTCTGCGGGGTCCAGGCGTGCTCTTCGCCGCGCAGGCGATACTGGTAGATCCCGCCGACATCGAGCATCCCGTCATACAGCGGGTTGTCGCCGTAAGCCTGACCGTGGCGGCGCAGGGCTTCCTCGGCGACTTCGGCAAGGCCGATGCCTTCGATGGTCGTGGCAGTTCCGGTGAAGAACTGCTCGACGAAGGCGCTCGACAGGCCGACCGCGTCGAAGATCTGCGCCCCGCAATAGGACTGGTAGGTCGAAATGCCCATCTTGGACATGACCTTGCGGATGCCCTTGCCCACGCCCTTGATGTAGTTCTGCTGCACCTTGTAGGCGGGCATTTCGGGGTGACGCTTGGCGCGCAGCGCCTCGATCGTCTCGAACGCGAGGTAGGGGTTGATCGCTTCCGCGCCGTAACCTGCCAGCACGCAGAAGTGGTGCACTTCGCGCGCCTCGCCGGTTTCGACCACGAGGCCGGTCTGCATCCGCAGGCCCTGCCGCACGAGGTGGTGATGCACCGCTGCGGTGGCGAGCAGCGCCGGCATCGGCACGCGCGCCTCGCTCTGCGAGCGGTCGGACAGCACGAGGATGTTGTGATCCTGCAGCACCGCTTCGGTCGCGGCCCAGCACATTTCCTTGATCGCCATCGCGAGGCCATCGGCCCCGGTGCTGGCATCCCAGGTGATGTCAATCGTGGCGCAGCGGAACGCGCCGTCGAGCGCCTCTTCCACCGAACGGATCTTGGCGAGATCCTCGTTGGTCAGGATCGGCTGATCGACTTCGAGGCGCTTGTGCGTGCCCGCATCGCGGCCCAGCAGGTTCGGACGCGGGCCGATCATGCTGGTCAGGCTCATCACCAGCTCTTCGCGGATCGGATCGATCGGCGGGTTGGTGACCTGCGCGAAGTTCTGCTTGAAATAGTCGTAGAGCAGTCGCGCGCGGTTGCTCAGCACCGCAATCGGCGTGTCGGTGCCCATCGAGCCGACCGGATCATCGCCATCGACCGCCATTGGTTCGAGGAAGCGGCTGATGTCTTCCTGCGTATAGCCGAACGCCTGCTGGCGCTGGAGCAGCGTGGTTTCTTCCGCCGGGATCGCGGCGAGTTCGGGGACGATATCGGTGATGTCCTCGAGCTTGTACTGCGCCTGCTTCAGCCAGGTTTCGTAAGGCTCGGCATTGGCGAGATCGGCCTTGAGCTCGTCATCCTCGATGATGCGACCCTGTTCTAGATCGATCAGCAGCATCTTGCCCGGCTGGAGCCGCCACTTGCGGACGATATCTTCCTCGGCGAACGGCAGCACACCGCTTTCCGAAGCAAGGCAGACGATGTCGTCCTTGGTCACGCAGAAGCGCGCCGGACGCAGGCCGTTGCGATCCAGCGTTGCGCCGATCTGGCGGCCATCGGTGAAGCACACCGATGCCGGGCCGTCCCATGGCTCCATCAGCGCGGCGTGATATTCGTAGAACGCCCGCCGTTCGGGGCTCATCAGCGCATTGCCGGCCCAGGCTTCCGGGATCAGCATCATCATCGCGTGCGCGAGGCTGTATCCGCCCGCGATCAGCAGTTCCAATGCGTTGTCCAGGCAGGCCGTGTCCGATTGCCCGTGCGGGATGATCGGCCACATCTTGTCGAGATCGGGGCCGAGCAGCTCGCTTTCCATCGTGCGGCGGCGTGCGTTCATCCAGTTGACGTTGCCGCGCACCGTGTTGATCTCGCCGTTGTGGGCGATGAAGCGGAACGGGTGCGCGAGCCGCCAGCTGGGGAAGGTGTTGGTCGAGAAGCGCTGGTGGACGAGGCCGAGCGCCGAGACGCAGGCCGGATCGCGCAGATCGTCGTAGAAGCTGCCCACCTGTGTCGCCAGCAGCAGGCCCTTGTAGACCAGCGTGCGGGTCGAGAAGCTGGGGATGTAGGTTTCGGTCACATCCGGCAGGCCGTGCTTGGCGGCGAGCTGGGCGAGCGGGTTCTGCACCTGCTTGCGGATCGTCAGCAGCTTGCGCTCGAAGGCGTCCTGATCAGCGCAGTTCGCCCCGCGCCCGATCACCGCCATTTCGATCACCGGCATGGACGCGATCACCGCTGCGCCGAGGCCGTCCATCGTGGTCGGCACTTCGCGCCAGCCGATGAAGTTCTGGCCTTCCTTCGCGGTGAAGGCTTCCATCCGCTCCTTGACGAAGGCGCGCGCGGCCTCGTCCTGCGGGAGGAAGCACATGCCGACGGCATATTCGCCCGGCTGCGGCAGAGCGTGGCCCTGCGCTTCGGCCCAGGCGCGAATCAGCGGATCGGGGATCTGGATCAGGATGCCCGCGCCGTCACCCAGCAGCGGATCGGCGCCCACCGCGCCGCGGTGATCGAGCTTTTCGAGAATCTCCAGCGCCTGCGCGATGATCGCGTGACTTTTCTCTCCCTTGATGTGCGCGACCATGCCGACGCCGCAGGCGTCATGCTCGTTGGCGGGGTCGTAGAGACCCTGGGAGGAGGGGTATCCCATGTATTCGTCCGATCTGTAAGATGCCGACAGGCGCGCACCCTGCGGACATGATCGCTCATGCAGGGAACACGCCGGACGGCAGGTCACGCGGGCGCGGCGGATCTTTCAGGCCCGCTCTTGCCCGTTTTCGGGCCCCTCATGCCGACAGGAAGCGGGTTTGGCAATGGGTTTGCGCGAAGTATTATTTCTCGCAGACCTATTCAAACTATCATTAGATTGCGCCGCGCACACCAGCTGCCCGGTTCGGTTGCAGCTTTTGCGTTATTGACCGGCTGGGGTCAGGCCGCCCCGCGCAGACCGCCCACCTCCTGCAACCGGCCGAGCGCTGTCCGCAGCGGCTCGTCCTGCGAGGTATCGCCGCCATTGGCGGTGCTGCCATCGCTCAGCGCGGCGAGCGCCTTGAGGGCCTCGGTCAGGGCCGCCTCGCGGGCTGCAAGGTCTTGCGCCGACATGGCCCGTCCCGGCGGTGCGGTGCGGTGTTCGTAGAGCGCGCCGGCAAAACGCTCGACCATCTGGATGAGGCTGAGCTGTTCGGGCGGCTGGGCGCGCAGCTGCGCCAGCGCGGCGGCACCGGGCGGCGCGATAAGGGTGTCGCGCCGGTAGGCTGGGCGCGGTTCGGAGGCGGGAGCCAAGGCGACCGGCTCTGAAACGGGGGACGGGTCGTGCTCAATGGACGATTCGGTCGGCGTCTCCACCACCGATTCGGCGGGCAGATCGTCAGACACCACATCCTCGACCACCCACACCGCGTTGCGACCGGGCATGGCGGCAAATTCGGCGAGTTCGAGTTCCTGCGGCACAGCCGCCGGTTCGTCGATCACGGGAACCACAAGCTCGTCTTCGCGCATCGCTGCGAAGGGAATATCCGTGACCGGCGTATCGAGGCTCGCGCTGCCCAGTTCGCGCTGGGGATCGATCGGGCGGATCCGGCGGCCGGCGGCAGCGATGATCTGTGCGGCCTCGTCCTGGTCCGAGCGCGCGGCGCGCGACGGGCGGCGGGCGATGGCATAGAGCACGCCGCCGAGCAGCAGCGCGGCCAGTCCAGCGGTCGCGGCCTTCACCGCCACCAGCGGCAGCGATGCACCGGCAAGGTCGGCGATCATGGCCGCAAGCGGCGCAAACAGGGCGGCGGGCAGCACCATTGCCGAAAGCCCGGCCAGCGCCGCGCCCCACAGGCCCAGCATCGGCGCGAAGGCGCGGTGTGCGGTCAGCGAGCGCGAGCGCCGCTTGCGCGTCTTGCGCTCTGTGCGCGTCCCGGTCTCGTCCTGCTGCCCCGAAGTCATGTGCCCGCTATCCCGCTGTTGAGGTGATCGCCGCCGTGTCCGGCGTACTCTTGCTTGGCTGACGGGCTAGCAAGAGGTGGTAAACAGACAGATAATCACGCGCGTTTCTGGCCCAGTCGTGGCGGGCGCGGACATGGGCGGCGGCGCGGGCGCGCATCGCGTCCCAGCTGTCGCGGTCATCGAGCAGCCGGGCGAGCGCCGCAGCGCAGGCGGCAGGATCATCGGGGGCAAACAGCGTGCCGGTATCGCCGTCGCTGATCAGCTCACGGTGCCCGCCGACGCTGGAGGCAGCGACCAACCGCTGCTGCGCCATCGCCTCGAGCGGCTTCAATGGCGTGACCAGATCGGTGAGCCGCTGTGCCTTGCGCGGATAGGCGAGCACATCGACCAGCGAATAGTAACGCTCGACCTCGGTGTGCGGCACGCGGCCGGTGAAAATCACGGCATCGGGATCGGGCAGCGCAGCGGCGGCGTGACGCCATGCCGTCTCCATCGGCCCCGCGCCGACCAGCAGCAACCGCGCGTCGGGGTGCGATTGCCGGAGCAGCGGCATCGCCGCGATCAGATCATCGACGCCCTCATAGGCATAGAAGCTGCCGATATAGCCGATCACCGGTGCCCCGTTCGCGATCCCGAGTTCGCTTGCCAGCGCCGCATCGCGCGGCGGCGGCGCGCCGAACAGGCCGAGATCGACGCCGTTGGGCATCACCCCGATCCGGCCCGGCGCAATGCCGCGCGCCGCCAGATCGGTCTTGAGCCCCTCGCAGATGGTGAAGAGGGCATCGGCCTGCCGCGCCACGCGGGTTTCGAGCGCGCGGGTCAGGCGATATTTCACGCTGTCTTCGGTGCCGGTCAGGTTGCCGACTGCCGCATCTTCCCAGAAGGCGCGGATCTCGTAGACGAACGGCACCCCCAGCGCGCGCGCCGCGCGGACCGCCGCAGCGCCGCACAGGGCCGGCGAATGGGCGTGGATGACATCGGGTCGCCATTCCTTGGCCAGTTTGCGAATGGCACGGGTCAGCGCGGCGATTTCGCCCAGTTCGCGCATAGCGGGCGGGCCGGACGGATGTCCGAGCGTGCGATGGAAGGCAAGACCATCGACCACTTCCGCCGCGCCGTTGTCTGCGGCTTCAAGATTGTGCCGCTGGCCGGTGATTCCGCGCACCTCCAGCCCCAGCGCCCCTTGCGCGCGCATGATCGCGCGGGTGCGGAAGGTGTAGCCGCTGTGCAGCGGGAGCGAATGGTCGAGAACGTGCAGCACCCGGGTCATGGCACGCAGGCTAGCGCAGATGTGCTTAACGCGCCGTCAACTGCCCTGCGGTAAAAGCGACATGGCCCCTCCGGCCCGGAGCCCTGAGAGATGATCGACTATTTCGCGCTTGCCCTCGGCCATGGCCTTCTGGCCATCGCGCTGCTGCGGCTGGTGATGCGCGATGCGCTCGATACCGATCCGCTGCTAGAGAGCCTCAGGCAGGAGGCCGAGGACAACCGCAAATCGGCCGGCGCCGCCGCGCGCAGTGCCGCTCGCCGTGCGCGCAGTGAGGATGGAGAGCACGCCGATGATGATCCTGCGCGTTCAAGTGGCGAGGCGGTAGCGCAGGCAAAGGCGCGCTCAAGTAGCGAAGCGGTAGCGCACAAAAATGCTTGATTTGGCGTTCCTTGCCTTCATCGGATACGTGCTGGTGCTCGGCCTCCGGCGCCCGTTCCTGTGGGTGCTGCTCTATGTCTATATCGACATCCTTGCGCCCCAGCGGATCGGCTATGCGATTATCACCTCGATCCCGCTGTCGCTGATCGCCTTTGCGGCGGCGTTCGGCGGGTGGCTGGCGTTCGATCGCAAGCGCGGCGCGCGGCTGACGGCGCGGCAGGGATTGCTCGCGCTGCTGCTGGTCTATTGCTGGTGGAGCACCGGCCATGCCGATTTCCCCGTCGATGCCGCGGTCAAGTGGGACTGGGTGTGGAAGGCGCTGCTGTTCGCGATCTTCCTGCCGTTGACCCTCACCACCCGCGTGCGGATCGAGGCGCTGGCGCTGGCGCTGCTGCTGTCGGTTTCGACCATCGTGATCGGCACGGGGATGAAGACCGTGCTGGGCGGCGGCGGGTATGAAAATCTCAAGTTCTTCGTCAACGACAACAGCGGCATTTACGAAAGCTCGACCCTTGCGACGGTGGCGATCGGGCTGATCCCGCTGATCTGGTGGTTCGTCCGCCACGGCACGCTCTTCCGCCCGCACTGGATGGTGACAGCCTTCGCCGCCGCGCTGACTTTCGCCTGTCTGCTGGTGCCGATCGGTACCGAGGCGCGAACTGGCCTCCTCTGCATTGCCGCACTGGGCGTGCTGATGCTGCGCTACACCAAGCGGCGCCTGTTGTTCATCGTCGGCGCAGGGGCGCTCGGCCTCGCCGCGCTGCCGTTCCTGCCGCAGAGCTATTACGAACGCATGGCGACGATTGCCGAGCCGGGCGGCGATGAAAGCGCATCGACCCGTGTGGCGGTTTGGGAATGGACGCTCGATTACGTCGCGAGCAAGCCATTTGGCGGCGGGTTCGATGCCTACCGCTCGAACCGCTTCTCCTATGTCATGCCGGTCAAGCAGGTGGACGGAAACACCACCAGCGTGACCTATCAGGAAGTGGTCGATGAAGGCCGCGCGTTCCACTCCTCGATCTTCGAGATGCTCGGCGAACAGGGCTGGCCGGGTCTGATCATCTGGCTTTCGCTGCACGCGCTCGGCCTGTGGCAGATGGAGCGCATCCAGCGCCGATGGCGCTCCCGCGAGGACGAGGCCGAACGCTGGATCGCGCCGTTTGCGGCCGCATTACAGATGGGGGCGCTGATCTATCTTGTCGGGGCGCTATTCCAGGGGATCGCCTATCAGCCGGTGATGCTGATGCTGGTGGGCCTGCAGATCGGGCTCCATTCCTACTGCCAGCGGATCGATTCGGCCCGCCGTGCGCTCGCGCTCAGCGCCCCGCGCAGCCAGCCAGCCCCCGGCAAGCTCGGCAGTGCCGTAACGGCATAGCGCGCCGCACTGCTGGGGCGTTGCGCTCCCTCTTTCGATGCGCCATGAAGCCCGGCGCAACAGCGCGGCGGACACGGGATTCCGCCAGCGCGAAACAAGGAGGAGGAACCCGATGACCCCCCAGGAAATCGCCGCCAAGGTCGGTGAACATTTTGCCACCAGCGAATGGGTCGAGATGAGCCAGGAGCGCATCAACCAGTTCGCCGATGCGACCGGTGACCACCAGTTCATCCACGTGAACGAGGAAATGGCCAAGATGACGCCATTCGGCGGCACCATTGCCCACGGCTTCCTCACGCTGTCGATGATCCCCTATCTCTCGGCCAACAGCGATATGCCGCGCGTCGACGGGATCAAGATGGCGGTCAACTACGGCGGCAACAAGACCCGCTTCATCGCCCCCGTCCGCTCGGGCAAGCGCATCCGCGGCCAGTGGAAGCTGGTCGAAATGGAAGAGAAGCGCCCCGGCCAGTGGCAGCAGACGGTCGAGATCACCATCGAGATCGAAGGCGAAGACAAGCCCGCCCTGATCTGCGAGTGGATGACGCTCTACTTCTGCTGATCGCCCTCGCGGCAAACCGGAAATGACCGGGCCCCTGCTCGCGCGGGGGCTCAACCCCTGAACACAAGGATACCCCTCTCATGGCACGTGACGCCGTCATCGTTTCCACCGCCCGCACGCCGATCGGGCGCGCTTACAAGGGCGCCTTCAACGCTACCCCCGGTGCGACCCTTGGCGCGCTGTCGCTGGCTCCCGCAATCGAGCGTGCCGGCATCGAAGCCGGCCAGATCGACGATGTGGTGTGGGGCGCGGTGCTCACGCAGGGCACTCAGGCCGGCAACATCGCCCGCCAGGTCGCGCTGCGCGCCGGTTGTCCGGTGGGCGTTTCGGCCCAGACCATCGACCGCCAGTGCTCCTCGGGCCTGATGGCGATCGCCACTGCTGCCAAGCAGATCATTGTCGACAACATGGATATCGTCGTCGGTGGCGGTCAGGATTCGATCTCGATGGTGCAGACGCCCGAAATGCGCGTGTCGCCCGACCGCTCTCTGATCGCGATGCACAAGGACGTCTACATGCCGATGCTCGGCACCGCCGAGACGGTCGCCAAGCGCTACAACATCAGCCGCGAAGCGCAGGACGAATACGCCTACCAGTCGCAGATGCGCACCGCGCAGGCGCAGGCCGAGGGCCGTCTGGATGCGGAAATCGTCCCCGTCACCGTCACCATGAATGTGGTCGACAAGGAGACGAAGGAAGTCTCGCAGAAGGAAATCACCGTCACCAAGGACGAGGGCAACCGTCCCGAAACCACGCTCGAAGGTCTCCAGAGCCTCAACCCTGTGATGGGCCCGGGCATGAACATCACCGCCGGCAACGCTTCGCAGCTGTCGGACGGCTCGTCCGCCGCGGTGCTGATGGAAGCCAAGCTTGCCGAACAGCGCGGGCTTCAGCCGCTTGGCCGCTATGTCGGCATGGCGGTCGCCGGGACCGAGCCTGACGAGATGGGCATCGGCCCGGTCTTCGCGATCCCCAAGCTGCTCAAGCAGACCGGCCTCAAGATGGACGACATCGGCCTGTGGGAACTGAACGAAGCCTTCGCGGTGCAGGTGCTCTACTGCCGCGACCAGCTCGGCATCGATAACGACATCCTCAACGTCAGCGGCGGCTCGATCTCGATCGGCCACCCCTACGGCATGACCGGCGCGCGCTGCACCGGCCACGCGCTGATCGAAGGCAAGCGTCGCGGTGCGAAGTATGTTGTCGTGACCATGTGCGTCGGCGGCGGCATGGGCGCGGCCGGGCTGTTCGAGGTGTTCTGATTTCATCGGAACAGCACAGAATACGAAGCGGCGCGGGGGACGACTTCCGCGCCGTTTTGTTTGCCCGGTACCCGCGCGGCTGGACTTGGTCCGCACCTGCGCTAGGCTTGGCGCATCCCGCAACCTGAGGTGTCCGCTGCCGTGGATCTTGTCGGCTTTGCCCTTGCCGTTCTGCTGATCGAGCTGACGCCCGGCCCCAATATGGCGTGGCTGTCGGGCCTCGCCGCGACCGAGGGGCGCCGCGCCGGAATGGCGGCGGTGGCGGGGGTGGCGCTGGGGCTATTGGTCAACGGCGTGCTCGCCGCGCTTGGCCTTGCCACGCTGCTGCAGATGGTTCCCGAACTGCTGCGCGGCCTGCAATGGGCGGGCGCGGCGATGATGGTGTTCCTCGCGGTCCAGACCTGGCGGGGATCGGACCGGGGTGACGGGATCGCGGTGACCACCGATATGGCCGACACGGTGCCGAGGCGGTCCTTTCTGACCGGCGCGCTGCTCAACCTGCTCAACCCCAAGGCCTATATCTTCTTCGTGGTGGTTGCCCCGGAATTCCTGAACGGGGCGACGCTGAGCCTGGCCGATGCGCTGGTGCTGGCGGTGGTCAGCGCGGTGATCGCCACGGTGATCCATATCGCGCTGGTGCTGGCAGGCGCGCGGGCGCACGGCTGGCTTTCCGATCCGCGCCGGACCAAGTGGGCGCGGCGAGGGTTCGCTTTGGTCATGCTGGCGGTCGCCGCATCCTTCGTGCTGGCCGACCTCGGCTGACCGCCGCCCCTCTCGACCAACTGCGCCAGATGGCGTATTTTCGCGCGGCGCGGGGCCATTCAGGGGTGGCCTGCCAACACCTGACAGGGGATGATCCGGTGAAACAGAGTCTCGTCAACCTGCTCCCTCCCGCCACCGTCGCTGCGGTGGTCGCCTTCTGGGCCTTTGCCCCGCAAGCCTGGGTCGAGGCGCCGTGGACCATCATGATCGTCGGCCTTGCGGTGATTGCTTTCGTGCAGTTGCTCGAGCTGGTGTTCGAACGTCACGAAGGCTGGCGCATCAACCGCCGCGAACTGGCGACCGACGTGTTCTATGTCGCCTTCGGCTACGGTGTGATCGGCTTTCTCAGCGACACCCTGATCAACTCGCCGCTGCGCGATCTGAAGGCCGAGCTCGGCATCGCCACCCCGTGGCTCGAGGCCAGCCCCTTCCTCGTGCAGGTGGTGGTGGTGCTATTCACCTTCGAATTCGGCCAGTACTGGATGCACCGCGCGATGCACAACTGGACGCCCCTGTGGCTGACCCACGCGCCGCATCACCACATCACGCAGCTGAACGCGATGAAGGGCTTCATCGGCAATCCGATCGAGCTGTTCCTGATCAGCCTCGGCGTGCTGGCGCTGCTCGACGTTGATTTCAATGCGCTGTTCGCCGCCATCACGACCGGCGGAGTGATCGCCACCTATGCCCACGCCAATGTGAAGGCCGATCCGCCGATCTGGTACGGGTTCTTCTTCACCACCATCCGCAACCACAGCCTGCACCACACCGCAACGAGCTATGAAGACACGCGCTGCAACTACGGCAATTCGGTGATTTTCTGGGACCGCGTGTTCGGCACCTACAAGGACGGCGAGAGCGCGATCGTCGGCCAGGACGAACGCAAGCGCCTGTCGATCCGCGAACAGTGGCTGTTCCCGATCCTGCCGTGGCTGGAAAAGCGCAAGGTGGTTGAGGGGTAGGGGCGGGGCGTTAGCTTTGTGGCAACCGACGTTTGGCCTTAAATGACCGCAGTTGGGCGGAAAACGGTCGTTCAGTTATCCAGTTTCATAGGCTCCAATCGCAGGAAGCCCGGAAGGGCTTCGCCGACGGCGTATAGTTCCATTGCGGCCAGCACTTCCTCGTAACTGAAGGTGTCGTTCGTCGTCGCGTTGCCATCAATCGCCCGCTCATTTCGGATGGCTCGGTAGTGCTTGCCGGGCCCGCCTTTACGAATCTCCAAGATGTATCCTCCATCTTGGCAACCGGTTTGCAGGTAATCTTGAGGGCCTAACTCTACGATCAGGAAGTCTCCATTGCCTACCCGCATGAACGCACTTTGGATCGCTTCGGCTGTCATCGGGCCGTCAATGGAGGTGCCGTTCAAGACTAGCCCCAAGCCCTGCTGAATATTTCGAGCGCCTGCTGCCGGTTTGGAGCGGGTGTCCGGTTAGGCAAGCGTCTTGCGCAGGAACCGAACAAGCGGTTCGGCATCCTTCCGTTCCCGATGGGCCGACCAATAAATGAGGGGTCCGCCGACCAAGAACACCAGCCCGATTACGACAAGTTGCCGACCAGTCGCCTGACCTTCGGAGATCATCTTATAGACAACCCAAGCCATCAACGGGATCAGCAACGTGAACATCAGAACCCCGTTCAGGTCTGACCCCGCCCTGCCGCGCACCCGCGTTCCAAAGTTGTCGGCAGAGATCAGCCCGAACAACATCGGTCCGTAGCGGTCAAAAGCACTGAACCAAAGGCAGATGAAAGGCCCAGCGATCCAGCCGCGCGCGCCGTTCTTGGCATCGAATATGCTTGTTTTTTTCGACCGGATTGCGGCCTTCGCCTTCGCCGTGGGCAGGCTTGAGGAGATTTCGAAACGGAATCCGAAAGGTTGAAATGCCAACTACCTACCTCGTCCGATGCGCCTGATTTCGCTAAGGTTTGCACAGCAGTAAATTGACCGCAAGGGCGTCGCCAGCCGAATGGCAGCTTTCGCAACGGGATGCGCAATAGCTGCCGCAGCGCCTGCCGCCCATCACCCGCTATGCGCGGCGATCCATTCTTCCACCACGGGGGCGACCTTGTTCCGCCAGCGGCTGCCGTTGAAGATGCCGTAATGGCCCGCGCCTTCGGCCATGTAATAGCGCTTCTTCGCCTCGGCGAGGTTGGGGGTGAGAGTCAGCGCCGCGCGGGTCTGGCCGAGGCCCGAGATATCGTCGCGCTCGCCCTCGATCGCCAGCAGTGCGGTGTCGGTGATCTGGGTGATGTCGACCAGCTCGCCCTTGTGCCGGAACTCGCCCTTGGGGATCGAGTGCTTCTGGAACACCTCTTCCACCGTCTGGAGGTAGAATTCGGCGGTCATGTCGCACACCGAGCGGTATTCGTCGTAGAAATCCTTGGTCGCCTGCGCGCTCGCCTCGTCGCCCACGGTGAGGTGTTTGAACATCTCGTAATGGCTCATCATGTGGCTCGAGAGGTTCATGCTCATGAAGGCTGACAGCTGCATGAAGCCGGGATAGACCCGCCGTCCGCTGCCCGGATACTTCATCGGCACGGTCGCGATCACGCTCTGGCGGAACCACGCGATCGGGCGCTGCATCGCCATGTTGTTGACCACGGTGGGGCATTCGCGGGTGTCGATCGGCCCGCCCATCATGGTCAGCGTGGCGGGGGTCGCAGGCGACTTGTGGAGGTTCATCAGCGCCGTCGCAGCGAAGGCGGGGACGCTCGGCTGGCACACCGCCATCATGTGGATGCGCTGCCCGCCGGCCTCGGCGTGGACGTGCTCGGCGAAGTCGATCAGGTAATCGATATAGTCATCGAGATCGAACTTGCCCGCGCTCTGCGGCACCATCTTGGCATCGGCCCAATCGGTGATGAACACCTCGGCCGATTCCAGCATCCGCTCCACCGTGCCGCGCAGCAGCGTGGCGTAATGCCCGCTCATTGGGGCGACGATCAGCAGGCGCGGGCGGTTGGCCGGGGTGACCTCGACGCGGAAGCGGAGAAGATCGCCGAAGGGGCGCTTCATCACGGTCGATTCCACCACGGCATGGGGTTTGCCGTCGATATCGACGCTTGCGATGCCGAAATCGGGCTTGCCGTAATGCGCGGTGGCGTGGGCGAACACGTCGAGCGCGCCCGCGACCATCGGACCCATGCCCAAAGCGCCGAGCGGGTTGGCGGGGTTGGAGAGCATTCCGGCGCTGATCGAGGCCAGCGCACTGGCGCTCGACATCCAGCTGCGCTGCAGCTCGTAGGCATGGTAAAGCATCGACAACCTCACGCGACGAACGTTCCGGCGCCTCATCCCGCGGGCACCTTGGGGGGACAGATGCGCCTTTGCCGCCAATTGTGCAATGCACAATTGCCGCCGCCGCTCCGTTCGGAGGCGCTGCGCATCGCTTTTTGCACGTGATATTCGTCGCCAGCCCCGCTAGAGCGCTGCCAGCATGCACGCCGAAGCCCAGACCAGCGACCTCACCGATCCCGAGACCGAAGGCAGCGATGCGCCCGAAGCGCTCGCCGCCGAGGGCGAGCCTGCGCCCAAGTCGCGCTCGCTCGGGCCGCTCAAGATGGTGTTCGGCACGGCGCTGCAATACCCGCGCGAGATCATGCTGGCGCTCACCGCACTGGTGATCACCTCGGCCGCGACGCTGGCGATTCCGTGGCGCTTCAAGGTCATCATCGACGAGGCCTTTACCGGCAGCAGCAACCCCGAGCAGATCGGTCATGCGTTCCAGTACCTGCTGATGATCGTGCTGGTGCTGGGCATCGGCACCGCGATGCGGTTCTATTTCGTGAGCTGGCTGGGCGAACGCGTGGTCGCCGACATCCGCCTCAAGGTGCAGAACAACCTGCTGCGCCTCTCGCCGGGCTTCTATGAGGTCAACAGCCCCAAGGAAATTTCCAGCCGCATGACCAGCGACACCGCGATCATCGAAAACGTGGTGGGGACCACCGTTTCGGTCGCGCTGCGGAATACGCTCACCGGCATCGGCGGGATCGGGCTGCTGCTGTTCCTCGCGCCGACGCTGACGCTTGGGCTCCTCATCGGAATTCCGCTGGTGATCGCGCCGATCGTCATTTTCGGGCGCAAGATCCGCTCTGTCTCGCGCACCAGTCAGGATCGCATCGCCGATGTCGGTGCCTATGTGACCGAAGTGCTCTCGGCGATGAAGATCGTGCAGAGCTTCGGCCAGGAGCGCCGCGAAGGTGATCGCTTTGCCGGTGTGGTCGAGGAAACCTTCGCCACCGCGCGGCGGCGGATCATGCTGCGCGCGGCGATGACATCGGTGGTGATCCTGCTGGTGTTCGGCGGGGTTGTGCTGGTGATGTGGCGCGGCGCGCTGGCGGTGGCCGCGGGCGAGATCAGCGGCGGCACCATTGCGGCTTTCGTGTTGACCGGCGGCCTTGTCGCGGGCGCGCTCGGTGCGCTCACCGAAGTCTATGGCGATCTGCTGCGCGGTGCGGGTGCGGCGAGCCGGCTGGCCGAACTGCTCGAAGCGCGGCCCGACATCGCGCCTCCGGCCCGGCCCGAACGCCTGCCGGTGCCCGCGCGCGGCAGCCTCAGCTTCCGCAATGTCACCTTCCGCTATCCCGCGCGGCCCGAAACCGCGGCGCTCAAGGATTTCACGCTCGAGATCGAGCCGGGCGAGACGGTCGCCATCGTCGGCCCCTCGGGCGCGGGCAAGAGCACGATCTTCCAGCTGGTCGAGCGGTTCTACGATCCGCAGGGCGGCACGATCCGCCTTGACGGTGTGCCGCTGACCGCCGCCGATCCGGCCGAGGTGCGCGCACGGCTGGCGCTGGTGCCGCAGGACGGGGTGCTGTTCAGCGCCAACGCCCGCGACAACCTGCGCTATGGCAAGTGGGACGCGACCGACGAGGATATCTGGCAGGCCGCCCGCGCCGCCAATGCCGAAGCCTTCTTGCGCGCGCTGCCGCAGGGGCTCGATACCTATCTCGGCGAAGGCGGAACGCAGCTTTCGGGCGGCCAGCAACAGCGCATCGCCATCGCCCGCGCGCTGCTGCGCGATGCCCCGATCCTGCTGCTCGATGAAGCGACCAGTGCGCTCGATGCCGAAAGCGAGCAGTTGGTCCAGCAGGCGCTCGAAGGGCTGATGCAAAATCGCACCACGCTGGTGATCGCCCACCGCCTCGCCACCGTGCGCGCGGCGGACCGGATCGTGGTGCTGGATCAGGGCAAGATCGTCGAACAGGGCACGCACGAGGCACTGAGTAAGGCCGGCGGTCTCTACGCGCGCCTCGCCCGCCTGCAATTCGCTGACGCTGCCGCCTGATCTAATCGACAAAGCGCCGCGCAGGCT
The DNA here is from genome assembly GCF_001720465.1 of Porphyrobacter sp. LM 6. Classification (NCBI taxonomy): domain Bacteria; kingdom Pseudomonadati; phylum Pseudomonadota; class Alphaproteobacteria; order Sphingomonadales; family Erythrobacteraceae; genus Porphyrobacter; species Porphyrobacter sp. LM 6. The sequence goes on from NZ_CP017113.1 coordinate 573,523, forward strand.
GGATGAAGCGCAACCCTTTCCCCCGTGCAGCGTTAGTGTGTCGCACAGCCGACATCCTGTCGCGCACGTTCAGGGACACGAACCGCACATGATCCAAAAGACCGCCGCTCTGCTCGGGGCGAGCCTGCTCGCGCTCGCCACTCCGGCATTCGCCGATGATGTCGCTCATGATGACCACGTCGACACGCTACTTGCCGATGGCGAGGCCGCAGCTCCCGCTTCCGCATTGCCGACCATCAGCTTCGGCACCTGGGGCTTCGATCCGGCCTATCTCGCCACCGACATCAAGCCGGGCGATGACTTCAACGCCTATGCGAACAAGCGCTGGATCGATGCCAACCCGCTGCCGCCCGAATTCAGCCGCATCGGTGCCTTCGTGCTGCTCGGCGAAAAGAGCACCGCTGACGTCAAGGCACTGATGGACGAGCTGGTGGCCAAGGACCCGGCGAGCCTGTCGGGCGATGAACGCCGCATTCTCGATACCTATCGCACCTTCCTCGATACCGCCGCGATCGAAGCGGCGGGCCTTGCCCCGGCGCAGCCGTTCCTCGACACCATCAAGCGCGCCACCACGCTGAACCAGCTGGCGATGCTGTGGGCCGCGCCCGGCTATGCCAGCCCGATCGGCGGCGGGGTCAGCATCGATGCCAAGCAGCCCGACCGCCACATCGCCACCGTCGGCTTCGGCGGGCTGGGGATGCCGGACCGCGATTACTATCTCGATACGACCGAAAAGGGCCGCGCGATCCAGGCCAAGTACAAGGCCTATCTCGCATTCCTGCTGGGCGAAGCGGGTTATGCCGATGCCGCCGCAATGGCCGAGAAGGTCTACGCCTTCGAAGACGCCAATGCCCGCACCGTGCAATGGGACCGCGCCGTGCGCCGCAACCGCGATCTGACCTACAACCTCCTCACCGCCGATGAGCTCGCCGCGATTGGCGGCAAGGTGCCGGTAAAGGCGATGATCGCCGCGATCGGGATCGAGAACAGCCCCGGTTTCGTCGTCGGTCAGATGCCCCCGACCAAGGAGGAAATCGACGCGCTCAAGCTCGATTCGGCAACCCTCGCCAAGATCGGCACCGGCCTTCCCGGCATGTTCGCGCTGATCGGCGAAACCCCCGTCGAAGTGCTCAAGGCGTGGATGATCAAGGAATTCCTGTCGGGCAATGCCGCGGTGCTCCCGGCGCGCTTCGATGCCGCCAGCTTCGAATTTTACGGCAAGACCCTGCGCGGCACGCCCGAACAGCGCCCGCGCTGGAAGCGCGCCATCGGCGAGGCCGAAGGTCTGCTGGGCGAGCTGATCGGCAAGGAATATGTCGCGCGCTACTTCCCGCCCGAAAACAAGGCGGCGATGGACGAACTGGTTGCCACCCTGCGCGTATCGCTCGGCCAGTCGATCGACGAGATCACCTGGATGGGCGAGGAAACCAAGGCGCAGGCCCGCGCCAAGCTGGCGAGCTTCGATCCCAAGATCGGCTACCGCCCGAACCTTGAAACCTACGAAGGGCTGGCGATCACTGCCGGCAACCCGATCGCCAACCGTATGGCGGCGGCGCGCTGGGGGCAGGCGGATAACATCGCCAAGCTCGGCCAGCCGATCGACCGCACCGAATGGGGCATGCTGCCGCAGACGGTGAACGCCTATTACAACTCGGTGAAGAACGAGATCGTCTTCCCGGCGGGCATCCTCCAGCGCCCGTTCTTCGCGCTCTCGAACGACATCGCGGTGAACTACGGCGCGATCGGCGGGGTGATCGGCCACGAAATCGGCCACGGCTTCGACGACCAGGGCTCGAAGTCCGACGCTTCGGGCGCGCTGCGCAACTGGTGGACCGATGCCGACCGCAAGGCGTTCGACGATCTCGGCAACCGGCTTGTGGCGCAGTACAACAGCTTCTGCCCGCTCGATGAGGGTAAGACCTGCGTCAACGGCCGCCTGACCCTTGGCGAGAACATCGGCGATGTCGGCGGGCTGTCGATGGCCTACCGCGCCTACAAGATCGCGACCAAGGGCAAGGACGTGCCGGTGATCGACGGGCTGAACGGCGACCAGCGCTTCTTCCTCGCCTGGGCGCAGGTGTGGCGTTCGACCCAGCGCGAAGAAAACTATCGCAACCGCCTGCGCACCGACAGCCACAGCCCCGAGGAATACCGGGTCAACGGCGTCGTGCGGAACCTCGACGAATGGTACGAAGCCTTCGGCGTGAAGCCCGGCGATGCGATGTATCTGCCGCCCGAACAGCGCGTGCGAATCTGGTGATTTGAGAAAGGGCTCGCGCGGTGATCCGCGCGGGCCTTCTTGTGGCAACAACCCCTTCATCGTCACCCCGTGCTTGACACGGGGTTCGGCTTCATTCTGCTGTGCCTCACCCGAAGAAGCCAAGCCCCGTGCCAAGCACGGGGCGACGGGGTTTGGATGGCAGGCGACCTCGCTTTGCATTTGACACCCCGCGCGTGCTCGTCGAAGCCCTGCGCCCATGACCAACACTATCGCCGCCATTCTGCTTGGCATTCTCGAAGGGTTGACCGAATTCCTGCCGGTCTCTTCGACCGGGCACCTGATCCTCGCCACCGAGCTGTTCGGTTTCGACCAGCGCGAGTGGGAGGTGTTCAACATCGCGATCCAGCCGGCGGCGATCCTCGCCATCGTGGTGCTCTACTGGCGCACCTTCTGGGATGTGGCGAAGGGCCTTTTCAAGTTCGAGCAAGGCGCGCTGTTTTTCGTCCGCAATCTGCTGGTCGCCTTCTTCCCGGCGGTGCTGCTTGGCCTTGCCTTCGGCGACGTGATCGAGACCATGCTGGGCAATGCCGTGCTGGTGTGCTGGACACTGATCATCGGCGGCTTTGCGATCCTCGCGATTGAACGCTGGGCGCATCCGCCCGCGACCGGACCGGGGGTGGCGGGCGTGCCGCTGCGGACGTCGGTGCTGGTCGGTCTGGTGCAATGCCTTGCAATGATTCCGGGTGTGAGCCGCTCGGGGGCGACGATCCTCGGGGCGATGGCCTTCGGGGTCGACCGCAAGACCGCAGCCGAGTTCAGCTTCTTTCTCGCGGTGCCGACGCTGTCGGGCGCGACCGTCTATCAGTTGGCGAAGCACGGATCGGGGCTGACAGCCCACGATATCGAGCTGATCGGGGTCGGCTCGCTGGCAGGCTTCATCGTAGCGCTGGTGGTGGTGAAGCTGTTTGTCGCGGTGGTCACCCGCATCGGTTTCGCCCCCTTCGCGTGGTACCGGATCGCGCTCGGCATCGCCGGCCTCGCGTGGCTCGGTCTGCGGTAAGTTCGCAACTGATGGAACCAGCAGCGCTTCTGCTGGTTTGACACACGAGCCGGCACGTGCCGGCGGGTATGGAGCAGTTTTCGATAATGGCGTTGCTGGTGCTGATCATGTTGGGCGCAACGCTGGGCTGGCTGGCCTCGATCCTTGCGCGCACCGAAGCGCCGGGCGACATTCTGCGCCAGATCGCGATCGGATTGGTGGTGGCGCTGATCGGCGGCGGGTTCGCCAACGGCGGCACGATGCTGGGCGGTCTGTCGCTGCTCGGGCTCGGGGTTGCACTGGCAGGCGCAGCCGCGGCGCTTGTGCTCTACCACGCGCTGCGCCGCCGCAAGGTGAAGGTTTAGACCGGCACCGCCCCGCTGCCGCGCCCGCCGCGCAGGTGGTACTCCTGCGTGCCCCGGTGCAGCACATTGTCGACATCAATCACCGCCGAATTGGCATAGGTGAACCCCGCCGGCAGGCTGCGGTAGAGGCGGTCGAAATCGCGCTCGACCGTCTGGCGGTAGAGATCGGCGAAGCTCTCGATCACGAAATAGGTCGGTTGCAGGTCGCTGATGACGTAATCGGTCCGCATTACCCTATCGACATTGAGCATGATGCGGTTGGGGCTTTCGGCCTCCACCGCGAACTTCGCTTCGGTCGGGCCTGACAGGATGCCCGCACCATAGGCGCGCACGCTGCCCGCCTCCTCGATCAGCCCGAATTCGACCGTGTACCAGTAGAGCGCGCCCAAGGCCTTCAGCCGGTTGTAGCGCATCGCCTTCCACCCGGCGCGGCCATATTCCTGCATGTAATCGGCATAGACCGGATCGGTCAGCATCGGCACGTGGCCGAACACGTCGTGGAAGACGTCGGGCTCCTCGATGTAGTCGAAGGTTTCGCGGGTGCGGATGAAGTTGCCTGCCGGGAAGCGGCGGTTGGCCAGGTGCCAGAAGAACACGTGATCGGGGATCAGCATCGGCACCGGCACGACGCTCCACCCGGTAAGCTGGCCCAGTTCCTCCGACAGTTTACCGAATTCGGGCACGCCGCCGCGGCCGAGATCGAGCTTGTCGAGCCCCGCCATGAAGGCAGAGCAAGCACGGCCCGGCAGCACCTCCATCTGGCGGGCGAAGAGATCGTCCCACACCGCGTGGTCATCGGCGGTGTAGGCTGTCTGCGTCGGCTCCAGCCAGTCCGCGCCGACATGCGCGGGGCGCACCAGCGGCGCAGTAAAGACATCGTCCGCCATGTCTGGCAGGGTGGTGTAATCGGGAGCAAGGTCTGCAAGTGTCGCCATATCGTTGCAGATGATACTACCATCGCGGGCCGAGGACAAATAGGGAGACAGGCATGGGGATGAAGCGCGAGGCCTATGAGGAGGCGCTCAAACCGCTGACGCTCGAACTGGTCAGCATGGCGCGCTGGGCCAAGGCGACCGGTGCGCGCATCGTGGTGCTGTTCGAGGGCCGCGATACCGCAGGCAAGGGCGGCGCGATCGGCGCGGTGCGCGAAAGCCTCAATCCCCGCCAGTGCCGCACTGTTGCCCTCTCCAAGCCGACCGAGGCGGAGATGGGGCAATGGTATTTCCAGCGCTACATCGCCCACCTGCCGACGGCGGGGGAAATCGTGCTGTTCGACCGCAGCTGGTACAACCGCGCCGGGGTGGAGAAGGTCATGGGCTATTGCAGCCCCGAGCAAGTCACCGCCTTCCTCGAGCAGGCCCCTGCGTTCGAGAAGCTGCTGACCGACGACGGCATCCTGCTGTTCAAATACTGGCTCGCCGCCGATCAGGACGAACAGGAGGAGCGCCTGCGGGAAAGGCTGGACGATCCGCTCAAGCGCTGGAAGCTCTCCCCCATCGATCTTGCTGCGCGCGCCAAGTATGATGATTACACCAAGGCGCGCGAAGCGATGCTGAAGGCAACCCACACGGCCCACGCGCCGTGGACCATCGTCGATTTCAACGACCAGCGGCGCGGAAGGCTGACGTTGATCCGCGACCTGCTGTCGCGGGTGCCCGATACGCACGAGGAGCCCGAGGCGATCGACTTCCCTGATCTGGGCCGCGAGCCGGTGAAGGAGACTTACGGGGTCTTGAAACCGATTGCGGATTACCCGGTCGACTAGATCGCGGCACTCGCTTGGGTGACCTGCCGCCCGTCATCGGCAAAAGCGGCCAGATCATATCCCGCCTCGCCCTTCTTCATCACCAGATGCAGCGGCTCGCCTGCAATGGCGGGGGACAGGCCACGAAAGCTGAAGCGGCGCAGGCGGTTCTCGCCCAGCGTGTCGGCTGCCAGTTGCAGCAGCAGGCTCGCGGTCAGCGGGCCGTGGACCACCAGGCCGCGATAGCGTTCGATATCGCTCGCATAGGGCGCGTCGTAATGGATGCGATGGGTGTTGAAGGTCAGCGCAGAGTAGCGGAACAACAGGCGCGGGTCGGGGGACAGCACGCGGTGGGCGTCCCAGCCGTCGGGCGAGAAGCGTGCTTCGCCGAGCGGCGGCGAAAGCGGTGCATCGGGTGCGGCGGCCTCGCGATAGACCAGCGTCTGGGTTTCGACGACCGCCAGCGTGCCATTGGCGCGGGTGTGATGCTCAACATCGACAAACGCGAGGCGACCCGATCCGCCTTCCTTCTCGCTCACCGAGGCGATGCGGCTGGTGCGCTCGATCACCGCGCCGATGGCGATCGGCATATGGAAGGCGATCTTGGACGAGGCCCACATCCGGCGCGGCATCGGGAAGGGCGGCAGGAAGCTGCCCGGACTGTCGTCGCGCGCAGGGTGCCCGTCCTCGCCAAGGCTGGCGGTGGGCGCTTGCGGGGTGCAGAGCGCGAAGTGGATGCCCTGCGGCATGATCGGCGGATGCGGGCGCGCCAGATCGAAGGTCGCGAGCCAGCGCGCCGCCAGCCCGTCATCGAGCTGGTCCGTGGCGCGGGTCTCGCGCCCGATCCACGCCTCGAAGCTCATTCGGCGCGCTCGAACACTGCGGCAATGCCCTGACCGCCGCCGATGCACATGGTCTCCAGCCCGTAGCGCACCCCGCGCCGGTGCATCTCGTGCGCCATGTCGGCAAGGATGCGCCCGCCGGTCGCGCCGATGGGATGGCCAAGGCTGATGCCCGATCCGTTGACGTTAAGGATCTCGCGGCGGCTGTCGTCCGCCGACCAGCCCCAGCCCTTGAGCACGGCGAGCACCTGCGGCGCGAAAGCCTCGTTGAGTTCGACCAGCCCGATATCGTCCCAGCTATACCCGCGCCGCTCGAACAGCCGCTCCACGGCGGGCACCGGGCCAATGCCCATGCGCGAGGGATCGCAGCCCGCCGCCGCCCAGCCGGCGAACCACAGCATCGGGGTGAGGCCGAGCTCCTCCAATTTGTCCTCCGCGACCACAAGGCACGCGGCTGCCGCATCGTTCTGCTGGCTAGCATTGCCTGCGGTGACGATGGCCGCCGGATCGCGCTTCACATCGATAGGCGCGAGCTTGCCCAAGGTCTCCATCGAGGCATCGGTGCGATAGCCTTCGTCGTGATCGAAGATCACCGGATCGCCCTTCCGCTGCGGGATTGCGACGGGGACGAGCTGCTCGGCAAAGCGGTTTTCCGCCCAGGCGCGCGCCGCGTTCTGGTGGCTACGGACCGCGAAAGCATCGGCCTCCTCGCGGGTGATGCCGTAATCCTTGGCAAGGTTCTCGGCGGTTTCGATCATCCCGGTGATGACCCCGAAGCGTTCGACCGGCTGGCTCATCACGCGGCCGCGGCTGAGGCGGTCATGCAGCACCATGTCGCCCATCCGCACGCCCCCGCGCGCGGCGAGGGTGTAGTGCTCGACGTTCGACATGCTCTCCACGCCGCCCGCCACGACCACGTCGGCCATGCCGGTTTCGACCATCATCGCCGCCGTTGCCACCGCCTGCACGCCAGAGCCGCAGCGCCGATCGAGCTGGAAACCGGGGACTTCGATGGGAAGACCCGCTGCGAGCCAGCTCCAGTGGCCGATCGCGGGCGCCTCGCCATTGCCGTAGCCTTGCGAGAATACCACGTCATCGACGCGCGCAGGATCGATCCCGCTGCGCTCCATCAGCGCCTTGAGGATCACCGCGCCCAGCTGTCCGGCGTTCAGCCCTGCAAGCCCGCCGAGGAACTTGCCCACCGGGGTGCGTAAAGGCGTGCAGATAGCGGCGCGTCTGGTCATGTCTTGTCCTTGTCCGAAAGGGCCACCGTCCCCGCGTCGACCAGCTTGCCGATCGCGCCGGAGGAGAGGCCGAGTTTTTCGCTGAGCACTTCCTCGGAATGTTCGCCGAGGTAAGGCGCGGGGGCGGGGTCGTCCGGCGCGCGGCCTGGGATGTTCGCGAAGCTGCGAGTGGCGGGATAGTCAAAGCCCGATGGGTTGGCAGGCGCGGGGCCGAACAGCGGATTGTTCGCGACCAGTTGCGCGTCATTCGCGGCTTCGTAGGCGGTGCGATAGCGCTCGAAGGTGCAGGTCTCCGCCGCCATGCGAGCTTCGAGCGTGGCGTAATCCATGCTGTCTGCCGCCTGCTGGAACAGCGCGAACAGCGCCGCACGGTGCTGGAAGCGCGGGGTGTCGCCATCGGCGAAGCGCACGCCGGTTTCGGCTTCGAGGGCAGCGATGCCCTCCTGCAATCCGAAGGCTTTGACCAGCCCGCTCCACTGCTTGGGCGTGAGCGCGGCGACCATGAAGCGCACGCCGTCACGGCTGCGGAAATCGCGCCCGAACGCACCCCAGATAGCATTGCCGAGCCGCTCGCGGTCGCCGCCGCGATAGAGCACTTCGGCCATCAGCCCGGCGTTCGCCATCGTCCCGATCGCGACATCGCCCAGCGGCAGGCGCACTTCACTGCCCTCGCCCGTGCGGCTCCGGTGGTGGAGTGCAGCCATCATCGCGAAGGCGCCATAGGCTCCGGTGATGAAATCCCAAGCAGGGAGCACCTGGTTGACGGGCGGGGCGGTTGCCGGGTCCCAATCTTCAGGGCCCGTCATCAGCGGGTATCCGGCGGCGGCGTTGACGGTGAAGTCCATCGCCTGCCGCCCGTCGTGCCAGCCCATGACGCGCAGGGAGATCATGTCCGCGCGCTTGGCTTGCATGGCTGCGTGGCTGAGGAAGCTCTGTTCGGGCAGATTGGTGATGCACTGGCCGACCGCGCTCGCCAGTTCGACCAGCAACTCGCGCCCTTCACCCGATTGCAGATCGAGCGCGACCGATTTCTTGGCGCGGTTGAGGTTCTCCCACGAGAGCGAGCGCCCCTCGCGGGTCAGCATGTAGCGGTTGTAATCGAGCCCGCCCGCCTTGTGGTCGACGCGGATCACCTCCGCCCCCATCTGCGCACAGTAAAGTCCTGCGGTCGGCGAGGCGACGAAGCTCGAAACTTCGACGATGCTCAGATCGTTGAGAAGATTATACATTCCCGCTCCATTCGCGCAGCATGTGCTTGGCGATCTGGAGCTGAAGGATTTGCGTCGTGCCTTCGTAGATGCGGTAGATGCGCGCATCGCGGAAAAAGCGTTCGGCATCGTATTCGGCAAGGTAGCCCGCGCCGCCGTAGATCTGCACCACGCGGTCGACCACGCGGCCGCACATCTCCGAGGCGAAGACTTTGAAGGCCGCAGCCTTGACGAGGATGTTCTCTCCCGCGTCGGCGCGGGCGGTGACGTCCTTCATCATCGCCTCGGCGGCGTAGATCTCGATCTCGCTGTCGGCGAGCATCTGCTGGATCAGCTGGAAATTGGCGATCGGTTCGCCGAACGCCTTGCGCTCGTTGGCGTAACGCAGCGCCGAATCGAGCGCACGGCGGGCATAGCCGGTCGCCGCCGCGCCCACGGAGATGCGCCCGTTGTCGAGGCTCTTCATCGCGAAGACAAAGCCCTTGCCTGTCTCCCCCCGAGCAGCGCATCACCCGGCACGCGCACATCATCAAGCATGATGTCGGAGATGTGGCTGCCTGATTGCCCCATCTTCTTGTCCGGGCTGCCGGTCGAAACCCCCGGCGTGTTCATCGGCACGAGGAAAGCGGAGACGTGGGCGTTCTTGGGGAGCGCTTCCTTGCTGGTGCGCGCCATGATCAGCGCGACTTCGGCATGGGGGGCGTTGGTGATGTAGCGCTTGGTGCCGTTGAGGATCCAGCCATTGCCATCGGGGTCGGGGACGGCAGTGGTCGCCATCGCGGCGCTATCGCTGCCCGAACCCGGCTCGGTCAGGCCGAAGCAGGCGATCCGGCCTTCGACCAGCTTGGGATACCATTCGGCCCGCTGTGCCTCGGTCGCCCCGTTCTTGAGCGCGCTCGCGAACATCCCGACATTGATCGAGAAGATCGAACGATAGGCGGGCGCGGCATAGGCCATGATGTTCACCACCCGCGCATACTGGGTCATGTTGAGCCCCGCGCCGCCATATTCCTCCGGCACCGACAGGCCGAACAGCCCCATTTCCCGCATCTCGTTGACGATATCCTCGGGGATGCGGTCGTCGGCGATCACCTGCGGCTCGGCCGGGATCAGGCGCTCGCGGACATAGCGGGTGAGTTGCTCGGCAAACTGCTCGAACACATCCTCGTCCATCCCGGGATTGCGGGTGCTGCCAAGGGTGGTGGGGGCATTCATGTCATTCTCGTCCTTATCGGATGCGCGGGGTGGCATCAGGGGGCAGGCGGTGTGTCCTTGCCGTTTGCCGCGCCGGTGTCGCCTGTCATTTCGGCAGGCGCAGCGGGAGCGGCGGGCACCGCGGCCTCGGGCGGCAGGGCTTCGGCGGGCAGTCGGCGCTGGTCGAGCATTTCCGCTGCCGCATCGAGCGCGCGGGCTTCACCCTCGCTCACCCCGCCGGGCGCATCCGGCCCGCTGCTGTCGCAAGCCGTCAGCGCCCATGCGAGGGCGAGGCTGGCAGTCGCCAACCGCCGCATGCGCACGCGGCCTATTCGCTCTTGGCTTCGGCGGCCTTGGCCGCTTCGGCAGCGACGTCCGCCGCAGCATCGGCGGCAGCTTCGGGCGCGGCAGGCGCGGCGGCTTCCTCGGCGGCGCCGGGCGCGTCGGTGGCGCTTGCCGAAGGATCGGCGGCCGGGGTCTCGGCCACCGGAGCCAGCGCTTCATCGGCAGGCATTTCGACCGTGTCGGCGCTCGCTTCGGTCGAGGCATCGTCGGCGCTGCCGCAGGCCGCCAGCAGCAGCGCGGCGCCGCCAAGGGTCATGAAGGGGGCAAACTTACGCATCGGGATCTCCTCTGGCCAATCAGTCGCGGGGGTTTAGCCAAGCGAAGGCGGCTCCGCCAAGCGGCAAATGGTGCCTTAACCATTGCCCGATAATCTGGCGCACGATGATCGCTGTTTTTCGCCTTGCGCCGCTCGCCGCTGCCGCGGCTCTCACGCCCGCCGCTTTGTTGTGGGCGCAGCCGACCCCTGGCGCGTTTACCGTGGCCGAAAGCGGGCGCAGCTTTGCGACCTTGCAAGAGGCGATCGACGCTGTCGGCAACGCGCGCGTCACAATCCGCATCGCGCCGGGCACCTATCGCCAATGCGCCGTGCAGGAGCAGGGGGTGATCGTCTACGAAGCCGCGGAACCCGGCAGCGTCACCTTCGCGGGCCGCGCCTGCGAGGGCAAGGCGGCGCTGGTGCTGCGCGGGACGGGCGCCGAGATTCGCGGGCTGACCTTCACCGGCATCGCGGTCGCGGACGGCAACGGCGCGGGCATCCGGCTCGAGGCAGGGGCGCTCAATGTCGCCTATGCCCGCTTCGAAAACAGCCAGCAGGGCATCCTCACCGCCGCCGATCCTTCGATCCGCGTCTACATCCTGCGCTCGACCTTCAGTGGCCTTGGCACCTGCGAGAACGAGGCGGGGTGCGCGCATTCGCTCTATATCGGCGATGTCGGGTCGCTCACCGTGCGCGAAAGCCGGTTCGAACGCGGCACCGGGGGCCACTACCTCAAGGCCCGCGCCGCCGAGGTCGTGATCGAGGGCAACAGCTTCGATGACGCGAACGGGCGCGCCACCAATTACATGATCGACCTGCCCGCCGGCAGCCGTGGCCGGATTGCCGACAACTGGTTCGTGCAGGGCCGCGACAAAGAGAACTACTCCGCCTTCATCGCGCTGGGGGCCGAGGAGATCCTGCACCCCTCGGCGGGCCTCAGGATCGAGAACAACGAAGCCCGCTTCGTCCCCGGCCTCTCGCGTCAGAGCGCGTTTCTGGCCGACTGGACCGGCGAGCGCGTGGTGATGCAGGGCAATCGTCTCGCCGAAGGGATCAGGCAGTACGAGCCGCGTTAGGGCTCAGGCCGGATCGAAGGCGCGGACATAGCGCTGCTCGGTTGCGGGGACCGGCGCGCCGAGACTTTTGACCTGCAAGAACTTCCCGATCTCGCCCGCCAGCCACATCGGCGCAGCAGCGACAAAGCCGAAACGCGAATAGATCGCCGGGTTGCCGAGCACCGTGATACCCCCTGCACCGCGTGTACGCATCGCCGCTTCGCCCGCTTCGATCAACGCGCGGCCCACGCCTCCACCCTGATGAGCCGGATCTACCGCGACCGGGCCAAGCACCACCCAGTCCCTATCGCCATTGAGCAGGACCGCTGGCGAATAGGTGATCTGACCAACGATGATCCCGCCGCGCTCTGCTACAAGCGAAAGCAGCAGATCGCCGTCGGCGCGCAGCCGGTCGATCACGTCCTGCTCGTCACCATCGGCGTAGGGCTTGCCCGCGAAGGCGCGCTTAACCAGGTCATGGATGGCGGCTTCATCACCGGGTTGTTCGGGACGAATGGCGATGTCGGTCATAATAGCAGATGCCCTGACCGGTCCCGCTTGGTCGCGAGATAGCGCGCGTTGTGGGGGTTTTCGGGGAGCTGGTGCGGCACGCGTTCGCTCACCGTAATGCCTGCCGCCGATAGCGCGCTCACCTTGGCCGGATTGTTCGTCAGCAGTCGGATAGTCCGTGCTCCCAGCAGTTCCAGCATCCGTGCTGCCACCGGAAAGTCGCGCGCTTCATCGGGCAGGCCCAAGCGCTGGTTCGCCTCGACCGTGTCGAAGCCCTGATCCTGCAAGCGATAGGCGCGCAGCTTGTTGACGAGGCCGATCCCGCGCCCTTCCTGCCGCATGTAGAGCAGCACGCCCCACCCGCCATTGTCCCGCGCCTCGTGCGCCATCGCGTGGAGCGCGGCGTCGAGTTGCGGGCCGCAGTCGCATTTGAGGCTACCGAGGATGTCGCCGGTAAGGCACTCCGAATGGAGCCGCACCAGCGGCTGGCAGTCGCCCGATTGCTTGCCGATGATCAGCGCGACATGTTCGCGCAGGTCCGCCGCCGAGCGGAAGGCGACGATCTCGGCGTCCTCGCTCGCGCTAACGGGCAGGCGCGCGCGGGTGACGATCCTGAGCGCACCCGCATCCGCATAGGCCGCAAGGTCCGACGCAGCGAGCGGTACTGCCTCGCCCGCGTTCACCGGGTCGACCAGAAAGGCGGGCAGGATGCCGGCAATCCGCGCCAGTTCCAGCGCAGCGGCGGCGGTCTCGGCCCAGTCGAGCCCCACGGCCTTGAACGGGCCTTTGAGGGGATTGCCGAGATCGAGCGCCGGATCGGCGATCGGTAGCGCTTCGCGCATCGTGAAATCCTCGCCGCCCGCGATCAGCACAGGGGCGTGGGGGACGGCGGCCTCGCGCTGGTTGGCGAGTTTCAGCGTCGCGGCGCGCGCGGCGGAGATCAGCATCCGCTCAGCTTGCGCGTCTTGCGCGATGGCGGTCTCGACGGGGAGCAATACCGGCCCACCCGCGAACGCCAACGGCCAGCCGTGGCGCAGCGCATCCACCGCCTGCGCGGCGCGGCGCGAAGGCGACGGCTCGCTCAGAGGTCGAACTCCGTGATCAGCGGCACGTGATCGGAGGGCTGCTCCCACCCGCGCGCGCTCTCGAGCACGCGGTGCGCGCGCGACTGCTTGGCAAGCTCGGGCGAGGCCCACATGTGGTCGAGACGGCGGCCCTTGTCGTTCTCCTGCCAGCCGGGATTGCGATAGCTCCACCAGGAGTAATAGCGCTGCGGCGCGGGGATATGCTGGCGGCCGAGATCGACCCAGCCATGCGCGTCCTGAAAGCGGCCCAGCGTCTCGACCTCGATCGGCGTATGGCTGACGACCTTGAGCAGTTGCTTGTGGCTCCACACGTCGCTTTCGAGCGGGGCGATGTTGAAATCGCCGACGATCAGCGTGGGCTTGTCCAGCGTGTCGGCCCACTGCGTCATCCGTCCGAGGAAATCGAGCTTCTGGCCGAACTTGGGGTTCTGCTCGCGGTCAGGGATGTCGCCGCCGGCCGGGACATAGACGTTCTCGACGAGGATATCCTTGCCGAGCACCTCGACTCCGATGTGGCGCGCTTCGCCATTGGCCTGCCAATCGTGGCGGGTGACCTCGCGGATCGGCACGCGGCTGACTGTGGCGACGCCGTGATAGCCCTTTTGCCCGCTTACCGCCTGATGCACGTAGCCAAGGTTCGCCAGCGCCTCGGCCGGGAACAGGTGGCTCTCGCACTTGATTTCCTGCAGGCACAGGATGTCGGGCGCGGCTTCGGTGAGCAGCTTTTCAATGAGGCCGACGCGCAGGCGAGCCGAATTGATGTTCCAGGTGGCGACAGAGATCATGGGGGCGGACTTAGGGGGGCGGGCGCGGAAAATCCACCGTCCTCAAATAGCGAGGCCGCAGGACAACCAAGACTCTTTCACTTTATCGTCGCATGGCGGCGCGATAGGGCGGGGCAAATGTCCCGGAGACCTGCCATGACCCGCACCATCCTCGCCGCACTTCTGCTTGCGAGCTCCACCGCCACGCCGGTGCTCGCCAAGGAGCATCGCCACGCGCCGCCGCCCGAGCCTAAGGCAAAGAACGTGATCCTGTTCATCGGAGACGGGATGGGCATTTCCACCATCACCGCCGCGCGCATCTATGACGGGCAGAAGCGCGGGGAGACGGGCGAGGAAAACCAGCTCTCCTTCGAGAAATTCCCCAATGTCGCGCTGATGAAGACCTACAACACCAACGCGCAGGTGCCCGACAGTGCGGGCACGGCGACGGCGATGCACTCCGGCGTGAAGACCCGGATCGGGGTGCTCGGTATCGGGCCGGACGCGGAAAAGGGCGTATGCCGGGACGCGCTCGCGCATCCCTTGCCGCTGCTCGGCGAGGAAGCCAAAGCGCGCGGACTGGCGCTCGGCATTGTCACCACCACCCGGATCACGCATGCGACTCCGGCCAGCGTCTATTCGCGCAGCGCTGACCGCGACTGGGAAAGCGACACCAACATTCCCGCAGCGCAAGCGGGTCAGGGCTGCAAAGACATCGCGCTGCAACTCTCCGAGGCGAAGTTCGATGTGGCGCTCGGTGGCGGCACGGCGATGTTCTACGGCAAGAACGGGGGCGGGCGGCGCGCTGATGCGGCGGCGGATCTGCCCGCTCAATGGGCCGCGACAAATGGCGGCGTGGTGGTGAAGGACGCAGCCGGTCTCGCCGCCGCGCCGATGGACAAGCCGGTGTTCGGCCTGTTCAACCCCAGCCACATGACCTTCATGGCCGATCGCAAGCCCGATTCGCCCGAACCGACCCTGACCGCCATGACCGCGCAGGCCATCGCCCGGCTCAAGGCCGATCCGGACGGCTATTACCTGATGGTCGAAGGCGGACGTATCGATCACGCACATCACGCCGGGCAGGCGGGTTATGCGCTGGAAGAGGCGGTGGAGTTTGCCCGCGCGGTGCAATGGGCGGTCGATCATACCAATCCCAAAGACACCCTGATCATGGTGACCGCCGATCACAGCCACGTGTTCACGATCGCGGGCTATCCCAAGCGGGGCAACGATATCCTCGGGCTGGTGGTGCCACCTGCGGGAACGGGCGAAGATGGCGGGGACGGCCAGTCTCCTCTCACAGCGATTGACGGCAAGCCATACACCACGCTCGGTTACGCCAACGGTCCGGGCGGCATCTATGTCGACGAGGACGGAGATGGCGAGCACGCCCGACCGGTTCCGCAGACCGGGTTGGGCGCGCGCCAACAGGCGCTGGTGCCGCTCGGCGCAGAAACCCACGGCGGCGAGGATGTCGCCCTGTTCGCCACCGGCCCGGGCGCAGCACGCGCGCGCGGCGTGATCGAGCAGAACGTGATCTACTCGATCATCCGCAAGGCCTTCGGCTGGGAAAGGTGATTTGGTTTCGCCATTCCCGAGCCTGATGGCGGCTTTGTAGAACGCCCGTCCGCTGGTTCAGGCATCGCCGAAAAGTGCTTCGACCGAGAACCGGCGCGCAGCGCACTCAATGTGCGTGAGCACCGGAAGCGCAGGGCGGAGCGCTTTGCAGGCCTGCATGAACCGGCTGGACATCAAAAAACCCTCGACCCGGGGGCGATGGGTCGAGGGTTCCATGGAGCGTTCGTCACGCTTTGTGCAAGACAGGCCCTTTTCGAAGGGTGGGCAACAGGGGGGAAACCTCCCTTCGGCCCGTCTTGTTGCGAATGATTATCCGATTGCGCCTTTCAGCCACATGAACGAAGCGGAAATTCTGTCGCTTTCATACAACCGTTCGCCGCTGTCCGGTTCATCCCGGACGACGAACCGAGCGTCGCGGGTCGCGGAAATTGAACGTGCTGTCGGGGACGCTCACGCCGTAGCGCTGATTCGACAATTCCACCCGCGTGCGGTTGTTCTGCGCGTCGAGCGCGACCCAGTGGGTCAGCTGCAGCCCGCCGGGCGCCGAAGCGTTCTTGACGAAGATCAGGTTGATCATCCCGAATTCGGGCTTCTTGGGATCGCGCACTTCGACGCTGAACACGTTCGGATTGCCGGTCGGAATCAGCTTGCCATAGCGCTTCACGTCGCGGTCGGGATCGAACAGCGCGCCCAGCGGCGAATTGCCGATCGGCCAGCGTTCGACCTGGTTGACCTCGTAATCGATGACGTAGAGCGACTTGCCGTTCGAGATGACGAGGAAGTCGGCGTCCTTGCCGTAATCGAAGCGGATCTTGCCCGGACGCTTGAGCGTCATGACGCCGCGCACGGTGTTGCCCATGCGGTCGGTCTGGGTGAAATCGGCGCGCATCGTGCCGATCGATCGCAGCGCGCCGACCACGCGATCAAGATCGCCGGTGGTGGTCTGGGCAGCGAGCGGGGGGGCGAGTTCGGCCGGTGCGCCGGGCGCAAGGCCAAGCGCGAAGGCGCCGGCCCCGAGGCCGAGCAGCAGTGCGCGTGCGGTGTTCTGGATCGTGATCATGCCGTGCCGGTTAAGGCCGCTGGCTTGAACTGTCGATGAATCTTTGCGCCTGCCGTTGTTCAGCGGGCGCGCAGGCCCAAGACCTTACTTGATCTTGGCTTCCTTGAACTCGACGTGCTTGCGCGCGACGGGGTCATACTTGCGGAAGCTCATCTTCTCGGTGATGTTGCGCGGGTTCTTCTTGGTCACGTAGAAGAAGCCGGTGCCCTCGCTCGAGACGAGGCGGATCTTGACGGTGGTGGGCTTCGCCATGGCGGTATCCTGTCAAATGGGTCGGCCCGGTCAGACGCAGCTTTCGGGCATAAAAAGCAAATAGCGGCGCGCCCGGAAGGCCCGGCACACCGCCACACGGACGCGCCATTCGCCGATTCACGGGGAAAAGTCAAGGCGGCTTACCAGTCGGAGGCTCTGGGCTTCCCGCGATTGGCCTTTACCGCGCCGCGCACCTTCTTGACCTTCAGCCGTTCGGTCTTGCCCACGCGGTTGAGCCGGGTCTTGGCGCGGCGTTTGGGCTGGGTCTGCGCCTCTTCCAGCAGCGCGGTCAGCTTGGCGCGGGCATCCTGACGGTTGGCCTCCTGCGTGCGGTGCGCCTTCGAGGTGATGATGAGATCGCCGTTCCCCGCCAGCTTCGATCCAGCCAGCGACCGCAAACGCGTAAACACCGGCGGCTCGAGGCGCAGGGCGTAGATATTGACCCGCAGCTCGACTTCGGTCGCGACCTTGTTGGCATTCTGGCCGCCCGGGCCTGATCCTGCGAGGAAGCTCTCGGTGGCAAGGCGCAAGGCGCGCGAGGTCAGAGGTTCCTCGTCATCCATCCTTCGCCCCGAGCGCAAGGAAGTCCGCCGGCAGGGGAGCGCGCGCTTCGATCGCGGGTTTGCCGGGGCGGGTGACGGTCAGGCTCTCGGCATGGAGCATCGTCCGCTTCGCGCCCGGCGCGTTGCCGGTGCCATAGACTGGGTCGCCCAGCAAAGGCGCACCAAGGCCCTTCAATGCATGGACGCGCAACTGATGCGTGCGCCCCGTTTCGGGGCGGAATCGGATCAGGCTGTGCGGGCCGAGTTCCTCGACCAGTTCCCAGTGCGAGACGGCGGGCTTGCCCTTCTTCGCCGCAATCATCCGCCAGCCTTTCTCGGCCGAACTGATCTTGGCGAGCGACAATTCGATCGTGCCCGATGTGTCCGGCGGATGCCCGGCGAGGATGGCAAGATAGGTCTTGGCGACGGCGCGTTCCTCGAACGCCCGGTTGAACCGGGCCAGCGCCTTGGGATTGCGGGCGAGCAGCAGGCAGCCCGAGGTATCGGTGTCGAGCCGGTGCACCGCCACCGGCGGGCGCTGGAAGCCGAGTTTTAGCCGCTCGAGGTGGTCTTCGAGGCAGATGCCGCCCTTGCGCGGGCGATCGAGCGCCATGCCCGAAGGCTTGTCGATCACCAGCGCTTCGCCGTCTTCGTATAGGATTTTGATGTCAGCCATGGTGCCCGTTAGCCGCTTGGGCAGGGCTTGTCGAAGAACTAAACCAGCACTGCCCGCATCAGCCCGCGCACCGCGTTGCCGATCCAGAATCCGTTTGCCAGATCGTCCAGCGTCAGCCGCGCCTCGCGCGCGCGACCATCGGCGATCAGGTGTTCGCGCAGCACGCCCGGCAGCAGGCCGAGATCGGTGGGCGGGGTCAGCAGGATGCCGTCCGGCCCCTCGGCGAAGATGCTCGTCCAGCTGCCCTCGGTCACCAGCCCGTCGGCGCGCACGAGCACGGCCTCGTCCGCGCCGAACATCCGGGCGGCCTCGCGCGCACCGTCATAAAAGCCGCGGTCGGAAGTCTTGTGCATCAGCCGCCAGTCGGACGGATCGAGCGGATGCGGCAGCGCCGCCACCTTGACCGGTTCGGCCAGCGGCGCGGGCAGTGGCCCAGCCTCGAGTGCGCTGGCTCCGCTGCGGGCGACCAGCAACCGCACCTTGGCCGGCGCATCAAGCTCGAAGCACAGCGCCTGAATCTGGTTACGTGCCGCATGGCGATCGAACGCAAAGCCGAGCGTCGCGGCGCTGGCCTTCATCCGTGCCAGATGGAGTTCGAGCAGCGCGATCCCGCTGTCCGGCTCGAAGCGCATGGTTTCGATCAGGTCGGGCGTGGGTGCGGAAAGCTCGGGCGCGGCGCGGCGCACGAAGCCCGCCTTGATCTCGCATTCGCGCCGTTCTGCCAGCGGATCGCTGTCGGCTACGATGGCCGAGCCGATGCCGAGCACCGCGCGGCCCTGCCCGTTCTCGATCGGGGTCAGCCGCAAGGTGCGGATCGCGACGTTGAAGGCGGCGTTGCCGTCCCCGTCGATCCGCCCGATTGCCCCGCAATAGACCCCGCGCGCATCGCGCTCGACGTCGCCGAGCAGTTCCATCGCCCGGATCTTGGGCGCGCCGGTGATCGAACCGCACGGGAACAGCGCGCGCACCAGATCCATCGCGCCCTTGCCGGGGCTGAGCCGCGCGCGCACGGTCGAGACCATCTGGTGCACTGTCGGGTAGCTTTCGACCGCGAAGGGCGCATCCACGCGCACGCTCCCCGCCTCGGCGACGCGCGAGAGGTCGTTGCGCATCAGATCGACGATCATCAGGTTTTCGGCGCGGTCCTTGACCGAGGTGGCAAGGTCTTCGGCCAGCGCCGCATCCGCTGCCGGATCGGCCGAACGCGGACGTGTGCCCTTCATCGGCTTGACCTTGGCCTCGGTGCCATTGAGGGCCACGAACAGCTCGGGCGAGAAGCTCAGCAGCCAGTGCGCCCCGTCAAAGATCAACCCGCCATAGCCAGCCGATGCCGCCGGACGCAGCGCGGCGTAGAGCCCCACTGGATCGCCGCGGAACGATCCGGCGAGGCCATAGGTGAGGTTCGCCTGATAGATGTCGCCCGCGCTGATCGCCTCGCGCAGGGTGGCGAAGGCCGCTTCATAGCCACCGGGCGAAAGCTGGGGTTCCATCGGGCCGAGCGTGCCGGGGCCTTGCGCGCGGGCGGCGAGCCAGCTGGGCACATCGGCGGCGGCGATCCGCTGCGGCGCATCGAACAGGCCGAGCCACACCAACGGCCCAGCCGCGCCCGATCGTGCGGCGGCAATCCCCGCTAGCTTCGGCTCGAGCGCCAATCCTGCCTCGTAAGCAATATAGCCGGCAAGCGACCTTCCGCTTGCCTGCCGCGCAGCATCGGCGGCTTCGAGCACCGCCGAAACCTCGTCGGGCCGGGTGGCAATGAACAGCTGCTCTGGCGCTTCGTACAGCAGCGCATCGGCCGCGGCCTCTCCGGCGCGGGCATCATCGAGCAGGACAAAAGGCACAGGCTGACCCATCGGCGTTTCCTTAGCCCAATTCGCCGCCAAGTCGAGAACTTGACCGCCGCCACCTGCGCCGCCAAACCTGCGGCTCCATAAGCACCATCGGGAACAAGCACATGGCGGACGGCGCAGGCGATATCTTTCTGGGACTTGGCAATGATGGATCGCGTCAGGCGCTCAACCTTGGCCGCGCCAATCGCCACGGGCTGATCGCGGGGGCGACCGGCACCGGCAAGACCGTGACCTTGCAGGGCATCGCCGAGAGCTTTTCCGCTGCCGGGGTGCCGGTGTTCGTCGCCGACGTGAAGGGCGATCTGTCGGGCATCGCGATGGCCGGCTCGCCGACCTTCAAGCATGCCGACAAGCTGGAAAGCCGCGCGAAAGAGCTCGGCATGACGGACTATGCCTATGCCGATAATCCCGTGATCTTCTGGGATCTCTACGGCGAACAGGGCCACCCGATCCGCACCACGATATCGGAAATGGGCCCGCTGCTGCTCGCGCGCCTGCTCGATCTCAACGAGACGCAGGAAGGCGTGTTGCAGATCATCTTCCGCTACGCCGACGAGAACGGCTTGCTGCTGCTCGATCTGGAAGATCTGACCGCGCTGCTCGCCTGGGCTAACGAAAATGCCTCGGAACTGTCGGGCAAGTACGGCAATGTCGCCAAGCCTTCGGTCGGCTCGATCCAGCGCCAGCTGCTCTCGTTCGAGGCGCAGGGCGCGGAGCATTTCTTCGGCGAACCGGCGCTGGAAATCGGCGATTTCCTGAAGGTGGACGATCAGGGGCGCGGCTATGTGAACGTGCTCGCCGCCGACAAGCTGATGCGCAGCCCCAAGCTCTATGCCACCTTCCTGCTGTGGCTGCTGGCGGAACTGTTTGAATCGCTGCCCGAAGTCGGCGATCCGGAGAAGCCCAAGCTGGTGTTCTTCTTTGATGAAGCGCACCTGCTGTTCACCGATGCTCCGCCGGCCTTGCTCGACAAGATCGAGCAGGTGGTACGGCTGATCCGGTCGAAGGGCGTGGGGGTCTACTTTGTCACCCAGAACCCGATCGACATTCCCGAGCGGGTCGCGGGCCAGCTTGGCAACCGGGTGCAGCACGCGCTGCGCGCCTTCACGCCGCGCGATCAGCGGGCGATCAAGGCGGCTTCGGAAACCTTCCGCATCAACCCCAAGCTCGATGTCGAGACCGCGATTACCGAGCTCAAGGTGGGCGAGGCGCTGGTTTCGACGCTGGACGAAGACGGCGCGCCGACGATTGTCGAGCGTACGCTGATCAAGCCGCCGCGTTCGCGCCTTGGGCCGGTGAGCGAGAAGGAGCGCGCGATCATCCAGTCGATCAGCCCGGTCGAGGGGAAATACGACACCCGCGTCGATCGCGAGAGCGCCGAGGAAGTGCTCGCCGCCAAGGCTGCCGATGCCGCCGCGACCGCCGAGGAAGTCGCCGAGAAGGGCGAAGAACAGGTTGCCAAGCGCGAGCGCAAGACGCCTTCGATGTGGGAGAAGGCGGGCAAGAGCGCGCTGACGGCGGCGTCCGGTTCGCTGGCCTCGATCGCGGTTGCCGCGGTGCTCGGCAAGAAGTCGGGCGCGGACCCGCTGCGGAGCGGGGCGACCGCGTTCGTCCGCAATATATTTGGCAGCCTGATGCGCTAGGCTTCAGGCCCAAGCGGCAATGTTCCACGTGGAACATTGCCGCAATGGGGGCCGAAGAGGGGTCTAGAGAGGGTCTAAGGGGGGTCTAGAGCGACCTAACCCTCGGCTGGCGCGACCATGCAGAAGGCGTTGAGCTTGTTCCCGTCGGGATCGCGGAAATAGCCGGCATAGAAGCCGTCATCCCCGCGCGGGCCGGGCGCGCCTTCGTCGCTGCCGCCATGCGCCATCGCGATGTCATAGACCGCGTGGACATCCTCCGGCGTCTTCACTTCGAGCGCGACCATCACCCCGTTGCCGACTGTCGCGGGCTGGCCATCGAACGGCTTGGTAATTCCGATCCCCGGCGCGCCGCCCCATTCGCCCCAGGCGATGAAGCTTTCAAAATCCATCATCCGCCCGACCCCGAAATGGGCCGCCAGCGCATCATAGAACGCCGCCGCGCGCGGCAGATCATTGGTGCCCAGAGTGACGTAGCCGATCATGCGTAATTCCTCCCGTGTAACGCGACTCGCGAATGGGAGAACATTACATGAACATAAAGTCGGCAACAAGTAGGGATGGGTTGGATATCGGCCCGTCACCGGACGGGCCGCGAGCGCACGCGCGCGAGCCGCAGGCGATCCGGAGCGAAGCGGAGGAGGCTCGCCGAGGACTGCGCGCCGGAGGGCGTGCAGCAAACAAGAAAAGCCTAGCCCCGTGTCAGGCACGGGGCGACGATATCAAAGCGGCGCGGTCTCCCGCTCCACCCACGCCAGATCATCGCCGCTCAGGCGCGGCCTGAGCAGCGCGCGCACTTGGGCGTGGTAGGCATCGACCCACGCAATCTCCTCCGCCGTCAGCAGGCTCTTTTCGATCAGCTTGCGATCGAGCGGCACGAAAGTCAGCGTTTCGAACCCGAGGTAGCGGCCTTCCTGCCCTTCGATCTGGCGCTCTTCCACCAGCACCAGATTCTCGATCCGGATGCCGTAGTGGCCCTGCTTGTAATAGCCCGGCTCGTTCGAGAGGATCATGCCGGCGAACAGCTCCTGCCCTGTCCCGGCCTGCCCGCCCGAAGGCTTGGCGATGCGCTGCGGGCCTTCGTGGACGGCGAGGAAGCTGCCGACCCCATGGCCGGTGCCGTGGGCGTAATCGACCCCCGCTTCCCAGAGATATTGCCGCGCCAGCACATCAAGCTGACCGCCGGCCGTGCCTTGCGGGAACACTGCACGGGCGAGCTGGATGTGGCCCTTCAGCACCCGCGTGTTGCGATCGCGCATTTCCGCGCTCGGCTGGCCCGGACCGACCCACACGGTGCGGGTGATGTCGGTCGTCCCGCTGCCGGTCGCGCCGACATATTGCCCGCCCGAATCGACAAGGTAGATCGAGGACGGCGGGATCGGGATATTGCTGTCTTCGTCCACCTTGTAATGCGGCAGAGCGGCGTGGCCAGCGGCGGCGGAGATGGTGTCGAAGCTGAGGTCTTTCAGCCCTGCATCCTCGGCGCGGAAGGCGGCGAGCTTGGCGGCGGCGGCGAGTTCATCGACCCCGCCCTTGGGCGCTTCGATCTCCAGCCAGCGCAGGAAGCGGCTCACCGCTGCGCCGTCACGCGCCTGCGCGTCGCGGTGGCCCTGCTGTTCGGCGGTGTTCTTGATCGCCTTGGCAAGGATCGTTGGATCGGCCGCGAAGCTGACCCGCGCGCCCGCCGCAGTCAGCGCCTGCGCGATGCCGGCGACGGCGAAATCAGGATCGAGGCTGACGCTCTTGCCCGCCAGCTCGCCAAGCGCGCCCGCAAAGGCTGCGCGGTCTCGGATCGTCACCGCATTGCCCAGATGGCGGGCGAGTTCGGGCGTGACCTTCTCGGGCGCGATGAACAGATCGGCGCTGCCGTCCTTGCGGGCGACCACATAGGACAGCGCGACCGGCGTATGCGCCACGTCGGCCCCGCGGATATTGAGCAGCCACGCGATCGAATCGAGCGCCGGGATCACTACGGCATCGTGGCCGTGCTGTTCGAGCCAGTCGGCAATCGCGGCGCGCTTGTCGGCCGAGGATTGCCCCGCCAGCGCCTCGTCAAACGGGGTCGCTGCCGCCGCCGAGGGCGCGGGCTGATCGGCCCACACGGCATCGACCGGATTGCTGTCTGCCGCCACCAGCGCGATGCCGCGCGGGGCAAGCTGGCCTTCCAGCGCCGAAACCCAGCGCGCGGTGTGGAGCCACGGATCGTAAGCGATCTTTGCGCCGCTTTCACACACGTCGCCGAGCCAGCCCGACAGCGTATCGGCGGGCACGCCGCGGTGTTCGAACAGTTTGCCATCAACCTGTTCGCGCACCTGCACGGTGTAGCGTCCGTCGACGAAGATCGCCGCATGGGTGAGCGTTACCGCAGCAAAGCCTGCCGAGCCGCCGAAGCCGGTCAGCCAGCCAAGGCGCTGGGCATAATCGCCGACATATTCGCTCATGTGTTCATCCGAGATCGGGATGATGAACCCGTCGAGCCCGCGGCGCTTCAGCTCTTCGCGCAGGGCAGCCAGACGGGCCTCATGGGTCTGCATCAGCATTTCGTCGATCCTCGACTTTCGGCGCAGCCACTTGCCGCGCAGGATTGTGTCACTAGAGATGCCATCATAGGCCGTCGCCTCGCGTCTTTCCACCCGCGAGCGCGGCAGGCCGGGCCGCAAACAGGAACAATCTTTTCAATGCTTCGCCTGATCAGCACCAGCGCGCTTGCCTTTGGGTTGGCCGCCACCACCTTTGCTCCGGCCGCGATGGCCGCCACCTCCGAGGATTCCGCCAAAGTGACCAAGTCTGCCGCCGCCGCTACCGCTGGCGAGATCAAGCCCCCCGTCGCCGCCAAGCGCCCGCACAGCTACACCGTGCACGGCATCACGGTCGAAGACCCGTACGACTGGCTCTACGACAAGTCCTATCCCACGGTGGACGACAAGGATGTGCTCGATCACCTGAAGGCCGAGAACGCCTATTTCGAAGCCAAGATGGAAGGTCAGAAGGCGCTGACCGAGGCGCTGTTCAAGGAAATGCGCGCCCGCATCAAGGAAGACGATTCGACCGTCCCCCAGAAGGATGGCGATTACCTCTACTGGTCTGAGTTTGAGGAAGGCGCGCAGTATCGCAAGCATTACAGGAAGCCCGTGGCGGGCGGCGAGCGCGAGCTGCTGATCGACGAGAACGCGATGGCCGAGGGCCACGAATATTTCAGCCTCGGCGCGGCATCGGTGAGCCAGAACGGGCGCTTCCTTGCCTATTCCACCGACACCACCGGCGGCGAGCGTTACACCGCGCGGATCAAGGATCTGCAAACCGGCGAACTGCTGCCCGATGTGATCGAGAACCTGCGCGGCGGGCTGGTGTGGGTCGCGAATGATACCGCGCTGGTCTACGGCCCCTCGACCGAGGAATGGCGCACGCTGGAAGCCAAGCTCCACGTGATCGGCACGCCCACGGCAAGCGACGTGACGCTCTACAAGGAGGAAGATCAGAGCTTCGGCGTGGGCAGCGGGCTGTCGGCGCAGGAAGACTGGCTGATCATCTCCACCGGCGACAACGAGACGAGCGAAGTGCGCCTCGTCCCCGCGGCCAACCCGACCGCCAAGCCGATCCTCGTGAAGGCGCGGCAGAAGGGCGTCGAATACGGCGTCGATATCCGCGATGGCGAGTTGTGGGTGTGGACCAATGATGATCACATCAACTTCCGCCTCGCCAAGGCGAAGCTGGAAACGCCGGGTGACTGGCAGACGGTGATCGCCGGGTCGGACGAGTTCTATCTGACCGGGTTCGAGCTGTTCAAGGACTTCTACGTCACCGAAGGGCGGTTGAACGGCCTCGACCAGATCCAGCTGCGCTCATACGCCGATGCGGGCAAGATCACGCCGATCACCTTCCCCGAAGCGAGCTACACGGCGGGGCTTTCGAACAACCCCGAATATGATGTCAACACGCTGCGCCTGTCCTACCAGTCGATGGTGACGCCCGGCACGGTCTATGATTACGACATCAAGACCGCCAAGCTGACGACGCTCAAGACGCAGGAAATCCCGAGCGGTTATGATCCCGGCCTCTACACCACCGAGCGGCTGACCATTCAGGCGCGCGACGGGACGATGGTGCCGGTCAGCCTGCTGATGCGGAAGGACCGCGCGGAAATCCTCAAGAAGGCCGGCATCAAGGGGCCGGGGCCGCTGCACCTCTATGCCTATGGCGCCTATGGCTATGCCATCCCGCCGGGCTTTTCGACCTCGCGCCTCAGCCTTGTCGATCGCGGCTTCGCCTATGCCATCGCGCATATCCGCGGCGGGGACGACCTTGGGCGGCGCTGGTATCTGCAAGGCAAGCTGTTCGAGCGGATGAACACCTTCAACGATTTCGTCGATGCGGGCCGGGGCCTGATCGCCAAAGGCTACACCGCTGAAGGCATGGTCACCGCGAGCGGCGGCTCGGCCGGCGGCGAGTTGATGGGCGCGGTGATCAATCAGGACCCGGCGCAATATGGCGCGGTGGTGGCGCACGTGCCTTTCGTCGATGTCGTGAACACGATGCTCAACGAGAAGCTGCCCCTCACCCCCGGCGAATGGCAGGAATGGGGCAACCCGATCACCGACAAGGCGGCGTTTGCCTACATGCTGTCGTACTCGCCCTATGATCAGGCGGTCGCCAAGGCCTACCCGCCGATGCTGGTGACCGCCGGCCTCAACGATCCGCGCGTGACCTATTGGGAGCCCGCCAAGTGGGTCGCGAAGCTGCGCGAGGTGAAGACCGACGACAACCTGCTGCTCCTCAAGACCAACATGGGCGCAGGCCACGGCGGGCAATCGGGCCGCTGGAACAGCCTGAAGGAGACGGCGGAGGAATTCGCCTTCATCCTGTGGCAGATGGGCATGGCGCCCAAGAGCGAGGGCAAGTGAGCATGGGCGTCATTATCCGTTCGTGTCGAGCGCAGTCGAGACACGCCGCGACTACGGCTCTCGACTACGCTCGAGCCGAACGGGGTGCATGGTGACCAACCGCTTCACCCGCACCTTCGTGGCCGCGCCCGAGCACATCGACGAGCTCGGCCACGTCAACAACACTGTGTGGGTGCAGTGGATCCAGGACATGGCGACCGCCCACTGGGACAGCGTCGCACGCGCCGAAGACCGGGCGGCCTTCTTCTGGGTCGTGGTGCGCCACGAGATCGATTACCGCGGCAATGTGGCCGAGGGCGAGAGCGTCCGTGCCGAAACCTGGATCGAGGGCGAGGCGCAGGGCGCCAAATCTGTCCGCCGCGTCGAGTTCACCGATGCATCCGGCAAGCGCCTCGTCAGCGCGGCAACGACATGGGCGATGATCGACCGTGCCAGCGGACGGCTGGCGCGGGTGCGACCCGAGGTGCTGGAGCCTTTCTCGTGAAGGGTCAGACCTCCCGCCCCGCCTCCCCACCCGGCCACCATAGCCTAATGGTATCATTGGTGGCCGGGTGGGGAGGCGGGGCGGGAGGTCTGCGCCACCGAAGGTGGCCGCCAAACACCCCCTAAGCCGCGCGCCGCCGCCCGGCCTTGGGCGGGGGGCTGAACACCGTCAGGCGTTCATAGGCGAGCCGGTTGCGGCCCGAAGCCTTGGCTTCGTACATCAGCGCATCGGCGCGGGCATAGAATTCGCTGAACTTCATCTGGTGGCGATCGGCATCGGCCAGCATGATCACCCCCATGCTCGCGGTCACCGGCAGATCGAGCCCCGGCACCACCTGCGCAATCCGCATCGGGATCGCCTGCCGCAGGGCTTCGGCCCGTTCAAGGCTGCGCTCACCGCGCAGCAGCACCACGAATTCCTCGCCCCCCAGCCGCACCGCGATGGTGTCGCGGTCACTGCCGCCGCGGATCGCATCGGCGCAGGCGACCAGCGCGGCATCGCCCATCTGGTGGCCGTGGAGATCGTTGATCGCCTTGAACCGGTCGAGATCGACCAGCGCGAAGGTGTCGAAGCCCTGGGCGATCAGCTCTTCGAAGCGCGCCTCGATCGCACGGCGGTTCATCAGGCCGGTCAGCGAATCGCGGGTCGAAAGCTGTTCCAGCT
Source organism: Porphyrobacter sp. LM 6 (assembly GCF_001720465.1). NCBI lineage: Bacteria > Pseudomonadati > Pseudomonadota > Alphaproteobacteria > Sphingomonadales > Erythrobacteraceae > Porphyrobacter > Porphyrobacter sp. LM 6. The sequence continues at coordinate 601,044 of NZ_CP017113.1, forward strand.
TGCGCGCCTCGCTCAGCGCGGCGTCGCGTTCGTGGCGCAGGGCAAAGAACCGGTCGGCAATCGCAAGGCTGATCACCACCACTTCGATGCCCACCGCGATGTACAACAGATGGTCGAAGCTCTGCGGGGCAACGTGCCAACCCAGCCCGCGAAGCAGGCGCTCGACCGAAGCAATGATGATTGGCGCCCACGCCACCGCCAGGAAGCGGGCCGAGCGGCTGCCGCGAACCAGCGCTTCGAGCAGCGCGGCGGTGATGATGCCGATGAAGGGCAGATAGGTGATGAAGTAGCCGACATCGTCGAACGGCTGGGTCGCATCGAGCTGGAGCGCCATGAACCCCGGCACGATCATCGTGAACCAGCCCCCCCACAACGTGATCCGGCGCATCAGCCGTGATTGCGCGCCGCGTTCGAGGAAGTTGAGGAGAAACAACGCCGAAAGGCCCCCGCCAATCGCGTAGGACAGCGGGGCCAGCACCGCCAGCACTGCGATCGGCAAGGTGACAAGGGTCGTGATCAGACCGCCTGCGGTGAGAATATAGACCATCATCGCGCTGACCATCGCCGCGTGGATCACCACGAAGCGCTCGCGCAGGACCAGGAAGAAGCTGATGTCGAACAGCAGGGGCAGCACCAGCATCCCCATGACGAGGGCGAGCAGAAGCAGATTGACGTGGGGCCACTGGGTGCGGGTGTGATCGTGCGAGATGCGCGCCTCGGTCAGCAGCGGAACCGAATGCGGCGCTTCCACCCGTACCAGCAGCATTGCGGTATCGCGGGTGATCGGCGGCAGCGGCATGGTGAACACCGGGCCGAAGGGGACAGGCGTGCCCGCGCTTTCGGTCATGTGGCGCGTGCGGATCGTGCCGTCGGTGTCGACGGCGTAGAACGAGATCGATTCAAACCGCGCGGTGCGGGAGAAGAATTCGACCGGAAGGCGATCCTTTTCCCAACCGGCGCTGTCAAAGCGCAGCCACACCGCCGGGACATCGGAGCGCCAGTCGGCCTCCGAACAGGTCCATGCCGCGCGCGTCAGCATCTGGTCGACACGGCGTTCTTGCGCGGTCGCGGCGTGGCAATCGGCGGTGAAATTGGGCACCATCCCGACGTCGGCAGCGGCCGGGCGGGCGACGAACATCGCCAACAGCACGGCAGTCAGACAGAGCCGGATCAGATGGTACAAGCGGGGCATCGGCGAGGGTTAGCAGCAAACCCCTTACTTTGCTGTTAAGGCAAAAATCTCCGTTTTGGATGAAATCCGAAACAAACCATGCGCTTGCCTGCCGCGCGGCCGGCCCCGCCTCAATCAAATAACCGTCGGGAAATCCCGTGTCACAAGTCGTCACATTGTTGTCATGAAACACGCCTAGCGCGGTCGGGATCGACATTTACAGGAACCACTCATGTCAAACCGTATCGCTACCATTGCCAAGCTCGGCTCGGCGCTTGTTCTCGCCAGCATGACCCTCACCGCTTGCGATTCCGGGACCGGCGGCAGCGGCGGCGGATCGCGCACTTCGGTGCACGCGGTCGGCTCGTCGACGGTCTATCCCTTCGCCAAGCTGGTGGCGGAAAATTTCGCCCGTTCGAACGCGGATTCGCGCTCGCCGCTGATTGAATCGACCGGCACCGGCAACGGGATCGAACTGTTCTGCTCGGGCGTCGGCCCCAACACCCCGGACATGGTCAATGCCTCGCGCCGGATGAAGGAAAGCGAATTCGACACCTGCGCCGCCAATGGCGTGGACGAAGTGGTCGAAATCCAGGTCGGTCTCGACGGGATCGCCTTTGCTTCGGCCAAGGGCGGCATCATGCTCAACCTGACGCCGGAAGCCGTTTACAAGGCGCTGGCTGCCAACCCCTATGGCAAGCCGCAGACCGCCAAGACCTGGAAGGATGTCGATCCCGCGCTGCCGGCCGAACCGATCCTCGTTTATGGCCCGCCGTCGACCTCGGGCACGCGCGATGCGCTGAAGGAACTGATCCTCGAAGTCGGCTGCAAGGCCGATCCGGCGATGAAGGCGCTCAAGGACACCGACGAAGACAAGTACAAGCAGATCTGCACCGAAGTCCGCAGCGACGGTGCCTACGTCGATCAGGGCGAGCAGGATAACCTCGTCGTCCAGAAGATCGCCGGCAACCCCAAGGCCGTCGGCATCTTCGGCTATTCCTATCTCGAAGAGAACCTCGACAAGGTTCAGGACCTGCCGATGAACGGCGTTCCGGCAACCTACGAGAACATCGCCAGCTTCAAGTATCCGGGCGCCCGTCCGCTGTATGTCTACGTCAAGAAGGCACACATGCGCGCGATCCCGGGTCTCGGCGCGTTCCTGCAGGAGTGGGCCAAGAGCTGGGTCAAGGACGGCCCGCTGACCAAGATCGGTATGGTCGCCATGCCGGCCGACGTGATGGCCGCGAGCGCTGCCAAGGTCACCGAACTGCCGGTGCTGACCAAGGCCGACCTCGCCGCCAAGTAAGCGCGGCATTGCCCGATGGCGGGTAAGCGGATAGCTTGCCCGCCATGAGCGCACGCAAGATTGCCACATGGCATGATGCCGGCCTGATCGACGCGGCAACGCGCGACCGGCTGCTGGCTTACGAAGCCGCCCACGCGCGACCGCTCGCGCTGTGGGCGGTTTTCGGTATCGGGGCCCTGGCGATTGCGCTCGGGCTGGTCTCGGTCATCGCGGCCAACTGGGAGGACATTCCCGGCCAGCTGCGCCTCTCGATCCACCTTGCGCTGATCGGCGGCGCGCTCGCCGCGCTGTTTTTCGGCGAGAAGCGCATGGCGCAGGCATCGCCCTGGGCGGTGGAGGCGCTGGTGTTCGTCACCGCCGCGCTCGGCCTCTCCTTCTTCGGACATATCGGGCAGGTCTACCAGACCTCCTCGCCGCTCTGGAAACCGCTCGCGGCGTGGCTGGTGCTGTTCGCCCCGCTGCTGCTGCTGACCGGTCGGAGCTGGCCGACCGCGCTGGCGGTGGTCGGCGGCAGTGTGTGGTGCGCGTGGAGCTATGCGGGGTCCATGACCGGTTTCGGCGCGCCCGATGTGGGGCAGTCCCTCCAGTTGTGGGTGGCCTTCGTGACAGCGCTGCCCGTGGTCTACACGCCGCTGGCCGCAGGAATGCGCGCCCGCAGCGATCGCCCTGATTTCTGGCGGCGGGTTGAGCAAGCGGCGCTGGCCTATGGCGTCGCCGGAGCCTCGCTTGCGACGGCGGTCGCGGGGGCGGACGTGTATGGCGAAACCGGGCTGCTCGGCGGGCTCGCGAACACGGCATTGAGCGGCGCGGTGGGCGTGGCCGCCGGCCTTGGCACGATGCTGGCGCGGCCCGGTGTATCGGGCCGGATGTCGGGCGCGATCATGGCCGGAGCCGGGCTGATCGTGCCGCTCGCCCACGCAACGGGCGGCCTGTCGCTGCCTTCCGCGCTGCTGTTTTTCGCACTGTGGGGCGGCATCGCAGCCGCCGCGCTGGCCGCGCATTGGCGGGGGGTGTTCCAACTGGCCGTAGGCGCGATTGCGCTTAGGCTCATCATCCTCAGCTTCGAACTGGCGAGTGACCTGCTGCTGTCGGGCTTCGGGCTGATCCTGTCCGGGTTCCTGATCCTCGGCGTGGCATGGGTCGCAGTGCGGGTGTCGAAGACCTTCGCGCCAAGCGAGGAGGCCGACGCATGAGCCGGTTTGCCCGTCTGGCCGCCGTCCTCGTCCCGCTGATCGGCCTCGCATTGCTGTGGGTGCAGAGCGAGCGCACCTATAATTCCGGCACCGAATGGGAGGTGCCGATCCAGGGCTACGACCCGCGCGATTACCTGCGCGGGCATTATATCGAGTTCAGCTATGACTGGCCGGGGATCGACGAATTTCGCGATGTGCCACCGCAAAAGCTGTGCCTTGAAGGCGATGCGCCAAACCTTGCGGGTGTCACCGCAGATGCCGCCAGGCCATGCGCCCATCCGGTGCGCGCCGATCTGGGCGGGGTCTATGGCTGGGATGCTCTCACGCGCGGGCGCCTCTACATCGGGCAGGACCGCGCGCAGGCCTTGCAGAAGCAGTTGCGGGACGGCGACCAGCGCGGGATCGTGACGATCCGCCAGCGTGAGGACGGCAGCTTCACTGCCGTAAGCATCCGGTTCCGCCCGCTCACCCCCGCGGAAATCGCCGAACGCGATGCGCAAAGCGAGGAGCTCGAACTTCCGTTCCCGCCCCCGCCGATCATGAGCGAACCGGCTAGCGGAAGTCCTCGCCGGTAGCCGCGATCCGCACCTTCAGCCCGGCCTGATTGATGTTCTGGATTTCGATGCCCGGGTGGGCATTCACCTCGATCACCAGCGGGCCTTCATTCACATAGAGCACGATGTCCGCCCCGCAATAGCCGAGTCCCACGGCAGGCCCGCATTTGGCCGCCAGTTCCAGCACGCGTTCCCAGCCCGGAATTTCGAACCCGATCAGCGGCACGCCGGTATCAGGGTGATGGGTTATCGGGGTGCCTTTCACCACCGCGCGGGTGATCCGGCCCGTGACCATGTCGATCCCCGCCCCGATGGCGCGCAGATCAGGCAGGCCTTCGGGAACGATCTTCGCCAGCGCCGGATCGGCGATGATGAGCGGTTCGATCAGCGCCGCGTCCTCGGAGGCGGAATCGCCCGAAAAGCCGCCGTCGACCACCTTCTGGATGTGGTGCATCACGTCGGTCTCGGTGAGGGGCGTGCCTGAACCCTTGAACCACGTATTGCCCTCGCGCCGGACGGCGAGGAGAATCCCGTCGCCCTGCGATCCGCGCGCGGGCTTGATCGCCCAGGCATCGGGCATATCGCGGGTCGGTTTGAAGTTATTGAGCTTCTGGTGATCGTCGATCACCGCCACGGTGCCGGTGCAGGAAATCCCCGCCGCCTCCAGCGCCACCTTGGCCGCCACCTTGTCGCGCGCGCGTTCGATCGCGTGGCGCGGGTTGTACTTCTGGATCAGCGCATTGCGCATGTTGATGCCGAGGATCTCGTCGACCCCCTCAAGGTTCGGCGGGCGCAGCTTGCTGAGCGCGTCGTAGTTCGGTGTTTTCTTGCGAAACAGACTGAGCATCTCAGAGCACCTTCCGACCATTCCGACGCACCCTGATCGCGTCAGGAGAGCCGCTGGACAGGAGCGGCGCGCAGCAGGGGCTGGTTGCCCCTGCAAGCGTCGCGACGAAGCCAGCGGCTCTCCTGACGCGACCCCGCAGGGGCGGGCCGATTTTGGCCCACCGCCGCGTCTCTCCTCGTTCACTATGCTTAAACATGGCTCTCTCGTCGTTCCTTGCGCTGAACCAAAATCGGCTCCGTCAGGATGGGTCGGAATGGTCGGAAGGTGCTCTAAACGTCCTCTGCCGACCGGATGATCCACGCATTGTGAACCAGCGGTCGGCGAATTTTGCCGGGGTGAGGCTCGAACTGGGCATCCTTGTTGGGGACGATGGGCTGTGGCACCCGCCTTCTTCGCCCGGGTTTCAGATCCTCGGGCGAATTGATGACCCAAATACCGTCAAGCGGAGCAACGTTCGCACGCCGCTCCTCCCAGTCTATCGGTTCCAGATCGAGTTCGAACTGATCGGGGTTGGCCCGCATCCGCGCCTGTCGTCGTCGCTCGAGCCAGATCGGCGCGAAGCGATGGATTTCCGAGAGGCGCAGCCCGCGATACCGGCCGAGCACGCCGATCGCGATAGCGGTGGTCGCCGGCATCAACAGCGGCGACCATTCGATCAGCTTCAGCGCGACGTCTGACACCATCACGAATTCGATCACGATCGCGAGCAGGAAGGTGTTGAGCGCCATCTTGGCGGCCGGCTTGGCGCCGTCCTTGCCCACCTGCTTCCACCAGCGTTCAACGCACCGCGCGCAGACGATCACCGGGAAGGCATCGACCTGAAGGTTGGTGTCGAGGATCATCTGCAGGCCGACCAGCACCAGCACGATCAGCGAGATCAGCACACCGAGAAAGCCGACGCGGGTCATGCGCAGCTTGAGCAGCGTCGGGGTCACCGCCATGCCCACCGCGACCGACGAACACAGCACGACCGGCCCCATCACCGGGCCGATCTGGAGGAAGGCCAGCGCAATCAGCATCGGGGTAAACAGGCCGAACGCCTTGAGGCCGACGAAACTGCGCGCCAGCACCACCAGGAACGCGCCCAGAGGCAGCACCATCAGCAGGTTGGACGGCTTCAGCCCCCAGATCGCCTGCGAGGTCGCCACGCCCTCCAGCTGGGAGGGCAGCGCAAAGAACATCTCGGTATTGGCGACGCCAAGACCGACCAGCACCGCCAGCACGAGGCCGACGGTGACACCGACATAGAACGGGCGGCGCACCTGCGGGGTCGCGCGCGCCCATGCTTGTCCGAGTTTGGAGATCAACTCAGAATGCATACCCGACCGACAGCGTCAGCCGATAACCTTCGCGCTCACGCACGGGTTCGTTGCTGCCGACGAAGATGTACTTGGCTTCCGCCTCGACCCGCCATTTGCCCGGCCACCACAGGACTTCCACCTCGGGGGCCACCAGGGTGTCCTTGCGGCGATCATTGTTGATGGTGAGGCGGTCATCGAACCGGGTGCGGATCGCCTCGATTGCTGGGCGCACCCGCAGATCCGGCTTGATTGGATAGGTATAGGCGGCGCCGACCGATTGGCGTTCATAGCCGCGGCGCGGATCATCCGAGCTGATCGATTCCGCCCTCAGATCGAAGGCGAGGTAGTGGTAGGCGCCGAACCGGTGGCGATACTGGGCATCGACGCGCGGGCCTTCGCCCTTGGTTTCGGGCAGTGCGCCATCGGCATATTCCCGCTCGCGCCAGGTGCCTTGAAGGCGGAAGCGGTGCGCGCGCCTGGGTTCCCACGTCACGCGGGCCGCCCCCTGCCATTCGTCGGTATCATTGGCCTCGACCGAGACCATGTCATCGAAGTGGCGGGCCTGAAGCTGGAGTTCGAGCTTCTTGTTGATGTCGAATTCGGCCGCGGCGGTGAAGCGGTCGCGGGCGATGTCATCGCGGCCATTGCCGAGGCGGAACACCTCGATCCGGTCAGCCTCGATCCGGAACCGCGTCTTCTTGCTGTTGAGCGCCAGTCCGACCTGACCGCGCAAGGATATCGCCTCGCCATCGATCACGAGATCATTGTCGCGGGTGGTGGTCTGGGCGCTGACGGTCTGCACCTCGATGCGGGCGTCGGGTTCGAGCTTCCAGTCGCTCTCCTGCGCGGCGACGTGCTGGATCGGGACGGCGGCCAGCAGCGCAGCCAGCAGGCTGCCGATCAGGCGCGAGGTAGTCTTCATGGCATCAGCCCCCGTTGGTCTACGTAGGCGCTACGGGAGAGACGTTTAGGAATTCCTAACCACGACCATAAACCATGAGGGCCCAGATGGGGCGCGGCGTCCCGCGCGTATAAACCCGCGCACGCACAGGCGCAGCGCCCGCGCGCCGATGCAGGTATCCAAGTGGCTGATATGATTGACCTGAAGGCGAGGCCGCTGCGGTGTCCCGCGCCGGCTCAGGGCCGCGATTGGTTTACGCGGCTATAGGGGATTTCCGTCACGGTCGCGGTAAATTTCGCGGCGACCGACGTGGTTGGCGGGGCCGACCAGACCGTCTTCCTCCATCCGCTCGATCCACTTGGCGGCGGTGTTGTAGCCCACGCCCATCTGGCGCTGGAGCCAGCTGCCGGACGCCTTCTGGTTCTCGATCACGATCTGGCAGGCCTGACGATACTTGCGCTCTTCCGGATTGTCGGAGGCGGTGAAATCGTCCTCGAACCCGAAGCCGCCGTCTTCCGGCTCTTCGGTGACGGCATCGACATATTCGGGTGCGCCCTGCCCGCGCCAGAAGGTGGCGACGGCTTCCACTTCCTCGTCCGAGACGAACGGGCCGTGCACGCGCACCATCGCGCCGGTGTTGGGCTTGTAGAGCATGTCGCCCTTGCCCAGCAGCTGTTCCGCGCCTTGTTCGCCAAGGATCGTGCGGCTGTCGATCCGGCTGGTGACCTTGAAGCTGATGCGGGTCGGCAGGTTGGCCTTGATGACGCCGGTGATGACATCAACCGAAGGGCGCTGGGTCGCCATGATCAGGTGGATACCCGCCGCGCGGCTCTTCTGGCTGAGGCGCTGGATCAGCACTTCGATTTCCTTGCCGACGGTGACCATCAGGTCAGCGAGTTCGTCGACGATCAGCACGATCTGCGGCAGCGGCGCGTAATCGAGCTGTTCTTCCTCGAACAATTGCTCGCCGGTTTCGGGGTCGAACCCGGTCTGCACCCGGCGGCCGAGCGGCTTGCCCTTGGCGATCGCGGCGCTGACTTTCTCGTTGAAGGAGTTGATATTGCGCGAGGAAATCGCGCTCATCATGCGGTAGCGGCGCTCCATTTCCTCGACCGCCCACTTCAGCGCGCGCACCGATTTGTGCGGCTCGGTCACCACCGGCGAGAGCAGGTGCGGGATATCGTCATAGGTCTTGAGTTCGAGCACCTTGGGATCGATCAGGATCAGGCGCAGCTCGGCGGGCGTGAAGCGGTAGAGCAGGCTCAGCAAGATCACGTTGAGGCCGACGGACTTGCCCGATCCGGTCGTCCCCGCGACCAGCAGGTGCGGCATGGCGGCAAGATCGGCGATGATCGGCTCGCCCGCGATATCCTTGCCGAGGATGATCGGTAGATTGCCCTTGGCATCGACAAAGGCGGCTGCGGCGGCGAGTTCCTTCAGCATCACCGTCTGGCGATCCTGATTGGGCAGTTCGATGCCCATCACCGTGCGCCCCGGGATCGGCGAGACGCGCGCGGAAATCGCGCTCATATTGCGGGCGATGTCTTCGGCGAGCCCGACCACGCGGCTGGCCTTGATGCCGGGGGCGGGTTCGAGCTCGTACATCGTCACCACCGGGCCGGTGCGGACTGCGGTGATCTCGCCCTTCACATTGAAATCGTCGAGCACGTTTTCGAGCAGGCGGGCGTTGCGTTCGAGCGCCATCTTGTCGAGCTTGGGCGCCTTGTCGACCGGCGGTTCGGCGAGCAGATCGAGGCTCGGCAGCTTGAAGGCGGCGAACATATCGCCCTGCGCGACCTTGGCGGGTACGGCGGCGCGCTTGGGCGGTGCGGAGGGATCCGAAATCTCGGGCGCGCGGCGCGGGCGATCGTCGATTTCGGTGGTGACCGCCGCGCCCTTGGCCGCGCGGCGTGCGCGGGGGGCGGGTTCGTCCTCGTCGTCATCGGCAAAGGCGAGCGGGGATGCCGCCGCGCGCTTGCGACCCGGCAGCGGCAGGCGGCGCAGCAGCCCGGCGAGCGTGCCGCCGCCGAGGAAATCGGGCAGGCTGAGTAGCACCCGCCAGTCGATCGCGAAGATGCGGGTCAAGAGGCCGACCGCGACCGCAAGGCTGGTGAGCGCAAGGCCGAGGATCACCCAGCCTTCCGCCTCCGCCCCGAACCGCGCCGCAACCGCCTCGACCGCGCCCGCGCCGAGCAGGCCGGCAAGGCCCCCCGCCTGTGCGGGCAGCGTGCCGCCCGGGCCGGAGAACGACAGGCTCAGCACCGTGGCGATCAGCGTCATCGCGATCAGCAGCAGGCCGGTGGGCAGCCACCACGGGGTGGTTTCCGGCTCGTCGCCATTCTCGACATCGCGCCACAGCTTGCGCGCGGAGACATAGAGCAGCGGCAGCAGCAGCACGCCCGGCAGGCCGAAGATCAAAAGCACCCGGTCTGCCACCCATGCGCCGCTCGCGCCCATCCAGTTGGCGACTTCTGCGGGATCGGCGGCGGTCGAGGGGCTGGGATCGGTCTGGGTGTAGCTCGCCAATGCGAGGGCAAGGAACACGGCGGCCCCGAACAGCAATCCGGCGCCGGTCATCTGCGCAAGGCGGCGCATCCCGCGGCGCAGGCCTGCGCGCCATTCGGCATCGGTCTTGCGACCGGGTTTGACGGGGTTGACCGCGCGGCTGGCCATTGCTGTGTCTCCTGAGCGGAACACACCATGAATCTTCGGCGAGTCCGGGTCAAGCGATGTGCGACGGAGCGTTGCTTCAACTCAGCCCATCAATCGCCGCCCAGCGCGGCCATCCGAGCCCGCGTGCGCGCTTTGCCGTCATGCCGCCAAGCGCGATCACCGGCAGCCGCGATTGCCGCGCCAGCAGCCGGAAACGTGCAGCGCCCAGCACCGGCGCGCCAGGGTGGGTGCGGGTCGGGAAGACGGGCGACAGCAGCGCCGCGTCCGCGCCCAGCCGGATGGCAAGGCCCAGCTCGGCCAGATCATGCGCGGTCGCCAGATGGAGCAGCCCGGCGCGGCGCGGCCACAGGCTGCGCGCGGCGCCGTAGATCCCGTCTGCCCCCCACTCGCGCGCGGTCAGCGCGGAATCGGCGAGGATCACCACATGCCCGCGCGCCATGGCGATCCGGCGGAGCTTGCGGAACCGCGCCAGCCGCTCGGGTCCCGGCAGGTGGTAATGGCGATAGATGAAGCCTGATCCGCGCGGCAGGCGGGCGAGCGCGCGCTCCAGCCCCGCATCATTGCGGGCATCCGAGATCAGCCACAGGGCGGGGAGGGACTTTGCGCGCGCCACGCAGCCGCTATAGAGCGCCCCGATGGAAAACGCAGCCACCCGCCTCGAAGCCGTCCGCAGCAACATCGCCCGCGCGTGCAAGCCCGCGCGGCGCAAGCCCGAGGATGTGACTCTGATCGCGGTCAGCAAGACCCATGATGCCGCCACGATCCAGCCGCTGATCGATGCCGGCCAGCGGGTGTTCGGTGAAAACCGCGTGCAGGAGGCGCAGGGCAAGTGGCCCGCGCTGCGCGCCGCGCATCCCGATATCGAGCTGCACCTCATCGGCCAGCTGCAATCGAACAAGGCGGAAGAGGCGGTGGCGCTGTTCGACGTGATCCATTCGCTTGACCGGCCGAGCCTGCTGACGGCGCTCGCCAAGGCGATGGACAAGGCGGGCAAACACGTGCCGTGTTTCGTGCAGGTCAACATCGGGGACGAGCCGCAAAAGGGCGGTTGCCCGATTGCCGATCTGCCCGCGTTCCTCGAAGCGGTACGCGCCAGCGGCATTCCGCTTGCGGGGCTGATGTGCATTCCGCCTGCCGACACCGAAGCCGCACCGTTCTTCGCCTTCCTGGCAAAGCTGGCGGCGGATCATGGCGTTGACGGCCTCAGCATGGGCATGAGCGGCGATTACGAGACTGCGGTGATGCTCGGCGCGAGCTACGTGCGGGTCGGCACGGCGCTGTTCGGCGCGCGAGATTAACGCGCTCTTTCGGCCGAAAAAAGGGGCGCCCCGTTGCCGGAGCGCCCCTCTTTTTTCGTCTTGTTCGCGCTCTCTTAGAACTCGAACAACGCTTCGATACCGACGTTGCGGCCGCGCAGAAGCGGCGAGAAGGTGCCGGCTGCGGGGTTCGCGCCGAAGGGCATGCGGTTGGCCGCACCCACCGAAAGCGGTCCGCCGAACGGCACCTGCGTGTCGCCGCCTTCTTGGACTTCGTCGAGCAGGTTGCGCCCGTAGACCGAGAAGGACAGCCCGTCGATCGGGGTCGTCCAGGTCACGTTGACTTCCAGATTGTTCATGTCGTTCAGCCAGCCGAAGTTGTCGTCGGTATAGGCCGCCTTGTCACGATACTGGTAGTTCACGCGGGTCAGGATGTTGCCGTTGCCGAGGTCCAGTTCGTGCACCAGACCAGCGCCCACCGTAAGCGGGGGGACGCGCGGCAGGCTCAGGTTGAGGTCGCCCTGATCGATCGTGCCATTGCCGGAGATGTCGAACAGGATCCGCTGATAGGCGGCGTCGATCAGACCGATATTGGCGGTCAGCACCAGCGAATCCGTCGCCCGCAGCCGCGCTTCGGCTTCGAAGCCGGAGATGGTTGCGTCGGCTGTGTTGAAGATCGACTGCGCCACGCCTGCCGTCGGCGACGACTGGTTCACTTCGCGCTGCATGTTGTCGATCTTGGTCACGTAGCCCGCGAGGTTGACGGTCAACGCGCCATCGGCAGTCTGGAACTTGCCGCCGATTTCGACAGTGTTGACCTCTTCTTCGTCGAAGGCCAGCGTACCGCCCGGTGCCAGCGCGATCTGTTCGAAGGCACGGGCGTTGGTGATGCGGAAGTTGTAGCCGCCCGAACGGAAGCCGCGGCTCCAGTGACCATAAAGCTGGCCGGCGCTGAATTCGTATTGCATGCCGATCTTGGGCGAAACGTTACGGAACCGCACGCGGTCGGTGAAGCCGTTGTTCTCGGTCGGGATCAGGCTGTTGACGCCCGAAGTCGGGCAGGTGCCATCGACCACCGAACAGGGAGTGCGCGGACGGACATAGGTCACACCGGCATCCTTGGTCTCCTGGCTCCAGCGGACCCCGGCGATGATCGAGACGCCCGAACCCAGTTCGTACTGCGCGTTGGCGAACACGCCGAGCACTTCGTGATCCTGTGCACCGCCGCCGTAGAAGGTGAACGGACTGGCGAGCGGCAGCTGGCGACGCTCGGTGTAGGCGATGTTCTGGTCGAACCAGAAGGTGCCGAAGGTCAGATCAAGCCCGTCCTCGGTCGAGATCGCATAGCGCAGCTCGTTCGAGAACTGCTCCTGAGCGGTTTCGGTGGTCGAGTGGAACAGGAACAGCGGGGTCGCATCGATGTCGCCATCGGTGGCCGCATCGTACTTGCGCCAGCCGAACACGTTGGTCAGCGTGCCTGCGCCGATATCCATGGTCGCGGTGAGCGAGCCGGTCCAGATCTCGTTGGTGTAGAAGCCGCGGTTGTCGATCGAGAGATCGTAGCTGTTGCGATCGAAGAAGCCGCGGTTCTGCGCCGCTGGGCCATCGCCGTCGCTTTCGAAGTAGTCGAGCTTGCCCAGCAGGGTCAGGTCGCCCAGACGCGCTTCGAGTGCGCCGCGCAGGATCTTGGTTTCCGCCGCGCCCTGGTTCGAGCCGTTGAACAGGTTGCGGAAGTAGCCTTCGTCCTTGTTGTAATAGGCGCCGACCTTGAACAGCAGGGTGTCTTCGATGATCGGGCCGGAAACCACACCGCTGACGGTGTAGTTTGCGCCGCCGCGACCGCCGTCCACGGGTCCGTCAACCGCTGCGCGGAACTTGCCGCGGAAGTCTTCGGTCGGGTTGCCGGTGTTGATCAGCACCGCGCCGCCGGTGACGTTGCGGCCGAACAGCACGCCCTGCGGGCCGCGGAGTACTTCGACGCTTTCAAGGTCGAACAGGTCGAACACGACGCCGGCGTTGAAGCCGAGGTACACGCCGTCGACGAACACGCCCACGGTCGGATCGATCGAGGGGATCGACGAGTTGATGCCGAGACCGCGGATCGAGAAGTTGGCGGTGCCGCGGCTGGTGCCGACCTGATCGAGGCTGACGTTGGGCGCCTGGAACGACAGACCCGAGATGTCACGGATCTTGAAGGCTTCAAGCGTACCGGCGTTGAACGCGGTGACGGCCAGCGGCACATCCTGCACATTCTCGGCATCCTTGGTCTTGGTCCCGGTGACGAGGATTTCGTTGATGGTGTCGAGCGTATTGGCGGCTTCTTCCTGAGCCGGCACTTCAGCATCCTGCGCCGCAGCGGCGTAGGGGGTCAGAGCGGCAGCCGAGATAAGCAGCGCCAGTTTGCCGAGCCGGAGGGGGCTCCGCATGGGGGTAGCGATCGTCATGTTATAACTCTCCCTGAGTTGAAGGCCGCCCGAATAGCAATACGTCACGCAATTGCAACCTATCTCGGCAGGTCCGCACGGCGAACCCCAAGCGGCTGTTCAATCACGCTTTTTCCAGCTGGCTCTGGTGGTTCTCGCTGGCGGCTTCGAGCAGCGCGGCCTCGATTTCGGCCAGACGCTCGGGGGCCTTGACCTTCGCGAAGGTCAGGTCGGTAACGTAGAAAGTGTCCGCCGCCGCCTCGCCATAGGCGGTGATATGCGCCGAATGGACGATCAGGTTGGCCTTGTAGAGCGCATAGGCAAGCCGGTTGAGCAGCGCCGGCCGGTCGCGCGCAGTCACTTCGATCACGGTGAAGTGATTGGAGGCATCATTGTCGAACCCGACGCGCGGGGCGACATCGAAGGCGCGGGCGCGCGAATGGGCGAGCGGGCGCGCGGCGAGCTTGGGCACCAGTTCGATCCGTGCCAGCAGCGCGTCGCTGATACCCTTTTTGATACGCTCCATCTGCGCCGGTTCGCGGAACGGCTGGGCGTTGTGGTCCTGCACCAGGAAATTGTCGAAGGCATAGCCGCTCTTGGCCGTATGAATGCGCGCATCGATGATGTTCGCGCCGGCGACATGGATGCCGCCCGCCATGCGGTAGAAGAGGCCGGGGTGGTCGGCGGCGATCACGCTCACGCGGGTGGCGCCGCGGGTTTCATCGACCGCGCAGGTGATCGACAGCTGTTCGCCCGCCGCGCGCGCGGCATCATACTGTATGAGGTTGCTGGCGATGATGTCTTCGGGTTCGGCAATCCAGTAGGCATCGCCCAGCAACGCGCCGGCGCTGTCGACCAGATGGTCCTGATCGCCCAGCAGCCGCGCGACCGCATCCTTCTTGGCCGTGACCCGCTGCTTGCGGCCCGTGCCCTTGAAGCCGAGCCGCAGGCGTTCCTGCGCGGCATCGTAAAGCTCGCCGAGCAGCTGGCCCTTCCAGCTGTTCCACGTGCCGGGGCCGACTGCGCGGATATCGACCGCAGTCAGGATCGCGAGGTTGCGCAGCCGTTCGAGGCTCTGCACCTCGGCGACGAAATCCTCGATCGTCTTGGGGTCGGTCAGGTCGCGCTTTTGCGCGGTGCGGCTCATGAGAAGGTGTTGCAGCACCAGCCAGGCGACGAGATCGGTTTCCTTCTCGTCGAGGCCGAAGCGCGGGCACAGCCGGTGCGACACATCCGCGCCGAGCACCGAATGGTCCCCGCCGCGCCCCTTGGCGATATCGTGCAGCAGCACCGCGACATAGAGCGCGCGCCGTGAGGCGAGCTTGGGAAATTCGCGGGTGGCGCGCGGGTGATCGGCGGTCAGCAGCCCGCGCTCGATCTGGCTGAGCAGGCCGATCGCGCGGATCGTGTGCTCGTCGACAGTATAGTGGTGATACATGTCGAACTGCATCTGCGCGTTGACGCGGCCGAAGTCCGGCACGAAGCGGCCGAACACCCCTGCCTCGTTCATCCAGCGCAGCGCGGTTTCGGGGTCCTTGCGGCCGCACAGCAGATCGAGGAACAGCGCATTGGCGCGCTTGTCGCGGCGCACCTTGCCATCGATCAGCCGCGCGTCGCGACCTGCCTGCCGCATGGTTTCGGGGTGGATTTCCAGCCCCTCGGCCTCGGCCAGCTGGAACAGTTCGATCAGCCGCACCGGATCGGCCTTGAACCAGTCGTCGCCCGGCGCGCGCACCCGCCCGGCTTCGATCTGGTAGCCCTTGAACATCCGCGGACGCTGGGTGAAGCCGGCGAAGAACCCGGTGCGTGCCCGCTTCTTGGCCATTTCTTCGTCAAGGTGGGCGAGGAACACGCCAGTCAGGCTGCCGACCCGTTTCACCTGAAGGAAGTAGTACTGCATGAACCGCTCGACCGCGCTCTTGCCGGGGCGATCTGCGAACTGCATCCGTTCGGCCACCTGCCGTTGGAGATCGAAGGTCAGCCGGTCCTCGGCGCGGTCGGTGATGAGGTGCATATGGCAGCGCGCTGCCAGCAGGAACCCTTCGGCGCGGCGGAAGCTGCGATATTCGCTCGGGGTGAGCAGGCCGACATCGACCAGCTCCGAGGCGCTTCCGACGCGGTGGACATATTTGCCGATCCAGTACAGCGTCTGGAGATCGCGCAGGCCGCCCTTGCCCTCTTTGACATTGGGTTCGACGACATAGCGGCTGTCGCCCATGCGCTTGTGCCGGGCGTCGCGTTCGGCCAGCTTTTGCGTCAGGAACTGGCGTTCGCTGCCCTTGGCGACTTCGCCCCAGAAGCGGGTGCGCAGTTCCTCGTAAAGCTGCTGGTCGCCCCACACCAAGCGGCTTTCGAGCAGCGCGGTGCGGATCGTCAGATCCTCTTTCGCCATCCGCATCGTGTCGGAAACCGTGCGGCTCGAATGGCCGACCTTGAGGCCCAGATCCCACAGCAGATAAAGCATCGCCTCGATCACCTGTTCGCACCAAGGCGCGCGGCGCATCGGGGTGATGAAGGCGATGTCGACATCCGAGTGGGGCGCCATCTCGGCGCGCCCGTAACCCCCCACCGCAAGGATCGCGAGCCGTTCGGCCTGGGTGCGGTTGGGGACGGGGTAAAGATGCGTGGTGACGTGATCGTGGATCACCCGCAGCAGCTGATCCATCAGGAAGGAAAAGCCGCCCGTCACCTCGTGTCCGGCAGACGGCGCTTCGGCGAGCCGGCGGGCAAGCTCGGCGCGCCCGTGATCGAACGCCGTCCGCAGCGCCTTGATGATCTCCGCGCGCGCGCCTTCGCCGCCTGCGGCATGCAGGGCGGCGACCTCGTCCGCCAGCGCACGGCGGTCGATGATCGTGCGCTGGCCGGGGACGCGCCTAGGACTCATGGGCGTGGCTCACGTGTGGCTCACGCCGCCACGCCCTCGCTGGCATAGCGCGCCTTGACGGTGCGCTTGTCGATCTTCTGGGTGCCGAGGCGCGGCAGGGCTTCGTCGGTGATCCAGATCTGGTGTTCGAGCGGCACCTTGAACGGGGCGATCCGCGCGAGCAGGAAGGCACGCAGCTCGCCCGGAGTGATCGGGGCGCGGCCTTCCTTCATCGCATAGACCGCTGCGGGCACTTCGCCGAAGCGTTCGCACGGCAGGCCGAACACCGAACATTCGCCGACATCGTCATGCGCGTAGATCGCGTCCTCGACCTCGATGCACGAGATGTTCTCGCCGCCGCGGATGATGATGTCCTTCTTGCGATCGACGATGAACAGATAGCCGTCCTCATCAAGATAGCCGAGGTCGCCGGTGCGGAAGAAGCCGGTGTCGGTGAAGGCGGCGCGGGTGGCTTCCTCGTTCTTCCAGTAGCCGCGGAAGTTCGCGACCGAACGGATGCACACTTCGCCCACCTGTCCGCTCGCCAGTTCCTTGCCGGCATCATCGAGGATGCGCAGATCGACCAGCGGCTTCGACGGCCGCCCGGTCGAGCCGGGCTTGGCGAGATAGTTCTCGTTGAAATTGCCGCAGCCGACCGCGTTGGTTTCGGTGAGGCCATAGCCCAACAGCGGGAAGCCGCCGGGGAAGGCTTCCTTGATGCGGGTGACGTGTTCGACCGGGCGCGGCGCGCCGCCTGCGGCGAAGCTCTTGCACGCCGACAGGTCATACTTCTCGCGGTCGGGGTGGTTGGCGATTTCGTAGCTCATCAGCGGCACGCCGACGAAGTAGCTGACCTTCTCCTCGGCCATCAGCCGGATCGCGAGGCCTGCGTCCCACTTGGGCATCAGCACCAGCTTGCGCGCGATCGCAAAGCTCTGGAGGAACAGCGGCACTTCGCCCGTCACGTGGAACAGCGGCACGGCGACCAGCGCGCAGGGCTGATCGGTCAGCGGGCCGTCGGTGCTTTCGACATGGACCTTGGCCATCGCGCTCTGGGCGACGTAGTTCATCACGCCGTTGACCACGCCGCGGTGATCCGACCATGCGCCCTTCGACTTGCCGGTCGAACCCGAGGTGTAGAGGATGGTGGCGATATCGTCCGGCCCGATTTCTCCGAGCATCTTGGCGGCAACGCTGGTGCCTTCAGGCTCGGCCCAGACCGCGCTCAGCCCTTCGGCCGGAGCATTGTCGTGGGTGAACAGCACCACCTTGGCGCCGTGATCCAATCCTTCGAGCCGCGCCGCGCGCCCGGCATCGGCGAGCACCAGCTTGGCTTCGGCGAGCTCGATCCCGTAGGCGAGTTCCTCGCCGCTGGAAAAGCCGTTGAGCAGGGTGGCGCAGCCGCCGGCCATCAGGACGCCCATATAGGCGATCATCCAATTGGCCGAGTTGCGCGCGGCGATACCGATCCGGTCACCCTTGGCGACGCCATGGTCGCGCACCAGGCTTTCAGCCACGCGGGTAGCGGCGGCATAGGCTTCGGCAAAGGTCAGCCGGATTTCACCATCGACAAGGAAGGTGAGATCGGCGTTCTGCCCGGCAAAATAGGCGAAGTAATGTGCGAGGCTCGGCGGGGCGCCGGCGAAAGCGGGCATTTCGACCCCGTCGCGGGTAAAGGGCACGGTGGCAAAGGGCTGGCCTTCGGCGGTCAGGCCGGTGATGATCGCTTCGAGCGCATTGTCCAACTGGGTGGGCACGCGTGACTTTCCTCTCTCATGTTATGGAGACCAGCCGCGCGCGGGGCGCGTGCCAGCCCTCCTGTCCCAAGCCTTGCCGGCGATTCCGTGCCCCTTCCCCTGCCTCGCGCGCTGTGCCAGAAGCACCCGCGACCAAGGCCGTGTCCGGTCCGCCGATACGGCATATCATTGTCATTAAGGGGTTCGCTCCGTGCTGTCACTACTTGCCGCAAGCGGCGCCGCCGATCCGATCTACTGGGAGCAGCTGGGGCTGCGGCCCGGCATCGATCTGGGGTTCTTCACCCTGCGGTTCTATTCGCTCGCCTATCTGATCGGGGTGATCTTCGCCTATTGGCACACCTCGAAGATGCTGCGCGAACCCGGCGCGCCGATGGCGCAGCGGCACGCGGACGATCTGTTCTTCTACTGCACGCTGGGCGTGATCTTCGGCGGGCGTATCGGCTATGCGCTGTTCTACACCGGCGGCGATACCGGCATCCCCAGCGCTTTCACCGATTTTTCGGGCGAAGGGATCGTATCGTGGAAGCTGCTGCGCTTGTGGGATGGCGGGATGAGCTTCCACGGCGGGCTCGCCGGGGTGACGCTGGCGATGGCGTGGGTGGCGTGGCGCGACAAGCTGAACTTCATCCGCGTGGTCGATTACGTCAGCGTCGGGGTGCCGATGGGGATGCTGCTCGGACGGCTGGCGAATTTCGTCAATGGCGAGCTGTGGGGCCGCGCCACCGATGTGGCATGGGGCATGGTCTTCCCCAATGCCGACGATCTGCCGCGCCACCCGAGCCAGCTCTATCAGGCCGGGCTCGAAGGCTTGCTGCTGCTGATTGTCATGATGCTGCTGTTCTGGAAGACCCGCGCGCGTTACCGTCCGGGCCTGCTGGCGGGGGTGTTCACCTTCGGCATCGGGATTTCGCGCTTCATTAACGAGTTTTTTCGGGAACCGGATGCACAATTGGCTGACTTTGCCGCCCGCACCGGGCTATCGATGGGCCAATGGCTAACCATACCGCTTATCCTGACTGGATTGATTGTCGTGATCTTCGCGCTGCGGAAGCCGCCGCTGGGGGCGGGGACGACGCAGACCGCCTGATCGCGGCTGGCGCCGGTTGGCGCAGCAATCTCCGGCTGATCGATCCCGCGCCGGAACCCGAAGTCGATCGCGCCGCGCGGGCCAAGGCTGAAGCCGAAGCGCGCAAGCAGGCCGCCGCAGAGGCCGCGCGCCTGAAAGCGGAGGCCGAAGCGGCCGCCAAGGCTGCTGCCGAAGAACAGGCTCGCCGTGAAGCCGAAGCTGCCGCCGCCGCAAAAGCCAGGGCTGAAGCCGAAGCGGCCGAGCGCGAGCGTCTCGCCGCCGAGGAACGCGCCCGTCTGAAGGCTGAAGCCGAAGCCCGCGCACAGGCCGAGGCAGACGCCAAGGCCCGGGCCAAGGCCGAGGAACAGGCGCGCCGCGAGGCCGAAGCCGCCGCGAAGGCTGCTGCCAAGGAGCAGGCCCGCCGCGAAGCCGAAGAACGCAAGCAGGCCGAAGCCGAAGCCAAGGCCCGCGCCAAGGCAGAGGCCGAAGCCCGCGCGAAGGCCGAGGCCGAGGAAAAGGCGCGTCTCGTTGCCGAAGCCAAGGCGCACGCTGAAGCAGAGGCCAAGGCCAAGGCAGAGGCCGAAGCCAAGGCCAAGGCGGAAGCCAAAGCCAAGGCCGAGGCCGAAAAGCAGGCGCGTCTCGCCGCTGAAAAGGCTGCTGCCGAAGAAAAGGCCCGCCTAGCTGCCGAGAAAGTCGCCGCAGAGAAGGCTGCGGCTGAGGAAAAGGCGCGCCTTGAAGCCGAAGCCCGCGCCAAGGCGGAAGCCGAAGAAAAGGCCCGGCTCGAAGCAGAAGCCGCCGCCAAGGCTGCAGCCGAGGAAGAGGCCCGGATCAAGGCCGAAGCCGAAGCTGCCGAACGTGCAGCCGCCGAGGAACAGGCCCGCCGCGAGGCCGAGGCCGCTGCCGCGATCAAGGCCGCCGAGGAAGAACAGGCACGGCTCGAGGCCGAGCTGCTGGCGCGCGCCAATGTCGATGTCCCCGCGAGCCTGCGTCGCCTGATCCGCGAAACCGGCCCGATCAGCCTCGCGCAATACATGGGCGAGAGCAACGCCCGCTATTACGCCAGCCGCGATCCGTTGGGCGAACAGGGCGATTTCATCACCGCACCCGAAGTCAGCCAGATGTTCGGCGAGTTGATCGGCCTTTGGCTCGCCGATCTGTGGGTGCGGATGGGCAGCCGCAAGTATATCCATTACGTCGAGCTTGGGCCGGGACGCGGCACGCTGGCGCGCGATGCGCTGAGCACCGCCGCGCGTTACGAATTCGCGCCGCAGGTGCATTTCGTCGAGACCTCGGCCACCTTGCGCAAGATGCAGCGCGAAGCCTTCCCGGGCTGCCGCCACCATCACGACCTCTCGACCCTGCCCGACGATGCCCCGTTGCTGATCGTCGCCAACGAATTCTTCGATGCTTTGCCGGTGCACCAGCTGGTGCGATCGGCCGATGGCTGGTTCGATCGCATGGTCGGGCTGGAAGGCGATCAGTTCGCCTACATGACCGGCAAGGAGCGGATGGACCATCTGGTGCCGTCAAGCTGGGCGCGCGCGCCGCAAGGCTCGATGATCGAGACCAGCCCGGCCTCTATCGCGGCGATGACCGAAATCGCCCAGCGGCTGAAGCAGCAGGGCGGCGCGGCGCTGATCATCGACTATGGCCAGATGGAACTGCGCGCAGGATCCAGCATCCAGGCCTTGAAGGCGCACCGCAAGGTCGATGTCCTCGCGCATCCGGGCGAGGCCGACATCACCGCGCATGTCGATTTCGAGCTGCTCCAGCAGGTTGCGCGCGACAACGGCGCGGATGTGATGGGGGTGCAGTTTCAGGGCGAATGGCTCCGCCAGCTGGGGATCGACACCCGGCTCGAAGCGCTCCAGCGGCGCAACCCGCGCGAGGCCGACAAGCTCAAGCGTCAGCGCGACCGGTTGGTCGAATCGAGCCAGATGGGTACCTTGTTCAAGGTGATGGGCCTGTGCAGTCCGCGCTGGCCGTTCGGCGTGGGTTTCGATTGACGGCAGGGCAGGCAAGGACAGCGTAGGGACGGACATGATGAAGGCACGATGGATCTTTGCAGCTGCGGCGATGCTGGCGGTGGCGGGCGCGGGCCTGACCCCTGCACACGCGGCGGACCCGATAGGCGGGCGCTGGGTCACGGCGGAAAAGGACGCGGTGATCGCGATCCGCAAATGCGGCCGCGCGCTGTGCGGCACGATCGAGAAGTTCCTGATCCCCCCGCCTGGCGGCAACGACCAGCGCGACGTCAACAACGCCGATCCGACCAAGCGCCAGCGCAAGCTGATCGGCACCGCGATCCTTTCGGGCCTGACCGCCGATGCCGGTGCATGGCGCGGGCAGGTCTACGATCCCAAGACCGGCCGCACCTACACCTCCGAAGTGCGCCGCAAAGGTGACGGGACGCTGGAAGTGAAGGGCTGTTTCGGCCCGCTGTGCCAGACGCAGGTGTGGAAGAAGGTGGGGTAGTGTCCCACCTCTAACACCTCCCGCTTGCGCGAGGACACGGGGGTGGGGCTACTCGGCCAACCCCGAAGCTTTCGCCAACCCTTGCGCCGCCTGTTTCGGGGTTAGTTTCCTGGCATCCTCGCGGTCGACGGCGAGGTTTGCCTCGCGCATCGCTTCGACGGTGATTGCGCCGATCAGCGGTTCGAGCGCGGCGATCACGCCTTCGTCCTCGGCAATCCTCGGCGAGAGCATCAGCATCGCATCATAGCTCGGCAGCGCGCCCTTGGGGTCGGCGAGCACCACCAGCCTGTCCGCCGCGATCCGCCCGTCCGAGGTATAGGCGCTGATGACATCGGCTTCGCCCGAGGCGAGCGCGTTGTACATGAAGGTCGGCGCGAAATTGCGGCTTCGGGCGAAGCGCAAGCCATAGGCATCGCCCACCGCGATCCATTCGGGTCGCTCGAAGAACTCCGGATCACCGCCGACAGTGAGCTTGGGGGCGACGGCGACGAGATCGCCGAGCGAGCCGACGCCCAGTTCCTTCGCCCGGTCACCCCGCATCGCGAAGGCATAGGCGTTCTCGAACCCGAGGCGGCCCAGCACCTTCACGCCGTTCTGCTGCCATTCCCAGTCGCGGATGGTTTCATACATCGCCTCGCGCCCGGGATTGTCGTCGCGCTTCAGGTAATTGGTCCAGATCGTGCCGGTGTAATCGACCGAGATATCGATGTTCGAGGAGGCGACCGCCGAATGCACCACCGCGCTGCCCAGTCCGTCGCGATATTCGACCGCATAGCCCGCCGCCTCGAGCCGTGATCCGATCAGCTGGGCGAGGATGTATTGCTCGGAGAACTGCTTGGAGGCGATGACGATCGTGTCCTTGTCGTCCTCGCCCGCTTGCGATGCGAGCGCGATCGTCACGCCCGCCACCACCGCGATCAGCGCTCCGGCCCATTTCCAGCGCTTGCGCTCGTCGATGCCCCGCTCGATCCACCACAGGAGCCAGTCGGCCACAAGCGCCAGACCCGCGCTGGCGACGCATCCGGCGAGCACCAGCGCCCAGTTTTGGGTTTGCAGGCCGGCGAAGATCGGATCGCCGAGGCTCGGCTGGCCGATGGTGGTGGCGAGCGTCGCCGCGCCGATGGTCCACACGCTCGCGGTGCGGATTCCCGCCATGATGAAGGGAGCCGAAAGCGGCGCTTCGACCAGATAGAGCTTCTGCCACTTGGTCATGCCGACCCCGTCGGCGGCTTCGAGCACGCCTTCATCGAGGTTCGCCTGCGCGGTCACCGCGTTCCTGAGGATCGGCAGCAGCGCATAGAGCGTCAGCGCCATTAGTGCCGGCAGGAAGCCGAGCGTCGGCAGGCCCTCGCCGAACACGGCGCGCAGGGACAGCAGCAAGGGGAAAAACAGCGCCAGAAGGGCGAGCGCCGGGATGGTCTGGACGAGGCTGGCGAGGCTCAAGGCGAGGCGAGAGACCACCTGCGAGCGGCTGGCCCAAACCGCCAGCGGCAGGGCGATCAGCATCGCCAGCCCGATCGCACTGGCCGAGAGCACGACGTGCGCGGCGAGCTTGTCGGCGAGGCCGGGGAGGAGGTCCCAGATCTCCTGCATCAGTTCGGGCCTTCCCCAAAGCCTTCCATTACGGCGAGGCGCTCTGCCTGGTTGCGCGGCACGGCGACCAGCGCTTGTGCGACGGCGCCGCCCGCCCCTGCCAGCAGCGCGCGCGGGGTTTCGTCGGCCACCAGCGCGCCCCTGTCCATCACCAGCACCCGGTCAGCCAGCAGCAGCGCCTCGGCCATGTCGTGCGTGACCATCACGGTCGTCAGCCCGAGCCGTTCATGCAACTCGCGCACCTTGTGGCCGAGCGCATCGCGGGTCACCGGATCGAGCGCGCCGAAAGGCTCGTCCATGATCAGCAGTTCGGGTTCGCCCGCCAGCGCGCGCGCCACGCCGACCCGCTGGCGCTGCCCGCCTGAAAGCTCGTCGGGCATCCGGCTGGCGAGTGCGGGATCGAGCTCGACCAGCGCGAGCAGCTGCGCGATCCGCTCCGGGGCCAGCTTTTCTCCCGTCAGGCGCGGGCCAATGGCGATATTCTCGGCGACCGAGAAATGCGGGAACAGGCCCACGCCCTGAAACACATAGCCGACCCGTCGGCGCAGGTGAGCGGGCTTGAGGCCAGCCACATCCTCCCCGCCGAACAGCACCCGCCCGTCGGTCGGCATCACCAGCGTGTTGACGGTCTTGAGCAATGTCGATTTGCCCGATCCCGATGCGCCCACCAGCGCGACGAAACTGCCCCTGGCAATGTTGCAGCTCACGCCGCCAACGGCCGTCACCTCGCCGAAGCGGCAGATCACCCCGTCGAAGCGGAGCAGGGGTGCGGGCGTTTCCATTCTCTGCCGGATTAGCGATGTTGAGCGCGCGATGCCAGCGGCAGCGATTGGCGTTTGCCCAAGGGCTTGCTATGCGGACAGCCAGAACAATCATTGCCCGGCGAGGAACGATTCATGCGCGCCACCCCCGATTTCGATTTCCAGCTTGGCGAAGCGGCCGAGATGATCCGCGACACCACGGCGCGCTTCGCCGACGAGCAGATCATGCCGCTGGCCGAGCGTACCGACCGCGAGGACCGCTTCCCGCGCGAGCTGTGGGAGCCGATGGGTGCGCTGGGCCTGCATAGTATCACGGTGGAAGAGGAATGGGGCGGGCTGGGGCTCGGCTATCTCGAACATGTGATCGCTGTCGAGGAGGTCAGCCGCGCTTCGGCCAGCATCGGCCTTTCCTACGGCGCGCATTCCAACCTCTGCCTCAACCAGATCCGCCGCTGGGGGAATGACGAGCAGAAGGCGAAGTATCTCCCCAAGCTGATCTCCGGCGAACACGTCGGCAGCCTTGCGATGAGCGAAGCGGGCGCTGGGTCGGACGTGGTCTCGATGAAGCTCAAGGCCGACGCGGTGCAGGGCGGATACGTGCTCAACGGCACCAAGTTCTGGATCACCAACGCGCCCGAGGCCGATACGTTGGTGGTCTATGCCAAGACCGACGGCCACGCCGGATCGCGCGGCATCACCGCCTTCCTGATCGAGAAGGGCGATCAAGGCTTCGCCATCGGCCAGAAGATTTCGAAGGTCGGCATGAAGGGCTCCCCCACCGCCGAGCTGGTGTTCACCGATTGCTTCGTGCCGGAAGAGCGCATCATGGGCCCGCTCAATGGCGGCGTGGGCGTGCTGATGAGCGGGCTCGATTACGAGCGCGTGGTGCTTGCCGGATTGCAGCTCGGGATCATGCAGGCGTGCCTCGACACGGTCATCCCCTACCTGCGCGAGAGGAAACAGTTCGGCAAACCCATCGGCAGCTTCCAGCTGATGCAGGCCAAGGTTGCCGACATGTATGTCGCCCTTCAATCGGCCCGCGCCTACACCTATGCGGTCGCCAAGGCCTGCGACGCGGGTCAGACGACGCGCTTCGATGCGGCAGGGGTGATTTTGCTCGCGAGCGAGAACGCCTTCAAGGTCGCCGCTGAAAGCGTGCAGGCGCTGGGCGGCGCGGGCTACACCACCGACTGGCCGGTCGAACGCTACATGCGCGACGCGAAGCTGCTGGATATCGGCGCGGGGACGAACGAAATCCGCCGGATGCTGATCGGGCGCGAATTGATTGGAGCGGCGGGGTGATGTCCGGGACGGAGACTTTCCTGGTCACGCTTGAAGGAGCGCGAATTCAAACGAGTGCTGACTTCTTTCGTGAACTCAGTATGGCTGTGGACATAGATTTGGTTCAAAATTTGAACGCCTTGGACGATGACCTATGTGACGAGATTCCTGCTCGCTGCGGACCATACCGCATAGTCTGGCGCAGCGCCGATAAGTCGAACTGGAGCGATCCAGAGATCACGAGAATTCTAGGTTGCCTCTTCTACCAGCAGCAGCAGTATTCCGATCGATTTGTCGAACTCAAGCTGCAATTTGAAGAAGATTTTTCTGATAGTACAGTGTTCTATACCGAAATCTACACAAGCCCATATTATGTAGCCGAGCGTGCGCGACGTTCTGGCAAGAAGGCTGACCAAGCATGACCGCCCCCACCCTCACCACCAAGCTCGACCGCGAAAGCCCCGAGGCCAAGGCCCGCTTCGCCCACAACCACGCGCTCGCGCAGGAACTCCGCGCCGCTGTGGCCGAGGCCGCATTGGGCGGGCCGGAGAAGCACCGCGAACGCCACGTGTCGCGCGGCAAGCTGCTCCCCCGCGAGCGGGTGGAGCGGTTGCTCGATCCGGGTTCGCCCTTCCTCGAGATCGGCCAGCTCGCCGCGAACGGCATGTACGAAGGCGACGTCAACGGCGCCTCGATCATCTGCGGGGTGGGCCGCGTCTCGGGTCGCCAGTGCATGATCGTGTGCAACGATGCGACGGTGAAGGGCGGCACCTATTACCCGATGACGGTCAAGAAGCACCTTCGCGCGCAGGAGATCGCGCAGGAGAACCGCCTGCCGTGCATCTATCTGGTGGACAGCGGGGGCGCGAACCTGCCGCATCAGGCGGAGGTGTTCCCCGACCGCGACCACTTTGGCCGCATCTTCTTCAATCAGGCCAATATGTCCGCGCTCGGCATCCCGCAGATCGCCTGCGTGATGGGAAGCTGCACTGCGGGCGGTGCATACGTCCCCGCCATGTCTGACGAGACGGTGATCGTCCGCAATCAGGGCACGATCTTCCTCGCCGGCCCGCCGCTGGTAAAGGCCGCCACGGGCGAGGAAATCAGCGCCGAAGACCTCGGCGGCGGTGACCTCCACGCAAAAAAATCGGGCGTGGTCGATCACCTTGCGGAGAATGACGAACACGCGCTCACCATCGTGCGCGATATCGTCAGCCACCTTGGCGCGAATACCGGCGCGGCCGCCGACGTGGCGTTGAAAGACCCGCGCCCGCCGAAATTCGACGCGGATGATCTCTACGCCATCATCCCCGATGATGTGCGCGCGCCGTATGATGTGAAGGAAGTGATCGCGCGGCTGGTCGATGGCAGCGAGTTCCACGAGTTCAAGGCGCATTACGGCAGCACGCTGGTGTGCGGTTTCGCTCACATCTGGGGGATGCCGGTCGCGATCCTCGCCAATAACGGCGTATTGTTTAGCGAGAGCGCGCAGAAGGGTGCGCATTTCATCGAGCTTGCCTGCCAGCGCCGCATTCCGCTGCTGTTCCTCCAGAATATCAGCGGCTTCATGGTCGGCGGGAAATACGAGGCGGAAGGCATCGCCAAGCATGGGGCGAAGCTCGTCACTGCGGTTGCCACCGCCACCGTGCCCAAGGTCACCGTGGTGATCGGCGGCAGCTTCGGGGCGGGCAACTACGGGATGTGCGGCCGCGCCTACTCGCCCCGCTTCCTGTTCACCTGGCCCAATGCGCGCATCAGCGTGATGGGCGGGGAACAGGCCGCATCCGTGCTCGCCGCCGTCCACCGCGACGCCGACAGCTGGACGCCCGAACAGGCCGAGGCCTTCAAGGCCCCGATCCGCCAGAAATACGAGGACGAGGGCAACCCCTACTACGCCACCGCCCGCCTGTGGGACGACGGGGTGGTCGATCCCGTCCAGACCCGCGATGCGCTGGGGCTGGCTTTCGCCGCATGCCTCGAAGCACCCATCGCCGAGCGCCCGGCGTTCGGCGTGTTCCGGATGTGATCGCGTCTGTCTGAAACCCGCACGCTTTCCCTTGCGTAACTGCCCCGATTGCGGGCAGACACGCAGGCGAGAGAGGGATCACATTGCCGCACGAACATACTCGCAAGCCCACGCTGCTGTCTCGCATCGTGCGCCGGTTCATTCTGTTCATCTACCACCTCAAAGGCTGGAAGATCGATGGCGGGTTGCCCAAGCAGCTCAAGAAATATGTGATCGCCGGCGCACCGCACACCTCGAACTGGGACTTCGTGTTCTTCACCGGCGCGACGCATGAAGAGGGCATCCAGCCCAACTTCATGGGCAAGCACACGCTGTTTCAGGGGATCATGCGGAACTTCATGTTCGACATGGGCGGCATCCCGGTCGATCGGCGAAAAAGCGCCAACGCTACCCAGCAAATCGCCGAGGAATTCGCCCGTCGGGACCATCTGGCGCTTGTGATTGCCGCTGAGGGCACGCGCAAGACCGATGGCAAGTGGAAGTCCGGTTTCTATCACATCGCCCGCGCCGCCAACGTGCCGATCGTTCCGGCCTTTGCCGACAATGCCAATATGGTGCTGAGCTTCGGTCCGCCGATGATCCCGACCGGCAATTACGGCGAGGACCTGCTCAAGATCGCCGAATGGTTCCGCGCGAAGATGCCCGATTACGAACGCTTCAAGGTGCTGGAACAACAGGCACGCGATATCATTGCGGGGAAGAATGATGTTTGAACTGCTCCTCCTCAACGCTGCGATCCTGATCGTGCTGGTGCTGATCCAGTGGGCGATCAGCGTGAAGATCAATGACGTCAGCTTCATCGACGCCTTCTGGGGCGCGGGGATGGGCATCCTTGCCGTGGCGAGCTGGCTGCACGTGGGCGGTGGACCGGGCGATCTGGCGACGCTGATCATGCTGATGACCGCGGCCTGGGGCTTCCGGCTCGGCATCTATCTGTTCCTGCGCTGGCGCAGGGAAGGCGAGGACAAGCGCTACAAGATGATCCTCAAGAAGGACCGCGAGGCCGGGCGTTTCGCGCAGGCTGCGCTGACCCGCGTTTGGCTCATGCAGGCGGTGCTGCTGTTCATGGTTTCGAGCCCCGCGCAGGTCGGCATTCTCGCCAGCGGCACGCCCGCGCCGATCACCCCGCTCGCATGGGCAGGCTTCGGCCTGTGGTGTGTCGGTGTGTTCTTCGAGTGGGTGGGCGACTGGCAGCTTACGCGGTTCAAGGCCGATCCGGCCAACCATGGCAAGGTGCTCGACACTGGCCTGTGGCGTTACACCCGTCACCCCAACTATTTCGGCGATTTCGCCGCGTGGTGGGGCATCTGGATCGCCTGCGCGGCGGCCGGATGGGGCTATGCCGCGGCGACCGTGATCGGTCCGCTGTTCCTCAGCTTCACGCTGACGAAGTGGTCAGGCGTGACCCTTCTGGAGAAGGGCCTCGACAAGACCAAGGGCGACAAATACGCCGATTACAAGCGCCGCACCTCGGCCTTCTTCCCGATGCCGCCGCGCAACTGATTTGATTGGCCATGGCTTTTCTCTTGCTGCGTCGCACAAAAATCGACGAGCGACCCTTTAAGCCGGCTCCCGCTTGGCCTATGTTGCGCCTTGCGCGAGGAGGCGCGAGCGAGATGCCATTGAACGAAGCGACCCGGGAAGCCGAACGCGAGCGGATCGCGCGTCATGTCCTCGATCTGGTGAAGGAGCGCGGCTCCGAAATCGCATGGACGGTCGCGATGGCCGAAAGCGGCCTAACCCGCACGCGCTTCGAAGCGCTGTTCGCCGATTACGACGATCTGTTCGATGCCGTGGCGCAGACCTGGCTCGCCCCGCACATGGCTGTGATGGAGGAGGTGCTGGCCACCACCCTTCCGCCGCAGCGCAAGATGTACGAATTCTTCCGCCGCCGCTTCGTGATCTCGCAGGAGCGCTTCCGCGCTGACCCCGAACACTTCACCATCCTGTGCGAAATGGGCGCGGCGAATTTCGAGCGGGTGCGTTCCTATGTCGATCTCGCCGACCACTACCTGTGCGAGTTGATCGCCGAGGCGCAGGCCGAGGGCTTCTTTGCCGGGCTTGAGATTGACGAAGCGCTGTCGCTGATCAACCAGATGATCTCGAACTACACCCTGCCCGATGCGCTGATCTATCTTGGCGACAAGCTGACCGAGCAGAAGCTCGCCCGCATCGTCGACACGATGTTCATAGGCCTGTCGGGCGAGGCTGGGACCGATGCCTCAGGTGTGAACACGCTCAAGGTCGCGTACTGAGAGCCTAGTCGGCGCTCCACCACGCGGTGGAGGGATCCTCTGCCAAGCGTGCGCCGCGCCGCTGCAATCCGTCGAACAGCCCGCCCGATAGCTGCATGGTCGCAGATGACGTGCGGTTCCAGTCCATCACGTAGAGCCGCTCGGCGATCTGCCAGCGACCTTCGCGCTTCTCCAGTGTGTCGAGGTAGCGCCCGCCCACGACCAGTTCGATCTCGCCGTCGGGCGTGGGGATGATGTGGAGCGCGACGCAATTGGTCTCCGCCCGCGCACGATCGTCGCTGATCCGCATCACCGTGTTCGAGATATTGTGCTGAGTCAGCCGCATGGAGCCGAGCCCCGCCATCAGACCCGGGATGGTCTCGGCAATCGGCTTGGCGCCGTCTCCGTAGTCAATCATCGCATCGGGCGTGAAAACGGCGGCCAGTTGTTCGCCGTCACAGCGGTCGATGCCGCGGCAATAGAGCGCAAGCGTTTCGGCAATGGCGAGCCGGTCGGCGACTTCGATGATATCCATGCCCGCAAGAATATCGCGATGGGGCAGCGCGCGGCACTGCCAGAACCATCAGCATTTTGGCGTCAGCGTTTGGTGTCGCGCCGGAATTGCAGCACATTGGCGGGCCGCTTGGGCGGCGGCGGGCGCAGGCGCTTTTCCGCCAGCGCATATTTGAGCGCCGTGCCGACCATCAGGCCCGACATCACCACGATCAGTCCGGCCCACAGCCAGTGCGGCAGACCGAGTGCGGCTTCGATCTGCCCGGTATCCGACAGCATCGGCCGCCCGGCAATCACCGCCTGCTCCATCAGCAGGTAATCGGCATCGCGCAGCATGCTGAGCGCGCCGAGCATTCCGAGGAATTGCAGCGTGAAGCGGGTCAGGCCGGGCGAACCGCGCCATGCGACCGCAGCGAGGAACACTGCGACGAGCGGCAGCACGGTGGTGCCGACAATCCCGCGCACCCAGATCGCCACACTGGCGATGATCGCCGCGACCGCCAGCCACAGTGCGGCGCGCCACAGCTTGGGAAAGGCGCTGGCAAGGATCAGCAGCGCGCCTACCAGACTTGGCGCCAACGGCCCGCCCGCCGCGATCGCGGCCAGCGTTGCGCTTGGCGCATCGGCATCGATCCGGCTCTGCGCCACGCCCGAGCCATTGGGATAGATCACCAGCTGTTCGAAATGCTGGCCCAGTGCCAGCGCGGTGAGGCCGTGGCCCATTTCGTGGAACCACGTGGTCAGAATCGCGAAGGGATAGGTCAGATAGGCCCCGAACGGCAGCGACGGCAGCATGACGACCACCAGCCCCGCCACCACCAGCCGTCCGACCGCTTCAGTCTGGCTCCCCGGAGTGACCAGCGGCTGCATCGCGGTCAGTCCGCCCCGTCGCGCTTCAGCGCATGGCCCGAGGCATCGACGATGATCGGCTCGACGGTTTCATCCCCCTCCGCGGCCTGCATGTCCTCGTCGCGGTATTCCTGGAGGATCGACCAGCTCGCCAGGAACAGCCCGGCCACTAGCGGACCGAGCACAATGCCCGAAAAGCCGAGGAAGCTGATGCCGCCCAACGTGGTGATTAGGATGATCCAGTCCGGGATGCCGGTGTCGCGGCCGACGAGGATCGGGCGCAGTACGTTGTCGGAGGACGAGATCACGAAGAACCCGACCACCAGTACGAAAGTGCCCTGCCACACCGCGCCGGTCACCAGCAACCACAGCCCGACCGGCACATACACCGCGCCCGCGCCGATCACCGGCACCAGCGCGAACACCGTCATCAGCACGCCGAAAAGCAGCGCCGAATCCAGCCCGACGATCAGGAAGGTGATCCCCCCGAGTGCGCCCTGCACCAGCCCGACCACGCCCGACCCCTTGATCGTGGCACGCACGATGCCGAGGAAGCGTTCGGCCAGCCTCTCGGAGATCGAGCGCTCCACCGGGACGGTGCGAAGCAGCGTGCGGCCGATCCGTTCGCCATCACGCAGCAGGAAGAACATCACGTAAAGTCCGACGCCGAAGGCCAGCAGGAAGTTGAGTGCCCCGCTGCCGATCGATACGGCCTGACTGGCGATCATTCCGGCGCTTTCGCTGAGCAGGGTCTGCAACCGCGCCTGCACGCTCGCCATATCGGCCCAGCCGGAGCGGTCGACCGCTTCCTGCGCCATCTTGGGCAGCGCGCCGTAGACCCGGTCGAACGCTACGGCGAGATCGACCGGTTGCTCCTGCAGCTTGGCGATCAGCACAACCGCTTCCTGCACCACCAGAGTGCCGAGCCAGAGCGCGGGGACCAGCACGGCGAAGAAGATCACCAGCAGCGAGGCAATCGCCGCCGGATTGCGCCGGCCGCCCATCTTGCGGAGCATCCAGCGGTAGAGCGGCTGGAACATGATCGCCGCCAACGCTGCCCACAGGAGCGGCTGGGCAAAGGGCCAGACGATCACCGCCATCAACAGGCTGACCACCGCAAGGATGATCAGGAAGCTGGCGTGCTGCAGTTCATCGGTGCGGTGGGGCTGAAGGGCCATCGGCGGGTCTTTCGGCAGGCTAGACGTCGAGATTGGCTACGTTGAGCGCGTTATCCTGGATGAACTCGCGCCGCGGTTCGACGATATCGCCCATCAGGCGGGTGAAGATCTCGTCGGTAACGTCGGCGTCCTCGACCTTGACCTGCAGCAGGATGCGCGCCTCGGGGTCGAGCGTGGTTTCCCAGAGCTGCTCGGCGTTCATTTCGCCAAGGCCCTTGTAGCGGCTGATCGACAGGCCCTTGCGCCCGGCGACGAAGATCGCGTCGAGCAGCTGAGTCGGCCGGCTGATCGCGCCATCGAAGGTGGCAGCCGGTGCGGCAACAGCCTCTTCGGCTTCGCCTGCCAGCGGATCGTCGGAGACGGGGGTTTCGGGTTCGGCCTCTTCAGCCACATCGCCCGCGCGCACCAGGCTGACCGGCGTGGCATAGGCCTCGGCCTGCGCAGCGGCGAGGCCGTGGAGCTTGTGGGCTTCGGTGCTGGAAAGGAAGCGCGCATCGATCTCGTGAACATCGGTCACGCCGCGCCACAGGCGCTCGAAAATTACCGTGCCGTCGGGGCGCTGAGAGGCGCTCCAGCGGGCTTCGCGGTCGCCTGCACCGAGCCGTCCGGCAGCGCGCGCCAGCGCGGCGGTGAGCGCCTCGCCCGCCAGCCCCGGCTCGAGCGCGCCGACCAGCGCCATTTGCTCGACAATGCCCGAATCATAGCGGCGCGGCACGAAGGCCAGCAGGTTCTTGAGCCGAAGCGCGCCATCGACCAGCGTGCGCAGATCCTCGCCTGCACGCGGGCCCCCGGAGGTTTCCAGCATCCGGCCCTGCAGCCCCGCCTCGACCAGATAGCGATCAAGCGCGGCCTGATCCTTGAGGTAGACCTCGCTGCGCCCCTTGGAGACCTTGAACAGCGGCGGCTGGGCGATGAACAGGTGCCCGGCCTTGATGATTTCGGGCATCTGGCGGTGGAAGAAGGTCAAGAGCAGCGTGCGGATATGCGCGCCGTCCACGTCCGCGTCGGTCATGATGACGATCTTGTGGTAGCGCAGCTTTTCGAGGTTGAATTCGTCGCGGATGCCGGTGCCCATCGCCTGGATGAGGGTGCCGACTTCCTTCGAGGAAATGATCCGGTCGAACCGCGCGCGCTCGACGTTGAGGATCTTGCCCTTGAGCGGCAGGATCGCCTGGGTCTTGCGGTCGCGCCCCTGCTTGGCCGAGCCGCCTGCGGAGTCCCCTTCGACCAGGAACAGTTCGGACTTGGCGGGATCACGCTCCTGACAATCGGCGAGCTTGCCCGGCAGCGAGGCGACACTCATCGCGCCCTTGCGGCTCATTTCGCGCGCGCGGCGGGCGGCTTCGCGGGCGGCGGCGGCGTCGATCACCTTCTGGATAATCGCGCGGGCATCGTTCGGGTTTTCCTCCAGCCACTCGGTCATCTTCTCGCTCATCAGCGATTCGAGCGGCGAGCGCACTTCGGAGGAGACCAGCTTGTCCTTGGTCTGGCTGGAGAACTTCGGGTCGGGCAGCTTGACGCTGACGATGGCAGTGAGGCCTTCGCGCATATCCTCGCCCGAGAGGCTGACCTTTTCCTTCTTCAGCATCCCCGAACGCTCGGCATAGTTGTTGAGCGTGCGGGTCAGCGCGGCGCGGAAGGCCGCAAGGTGCGTGCCGCCGTCGCGCTGGGGGATATTGTTGGTGAAGGCGAGGACGTTTTCGTAATAGGAATCGTTCCATTCGAGCGCGACGTCGATGCCGATGCCGTCCTTCTCGGCCGAGACCGCGATCGGTTCGGCCACCAGCGGCTGCTTGTTGCGATCGAGATATTTGACGAAGGCCGCAATCCCGCCCTCGTAGTAGAGATCGTGCTCGATCAGCTCTTCGTGGCGCTTGTCGCGCAGCTTGATGCGCACGCCCGAGTTGAGGAACGCGAGTTCGCGGTAGCGGTGTTCGAGCTTTTCGAAATCGAACTCGGTGACGTTCTTGAAGGTATCGTGGCTCGCCTTGAAGGTGACGCGCGTGCCCTTCTTGAAGCCATTGGGATCGGCGTTGCGGTCGCTCTTGGGCGCATCGGCGACGACCTTGAGCGGGCCGACGGCATCGCCATGCTCGAACCGCATCCAGTGCTCCTGCCCGTCGCGCCAGATGGTGAGTTCGAGCCATTCGCTGAGCGCATTCACCACCGACACGCCCACGCCGTGGAGGCCGCCCGAAACCTTGTAGGCATTATCGTCAGAGGTGTTCTCGAACTTACCCCCGGCGTGCAGCTGGGTCATGATGACTTCGGCCGCCGATACGCCCTCTTCGGCGTGCATTCCCGTCGGAATCCCGCGCCCGTTATCCTCTACCGAGACCGAGCCATCGGGGTTCAATTCGATCAGCACGAGGTCGCAATGCCCCGCCAGCGCCTCGTCGATGGCGTTGTCCGAGACCTCGAATACCATGTGGTGCAGGCCCGACCCGTCGTCGGTGTCGCCGATATACATCCCCGGCCGCTTGCGGACCGCGTCGAGGCCCTTGAGAACCTTGATCGAATCCGCGCCGTATTCGTTGGCGTTGGGCAGTTTTGCGGGGGGCTGATTGGTGTTGTCGTCCATGCCCGATCATATAGGCGCTGGAGACAGGAAACCCAACTGCGGGAGGGCCGCTACCTGCGCTTTTCCACGGGTGCGGAAGGTGCTTTGTCGAGCAGCCTAGAACGCTAGCCGGAAAGCAACTTCGCCCTTCCACACGGCTGCGTCAAAACCCGGTACAATCATCGCGCGCGTCGCATCGTCGAACTGCGTCCTGTGACACTGGGCTGCTTTGTTCGCCGCCGCGAGATCGGCGGCGGTGTAGCGGTATCGTACAGTGGCGAGGTCGGGTGCGGTCGTAGCCCAACCCTGACTGGCAAGCGGTTCGGGCAGCGGGGTGTTGATGAGCGCAGGATAGAGCAATCGCGGGCGTTTTTCGGCAGGCATGGCTTGCACCAGCTGAGTTACTACGGCGCTCACCATGCGATGATCGGCATGGCCGTATCCGCCGTCTGGCCCCCATGTGATCACAGTGACGGCGTCGGCGAGGTAGGGCTTCAACCTTTCCGCAAGCCGGTTTGCCGCGCTTTGCGGATCGTTGGCGCGCAAACCCAAGGTTCCGTCGCCCAGCGCGAGCGGGCCGACAATATCCACACGCAAGGCCATTCCGGAGCAAAATCCCTCCATGCGCCGCTTCATGGCGAGATCTGCGCCTGGCGCCATCCCCGACACCCCGGGGCCCTGATCCCCGTCAGTGGCGAAAATCAGATGGATGCTCAGCCCTTCGCGCGCCATGACGGGAAGCGCCGGCGCGAACACCAGTTCGTCATCGGGGTGGGCCAGAACCACGACAACCTCTGGCGATGGTAAGTCCAGTGTTCGCCGCGGCTGCGGCAAGGGCTGCGGCACAGGCTCCGTTGTCACCGTCGGCGGCGGCGCTGCGAGGGCTGCGATCATCGCGGCGGCAAGCATGATTTGCATCTTTGGCCCTCAGTTGTCAGCCGCATGACCCTAAGGCGCGCGCCGGGAGCTTGCAAATCCTTTGCGCACTGCCGCGCCCCGATTATGCATAGCCCATGAGCAACGACGCAATGATGAGCCGCCTCGCCGAACCCTTCGGCAGCTTCCCCGATATCCTGATGGAATGGTCGCGGATCAAGGGCGATGATCTGGCGCTGCGCGATGACAAGCGCGAGGTCTATTGGGCCGAGCTGGTCGGGCTGGTCGAGCGGCTGGCGGCGCGGCTGGTCGAGACCGGGCTCCAGCGCGGTCAGTCGGTGGCGATCCTCGGGACGTCCACGGTCGAATATGCGCTGGTGTTCCTCGCCGCGGTGCGTGCGGGCGGGGTGGCGGCGCCGCTCACCACCAGCGCCAGCCCTGAACAGCTTGAAGGCATGGCTAGGGATTCGGGCGCGATCCACCTGTTCATAGATAGCGCAAAGGCGGCGGAGCTGGGGCCGGATTTCATGGCCGACCTGATCCGTGTCCCGCTCGAAAATATCGATACGTGGATGGCCCCTCCCGGTGCCCGCGCGCCGCAGTTCAGCCCCGAGCCGCGCGATCCTTTCAACATCATCTATTCCAGCGGCACGACCGGCATTCCCAAGGGCATCGTCCATTCGCACCAGATGCGCTGGCGACAGTTTGCTGCGACCGCGCTGTCCTACCTCGGTGCCGGCCTCGAAGTGCGCTCGCTTGCTTCGACCCCGCTCTATTCCAACACCACGATGGTCGCCTTCCTGCCCGTGCTGCTGGCGGGCGGCTGCGTGCGGGTGATGGGCAAGTTCGATTGCGGCAAGTGGCTCGAACACGCGCAGGCTGACCGCACGACCATCACCATGCTGGTGCCGGTGCAATACCAGCGGCTGATGGATTTCGATGGCTTCGACGATTTCGACCTATCCAGCCTCAAGCTCAAATACTGCACCTCGGCCCCCTTCTCTGCCGAGCTGAAGCGCGAGGTGCTGAAGCGGATGCCGGGCGGGCTGATCGAAATCTATTCGATGACCGAAGGCGGCGTGGTCTGCCTGCTGGCGTGCCACGAATTTCCCGACAAGCTCCACACCGTCGGCCGCCCGGCGCCCGGGAGCGAGTTGAAGGTGCTCGACGATGAAGACCGCGAGGTGCCGCCCGGCACCCCCGGCAACCTGATCGGCCGCAGCCTGACGATGATGAGCGGCTACAAGAACCGCCCCGACAAGACCGCAGAAGCGCAGTGGATTGATCCCGCCACGGGCGAGGCGTGGATGCGGATGGGCGATATCGGGCGGGTCGATGCGGAAGGCTTCGTGGAGCTGGTCGGGCGCGCCAAGGACATGATCATCTCGGGCGGGTTCAACATCTACCCGAGCGATCTGGAGGCCGAACTGCTGAAGGAGGCCGGTGTGGTCGAGGCCGCCGTGGTCGGCGTGGCCTCACGCGCCTGGGGTGAGACACCGGTCGGCTTCGTGGTGCTCAAGGATGGGGCGGACACGTCTGCAATCCTTGGGGCGGTCAACGCCCGGCTGGGCAAGACCCAGCGTCTGTCGGCGCTGCACCCGATCGCCGAGATGCCCCGCAGCCACATCGGCAAGCTCTTGAAGAGCGAGTTGCGCGAAGAGGCCGTGCGCCTAGGCGGCGTGGATTGATCCGCCCCTGAAACGGCACGGCCCGGCTCCTCGGGTGAGGGGCCGGGCCGCCGGAAGCTGTCGCTCCGCTCGGGCGTTGTTACACGATAAACGTGTTGAACGCGGTGCCGCTCATCGCGACGGCGAGCAGGAAGGCGACGGCCTTTTCACTGATCATACGCATGGTTCATCTTCCCTGTTCTGTTGTGGTTCGGGAGCCCGGCTGGCCGGAGAGGGGGAGAGGGGGAAGCCAGCCGGGCCAGGCACGATATGGAAATGGCGGCGCAACTTTCAATCCCTTTAGAGATTGAAAATAATTCACCACGACAAAGAAAAACTTCATCTGACGAGGCGCTGGGGCGATGGGGCACGGCGCGTCAGGTTGCAGCTTGAGACGCGGCCGCCAGTTCAGGGGGGGAGGTGGGCGGCCGCGTCTCGTTCGCTGCTGGCCCGGCCGGAGCGGGGCCTGTGACGGTCAGGATCGCCGGGCGAGGGGGAAGGCCGGGCGGATCACTGTGCGTCACACAGGCGGGCAGGCGAGCCGTGTTCGGCTGGCGTCTGCCGCGCGATGATCCCGGGGTAGGGAGGCCGGAACGGAGAGAAGAACCGGCACCTCATCGCTTGCCAGCCATCTGGTATTCGGGCGGTTCGAATTCAAATGCGAAAACGCCAAGCCGACTTGCGCCAAATGCAACAATTAACCATGCATTCCACGCAAAACGGCCGCCGGATCGCTCCGGCGGCCGCTGTGTTTTCAGAGCCTTGAGGGCTTAGTTGGCGGCGACGGCGCGGCCGCTGCGGGCTTCGAGGGCCACCACGCGCTCCACTTCAGCCAGCGCCGCGGTGCGGGCTTCGGTTACGCACTTGCTGTCGACGACGGTGCGGCCATAGGCGAAACGGCCGGCGGCTTCGGTGGTGCAGGCCTTGCGCAGCTTGGCATCGATGCGCGCTTCGAGAGCCGCGCGACCTTCGGTGCTGGTGACGTCGACGTCGCCATAGGCGATGCGGACGGTCACAGTGTCTTCAGCAGCCGGGGCGGCGAGCGCCGGAGCGGCTACGGCAGCGAGGGCGATCAAGGGAAGAGTGAAACGCATGAGAAATACTCCGGAAATGAGAGAGGGTGTCTGATTTCGATGCCGCTGACCGGCATTCGGTTGCTCTTTGAAACTCTGGTGCAGTGCACAAGTTAAATGTGCAAATGCGAAATACGCGAAATTGGTTCCAAAGATTGCAACTTTTTCGAGGCTGATTTTCGGGAACCTAATGAAATACCAATAGAAAAAAATTGCTGCACCGCAAAATCACAATTGCGTGGCGTTGCGATGCTGGACAGCGCCGAGTGCGCTCCGTAATTCGCGGCCATGAGCGCCCACCCCTCGACTCCGCCCGCTGGCCCCGCCCCCAGTCATTCGGCAGTTTCCGACTGCATCCTGATCGTCGATTTCGGCTCTCAGGTGACGCAATTGATCGCCCGCCGGGTGCGCGAAGCGGGGGTCTATTCAGAGATCGCCCCCTTCACCCAGGCCGAAGTGGCGTTCCATCGGCTGAACCCCAAGGGCATCATCCTGTCCGGCTCGCCTGCCAGCGTGCCCGAAGAAGGATCGCCCCGCGCCCCGCAACTGCTGTTCGACGCGGGCGTGCCGATCCTCGGCATCTGTTATGGCCAGCAGGTGATGAGCCACCAGCTCGGCGGCGAAGTGCGCCCGGGACATGAAACCGGCGAAGGCGGCGAGTTCGGCCGTGCGTTCCTGACCGTGACCGGCGAATGCGCGCTGTTCGACGGCTTGTGGCAGGTGGGCGAGCGCCATCAGGTGTGGATGAGCCATGGTGACAAGGTCACCCGCTTCGCCCCCGGCTTCGAGATCGTCGCAACCTCCGACGGCGCACCCTTTGCGGTGATCGCGGACGAAGCGCGCAAGTTCTACGGCACCCAGTTCCACCCCGAAGTGGTCCACACGCCCGACGGCGGCAAGCTGATCGCCAATTTCGTGCGCCATGTCTGCGGGCTGGCGGGCGACTGGACGATGGCCGAGTTCCGCAAGACCAAGATCGCCGAAATCCGCGCCCAGGTGGGCGACAAGCGGGTGATCTGCGGCCTTTCGGGCGGCGTCGATTCGGCGGTCGCCGCAGTGCTGATCCACGAGGCGATTGGTGACCAGCTGACCTGCGTCTTCGTCGATCACGGCCTCATGCGGATGAACGAGGCTGAGCAGGTCGTGACCTTGTTCCGCGATCACTACAACATCCCGCTGGTGCACGTGGAGGCCGAAGAGCTGTTCCTCGGCGGGCTCGCGGGCCTCACTGACCCCGAAGCCAAGCGCAAGTTCATCGGCAAGACCTTCATCGACGTGTTCGACGAGGAAGCACGCAAGATCGGCGGCGCCGATTTCCTCGCGCAGGGCACGCTTTATCCGGATGTGATCGAGAGCGTGAGCTTCACCGGCGGGCCCTCGGTGACGATCAAGAGCCACCACAATGTCGGCGGCCTGCCCGAGCGAATGAACATGGCGCTGGTCGAACCCTTGCGCGAACTGTTCAAGGACGAAGTGCGCGATCTCGGCCGCGAACTCGGCCTGCCCGAAGTGTTCGTCGGCCGCCACCCCTTCCCCGGCCCGGGCCTCGCCATCCGCATTCCCGGCGAAGTGACCAAGGAACGCTGCGATATCCTGCGCAAGGCCGATGCGATCTATCTTGAGGAAATCCGCAATGCGGGCCTCTATGACGCGATCTGGCAGGCCTTTGCCGTGCTGCTGCCGGTCAAGACCGTCGGCGTGATGGGCGACGGGCGCACCTACGATAGCGTCTGCGCCCTGCGCGCCGTGACTTCGACCGACGGGATGACCGCCGACGTGTTCCCCTATGACGCCGGGTTCCTGACCCGCGTCGCCACCCGTATCGTCAACGAGGTCAAGGGCATCAACCGGGTGGTCTACGACTACACCTCCAAGCCGCCGGGCACGATTGAATGGGAGTAGGCTGCAACGCCCCTTCCAGCATCGCGACAAATCGCATATTCCTCGCCCCCGCCGAATTCGCCTGAGAGGTTCTCCCCCGTGATGCAGACTGTTCGCCCCGCTCTCCGTTTCGGTGCCCTTGCCGCCGCGCTTGCGCTCGGTCTCGTGGCCTGTGCCGAGCAGGGTGCTGATGCGCCCAAGGATGGCACCGCCGAAGCGGCACCGGTGACCGAAGGCACATGGACGCTCGATGCCGCTGGCTCGCGCCTTGCCTATGTCAGCATCAAGGCGGGCGAGATTGCCGAGGCCAACCGCTTCGACAAGATTTCAGGCAGCGTCGCACCCGATGGCACGGCTACGCTCGACATCGATCTCGCCTCGGTCAACACCGGGGTCGATATCCGCAACGAACGGATGCGTGAGATCTTCTTCCAGGTGGCCGAGAACCCCAAGGCGACCGTCACCGCAAAGCTCGATCCGGCGGGCTTCGCAGGGCTGGCGGTGGGCCAGTCGCTCACCCGTCCGCTCAAGGCCACCGTCGCAATCAAGGGCGCGAGCGCCGATGTCGAGACCGAAGTGCTCGTCACCCGCGTATCGGCCGACCGCGTGACTGTGGTGCCGACAGCACCGGTGATCGTCTCGACCGATATGTTCGGCCTGACCGACGAACTGGGCGAACTGCGCGCGCTGGCGCAGCTGCCCTCGATCACCCCGGCGGTGCCGGTGACCTTCTCGCTGTCCTTCACCCGCAGCTGATCCGAGTTTGCGCCGAATCAATGTGCCGCGCGCTGCGGGCAGGCATTGTGCCTGTGCCGGGTGGACAGGGTGCGTTCTGATCCCGCTGCATCCCTGCCGCCCGGTTCCTCTGACGCTTTGTGATCGACGCTGACGTTACGGCGTCCGAAGCCGCGCTGCGGCCTCCCCAAAAGCGGACTTGAAACCCCGCTGCAAACAGGCTTGTTTCGCGCGCAAACATGCTTTGTACGGGAGAAAACACGCCATGAAGACCGCCATCACCGAAATGTTCGGCATCGAGCACCCCATCATCCAGGGCGGGATGCATTATGTCGGCTTTGCCGAGATGGCCGCGGCGGTTTCGAACGCGGGCGGGCTGGGGATCATTACCGGCCTGACGCAAGGCACGCCCGAAAAGCTCGCCAACGAAATCGCGCGCTGCAAGGACATGACCGACAAGCCCTTCGGCGTGAACCTGACGATCCTGCCGACCCTCACCCCGCCTGACTATCCGGGGCTGGTGAAGGCGGTGATCGAAGGCGGCGTAAAGGTGGTGGAGACCGCCGGGCGCAACCCGGTCGATCTGCTGCCGCCCCTGAAGGATGCCGGGATCAAGGTGATCCACAAGTGCACCTCGGTGCGTCACTCGCTGAAGGCGCAGGAGATCGGCTGCGATGCGGTGAGCGTTGACGGGTTCGAATGCGGCGGGCACCCGGGCGAGGACGATGTCCCGAACTTCATCCTGTTGCCCCGCGCGGCGGACGAGCTGGAAATCCCCTTCGTTTCCAGCGGCGGCATGGCCGACGGACGCAGCCTTGTCGCTTCGCTGGCGATGGGCGCGCAGGGGATGAACATGGGCACCCGCTTCATCGCGACCAAGGAAGCCCCCGTGCACGAGAACGTGAAGCAGGCGATC
This sequence comes from Porphyrobacter sp. LM 6, assembly GCF_001720465.1. NCBI lineage: Bacteria > Pseudomonadati > Pseudomonadota > Alphaproteobacteria > Sphingomonadales > Erythrobacteraceae > Porphyrobacter > Porphyrobacter sp. LM 6. Next base: position 642,973 of record NZ_CP017113.1, read on the forward strand.
CTCGCCGCGAGCGAACTCGATACGCGCCTTGTCATGCGCCCGCTGCGCAACACCGAGCGCGTTCTGAACAACGCTGCGGTCGAGCGCCTGATCCAGAAGGAAAAGGACCTCGGCGATGCCATCACCATCCAGGACATCCTGCCTGAAGTCGCCGGGGTCTACCCCAAGATCATGATGGAAGGCGCGATGGACGAAGGCGCGTGGAGCTGCGGCATGGTCGCCGGTCTGATCTACGATATCCCGACCTGCAAGGAACTGATCGACCGGATCATGCGCCAGGCCGAGGACATCATCGACCGGATGCAGGCGATGGCCCGCGCCTGATCCGTCCCGGATCCACGCGCACCGTGTTCACGCGGATTCGGCCCTAGGTAGGACACCGAATTTTCCCGCCGCGTGCAATGCGGCACCAAGGCTTTGCGCCATGCCGATTCCGGGGGGGATCGATGGGGTGCGATTCGCGGTTTGAATGCGCGGGCTCTCGATGCCTTGCTCCCCCACCCACCGCGAATGTCTGACTGGGTCGCACCGGAAGACTTGGACGGGGAGGTGCGGATGGACATGATGGCAAGCCCGGCCATGCTGGGCGGATTGATGATGGCTGTTGCTTGGGGCGCGTGGGTGCTCGGACGTTGGCAGGGCTCAGCGGCTGCCGCCGCGATGGCGTTGCCCGTCGGGAGCGATCGGCCTGCAAGCGAGCCCGCGCAACCGAATGCCACGCAGCAAGCGGCCTTGCCGCGCATCACCGGAGCGGCATTCACGAGCCCGTGCCAGCAGGATGCTGCCGATGAGCGGCACCTTGCGCTGACGCCGGACATATCGCTCGGCGATCTGCACGAGGAAATCAGCGCCTATCGCCGGCGCGAACAGGTGCTCGCATCACTAGATCCCGGCGCTTTCCAGTTTGACCGCGCGGCGCAGGATTGCCGCTATGTCGGCTTGACGGGCCAGCCGGTGTGTCCCGCTCCGGCCAATGTGCGGCAAGGGTGCGGGACGGGTTGCGGCGGCCCTGCCGGCGGGCTGTCGGGATCAGCCTTCGCGCGCGGTGCCGGTGCCGGATCGGGTGTAGGGTACGAAATCCTCGAAGAACACTGCGCCGGTGAAGATGCCGGTAATCGGGTCGATCGTGGTCATGATGTCGAGCCGGCACAGCTGTGACCCGCCGAAGCGATTGCTGACCAGCGCGTCAGTGCGGTCGATCCGTTCAGGATCGCGGGTGCGCTGGACGTAGATCGTGTCGCCCTGCCCGTAGACATAGGCCGTGCCTTCGATCGTCCGCAGGCGCTGGCTCGGGAAGGCGCGGATGCAGCGCACCGGTTCGCCGGCAACGCGGCCCTCGAGCAGCTTGGCAAGTTCGCGCTCGCCCTTGGTCGGAGCAGGCGCTTCGGCACGGCTCTCGACATCGGGGGCGCCGCTATCCTGCGCGGCGGCTGGCAGCGCAGCAGCGAACCCAAGCGTGGCAAGGGCAAGAGCGGGCAATCGGGTCATAACGCGATTCTCCTCAACGCTAACGCGCTGGCAATGCCACGCTGTGCCTTAACCCGCGCTGAGCGGAATCAGGCGCGCGCCGGGCTCGCGCCTGCGGCGATATCGGGCAGGCTGGCCTGATCGGCGCCATCGGCCGGGCCGCCGCGCAGCACGAAGCGGCGGTCGCAGTAGCCGCAATCGACATAGCCGTGCTCGTCGATCTCGAGGAACACGCGGGGGTGACCAAGCGCGGCGGGGCGATAGCCCGCGCCGCCACGGATGCCGCTGGCACCGTCGCAGCTCACGCGCCGCGTATCGACCAGCAGGGTTTCAGGAGGGGCAATGCTCATGGTCCCGTCCGATACAGCGCAGGCGGGCGGCGCGCAATTGCCTTTGCCGCCGCGCTTGCCTAGGGCTGGGGCCATGTCCGCCGAGCCCGCGATCCGCATCGAGAATCTGGTCAAACGCTACGCCCCGGCCAAGGGCGCGAACGGCACTGTGACCGAAGGCAAGCTGGCGCTCGGCGGGGTCAGTTTCGATGTACCGCAGGGTTCGATCTTCGGACTGCTCGGCCCCAACGGTGCGGGCAAATCGACGCTGATCAACATTCTTGCCGGGCTGGTGAACAAGACCAGCGGCACGGTCGATATCTGGGGCTTCGATATCGACAAGCACCGCCGCAATGCCAGCCGTTCGATCGGCATCGTGCCGCAGGAAATCGTGTTCGACCCGTTCTTCACGCCGTTCGAGGTGCTGGAAAACCAGGGCGGTTTCTACGGCATCCCTGCGGCTCTTCGCCGGAGCGAGGAACTGCTCGCGGCGGTCCGCCTCGCCGATAAGCGCAACGCCTATGCCCGCACGCTGTCAGGCGGCATGAAGCGGCGGCTGCTGGTGGCCAAGGCGATGGTCCATTCGCCGCCGATCCTCGTGCTCGACGAACCCACCGCCGGTGTCGATGTCGACCTCAGGCGCCAGCTGTGGGAGCTGGTGAGCGAGCTCAACCGCGAGGGCGTGACGGTGGTGCTGACCACCCACTATCTCGAAGAGGCCGAAGAGCTGTGCGATCGCATCGCGATCATCAACCACGGCCGACTGATCGCCAACAAACCCACGCGCGAGCTGGTCGACATGGCGCGCGAAAAGATCGTCGCGGTGACCGCCGCCGCTGATCTCGTCGCTGCGCCCGCACATGATGCCTTCGTGCGGGTGGAGTGGGACGGCGCGCGCGGAGTGCAGGTCACCTACGACAAGGACCGCTTAAGCGCCGGGCAGGTGCTCGCCATCCTGCAAGAGCAGGGCCTCACCATCGAGGATGTCACCACGCGCGAAGCCGATCTGGAAGACGTGTTCGTCCAGCTGACCGCCGGCAGCCCCGGACAGGATTGATCAGCCCAGCGCGTTGGTGCGCGCAGCCTTCGCAAGCCTGCGCCACTTGTGCCTCCCAATCCGCCTGATCGGTCGTCTGCAATGGCGGCAATGGGCGACGTAAGTCGTCCCGTCCCAATTCGCGCGCCTCCGGTAAGGGACGTGGCGGTTGAACAGGCAGACGATTTTCGCAAGCGCCCCGATCACGCGGCACGCCTCCGGCAATGCAGGCTGAGCATAAGGTGCGACCCTCCTCAGATGCGTGGCCTACTCCCCCGAGCAGGCTAACTATCTCTTTAGATATCACTATGTTGTCGCTCACGATAGGGGAAATTGCATAGGCCTGCCGATGCCCTGAATCCGCAGCATCGCTCTTGCCGAGCGGCGGTTTGCGCGCCAAGGCTGCACACATGGCGAAGGAACACCCGGTGCAACCCCTTACGGACATGCCGGCGCATGATGTGCTGGTGATCGGCTCGGGCGCGGCCGGGCTGACAGCGGCGCTGGCACTGGCCGAGGAGCGGCGGGTGCTGGTGCTGGCCAAGGGCTCGCTCACCGGCGGATCGACCGCTTGGGCACAGGGCGGGATCGCCGCGGTGCTCGATGCGGGCGACACCTTCGATGATCACATCCGCGACACGATGATCGCTGGTGCTGGCCTGAATGACCGCGACACGGTGGAGTTCGTGATCGAACGCGCACCCGCCTCGATCGACCGGCTGTGCGAGCTGGGCGTGCCGTTCAACCGCGAAAGCGGCGACTTGCACCTCACCCGCGAGGGCGGGCATTCGCACCGCCGCATCGTCCATGTCGATGATGCGACCGGCTGGGCGGTGCAGGAAGCACTGCTGCGCGCGGCGGACGCGCATCCCAACATCACCCTGCTGCCCGGACGCACCTGCATCGACCTCATCACCGATCGCCACCGCGAGCAGTTCTCCGCGGCGGGCCGGGTGTGGGGCGTCTATGCGCTCGACGAGGCAACCGGGCGGGTCGAACGCCATGTCGCTCACGCCACCATCCTTGCCACCGGCGGGGCAGGGCGCGTGTACCAGTTTTCCACCGCCCCGCGCGGCGCGACGGGTGACGGGATCGCGATGGCATGGCGGGCAGGCGCGCGCGTCTCCAACATGGAGATGATGCAGTTCCACCCGACCTGCCTCTACAATCTCGACGTCAAGAACTTCCTCATCACCGAGGCCGTGCGCGGCGAGGGCGGGCATCTGCTCCACCCCGAAACGGGCCGCCGCTTCATGGTCGATTACGACCCCGAGCGGATGGAGCTCGCCCCGCGCGATGTCGTGGCGCGCGCGATCGATGACCAGATCAAGCGGTTCGGCCTCGATTTCGTGCACCTGGATATCAGCCACCAGCCCGCCGACTTCGTGAAGGGTCATTTCCCGACGATCTACGAAAAGCTCTTGGGCCTCGGGATCGACATGACGAAGCAGCCGATCCCGGTCGTCCCCGCGCAGCACTACACCTGCGGCGGGGTGGTGGTGGGCCTTGACGCGCGCACCGATGTGCCGGGCCTGTGGGCGGCGGGCGAGTGCACCGAAAGCGGCCTCCACGGCGCGAACCGTCTGGCGTCGAACTCCCTGCTCGAATGTTTCGTCTTCGGCGAGGCCGCGGCGCAGGACATCCTCGCGCGCTGGGACACGCTGGAAGCGCCCCCTGCGATCCTGCCGTGGGACGAAAGCCGCGTGACCGATTCCGACGAGGAAGTCGTGATCAAGCAGAACTGGACCGAAATCCGCCGCTTCATGTGGAACTACGTCGGCATCGTCCGCACCACCAAGCGGCTGGAACGCGCCGCCAGCCGTATCGAACTGCTGAAGCGCGAGGTCGAGGACTACTACGGCGCCTTCCGCGTGACGACCGATCTGATCGAGCTCAGAAACCTGCTCCAGTCCGCCGAACTGATCGTGAAGTCCGCGCTCCAGCGCAAGGAGAGCCGCGGGCTGCACTACACGCTCGATTATCCGGCGCTGGCGGCCGAGGCGAAGGATACGGTGCTGGTGCCTTAGTCCGAACTGGCGAGCATCGTTACGAACAGCGGGCGCAGTTCGGCATAGGTCGAAAGGTATGAATCGTTGTCGCAGTGCCGCGAGGCACGACAGGCGAAAAACAGCTCGTTCCGCAGATCATCGAGTGTCTCACGCTTCCTCGCATTGGCGGCAGCGGCACAGGCTTCGAAGGAACCGAATGCCTCGTAGCCGTTGAAGGTCATGCCGAACTCGAAAATCGCGGCGGCATCACCGAGTGGTGGCAAGATTAGGCGGCGGTTCATGTTCAGGAGCATAGCGCGCCGCAATCAAAGGCGAAACAGTCGGAAAGGCTCCCCTATGCACAAGATCGTCGGCTTTCTGTCTGCGGCGTCACTGATCACCGCCCCCCTCACCGCTCAAGACTCCGCCCCTTCCGAATCCGAAAATTCCATCGTCGTCACCGCCCAGCGTTCGGGCGCGCCGATGTGGACGATCGAGACGCCCACCGGCACCATCATACTCGTCGGCGAGATCCGGGCGATCCCCAAGACCACCCCGTGGCAGCCCGAGCGGCTCGAGGACGCTACCAAGGCCGCCGACCGCGTCATCCTCGGCGCGCGGCCCAAGATTTCGCCGGGCGATATCTTCCGACTGATGTTCTCCGGCTCCAAGTTCACCAAGCTGCCCGATGACACCGTGGCGAGCGATTACCTCGATGCGGCCCAATGGGCACGGCTCGAAGCGTTGGGGCGCGCGCATGAGGAGGACTATTCCCGCCAGTCGTTCCTGCTCACCTCCTTCGAGATGTTGCGCAAGGAACTGCGCTTCAACCGCGACACCGCGCGCGATGCATCGGACGTGGTCAAGGACGCTGCCGAGAAGGCCGATGTGCCGATCACCCGCGCCGCCACGCTGCGGGGCGAGGACATCATCGACAACCTCGCCGATGCGCCTCCGGCGGCGCATATCCCCTGCCTCACCGCCGCGATGGACGCGGTGGAGGCCGGCCCCGGAACTGTCGAAAAGCGCGCCAAGGATTGGCGGCGCTATGACATTCCCGGCGTGATGGCGAACCCGCTGGAAAGCGCGCTCGGCCAGTGCTGGCCCTGGGCGGACGAGACTTTGGGCAGCGAGCTCCGCACGATCTGGGTCGAGCGGATCGCCGAAGCGAGCACCGCCAAGGGCATTACGCTTGCGGTTGTGCCCTTGCGGGTGTTGGCAGAAAGCGGCGGGGTGCTTGACCAATTGGACGCGCGCGGCTTCGATATCGCCGGACCTGCGTGGAAGTAACCCGCGCGGGCCGGAAAAGAGGATTCCCCGCGCCCATGCCTACCGTCACCACGCCCAATACCGGTATCGAGATTTTCTACGAGGAGCACGGCGATCCGTCGCATGATGTGATCCTGCTGGTGATGGGCCTCGGCGCGCAGATGACGCTGTGGCCGGATGAACTGGTCGCCGCGCTCGCGGGCGAGGGCTTCCGCGTGATCCGCTACGACAACCGCGACATCGGCCTCAGCCAGAAGATGGAAGGCGCGCGCGCGCCGTGGCTCCCCGTCCAGATGCTGCGCAAGCGGATCGGCTTTCCGGCCAAGGTGCCCTACACCCTCAAGGACATGGCCGATGACGGGATCGGCCTGCTCGACGCGCTCGGTATCGAGCGCGCGCACGTGGTCGGCGCGTCGATGGGCGGGATGATCGTGCAGCTGATGGCGGTGCATCACGCTGAGCGCTTGCATTCGATGACCTCGATCATGTCGACCACCGGCAATCCCAAGCTGCCCCAGGCCGAAAAGCAGGCGATCGAGGCGCTGATCGCGCCCTTGAAGAGCATGGACGAGGACACGCTGATCGCCCACGGGATCAATATCATCCGTAATATCGGTAGCCCCGAAAGCGCCGAATTCCCGTTCGACGAACCGGCCCAGCGCGAGCGCGTGCTAAAGAACATCCGCCGCTCGGTTTACCCCGCAGGCCTGCCGCGCCAGCTCGCCGCGATCATCGACGATGGTTGCCGCCGCGCGCGCCTCGGCAAGGTGCGGGTGCCGAGCCTGGTGCTGCACGGCGAGGCCGATCCGCTGGTCAAGCTGGCCGGCGGCGAGGATACCGCGCGGCACATCCCCGGCGCGCGACTGGTGACCTTCCCCGGCTGGGGCCACGATCTCCCGCTCCCGCTGGTCCCGCGCCTCGCCAACGAAATCGTGAGCCACGCGCGGGGCGGATAGTGGCATCGCCACTTCCTGACTGAAAAACCCAAGTCGCTTGCAATTTCAGTAGAAAAAGCATTTAGTAATCATCATGGTCGTCGCACGATAAGGAAATTTGCATTTCCGGGATAAACCGGGCGTGCATTTTTTGGGGGACTTTCGATGATGCGATCAGTTTATTTGCTCTATGGCGTCATTGCCTACGGAATATTTTTCACGACATTTCTATACCTGATTGCTTTTGTCGGGAATTTCCCATTCGTTCCGCGAACAATTGACCGAGGGCTCGTTTCGGATCTTTTCCCGGCCCTTGCTATCAATCTCGTCCTGATTTCTGCCTTCGGGCTTCAGCATAGCGTCATGGCGCGCAAGAGCTTCAAGACGCTGTGGCCCCGGGTGGTGCCTGCCCCGATCGAGCGCAGCACCTATGTCGTGTTCACGAGCCTTGTGCTGATCGCGATGTATTGTCTGTGGCGGCCCATACCCGGCGATGTCTGGCGGGTTGAGAATGTCTGGTTGGCGGGCGCGCTTTGGGTCGTTTTCGCTGCTGGCTGGGGCATCGTCCTGCTCAGTACTTTCCTGCTCAACCATTTCGAACTGTTCGGTCTGCAGCAGGTCTATCTGCACGCCCGCAACCGCACTCCGGCTGATCCGCAGTTCCACCAGCCCTTGTTCTACAAGCTGGTCAGGCACCCGATCTATTCGGGCTTCTTCATCGCTTTCTGGGCAACCCCGCATATGACCTTCGGGCACCTGCTGTTTGCCTTGGGCATGTCGACCTACATGCTGATCGCGATCGGTTACGAAGAACGCGATCTGGTAGCGTTGTTCGGCCCGCAATACGAAGCCTATCGCGAAAATGTCGGGATGCTGGCACCACGCATGGGCAAGGGTGGGGGCCGCGCGGGCACCTGAATCCGTCTTGCTCCCACGATCGCATCACCGGGCCAGCAGCGCATCCACCTCCCGCGCAACCATTTCGAAGAAGTCGGTTGGAACTGGCCCGCCGATGCGCGGTTGTTCAGCCGGTTCGGTGTGGAGGATGTAACCGAGGTCGAGCCGTCCGTCGGCTTGCGGGGTGATCGCGGTGATATTGCCCTTGGCGATGTGTTCGGCCTTGTCGATCAGGCCATCGTGATCGGTATCGTAGACCCACGCGGTCACCCCGTCGTCCGGCAGGCCATCGTGGCCGAGATCGATGGCTTCGAACACCCGCACATCGAACTTCCCGTCGCCATCGGTGTCGAGGGCGTAGTGATGCCAGAGGATCGCTTCCATCCGGGCATCGAACAGCAGGCCGCCGTAGACGACGACGCAGTCCGTTTGCCCATTGCCATCGAGGTCGAAGAAGGCTCCGAACTCCTGCGTCTGATCGGAACCATCAGGCGGGAGGTACGCGAAGAAATCCGCTTTGCCATCGCTGTCGCGGTCTTCGACCTGAAGCAGGGGGTATTGCGTGAAGGTTGAAGATTGGCCCTGCCTGAAGGGAGCCGTCGACTTGGGTTTGAGCCAGTTCCGCCGGAACACCTCACGCACGGCAAGGAAGGTCTCCCAGCGGCGCGCATCCGCATAGGGGCTGACCTTCGCCAGCCTGCGCGCCTCGGGCGTGGTCGGCTTGTTTGGGGCCGCGCGTGCGAGCGCTTGCGCGTCGGGTAACTCACCCGACATCACCGCACCGCCAGTGCCCAGAACGAGCACAAGGGACAGCCAGACCATGCGTGTAGCTGCGAGCATGTGCCGTGTCTGGCCCTTGCAGGCCGCCGCCGCCTTGATCCCGATCAAGGACGGATAGGCGCGATGACCCTAGATGCAGGAACATGGGGAACGGTCGCCTCGCTGGTGCCGGTCCTCTGCCCGGATACGGCCTGTCTCTGATCGTGGAGAAAGGCGCCGCGCAATCGGGCCCGCAAGGCGGGAGGACAGGCAATGAAGGTTGAACACGGCACGCTGGTTATGGTGGCGGATGGAGCCAAGCTGCTTCTGCTGCGCAACGAGGGAGACACAAAGTACCCCGTCCTCCAAACCGTCATGCACGAACGGCAGGGCAACCCCGCCGCGCACGAGCAGGGGACGGATGCGCCGGGCCGCAGCTTTGCCAGCACCGGCGAAGCGCGCAGCAGCTACGAGGAAACCGACTGGCACCGGCAGGCGGAAGACGCTTTCGCACGCCATGCGGCGGCGGTTCTTGAACGGTCTGCCGCCAGCCACCCAGAGGCGGGGATCGTGGTCATCGCCGCGCCGCGCACGCTAGGCGAGATGCGGCGGCACTATGGCCGCGCCACCAAAGCGAGGCTGCTTGCGGAAATCGCCAAGGACCTGGCCGATCATCCCACCGATGACATGATCGCCGCGCTGGCCGCGCATGGCGAGCCCTGATCGCAGCACCATCAGCCGATTCTGTCGCTGCGCCTTTGCGGTCGGGGGTTTGGGCATCTGTTCCGCAGGCCTCTCTTCAGCCGATCCGCGCAACAATCATGCTGTCCGGCATGCAAAAGATTCACGGGTGGATTCGAATGATTCAATCACCATATTTTTCTTCACAGATTCAATTTGGGGCTTGCGAGGCTCGCGACTCAAGCTTTGTCCACGCGTCGCGGGCCTGATGCCGGGGTGCAGAGCCCCTCGAATGGTTATTTAGGCATTAATCGCCCGTTGACGTGATTCACCGGCTGATTCATCATCTAGTGGTTCGGCGCAAATCGGACCCCCAAGCCTTGGTGAATCTCCCGAAGCCCTGATCAGGGTGCAGGGGAGGAGATTCGCTCCGGCAGCCGGGTCACGAAGCGCGCCGCAAGGCGATCGGCAGAGGGCCGGCAGACCCGTTTTCGGGATCAGTCTGTTGGCAAGTCTGTGGAGCGTCCGGTATAGAACAGAATCGGAACATGGCTCTTTGTGTCATACACCGATTCGGGGGACAAAATGGGGCTTTCAGATGGATTTTAAGGCGAGCGACAACGTGCCGAATGATGTGGTGAATGATGGTGATGCGGGCACGATTGCCGGAGCGCCGGCGGGGGACGAAAAGGCAGTGGCAATGAACAAGACCGATGCCGGTTCGGAAGAACTGATCGCCGCCAAGGCAACCGAGGCGCTGGCCGGCGCGATGGTGGCCGCCGCCAAGGACGCCGCCAAGTCCGATAGCAAGAAGGTCAACGACCGCCGCTTCACGATCGTCACCGACGCATCGCGTGATGCGCGGCTGACCGATTTCGGCAAGGACACCCTGACCGACCGCTATCTGCTGCCGGGAGAGACCTATCAGGATCTCTTCGCCCGCGTGGCCGATGCCTATGCCGACGATCAGGATCACGCCCAGCGCCTGTATGGCTATATCTCGAACCTGTGGTTCATGCCGGCAACGCCCGTGCTGTCGAACGGCGGCACCAACCGCGGCCTGCCGATCTCGTGCTACCTCAACTCGGTCGAGGACAGCCTCGAAGGGATCGTCGGCACGTGGAATGAAAACGTATGGCTCGCCTCCAAGGGCGGCGGCATCGGCACCTACTGGGGCAATGTCCGCGGGATCGGTGAGCCGGTCGGCCTCAACGGCAAGACTTCGGGCATCATTCCCTTCGTCCGCGTGATGGATTCGCTGACTCTCGCGATTTCGCAGGGTTCGCTGCGCCGCGGTTCGGCCGCCTGCTATCTCGACATCAGCCACCCGGAAATCGAGGAGTTCCTCGAAATCCGCAAGCCCTCGGGCGACTTCAACCGCAAGGCGCTGAACCTGCATCACGGTGTGCTCGTCACCGACGAGTTCATGAACGCGGTGCGCGAAGGCGCCGAATTCACGCTGCGTAGCCCGCGTGACGGATCGGAGCGCGGCAAGGTCGATGCGCGCTCGCTGTTCCAGAAGCTGGTCGAAACCCGCCTCGCCACGGGCGAGCCCTACATCGTCTTCAACGACACCGTGAACCGCATGATGCCCAAGCATCACCGCGATCTCGGCCTCAAGGTCTCGACCTCGAACCTGTGCTCGGAAATCACCCTTCCGACCGGCATCGACCACCTCGGCAATGACCGCACGGCGGTGTGCTGCCTGTCCTCGCTCAACCTCGAAACCTGGGAAGAGTGGAAGGGCGACAAGCAGTTCATCGAGGACGTCATGCGCTTCCTCGACAACGTCCTGCAGGACTACATCGACCGCGCGCCGGACGAGATGGCCCGCGCCAAGTATTCGGCCTCGCGCGAGCGTTCGGTCGGTCTCGGGGTGATGGGCTTCCACTCCTACCTGCAGCAGAAGGGCGTGGCGTTCGAAAGCGCGATGGCCAAGGCGCTCAACCTGCAGATGTTCAAGCACATCCACGCCAAGGCTTCGGAAGCCTCGATGCTGCTCGCTCAGGAGCGCGGGCCGTGCCCCGATGCCGCCGACATGGGCGCGATGGAACGGTTCAGCTGCAAGATGGCGATCGCGCCGACCGCGTCGATCTCGATCATCTGCGGCGGCACCTCGGCGTGCATCGAGCCGATCCCGGCCAACATCTACACCCACAAGACGCTGTCGGGCAGCTTCATCGTGCGCAACCCGTACCTGGAAAAGCTGCTCGAGAAGAAGGCCAAGAACTCGACTAATGTCTGGAACTCGATCCTCGAGCGCGGCGGGTCGGTCCAGCACCTCGACTTCCTGACGCCGGAAGAAAAGGCGATCTACAAGACCAGCTTCGAGATCGACCAGCGCTGGCTGCTCGAATTCGCGGCCGACCGTACGCCGTTTATCGATCAGGCCCAGTCGCTGAACCTGTTCATCCCGGCCGATGTCGACAAGTGGGACCTGATGATGCTCCACTATCAGGCGTGGGAACGCGGCATCAAGTCGCTGTATTACCTGCGGTCGAAGTCCGTCCAGCGCGCCGGCTTTGTCGGCGGGGTGGAAGCGGACAACACCACCGAGGCCCCCAAGATCGAGCTCTCCGCCAGCGGCGAGCAGACCGATTACGAGGAATGCCTGAGCTGCCAGTAGGCGCTCGGGCTGGTCTGGGGCGCGTTCGGGGGGATGCGGGCACGGCGGACAGCGCGGGTCGGGATCACCGCAACCGGTTCATGCCGGACCGCGCGGGGGATGCAGGTCGATATCGAGCTGGCTGACCTGTCGGCCGGGGGCTGCCGGATCGAGGATCCACAGGCCCGGCTCCGGCTGGGCGAGATAGTCCGCCTCTTCATCGCCGGCACCGGGCCGCACATGGCCGAGGTCGCCTGGCGGCAGGGCGGCCGGGTCGGGTTGGAGTTCCAGCGCGATCTGCCCGAACGGGTGATCCGCAAGCTCGCTGCGGCCGACTGGGAAGGCGCCCGCCGCGCCATGGCCGAAGAGCGCAGCAGCGCTATTGTCGGGGTGCGGCGGATATTGTGATCAAGCGCCCGCGTCGGATGCACGGGCAGGAAAGGGGCGGAGTGATGGGACTGCCATTCTGGGCGGGCGTATTGGGAGCGGTGGTCAGCACCTACTTCCTCGTGCGTGCCGTGACCGAGCTCAAAAAGGGCCGCCCCGGCCATGCCCAGAACGCGGCGATGATCCACATCGTCATGTGCGCGCTGCTGCTGCCCGCCAGCCTCATCATCATCGCGTTCAATCTTTAATTCTGCGGGGCGCGAATCCTTCGCACCCCGGCCACCGTATCTGATATACTGATCGTCTTAGGAGACTCTGCCATGTCGCTGCTCGAAGCCCGCTCCACCTACAAGCCGTTCCAGTACCCCTGGGCCTATGACTTCTGGAAGCGCCAGCAGCAGATCCACTGGATGCCGGAAGAAGTGCCGCTGGGCGAGGATTGCCGCGACTGGGCGCAGAAGATCACCGATCACGAGCGCAACCTGCTCACCCAGATCTTCCGCTTCTTCACGCAGGCCGATGTCGAGGTGCAGAACTGCTACCACGAAAACTACGGCCGCGTGTTCAAGCCGACCGAGGTGAAGATGATGCTCGCCGCCTTCTCCAACATGGAGACGGTGCACATCGCGGCGTACTCGCACCTGCTCGACACCATCGGCATGCCCGAGACCGAATACAGCGCCTTCCTCGAATACGAGGAAATGAAGGACAAGCACGACTTCCTCGGCCAGTTCGGCGTCGATACCGATGAGGATATCGCCCGCACCCTCGCCGCGTTCGGCGGGTTCACCGAAGGGCTCCAGCTGTTCGCGTCCTTCGCGATGCTGATGAACTTCCCGCGCTTCAACAAGATGAAGGGCATGGGCCAGATCGTCAGCTGGTCGGTGCGCGATGAATCGCTGCACTGCGAAGGCATCATCAAGCTGTTCCACACCTTCTGCGAGGAACGCCAGTGCCTCACCAAGGCGGTGAAGGAAGACCTGATCGACATCTGCCAGAAGACCGTGCGTCTGGAAGACAACTTCATCGACCTCGCCTTCGAAATGGGCCCGGTCAACGGCATGAGCGCCAAGGAGATCAAGCGTTACATCCGCTACATCGCCGACTGGCGCCTGAAGCAGCTCGGCCTGCAGGAGATCTACATGATCGAGGAGCACCCGCTCCCCTGGCTCGCCCCGCTGCTCAACGGTGTGGAGCACGCCAACTTCTTCGAAACCCGCGCCACCGAATACTCGAAGGGCGCCACCCGCGGCGACTGGAACACCGTGTGGTCGTCGTTCGACAAGCGCCAGAAGGCGAAGGCTGTGAACGAGGACGACGGGGTTGAGGCCGAGGCCGGCCTGTTCGGGGCTGAGGCTGCGGAGTGATTGGAAAGCGGCGGGCTTGAATAGAAAGTCCGCCGATCCTTCTCCGGGACTACCAACCCGTTCGTCATCCCGGACTTGATCCGGGATCCCGCTGCTCTTCAAGGGCGCAAAAGGAAACTGGACCCCGGATCAAGTCCGGGGTGACGGAAGGTTCGTCTCGATCCCAAAAAGCAACGCTTCCTCAACCCCTTCCGCGCTAAGCCGCGTGGATGGTCAACCTCGCCGCCCTCGTGACCCCTGAGCATATCGCCGCCGTCAAGGCGCTGCTCACCCCCGCCAACATCGCCACGGCGCTGATCGCGGTGAACTTCCTCGCCTTTGCTGCCTTCGGGATCGACAAGGCGCGGGCGGAAACCGGGGCTTGGCGCATTTCGGAAGGGACATTGCTGCGGCTCGCGGTCTTCGGCGGGACACCGGGCGCCTATGCCGGGCGCGCGGTCTTCCGGCACAAGACGCGCAAGCAGCCGTTCTGCAGCAATCTCCACGCGATCACGGTGCTCCAGATCATCGGGCTGGTGGCGGCCTTCGCCTATTTCCGCATGGTCTGAGCGCCCGCGCGCCCACCCCCTTCCCCTCATCCCCCGTCCGTGCGACACTCCCCCACGGGGAGCAGGAGCGCACGCGCGCACTGGGGGAGAGACAGATGCCGGGGCCACTCAATCGCCGCGCGCGGACAATCGAGGAAATGGGGATCAACATGGGCGCGCTCGCTGCCAGCGCGCCGCAGGTCCATTACCGCACACTCGATCCGCAGCTGGGGGATGTCTTCATCACCTCGTGGGCCAAGAGCGGCACCACGATGATGCAGCAGATGTTCCACCAGATCCGCATGGTCGCCGCGACCGGCGCGGGCGATATGGACTTCGACGATATCAGCCGCATGACCCCGTGGGAGGACACCGCGCTGGTCCTCGATTTCGACATGAACGTGGCCCAGCGCGCCCACCCGCGCGGGTTCAAGTCGCACCGCGAATACGAACGGCTGCCTGCGGGCGGGCGCTACATCATCTCCCTGCGCGATCCGCACGAGACCTATATCTCGCTCCACCGCTTCTTCAGCGGCTGGCACATCGAGGAAGGGGCGATCTCGCTCGAGGAGTTCTTCCCGCTGTGGCTCGGCGGCGGGCCGGGCGGGTGCGATTACTTCACCCACCTGCTCAGCTGGTATGCACGCCGCAGCGAGCCCGATACGCTGCTGGTGAACTATCGCTGGGCGGCAAAGAACCGCGCGGCGATGATCGCGCGGATGGCGGCGTTCCTCGGGCTGGAGCTGCCCGGCGAAGGCGCAGCGCTGGTCGAGCACATGACTTCCCGCGAATTCATGCACGCGCACAAGGACCGCTTCGACGATGCGATGATGTGCAAGGTGCTGGAAGAGCGGATCGGCGTGCCGGCGGCGAGCGATTCGTCCAAGGTGCAGGCAGTCGGCAGCGATGGTTCGGCGGTGCCGCCCGCGGTCGCGGCGCAGATCGACGCGATGTGGGCCGAAAGGGTGACGCCGGTGACGGGGCACAAGGATTACGCAACCCTCGCCGCGAGCCTCGATCCGGCTTGATCGGGATCAAATACGCGCCTCGGCGCGCGGCCTAGCGTCGGGTCTCAATCACGGGAGACCCCAATGTCCACGCACACCCCCAACGAACTTCACGATGTGTTCCCGCAGGATGCCGCCGCGCTCCACCGGCTCAAGATCACCAATCCGCACTTCGCGCGGTTGGCCGATCAGCATCACACGGTGAACCGCGAAATCCACCGGATCGAATGCGAGATCGAGGCCGCCAGCGATGACCGGCTGGAAGCGCTCAAGAAGGAGCGGCTGCATCTGCTCGATGATATCGCCGCGCTGATCGAGGCCGAGTCCGAAGGCCTCCCCGCGACTTGAACGAAGGGGTTTGTGCGGGCGGGGCAACAGGCGATGCTCCGCCCGCGACCCGTTGATACCTTGCGCCTACTCTCCGGATTCTACCGTGCCGTCGATGCGCGGTGCGGCGCGCCGGTCTTCGCCCGAACGACGATCCCCCTTGCGCCGGTCAGGGCCTTCGAACGGCAGCTGCTGCTTGCGGCGATCGGTGCTGCGCCGGTCTGATCCGGCGGCGTCCTGCGGGGGATTGTCGCTGTGCTTGTCGGCCATCGTCACCTCGTGAGGCGATAAGCCTATCACGGATATCGCAAAACGCCAGTCACCGATCCCGCAATGCAGCAAGCCGCTTGGCCCCGCGCGGCGAAGCGGCTAGGGCGCGAGGCGAATTGCGGAATGGAACGCCGGTGACCGACAAGACCAACCACCCGAAGGCCGAAGCCCCCGATCTTGCGAAGGCAGAAGTGCTGATCGAGGCGCTGCCCTATTTCCAGCGCTATGCCGGACGAACCTTCGTGGTGAAGTACGGCGGCCACGCGATGGGCGATCCCGAAGCCGCGCGCGACTTTGCCGAGGATATCGTGCTGCTGAAGGCGGTCGGCATCAACCCGGTGGTGGTCCACGGCGGCGGCCCGCAGATCGGCCAGATGCTGAGCCGGCTGGGGGTGGAAAGCACCTTCGTTGACGGCCTGCGGGTGACGGACGAGGCGACGGCCAAGGTCGCCGAAATGGTGCTTTCGGGCGCGATCAACAAGGAACTGGTCAGCTGGATCGCGGCCGCGGGCGGCAAGGCGATCGGCATTTCGGGCAAGGATGGCGGGCTTGTCACCGCGCGCAAGGTCAGCCGCACCACCCGCGATCCCGACAGCAATATCGAACAGGTGGTCGATCTCGGCTTCGTCGGCGAACCGGCTAGCGTCGATACCTCGGTGATCGATACCGCCGTGGCAGCGGGCATGATCCCGGTGATCGCGCCGATCGCGCCGGGTGCGGACGGGGCGACCTACAACATCAACGCCGATACCATGGCGGGCGCGATTGCAGCGGCCTTGGGCGCGGCGCGGCTGTTCCTGCTGACCGACGTGCAGGGCGTGCTGGGTGCCGATGGCGAACTGCTCACCGACCTTACCCCCGCCGATATCGCCCGCTTGCGCGAAGAGGGCGTGATCCGCGGCGGGATGGTGCCCAAGCTCGAAACCTGCGTTGCCGCAGTGCAATCGGGCTGCGAGGCGGCGGTGGTGCTCGACGGGCGGGTAGGCCACACCATGCTGCTCGAATTCTTCACCGCGCGCGGGGCCGGCACGCTGGTGCGCGCCTGAACAGGAACCGGGACTGGCGCGAGGCGTATTAACAAGCTAATACGCCTTCAAGGGACCACACAGGGCCGCGCCATCCGCGCGCCCAGCATGGGAAACAGATCGCAATGCAAGGACTGGCCGTACTCGTCGATATCCTCGTGATGATCACCAATGTGCTGGTGATGCTGATCATCGTGCAATTCGTGATCGCGCTGTTGTTCACCTTCAACGTGGTGAGCCCCAGCAATGCCTTTCTGCGGCAGGTGCACGATTCGATTGGCAGCCTGCTCGAACCGGTGCTGCGGCCGATCCGCAACATCATGCCTGCCACGGGTGCGATCGACTTCTCGCCGCTGGTGCTGATCCTCGGCTTGCAGATCCTGATCCGGGTGCTGATGGGGCTTGGCGGGGTTTATTGATGGCTGACGTCGAGACCGGGGCCGCGATCATCGACGGCAAGGCCTTTGCCGAGGGGCTGCGCGCCCGCATCGGCGTGGCTGCGGCGAATTTTGCGCATCAGGCCGGGCGGCGTCCCGGCCTTGCGGTGGTGCTGGTGGGCGAAGATCCTGCCAGCCAGGTCTATGTCGGCGCCAAGGGCAAGGCCTGCGAGGCCGCCGGAATGGCGAGCTTCGAACACCGCCTGCCTGCCGATACCAGCGAGGCTGCGCTGCTTTCGCTGGTCGAGCGATTGAACCACGATGACGCGGTTGACGGCATTCTGGTGCAGATGCCGCTGCCGGCTGGCCTGGACGAACAGGCGATCATCGCCGCGATCAACCCTGACAAGGACGTGGACGGGTTCCACGTCATCAACGCTGGTCGGCTGAGTGTCGGCCAAGAGGGCTTTGTCCCCTGCACGCCGCTGGGCTGCATGATGCTGCTGAAGGACCGGCTGGGCGATCTGTCCGGCCTCGATGCCGTGGTGATCGGGCGGTCGAACATCGTCGGCAAGCCGATGGCGCAGCTGCTGGTCGATGCGAACGCGACCGTCACCATCGCGCATAGCCGCACCAGGAACCTGCCCGAAATCGTCCGCCGCGCGGATATCGTGATCGCTGCCGTGGGCCGTCCGGAGATGGTGCGCGGTGACTGGATCAAGCCGGGCGCGACCGTGATCGATGTCGGCATCAACCGCCTGCCGCCTGCCGATGGCGCGACCAAGGGCCGGTTGGTGGGCGATGTCGCCTTTGCCGAGGCACGCGCCGTTGCCGGGGCGATCACGCCTGTGCCGGGCGGGGTCGGGCCGATGACGATTGCCGTGCTGCTGCGCAACACGCTGGTCGCTGCCCACCATCACGCCGGAATGGACGCGCCGGAGGGGCTGTGAGGCACGCCCTCGGCCTTCTCGCGCTGGGAGCGGCGGCACTCGCTCTTTCTGCCTGTGCCGGTCAGCGCGCGCCGGGGCCGCCGCCTGCGGTTATCAAGCGCGCGCTCGCCAATGCGCCAGGGGCCGCGCAGCCGAGCACCATTGTCGCCGCCGAACTCGCCTTTGCCCGCGCCGCGCGCGAGCGGGGGCAGTGGACCGCATTCCGGCTGTTCGCCGCACCCGGCGCGCTGCTCCACGGACAGAACGGCCCGTTTGCGATCGAGCCGTGGCTCGCCACCCAGATCGATCCGCCCAAGGCCGTGCAGTGGGAGCCGCGCGCGGTGGTGATCAGTTGCGACGGCGCATTGGCGATGAGCCAAGGCCGCTTCGAGGATTCCGACGGCACGGTGGGCAACTTCATCACCGTGTGGGAACGCCAGCCGGACGGCGGATATCGCTACATCTTCGATGCCGGCGGTCCCGATGTGCCGCAGCCCCCGCCGCGAAAGCCGGTCGAGGATGGCAACATCGTTGTGACCGCGCTCGATGCGGTCAAGGGCATGATCGCCTCGTGCCCGCGCGGGGGCGCATCGATCCCGCCGCCCCCTGCGATACCGGTGGGCGAGGACGGCAAGACCGATGCCCGCCTGTCGCGCGATGGCACGCTGCGCTGGCGCTGGGAGCACCGCGCCGATGGCACCCGCTATGCTGCGGCCGAGTATTTCTACGAGGGCCGCTGGCTCACCGCCATCGAACAAAGCCTTGCGCCGACCGCCGATTGATGGTCAGGGGCGCTGACCTCCGGCTGGGCGTAACATGGTGCTGACCGAACTCTTCCTTTCCGCCTTTGTCACCCTGTTCGTGGTGATCGACCCGCCCGGGTGCGCGCCGATCTATGCCGGGCTGACCAAGGGCGCGAGCGCCGCGCAGGCGCGCAGCATGGCGCTGCGGGCGACGATGATCGCTTCGGTCATCCTCCTGATCTTCGCGCTGTTCGGCCAGCAATTGCTCGGCGCGCTGCATATCGAGTTGAACTCGTTCCGCATCGCGGGCGGGCTGATGCTTTTCGCAATCGCCTTCGACATGGTGTTCGAAAAGCGCACCCAGCGCCGCGAAAGCCGCGCCGACAAGATCGCCGCCACGCCCGAGATCGAGGATGTCTCGGTGTTCCCGATGGCGATGCCGATGCTCGCCGGGCCGGGCGCGATCGCGGCGATCATGCTGCTGATGAACGAGGCTGACGGCTGGTCGGAAAAGAGCCAGGTGCTCGGCGCGCTGGCCGCGGTGCTGGCGATTACCGCGGCTGCGCTGGTCGCTGCCGGGCCGCTGATCCGGCTGCTCGGCGACAAGGTCGAGGCGGTGATTACCCGCGTCCTCGGGGTGCTGCTGGCCGCGCTCGCCGCGCAATATGTGATCGACGGGCTGAAGGGCAGCTTCGGCCTCTGAGCAGGATCAAGTGGGCGCGCGATCTGCGCACCCACCTGCTAGTTACCCCAGAGAATCCGTTACCCCGCGTCCCCGTCGGCATGGCCGCGTCCGGCGTCGGTCGCCGCGTCCGAACCGCCCGCGCCCTTGCCGCCGTGGGCTTCCCACCAATAGGGCGCACGCTTGGCATCGCCGGTGCCGACTTCGTTCATGGTCTTGGCATCATACAGCCGCCCGCCGAGCATCACCTGATCGATGTTGTCCGAATTGGCGATGTCCTTGGAAGGATCGGCCGAGAGGATCACGAGATCGGCGAGCTTGCCGGCCTCGATGCTGCCGATGTCCTTGGCCATGCCGAGCGACTGCGCGGGAACGATGGTGCCCGCCTTCAGCGCCTCGACCGGGCTCATCCCGCCGCGCGCGAAGCTCCACAGTTCCCAATGCGCGCCAACGCCGGCCTGCTGGCCGTGGGCGCCAATGCTGACCTTCACCCCGCGCTGGGCGAGCTTCCTTGCCTCGCGCGCGTTGTTGTCATCGACGAAGGCCCAATCGGGCGCCTTCACGCGGCGGCCGGTATCGGCGAGCAGCACCTTGGGCGGGGTGTGCACCATCAGCGGGTTTTCCCAGACGTTGGTCGCCTGCCGCCAATAGGGATCGCCCGCAAGGCCGCCATAGGTGACCACCAGCGTGGGCGTGTAGTTGGTGTTCGACTGGCCGTAGAACTGCAGCACGTCCTCGTAGAACACATCGACCGGGATGTTGTGCTCGAGCGTCGAGTTGCCGTCGGCGGCGATGTTCATGTCCATCCCGAACAGCGATCCGCCCTCGGCGACGACCAGCATGTTCTCGGCCGCCGCAGCGCGCACGACCATCTGGCGCTGTTCGCGGCGCGGCTGGTTGTAGTTCTTGACCGAGATACCGCCCTGCGCCTTGATCCGGCGCACGTGGGCGAGCGCATCTTCGTAGCTGTCGATCCGCGCATACACATCGGGGGCCTTGGCGCCGTAGATGATCTCGCCGGTCGAGAAGATGCGCGGGCCAATCGTCAGCCCCGCGCGCTGGCGTTCCGCCGCCGCAAAGACAGTGCTGGCTTGCGAGGACGGGTTGTGGATCGTCGTCACCCCCATCGCGAGGTCCTGCAACAGCGACCAGTTCTGCTGCGGGATCAGATCGCCGATGCCATAGGCGCCGTGGGCGTGGGCATCGACAAGGCCGGGCATGATGGTCTTGCCGCTGGCGTCGATGAAGCGGGTGCCCTCGGCAAACTTGATCCGCACGGTGGTCGCATCATGGACCCCGGTGATCCGGTCGCCTTCGATCACGATCAGGCCGTTTTCGATCACGCCCGCATCGTCGGCAGCGAGGCCTGCGCGCATGGTCAGCACCCGCGCACCGGTGATGACGGTGGTGCCGGACGGCTTGGCCTTCGAAGCGGTCACGCCCAGCGGAATGCCGGTGGTGGGCGGGGTATAGGCAGCGGTCTTGTCGCCATCGGCCTTGGGCGCATTGGCGAAGAACTGGCTGACATTCGCGCTCTGGAGCGACGGGCCGATCGACCAGAACAGCGTCTCGCCGCCGCGCGCCCAGCCGAGGTAATCCGCCCCGCCGGTGCTGACCTTGGTGACGGGCAGCGATCCGCCCTTCTCGCTCACGTCGACCGGCTTACCGCCGGGGACCAGCGGCATGGCGAAGACTTCGTAGTTCTGGCGGAAGGCGATGGTGCGGCCATCGGGCGACACGCGCAGATCGTTCGCCAGATCGCCCTTGGCGTGGACGCGCTTGGCCTCGCCATTGAGGTCGGTCGAGATCAGCGCCAGCCCGCCACCTTCGCGGCCGAGCATGAACAGGCGGTCATTCGCCGCACCCCATTGGGGGTTTGCCCCGTTGCGGGTGACGAGCTGCGGGGTTCCGCCGCTCACCGGCATCACATAGAGCCCCGGGCTTTCCGAAAACTCGGGCGAGGTGAGATAGCCGCCCTCGCGCTTTTCGAAGGCGATCATGGTGCCATCGGGCGAGAAGACGATATTGCCGAAATGCCCCGGTCCGGTCAGCACGCGGCGGTTCTGGCCGTTGGCGTCGGCGATGACGATTTCGCCGAGCTTGTCGTCGCTCCAGCGGACATAGGCGAGGGCGTTGCCATCGCGGCTGAAGGCCGGGAAGGCTTCGATCACATCGGCGCTGTCGCCCGTCAGCGGGCGCGGCAGATCCTTGCCCTTGGCCGACTTCACGTGAAGGCGCCCGAGCGTTTCGAACACCACGCGGCTGCCATCGGGGCTGAGCGTGGCAAAGCGCGGCATGGTGGTGGTGAACGTCTCCGGCGCGACATCGATCACCGGATGCGGCGCATCGGCCACCCCGCGCGTGTCGTTCACCTTGAACGGGATCACCGCATGGCCCGAACCATCGCGGTTCACGCGGTTGAGCTTCCCGCCCGCCCAGAACACGAGTGCACTGCTATCGGGGAGCCAGTCGATATTGGGATAGACCCCGGTGACCGCCCAGGTCTCCTGCACATCGAGATCGAGCTTGCCGTAAATCATCCGCTCGCGGCCCGAAGCGAGGTCTTTCACCCACAGCTGCGAGGCGTCCTTGTCGCGGCGGACGAAGGCGAGTTCGTTGCCATCGGGCGAGGGCGCGGGGCGCACCGCGCCGCCATAGCCGCTGACCGCAGTGGTGACATCGCCGGTCGCCAGATCCTTGCGCTCGATCGCGAAGATGCCGCTCTGCGAATCCTGCGCGTATTCGAAGGCGTTCCCCGGCGTGGTGTTGCGGGTGTAATAGATCGCGCTGCCATCGGGCGCGAAGATCGGCTCGCCCAGTTCCTTCTGGAGCCGTTCGTTGGCGCGCTCGACCACCTGCACCCCGCCGCCGCCGCTGACGTGGTAGAGCCAGATTTCGCCCGTGCCCGCGCTGCGTTCGGTGGTGAAGTGCTTCTTGGCGGCAATGTATTGCCCGTCGGGCGACCATGACGGCTGGTTGAGGAGACGGAAGTCTTCCTTGGTCACCTGCCGCTTGTCCGAGCCGTCGGCGTTCATCACCCAGATATTGTCCCCGCCGCCGCGGTCCGAGGTGAAGGCGATGCGCTTGCCATCGGGCGAGAAGCGCGGTTGCACATCCCACGAAAGGCCTTCGGAAATGCGCTTGGGCGTGCCGCCAGCGATGGGCAGGGTGTAGATATCGCCGAGCAGGGTGAAGGCGATGGTCTGCCCGTCGGGCGCGACATCGACATCCATCCACGTTCCTTCATTGGTGCTGATCGGCACCTGCTTGATCACCGCCCCCTTGGGCGCTTCGACGCTCCACTTTTCTTCGGCCTTGGTATCCTTCTTGGCGGGTGCGGCGGCGAGCGGTGTGGCAATAAAGGCAGCGCCTGCAAGCAGGGCGGCGGCGAAATGGCGCATGGATTGAGTCTCCCTCTGTCGGCGCGGGAGACTAGCGGGGCGCAAGGATATTGCTAGGGGCGGTAATGTCGTTGGTCGATTACAGACAGCGGCTCAAGGGGCTTCAATGATGCTGCAACGGATCACCAACAATTTCGCCGCGCTGACGCTGGGAGGCGTGGCGCTGGCGTGGTTCTTTCCGCCCGCCTTCACCTGGATGACCGACGGGAGCATCACCTTTGCCGGCCAGCCGCTTCTGAGCCTCGCGCTGGGCGTGATCATGCTGGCGATGGGGCTGACGCTGACCTTCGAGGATTATCGCGGGCTGACCAAGATGCCGCGCGCCTTCGTGGCTGGGGTCGCGCTGCAATATACGGTCATGCCGCTCTCGGGCTTTGCCGTGGCGAAGCTGCTGGGGTTGGAGCCGGGGCTGGCGGTGGGCCTGATCCTCGTCGCATGCTGCCCGGGCGGCACCGCATCGAACATCGTCACCTTTATCGCGCGCGGGAATGTCGCGCTGTCGGTGGCGATGACGATGGCCTCGACGCTGGCTGCCGTCGTGCTGACCCCGCTGCTGACCGGGTGGCTGGCGGGGGCTTACGTTGAGATCGACCGGCTGAACCTGCTCGTCCAGATGGTCGGCGTGGTGCTGGTGCCGGTGGTGGCGGGGACGCTGCTCAACCGACTGTTCCCGCGCGCGGCAGGAGCGGTGAGCGCGGTGCTGCCGCTCGTCGCGATCGTGCTGGTGGTGCTGATCGTGGGCGGGATCGTCGGCGGATCGAAGGCGCAGATCATGGAGCACGCGGGCGTGCTGCTGCTGGCGACCTTCCTGCTCCATTCACTGGGCTTCGGGCTGGGCTATGCTCTCTCGCGGGCGCTGGGGCTGGGGGAGATCGAGGCGCGGACCATTTCAATCGAGGTGGGGATGCAGAATTCGGGCCTCGGCTCGGGCCTCGCCAAGACCCCCGCCTTCGCCGCGCAATTCGCCAGCGTCCAGCAAGCCGCCCTCACCCCGGTTCCGGCGGCGATCTCGGCGGTGTGGCACGTGCTGATCGGGAGCCTGCTGGCGGGGTGGTGGCGGCGGAAAGGCTAGCTCACCCGTACATCCCCCGCTTCGGCCCCAAGTACCCGAACAGGTACGCACCCACCTTGCGCATCTGGATCTCCTCCGACCCTTCGGTGATCCGGTAGCGGCGGTGGTGGCGGTAGATGTGCTCGAAGGGCTTGTGGCGCGAATAGCCGATGCCGCCGTGGACCTGCATCGCGCGGTCCGCCGCCTCGCACACCAGCCGGTTCGCCCAGTAATTGCACATCGAGACCTTGTCCGAGATCGTCCGCTCGATCTCTTCGTGGGGCATGTTGTCCATCTCCCACGCGGTCTTGAAGATGAGGAGCCGCAGCATTTCGGCCTGCGTCGCCAGCTCCACCAGCGGGAACTGGATCGCCTGATTGCGCGCCAGCTCCTCACCGAAGGGCTTGCGTTCCCGCGCGTATTTCACGCTCTCGTCGATGCAATAGAGCGCCGCGCCGCAGGAGCTGGCCGCCTGACGGATGCGGTTCTGGTGGACGAAGCTCTGCGCCAGCGCGAGGCCGCGACCTTCCACGCCGAGGATTGCGCTATCGGGCACCCAGACGTTGGTGACGCTGAGGCGCGGGTGATCGGTGGGCATGTTGAAGGTCCACATCCACTCCTCGATCTTCAGGCCCTCGGTGGGGTTGGGGACGAGGAAGCAGGTGATGCCGCTCGCATCCCCCGCCTTGCCCGACGTGCGCGCGAACATCGCGCAGTGGGTGGCGACGTGCATCCCGGTGATCCACATTTTCTCGCCATCGATCCGCCAGCCGTCCACGCCGTCACGGGTCTCGCGCACCGCGACCGTTTCCATGTGGGTGGCGTCGGAGCCGTGGTGCGGCTCGGTCAGCCCGAACGCGACGCGGCGGGTGCGTTCAAACCCGCCGAGGATGAATTCCTGCTTCTGTTCCTCGGTGCCCCACTGGTCGAACATGGCGACAAAGGGGAAGTTGCCGACGATCGAGTGCTCGTTCTGGAGATCATTGTGCAGCCCGAGGCCCTTCCTCGCGAAGTGCTCGCGGATGACCGCCATCCAGAGGTTGCTGCCGTCCTTGCCGCCGTAGCGTTTGGGGGCAGAGAAGCGCCAATGGCCCGCCTTGTCAGAGCGGCGGGTGGCTTCCTTGAGCAGTTCTTCCCACTCGTGTCGGGGTAGGCCACCCCCCTCGAAATCCGTCCGCGCATATTCGCGGCGGTGGTCGAAGAAGCGGATATTGTCGTCCTGCTGCTCCAGAGGCTTGATCTCGGCGGCGATGAAGGCGTCGAGTTCGTCGAGATAGGCTTGCAGGTCGGCGGGGATGGCGAAGTCCATTAGGCTTGCTCCGTTCTTTTGTCCGGGGCCGGCCATTTCTCCATCGCAATCTGGAGGGCCGGATATTTGGGCGAATCGTCCTGAACCTTTTCAAGGATCGTCGAGCGCAGATCATGGAGCAGGCCGTGGGTTTGCAGCGTCATCTCGCCTGAAAGGATCCGGCCCGCGAAATGTCTGTTGTCGCACAGCTCGGCATCGGACGTTGAGGCCCTCGCGATGATTCCCAAAGCGTTGCGGGCGACCGCCAGTTGGAAACGGTCATGCCCGTCCAGCTTGTCCTTGATGGTTGCGAGCCATTCGGAAATTGCGACCGCAATGTCGGCGATTTTCGCCTCACCGGTTGGCCGCACAAGCGCACGCGTGCTGAACAGGACTTGGTCCTTGTCCACCGCCGGCGCGTCCTCCTCAAGCAGCAGCAACAGGTCCAATTCCTGCTCGCTCGTCCGGCGCGAGATCACCACGCGTTCGAGCATCCGGTCCGCGCCCGAGCGCCATTGCGCCGCCATCTTGAGGCAGCCGAGTGCCCACCACACGGTGCGGTAGATCGTCCAGAAGCGGAAGCGTGCGGGATCGACCGTCACGCCAGCCTCGGCCTCGTAGGCGGCGATGTAGTCCTCAATTAAACCCAGCCCCAGCGCGGGGCGATCGTAACGGGCGAAGCGCCACACCGCCATGCAGCCGAAGGCGAGGTCTTCGTGGCGGTCGCCGAAATGGGCGATCTCCCAGTCGAGCACCCCCGTCAGGCGCGAGCCTTCGACCAGCAGATTGCCCATGCGGTAGTCGCCATGGTTGAGGACAGGCTCGACCTCGGGCGGGCAGTTGTCTTCCAGCCACCGGAGCCCGAGCGCGATGATCGGGCGGTCGCCGCCCGCGTCCATGAATTGCGCTTTGAGGTCGGCAATCGCGGCGCGGTAATCGATCACCGGCACGCCCTTGGGTACATCGCTCTGCCGCAGCCGGTGGATGCGCGCCAAGTCCCGCGCCGCCTCGCGCAGCAAGCTGTCGGGGTTGTCGCAAGCCAGAATAACCTTGGGATCAGCCGTCCCCGGCAGCGCGCGCATGATGAAGCCGGAGCCTAAGCCGTCGGTCTCCTCCAGCACCGCCACCACTTGCGGCGCGGTCACGCCCTTGGCGCGCGCGGCTTCGATCAGCGCGGCTTCGACCGCGTGCCCGTAAGGCCGCCCCTCCATGAAGGCGAGGCTCGGCGCGCGGCGCAGGACGAAGGCCTCGTCCCCGCAAGCAAAGCGCCAGCTTTCCATCACCGCCCCGCCCGTCAGCCGCTGCGGCACCAACGACAAAGCGCCGAGGCCGACGCGGGATGCGACCCGCGCCAGCCCGGCGCTCAGTTCGTCAGCCGTCATCGCCACCGGCTTAGGCGGGGACGTTGTCCTTCTTCACGGTGATCACCTGCGCGTAGGTGAACTCCTTCAGGCCTTCCTTGCCGTATTCGGCGCCGAAGCCCGACTGCTTGTGCCCGCCGAAGGGCGCAAACGGGGACAGGTGGAGGTATTCGTTGACCCACACCGTGCCGGTTTCGAGCTGCTCGGCGATTTCGACGCCCTTTTCCGGGTTGCCGGTCCACACCGCGCCGGCGAGGCCGTATTCGGAGTTGTTGGCGCGCGCGATGACTTCCTCTTCCGAAGAAAACTTCATCAGCGGCATGACCGGTCCGAACTGCTCCTCGGCGACGATGCGGGCATCTTCGGGCGGGTTGTCGAGGATGGTCAGCGGCACGAAGTAACCGGTGCCGCTCGGATCGACATTGCCGCCGAGCAGGAACTTGTAGCCGTTGTCCTTGGCGTCCTCGATCAGCTCGAGCACGCGGTCATACTGCTTCTTGTTCTGGATCGGGCCGACGCCGGTGCCCTGCTCGCTGCCGTCACCGACCTTCACGGTCTTGGCGTATTCGACGATCGCGGCGGACAGTTCGTCATAGATATCCTCGTGGATATAGACCCGCTTGGCCGCGACGCAGATCTGCCCGGCGTTCGAGAAGCTCGACCAGAACAGCTGTTCGGCGACCTTCTTGGGATCGGCATCGGGCAGCACGATCGAGGCATCGTTGCCGCCCAGTTCCAGCGTGATGCGCTTGAGGTCTGCCGAGGCGCCTTCCATGATCTTCTTGCCGGTCGCGGTCGAGCCGGTGAAGGTGATCTTGTCGATATCGGGGTGCTGGGTGATCAGCGGGCCGAGATCGTCCTCGCCGGTGATGATGTTGACGACACCGGCGGGCACCTTGTCGGCGATCAGCTCGGCGATCTTGAGCGTGGTGAGCGGGGTGAAGGGCGAGGGCTTCAGCACGATGGTGCAGCCCGAAAGCATCGCGGGCACGATCTTCTGGATCGCCATCATCACCGGGAAGTTCCACGGCACGATGCCGCCGACCACGCCCACCGGCACGCGGCGGGTGCGCGACAGGCGGGTGTCGCTGTCTTCGTTGATCTCGTCATCGAGGCTGAGGGTCGATTGCGCGGCGCTCATCGCGGCGGCGCCGTAGATTTCGCCGCGCGCCTGATCGTGGGGCTTGCCCTGCTCGCTAGTGAGGAGGCGGTAGAGTTCTTCCGCATTGGCTTTGATCGCGCCCGAAATCGCCATGATCGCGGCGCGGCGTTCCTCGATGGGGGTGTTCTTCCAGGTCTTGAACGCGGCGCGCGCGGCGGCGACGGCCTGATCGAGCTCGGCCTTGCCGCAGGCGGGCACCTGCCCGATCACCTGCTCGGTCGCGGGATTGACCACATCGAGCATGCGGTCCGTGGTGACCATCTTGCCGCCGATAAGGTTCTTGTACTGGGTGACCATGTCGTTTCCTCTCTCGCCCCCGCAAACGGGGGACTCGTCTTGTTGCCTGATGAAAGTGGCGCGTTGCATTCAAAAACGCAATCGCTCCGTTGCCCGGCAGTGTAAGCCGCAAGGCGACCCGCTTCGCCTAGCGATTGCGCTATTGCGGGCGGCGCTTATGTGAGCACCGCAATGTGCCGACGAGAGGATACATGATGACTGATTCCCGCCCCGATCTGGTGATCTATGGCAGCCCGCTGTCGCCCTTCGTCCGCAAGGTCGCCGCGGTGTGCATCGAAAAGGGCGTGCCTTACGAGATCGAGGCGATCAACGTGTTCGATCCGCCTGCGTGGTTCCGCGATATCTCGCCGATGAAGCGTATTCCGGTGCTGCGTGATCGTTCGGTGGCGGAAGAGGGCGTGGCGGGCACCATCGCCGACAGCTCGGCCATCTGCGCCTTTATCGAGAAGAAGCATCCCGCCCCCGCGCTCTATCCCGAAGCCCCGATGGCGCTGGGCGAGGCGCTGTTTATCGAGGAATATGCCGATACCGCGCTGGCGATGGCGGGCGGGCTGGGCATCTTCCGGCCGATCTTCTTCGCGGTAAGCAAGGGCGAGGCGCTGGGGCTCGACAAGGCGCGCGAGGCGTGGAGCACGCAGGTGCCGCCGATCCTCGATGTGCTCGAAGCGCGGCTGGCGGGCCGAGCGTTCTTTGCCGGCGATGCGCTGTCGATTGCCGATATCACCGTGGCCACCGTGCTGATGCAGATCACCCTGGTGGCCGACGTTTCGCTTGAGCGTTGGCCGGGTCTGGCAGCGCATCTGGCCGCGATGCAGGCGCGCCCTTCGATCGCCGGGCCTTACGCGGCGGCGCAAAAGGTCGTTCGCAAGGCCTTGCCGGATGCTTGCGACCTGACCTAAGGCATCACCCGAGAACTAGGGGGCGGCTGCTCACATGGCGAGCGAATGGTGCATCGGGATCATCGGCGGATCGGGCCTTTATGCCATGGACGGCATCGAGGACGCGCAGTGGATCGCGATCGACACACCGTGGGGCGATCCGTCGGATGAAATCCTGTGCGGCCGCATCGGCGATGTGAAGGTGCGCTTCCTGCCCCGCCACGGACGCGGGCATCCGATCTCGCCCACCGAGCTCAATTCGCGCGCCAATATCGATGCGCTGAAGCGCGCGGGCTGCACCGATATTCTGGCGATTTCGGCAGTCGGCTCTCTGCGTGAAGAGCTGGAGCCGGGGCGCTTTGCGATTGTCGAACAGTTCATCGATCGCACCGTGCACCGGCCGTCGACCTTCTACACCAGCGGGTTCGTCACCCATGTCTCGATGGCCGACCCGGTCTGCCCGCGCCTGTCGGAAATGGCGGCCAAGGCGGTCACCAAGGCCAAGGGCAAGGTGGCGGTGGGCGCAACCTATCTTGCGATGGAAGGCCCGCAATTCTCCACCCGCGCCGAAAGCCGGATGTACCGCGCATGGGGCGCGGACGTGATCGGCATGACCGCGATGCCCGAAGCCAAATTGGCGCGCGAGGCCGAGCTGCCCTACGCGCTGGTCGGCATGGTGACCGATTACGATTGCTGGCGGGATGGCGAGGCGGTGGATGTCGCGCAGGTCGTCGCGCAGATGCAGGCCAACGGCGCGCTGGCGCGGGCGATGGTGAAGAACTTCATCGCCGCCCTGCCCAAGAAGCGCGAAGCCTCCCCCATCGACACCGCTCTCGACGATGCCGTAATCACCGCGCCGGACGAGCACGATCCCGAGGTGATGGCCAAGCTCGATGCGGTCGCGCGGCGGCTGTTCGAATAGGGGCGGGGCTGCACCCTTTCCCGTCTTCCCGGGCTTGACCCGGGATCCCGCTTCTTTCTTTCGGCGAGGCGGAGAACGGCAGGAAGGCAGCGGGACCCCGGATCAAGTCCGGGGCGACGAAAGGGTTTTCGCTGGACAAAAAATCCGCGGCCAGGCCCCTGCTAGACCCCCCTTAGACCCCCTCCAGACCCGTCCTTGCCCGATGTTCCACGTGGAACATTGGCCGCTAGGGCATCAGGCCCAGTCGCCCAGCAGCGGGGTGAATTCGTCCACCCGAATCAGCTGCCACACCCCTCCGGTGAGGTAGGGGTCATCGGCCAGAATGGCGCGGGCGGCGGCCTCGTCTTCGGCCTTCACGATCAGCAGCGAGCCGATGATCAGCCCGTCCGCGCGCTTCAGCGGGCCGACGATCACGAAATGATCGGCATTGGCGTGGATGAACTCGAGATGCGCCGGGCGGTGGATCGCCCGCAGCCGTCCGCCATCCTCTCCGTCGCGGCAGTGGAAGCAGAACATCCGCATTGTCTCGTGGCCCCTGATAGTTGTCACGCAGGCTAACCGCGCCATGTGTCGCGATCAAGGCAGGGTGTTGCAAAGACCGAACTTGAAGCGCAGCCTCATGGGGTTCAGAGGGCCGGGCATTGCTCCCGAATCGTTTCAGGTGAAACCAGATGGCCGACCTTACCGCCACTCCTAGCATCGACCGCACCGATCTGCGCCGCGCCTATCGGCAGGAGGAGGAAGCCTGCATCGCCGAGCGGCTCGAACAGGCTGCCCCTGCCGCCAAGGTGCACCCCGCCGCCGCCCGCCTCGCGATCGATCTGATCGAGGGCGCGCGCGGCAAGAAGGCGAGCGGGATTGACGCGTTCCTCCAGCAATACGGCCTCGATACCGAGGAAGGTATCGCGCTGATGTGCCTCGCCGAAGCGCTGCTGCGCGTGCCCGATGCGGCGACCGCCGATGCGCTGATCAAGGACAAGATCGGCAGCATCGACTGGGGCGAGCATCTGGGCGAAAGCTCCTCCACCTTCGTCAACGCGGCGACCTTTTCGCTGATGCTGACGGGCGAAGTGCTCGATCCGCCCGATGCACGGCAGAAGGGGCTGGGGAGCGCCTTCAAGCGGGCGATGAACCGGCTGGGCGAGCCGGTGATCCGCACCGCGACGGGCCAGGCGATGAAGATCCTCGGCGGCCAGTTCGTGTTCGGCCGCACCATCGACGAAGCGCTGAAGCGCGCTGCGCCGGAGTGGGCGCGGGGCATCACCCACTCCTTCGACATGCTCGGCGAAGCAGCGATGACCTTTGCCGATGCCGAGAAATACCGCGTGGCTTACGAGAGCGCTCTGGCGCGGCTGGCCCGCGAGGCCGGGGCAGGCGTTGCGGCCTCTCCGGGGATTTCGGTCAAGCTCTCTGCGCTGCACCCCAAGTACAATGTCTTCCATGCCGATGAAGCCAAGGCGGCGATGATCCCGGTGATCCGCGACCTCGCGGTCAAGGCGCGCGATGCGGACATCCACTTCACCATCGACGCGGAAGAGGCCGAACGGCTCGAACTCAGCCTTGATATCATCGAGGAACTGGTCGCCGATGACGCGCTGTTCCGCCGCCCCGACGGCAGCCGGTGGGAGGGCTTCGGCCTCGCCATCCAGGCCTACCAGAAGCGCGGGCTGTGGGTGTGCGACTGGGCCGGCAAGCTCGCCCGCAGGCATGGGCGCAAGCTGTTCGTGCGGCTGGTCAAGGGCGCATACTGGGACAGCGAAGTGAAGGTGTCGCAGGTGGGCGGCTACAGCGATTACCCCGTCTTCACCCGCAAGGTCGCGACCGATGTGAGCTACCTCGCCTGCGCGGCGCGGCTGTTCGAGCACGCCGACGTGATCCGTCCGGCCTTCGCCACCCACAACGCCTATACCATCGCCGCGATCAAGCACTTGGCTGCGGGCAAGCCGTTTGAATTTCAAAGGCTACACGGCATGGGCGAGGAGGTTTACGACGCGCTCCACGCGCTCGAGGGCAACCAACGCACACCGGTCCGCATCTATGCCCCCGTCGGCGGGCACAAGGAACTGCTCGCCTATCTTGTGCGCCGCCTGCTGGAGAACGGAGCGAACACCAGCTTCGTCAACCGCATGGGCGATGCCGACATTCCGGCGGAAGAACTGGTCGGCGATCCGGTGGCGGAGCTTGCCGCGCTCACCCCGCGTCGCAATCCGGCGATCCCGCTGCCCAAGGACATCTTCGGGAGCCGCAAGAACAGCGCCGGGATAGACCTCAGCGATCCGCTGGTGCGCGAGCCGCTGCTCGAAAAGCTGGCGATGCTGGAAAGCGCACAGTGGCACGCCGAGCCGACCTTCGCTGCCGGTGCCGGAGCCGCTGCACCGGTGACCATGCCGCACGATCATTCGGTCGTGGTCGGTACCTGCCGCGATGCCACGCCTGCGGAGGTCGAAGCCGCCTTCACCAGAGCCGCCGCGATCCAGCCCGGCTGGGACGCGCTGGGCGGCGAGGCGCGCGCGCTGCTGCTAGAAGAAGCGGCTGACCTGTTCGAAGCCCACAGCGCCGAATTCCTCAGCCTGTGCCAGCGCGAGGCGGGCAAGACGCTGCTCGACGCGGTGCTCGAACTGCGCGAGGCGGTCGATTTCCTGCGCTACTACGCAAAGGGCGCGCGCGAGCAGTTCGGCGCGGCCACGATCCTGCCGGGGCCGACGGGGGAGGAGAACAGCCTCACCCTCCACGGGCGCGGGGTGTTCGCCACCATTTCCCCGTGGAACTTCCCGCTCGCGATCTTCATCGGCATGGCTTCGGCAGCGCTTGCGGCAGGCAACACCGTCATCGCCAAGCCCGCCGAACAGACCCCGCTGATCGCCGCGCTCGCGGTGAAGCTGTGCCACGAGGCGGGCATCCCGCCCGAGGCGCTGCAACTGCTCCCCGGTGCGGGCGAGGTTGGCCAGCTCATCACCGCCGACCCGCGCCTTGCGGGCGTCGCCTTCACCGGATCGACCGAGACGGCCAAGGCGATCAACCGCGCGCTTGCGGGCCGCGACGGGCCGATCGCCACCCTGATCGCCGAGACCGGCGGGCAGAACGCGATGATCGTCGACAGCTCGGCGCTGCCCGAACAGGTGGTGCGCGATGTGCTGGCGAGTGCTTTCCAGAGCGCGGGCCAGCGCTGTTCCGCGCTGCGCGTGCTCTATGTGCAGGAAGATATCGCCGACGGCGTGATCGAGATGATCCGCGGCGGCTTCGCAGCGCTCACAGTCGGCGATCCGGCGGACCTCGCCACCGATGTCGGCCCGGTGATCGACGCCGAGGCGAAAGGCGCGCTCGAAGCGCATATCGCCGATTGCGCGGCCAAGGGCTGGCCGGCGGAGCGCCTGTCCGGCGTGCCCGCCACAGGCCATTTCGTCGCGCCGACGATCATCGAAATCCCATCGATCGCCGCGCTTGCACGGGAGAACTTTGGTCCGGTGCTGCACGTGGTGCGCTTCGGCGCGGGCGAGCTGGCGCAGGTGGTGGACGCTATCAACGCTTGCCGATTCGGCCTGACGCTCGGCCTCCACAGCCGCATCGCGGAAACCCGCCGCTTCGTCCAATCGCGCGCCAAGGTCGGCAATTTCTACGTCAACCGCAATCAGATCGGCGCGGTGGTGGAAAGCCAGCCCTTCGGCGGCGAGGGCCTGAGCGGCACCGGCCCGAAAGCTGGCGGTCCACACTACCTTGCGCGTTTCGCGACCGAGCGGGTGATGTGCATCGACACCACGGCGGCGGGCGGCAACGCCAGCCTGCTTGCGGCGGGATAATCCGAGGTTCAGGCGCGGGTGTGCAAACCGGCCGGGTTGTTGCAAGCCGGAGTCGGATCATGAGCGCCTTCAACCGCCGCGCCGCGCAGGCCGCCATCGCCTTCGCCTGCGCTCTCGCCCCGGCCCCATCCCTGCTGGCCGAGCCGCCGGCGGCCAGCCCCGGCATGGTCCAGCGGGCCGAACCGACGATGCGGCAGAACCCGCCCGCAAGCCCTCCCGCGCTGCCGCCGGTGCTGGACGAGCGGGTGCTGCGCGCGCAGGCCAATCTTCAGGCGCTGTGGCAGGGGCGGCTGTTCGTCAGCGATCTGTCCCCTCAGGCGATGCAGGACGTGATCGATCTCGATCGGATGCTGCGCGGACAGCGGGCGGACAACCGCACCTTCGCGCAGCATGCATCGACGACGAAGTGCGCCGCGCCGGAGGCCAGCCGACCCGCCTCGCGTGGGAGGTGATCAAGCTGAAGTGCCAGTAGGCGCCAAGGCGTCCGCTATCGGCGTGAGGGCGCGATAGGGTGAATGACGGGACGTGGGTGGGAAGCGGACGCTCAGTCGATAGCCTTAGGACCCATCAGATACGCGAGTGCAATCACCGCTATGACTAACCCCAAGGTCCATAAGCATCCTAGTGCTCGAGATCGGGGATTGCGGTAAGGCATCCTTGCATATTGAGCAGAATGTAAATGGTCTGCAATGGGGTCGCTTCCCGAACGGCGGCATCTGGCTGACGAATACACCAAGCGGACATCTCCAGCGGGGCAAAAGAAGGAGCGCGCCCTTTGCTCGCGCCTCGCACAATGTCAGGTTCTTTTAGTTCGAACTTGGGAGCTGTGCCCATTGTCGCCATGGGGGTGAGTGTCACACAGTTTTTCCATTGTCCGCAAACTTACGGGGTCTAGCAGGTGGCTGTCAGTTCCAAGACCATGCGCGTATTCGGGACCGTGCCCGAAGACTATTCGGGAACGGTCTGGTACCGGACCGCGAACCACCATATCACCCGCCCAACCGTGCATGGCAGGTTTCAGGTTGAGAAATGCGCCCTCGAAGAAGAGTTCTGGCATCTCACCATGTCGGGGCAGACCAGAGGGCGGAAAATTCTCACGCCGGGCCTGATCGTAGACGAAGCCGGTGCATTACTGCCCAAGTGGCGGGTGCCTCGAAAGGCGAGGGTGGTGGGCAAAGGGCCACTGCCCGAAGTCAATGGAGGTGGCTTGAGCGGCTTGGTTTCAGAGCGGGTCCATGCGGTAATCATCGCACTTGAGCCGCGCGCACACGTGTTTCTGCCCTTCGATGTTGAGCATAGCGACGGCAGGATAGAACGATTCTATGCTCACAATTTCGCGGATAGCTATCTTGGGTCGGATTTCATCAGGCCCGAATGTCTGTTCAGTCTCGCCAAGCACCAGATTGAAACGGGCACAAACAGCAAAGGCATCACTTACTTCAAAGACCCCGAGTTCATGCGGCTCGGCGGCACATGTTCGAACGATTTTTTCTTTCTAAACGAACGGGTGGTTGATGGACGCCATCTCTTCACGAGCGACTTTGGCGGCGGAGGGGTTACGTTCTTTTCGCCCACTCTGATGGAAAGGCTCGCGCCCTTCGGCGATATCTTTACCAGCCAAGTGGATTGCGTCCGGATCGGCGTTGCCCCGCCTGGCCCGGCGTTGCCTCCGCCTGTGTCGGCCAAAGAGAAGTCTGTTTTGGGCAAGTTGCGAACCATATTCGGCGGCAGTTAGCCCGTATCTGCGCGATCAGGTCCGTCAATGGCGGTGGATTGGTGCGGCACGCAAGCTTGCCGATAGTGCCGCCATCGGCAATCACCCCGCAATGGCGATTCTCTCCGACAAATGGATCCGCGCGCAGGCGCTTGAGCACGGCATGATCGAACCCTTCGTCGAGGCCCAGCGGCGCGACGGGGTGATTTCCTATGGCCTCTCGTCCTACGGCTATGATGCGCGGGTCGCGCCCGAGTTCAAGATCTTCACCAATGTCGATTCCTCGGTGGTCGATCCCAAGGCGTTCGATCCCAAGAGCTTCGTCGACCGCGAAACCGACGTCTGCATTATCCCGCCCAACAGCTTCGCGCTCGCCCGCACGGTCGAATATTTCCGCGTGCCGGAAGATGTACTGGTGATCTGCCTCGGCAAGAGCACCTATGCGCGCTGCGGGATCATCGTGAACGTCACCCCGCTGGAGCCCGGCTGGGAAGGGCACGTGACGCTGGAGTTTTCGAACACCACGCCGCTCCCCGCCAAGATCTACGCCAACGAGGGCGCGTGCCAGTTCCTGTTCCTCAAGGGCAATGAACGCTGCGAGACCAGCTACAAGGACCGCGCGGGCAAATATATGGGCCAGCGCGGGGTTACGCTGCCCAGACTCTAGGCGGCTCTGGACTCAGGCACCTCCCTCGCGCATCAACGCGCGCAAAGGAGACCATGCATGAGCACCCGCGAATTCGACATCATCGTCTATGGCGCCACCGGTTACACCGGGCGGCTGGTGGCGGAATATCTGGCGCACCACTACGCGGGCCGCGCTGATGCGCCCAAGTGGGCGATGGCCGGCCGCAGCCTCGCCAAGCTGGAGGAAGTGCGCGATGAAATCGGCGCGCCCGCCAGCACGCCCCTCGTTGTCGCCAATGCTGACGACGACGCCGATCTCGAAGCGATGTGCGCGCGCACCAAGGTCGTGCTGACCACCGTCGGCCCGTACCAGCTCTATGGCGACAAGCTGGTCGCCGCCTGCGTGAAGACCGGCACCGACTATGCCGACCTGTGCGGCGAACCGGCGTGGATGGCCGAGAAGATCGCCGAACATCAGGCGGCAGCGGAAAAGAGCGGGGCGCGCATCTGCTTTTCGAGCGGGTTCGATTCGATCCCCTTCGATCTCGGCGTGATGATGACCCAGAAGGCCTGCGTGGCGAAATTCGGCAAGCCTGCCCCGCGCATCCGCGGGCGCGTGCGGGCGATGAAGGGCACCTTCTCGGGCGGCACCGCGGCAAGCCTCGGCGCAACGATGAAGGCCGCCGCCAAGAGCATGACGATCATCAACGTGCTGCGGAACCCGTTTGCGCTGACCCCCGGCTTTGAAGGGCCGGACCAGCCCTCGGGCATGATCCCCGCCTATGAGGACGATCTCGGCAAGTGGTCCGCGCCTTTCGTGATGGCGCCGATCAACACCAAGAACGTGCACCGCACCAACTTCCTGCTCGGCCACCCCTATGGCGCCGACTTCCGCTATGACGAGATGATGCTCACCAGCCCCGGCGAAGCGGGCAAGGCGGCGGCCAATGCGGCGCTGGAGATGATGAAGAACCCGTTCGGCGCCAAGCCCCCCAAGCCGGGCGAAGGGCCGACCAAGGAAGAGCGCGAAACCGGCTTCTACGATGTCGTGTTCGTGGCCGACATGGCCGATGGCCAGCGCCTGCAATACGGCGTGAAGGGCCGCTATGATCCGGGTTACGGCTCGACCAGCCGGATGCTGAGCGAAACCGGCATCGCGCTGCTGTCCTGCACCAAGCCGGGCGGAGTTGGCACGCCGGGCGCGTTCCTGGGCGAGGATCTGGTCAAGCGGCTGGAAGAGCACGCCGAGCTGACCTTCGCGGTCGAAGACTGATCCGCCACGCAAAAAAAGGGGCAGCCGGTCATCCCGACTGCCCCTTATTGCGACCCTCGCCTGAAGCGGAGCGCAGGGGAGCTTAGAAGCTGAGACGCACGCTCGTGCGGAAGTTGCGGCCCACCAGCGGCACGAAGTCCTTGGTGAAGCTGGCATGGCGGCGGCCGTTCACATCAAAGATGTTGTCGGCGGCCAGCTGCACGGTGACGTTGCGGTTGCTGGCGAACGGGCGCCACGCGACCAGCGCATTGACCAGCGTGAAGCCGTCGGTCGGCGTTTCGAAGCTCGTCACCCGGTTCTGATCGTCAAACCACTGCACTTCGCCGCGCAGGTCGAAGGCATCGGTCTGCGCTTCGAGCGCGCCGAGCAGGCTCAGCGGCGGGATGCGCGGCACGGCGGTGCCGTCGGCCAGTTCGGCCTCGACATAGGAGGCGCGCACGTCGGTCAGCAGCTTGAACCCTTCGGTGTCGATCACCGGGTAGGAGAATTCCGCTTCGACCCCGAAGAAATCGGCATCCTGCTGGAGGTATTCGAACACCGGCAGATCATCTTCTTCAAGGCCGGTTTCCTCGAGGAAGATGTAGTTGTCGAACCACTGCTTGAACACGGTGAGGTTCAAGGTGCCCGCGCCGATGCTGCCGCGCGCATAGGCTTCCAGCCCCCAGGCGCGTTCGGTAACGAGGTCGGGATCGCCGATCTCGTAGGCTTGGGTGGCAATGTGCGGGCCGTCGGAGAAGAGCTCCTCGGCGCTCGGCGCACGCTCGGCGCGCGAGCCGTTGAGGCCGAAGCGCATGCCCTCGATGCCTTCATAGACCACGCCCAGCGCGCCCGAGAAGGTGTCGTAATCGCGGGTGATGCCGAGCGTCTGGGCTTCGACATTGGTGAACTCGGCGCGTGCGGCGGCCTCGATCTGGATCGGGCCGGTGCCCCACTCCTGCAAGGTGAACAGCGCCAGCTGGTCGGTCAGGTTGGGGGCGACATAGGCTTCCTCGCCAACCGCGAAGAAATCGCGGTGGGAGAACTGGATACCGGTCGAACCGCGCAGGGCACCTGCGGCGCTCTGCACCAGCTCGGCGCGCGCTTCGACGCTGGTCGAATCGAACGTGGTGCCCACTTCGGCGCCTTCGAATTCGGTGTGGGTGTAATCCGAATAGCCGACGCGCAGCTTCAGCCGCTCGAACGCGCCCTCGCCAAGGTAGATGTCGCCCTTGAAGTCGGCGCGGAACTGCTCGAGGCCGATGCGGACGATTTCCTCGCCTTCTTCCTCGGCCTCGGGCGCGCCTTCCTCGCCGCCGTGCTCGTGCTTCAGGCCGGGGCGCTTGATGACGCCGTAATTGGTATCATACCAGCCGAGCGAGGCGCCGAAGGTGCTCTGCCCGAGGATCAGGCCGAGGCCGGCGTTGATCGTCCAGCTTTCCATGTCGCTGTTGGGAACGAAGCCGCGCTGTGCGGCGGCCTCGCGATATTCGGCGGCTTCTTCGGGCTCGCCGTCGGCGTCCTTTTCAGCGGCTTCCTCGAGCAATTCATCGCGCAGCGATTCCGACAGCTGGAAGCCGCCGATCTCCATATCATCGGTCTGGCGCCACGAGCCGTCGATGTGGACCACGAGGCTCTCGCCAATGCCCGCATCAAGGCTCGCTGCGCCGGTGCGCAGGTTGGTCGCGCTATCGACACCGGCGAAGGCATCGAGGTGGAAATCCTCGTCGGGCATCCGGGTCGGAATGCGCTTGTCGATCACGTTGACCGCGCCGCCGATCGCCTGGCTGCCGTAGAGCAACACCGCGGGGCCGCGCAGCACTTCGATGCGTTCGACCGTGATCGGCTCGATCGTGGTGGCGTGATCGACCGAGGTATTCGAGACATCGGCCGTTCCCACGCCGTCCACCAGCACGCGCACGCGCTCGCCCTGCTGGCCGCGCAGCACGGGGCGCGAGGAGCCGGGGGCGAAGCTGGTGGCCGACACGCCCGGCAGCTTGGTCAGCAGGTCGCCGATCTGGCCGGTCACCGCGTCACGCTGGATTTGGGCGACTTCGACCACGTTGGTGCCGGCCAGCACGTCGAGCTCCTTGAGGCCCGAGGCGCTGACGATGATGTTCCCTTCCTCGTCAGCCTGACGGTTGTGGAGATCGTCTTCGAGCGCTTCGTCCTGCGCCGGCTGGGCGGCGGCGGCATCATCGGTGTTGGCGAGCGCGGGCGCACCGCTGCAGGCAAGACCGATAACGGCGGCGAGCGCAAGGCGGGAAGAAGCAAGGCGAATGGTGGTGTTCATGGGGGATCCTGCAAAGGAGAATGTGATAACGTATCACGCGCCTAACGTCCTGCGCTGCAATTGCAAGACCAAAAGCGCCGGGACGTGCGTGGGGCAGGCAAGCTGCGGCAGGATCGCCACCATGCCCCCGGTAGGATCATATGCACGCTTGGGCCTGCGCGCGCTTGCGGCAGGGCGCTCAATCTGCAATTTCGCTGGGCACCCCCTCATGGCCCCGCATGGTCGGCGCCCGGCAAAGAGAACCGATCGAGTATGGCCAGCCACGATCTTGTGCGCCGACGCAACCGCACCGGCGCAAAGCAGAAATGGCGCGAATTCTTCGGGGCGTGGCGGGTGTTCTTCCAGGGGTTTGTCGAACATCCGGTGATGGTCGGCTCGATCATCCCCTCCTCGCGCTTCACCATCCGCAAGATGCTCGGCCCCGTCGATTGGGACCGCTGCCGGCTGTTTGTCGAATATGGCCCCGGCGTCGGCACCTTCTGCCGCCCGGTGCTGGACCGCATGCGCCCCGATGCGACGCTGATCGTGATCGACACCAACCCGCTGTTCATCGGCTATCTCAAGGAACACATCACCGACCCGCGTTTCATCGCGGTGCATGGCTCGGCCGAGGATGTCGAGGCGATCATCCGCGCGCATGGTCACGAGCAGGCCGATTACGTGCTGTCGGGCCTGCCGTTCTCGACCCTGCCCGAAGGCCTCGGCCCGCGCATCGCTGCGGCGACGGCGCGGGTGATCCGTCCCGGCGGGGCGTTCCTCACCTACCAGTTCAGCAAGACGGCGATGAATCTTACCGCAGAGGTCTTCGACCGGGTGGACAGCGATTGGGAATGGCTCAACATCCTGCCCTGCCGCCTCGCCTGGGGCTGGAAGGACGCGCGCTGAGCCGCTCGCCGCGTTCTGGCAAGAACGCGGTCTGACACCCAACCGGATTGTAGGAAAATGGAGCGGGCGAAGGGATTCGAACCCTCGACCCCAACCTTGGCAAGGTTGTGCTCTACCCCTGAGCTACGCCCGCTCACTGGCGCTGACAGAAACTAGCGAATGCGCGGTTCCTGCCGGAGAGGCGGCGCGATTAGCAGCGCCTTGCCGAGCCTGCAAGCGCAAAATTGGCGCTGTCGGGGCTTGATTGCATGCGC
Organism: Porphyrobacter sp. LM 6; assembly: GCF_001720465.1. NCBI lineage: Bacteria > Pseudomonadati > Pseudomonadota > Alphaproteobacteria > Sphingomonadales > Erythrobacteraceae > Porphyrobacter > Porphyrobacter sp. LM 6. The sequence continues at coordinate 683,759 of NZ_CP017113.1, forward strand.
CAGAGCGGCCAGCACAAATGCGCGCTTCACATCCGGTGAAGATGCCCCACATTGGGGCGAGACAGCGCACCGCGCACATGAACACAGGAGCATCCCCTTGGCCAGCATGGGACTGAGCATCGACGAACAGAAGGCGGTCGAGCGTTTCCGCAAGACCGTGGTCGACCCCTCGCAGACCAGCCTCGTCATCCTCGATTTCTGGGCCGAATGGTGCGGGCCGTGCAAGGCGCTGACCCCGGTGCTGGAAAAGGTCGCCGCCGACTATGCCGACAAGGGCGTGGTGCTGGCCAAGATCAATGTCGATGAGGATCAGTTCATCGCCGCGCAGTTCCAGGTGCGCTCGATCCCGACGGTCTATGCCATGTTCCAGGGCCAGCCGGTCGCCGATCTGACCAATGCCCGCAGCGAATCGCAGCTCAAGGCGATGCTCGACCAGCTGCTCGCCCAGCTGCCGGTGCAGGCTGGCGGAGCGCCCGCAGCCGGCGCCCCCCAAGGCCCTTCGCCCGAAGAGCTGGCGCAGTTCGTCAAGATGGGCGAGGAAGCGCTCGCCGCCGCCGATCCCCAGCGCGCCGCCAGCATCTTTGCCCAGATCACCGAATTCGCACCCGAAAACGCGCCCGCCCATGCAGGGCTGGTGCGGGCGCTGGTGCAATTGGGCGAGGTCGATCAGGCACGGCAGGTGATGGAAGTGATCGACAATGATCCGCGCCTCGCCACCGATGCCGCGATTGCGCCTGCCCGCAGCGCGCTGGAGCTGGCCGGAACGCGGGTGGATGATAGCGAGCTCGCCGCCCTGCGCGCCGCTGCCGCTGCCGCGCCGGATAACATGGACGCGCAGTTCGCCTTTGCCGAAGCCGCCTTTGCCGCAGGCGCGCGGGACGAGGCTGCCGACACCCTGCTCGCCATGATCGCCGCCGACCGCGAGTGGAACGAAGGCGCCGCGCGCGCCAAGCTGCTCAAGATCTTCGAGGCGACCGGTCTGGAAGATGAATGGGTGGTCGGCGTCCGCCGCCGCCTGTCGCGCGTATTGTTCGGATGACGAAACGCCTTTCCATCTTCCCCCTTACCGGCGCGGTGCTGTTTCCCGGGATGCAGCTGCCGCTCCACATCTTCGAACCGCGTTACCGCGCGCTGGTGGGCGATGCGCTGATTCGCGACCGCCAGATCGCCATGATCCAGCCGCAGCGCCCCACTGAAGGTGCGCCGCTCTACAAGGTCGGCTGCGTCGGGCGCATCGGCGAAGTGCAGGCGATGGATGACGGGCGCTACAACCTGATCCTTGAAGGCGTGGCCCGCTTCCGGCTGGTGCGCGAGCTCGATGTCACCACCGCCTTCCGGCAGGTCGAGGCGGAAATCTATGACGAGGACGACGACGAAACCCTGACCCACGCCCAGCGCGGCGGGTTCGAACGCGAGGCGCGCGCCTTTGCCGACCGGCAGGGTTACAGCGTCGACTGGGATTCGGTCGAACGGCTGGATGACCGCTCGCTGATCAACGGCGTCTCGCAGATCGCGCCGTTCGATCCGGCCAGCAAGCAGGCACTGCTCGAAGCGGAAAACCTCGCGGTGCGCTGCGAATTGCTGGTGCAGCTGATGCAGTTCTACGGCCGCACCGATGGCAGCGAGGATATCGTCACGCTGCAATAGCGGGGCACGTGAGGGCCGGCTTCAGTCGGCGATCACCAGCCTGTATCCGGCATCATATTGGTCCATAGCGCGCAGGTGGCCATACCGCCTGTCCCATTCCCCGCTTGCCAGATCATCGGCCAGCCGGGAAAGCCCGGCATCGAGTCCGCCGATGGACCAGAAGGATGAGCTTCCCGAGCGAATACGCGCATCAAGATAGGCTTCCGGACGGCGCCAGTAGGCATAGAGAAAGCCGTCTGTGCAATCATGCGGGACAGGAACAGGCTCAATCCTGACGGGACCGAGCCAATCGGCATAAGCATCGAGCCGCGGCATGTTGCGTTCGTCGAGTGCGGCCAGTTCGGGCAGATAGTCCGTCAGCCACGGACGCTGCGCCGGGTCGAAGGTCAATAGAATGATCGGGCCGCGCGTGACGCGCCGCAGCTCGCGCAGTCCCTTGGCCTTGTCGGGCCAATGGTGGATCGTCAGAATAGCCATCGCCGCATCGAAAACCTTGTCGTCGAACGGCAATTCGTCCGCACTGGCCTGAACCGCCGGTGCCGCCGTTGCGGGGCGCTTGCGGATCATCTCGATCGACGGTTCGACAGCGGTCACTTCCCTGTCGCCGGGTTCGTAGGACCCGGTGCCCGCGCCCACGTTCACCACAGTTCGTGCCGCGCCCAGCGCATTCGCAATGGTCGCCGCGATCCGGGGATCGGGCTGGCGCAGCGCCGCGTAATTGATCCCGATGGTGTCATAAACCGCGGTCATCGGGATTCCCTAGGACCCTGCGTGCGCCACGGCAACCGTGCCGGGTGGTCCCCCGGATTGCCCACGCAAAAAGCCCGGAGCCCCGCGGGCTCCGGGCTGTGAGGGCTGCTCCCAGGGGCGGGGAGCAGCGGGGGCTTCTCGCTTAACGCAGCAGCGAGAGGACGTTCTGCTGCGACTGGTTGGCCTGCGCCAGCATCGCGGTCGAGGCCTGGCCGAGGATCTGCGCCTTGGCGAGCGCGGTGGTTTCCGCCGAATAGTCGGTGTCCATGATGCGCGAACGGGCATCCGACAGGTTGGTCGACACGTTGGCGAGGTTGGTCGCGGCCGACTGGAGGCGGTTCTGGCCGGCACCGAGCGAGGCGCGGGCGGTCGAGATGCTGTCGATGTCGGCATCGATATCGGCGAGCGCGGTACGTGCCGCCGAGCCATCGGTACCGGTCACGTCGAACGAGCCGGCAGCGCCGCCGCCCGAGGTCAGCGCGGTGAGGTCTTCCAGCGCCAGATCGACCGTGTCGACATCGTTGGCACCGGCAAGGATCGTCACCGTGGCGGTCGAACCGTCGAACAGGGTCACGCCGTTGAATTCGGTGTTGGTGACGATCTGGCCGATCTGCGCGGTCAGTTCGTCAACTTCGACCTGGATGTTGTCGCGGTCGGTCGCGCCATAGGTGTCCGAACCGGCCTGGACCGCCAGTTCGCGGATGCGCTGGAGCATGTTGGTCACTTCATTGAGCGCGCCTTCAGCGGTCTGGGCAAGGCTGATGCCGTCATTGGCGTTGCGGATGCCCTGCGCCATGCCGCGAATCTGCGAGGTCATCGACGAGGCAATCGCGAGGCCGGCGGCGTCGTCCGACGCGCTGTTGATGCGGCTGCCGGTCGACAGGCGCTCCATGGCGGTGCCGAGCATGCGGTTGGCGGAAACGCCGGCGTTCTGGGCACGCAGCGCCGAGATATTGGTGTTGATCACAGTCATTGTTCAAACTCCCGAATGGTCAGGCAGGACGAACAGGCCCGTCGCTGCTGGTCACTAGAGCGGCCATCCGCCGGGATGTTTAAGCAACAAAAAATATCATTGAAAACCAGTGATATAATGAAATTCCGCGGCGGCACGGCAGCGAATGGCGCGTCCGAACGGGGGCCGGAACGGGCCTGCGACATACGGAATCCTACGGGGGCTTAAATTTGCCTCATCTCCAGCGTGCCGGCGGCAGAGGTTTGCCGTGACCAGAACACGGGGGCCAGAATGACAATGACAGCAAGAGCCGCTGCCTGCGCCGGGACGAACGGCGACGAGATCCATGCCGCGTTGATCGGCATGACCGTGCCGCTGATGGGCGGACGCTGGCAGCGCGAGCGGATCGTGCTGGCTGACGGGCTGCGCGATCCGTTGGCCGCCGGGATTGCCCGCAGCGGGCGGATCGCGATCGGGCTGGAGCAGGGCGCACAGCCCGCACTGGCCCTTGCCGCACCGAACCGCATCGCTCTGACCTATGACCCTGCTGCGCCCGCCGATGCCCGGGCGGCACTTATCGCGGCTTCGGCGCAGGGCGGCTGGCCGATTGCGGGCGATCCGCAGACGCTGGCCCTGTTGACGCTCGCCGAACGGATCGCTGCGAGCGAGATCCCCGTCCTCCTCGAAGGGCCGACCGGCACCGGCAAGGAAGTGATGGCGCAGTTCGTCCACCGCCTCTCCCCGCGCGCGGAGGGGCCGTTCGTCGCGGTCAATTGCGCGGCGATGCCCGAAGCGATGCTGGAGGCGCTGCTGTTCGGCCACCGCAAGGGCGCCTTCACCGGCGCGGCTGATGCAGCCGAGGGCCTGTTCCGCGCGGCGGACGGCGGCACATTGCTGCTCGACGAGATCGGCGAGCTGCCGCTGGCATTGCAGGCCAAGCTGCTGCGCGCGCTTCAGGAATCCGCTGCACTTCGCCGTGGCGCTGACCTATGACCCTGCGATTGCGCCCGCGCCGGTGGTGCTGGCCAAGGGGCGGGGCGATACCGCGCTCGCCATGCGCGAGATCGCGGGCGAACAGGGCCTGCCGCTGCTCGAATATCCGCAGCTTGCCCGCGCGGTCTATTTCACCACGCGCCCGAACCAGATGGTGCGCGAGGAGCTCTATGTCGCGATCGCCGCGCTGGTCGCTTTCGTCATGGCTCTAAAGCGCGGCCAGCACCCGCGCCGCCCGGTGATCGATGTGCCGCCCGAACTGCGGTTCGATGGTGATGGGAGGCTGTGGACGTGATGTGTCAAACCCTTCGTCGCCCCGTGCCTGACACGGGGCTAGGCTCTCTTCGGCAGCCGTCGATCAATGGTAGCCAAGCCCCGTGTCAGGCACGGGGCGACGGGTTGGTGGAAGAGCTTAAACTTCGCCGCAGGCACCCGTTATGACGGACATGAACACTTCCGGCTCCTCGATCATTTCGGCGCTTGGCGCGGGCAGCGGCATTGATTTCATCAAGCTGGCCGGAGACATCTCTGCCGCCAGCTTCGCGGTGCAGCGCAGCACTGCCGAGGCGCGGCGCAGCAGCCTTGAAGCGCAGATTTCGGCCGCCGCGCAGCTGCGCGGGTCGATCACCAGCCTCGCGAGCGCGCTGGGCGACCGGATCCGCAACGGCGACCTCGCGCCTAAGGGCGAGATCGCCAACGCCGCCGTCGCGAAGGTCAGCGTGCCGACTGGGCTTTCCCCGCGCGGCAGTTTCTCGCTGGAAGTGACCCAGCTTGCCCAAGGGCAGACGCTGGTGTCCAAAAGCTATGCGAGCGGGGCGGCGCTGGTGGGCGAAGGCACGCTGACGCTGCGCTTCGGCACGGTGGCGGGCAGCGGCTTCACCCCCGATGCCGCGCGCGCCGCCATCGATATCGCCGTGACCGCCGATGACACGCTGGCAACGGTTGCGAGCAAGATCACCCGGGCAAGCGGCGGGGCGGTGACCGCCTATGTCGCCACCGGGCCGGACGGCGCGCAGCTGGTGATGAAGGGCGCGGAAGGCGCGGCAAGCGGCTTCGTGCTCGAAGCAACTGGCGCAGGCGGCGGCGCTGTGGCGGGCGATCTCAGCTATCTCGGCTGGAGCCCGGCGAGCAATGCGGGCGAATTGCGCTCGACCGCGCGCGATGCCGCCTTTCGGCTCGATACCGTGGCAATGACCAGCCCGACCAACCGCGTCACCGGCCTGCCGGGCGGGTTCACGCTGAACCTCACCGCCACCAATACCGGCGCGCCGACGACGCTAACCTTCGCCAGCAACACGGCGGCGATTTCAGGCGTGATGAATGATTTCGTCGCGGCGCTGAACGATATCGTGGCGCAGGTGAACGATCTGGCCGCCCCCGTCGGCGGGGAGCTGGGCAATGATCCCGGTGCGCGCGAGCTGCGGCGCGATCTTGCTGCGTTGGCGGGGCAGGTGGTGATGCCGAATGCCGCTGCGGGCGAGCCGCGCACGCTGGGCGACCTCGGCCTTGCGCTTAATCGCGATGGCACCTTCCGGCTGGATAGTGCGCGCCTCAATCAGGCGCTTGAACGCAGCCCCGACGCGGCTGCCGCGATGTTCACCGTCGGCCCGACGGGCGTGTTCGCGACGATTGATCGCTTTGCGCGCGAGAACAGTCTGGTGACCGATCCCGGCTCGCTTGGCGGATCGCTGCGGCGGTTCGAGACGCAGCTTGCCAGCACCGATGACCGGCTGGCCGCGATTACCGAACAGCAGGAAGCCCTGCGCGAGCGGTTGACCCGCCAGTTCGTCGCTTCCGAACGCCGCGTGGCGGCCTCGCAATCGACGCTGACCTTCCTGCGCCAGCAGGTCGACATGTGGTCGAACAGCGACCGGTAAGGGTGACAGGCCATGCAGATGCTCGCCCGCAATCCGGCCGCCGCCTATCGCCGTGTCGAGCTTGACGCGCGGATTGAAGCGTCTGGCAGCGCGGATCTGACGCGCATCTGTCTGGAGGAAGCCTGGGCCGCTTTAGGGGGTGCCTTGGTCCAGCTAGACCGGGGCTTGGGGGTGGTTAGACCCTCTTTGACCCGTGCCCAATCGATCCTTGTGTACCTTGCCCGCTCGGTCGCCCCCGGCCACCCGCTGCATGCCAGTTTGACGCAGTTCTATGGCGGGCTGGCAGGGCAGGTCGGAGCCAATCTCCTACAACCCGACGCTGCGGAGCTTTCCAACATCAGAAGCGATATCAGGGACTTGCTGGACGCTGCCGGATAGAAAAACCGGAATGTTCCACGTGGAACATTTTTCAGGCGTCGATTTTACCCCACCCATTCCGCGATAATCCGCGCCGCATCCGCCGGGTCCTGGAAGGGGTGGAAATGGGTCATGTCCGGGCGGTAGAGGTCAGCCCCCTGCGGCAACACCTGCGCCAGCTCCGGCCAAGTCGGCGAGCTCTTGAAATCCTGAAGATCGGTCATCTGCGCCCGCACCACCAGCACCGGAATATCGACCCGCTTCGCCGCCTCGATCACTGCGCCATTGCTGCGGCTTGAGGCATAGACGCTGGCCTCGACTTCGGGCGCACAAGCGAGTTCCATCCCCTCGCCCGAAGCGGCGGGAACGAGGCCGAAACGGCAATAATCCGCGAAAACCCGCGGGTCGAACAGGTTATAGGGATCGCGGCCTGCAAAGCGTTCGATCATCGCCTCGGCGCTCGCAAAGTCGCGCTTGCGGCGGATCGCGGGGTGGGGGTTGTCGGGGGTGTAGAGCGCCCCGGCGGGGGCATAGAACTCGGGCGCAAGGATCACCGGATCGAACAGCACCAGCCGTGCGAACCGGCCCGGATTGTCCGCCGCGACCTGCACCAGCGTATGCGCGCCCATCGAATGGCCGATACCGACCGCGCCCGAAATCCCAGCTTGTTCAAGGAAATCAGAAACATCGCGCGCGACGATGCGCCAGTCTTCGATCGGCCCGCCGCCCGACTGGCCGTGACCGCGCAGGTCGATGGCGAAGGCGGGATGATCGGGGAAGGCCTCGATGATCGCGTCGAACACCCGTCCGTGAAAGCCGGTCGCATGGGCGAACACCAGCGGCACCCCGCCGCCGGACGAGGCCCATTGGTGGACGGCAAGGTCGATCCCGTTGACGGGGTAAAGGCGGGTGACAGGGGCTTGGCGGGTCGAGGTCATCGCTCCGCCCAACCGGATCGGAGGCGGGGTGTCAATCAGGCGCTTTTGGCAGGGGTAGGCTTGGGGGTAGGCTCACCCTCGCCGCGATGGCGGACGAAGTGCAGCGCTTCGGCCAGCCGCCCGGGCGCGATAAGGTGCAGCACGCCGCCATAGAGCGCGATCCCCGCAGGCACGACCGCAATCAACGCCAGCAGCGGCGGCAGGCTTGCGGGCAAGAGCGCGAGCAGCAGCGCGACCAGCCCTGCCATCGCCAGCGCGGCGACCAGCGGCGGGGTGAGCGCGTGGGCGAGTGCGCCGAGCCGCAGCCCCAGCGCCGGCGCGGACAAGCGCACCGTCGCTGCAGTCAGCACCGCCATCCCGCCGACCCAGCCCCACGCGAACCCATCAACGCCAAAGGCCGAGCCGATCAGGAAGGCGGCAGGCATCACCACGCTCCCTAGCATCGCCACCCGCAGCGCGATGCCCGGCACCCCGCGCGCATTGGTTGCAGGGGCGAACAGGATCTGGAGTGTCATCATCGCCATTGCGGCGCACAGGATCGGCAGCAACGGGACGATCCCGTTCCATTTGTCCCCCAGCAACACCGGCACCAGCACCGGGGCGACCACCGCAAGGCCGGCATAGGCGGGCAGCGCCACCAGCATCACCAGCCGGATCGTCGCCAGCAGCGCGGTCGGCGCGCTTGCCTCGACCCCCTCGCCCTGCTGGCGCGCATAGGCGGCATAGGCGACCTCGTTGATCGGCGGCACGAACTTGGCGGCGAGCAGTTGTGCAAGGAACAGCCCGGTCGAATAGACGCCCAGCGTGTGCGGATCGAGCACCCGCCCGGCGATCACCACATCGGCCTGGCTCTGCACGAACCAGAACAGCTGGGTCATCGTCATCACCCCGCCAAAGCCGAGGATGTGGCCCGCGCCCGCAAAGCGGAAGCTCGGCCGGATCGGCGCGCGCGCGGCCCAGGTCATGCCGACCGCTTCGGTCAGCAGCATCATCAAGGGCGCAGCGACCAGCGTCCACACGCCCCAGCCAGTGAGCGCTCCGGTAAGCGCGGTGACCGCGCCCGCCAGCGCCGCGGCGAGCCGCACCTGCGCGGGACGGCGGAAATCCATCCGGCGGCTGAGGACCGCGTGCGGCAGCGCGCACCACGGGATCGCCAGAAACGCCAGCGCCTGCACCCGCACCAGATCGGCCACCAGCGGCTGTTCAAACCACAGTGCGACCAGCGGGGCCGAAAGGAACTGCACCAGCGCAAGGCCGCTGTTGAGCAGGATCAGCATCCCCAGCGTCTGCCGCAGGCGTTGCTCGCTCACCTCGGCCTCGCGGATCAGCGCGCTCGCCAGACCCCAGCCGTTCATGGTGTTGAGCAGCGTCAGCATCACCTGCGCCATCGCGAAAAGGCCGTAATCCTGCGGCGCGAGCAGGCGGATCACGATCAGCGTCGCGCACCACGATACAATCTGGGTGAAGACCTGGCTGCCCGAACGCCACAGCACGGCCGTGCGCACCTGCGCGGCAAGCGAGGGGGCAGCGGCCTGGTTCATTGCGCGGGCATAGCGCACGCGCGTAACCACGCGGTTAACCACCCCTGTGATGCAGTGATTAGAAGACCACGACGCTGCGGATCGACTTGCCTGCGTGCATCAGGTCGAACGCGGTGTTGATCTCCTCGAGCCCCATCACGTGGGTGATCATCGGGTCGATTTCGATCTTGCCGGTCATGTACATGTCGACGATCTTGGGCACATCGGTGCGGCCCTTGGCTCCGCCGAACGCGGTGCCGCGCCAGTTGCGCCCCGTCACCAGCTGGAACGGGCGGGTGGCGATTTCCTTGCCCGCTTCGGCCACCCCGATGATGATCGAAGTGCCCCAGCCACGGTGGCAGGCTTCCAGCGCGGTGCGCATCACTTCGGTATTGCCGGTGGCATCGAAAGTGTAATCGGCCCCGCCATCGGTCATCAGCACGATCTTGGCGACGATATCCTCGCGGCTCATCCCGCGGGTATCGAGGAACTCGGTCATGCCGAACTTGCGGCCCCATTCCTCGCGGTCGGGGTTGATATCGACCCCGATGATCTTGTTCGCACCCGCCAGCCGCGCGCCCTGAATGACGTTGAGGCCGATCCCGCCGAGGCCGAAGACCACGACATTATCGCCCACTTGCACCTTGGCGGTGTTGATCACCGCGCCGACCCCGGTGGTCACCCCGCAGCCGATGTAGCAGGCGCTCTGGAAGGGCGCGTCTTCGCGGATCTTGGCGACCGCGATCTCGGGCAGGACGGTGAAGTTCGAGAAGGTCGAGCAGCCCATGTAGTGGTAGATCGGCTGGCCCTTGTAGCTGAAGCGCGTGGTGCCATCGGGCATCAGCCCCTTGCCCTGCGTCGCGCGGATGGCGGTGCACAGGTTGGTCTTGCCGCTGAGGCAAGACTTACACTGGCGGCATTCCGGGGTGTAGAGCGGGATCACGTGATCGCCGGGCTTCACCGATGTCACCCCCGCGCCCACCTCGCGCACGATGCCAGCCCCTTCATGGCCGAGCACGCTGGGGAAGATGCCCTCGCTGTCAAACCCGTCGAGCGTATAGGCATCGGTATGGCAGATGCCGGTCGCCATGATTTCGACCAGAACCTCGCCGGCCTTGGGGCCTTCGAGATCAAGCTCGACGATTTCGAGCGGCTTCTTGGCTTCAAAGGCAACGGCGGCGCGGGTCTTCATGGACGGGTTCTCCGGTAGTCAGCGGCGGCTGGGTACGGCTTCGTGATCGTAAGGGCAATGGCGACAAGCCGATCCGCAGCACTTTCCGCGTGCGAGGTGCGCGACCCGCGTGAACACGGTGTAGCCGGTGGCCGGATCGCGATAGGTGCTCTCTCCGCGCGCGCAGGCGGCTTCGTGCAAGGCGTGCCATTCGGGTTGGGTCATGGCGCGGCGATATTCGCAGCGCGGGCCAATGACAATTCGGGTCTTGCGTGACCGGAACTTTTGGGCTGTGAGCGGGGTTCCTCTGCCAGTCACACCCCCCTTGCCGGAGAGCGCCCTTGCGTTTCGTGCTGTTTGTTGCCGCGCTGTTTTTTGCCATTCCCGCCCACGCACCCCTCAGCGCTCAGGGCGTGCAACAGACCAAGGGGAGCTTTGAAGACAAGTTCCGCCAGCTCGATGAAGTGCTGCCCGATGCGAACACCTATCGCACCGCTGGCGGCGCGCCGGGGCACGAATACTGGCAGCAGAAGGTCGATTACAAGATCACCGCCGAGCTGGACGAGGCCAAGCGCCGCCTGACCGCCAAGGCCACCATCCGCTACACCAACAATTCGCCCGATGCCCTGCCGTGGCTGTGGATGCAGCTCGACCAGAACATCTTCAAGAAGGATTCGATGGCCGAGCTGGCCGATGCTTTCGGCGGCCCTGGCCGGCGCGGGCCGGAAGTGCGGATGGGCTCGGCCAGCGAACCGACCAAGCTTTCGCTTGAGGAACTGCGCCGCCAGCAGGCGATGGCCGACAACACCTATGGCTACGACATCGGCGCGGTGAAGACCCTGACCGGCGCAAGCCTGCCGCACACCATTGTCGGCACGCTGATGCGGATCGATCTGCCGCAGCCGCTGGCGCATGGCGAGACCGCCGAATTCACCATCGAATGGGCGTTCAACATCGTCGAGGAAGACGCGATCAATGCGCGTTCGGGTTACGAACACTTCCCCGATGATCCGCGCAAGGGCGGCAACGATATCTTCCTGCTCGCCCAGTGGTTCCCGCGCATGGTGGTCTATTCGGACTACGAAGGCTGGCACAACAAGGAGTTCCTCGGCCGCGGCGAATTCACGCTCGAATTCGGCGATTACGAGGTCGCGATGACGGTGCCGGACGACCACGTGGTCGCATCGACCGGGACGCTGCAGAACCCCGATCAGGTGCTCACCGCTGCTCAGCGCCAGCGGCTCGAAAGCGCCAAGACCGCCGCCGCGCCGGTGTTCATCGTCACTCCCGAAGAAGCCGCCGCCAACGAGGCCAGCGGGCCGACCGGCAAGCGCGTCTGGCAGTTCGCCGCCACGAACGTGCGCGATTTCGCCTGGGCCTCCAGCCGCAAGTTCATGTGGGACGCGCAAGGCGTGGAGCAGCCCGGTGCCGAGCACGAGACCGTGCTCGCCATGAGCTTCTGGCCCAAGGAAGGCGGCGATCTGTGGCGCAAGTATTCGACCGCGGCGGTGGTGCACACGCTCAAGGTCTATTCGCGCTTCAGCTTCGATTATCCCTATCCCACCGCGCAATCGGTCAACGGGCCGGTCGGCGGGATGGAATACCCGATGATCACCTTCAACGGGCCGCGCACCATCCTCAACAAGGACGGCTCGCGGACTTACACGCTGGCTGCGAAGATGGGCCTTGTCGGCGTGGTGATCCACGAGATCGGGCACATCTACTTCCCGATGACGGTGAACTCGGACGAGCGCCAGTGGACCTGGATGGACGAGGGGCTGAACTCGTTCCTCGATTCCGTCGCCGGTTACGAATGGGATCCGGAGATGCCGTGGACCCGCAGCCTGCCGCGCGACATGGTTCCTTATATGGTGTCGAACAACCAGCAGCCGATCATGACGCAATCGGATTCGATCACCGACCTCGGCTCCAACGCCTATGGCAAGCCGTCTGCCGCGCTGCATCTGCTGCGCGATACGATCATCGGGCGTGAACGCTTCGACTTTGCGCTCAGGGAATATGCCCGTCGCTGGAAGTTCAAGCGCCCCACTCCGGCGGATTTCTTCCGCACCATGGAAGAGGCGAGCGGCACCGATCTCGATTGGTTCTGGCGTGGCTGGTACTACACCACCGATCACGTCGATATCGCGCTGGATTCGATCTACCGCCTGCGGATGGACACCAAGAACCCGGACATCGACCTCTCGCGTCGCCGGGCCGAGCGCGAGGCCGAGCCCGATCTGGTCGGGGTCGAGCTGAACAAGCAGCAGAACCTGCCGATCTGGGTGCTCGAAAACCCCGGTGTCACCGACTTCTACGACAAGAATGACGAATTCACCGTTACCCCCAAGGACCGCAAGGGCTACAAGGATTTCCTCGAAGGCCTCGCCCCGTGGGAGCGCGCCGCGTTTGACCGTGCGGTGAAGGAGGACGCGAATTACTACGTCCTCAACTTCAGCAACAAGGGCGGGTTAGTGATGCCGGTGATCCTCGGCCTGACCTTCGCCGACGGCAAGACCGAGAAGCTTTCGATCCCGGCCGAAATCTGGCGTCGCAACGCGCGCGAGGTATCCAAGCTGCTGGTGTTCCCCAAGGGCAAGGAACTGGTGCAGGTGGTGGTCGATCCCGATTGGGAAACCGGCGATGCCGATATCGAGAACAACCACTATCCGCGCCGCATCATCCCGAGCCGGGTCGAGGCGTTCAAGTCCGAATTCAGCAAGGCGCGGGTCAGCCGTGACCTGATGGGCGAGGCAGCCGGGGCCGAGCCGGACAGCAAGAAGAAGTGATCCGCCGACTGCTCCTGATCGCCGCGCTGGTCATGGCGCCGCTGGCCGTGATGCCGGCGGCCCCGGCGCAGGCGCATCAGCAGAAGATCGCGATCAGCACGCTGATGGTGAACCCGCGCACCGGTGCGCTCGAACTGGTGCATCAGGTGCCGGTGCACGATGCCGAACACGCCTTGCGCAGACAGGGTGTGAAGGTCGCGGACATCATCGGCAGCGAAGCGAGCCGCGAGGCCTTTGCCCGTTACGTCACGCGCCGTTTCCTGCTCGAAATCGACGGAGCGGCCGTCACCCCCGACTATGTCGGGAGCGAGATCAGCGGCGGCAGTCTGATGATTTATCAGGAGATCGCGGCCCCTGCGCCGGGCGCACAGATCACCGTCAATTCGCAGATCCTCACCGATGTCTGGGTGCGGCAGGAAAACCGGGTCAATATCGGACGCGGGACGGGGCTGGTGACCCTGCTGTTCTCCGCCGACAGCGGCCCGCAGAGCGCAACCTTGGCGCGCTGATCAGGCCCGCCGCCGCGCCGCCGGAAGGAGCTCGTCAGGCATGTCGAATTGCGCGCGCAGATCCGCGATCAGGGCGGGGCGTCCATAGCGATAGCCCTGCACATGGCGGCACCCGATCGCGCGCAGGAAGATTTCCTGTTCCTCGGTCTCGACCCCTTCGGCGACCACACGCAGGCCAAGGCTCTGGCTCATCTGCATGATCGCCTGCACGATCAGCCGCGACTGGTGATCCTCGCTGATGCCGGAAATGAAGTCGCGGTCGATCTTGACCTTGTGGATTGGGAAGGCGCGCAGGTGCGTGAGCGAGGAAAACCCGGTGCCGAAATCATCAAGACAGATGGTGAAGCCGCACTCGTCGAGCAATGCGAGCGCGGCATGCACTTGGCTGCGGGCATCGATCAGCATGGTTTCGGTCAGTTCGATAGTGATGTTGCGCGGGCTGAGCGCGCTATCATCGATCGCCTCGATCAGGTACCGCACGAAATCGCCGTGCCGCAGATCGGCTTCGGACAGGTTCAGCCCGATCCGGCAATCGCTGTCGATGAGTTCACGGATCGTCGGCCCATCGACGATTAATTGGTTAAGCATCACCCGCGATACCGGACGCTACAGTTCGGCATCAAGCAGCGCTGCAAACACATCGCTGCCTATCACCGGCGTGTCCAGGATCGCGAATTCATCACCGCTCCGGCGCGCCAGAAACACGCCCGGCTTGAGACCGTCGGACAATTGCTGCGACACGCCTTCGAGTACCCGTTCGCTCAGCAGATGGCTGGGTGTCTGGTCATGCGGTCGATTTGACTAGATAATAGTTATGTAAGGCTGTCTTGGCATCCAAGTCGGTGCGGACAACGAGCCACGAGGCCAAATTATGCCCGACCATGGCTCGTCCGCACCGGGCTCTGCGCAGCGCAGTTGTCGGCGGTTATAGTGCCAATGCCAATCGCGTTCGGCTGTGATGCTCAGTCGCAATGCTGCCTCGCCCATGCAGATGCAGTGGTGAGGAGGGAGCCTGGCTGTGGGTAATGCAATTAATGCTGCTATTGCCGTGCCCTTTGAGCGACAATGTCGCGAGGTGCGTGAACCTTGAATGCGCCGCGCCGGGAGGGCGGCCGCCGATTCCATCGGTTGGCCCTTAATTCATGGCCTCAGCCGCGTTCGCAGCGACGCCATCGTAAAGATCAGCTACGCCCATCCCCAGATAAGACATCGCTCCGATAAGTACGGCGGATATCACGGCAGCGATCAAGGCATATTCGATGGCCGTGGCGCCGGCTTGATCACGCGTCACGGCGATCAAAAATTGATGGATAGTTGCAAGGCCTTTTCGCATTATAAATTACTCCCTCGAAGCTCATTCGCGATCGCTGTAGGTTATGGCAACTGCGCAAAAGGGTGTAATGGCTGATCGAAAGTATCAGAGGCGCGGCATCCGGTGCCAGACATTGGTGATCGTCGTATCGTCGATAACGGCCTAGCATGTACAGCGTTGCGAATTACCGGGCATTCGCACCTGTGGGCCTCGCCGCAACGACCCGAACCTCCGGCACCGCGCTTGCGTCGCCTTTTCAAACTGGGTTGATCCTGGCGTTTGGTGCTAGGGCAAACGCGGCAGTGCGGGCCTTGGTTCCGAAAAGCATGCAACTGACAAAATACGCCCCAGATGTTGCTTGCGCGACCAACAACCGCGCATCAGCCAAAGCCTTCAGGAGAAAATCATGACTTAAAAAGGGGCCAAGTCTTGATCATCGTTCGGCGCCGCTTGAATGGCCGGCGCTGAATCAGACCGGAGGACTGCATTCCCAATGCGCTTGAAGGCATATTGATACATCATGGGGTCATTCACGATGAGTTCCGCTTTTGACGAACCGAGGGCGCCGCTCTTGATCACTTGCACGATCTTGATGCCCAGTTCGCTGCCATCGTTCTTTGGAAGGATCAAGGCGTAAAACTTCAAATCCTTGTCCCTGATTGATCCCTTGTCCCCCGTGGCTCCCCTGAGGCCGCTGATCTGCCCTGTCGCCCGATCGACCACATCAAGCTTGTACCCCGCTTCGCGGAAGACGACCACCGTGCGGTCGAATGTCTCTTCGATCGGATCGGAATAGAAAAACCTTTGATAATTATTGTCGAGACTGAATATTGATCTGTCAGGCTGTATCGCTGATCCACCAGCGCAAGCCGTCAAGCACGCACAGGCGCAAGTAATAAATCCCATCCGAAAAAAATTCGACATTGAAAATTCTCCTAAAATTAAAAATGTAATGCACATGCAAAATTTGCATCTCATGGGATATCGAAAATGAATGCGAATATATCGCGAAAACCATTATAAGCCTTTGGGGTAAGCGATTTCAGATCCATCCGAGGTGATAGCTATGACCGATTAGAGAGATTGGTCGTGCCCGCGGCTTGTGATGGACGATCGCTCATGGTTGTGGCGAATTGGCACATAGCTGCGCAAGCTCTGGTTCATGGGCTATCGCCTGCCCCGGTCAGCGGCGCACCACCCAATCTGTGACGTCAAGCGCTCCGAGGAATTTTATCGCTTCGAAAAGGCGGCCATTTTCTGCAGCCCAATGCAGTTGCAAGGCTAAAATTCCGACAATCTCGTCTTGCTGGCCGTTAGCGATGCTGGGCATTGGAGGTGCCGGAGGCAGTTGCCAGTCCGCCACGGATGTCGCAATCTTCTTGTAAAACGCCACCCATTGGGCGCCATGCGGCACTACAAGCCCCTCGCTGCGAAGGAAAAACATAAATATATCGACGAACTCATTGAAATTGATTTGCTCGTCACGGTCGAAAAACATGAATGTATCCCCAGATCGGTGGGTTTCATTATAAATACGTTTCAAAGATCGTTGGAACAATGAGTCGATTCGGCTATTTCTTATGTTTGATACTAAAGATTTCCAATTGAGGATGTATTCATCAAAGGCTTCGTAGATGTCAGCATAAGAGCCAATGAAGTGACCTCTCGATTCGAATTCTTGCCGTGAGGGCATGCGAAGCGAGCTCTCGGACACATCATCGCAAAGATTTTTGATGATCAGATCCCGCCCATTGTGACGCGCGAGCGGGCCTGGGCTGTCCTTGAATATCGCTCTTAACTGATAAAAGCTGGATAGAAACATGAGGGAATGCCGGACTCCCCAGTAGGACTCAGTCCAATCTTCACCTTCCCTGCGGGGATTTCGAAGTAACAAGGCATTCATTCCTTCACCTACCGTGCACTTACAAGCCTAACCGCATTGTTGGCGACACGCTCTCGTGCCGCCCAATGCAACGTTCAACAACACCCTCTTGGCCATGCCAAGCGACTAGCTCAAGGGCTTCTCAATGGAGCCACCCCGGTCGCGCCAGTCCGCAACGAGCCCTTTTTTGGGGAGGGGCTGCTGGAGATCCCGCGTCCCGGTTCCGACTATAACTGAATAAGAAGATTGTGGGAATTGTTTTTTGATTCAGAACCGTCTATGATACTGCAAGTAATAGAAAATTAGGCACCCGTATTTTTTAACTTTGTCCCATTGTTAGAAATGTTAGCTAACAATTTAATTAACAGTAGAAGTGTTATCTATCATGAATCATTGCGGATCATGATTGGCGTAATAAAAATACTGCCAAAAAATTTTATAATTTATATTATGTAGAGTACAAATTAATAAATTCTCGTTTATGAAGAAATAAGGTGATTTAATGAATGAACAAAAATACATCCAGTCTAGGCGATCCAGGCGCAAAATCCATTTCATGGCCGAATGTAAATTGAACAATCAGGAGATTGTCAAAGTCGCAATAAGGGATATCTCCGCCGGCGGAGTACTTTTAGAGGCGTCGGCGGCTCCCGATCTGAGGGATGGGTTCGTTTTGCGAATGCCAGGCGTTGGAGAGTTCGCTTGCAACGTCGTATGGCGAAGCGGCGCGCTGTTTGGTTGCTCTTTCGATCAGGAACTAACCCCCGGCATAATGGCGGCCGCCCAGCTAAGGGGAGCGCCGCTCAATCAGGCCGAGCAATTGCTGCCGGCGGCGTCTTTGGGTCCTGCCGGTGATACGTTGGGGTTGATTCTTCGGAATTTGCGCCGTCATGCTGGAATGACGCTAGATGAGGTGGCCTCTGCGCTCAACGTCAGCAAGCCGACGATCTGGGCATGGGAAAAGGGTAAGGCGCGCCCGTTGCCGGCGCGGCTGAGTGCCATTGCGACCCTGTTCGACGTCGATGTTCAGACCCTCATGAAAACTAGCGAGCCAACCTCGAGTGCGGAGTTGATCGATCATTGCCGAACTCGCATTGCTGATGCCTTTGGCGCAGCGCCGACAGCAGTCCGGATTATTATCGAAGTGTAAGAGGCTCGCGGTTTGCGTCGGACAAGCGCGAAGGCGGGCGTAGCTTGGCCTCCGGGCACCTTTTTCGCATGGAAAATGTTGCCAAGCTGGCCATCCAACCTGTCGATGGCCGCATTTGATGCCGCACGGTTCTAAAATTTCCACACAGGTGAGACTGATGTCGCGTCATTCGAAAAAACATATCCTCAGCGTACTCGATCAAAGATCAGCGACCCGTTACGCGATACACTTCCTGGCCGATGGCCTCGCTCCGCAAAGAAGCTTTGATGTATGCATAAGGTCCATTTCGGCCGATGGCCTTGCGATTGAAACCTCAACCGAATTAAGGATCGGGACTGAATTTGAGCTGACACTTCCGATTTCGGGTCCCACGAAGGCCAAAGTGGTCTGGAATAACGGGACCATCAGCGGCTGCCTCTTTGAGGCCCCCTTAGACATGGCCGTGCTCAGCGCTGTGCGCCTCAAGGCCCATCCGGCCTGTGCAGGCGGTGCTCGATTGAATGAGCCGCTATCTACGATGGTGCAGCTCGCGGCCCCCGAAAGATGGCCTCGACGGGTTCGTGTCGCCATTCATATCCTTGGACCGCTTACAATCTGGGCGCTCATTGCGCTGCTTGCCAAACTGGTAAGCTAACGGATTTATCCGAGGCATAAGCGAGACCATCTCATTGCGCTGGCATTCCCTGCAATCAAGTGGCCGGCTCATTTGCGCCCAAGCATGCCATATGGCGTAACGATACAAGGGGTGCCATTTTCTTTGAGCTCCTTGAGCGCCACCCACGAGAGATTCATCCAAATGCCTTGAGTATCAATTACGTCCGGCGCGATGTTTCTTAAGGTCGTTCGCATGCTAGGCGCCCAGTGAAAATTAGCGGGCCCATAGCTGGGATGCGCATGGACTTTCCGACCCCAGTACCGAGTATATGGTGGGGAAACAGGGTCTCTAATCCCAGGAACATGCGGATCGACACACGTTACCTCAGTCAAACCGTCGACCATCAGGGGAACTGCCGATGAAAGCCCCCCGGCAGCATCAGAAAGCAGCTCTTGCAGTATGGCAACCTTGACTACAGTTTGAACTCCGGGGGTCTCGTCGGCTGAGGCGATTGCCCCGGATTTTTCTCTGATGCGAGCTTTGAGCATCAGCATCGTCTTTTGGTCACGAGACGGTTTCAATGACTTGGCGCTGCATCTTGCGCAAAAGTGCCTGGTCCCATGGCCGCAGGGGTCCTTTGCGCGGGGCCATGTGTGCACAATCGACTGCGGCACGCAAGCCAGCCCCGAACCGTTCAGGTCCCCAGTCCCGGATTGCGTCCGCCGCCGCAAACCCCATCGACGCACGCTGCTCCTCGTCCATTTCGGATATCGTGATATTTGGGCGCAAGCGCTCGCCAACCAAAATTATCACGCGCGTACTCCCAGCGCCGCCAAGCACTCGCGGGGTCCTCGGAAAAGAGATCCTGGCGTTGCGCTAGCAATACAGCGAGCGCCCCCGGTTTCGAGAAGTCTCCATAGGCTACCTCATGACCGTTCAGAAAACGACCCACGGGATAGTCGTGGCAGAAGACCGGCACGCCCTGCGACAGGGCTTCGATGTAAACGCGGCCGAACCCTTCCGCAAGCGAACCCAAGACGAACACGTCAGCGGCCGCGTACTAGGTCGGCACCTCGCTTGGCGGGACCGAGCGCGCCACCATGCCGCCCTCGCAGAGTTTGGATCGCGCTTCCGCTACGACCTCACCCGAGGCCTCATCCATGGCCCCGATCATCGCCAGGAAGGGGCGCGGCTCGGACATGCGTGCAATTTCGTCCGCGACGTAATCCATGCGCTTGTGTTGCCGCGCGATCCAGCCGACCGACAAGACGATCGGACGATCCGCAGGCAAGCCAAGGGTCTGACGAGCCTGCTGGCGCCGAATAATCCTCGCAACAGGTTTACCAGGATCCTGCTCTTCGACGCTTACCTGCGCGCCGGTCGGGCCGGAGGGGTGGTGACTGAGGCGGTGGCACTAGATCGATTGCGTACCCACTTCGAACGGCCGCATTAAGCTGCGTTTTCGTTGTCAGCCTCTGTCTGATGATCTTGCCGCAGCGACGGTTGGGAAACTCTCGTAAGTAGAGCCGGATAAGGACCGCCGCCTTCGGGCACGGTTAACCCGCAAGCAGCCTGGTTTGCAGTGGGGCTATTTTCGAACGGATGGCTGTTGATGAGAATCGTCGTTGACGGGCTGGGTTTCTTCCCATCGATGAAGTGAAGGCAACGCCTAGGCCGGGGGCAAATCGAGTTGCTCAAGGAAATGAAAGCGATGCTCTGGAGGTCTTTGGGCGGAGCGATACTCGACGCAGATTGCCGTATCACTTTCAGACTGATTGTGTGGTCTTTTTGATCCTTCGTTAGAGCTGCACCCAAGCGAATGCGCCAAGTGCAAATGCTCCCACGAGGACCACAATGATGAGGTCCATTTCCCACCACGTCCCATTGCGTGCTTTTTCATCCGAGATCCCAAGCAGTCCGGCAAGGGCGGATCTCAAATGATAGAGTGGACCATCTCTGCGCATTCTGTGGATTGTATCGCAACTCAAAAAGTTCCTCCAGTCAACAAGCGCAATCAGCTTGGTGATACCTTACTAAGAGCCAATGATCGAAATGTGGGAAGCAAAACGACCCTTGGTATCACGACATTCCGCTCGACTTCCCGTGCACTGCAAGCATTGGTGCTGTCACTGAATGGTGAGCCCTCGCGTCGTCGAAGCGATCATTGACGGTCGCCAGCCCGCGCGCCTTGACCGCAGGCACCTGCTCGAGGCTGACCTTCCTCTCTGCTGGCATGCGCAGGAGCGAATGCTGGGGTTCCCTGCGTGATGCAGCGCCGCCGCACTTGCAGTCAGTTTTTTCTAGACAGAGATATGGGGAGAAGAGAGCCGGTAGACCCGGCTCTTACTGCGTGCTCTGACTCACACCCGGCTTAAGGCGAGGCGAAAATCCCGCAGAACTGCGCCATTTTCGTCGCAGGGTATGCCCGAAGGCGATTCCTGGATTTCGGGAGAGACTGTTTGGTGCGGTCGAGAAGACTCGAACTTCCACGGGCTTTCGCCCACAACGACCTCAACGTTGCGCGTCTACCAGTTCCGCCACGACCGCACTCGGGTTTTCCGGGGCAGCCTGATGCTGGCCCCGCGGTAGGAGCGCGCCACTAGCAAGGGGTTCTGCCCTGTGCAAGCGCTTTGACGCCTTGCCGTGATTACGGGTTAATTGGGTGCCCAGCCAAGGTCAGCCACGGCTGCGCCCGGCGGGATATTGGCGATCGCTACGGTCACCGTGACAGTCTCGCCCGGGGCCAGCTGGGTCTTGGCCGGAACCACCACCCAGTCACCCACCTTGCGTTCGCGCTGGTCGGAGAAGACCACCAGCAGATTGGGCACATCCAGCGAGGTGCGCGCGGTGTTGGTAATCGTCCCGCGCACACGGAAGATGGTTTCACCGTTCGGCAGCGCTTCGGGGCGTTGATCCTCCACAGGGAAATCGAGCTCGAGGCCGGGGCGACCAATGCCGAAGGTCGGGCGGTCGATCGGCACCCATTCGGGCAGGCCATAGTAGTTGACCGCGGCAATCGTCCCGGTGGCCAGCACCGCGAAAATCACCGCCGCAATCGTCCACATCTTCAGCGTATTGCGCCGCCGGGTGAATGGCGGACGGAAATCGAAGCACGATTCCTGGTCGGCGGCGCTGTAATCATCATCGCCAAAGGGCGGATCATCGACAGTCCCCGCGCCCGAGGCATTGTCGCTGAAGGCAGCAGGCGCATCCATTTGCGGGGCGATGCGCGGTTCGGGGTCGCTGGTCGCCTGCTGGCTCAATCCCCGGCGCAGGGCGCGCACGGCGATCGAGGCATCGTCGATACTGGCGCCTTCGGTTTCGGGATTGTCGGCTGCACGCCAATGGCTGACCGATGGGCGCTCTGCCACGGGCGCGCTCTCCGCTGCGGGTGCGGGCTGCGACGGTGCCGGCGTTGGCGCCGGTGCCGGGTGCGGGGCAGGGGCCTCGGCCACTGGGGCGGAAGCGCCTACGTCCTGACGGGCGGCGGCCGCTTCATCAGGGTAGCGCAGATCGAGAAGCGGCGGTTCCTGGAACCAGCTGTGCTTGCACTTGGCGCAGCGCACGGTGCGCCCTTCGCTGCCGATGGCAGCATCGGGCACCGCATAGCGCGTACCGCAGGCTGGGCAGGCGATGATCATGTCCCTGTTTGCAATAGTCCGTGCACTCCCGTGCACAAGAGCAAGACCAGCGATCAGCGGCATTTACCGCTTGTTTTCCACATTGCGGCCCTCGTTTCGGGGGCAAAACTGCGTATCTCTACGATGTTCGTCTTTCCCAGGCTCCGGCCCACTGATAGGTGCGCGGCATGAATGATCGTCTCACCGAGATCGTGAAGTTCGACAATGTCGGGCTGCGCTATGGGACCGATCCAGAGGTGCTGAGCAATCTCAGCTTCACCCTCTACCCCGGCAGTTTCTACTTCCTGACCGGCGCGAGCGGTGCGGGCAAGACCAGCCTTTTGAAGCTGCTCTACCTCTCGCAGCGCCCCACCCGCGGGGCGATCCGGATGTTCGGGCAGGACCTGATGACGATGCCGCGCGCGCGCCTGCCCGATCTGCGGCGGCGGCTGGGCGTGGTGTTCCAGAACTTCCGTCTGGTGCCGCACCTCACGGCGTTCGACAATGTTGCCCTGCCGCTAAGGCTCGCGGGGGCAGACGAGAAGCGGGTGGTCAAGGCGGTGGCCGATATGCTCGACTGGGTGGGCCTTGCCCACCGTGCCCACGCCATCCCCGCGACGCTTTCCGGCGGGGAGCAGCAGCGCGTCGCCATCGCCCGTGCGGTGATCGCCCGCCCGCGCATCCTCATCGCCGACGAGCCGACCGGCAACGTCGATCCGGAAATGGCGCTGAAGCTGCTGCGCCTGTTCGAGGCGCTCAACCACCGTGTCGGCACAACCGTGGTGGTCGCAACCCACGATGTCGACCTGCTGCGCAAGGTGCCGGATTCGCTGATCATGCGGCTGCACAAGGGGCAGTTATCCGATCCCACCGGGGCGCTGCGCTATCCCCCGCGCCCGTCCGCGCCGATAGGAGCCGGAGCGTGAGCGGGTCTGGAGCGGGCGAGAACGGGGAAATCGGTCTGGGCGGCGACGCCCCCGCAAACGACGCCGCACCCGCGATGCCGCGCCCGACGCGCGGGGGCGCGCGGATGCTGCCGGCACCGCGTTTTTCCGGGCCAATCCCGTGGGTGATCGCGATCCTCATCGCGCTGGTGGTGATTGCTGCCGCGGGCGGGCTCGCGCTGCGCAACCTTGCCACCAGCGCGCAGGCCGATCTGTCTTCGGCGGTGACAGTGCAGGTGATCGAGGCCAATCCCGATCTGCGCGCCCAGCGCGGCGCGGCGGCGGTCAAGGCGCTGACGGGGGTCGACGGCGTGCAATCGGTGCGGCTGGTGCCCGAAACCGAACTGGCAGCGTTGCTCGAGCCCTGGCTTGGGGCAGGCGCGGCGAGCGGCGATGTGCCGATCCCGGCGCTGATCGATGTCGAGCTGACCACCAACGCTGGCCCGGCGGAAATCGCGCGGATCGAGGCGGCCTTGCAGACTGCGGTTCCCGGCGCGCGGGTTGACGCGCAATCGGACTGGCTGCGCCCGGTCTATGGCGCGCTTTCGGCGCTCCAGTGGCTGGCGCTCGGGCTCGTCGTTCTGGTCGCGCTGGCGACCGCTGCGGCGGTATGGCTGGCCGCGCGCAATGCCTTTGCGAGCGCGCGGGATACGGTCGAGATCATTCACCTGCTGGGGGCGACTGATCGCCAGATATCGGCGGTATTCCTGCGCACCGTGCTCCGCGAGGCATCCTTCGGCGCTGTGATCGGCGCGGCTCTGGGCGGGGGCGCGGTGTGGCTGCTGGGACAGCAATTTGCGGCGCTCGATAGCGGCATGGCGAGCGGTGGGGTGCTGACGCTTGCCAATTGGCTGATGATTGGTGCGGTGCCGGTGGCGGGCGTGCTGCTCGCGCTGCTGACGGCGCGGATCACCATTGCGCTTGCCCTCAAGGACATGCTTTAGGCCTCACACTATGATGCGGCGCCTGCTTTCCTTTGTATTCCTGCTGTGGGCGATCGGCTTCCTGTGGTTCGTCGTCGCCTTGCCGCAGCCTGCGACCGACGCGCAGCTCACCGATGCGGTGATCGTGCCGACCGGCGGAGCGGGCCGGATTGCGCGCGGGCTGGACGTGCTGGACCGCGGCCTCGCCAAGAAGATGCTGGTGAGCGGCGTCGATCCCGAAGTGAAGCCGGCCGAATTCGCTGCCGAGTTCGGCGTTCGCGCGGAGGCAATGGCCTGCTGCATCACGCTGGGCTTCAGTGCGGTCGATACCCGTTCCAACGCGGCCGAGACGGCGAAGTGGGTGGCGCAGAACGAAGTGCAATCATTGCGGCTGGTGACGACCGACTGGCACATGCGCCGCGCGGCCAGCGAGCTTGACCGCACTCTGCCCGATCATGTCACGGTGATCCGCGATGCGGTCCCCTCCAATCCGCAAGTCGGCACGCTGTTTCTCGAGTATCACAAGCTGCTCGCGAGCCGGGCAGCGGGACTGGCGGACCTTTGAACGCGATCGTCGCCGCGCTTCGCAGCCTTGCGTTCTATGTCCTGTTTTACAGCGGCAGCGCGCTGCTGGTGGTCGCCTCGGTGGTGGCGGTCGCGGCGCGGCCCCGCTGGCTGCGGGCGGTGGTGGCCAAGTGGGGTGACTGGCACCTGTGGTGCGTCCGGAATGTGCTCGGCATCACGGTCGTGCTCGATGGTGCCTTGCCGGATGGGCCGGTGCTGATCGCAATCAAGCATGAAAGCTACTTCGAGGCGATCGATACCCCGCGGTTGCTTGCCTTCCCCGCCGTGTTCGCCAAGCAGGAGCTGTTTCGCATCCCCGGCTGGGGCTATTCGGCGATCGTCTATGGACTGGTTCCGGTGGCGCGCGATCAGGGGGCGCGGGCGCTGCGTTCGATGATCGCGAGCGCCAAGGAGCGCGTGGCGGCGGGGCGTCCGCTGGTGATTTTCCCCGAAGGAACGCGGGTGCCGCACGGGTCCAGGCCACCGCTGCAGGCCGGGTTCGCCGGGCTCTACAAGCTGCTTGGCCTGCCCGTCGTGCCGATCGCGGTCGATAGTGGGCCGACCTATCACCGCGTGATCAAGCGGCCGGGGCGGATTACGTACAAGGTCGGCGAGACCATCCCTGCAGGCCTGCCCCGCGAAGAGATCGAGGCGCGGGTCCATGCGGCGATCAACGCGCTGAACCCGGCTTCACCCGATCCTGGAACCTTGCATCCGTGACCGCCCCGGACGAGCACGCGGACGATCGGCACACCGAACCCGATGGGCGGACATGGGGCGAGGTGCTGGGCCCCGGATTGATCACCGGCGCGGCCGATGATGATCCGAGCGGGATCGGCACCTACAGCCAGATCGGCGCGCAGTTCGGCTTCAGCCTCGCGTGGATCATGGTGTTCAGCTACCCGCTGCTGGTCGCGACGCAGCTGATCTGCGCGCGCATCGGCGCGGTGACCGGACATGGCATTGCGCACAACCTGAAGCGCCACTATCCGCGCCCGGTGCTGTGGTTTGCGGTGATGCTCCTCCTAATCGCTAACACGATCAATCTCGGCGCGGACCTTGGTGCGATGGCGGCTGCGCTCAACCTGCTGCTGCCGGGACCGATCATGCTCTATGTGGTGCTGTTCGGCGGCATTTCGGTACTGCTTGAGGTGTTCGTTGCCTATGCGCTCTACACCCGCATCCTGAAGTGGTCGGCGCTTTCGCTGCTCGCCTATATCCTTGTGCCCTTTGTCGCGGATATCTCGCCGCAAGAGGTGCTGCGGGGCGTCGTTGTGCCCGAACTCACGTTTGACCGGCAGACGGCGATGGCCGTCATTGCGGCACTGGGCACGACGATCAGCCCCTACCTGTTCTTCTGGCAAGCCGGGCAGGAAGTGGAGGAGCAGCACCGTCTTCACACGCGTCCTCTCGGCGTGCGTCCGCGGACGGCAGGCCCTGGCCTCAAACGGATGCAGACCGATACCGTTATCGGCATGGGGGTTACCAGCGTCACCGCGCTGTTCATCGTGATCGCCACGGCCGCCACGCTTCATGCAAACGGGATCAACGAGATCGCCTCTGCCGATGCAGCAGCCAGCGCGCTGCGCCCGATCGCAGGGGATTTCAGTTTCCTGCTGTTTGCCGTGGGGATCATTGGCATCGGCTTGCTGGCGGTGCCAGTGCTAGCGGGATCGGCCGCCTATGCGCTGTCCGAGACCTTCGGCTGGACCGAAGGGCTGGACCGCAAGCCGCATGAGGCCAAGGCCTTCTACGGCGCGATCGTCGTCGCGGTGCTGAGCGGCGTGGCACTCAATTTGATCGGCATCGATCCTATGCAGGCGCTTTACTGGACTGCGGTGATCAATGGGCTGCTCGCACCACCCTTGATGGTGATGACGATGCTGGCAGCGAGCAATCCCAAGGTAATGGGCCGGTTGACCTTACCGCCGCTGCTCAAGTTCGGCGGATGGGCGGCAACAGCCGTCATGACCCTGGTCTCGGGGATGTTCCTGCTGAGCTAGTCGGGATGCTGGCGCCCGAAGTCGGGGCGCTCGTCATCCTGACCCTGCTCGATTACCTGCCGCCGGATGGCGCGGGTGCGGGTGAAGAGATCGAACAGCGTGTCTCCGTCGCCCGAACGGATCGCGCGTTGCAACGCGGTCAGATCCTCGGTGAAACGCCCGAGCATCTCCAGCACGGCGCCCTTGTTGGTCAGGAACACGTCGCGCCACATCACCGGATCCGACGCGGCGATACGGGTGAAATCGCGGAAACCGCCTGCCGAATATTTGATGACCTCGCTCTGGGTCACGTCTTCCAGATCGCTCGCCGTGCCGACGATGGTGTAGGCGATGAGGTGCGGGATGTGGCTGGTGACGGCCAGCACCAGATCGTGGTGCGCCGCGTCCATCAGTTCGACCTTGGATCCGAGCTTCGTCCAGAAGTCCGACAGCGCTTCGAGTGCCGCAGGGTCGACGCCTTCGGGCGGGGTGATGATGCACCAGCGGCCCGCAAACAGCGTGGCAAAGCCCGCCTCCGGCCCGCTCTGCTCGGTGCCTGCCACCGGGTGCGCGGGGATAATCGTGGCGCCGGGGAGCGCGGTGGCCAGCGCCTCGGCGACGGCGGCCTTGGACGAACCGACATCGCTCACGACGGCGTGGGGTGCGAGGCCCGGCGCAATCGCGCGGGCGGCATCGCCCATCGCCCCCACGGGGACGCACAGGATCACCAGATCGGCGTTGGCGACGGCGTCTTCGGCACGCTCGCACACCTGATCGACGAGGCCGCGTGCCGCTGCCCGCTCACGCACGGAAGCATCGCGGTCCCAGCCGGAGGTGGCGATGCCCAACCCGCGCGCCTTGACCGCCAGCCCGATCGAGCCGCCGAGCAGGCCGAGGCCGATGATTGCGACGCGCTGGATGGTCATGCTGCCTCTCCGCACAGGCGGCGGAGCGTCGCGATGACGTCGGTCGTCGCTTCGGCGGTGCCGATGGTGATGCGCAGCGAATTGGGCAGACCCTGGCTCGGCAAGTGGCGCACCGCGTAACCCGCGTCGGACAGCGCTTCAAGCGCCTGCGCCGCCGAAACCGAGCCTTCGAAATGGACGAGCAGGAAATTGGCCTCGCTCGGACAGGCCGAGATGCCATGGTTGCCGAGCATCGCGATAGCTTCGGCAAAGCGCGTGCGCTCCTTGGCGTTGTGCTCGCGGCTGGCGGTGACGAAGGCCTGATCGCCGAGCGCCGCCAGCGCCGCCTTCTGCCCGCTCACCGAGACGTTGAACGCCCCGCGCAGCCGGTTGACCAGATCGATCAGGTTCGGTGCGCCCGTCACCCAGCCGACCCGTTCCGAGGCCAGACCATAGGCCTTGGAGAAAGTGCGGCTCACCAGCACGTTCTCATGCGCGGCGGCGAGTTCGAAGGCGGCGCTCTGGAACGCCGGATCGACATACTCGCCGTACGCCTCGTCCACCACCAGCAGCACGTCCGAGGGCAGGCCGGCGTGCAGCCGCACGACTTCGGACGGTGGCAGGAAGGTGCCGACCGGATTGTTCGGATTGTCGAGCAACACCACCTTGGTCCGCTCGGTAACGGCGGCGAGCAGGTTGTCGACACTCGCTGCGTAATTGTCGTCTGCCGCCAGCACCGGCGTCGCGCCCACCTTCTGGGCGAGCAGCGGGTAGAGCGAGAAGGAGTAGCGCGAGGCCAGCACCTCGTCTCCCGGCCCGGCGAGCGCCTGAACCGCGCAGTGCAGCAGCTCACCAGAGCCGGTGCCGCACACGATCCGGTCAGGATCAAGTCCGTGCACTTCGGCGATCTTCTCGCGCAGCGCACGCGCATCGGGATCGGGGTAATCCGCCGCCACATGGCCTTCGGCCAGCGCCGCAAGCGCCGCCGGGCTCGATCCCAGCGGGTTTTCATTGGCCGACAGCTTGGTGAGCGGTTTCCCGCTCGCCGACTTGGACTTGCCCGGCACATAGGCGTGGATCTGGGCGATCCAGGGCTTGGGTTGCGGTGTGGACATGGGACTGGCGCGATAGCCAGTTTGTCGCCGCGAATACAGCGCGAAAACGCTTCGCTATCTGTGGCTGCGATTGACATGCGCTGGGGCCTCCCCCAATTCGCTCGGTCAATGAACGCCGCCCCGCTCTCGCCGGTCTATCGCCTCCCGGATCCCCTGCCGCTCGACAGCGGTCAGGCGCTGGAGAATTGCGAGATCGCTTACGAGACCTACGGCAGCCTCGCGCCCGACAAGAGCAACGCGGTGCTGGTGTGCCATGCGCTGACCGGCGACCAGTATCTGGCAAGCCCGCATCCGATCACCGGCAAGCCCGGTTGGTGGGAGCGGATGGTCGGCCCGGGCAAGCCGATCGATACCGACCGCCGCTTCGTGATCTGCGCCAATGTGATCGGCAGCTGCATGGGATCGAGCGGCCCTGCCAGTCTTGCGCCCGATGGCCAGCCCTATGCGATGCGCTTTCCCGTCATCACCATCCGCGACATGGTGCGTGGCTTGGTGGCGCTGCTGGATGGCCTCGGGATCGACAAGCTGCATGCCGTGGTCGGCGGTTCGATGGGCGGGATGCAGGCGCTGAGCCTTGCCGCCAACTGGCCCGAGCGCGCGGCACGGGTGCTGGTGATCGCCTCGACCGCGCGCCACTCGGCGCAGAACATCGCCTTCCACGAAGTCGGGCGGCAGGCGATCATGGCCGATCCCGCCTGGGCCGAGGGCGATTACTACGCGGCAGACGCCAAGCCCGACAACGGCCTCGCCGTGGCGCGCATGGCGGCGCACATCACCTATCTGTCAGAAGCCGGCCTGACCGAGAAGTTCGGCCGCCGGTTGCAGGACCGCGAGGCCAAGGGTTTTGGCTTCGACGCCGAATTCCAGGTGGAAAGCTACCTCCGCTATCAAGGCAGCGGCTTTACTCGCCGGTTCGATGCGAACAGCTATCTCTACATCACCCGCGCGATGGACTATTTCGATATCGCCGAAGAGCATGGCGGCAAGCTGGCTGATGCCTTCGCGGGGACGCAGGCGCGCTTCTGCATCGTCAGCTTCGATACCGACTGGCTCTACCCCACTGCCGAAAGTCGCCACATCGTCCATGCGCTCAACGCGGCGGGCGCGAAGGTGAGCTTCGTGGAGCTTTCCGCGCCGCATGGGCATGACAGCTTCCTGCTCGAACACGACCAGCTCGACCGCGTGGTGAAGGGGTTTGTGGAGTGACAACGCTGCGCCCTGACCTCGCGGCGATCGCCGCCCATGTCGCGCCGGGCAGCCGCGTGCTGGATATCGGCTGCGGGGACGGCGCGCTGATGGCGGAGCTGGAAGCGGCGAGCGGCTGCGATGCGCGGGGCATGGAGCTGGACGGCGCGCTGGTTGAACGCTGCGTGTCGCGCGGGCTAAGCGTGGTGCAGGGCGATGCCAATCTCGACCTTGCGAACTACCCGGACAAGGCGTTCGATTACGCCATCCTCAGCCAGACGCTCCAGACGGCGACCCGGCCGGACCGGATGCTCGACGAGTTGCTGCGGGTGGGGCGGCGGGCATTTGTTTCGTTCCCCAATTTCGCGCACTGGCGCACCCGTTCGGCGCTGATGTTCGGCGGGCGGATGCCGGTCACCCGAGCGCTGCCGGTGAGCTGGTATGAAACCCAGAACATCCACCACGTGACGGTCGAGGATTTCCGCGATCTGGCGCGCGCCAAGGGCGCGAGCATCGAACGCGCGTGGTTTTTCTCGGGCGAAAAGGAAATCGGCGCACCAGGTGCTAACTGGCGCGCCGAATTCGCGGTGTTCGAGTTAAGTCGGTAGGATCAACCGGCGCGGTGCAGCATGCACAGCTTGTGCCCGTCGAGATCGCGCACATAGCCGAGGTTCAGCGTCCCCATCGCACCGACACGCGGGCCCGGCGCGTCTTCGATCGAGGTGCCGCCTGCGGCGACCGCTGCGTCGTGGAACGCCTTGACCTGTTCAAGGCTGTCGCAGGCAAAACCAATGGTCGAGCCATTGGATGCCGTCGCCGGCTCGTTGTTGATCGGTTCGCTGATCGAGAACATCCCGCCCGGGTGCATCCAGAATGCGCGCTTGTGGCCGGTCGCGGCGACGTTGACCATCCCCGGCTTGACCCCGAGCGTTCCGAGCACGCTGTCATAGAACGCCTTGGCGCGGTCGAAATCGTTGGTGCCGACCATAATGTGACTGAACATGGAAATGCGCCTCCTCTCATAAGACAGGTTGCGGATTAGGACGGATCGGGCGGCCCGGCAATCGGCTTTTCCGGTAGCCATTGGTTCATCTTCCGATGCATAGACGGGGCTATGCTTACGCCCCTCATCGCCGCGCTGCTTGCGGCCCAATCTGCTCAGGCACCCGCCCAGCCTCCGGCCGAGCTTCCCCCCCTGTCGCAGGAAAGCCGTGCGCTGCTGCGCTGTTCGGCGGCCTTTGCGCTGGTGTCGCAGCGGCAATCGATCGGCGAAGAGGCCGCGCGTAAATGGCCGTCGCTGGAAACCCGCGGGCGCGAATTCTTCGTGCGCTCGCTCGCCCAGTTGATGGACGAGACGGGGCTGGACCGCGACGGCATTGCGTGGCTGGCCGGGTTCGAGGCCAAGGCGCTGCGCGACAGCGGCGAGACCGACAAGGTCATGCCCTCCTGCCTCGTGATGCTGGAGGCTTCGGGGTGTAATTCCTCCCCTGTTTACCCGTCTGAAGGCATGGATTTGCCCCGCATTTTGCGGCATGGGATAGCCCACCATGTGGCACCTCTACCAATTCCCGCTTTGCCCGTTCAGCCGCAAGATCCGGCTGCTGCTGAGCGAAAAGAACATCCCCTTCGATCTGCTGCGCGAGGACCCGTGGGCGGCCTCGGACATGTTCTTCAACCTCAATCCGGCAGGCCGCACGCCGGTGATCGTCAATCAGGAAAAGAACATCGTCATCCCCGATAGCCGGGCGATCGCGGAGTTCTTCGAAGAGACGGTGGACCGCAATCCGATGATCAACGGCACCGCCGCCCAGCGCGCCGAGATCCGCCGGCTGGTCGCGCTGTTCGACGAGAATTTCTATGCCGATGTCACCGCGCCGCTGCTCTCGGAACGGATGAAGAAGCGCATTCTGCGCCAGCCGCCCGACAGCCGCGCGCTGCGCGATGCGATGAAAATGGCACATGGGCATCTCGATTATCTCGACTGGCTGATCGACAACCGCCCGTGGGTGGCGGGATCGACCATGAGCCTCGCTGATCTTGCCGCCGCCGCGCAGATTTCGGTCGCGGACTATCTTGGCGGGATCGACTGGACCGGCCACGAACAATCGCGCGGCTGGTATGCGGTGTTCAAGAGCCGCCCGAGCTTTCGCCCGCTGCTTACCGAGCGCATGGACGTGATCAAGCCGCCGGCGCACTACGCTCAGCTCGACGGGTAACATTCTTCTGGCGCTTGCGAATTGTCACTGCCGCGCAGATATTGGCGCGAGCAGAGAGGACCATCGATGGATAACCCCGATCCCCGTAGCCTGACCGACGCCGAATGGCGCGAGAAGCTCACCCCGATGCAGTATCACATCCTGCGCGAAGCCGGCACGGAACGCGCTTTCACCGGCGAATATGACAAGTTCTACGACGAGGGCGAATATCACTGCGCGGCCTGCGGCACGCAGCTGTTCTATTCGACGGCCAAATACAATTCCGGCTGCGGCTGGCCCGCTTTTACCAAGCCCTCGACCGATGAAGTGATCGAGGAAAACCGCGATGTCAGCTACGGCATGATCCGCACCGAAGTGCGCTGCGGCAAGTGTGGCGGGCATCTTGGCCATGTCTTTCCCGACGGGCCGCCCGAACAGGGCGGCTTGCGCTATTGCATCAATTCCGCCGCGCTGGTCTTCACCCCGGCGCAGGATTGAGGCGCATTGCCGTAATGAAGGACAGGCCCCGGCTTTGCGGGTTCACCCCCGGTTACAACTTCCCTATGCAGAGCGCGCAAAAACGCGGTTAACGCGCGTTGAGCAGGTGGACACAGGTCATGTCGAAAAGGGGCGATCGGTTGCAGAACAAGGGCGCACGCGGACAACGCCGCGCAGCCAATGAGCGGTCGGGCATGGCACCGCCGCGCGCGCCCAAGAGCGCTGCACCGCCGCCTTCCGCCTTCCGCCGCTGGATGAAGTGTCTGATGGTCTGGGGTGGCGGGCTGGCGCTGCTCGGCCTCGTGTTCCTCGGCTTTGCGGTCGCCTTCGCCGCGCAGTCGCTGCCGAGCTATGCCGCGCTCAAGGCGACCCAGCCGGGCCAGACCATCCTGATCCGCGCCCGCGATGGCCGCGAACTGGTGGAGATCGGGCCGAGCTTCGGCGAATGGCTCAACTACAAGGACATTCCCGAAAGCATGACCAATGCGATGGTGGCGGTCGAAGACAAGCGCTTCCATTCGCACCTCGGGGTCGATCCGTTCCGGCTCACCGGTGCGTTGGTGGAAGGTCTGACGGGATCGCGCGCGCGGGTGGGCGGCACATCGACCATCACCCAGCAGCTCGCCCGCAACCTGTTCCTCAACAACAACCGTTCGCTCGACCGCAAGGCGCGCGAGGCGGTGCTGGCGATGGCGCTGGAATGGAAGTTCTCGAAGGAGCAGATTCTCGAGCTCTATCTCAACAAGGTCTATTTCGGCGGCGGCGCTTACGGGATCGATTCCGCCAGCCGCAAATTCTTCAGCCATCCCGCGACCGATTTGACGGTGGGCGAAGCGGCGATCATCGCTGGGCTGGTCAAGGCGCCGAGCCGCTATTCACCGACTTCCGATACCCAGGCTGCAGTCGACCGCGCCAAGGTGGTGCTGCGCTTGATGCGCGAGCAGGGTTATATCACCCCCGATCAGGCGATGGTCGATGTCAGCGCGGTGCAGCTCAAGGAGCAGGCCGGACAGAACTCGGTGCGCTATTTCACCGATTGGGTGCTGCCGCAGCTCGATATCATCCTGCCCGAAACCTATGAACCGATTGAGGTGTGGACGACGCTGGATGTGGGCATGCAGCGCGCGGCGACGGCGGCGATCGAGTCCAATACGCCGGGCGGTGCCCAAGGGGCGCTGGTCAGCCTTGACCGCGACGGTGCGATCCTCGCGCTCGTGGGCGGCACCGATTATGTCGCCAGCAACTTCAACCGCGCCACCACCGCAATGCGTCAGCCCGGTTCGGCATGGAAGCTGTTCGTCTATCTCGCCGCGCTCGAGGCGGGCTACACGCCCGAAGACAAGGTGGTCGATACTCCCGTGACGATCGACGGCTGGAGCCCGCGCAACTCGAACGGGCGCAATGTCGGTGAAACGGATCTGCGCACGGCCTTTGCCTATTCGATCAACACCGTGGCCGCGCAGCTGGGCAACGAAGTCGGCTTCGGCACGGTCGCATCGATGGCGCGGCGGTTTGGCGTCACCTCGGAAGTCGAAACCTATCCCTCGATGGTGCTGGGTTCGTCCGAAGTGCGGGTGATCGAGATGACGCAGGCCTTTGCTGCGATCGCTGCCAAGGGCACGGCCATCGAGCCTTACGGGATCACCAAGGTGACCGGTGCCAGCGGCGAGGTGCTGTATCGCCACGCCAGCCGGCGCAATGCTGCGCTGGTGCCGGATTATGTCGTTGCCGGGGCGACCGACCTGCTCCAGGCCGCGGTGCAGACCGGTACGGGCCGTGCGGCGCAGATCGGCCGTCCGGTGGCAGGCAAGACCGGCACCACCTCGTCGAACAAGGATGGCTGGTTCATCGGCTTCTCGTCCGGGGTCACTACGGGGGTGTGGATGGGCCGCGACGATGCCAAGCCGGTGCCGGGCCTTCAGGGCGGCCGCGCGCCGGCGCAGGCCTTTGCCGCCTTCATGCGCTATGCGGTCAAGGATCGTCCGGTCGAGGAATTCGACGTGACGCTGGAACTGCCCGAGTGGCAGCTGGAACCCGACGAGGAGGCGATGTTCGGCGATCCGGAAGATTATTACTACATCGACGAGCAGGGCAATCTGGTCGAGCCGGACCGCCGCGATCCCTCGCAGAGCCCGTTCGGGGTCGAGGGCGAGGGCGCGCCTCCTGCTGCCAGCGAGGATTTCCTCGAAGAGGCGACCGGCGGGGAAATCCCGCGTGCGCCGCCGCGCCGCCCGCCGTCACAGCCGGCAATGAAACCGCCCGAATACTGATACAAAAAGGGCGCCGGGATGTTCTCCCGGCGCCCTTTCCTTTTCGGGCTGGCTTAGCGCAGACGCACCGGGACGAAGGCCGGCGGCTGAGTGCGGCGCTGGATCCGCAGCAGGATCGCCTCGCGCTTTTCGGTCGTGGCGGCGTTGACCTGCGCCAGCAGCGCCTCGACGGTGGCGACGGGCTGGTAATTGGCCGACAGCACGATATCCCCACGGCGCAGACCCTTGCGGGCCGCATCCGAATTGGGATCGACGGCAGCGATCACCACGCCCTTGGTTTCCGGATCAACGCCGAGCGAACGGGCGATCTGCGCGCTCATCGGCATGACCTGCAGACCGAGCTTCTGTTCGATCGTCACGTCCGAGGTGCCGGGCGCCATCGGCTCCTCGGCATCGGGATCGAAGGTCTGGGCCTGCTGTTGCAGCTCCGCCTCGGTCGGGCGCTTGCCGAGCGTGACATTGACCGCGAGACGCTTGCCGTCACGCAGCAGTTCGACCGGCACCAGAGCGCCGGGTTCGAGATTCGCAACGAGGAACGAGACCGTCTGCTCGGCGCTGACGTCCTTGCCATTGACCTTGGTGACGATATCGCCGGGCTTGAGGCCTGCGCGCTGTGCCGGGCTGTCATCCTGCACGGTCTGCACCAGCTCGCCGCGGCGCTTGGGAAGGCCGAGCGATGCGGCGAAGTCTTCGTCGATCGGCTGGAGGCCGACGCCGAGGTAACCGCGCTCGATCTCGCGGCCGGCCTTGAGCTGTTCGACGATCGGCGCAGCGATCTCGGCGGGGATCGCAAAGCCGATCCCGACACTGCCGCCCGAAGGCGAGAAGATCGCGTTGTTGATGCCGATCACATTGCCGCGCATGTCGAACAGCGGGCCGCCCGAATTGCCGCGGTTGATGCTCGCGTCGGTCTGGAGATAGCGATCATAGGCACCGCCCTGGCCGGTGTTGCGATAGACCGCCGAGATGATCCCGCTTGTCACCGTGCCGCCCAGACCGAAGGGATTGCCGATCGCGACCACCCAGTCGCCCACACGCGCCGCGCTCGAATCGCCGAAGCGGACGAAGGGGAAGGTGCGGTTGGCGCGGATCTTGAGCACCGCGAGGTCCGAGGCCGCATCAGCGCCGACAAGATCGGCTTCGTATTCGGTGCCATCGGGCAAGGTGATCGTGATCGCTTCCAGCTTCGCGCGGCTGTCTGGCGGATTGATCACGTGATTGTTGGTCACCACGTAACCATCGGACGAAATGATGAAGCCCGAACCCAGCGACTGCGCCTCGCGCGTCTGCGGCTGTCCGCCGCCGTTCTGGCCGCCCTGACGGCGGTTGAACAGTTCGGCAAAGGGCGTGCCGGCAAAGGGATTGTTGGCGACTTCTACCCGCTGGCGCGTGGCGATGTTGACCACGGCGGGCTGGAGCTGTTCGGTCAGGTCGGCGAAGCTCGCCGGGGCGCCCGCGACGGGCACCACCCGGTCCATGACCGCACCATCGTTCTGCGCGACCTGCGCGCCCAGAGGCGATCCGGTGATCAGCGAGATGGCAGCGCCGCCCACCAGCAGCGCGCTCGACAGTCCATACACGTAGCGCACGTTGTTCACGTCCTCTTGGTCCTTATCTTTCCCGGGAACGTCCGCGGCCACCGCGCCGTTCCTCAAACCGTTGACGGGGCATCAGCCGGGTGGCTGATTTCAACGCCCCAAATGCGCTGTCCGGGCCTGAACGGCGATTGAACGCCGCCCTTCCTTCGCCGGACGTAATCGGCTGCTGGTCGAACTGATCAGCGCTCTCCGCGGAACTGGCGGAAGTATTCGCTGTCGTCCGACAAGACCATCGTGCTGTCGCCCTGCCCTGCAAGGAAGGTCTGACGATAGCTCTGCATGGCGCGATAGAAGTCGTAAAACTTGGGGTCTTTCCCATAAGCATCGGCGTAGATACGGGCGGCCTCGGCGCTGGCTTCGGCCTGGATGATCTGCGCGTCGCGTTGCCCAGCGGCGCGGATCGTGGCGGCTTCTTCCTCGCGGTCGGTTTCCATCCGGATGAAGGCGGCATCGAGGGGACGGCCTTCGGGAAGGTCGGCGGCCTTGATCCGCACGTCGAGCACCTGCGCCCCATAAGTGCGGGCCTGCTGGTCGAGCGAGCGGGTGATGTTGGTCATTGCCGTACCGCGTTCGGCATTGATCAGCGCGGTGAACGGACGACGGCCGAGCTCCTGCCGCAGCACCGAGGTGAGGATCGGCAGCAGCTGGGCTTCGAGCTGGCGTTCGCTGCCAGCCTTCTCCACCAGCTTGACCGGATCGATGATGCGGTAGCGGGCATAGGCATCAACCTGTAGCCGCTGCTGATCGTTCGAGAGCACCTGGGTGCGTTCCATGTCGAGATCGAGCACGCGGCGGTCAACCATCTGCACCTGCTCGACGAACGGGATGCGCCAGTTGAGCCCGGCACCGGTCTGGCCATAGGGCTCGTTGGGGCGGAACATGTTGAAGATGCGAACCGGCTGGCCGGTGCGGATCACCACCGCCTGATGCGTTTCGGGCACGATCACGATGCTCGAGATCAGCGCGATCACGATCACAGCTGCACCGATGAGCAGCGCGCGGGTGTTCTGAAGCAGTTCCTGCATGGTCTTATTGCCCCTGCTGCTGGACCGGTGGCTTGGCACCGCGCTTGAGTTCAGGCAGCGGCAGATAAGGCACCACCTTGCCGGATTCGACAATCGTCTTGTCGGTCTTCGACAGCACGGCCTCCATGGTTTCATAATAGAGGCGGCGGCGCGTCACTTCGGGGGCGAGCTTGTATTCTTCGTAGATGTCGTTGAACTCGCTGGCATCGCCCTGCGCGCGGGCGAGCAATTGCTGCGCCACCGCGCGGGCGCGGTTGATCGCCGCGTCGGCATCCTGCTGCGCGGAAGAAACGTCCTTGAAGGCTTCTTCAACCCGCGCGGGCGGATCGACCTTGTTGATTTCGATCCCCTGCACGCTGATGCCGGAACGATAGGCATCGAGCCGCGCCTGCATTGCGGCACGCACATCCTGTTCGATTTCAGCGCGACCAGCGCCGGTCAGCACGGTGTCGAGATCCTGTTTGGCGACCGAAGCGCGCATCGCCGCCTCGCCGATCTCGAGCAGCGCATTGCGCGGGTCGGACAGCTGGTACTTGTAGAGCGCGAGGTCGGAAATGTTCCAGCGGATCAGATAGGACAGATCGACCAGGTTCTGATCGCCAGTGAGGATCAGCTTTTCGGTGTTGGTGCCGGGCACCTCTTCCAGCCGCACCTTGGTCACGTTCTCCTTTTCCACTGTTTGCAGCGGCCAGGGAGCGGTGAAGTTGGTGCCGGAATCCAGCGAGTGCGAATATTTGCCGCCGAACCAGGTCACCACTGCCTGTTCGCCCGGCTGAATGAAGTGCACGCCCGTCGCGCCGACCCAGATCAGTGCGACCCCGCCGAGGATGACCGGCAGCCAGCTCTTGCCATTCGGGCGCTCGGGCAGGCGGAAGGTCGGGCCACCCGATCCGCCGCCGCCTGCGCGGCGCGGGCCTTCGGGGCCACGGCTCTTGAAGATGTCTTCGATCCCGGCCGAACGGCGCTTGCCCGGCTCGCCCGAACCGGGGAGCCACGGGTTGCGTGGACCCCCGCTGCCTCCATTATCGCTGCCGTCGTCGGCCCCGGGGCCATTGCCGCCACCCGCGCTGCCGTCGCCCGGCTCATCACCGCCGCCCGAGCCGCCCCAAGGGTTGTTCTTGCCAGCCATGGCCAAGCCGCGCGCGGCACCGCCAAGACGTTCTCTCCAGCCGTCCAATCTCTGCATTTCCTATCTATAGGCACGCCTCTGCACGAAAAACAGGGGTTGGCTGCGTGAATTTGGTGTTAGAGGCGTGCCGAAATGAACAACCCCTCCGAACCACCCCGCCAGCCCGACGCCGAGGAAGCGCTGATTCGCGGTGCGCTGCCGCCCGAAATCAACCACCGCCTGCGTTCCGCCCGCATTGTCTCCCGCCGTGCGGTGATCGTTGCCGAGGCCGGCGACCTGTCCGATGCGGACCGCTCCGCGCTGGAAAACGCCATCACTGCCGCATTGTCCCCGCTCGCCGAAATTGACGAGGTGCGCATCGCGCTGACGGGAGAGCGCCGCCGCCGCCGGTTGATCGCGGTCGGATCGGGCAAGGGCGGGGTCGGCAAGTCGACGCTCACCACCAACCTTGCGGTCGCCCTCGCGCGGATGGGGCGCCGCGTCGGGGTGATCGATGGCGACATCTACGGCCCCTCGCAGCCCAAGCTGCTCAAGACCGAAGGCATCAAGCCCACCGCCACGCCCGAGGGCGACAAGCTGGTGGCGATCGATACGCCCTATGGCGTGAAGGTCCTTTCGATGGGGCACATCGTCGCCCCCGGCAAGGCGCTGGCATGGCGCGGGCCGATGACCGGCAAGGCGCTCACCCAGCTGGTCGATGCCGAGTGGGGCGATACCGATCTGCTGCTGATCGACCTGCCGCCGGGCACCGGTGATGTTCAGCTTTCGATGCTGTCGACCCACAAGCCCGATGGCGCGGTGCTGGTGTCCACCCCGCAGGACCTTGCGCTGATCGATGCTGCGCGCGCCGGGCAGCTGTTCGAACAGGGCGATGTGCCGATCATCGGGCTGGTCGAGAACATGGCCGGATACGCCTGCCCGCATTGCGGCGAGATGAGTGATCCTTTCGGGCAAGGCGGCGTGGAGAAGTTCGCCGCCGCGCTCGAAATCCCCTTCCTCGGCCGGGTGCCGCTGACGCTGGCGACGCGCATGGCGGGCGACAAGGGCGAGCCTCCGGCAGCGGGGGATGACGAAACCGCTGCGCCTTTCGTGGCGATTGCCGAGCGGCTGGCGCGCTGGCTCGATACCGGGACGATCTAGGCGATGGAGGTCACGCGGCGCGGAATGCTGACCGGGGCTGCCGTAGGCGGCGGTCTGTTGGTGGCATGGTGGTTGATGCCGCGCAGCTACCGCACGCCGCTGGTGGCGGTCAGCGACGAACAGGTGTTCGGCGCGTGGCTCAAGATCGCCCATGACGGCGTGGTGACGGTCGCGGTGCCGCAGCTCGAGATGGGACAGGGGATCACCACACTGCTGCCGCAGATCGTGGCCTATGAACTGGGGGCGGACTGGCGGCAGATCGCGGTCGAACCGGCGCCGGTATCGGGTGCCTATGGCAATGTCCCGCTGGCGCGCAAATGGATCACGCTCTGGGATCCGGTGGCCGCGGGCCTTTCGGATCGGACCGATACGATGATGGCGGAGCGCTTTGTCGGATCGCAGCGTTTCACCGCGACCGCCGACGGCACCTCGCTCGAAGCCTATGAAATGCCTTGCCGTGAGGCTGCTGCCGCCGCGCGGGCGATGCTGGCGCAGGAAGCTGCATCGCGCTGGGGCGTGGCATGGGAAGAATG
The DNA here is from genome assembly GCF_001720465.1 of Porphyrobacter sp. LM 6. NCBI lineage: Bacteria > Pseudomonadati > Pseudomonadota > Alphaproteobacteria > Sphingomonadales > Erythrobacteraceae > Porphyrobacter > Porphyrobacter sp. LM 6. Next base: position 723,827 of record NZ_CP017113.1, read on the forward strand.
CGAGGTCACCGGCGGCTTCGTAACCCACGGCGATAACCGCGCCAGCTTTGGCGAGCTGGCGGAGGCGGCTGCCGAGTGGACACCGCCCGATCCGCCGCCGCTCCGTCCCGAGCCGATGCGCGAAAAGCCCCTGCCTGCCGAGGCCGAGGAAATGCCCGCCTATCCGCGGCTTGATTTGCCCTCCAAGGTCGATGGTTCGCACCGTTTCGCGGGTGATGTGCGACTGCCGGGCATGGTGTTCGCTTCGATCCGCCATGGCCCCGCCGACGGGAGCGAGCTGGCGGGCTTCAACCGCGATGCTGTCGCCGGGATCAAGGGACTGGCAGGGATCGTCGAAAGCAAGCGCTGGATCGCGGTGGCTGCCTCCACATGGTGGAGCGCCGAGCAGGCGCTCGACGCGATGAAGCCGCGCTTTGCCACGACCACGCCGGTCAGCAGCACCGATCTTGCCGCCCGGCTCGATACGACGCTGACGGGCGGCGAGGGCTTTACCATTGCCGAAACCGGGTTCGGCGGGGACGCCTTCACGCGGGTCGACATGGGGCGGCGCTACGAGATCGAGCCCGCCTATGCCGCGCCGGTCGAAACCGCCACGGCGGCAGCGCATTTCGTCGACGGGCGGCTCGATCTGTGGATCGCCACGCAGGCGCCCGAACAGGCGCGGATCGCCGCAGCGCGCGCGATCGGCATTTCGGTCGAGGATGTTGCGCTTTATCCGATGCCCGCCGGGGGCAGCTTCGATGCGCGGCTCGAGCATGATCATGCGATCGAGATCGCGCTGATTGCCCGCGAACTGGGCCGCCCCGTGCAGCTGACCTGGCCGCGCCGCGACGAGATCATTCGCAGCCGTCCGCGTGCGCCGGCTTGGGTGCTGATGGGCGCGCAGCTTTCCCGCACCAACCCCGGCGCGATCGAAGCGATGCGGATGCGGATCGCAACTCCGCCGGCGGCCCGCGAATTCGGCAAGCGGCTGTTCGGCAATCTCACTCCGGCTGCCGCGATCCGCGAGACGGCGGGCGAGCCCGATCCGCTCGCCTGCGAGGGCGCGGTGCCGCCCTATCAGGTGCCTGCGCTGCTGGTGGAACACGTGCCGGTAGAGATCGGCCTGCCGGTCGGCCGGGTGCGCGGCAATGCCTATGGGCCGACCACCTTTGCGATCGAAAGCTTCATCGACGAAATCGCCGCCAAGCACGAACGCGAGCCGCTGTCGTTCCGCATGATGATGCTCGGCAGCGACGTGCGGCTGGCCGCGTGCCTGCAACGCGCCGCACAGCTCGCCGGATGGGATGGCGGGGTCAACCAGAGCGGGCAGGGCCTCGCCTGTGCGCGGATCGGCGACGGGCCGGATGCCGCGCGCATCGCCTGCGTTGCCACTGCGCGGCAGGGCGAGGGCGGGGTACGGGTGATCCGGCTTTCGGCGGCAGTCGATATCGGGCGGATCGTCAACCACGACATTGCGCTCCAGCAGATCGAGGGCGGCTTGGTGTTCGGGATCGGCATGGCGCTCGGCAATCCGGTCAAGCTGCGCAGCGGGTTGCCGGAAAACACCGACTATACCGGGCTGGGCCTGCCGACACTGGCCGATTGCCCGGAAATGCGGATCGTGTTCATGACCAGCGATGCGCCGCCCGCCGACCCTGGCGAGCTTGGTGCGGTGGTGGCCCCGCCGGCGATCGCCAATGCGCTGTTTTCGGCGACGGGCTTGCGTCTGCGCCGCCTGCCCCTACTTTCGGACGGCACATGACCCGGACAAATTCACCTCTCGCGGTCCGGAAGTTCGCGTCTTGCCGGAAACCAAACGCCCCCCGAACGTTAGGGCCGCTATGACCTGGCAGACCCAGCGCCTTCCGGGCGATCATCCCCCCGCCCGAAGCGGCAAGATCGGCGTGATGCTGGTCAATCTCGGCACGCCCGACGGGCCCGATCCGGATTCGGTCCGGCGCTATCTCAAGCAGTTCCTGTCGGATCGCCGCGTGGTCGAGATCCCGCCGATCGTATGGCAGATCATCCTGCGCGGCATCATTCTCAACACCCGGCCCCAGAAAAGCTCCAAGGCCTACAGCAAGATCTGGACCGAGCGCGGCTCGCCGCTCGCCGATATCACCGCGCGGCAGGCCGAGGCGATGGCCAAGACTTTCGTTGCCCGCTTTGGCGAGACGGTCGTGGTCGAATACGCGATGCGTTACGGCAAGCCTTCGATCGAAAGCCGGCTGACCGCGCTGATGGCGGAGGGGTGCGACCGCATCCTCATCGCCCCGATGTATCCGCAATATTGCGCCGCCACCACCGCGACCGTGTTCGACGAGGTGGCGCGCGTACTCGGGCAGATGCGCTGGCAACCGGCGCTGCGCTTCGTGCCGCCCTATCACGATGATCCCGGCTATATCGGCGCGCTGGCAGAGGATCTGACCCGGCAGGTGCGCGGCCTCAGCTTCAAGCCTGAAGTCATGCTGCTGAGCTTCCATGGGATGCCGCAGCAGACGCTGGAGAAGGGCGATCCCTATTACTGCCACTGCATGAAGACCGCCCGCCTTCTGCGCGAGGCGCTGGAAGTGCGCCCCGAGTTTTCGGGCGTGCGGTTTGAAACCACCTTCCAATCGCGCTTCGGCCCCGCGGCGTGGCTTGAACCCTCGACCGATGCGACGCTGATCGCGGAAGGCGGCAAGGGGACCAAGCGGCTGGTGGTCGCAGCCCCCGGCTTTGCGGCGGACTGTGTCGAGACGATGGAAGAGCTCGCGCTCGAAGGGCGTGACGAGTTCATCGAGGCAGGCGGCGAGGATTATGCGGTGCTCGATTGCCTCAACACCTCGGGTGATGGCCTCGTCATGATCGAGACAATGCTGCGGCGCGAGCTTTCCGGCTGGATTTGAGCGCGGGGATTATTTACACCCAAGTCAGTTGCGAATCCGAACCTGTAACGGAGCCCGAAACCGACCATGGCGACCCTTGCCGAAGCCCCGACTGCTCGTGATGCTGCCCCTGCCGATGCTCCGCGTCACTGGGGTGAAGGCCGTCTGACCGAAGCGGACCTTGCCCATATCCCGGGCGAGGCAGGCTGGCCGGTGGTCGGCAACACCTTCACCATGCTTGCCAATCCGCACGCCTTTGCCGACCGGATGATCAAGACCCACGGCAAGGTTTACAAGAACCGCGCCTTTGGCGGCTGGCAGATCGCGCTGATCGGGGCCGAGGCGAACGAGCTGCTGCTGTTCAACAAGGACAAGATTTTCTCCAGCGAACAGGGCTGGGGACCGGTGCTCGACCAGCTGTTCCCGCGCGGGCTGATGCTGATCGATTTCGAGCATCACCGCATTGACCGCCGCGCGCTGTCGATCGCGTTCAAGCCCGAACCGATGCGCCACTATTCGGGCGCGCTCAATCGCGGGATTGCGCGCGAGGTGGCCGGCTGGGCGGGGCCGATGGAGTTCTATCCGGCGATCAAGAAGCTCACGCTCGATCTCGCGGCGGATAGCTTCATCGGGCTGCCGTGGGGGCCGGAAGCCGACAAGATCAATGAGGCTTTCGTCGACATGGTGCAGGCCTCGGTCGCGCCGGTGCGCAAGCCGCTGCCCTTCACCAAGATGAAGAAGGGCGTGGATGGCCGCGCGTTTCTCGTCGAGTATTTCACCCGCGAAACCCTGCGCCGCCGCGCGGAAGGCGGGGGGCAGGACATGTTCAGCCAGTTCGCCACCGCGACCCGCGAGGACGGCTCGCTGCTGCCGGTCGACGAAGTGGTCGATCACATGAACTTCCTGATGATGGCGGCGCATGACACCATCACCTCCTCGGCCACCTCGCTGATCTATCACCTCGCCACCAACCCCGAATGGCAGGAGAAACTGCGCGAGGAAATCATGGCAGTCACCGGCGGGCCGGATGGCGACGGCAACCCGCGCCCGCTCGATTATGATGACCTCGCCAAGCTCGATCTGACCGAGATGGCGTTCAAGGAATCGCTGCGGATGGTGCCGCCTGTGCCCTCGATGCCGCGCCGGGCGCTGCGCGAGTTCGAGTATGGCGGATACCGCATTCCGGCGGGCGCGATGGTGGGGATCAATATCTACTGGACCCACCACTCCGAGGAATATTGGGACAAGCCCTTCACCTTCGATCCGATGCGCTTCACGCCTGACAAGGTGAAGGCACGGCACAAGTATGCGTGGGTGCCGTTTGGCGGGGGCGCGCATATGTGCCTGGGGCTGCACTTTGCCTATATGCAGGTGAAGATCCTGCTGGCGCAGCTGCTCCAGCGCTACCGGATCGAGGCTGCACCGGGCTACAATCCCGAATGGCAGGACTGGCCGATCCCGCAGCCCAAGGACGGGCTCAAGGTCACCTTCAAACCGCTTTGATTGTCCGCATCGCGTCCGCGATGCGAAATCCTCGCTCACACGGCCTGACGGCCGCGTCGCTGCGGGCGGCCGTTCGGCCTTGCGGCGGCTGCGCCGCCGAGTGCCACAGATGTTCCACGTGGAACATTGGCTAGCGGGGCCTAGAGGGGGTCTAAGGGGGGTCTAGGCGGGCCTGCCGCGCACCTCCCTTATCAAAAATCGACTGCGATCCCGTCTTTCTCCCAATCCCCATAGCGGGTGGGGCTGAGCTTTTCGTCCTGCTCGACGGGCCTCGGCGCGGGCACCGGATCGTTGGTCCAGTGGGCGGGCTTCCTGAAATTCTTCGCGGCTTCGGACTTTTCCTTGGTCATGGCCTCCCAAATGCGCGTGCTGGCGCTTGGTTTCAATAGGGGTTAGGGGCGCGTTTGTGGCCCGCATCGCCGGGGAGCGAAAAACCGGTTCCCACTTTTTCGCGCGATGCTCTAGGGGCCGTGCATGGCATTACCCCCGGACTTCCCGTGCGCCGTGCTGCGCTCCGCCTGCTCGATGCCGTGTTCCGGCGGGGCGAGACGCTGGAACAGGCGGAAGGCCCCGCGCTCGCCGATATCCGCAAGGCCCCCGACCGCGCGCTGACCAAGGCGATCGCGGGCGAGACCCTGCGCTGGCTGACCGATATCGATGCGTTGATCGACAGCGCGACCAAACAGAACCTGCCCGAAGACGCCAAGGCGCGCATGGTGCTGCGGCTGATGCTGGCGCAGGCGCTGCGGCTCGATACGCCCCCGCACGCGGTGATCGCCACCGGCCTGCCGCTGCTCGCCGGCGGGCCGCGGCGATTGGCGCACGGGGTGTTCTCGGCGCTGGTGAAGCAGGGCGCGGCGCTGCCCGAGGTGCCGACCCTGCCCGAACGCGTCACCGCCCGCTGGGGCGCGGACAAGGCCGCCGCGATCGCCCCCGGCCTCGCCTACCCGCCCGAGCTTGACCTTGCCTTGAAAGATACGGGCGCAACCGAGGCCCGCGCCGTCCAGATGGGCGGGATCAGCCTGGCCCCCGGCCATGTCCGCCTGCCGCGCGGCGCGGCGGTGGAGAGCCTCGCCGATTTCAAGGCGGGCGACTGGTGGGTGCAGGATCTCGCCGCTTCGATCCCCGCGCGCTTGCTGGGGGCGGGAGAGGGGCGCAACGTGCTCGATCTGTGCGCCGCGCCCGGCGGCAAGACGATGCAGCTGGCGGCGAGCGGGTGGAATGTCACCGCGCTCGATCTGTCGAAGCGGCGGCTCGATCTGCTCAAGGACAATCTCAAGCGCACCGGGCTGAAAGCCGCGCCCGTCCGCGCCGATGCGCTGACGTGGGAGCCGAAGCACCGCTTCGATGCAATCCTGATTGATGCCCCGTGCTCGGCCACCGGCACCTGCCGTCGCCACCCCGATGTGCTCCACCGCATCGGCAAGGGCCAGATTGCCGAGATGGTCGAACTGCAACGCGCGCTCACGTCGCGGGCGGCGGGCTGGCTCAATCCCGGAGGCTGGCTGGTCTATGCGGTGTGCTCGCTCGAAGCCGAAGAGGGCGAGAGCCAAGCGGCGTGGATCGATGCCGAACTGGGTCTGACGCCCCAGCCGGTCACGGCAGAGGAACTGCCCGCCGGTCTCACTCCCACACCCGAAGGCTGGCTGCGGACGCATCCCGGAATGCTGGCCGATCACGGCGGGCTCGACGGGTTCTTCGTGGCGCGGTGGGTGAAGCAATAACTCAACCGTCTTCCCGGGCTTGACCCGGGATCCCGCTTTTCTCTTCGAAGGCGAAAGGCAGCGGGACCCCGGATCAAGTCCGGGGCGACGGTAAGTTGGGGGCGAGGGTAACCGGATCGAACTGTCCCGCGAATGGTGCAGCAACGCCCATTCGCGAAAGACCCCTTCCCATGAAAAAGCTCCTCCTCCTCGCCGCCACCCATCTGGGCGCAGTCGCGCTCGGTTTTGCCCTCGGGGTCTATTTCCTGCCGATCCTTGTGGCCGAACGCGCGCCCGATGCCGCGCAGCTTGCCGCTGCGGCGAAGTCCGCCGCCTACTCCGCCACCTTCAGGAAGGACCTGCCCGGCAGCGACGAGTTCCACTGGGGCACCGGCACGATCAGCGTCACCCCGCAGCGCATCGTCCACCAGGGCGAACTGGCGCCGGGGCCGGATTACAAGATCTACCTCGCCCCCCGCTATGTCGACAACGATGCCGATTTCCGCGCGATCAAGGCGCAATCGGTGCAGCTGGGTTCGATCAAGAGCTACAACGGCTTCATCATCGATGTGCCGCCGGGCGTGAATATCGAGAACTACGATACCGTGGTGATCTGGTGCGAAGCCTTCGGCAAGTTCATCACCGCCGCCAAATACCGCTGAGGGTAGCACTGGCCCCGCGGCGGATTGCTCCGCCGCGGGGCTAGCCCTGCTCAATCCTTCACATACTTCTGGAAGCTCTTGCGCAGCTTCATCAGCTTGGGCGGGATCACCGCGAGGCAATAGGGGTTCCGCTGGCCTTCGCCGTCCCAGTATTCCTGGTGATAGTCCTCGGCCGGATACCATTCGGCCGTTTGCGCGCCGCCCGAAAGACCCTCGATCGTGGTGACCGCCTGCTTGCCGTTCTCGGCATTCCAGCGCGCAATCGCGGCTTCGGCTTCCGCGCCCTGTTCGTCCGACAGCGGGAAGATCGCCGAGCGGTATTGCGTGCCGATGTCGTTGCCCTGCCGGTTCAACTGCGTCGGATCATGCGTGCCAAGGAACACGTCGTAGATTTCGGCAAGGCTGATCGCGTGCGGATCAAAGGTCACGCGGATGGCTTCGGCATGGCCGGTCGTGCCGGTGCACACTTCCTTGTAGGTCGGATGCGCCTTGGTGCCGCCGATATAGCCGCTTTCCACGCCGCTCACGCCGACGACATCGCGAAACACTGCCTCGGTGCACCAGAAGCATCCGCCTGCAATGATCGCTGTGTCCATGTTGCTCATCGAATTCTCCGTTTGTTTGTGCCAGAGATAGGCCACGAAACCGTTTTTGCCACCCATGCGTATCAACGTGCATTCGACACCCCAAGGGAGAGAGTTACCCATGAACAAGCTGATCCTTGCCGCCGCCGCGAGCGGCCTTGCCTTTGCGGCCCCGCTGGCGGCCCAGCACATGGACCATGGCGCGCATGGCGCTCACGGCGCGCATAAGGAAGACACCAGCGATGCGCATATCCGCGACACCGCGATGTTCATGAAGCATCACGGCGAGCAGGTGTCGGCCGCGATCAACCACCCGACCCGCGCCGAGGACAAGGCGCGCGACGCGTTCCGCAAGCCGGCGGAAACGCTCGCCTTCTTCCATGTCGGCCCGCACATGAAGGTTGGCGAATATTCGCCCGGTGGCGGCTGGTATTCGCGCCTGCTCGGACACTACCTCGGCGGCGAGGGCAAGCTGGTCGGTATCTACGTCAACCCGCTGACCGCCAGCAGCGATCCCGCCCGCCAGCAGCGCGTGCGCGATGCCGCGGCGAAGTTCCCGGCCGAAGTCGCCGGCTACACCGGGCTTCCGGCCGAAAAGTTCGCAGGGATCACGCTCGAGTCCATTCCGGCCGACCAGAAGGGCACCTTCGACCGCATCCTGCTGATGCGCGCGCTGCACAATCCGCTGCGCATGGGCATCCTCGACACCGAACTGCGGGCCATGCGCGAACTGCTGAAGGATGACGGGTTGATCGGCATCGAACAGCACCGCGCCAAGGCGGATGCGCCGTGGTCCTACGCCAATGGCAGCAAGGGCTATCTGCGGCAGGAGGACGTGATCGACCTGATGCGCATCCACGGCTTCGAACTGGTCGCCGCGAGCGAGATCCTTGCCAACCCCAAGGATGCCGCCAACCACCCCGAAGGCGTGTGGGAAATGCCCCCGACGCTGGCGACCAAGCGCGAAGACCTCAAGGGTCTGGGTGAAAGCGACCGCATGACGCTGCTCTTCAAGAAGGCCAAATAATGAAGTAGGGGCGGCGGCATGACCGCTATCACGCTCGCCGCCCTTCAGCTTCCCCTCGGTTCGGATGACGAAGCCGCCAACATCGCCGCCGTGTCGGCGCTGGTGGAGGAAGCCGCCGCGAAGGGCGCGCAGCTGATCCTGCCGCCCGAGCTGTTCTCCGGCCCCTATTTCTGCCGCGAGGAGGACGAGGCGCTGTTCGCACTCGCGCGGCCCACCGCAGAGCACCCTAGCGTGATCGCGATGCAGGCGCTCGCCGCGAAGCTCAAGGTGACGATCCCGACCAGCTTCTTCGAGCGGGACGGGCACCACTATTACAACACCCTCGCGATAATCGGCCCCGACGGCGCGATCCAGGGCACCTACCGCAAGAGCCACATCCCCGATGGCCCGGGCTATGAGGAAAAGTACTATTTCCGCCCCGGGAATGACGGCTTCAAGGTGTGGGACGTGGCCGGAGAGGGCGGCGCGATCGTCAAGGTCGGCGTCGGCATCTGCTGGGACCAGTGGTATCCCGAATGCGCGCGCGTGATGGCACTGATGGGCGCAGAACTGCTGCTCTATCCCACCGCAATCGGTTCCGAGCCCTATGATGCAGGCCTCGACACCAGCCGCATGTGGCGCCGAGCGATGATCGGCCATGCGGTGTCGAACTGCATGCCCGTGGCTGCGGCCAACCGCATCGGCACCGAAGGCCCGGACGATGCAGCACAGAGCTTCTACGGCCACTCCTTCATCGCGGACGAATGGGGCGATCTGGTCGCTGATTACGGCGCGGGCGAGACCGGCGTGCTGATCGCCCGGCTCGATCTGGCGCGTGCGGCGACGCACCGGGCCGGCATGGGCTTCTTCCGCGACCGCCGCCCGCAGCTCTACGGCCGGATCGCGCAAGATATCTGAGCTTGAGCAGCACCTATCTCGTCGCGCTCGGCAGCAACCGGCGCCACCACCTCTATGGCGCGCCGCGCGGCGTGGTGCAGGCGGCGATGGAGGAGATCGCGGCTTTCGGCACCGTGACCGCCCGCGCGCCGATCATCGCGACCCCGGCGATGGGCGCGGCGCAGCGGTCCTTCGCCAATGCCGCGCTGGTGATGGAGAGCGAGCTTGCGCCGCCCTCGCTGCTCGCCGCCCTCAAGCGCACCGAGCGCGCCTTCGGCCGCCGCCCCGGTCAGCGCTGGGGCGACCGCGTGCTCGATTGCGACATCATCCTTTGGAGCGGCGGGGAATGGCGCTCGGCAGGTCTGGCGATCCCCCATCCCGCCTTTGCCGCGCGTGACTTCGTGCTCACCCCGGCCCGCGCCATCGCGCCCGACTGGCGCGATCCGACGCATGGTCTGACCATCGCCCATCACCATGCCCGCTTGACCCGCCCGCGCCCCCTGCCTAGGTGAGCGCGCCTGCCGCCATTCGCGCGGCACACGTGTGGGCCCGTAGCTCAGTAGGTAGAGCAGCTGACTTTTAATCAGCGGGTCACAGGTTCGAATCCTGTCGGGCTCACCATTTCTTTTCGCGCGCCCTCCGGGGCGCGAAATCCTCGCTCCCGCTCCCTATGGTCGCTTCGCTGCGGGCGCCCGTTCGGGCTTGCGGCCTTTCAGGCCGTTTGGTGCGACTGCGTGGGGTTACGCCTTCTTTGCGTCCAGCCACAGCGCTGCCTTTACCCCGAAGGTGATCAGGAACGGCACCAGCACCACGCTCAGGAACACCTTGGCGAGCACCTGGCCGATCATCAGGTCGGTGATGTCGAACTCGCCGTAGAAGGCGAGGGTGATGAAGATCACCGAATCCACCGCTTGGCTCAGCGCCGAGGCAATCGCGCCGCGCACCATCAGGCCGATCGCGCCTTCCTCGCCCTGCCCGCGCAGGCGGTCGAAGATCCAGATGTTGAGCAGCAGCGAGGTGATGTAGGATGCGGGGCCTGCCATCCACACCCGCCAGGTCGACTGGTGCACCCGCTCAAAGGCGGCGAGATCATCGGGGCGGAAGGCGAGCATTTCCGACGAGGCGGGTAGGCCCAGCACCAGCTGCATCAGCAGCGCCGAGAGGCCGAGCGGGAAGAACCCCCACCACACGATCCGCTTGGCCGCATCGCGCCCGTAAAGCTGCGAGAGCGTGCTGGAGATCACCACCAGCATCAAGAACGGGAATATCCCGCTTTCGACTGCAAGGCTCGTCGGCCACAGCTGCACCTGCTTGAACGCAAGTACGCCCGCGAGCACTGTCATCCCGCCATAGAGCAGCGTGAAGACGAACATGCCCAGCGGCATGGAGATAGTGGAGACGGCGGGTGCGGCAGGCGCGGCGGTATCGGTCATCGCCCGCTTGCTAGCCAGCGCGCAGGCAAAAGAAAAGGCGCACGCCCGCCCCTGTCACCGACCGGATTTCGTCCCCAGTGCGCACACTGTGCCTTGCCCTTGTGGAGCCGCGCGGCGCCAACCCTTGCAAGTCGTTCGGCAAACTGCCACCCACCCTTGGCGCGCGCGGGCCTTTCCGTCCGGTCAGCGCGGGGGTCAGATCGTCTTTTCCTTGCAAGCAAAGGGCATGTCGCTGCCGTGAACCAAGGTATCACGTCCATCCTGCTGAGCCTCGGCGGGGTCTTCGCCATTCTCGGCATCGCCTTCGCGCTTTCCTCCGCAAGGCGGAAGATCAACCTCAGGGTGGTGGGTTCCGCCTTTGCCTTGCAGGCGATCACTGCGCTGGTTGTGCTGCGCACCGAAGCGGGCGTTGCCGTTATTGGCGGTCTGTCACGCGGGGTCATTGCGCTGCTCGATTTCTCGAAGGTAGGCATCACCTCGGTGTTCGGGCCGATGGAGAACAATCCCTTCGCCAACACCTTCGTGATCGGCGCGCTGCCGGTGATCGTGTTCTTTGCCGCGATTGTCTCGATCCTCTATCACCTCGGCATCATGCAGCGGCTGGTGCGCTGGGTGGGCGGGGCGATCGGCTGGATCACCGGGATCAGCAAGGTCGAGGCGCTGGGCGCGGCGGCCAATATCTTCGTCGGCCAGTCGGAAAGCCCGCTGGTGGTGCGCCCCTATCTCGCAGCGCTCAGCCCCTCGGGCCTGTTCACGCTGATGGCGGTGGGCATGGCGGGCGTGGCGGGGACGATCCTTGCCGCCTATGCCAGCTTCATCGGCGAAGAGGCGGTGCCGTTCCTGCTCGCCGCGGCCTTCATGTCGGCGCCGGGCGGGATCCTGATGGCCAAGATCATGATGCCCGATGATGGTGTGGCGGCTTTAGGCGCTGATATCGGTGCTGCGGCGGTGGCCAAGGCGCGTGGCAAGAGCAACACCCTGACCGAAGCGACCCGGGTGGTGATGTATGACGAGAACGGGCAGGAGGTCGAACTCCCCCAGGCGCGCATCAGCGCGGTCGGCCCGGCGTCGATTGTCGAACCCGGCCAGAAGGCTGACGAGGTGACTTCGGCCGAAACCTTCGAGGAAGGCCAGCGCCCCGCCAACATCATCGAAGCCGCAGCCCAGGGCACGCAGACCGGCGTGAAGCTCGCCGTCGCAGTGGGCGCGATGGTGATGGTGTTCGTCGCGCTGGTGGCGCTCGCCAACGGGATGCTTGCCGGCATCGGCGGTGGGATCGTGAACCTTGCCGCGCAGACCGGCAGCCCGCTGTCGCCTGATGTCGCCGCGTGGCTTTCCACCATCAGCTTCCAGAAGCTGCTCGGCTATATCTTCGCGCCGGTGATGTTCCTGATCGGCATTTCCGACTGGGATCAGGCGCAGATCGCGGGTGGGCTGTTTGGCACCAAGATCGTGCTCAACGAATTCGTCGCCTTCATCGATCTGGGCGCGATGCAGGCGGGCGAATTGACCGCGCGCAGCCGCGCGATCATCACGTTCGCGCTGTGCGGCTTTGCCAACTTCTCCTCGATCGCGATCCAGATGGCGGTGACCGGCGGGCTGGCCCCCAACCAGCGCCCGGTGATCGCCAAGCTGGGGCTGAAGGCGCTCGCGGCAGGCAGCCTTGCGAACCTGATGAGCGCGGCGCTGGCGAGCCTGTTCCTGCCCTACTGAGGCTTGGCAGTCATGGCGGCCTGGGTGTAAGGGCCGCGCATGACTGACATCGCTTCCGTTTCGCTCGCCCAGCCGCTCGAGACCATCGCCGACGAACTGGGCCGCAGCTTTGCCGAATATGGTTTCGCCGTGGTGCGCGATCACGGCATTCCGCAGGATCTGATCGACCGCGCCGAGGCCGCCTCTAGGGCGTTTTTTGCGCTGCCTGATGATGTGAAGCGCGCCTACAAGATCGAAGGCGGCGGCGGGGCGCGGGGCTACACGCCGTTCGGCACCGAGAAAGCCAAGGACGCCAACATCTTCGATCTGAAGGAGTTCTGGCACGTCGGCCGCGATCTGCCCGCTGGTCACCCGCTGGCCGAATACATGGCCCCCAATGTCTGGCCGTCCGAGGTCGAAGGTTTCCGCGAAACGCTCAGCGCACTCTACTCCGCCTTCGAGGTTGCCGGGGGCCGGGTGCTCGAAGCGATCGCGCTGCATCTGGGCCGCCCGCGCGATTTCTTTGCCGACAGCGTCGAGAACGGCAATTCTGTGATGCGCCTGCTGCATTACCCGCCGCTCGCCGAAGGCGCGCCCGAAGGTGCGATCCGCGCCGCCGCGCACGAGGACATCAACACCATCACGCTGCTGCTGGGGGCCGAGGAAGCCGGGCTCGAACTGCTCACCAAGACGGGCGAATGGCTGCCGATCCCGGCGGCTGAGGGCGCGTTGGTGATCAATGTCGGCGACATGCTCCAGCGCCAGACCAACGGGCGGCTGCGTTCGACCACGCACCGGGTGGTGAACCCGCGCGGGGATGCGGCACGACGGGCGCGCTATTCGATGCCGTTCTTCCTGCATTTCCGGCCCGATTTCCTGATCGAGCCGCTGCCCGAATGCGTCAGCGCCGACGATGCGACCCCGCCCGAACCGGCGATCACCGCGCATGATTATCTCATGCAGCGCCTGCGCGAGATCAACCTCGCCTGACCGGCCCGGCTGACCTGCGGCCAACGCCCGTGCCGAAGAATTTCCGCGGGCGTTGCTGCAGTGCAACACCCGCGCGCAGAACACGCGCAATCCGGAGACTTTTCTAGCGTTCGCACGCGGGCGGGTTAAGGACTCGCGCAGCCACGGCAGGGCGATTCATCAAACTGTCACAGAACAGTCGCTTTGCCGAAAGCGTTCGGGCCTAGGGCAGGCCACAGCACTTTGATTCTGTTCTCTCTCTTTACCGTCATCAGGGGCTCCACTCATGAAGCTTAAATATCTCCTTGCGGCGAGCATCGTCAGCCTTGCTGCGACGACCACCATCGCAACGCCGGCCTTCGCGCAGGAAACCACCTCGTCGGTCCGCGGCGACGTTTACGATCAGGACGGCAACCCCGTTGCCGGCGCGACCGTCATCGTGACGCACGTGCCCTCGGGCACCCGTTCGACCCAGACCACCGATGCCGAAGGCGGCTTCAACGCTGCTGGTCTGCGTCTTGGCGGCCCCTTCACGATCGAAGTGTCGGCTGCCGGCTTTGAGACCGCTTCGCAGGAAATCGGCTTCCTTACTGCCGGTCAGGCCCAGCGTATCAGCGTCTCGCTCGCCAGCGTCGGCCAGACCATCGTCGTGTCGGGCACCCGCACCAAGTCGGCGATTTCGCTCGCCACCGGTGCCGCCACCGTGCTCACCGCCAACGACATCGCCGGCGTTGCGAACATCAACCGCGACGTCCGTAACCTGGCCGCGCGCGATCCGCTGGTGACGCTTGATGCCACCAACAACGGCGCGATCAGCATCGCCGGGCAGAACAACCGCTTCAACCGCTTCACCGTCGACGGTGTGGCCTTCGGTGACCCCTTCGGTCTCGAATCAGGCGGCCTCGTGTCGTCGCGCGGCCCGGTGCCGCTTGACGCGATCGGCGAATTCTCGGTCGAAACCGCGCCGGTCGACATCCAGCAGGGCTTCTTCCAAGGCGGCGCGATCAACACCCAGCTCAAGGCGGGCGGCAATGCGTTCACCTTCATGGGCGCGGCCTACTACCAGAACGACGATCTGCGCGGCACCCGTGCGGACAACCTCCGCCGCGTCGGCGATTTCGACTCGCAGGTCTATGTGGCGCAGGTCACCGGCCCGATCATCAAGGACAAGCTGTTCTTCGCGGTCACCTACGAGCGCACCCGTGACACCGTCCCGGCCGACGTGCAGCCCTCGCAGCTCGGGATTACCGATGCCGAGCTCGACCTGATCAACGACACGGCCGAGAGCGTCTACGGCTTCGATACGCTCGGCGTTGCTAGCGACATCGTTGAAAGCGACGACAAGCTGGTCACCAAGCTCGACTGGAACGTGGCCGATGGTCACCGTCTGAGCGCGACCTACATCTGGAACGAAAGCGCTCTGCTTGCCGGCCAGACCGGTACCGGCCAGATCGTTGCCAACAACCCGACCTTCAACCTGCTGTCGAACAACTACACGCAGGGTGCGAAGAACCACTTCGGGATTCTGCAGTCGAACAACCAGTGGTCGGACAACTTCTCGACCCAGCTGCGTATCTCTTACGCCGATTACGTGCGCCTGCAGGAGCCGTTCGGTGAAAAGACCTTCGGCGAGTTCAGCGTCTGTCTTGACCCCACCAACCCGACCACTGGCGTCGGTGCGGCTCCCGCGGTCTGCTCGCCCAACCAGCAGCGCCTCGTGTTCGGCCCGGACATCAGCCGTCAGGCGAACGAGCTCGACAGCCAATCGCTCGCAGTCGAATTCGCCGCGACGCTGAAGATCGAAAACCACACCCTCAAGCTGATCGCAGAGCGTCGTCGTCAGGACGTGCGCAACCTGTTCGCCCAGCGCGTTTCGGGTGCATGGCTGTTCGACAGCGTGGCCGATTTCCAGGCACGCCGTGCGAACGAGCTCGACTATGCCGTGCCGCTGCGTGGCGGGATCGACACCGTTACCGCCGAATTCCAGAACAACAGCTGGACCTTCGGCCTGATGGACACGATCGACCTGACCGACAACCTCACCGTTGTCGCTGGCGTTCGTTACGACCTGTTTGACACCCCGGATGAGCCGTTCTTCAACCAGTTCTTCCTCAACCGCTTCGGCTTTGCGAACAACGACACGCTCAACGGGCGTGACCTGTTCCAGCCGCGCTTCGGCCTGAACTGGCAGCCGACCGACCGTCTGCAGATCCGCGGTTCGGCGGGCCTGTTCGGCGGGGGCAACCCGCTGGTGTGGATTTCGAACAACTACTCGAACCCCGGTCCGACGCTTCAGCGCGTGCGCGTGCGCCGCAATGCTGACGGCACCTTCTCGACCCCCGAACAGGCCGTGCTCGGCCTGACCACCGCTCAGGTGCAGGCGCTCGGCGCTGCGACCCTGAACAACGTGTCGGGTGGCGAAGGCGTGCCGCAGGCGCTGATCGATGCCGTCCGTCAGGCCGGTTTCGCCGGTTCGCCGACCAACGCGCTCGACCCGAACTTCGAGCCGCCCTCGCAGTGGCGCTTCTCGGGCTCGGTCGACTACGAAGCCAACCTCGGCTTCCTGGGCGATGGCTGGAACGTCGGCGTCGACGTGATCTACTCGAACATCAACAATGCTCTCGAGTGGACCGATCTGCGTTCGGTCGAGCAGACCAGCACCCTGCCGGACGGCCGTCCGCGCTACAACGTGCTGACCGGCGCAGCGGGTGAAAACACCGACATGCTGCTCACCAACACCGGCTTCGGCGAAAGCTGGAACGTGGTAGCCCGGTTCGACAAGAACTGGAGCTCGGGCTTCTTCCTGAACGGTTCCTACACCTTCCAGGACGTGCAGGATCAGAACCCGGGCACGTCGTCGGTGGCGTTCTCGAACTACACCAACACCGCCTTCACCGATCCGAACTTTGCGGCACAAGGCATCGCGAACTACCAGCGCGATCACCAGTTCCGCCTCGGGGCCGGCTTCGACAGCGAGCTGTTCGGTGACAACAACACCCGCATCGAGTTCTTCTACAACGTCCGTTCGGGCCAGCGTTACAGCTACACCATGAACGACCCGACCAATGGTCGTTCGGCGGTGTTCGGTGTGAACGGTCGCGGTAGCCGCGGTCTGCTCTACGTTCCGAATGTCAGCAGCCAGACTGCCGATGCGCGCGTGGTCTATGACTCGGCGGCGACTTTCGCGGCGGTTCAGGCTCTGGTTCAGGGCTCGGAACTGGCTGATTACCAGGGCCAGATCGCGCCGAAGAACATCGCCAAGACCCCGTGGGTGCACAAGCTGGACCTCTCGGTGCGTCAGGAAGTGCCGTTCGTCTTCGGCGGCAAGCTTGAGCTGATGGCCGACGTCGAGAACATGCTGAACCTGATCGACAAGGATTGGGGCACCATCCGCCAGGTTGGCTTCCCCTACACCGCGGCGGTTGTGAACGTGCAGTGCCTCCAGACGGTCGGCGGCGCTGCTGCCACCTCGGCAGCTCAGCCCTGCGCTCAGTACCGCTACTCGAGCTTCCGCGCTCCGGTCGAAGCGACCAACATCAACGGCTCGCTCTGGGGCGTCCGCTTCGGTGTTCGCGTCCGCTTCTGATCGCTTCCGCGATTGCAAAACATGCGAAGGGCGGTCCGGCAACGGGCCGCCCTTTTGCTATGGGGCGCAGCTCTAGCCGTTGGCGCTGTCGGCAGGTTGGGGGGTGCCTGCCTGCCCGGCACCTTCGGCCAGCGCGACCAGCTCTTGCGCCAGCGCGCGGCTCACAGCCGGGCTGGCCTTGTCCTGTAGCGAGCGTTCGAGTGCGGCGGCGCAGCGTCCCAGTTCATCCTCGCCGAACAGCCCGGCGGTGCCGGCAAACTGGTGGGTGAGGCGGATCAGTTCATCGCGCGTAGGATGGGCGGCGGTGGGTGCGCCGCTAGCCACATCGGACAGCATACCGCCCTCGGCCAGCGCCGCCTCCACCGCCGCCAGCGTCTCGCGCCGGCGGGCCTGCCAGCGGGCAAGCATCTGCGGTGAACGTGCAGAGGATGTCGCGCCCCTCATCACTTCTGGTGCGCGGGGCGGTGTGTCGCTCTCGACGATCCGGGTCGGCAACCAGCGTTGCAGCGCGCGCGCAAGATCGGCGAATACCACCGGCTTGGCGAGGTGCCCCTGCATCCCCGCCACCCGCGCGGCGGCGACATCCTCGGGAAAGGCATTGGCGGTGAGCGCGATGATCGGCAGCACGTCCGGCCCGATCCCTTCGGTGCGGATCGCGCGGGTGGCGGCATAGCCATCGCAGCTCGGCATCTGCACATCCATCAGCACCAGATCATAGGGGCGGGCGCGGAGCATGCTGTCGATCACCATCGCGATCGCTTCGTTTCCATCATGCGCGGCTTCGACCTCAAGCCCGCAGCGCTCAAGCATTTCGCTCACCAGCAGGCGGTTGATGTCGTGATCCTCGACCAGCAGGATTCGCGACCCGGTGGGGAGCGGCGGCGGACTTTCGGGCACAGCGGGCCCGGCAACCGGTACGGGGGCGGCCAGCACCGCAGGCAGCACCAGCGTGAAATGCGACCCCCTGCCCGGCGCGCTCGCCGCCTCGATCCGCCCGCCCAGCAGCGCGGTAAGCTGGCGGCTGATCGACAGCCCGAGCCCGGTGCCGCCAAAGCGCCGATCGGTATCGCTTTCGCCCTGGGTGAAGGGCTGGAAGATGCTTTCGATCCGTTCGGCGCTGATGCCGATGCCGGTGTCGGCGATGGTGATCCGCACCTCGTTCGGGGTGATGCGATAGGCCAGCCGAACCTGCCCTGCCTCGGTGAACTTGACCGCGTTGCCGAGCAGGTTGAGCACGATTTGGCGAAGCCTTAGCCCGTCAGTGGTGATCCACGGAGCGGACGGCGCCGGAGCCTCCGCTTCCCCGTCATCTTCGCGCAGCAATTCGAGCGTCAGCCCCTTGCGTTCGGCGGCGGGACGAAGCAGCGCGGCACATTCGGCGAGGCTCGCATGGAGATCGACCGGCGCTGTCGCAATCGCGAACTGCCCGCTTTCGATCTTGCTGAGGTCCAGCACATCGTTGAGCAGCGTCATCATCGACCGGCCCGATTGCACGATCAGTTCGGCAAAATGGCGTTGCTGATCGTCGAGATCGCCCTGCAGCATCAGTTCGGCAAAGCCCAGCACCCCGTTCATCGGCGTGCGGATCTCGTGGCTCATGTTGGCGAGGAATTCGGACTTGGCACGCGCGGCATTTTCGGCGGTGCGGCGGGCGCGGGTGAGCAGCAGTTCGAGTTCGATCCGTTCAGTCACATCGCGCGCGGCGACCACCACGCCTTCGCGCTGCCCGGTCTCGGCATTGCGCACCACCGCGCAATCGGCTTCGAGGAACACGGGCGTGCCATCGGCGCTGTCACGGAACCGCCGATAGGTGACGCGCTCCTTTTCGCTGGCCCCTTCGAGCAATCGGGCAAGCGCGCCGATCGCCCTGTCTCGTGAGTCCGGATGGAGGCGCGCACCAAGCGGCTTGCCGACATAGGTTTCCGGCGGCGCGCCCATCACCTCGCGGACAGAGGGTGAAGCATAGGTGCATACGCCGTGGAGATCATAACGCAGGATCGCGTCGGTGATGTTGTCCGCCAGCAGATCGACCTCGCGCTTGCCAGCTGCAAGCGCCGCCGTCATCCTGTCGCGCCCGGCGATGATCGCGGCGATCGGTAGCCCCGTCAGGAAATTGGCGGCGACGAAGGCCTGCAGCAGATAGAGCTGCGCCAGATCGCTCACCCCTGACATGCCGCGAACAGCCGCGATGGGGCCAAGACCGGCCGAGGTCATCGTCCCTGCCACCAGCGCCACGCCCACAACGTGGACCGCGCTGCCCAGACTGCCGAGCCTGAAGGCGTGGAGCAGCGTGATCGGCGGGATCAGGAACATCAGCGGATACTGGCTCTGGTTGAAGATCAGGAAGGCGCTGGTCATCCCTCCGGCCAGCAGGGCGAGGCTTTCCGCGAGGCCTGCCTCGCTGCGCGGCAATTCGCCCCTGACATGATCGGTCACCAGCAGCACGGTCGGCACGATCAGCAGTAACGCCATGCCGTCTGCCATCAGCCATGCGAGCACCCCGCTGCGTGCCGCATCAAGGCTGCCGCCCAGCACCGGCGTCACGCACAGCGCCGAAAGCGCAGGGCCGACCAGCCCACCCGCCCAGACGAAACGAACCAGATCGGACAGCCGCGTCATGTCCGGGCATCGTCGCGGGCCCGCCCGGCTCAGCGCCAGCACCGCGATGATTTCAATGAGATTGGCGATCGCGAAGGCGGCGACCACGTGTTCGGGCTGGGCGATAACCAGATTGACCGCCAGGCGGGCCGCCGGCACCGCCAGCAGGAACGGCACCTCGTTGCTCAGCCGGGCCCGCAGCAGGAAGGCGACTGCAAAGGCGTTCGCCAGCCAAATCGGGCTGATTGCGCCGACCTGCACCGGAAGCGTCAGGCTGAGGTAGGCAAGGGCGGAATACCCGGCCGCGCCGAGCACCGCCGCCCACAGACTGCGCTCGTCGATCGGGCCGAGGCTGATCCAGTTGCCGGGCCGGACGAGCCACCACTGGCCGAGGCGACCGGTCAGCCCGCGGTGCGGGCGGGAAACCCGGCGGAAACGGGGCGCGTGTGCCCCTTCGCCCGCCGGGGCTTGACCGGCTGCGCCCTGCGGAAGATCGCTGATGCGTTCCCCGTGGTCATGAATTGCGCGCCCGATGCCTGCGCTCCATCGCCAAATGCTGTGGCATTGGTATAGTTGCCCGAGGGCGGATTCCGGACGAAACCTCGTCCGGAATGGAGCTATCCGGAACGAAGGGCTTAACGATGTCGCAGGCCAGAGGATTTCGTGCGCAGCGCCGGCGGCCAAGTGTGCCGCTGATCGTGCTGATCGTGCTGTTCCATCTGGCGGCGCTCTATGGCTTGGCGCGCGTTTTCGCGCCGGACATGACGGCGACAGTCGAGCGCGAGGTGGTGTCGGCCTTCACGGTAACGATTACTGCGCCGCCCGATCCTCCGCCGCCCGAAAACCAGCCCGAGCCCGACGAGGGCGCGCAGGGTGCGCCGGGACGCGAGGCGGTGGCCAAGCCCGTCTCCGCGCAGCCGCCCAAGGTCAAGGTCAAGCAGGATCAGGCGCTGCCGCGGGCCTCATCGACCGGGAACGCGAACGATTCCGGCGCGGCTGCGGCGGGCGATGGCACCGGGGCGGCCGGAACGGGTCTTGGCACGGGCAGCGGCAACAGCGGCAGCGGGCGCGGCGGCGTGGCCGTGTCGAAGCCGGTGCACATCTCGGGTCGGATCGACAATGCCAGAGATTTTCCGGTGCCGCCGGGCGGACGCGAAGCGCGACGCGGGACGCAGGTGATCGTGCGGGTCATCGTCGGCACCGACGGGCGCGCGCGCAATTGCTCGGTCTATCGCCCCAGCCCCGATCCCGAGGCTGATCGCATCACCTGTCAGCTGGTCGAAAGCCGTCTTGGCTTTCGTCCGGCCACCGATGCCGCAGGGAATCCGGTGCCTGCTCCGTTCTATTGGCGCCAGCAATGGTTCTGATTGCGCCAGATCGGGGGCATCGCTCGGCGAACCGGGCCAAGAGTACTGGCTTTGTCCGGGGGTTCCGGTGTAGCAATTGGCTCAGGAAGGACGAAAAATCAGCGTGATGGCGATTCATCCGGTTATCCTGTGCGGCGGCGGCGGCACCCGTCTGTGGCCGGTCAGCACCCTTTCACTGCCCAAGCCGTTCCTGCCCCTGCTCGGGGCCGAAACCCTGTTCCAGCAGGCGGTTGCCCGCGTGGCTGGTGACGCGCAGTTCGCGCCGCCGCTGGTGGTGGCAGGTGCGGCCCATGCCGATCTGGTCATGGCGCAGCTTGGCGATGTGCCCGGCGCGCGTCTGGTGATCGAGCCGGCGGCGAAGAACACCGCCCCTGCGATCGCGCTCGCTGCGGCGCTGCTTCCGCAAGATGCGGTGATGCTGATCTGCCCGAGCGACCATTACATCGCCGATCCCGCAGCCTTCCGCGCCGCCGCACTGGCCGCGGCCGCGCTGGCAGCCCAGGATTATCTGGTGTCCTTCGGCATCACTGCCGACCGGCCCGAAACCGGCTACGGCTATCTCCAGCGGGGCGAACCGCTGGCAGGTGGTTTTGCCGTGCGGCGCTTCGTCGAAAAGCCCGATCGCGTGGCCGCAGAGGCCTACCTCGCCAGCGGCGAATACAGCTGGAACGGCGGCATCTTCGCCTTCCGCGCCGGAAAGCTGTTGGCCGAACTCGCTGCCCATCGTCCCGAGATGGCGCGGCTGGTGGCCGAAGCCGTGGCACAGGGCAGCAACGATGGCACCCGCTTCCACCCCGCACCCGGCCCCTTTTCCGCGATCGCCGGGGAATCGATCGATTATGCGGTGATGGAAAACACCGCGCGCGCAGCGATGGTGCCGGCCAGCATGGGCTGGTCGGATATCGGCAACTGGGCGGCACTGGCCGATGCCATGTCCGAAGTCGCGGATGACGCGGGCAACATCGTGCGCGAAGGCGAGGTCAATCTTCTGCAATGTCGCGGCGTGCTGGCGACGAGCGATGGGCCGCGCATTTCCGCCATCGGGCTCAAAGATGTGTGCATCATCGTATCCGGCAACGAAGTGCTGGTGACCACGCGCACTGGCGCGCAGGCGGTGGGCAAGCTGCCGGGAGCGGCAAACCAGTGAATAACGCGCGTCAGCTTCCCGCCCTGATGGTCGAGAAGGTTTGGGGTCGCGATGATCTGCCAGCGCCGTTCGTGGCTCCGCAAGGCCAGCGGATCGGCGAGATCTGGTTCGAACCCCCGCCCGAATTGCCGCAAGTGCTGATCAAATACCTGTTCACCTCCGAGAAGCTGTCGGTGCAGGTCCACCCTTCCGATGCCAATGCGCTGCCGGGCGAGGCGGGGAAGGAAGAATGCTGGCTGGTAATTGATGCCGCGCCTGATGCGCGGCTGGCGATCGGCTTCCGGCACGCTGTCGAGCGCGAGGATATCGCTGCCGCCGCGCGCGATGGCAGCATCGAGCAGCTGCTCCAGTGGTATCCCGCCCGTCCCGGTGATCTTTTCTATCTGCCTGCTGGCACGGTTCACGCGATTGGCGAAGGGTTGGCTCTCGTCGAAGTGCAGCAGGCCAGCGACACCACCTTCCGCCTCTACGACTATGGCCGCCCGCGCGAGCTGCATCTGGACCGCGCGCTGGCGGTGGCGCGGGGGGAACCCTATGCCGCAGCGCATCGCCGCTCGATTGCCGATGGTCCGGTGCTGGTCGATGGCCCGTTCTTCCGGTTTGACCGGATCGAGGGCGCGCCCGAGCCAGCGACCTTCGCAGCCTTCACAGGTCCGCTGCTGGCGCTGCCGCTCGCCGGCAAGCTGTCGGCCGGCGATGTTCGGGCCGGCCCAGGCGAATGCCTCTATGCGCCCGCGTGCGACGTGGTGGATTTCAGCCACGCCGAAGTCACCTTGCTGGTGCGCGCCGCAATCTGACCATGCGCTAGCCGGCGCGCAGCAAGCCTTCGATCTCGGCGAGGCCATAGGGCTTTCGCAGCACCGCATCCGCGCCCATCCGTTCGAACCCGCTTGCGCCCTCGGAATAGCCCGTCGCCAGCACGAACCGCACCCCCGCCGCGCGCAGGGCCGCTGCGACCGGCTCGCTCGATTCGCCGCCCAGATTGAAGTCGATGATCGCGAAATCCGGGCGCCGTTCGGCAATCGCCGCGAGCGCGCCGGTGACATTGCTTTCGAGCCGGACGTGCCCGACGCCGAGGCGGCGCAGGTGTTCTTCGGTATCGAGCGCGATGATGATGCTGTCCTCGACCACCAGCACGTGGTCGGGCCGGTAGGCAAGCTGCGGCGTATCCGGATAGGCGGGGCGCTGGACGGATGTCGGCACGGTGACCGGCGCATTCTCCTCGCCCGCCAGATAACGCGCGGGAATGACGAAATCGGCCTCGACCCCGGTCAGCCGGTAACGCATCTCTGCCGTGCCTTGCAGATCGTGGGGGATGGTGCGGGTGATGATCGTCGAGCCAAAGCCGTGGCGCTTGGGGGCATTGACCGGCGGACCGCCGATCTCGCGCCACGCCATCGCCAGATCGCCCACTGGAGTGCGCGTTAGGCCAACCTCGACAATCCCGGCCGGTGCGGAGAGACTGCCGTATTTGGCGGAATTGGTGGCGAGTTCGTGCACCACCAATGCCAGGATTGTATAGGCTTCGGGCGTGATCAGCACATCCTCGCCGCTCAAGCGAAAGCGCCCGCCAGCCTCGCCGCAATAGGGTGCAAGTTCCGCCTGGAGCAGTCGCGCGAGCGGTGCCGGCCCCCAATTCTCTGCGGTGATGTTGTCATGCGCCGAAGCCAGCGCGGCAATCCGCCCGCCGAGGATCGCGGCAAAGCCGGGCACCGACAGCGCCTCGTGCTGCGATTGCGACACCAGCGCGCGGATCAGGCCGAGGACATTGCGGACGCGGTGGTTGAGCTCGGCGATCAGCAAATCCTGCTGCTGCGCGGCGCGCGCGCGTTCGCGGCTCAGATCCTCGCTCATTCGCAGCACGATTTCGATCAGCGTGCGGCGCAGGCGCGCGGCGATCTCGCATTCCTGCAAGTCCCAGTCCTGGCTGTGCCCGCGCACGGTTTCGTTCCAGGCGGCAAAGCTGGCGCGTGGTTCGAGCCATTCGCCCGGCTTCACCGCAGCCTTGGCGGGATCGCCTGCCCAGGTGATCATCCGGTCAAGCGGGCGCCGCCACAGCACCACCGCATCGCGCGTGCCGCGCGTAAGGGGCAGCACCAGCGCGCCCGCCGCGCGGGCGGCAAAGGCGGAGGCGGCGGGGATCTCGTCGGCCAGACGCGTGGTCGCATGGGGCGCACCGTCAAGCAGGTTGGTCAGCATCGGCACAATCGCGCTGAACTCGCCGGCATCGGGCGCATCGCCCAGCGCGCGATATGTGCCGTCGACGAACAGCGACAGGCCGTCATGCGCGATCGTGCCGCGCAGCAGCTCCTCGATGATCGGCAGGCTGTCGGTCAGCGTCATCCCGCCCGCCATCTGGAACAGCAGCCGGTCATTAAGCTGGCGGGCGCGTTCGCGCAGCGCCTCGGCCTGCGCCACCAGAATGCGGTCGAGCATCAGCGAGAAGGTCTGGCTCAGGAGGTCTGCGACGGTGCGCAGCGAAAAGGGCGGCAGGCGCGGGGTGCGGTGGTGGCAGGCGATCATGCCCCACAGCCGTTCATCGCGCACAATCGCAATCGCCAGCGAGGCGCTGACGTCCATATTCTGCATATAGGTCAGGTGGACTGCGGCTGGCGCGCGCAGCATGCTCATCGACAGATCGAGCGGTTCGCCTTGCGGACCCAGCGCCGGAACGATCGGCACCGACGGCGCGCGCGTGTCTGCGATGGTCCGGAAGCGGTTGCGGCGGAACAGCGCGCGCGCTTGCTGCGGGATATCGGCGGCGGGGTAGCGCAAGCCCTTGAACGGCTCGAGCGCCTCGTCCCGGTCCTCGGCGATCACCTCGCCGCTTTCATCGGGGTGGAAACGGTAGATCATCACCCGGTCATAGCCGGTCATCTGGCGCACCAGCCGGGCTGCGGTGTCGCACAGCCCTTCAAGGCTGCGCGCCTGTTCGAGCTGGGCGATAACGGGCACGATCATGCTGACATGGTCGGCAAAGGCGGTGCTGGCGTGGGGTTCGAACTCGATCACCGAAAGTGCCCCGCTGGCGTGGACCGCGCCATCGAACAGCGCCCCGGTGCCCGTCAGATCGAGCCCGAAGCGGCGCTCGATCGCGTCAGGCACGCTGAGGCTGGCCATCGCCTGTTCCAGGATCACGCGGGCACCCGGCGCGATTACCTCGGCCAGCGGCGTGCCGGGGGCGGGCAGGGCTGCAAGACCAAGCAGATCGCAAAGATTGGAGGAGCAGTGCGCCACGAGCCCCTCGGCATCGATTGCGATCAACCCGCCGAAGGACTGGATTGCGCCGATCTGGTGGATCGGCTCGCGGTCGCATTCGGTCAGCGCGCTGGTGGTCTGATGGAGGTTCATGTGCCGAGGCCCGGCCTGGCGCCCTGACCGGCAACGGCAAGGAAGTGCGCGAACACCGCCGCCGCCGTATCCGCCGCGCCGTCGGCCTCGCTGGCAGGCACAGGCTGTTCGATCCGGGCGCGCAGGCCCTGCCAGAACGCCATCATCGCCGCATCGCCGAGGAACGCGGTCGGCCATGCCCCGCCGCCGATGCGGGCGACCTGCTTGGCGATGGCGCGGTTGCCGAGCGCCGATCCGGCCAGCACCCAGGCCGCGCCCAGCGCATCGCCGGTCGCCGCGCGCGTGCGCATGAAGCCGGGGGCAGGCGGAGGCAGAGCTTCACCCAGCGCTTCCAGATCGGCAGCGATCAGCGGGGTTTGCGGGGGCGGGACGAGATCGGCGGGGGCATGGCACGCCAGCCAGTCTTCGAGCGGAGCGCGGGCGGCGTGCTGGAGCGCGAGGAAGCGCGCGTAATCGGCCCGGCTGCCCCAGCCGCTGGCTTCCTGCATCGCATTGTCGAGCAGATCATGCGCCGCCATCGTCGCGCTGCGCAGGTGCGTGCGCAAATCCTCGCTCGCAGCGATAGCGTTCGTCGCCCGCGCCATGTCGTTCGCCCTTCCCTACCAATCGGCACCGGTCTGCTACACGATCCCGAGTGTAAGGCAGAAGAAGCGTCAAATGTGTCAGGAAACTATGACACAGGGCGGCAGGCTTGGCAATTGCCGCAGGTGTCCTGAAGTCGGCAGTTGCGCCGAAACGAAGCGATCGGTCAGGGGGCGAGCAGCCGCCCGCCTTCCTTCTTCACCGCCGCCTCGAGCGGGCCGCGCATCACCGCGAACAGCATCGGCAGGTCCATTTCGATCACGACGTCGTTGTCGCGCACCTGAACCCCGCCGGGGATGGTCTGGCCCATCACTTCGGCGGTGATGGTCATGCGATCTTCGTTGGGCCAACCGGTGGTGACCCGCGCAAGGCCAGCGGGAAAGAAACCCGCGATCTCGTCGGCATGGGCGCGCATCCGGCGGCGGACTTCTTCCTTGGAGAGATCATGGGGCAGGGTCACGCGCATGGCTCAGCGCTCCTGTTTGGGCGGGGTGGCCGAAAAATCGGGGAGCGGTACGCCGGTATCCGGCATCGCGTCTTCCAGAGCTTCCGCCCCGCCATAGCGGTATTCGAGGTAGCGGCTCTTGATCGCCAGATCATCAAGCGCGCCTTCCGCAAGGCGCCTGGTCACGCGGTCGACTTCGCCCGAGAGCTTGGTGAGGCTGTCGGTCAGGCGTTCGTCGGCGGTCTTGCCAGCATATTCCTCGGCGCGCAGGTGGGCGGGGATCTTGCGGTAATTGTCGATCGTCTCGGGGATATATTCGCCCACCAGTTCGCGCACTTCGGCCATCGCCGGTTCGTTGTCGCCCAAGCCCTGCAATTGTAGGCCGAGCGCATCGAGCTGCACGCCGAGCTGATCGACCAGCGCCTGCGCAGCCGGGGGCAGGGTGGGGCGCTGGGCCTCCAGCCACAATTCGGTGCGCGCAACCATCTGCTTGGGGTTGCCGAGCCTCAGTTCGGCGCGCTGCGGGACCTTCACCTTTGAGAACTGCGCAAAGACCCCGACCACGACCGCGGTTACAAGGATCGCCGCCATCAGGCCCCAGAACTGAAGCCCGCCGATAATGCCGCCGATAATCCCCGCGCCGATCCAGACCGCCACCACGGCCAGCCCGATGTTTCGCACCCGCTTCAGCAGGCTTTTCATCTTCAGTTCGGCCGACCCGCGCCCAATGCTGCCGCGTGGCGCAGGGCGGTGGGTGCCGCCATCACGCTGGGTCACAAGACTGCGCTTCGCCTCGCGCAGGATGCGTTCGGAATCGCGCGTGCTATCGGGCATCAGCGATCCAGCGTCAGCAGTGACGGTTCGGACGCGGCGACCTTGGCCTGCGCTTGTGCCTGGCCTTCAGCGCGGGCGATATAGCCCTTGGACTTCTCGACCTCGTTGGTGAGCACGTTGACCGTCTGCTTCATCGATTCAAGCGCGCGCACCTTGAAGGCATCGACTTCGTCCATCGTGTCATAGATGTTCTGGAACGCGCGCTGGAGCGTCTCGAGCGGGATCGTGGAGGACGCCGCCTGCTCGTGGATCTGCGCGGTCTGTTCGCGCAGCAAGGTGCTGGTTGAATCGATGATGTCACTGGTGGTCTTGTTGAGAGCCGTGATCTGGCCGAGCACAAGGCGCTGGTTGGTCATCGCCTGCGCCACGGTGACAGCCGTGCGCAGTGCGCCGACGGTGGTCGTGCTGGCGCGGTCGACGCCCTTCACCAGTTCGACATTGTTCTTCTTGACCAGATCGAGCGCGAGGTAGCCCTGCACGCTCACGGCCATCTGGGTGAGCAGGTCCTGCGTGCGCTGGCGGACATAGAACAGTGCCGATTCCCGTAGCGCCTTGGCCTTGGCCGGATCAACGGAATCGAGTTCCAGCGCCTTGGCTTCCAGCCGCTCGTCGAGGGTCTTGGCGATGTGGATCATCTGCTCCAGCTCGCCCATCGCCGCCCACAACTTCTGCCGCTCGGTATCGATCGCGGCGTTATCGAGATGCAGTTCCTTCTTGCCGCTTTCGAGCCGCGTCAGGATCGAGGAGATATGCCCCTGCGCCGAAGTGTAGCTGTCGAAGTAGTTCTTGATCTTGTTGCCGAAGGGGATGATCCCAAGGATCTTGCGCGGGCCGGACAGCTTGCCCTGCCGGCCGGGATCGAGATCCTCGACCGTGCGGCGCAGTTCGGCGAGGTCCTTGCCCACCGAACCATCGGCATCCATCGCGCGCACCGGGCGATCGAGGAAGCGGTTAGACATCGCGGCGGCGGCGCGGATCTGTTCCTGCCCCATGCGGGTGATCTGATCGACCTTCTCGCCGAATTGCGGCGAGTTGGCATCGACCGAGACGAGCTCGTTGACGAAGGCATCGACCTTGGTGTCGAGTTTGGACTTCTGCTCGGTGGTGACCGGCACCAGCCCCGCAGCCTGCTCTGGCGCAACCTGCGGCACCGGCTCGGGCGGGGTCAGGGTGAATTCCGTCGCAGTGGTGGTTTGCGTTCCGTTGCTCATGCCTGTCTCGTGCTCCCTGCAGCCACCGCGCCCGCGCGCGATCGGCCATTCCCACTGTATTAGTAATCTAAAACACGTCTTTCAAGCGTGCGCGATCAAGCTACGCCTGAAACAGGCTCAGCGTCCAGCAGGTTAGGGTCGGTCGCTGACTTTAAGCCGCCAGATCAATCGGGACGATTTCGCCCGCGAGATACAGCTTCTTCGCCTTCGCGCGGCTGAGCTTGCCCGAGGACGTCCTTGGCAGAGTGCGCGGTGGCACCAGTTCGACGATGCAGCTCATGCCGGTGACCGAGCGCACCTTGTCCGCGATCTGGTCGCGCAGCTTCACGCGCTCTTCGGGGTCGGAGACCTTGCAATGCACCAGCACCGCGGGAGCTTCCTCGCCATTCTCCATCTCGATGGAAAACGCAGCGATGTCGCCGTGGTTGAAACCGGGCAGCTGTTCCACCGCCCACTCGATATCCTGCGGCCAGTGGTTCTTGCCGTTGATGATGATCATGTCCTTCGCCCGGCCGACGATGAACAGATAGCCGTTGGCGGTGTAGCCCATGTCGCCCGTGTCGAGCCAGCCGTCGACCAGACAGTCGTTCGTGGCGTCCTCGTTGCGGAAATAGGAGTGCATCACGCTCGGCCCGCGGCACCACACCTTGCCGATCTGGTGATCGCCCTTGGCCGTGCCGTCCTCGCCGCGGATCGCGACGTCCATGTCGGGCAGCGCCTTGCCGCAGTTGACGATCGCGCGGTAGCGGGCCGGACGCGACAGATCGCGCGGCGCGCCCGACAGGCGCTCTTCCTCGACCAGTTCGACGCGAATGCCTTCGCCCGGCGGCATCACCGTCACCGCCAGCACCGCCTCGGCAAGGCCATAGGAGGGGGTGAAGCTCGAGGCCTTGAAGCCCGCTTCGGCAAAGGCGTTGACGAAGTTCTGCATCACGTCGGGGCGGATCATGTCCGCGCCGTTCCCCGCGATGCGCCAGCGCGACAGGTCGAAGCGCTCGGCCACGCTCGACTGGCTGGAGATGCGGCGCGCGCAGATGTCGTAGCCAAAGGTCGGCGAATAGGAGAGCGTGTTGCCCGGGTTGCGGCTGATCATGTCGAGCCACGCCAGCGGACGGCGCGCGAAGGCATCGGGCTTGAGGTAATCGCCCGAGACCTGGTTGGCGATCAGCGACAGCAGGCAGCCGACCAGACCCATGTCGTGATACCACGGCAGCCAGCTGACGCAGCGGTCGTTCGCGCCGAGGTTCATGGTGGTCGAATGACCATAGAGGTTGTGCAGCAGCGCGCTGTGGGTCACCGCGACCCCTGTAGGGAAGCGGGTCGAGCCGGAGGAATATTGCAGGTAGCAGATATCGTCCGGGCTGGCCTGCGGCAGTTCGCAATCGGGCGCGGGGCGCTGACCGAAGGCCTGCCAGCTTTCCGCCGCACAGCCCTGCCGCGCGGCAGCAGCCTCGGCCATTTCGGCGATCTCTTCGGGGTAGAGCAGGATCTTGGGATCCGAGCTCATCAGCTGGATCGCCAGCTGGTCGATGAAGTTGTCCTTGCCCCCGAAGGTGGTCGGCAGCGGCAGCGGCACCGGCCAGGCACCGGCATAGATGCAGGCGCAGAACAGTGCGGCGAAATCGGCGCCGGTTTCCGCGATCAGAGCGACGCGGTCTTCCTTGCCGATACCCGCCGCGATCAGCCGGCGCGCCATCACCAGCGCATCTTCGCGCATTTGGGCATAGGGATAGACGTGCGCGAGTTCGCCGCGCATGTCGTGAAAGTTAAGCCCCTTGCGGCTTTTTGCGGCGTAGTCGATCGCTTCGTTGAAGGTTGCAAACTGCGCGCGGATTCGCGGCAGGTCGCAATCATTCGGCGTCGGCGTCAAAACGGCGTCGTTCATATTTTTCAGCGATACCCGTAAGTTGCGGCGCGTCCCGAGGCGTTCTCCCGCTCGCGCACTGGCGTAACCCCCTGTCGCCGGGCATGGTCGGCGATGTTCCGGATTTTGCATTTGAATAGGAAGGTGGCACGAATAAGGCGAAATGGTTTCACGTAAAGCGAATTCGTCATCATCCGGTCGCGAAGACGGGGCAGCTCATGGTGCCTCCGGGAGGAACCGGCCGCGCGTGAAGCCCCCGCTCAACGAGACCAAGCTGCGCGATCTGGCGCTGCATTATGCCGCCCGTTTCGCCACCACCGGCGCACGGCTGGAGGCCTATCTCAATCGCAAGATCCGGGAACGCGGGCTGGCCGAGGATGCGGATGGCCGTGTGGTAGTGCCCGATGTGCCTGCGCTCGTGGCCCGGCTGGTAGAACTCGGTTACGTCGATGACGATGCCTATGCCCGGATGCGCGCGCGGGATCTGGGCCAGCGCGGCTATGGCAAGCGACGGGTGGAGGAGGCGCTGCGCGGTGCGGGGGTCGATGAAGCGCTTCGCCAAGCCCACGCACCGGGTGAGGCCGCCGGACGGCGCGCGGCGGCACTGTTGGCGCAGAAGAAGCGGCTTGGCCCGTGGGCGCGTGAAGCCGATGTGGCTCCCGATCCCCTCGCCGCCCGCAAGGCCCACGAAAAAGCCGTTGCAGCAATGCTGCGTGCAGGCCACCAGTATGATCATGCGCGCTTCATCCTTGCTGCCACCCGCCCCGAGGCGGTGGAGGAATGGATCGACGAAGCCGCCGATCAGGAAGGAATGGACGAGAGATGGTAAGGCCGATGCTGATTGTTCTTGGCGCAGTGGCGGGCATTGTGGCCGCCTGTTCGCCGGGCGAAGGCGCCACCGCCACCGCGCAGACCCCGGCGGCTACCGCCGCACCAGCGCGCCATCCGGTTTCGGGCCTTCAGGTGATCGATCTGGTGGTTGATCGCGGGGGCAAGCGCCTGCCGTTCCGGGTGGAGCTCGCCGATACGCCCGAGGCGCAGGCGCGCGGGCTGATGTTCCGCACCTCGCTCGGCGATAACGAGGGGATGCTGTTCCCCTCCGAGGTGCCCGCGCCGCGCAGCTTCTGGATGAAGAACACCCCGCTCTCGCTCGACATCATCTTTGTCGGAGCGGACGGACGGATCAGCAACATCGCCGCCAATACCGTGCCCTATTCGCTCGATTCGGTGCCCTCGGCCGGGTTCGCCATCGCGGTGCTCGAACTGCGTGCGGGCCGCGCGGCGGAACTGGGGATCGTGCCGGGGGATACGGTCAGCTGGTAGGTCGCGCGCCCGCCTCTGCGGGCACGTCCTCGGTGCTTTCCCTCCGCTACGTTGCGGCGCACCTGCGGGGCGGTCGCGTGGCCTCGCGGTAGCTGCGCGACCGTTGGAACCATTCCTTCCACAATCAATCTTGGCGCTGCCAGCCAATTCGGCTAGGCGCGCGTTCATGGGAATCCTCGGAAAAATCTTCACCTGGTGGGACGGTGCGACCATCGGCACCCACCTCTGGGCGAGCCGCGCAGGCGGCGAGCATGTCGGCACCGATGCTGCGGGCAACAAGTATTACCGCGCCAAGCCCAAGGCGAAGGCCGCGAATGACGGCTCGTACACCAGCCGCGAGAAGCGCTGGGTGATCTATGCCGGGGCCAATGACGCGAGCCGCGTGCCCGCCGAATGGCACGGCTGGCTCCACGGCACCTACGACGATGTGCCGCAAAGCCATCTCCCCCCGCCCAAGGTGTGGGAGGCTGATTACACCCCCAATGCCACCGGCACCGCGCAGGCCTATGTTCCGCAGGGCGCGCTTGAGCGTGGCGGCCAGCGTGCGCGCGCGGTCGGCGATTACGAAGCGTGGGTTCCCGGCAGCACGGACAACTGAGGCGCATGACGCGGCCTTGGCTCCTGGCAACGCCGCTGGTGGGCGCAATGGCGCTTGCCGCCTGCGATCAGGCTCCCGCCGAGCCGGAGACGGTGAAGGTGCCGCTCGACCAGCCGACAACCGCTGCAGGTGCGGGGGCGAATGCCGGGGCGCAGCCGCGCGCGTCGGGCGCTACCCCGATGGAAGATCGCGTGGCGGTGATCGGGCTGCTCAACAAGCGCAATAACGTCACCGAGAGCATCGAGCTGAAGCCTGGCGAAGCGCGCGAGATCGGCCCGGTGATCATCCGCGTGTCCGCTTGCGAGCGCACCGCGCCGTGGGAAATGCCGCAGGAAACCGGCGCCTTCGTTCAGGTCGATATCCGCGAGCGCGGCCAGCAGCAGCACCGGCGCGTGTTCTCCGGCTGGCTGTTCCGCGAATCGCCCAGCCTTAACGTTGTCGAACACCCGATCTATGATGTCTGGGTCAAGGACTGCACTATGCGCTTCCCGGGCGAGGAAGGCCCCGCATCGCCCGCGCCTGCGGCGACCACCGCGCCCGCTGCGGCTGCAACGCCTTCGCCCACGCCGTCGCCTGCGGCATCGCCTGCACCCGCCGCTCCTGCGCGGTAGCCTGCGCTGAACTGCCGCCACACCGCATCAAGGCGGGTGTGCGGTGTGCCCCAGGCCCGGTCCACCAACCGCCGGTAATCGGCCTGCGCGATCTCGACCGCGCCCATCGAACGCAGATGTTCGGTCATGAACTGGCAATCGAGCAGGGCGTAACCCGCCGCGCGCAGCATCGCCACGAGCCACGCAAGTGCAACCTTGCTGGCATCGGGCACGCGGCTGAACATGCTCTCGCCGCAGAACACCCGATCGAAGGCGACGCCGTAGAGCCCGCCGACCAGCCGCGTTTTCCCATCAGGGCCGGGGCTCCAGCATTCGACCGAATGTGCATGGCCGGCGCGGTGGAGTGCGAGATAGGACTGCACGATCCGCTCGGAAATCCAGGTTTCGGGGTGATCGGGCCGCGGCTCGGCGCAGGCGCGGATCACCTGTTCGAAGGCATGATCGAGCGTCACCGCGAAGCGATCGGCGCGCAGCACTTTCTTCAGCGACTTCGACAGATGCAGGCCATCGAGCGGAATGATCGCCCGCTCGCGCGGTTCGATCCAGAACACCTCCTGATCCTCGCGCCGGTCGGCCATCGGGAAAATCCCGCCGCGATAGGCGAGCAGCAATGTCTCGACCGGGATCGGAGGGCGGACGGGTGCGTGCATGGTCAGTACGAACCTACAACCGCACAGGCCTTGAGGCAAAGAGGATTGCCTATCGGGTGGGGCTCGGATAAGGGGCTGCTCCGCCGCGCTGCAGGGGTGTAGCTCAGCTGGTAGAGCATCGGTCTCCAAAACCGAGGGCCACGGGTTCGAATCCTGTCACCCCTGCCAGGCGCGGCGGCAACGCTTACCGGCAATCTTGCAATTGTCCGGCGCCCAGCGTAAAGGCGTCACCGTCTTTTCCGACATCGGTAGCAGATTATGCCCCTCCGGCGACCTTGTCCCGGGCGGCGCGGCCCCCTACCTGAAAGCCGTCTCGGACAAGACTCGAAGGCATCACGCGAAGGAACACAGGCTTCATGGCCGAACAGAACAACGTCGCTGAAGAAAAGAAGCGCAAGACCTCGGTCGGCGAGTTCGCGAATCAGGTGCGCGCCGAGACGAAGAAGATCGTCTGGCCGACCTGGGAAGAGACCTATCGCACCGGGATCTTCGTGTTCATCTTCATGCTGATCCTGTCGCTCTTTTTCCTCGGTATCGACAGCGTGTTCGGCCTCATCGTCCGCAGCGCGATCGGCCTGCTGCAATAAGGCGCACGCGCCCAACGCTTCTGTCCGTCAGACCCAATTCTCAAGGATTTCCCATGGCTCGCTGGTACATCATCCACGCTTATTCCGGTTTCGAGAACAAGGTGCGCGACGCGATCATTTCCGAAGCCGAACGGCTTGGCCTGTCCGACGGGGTCGAGGAAGTGCAGGTCCCGACCGAGACCGTGACCGAAGTGAAGCGCGGCAAGAAGGTGCAGGTCGAGCGCAAGTTCATGCCCGGCTACGTGCTGGCCAAGCTCAACATGACCGATGATGTCTATCACCTCGTGAAGAACACTCCGAAGGTGACCGGCTTCCTCGGCTCGGGCAACAAGCCGCAGCCGATCTCCGAAAAGGAAGCCGCGCGCTATTTCGGCGGTGTGGCCGAAGCGCAGGCAACCCCCAAGCGCGACATCAGTGTCGATTACGAGATCGGCGATTCGGTCAAGGTGCTCGAAGGCCCGTTCGCGAGCTTCAACGGCATCGTGGAAGAGCTCGATTTCGACAAGGCGAAGGTCAAGGTCAGCGTGTCGATCTTCGGCCGCGCGACCCCGGTCGAGCTCGATTTCGAACACGTCGAACTCTCGAAGTAAGCGCCTCCAGCCTAGCGCCGGCGGAAATGGTTGCTGAGCTCGCCTGACGACTTCCCGCACAGGTCGGGATGGGTATCTGCGTCGACCTCCAGCCAGATGCCGGTGAAGGTCGGTCCGAAGTATCGCTGCACCACCTGCCCGGCCTGCTCCTTCAGGCCGAGCCGGGCGAGCGTGAAATACAGCACTGTATCTTCCTGTGTGCGCTCGGTTCGGGCCCTTGGCTTGGCCGGATCGGGCGCCCGCGCGCGCCACAGTTCCAGCAGTCGCTCTTTGACCTCGGCCGGTGCGGCGCTGCCCATCCGGCTGAAACTTGCCAGCAGCTTGGTTTCCAGATCGCTCCGCTGGGTTTCCAGCCGGTCGAGCAGGATCGCCCGTTCGGCGGGGACGGCGGCATCGAGCCGCGCGTAGATTTCGCCGGTCTTCTGCGTCCACGGCCGCGCCGTCGCCGGATCGAGCCACGCAACCAGCCTGTGGCGGTAGGGGGCGAGGTCGGCATCGGGCAGCACGGCGACTAGCCGCCACAGGTTGCGCCCGGTTTCGCTTCCGCGCAGATTGCTGGCCTGCAACCTGGCGAGAGCGGCGAATATCCGGTCTGCATAGGGGGGCACCACCGCAGGCCGGTTGGGCAGATGGAAGAGCCAGCTATCCTTGATGAAGGTCAGCGGATCGGTGAGCATCGCCTCGAGGATCGCCAGATCCTTTTGCGTGCGCGCCGTGTCGGATGCTTTGGTCAGCGCGGCGACAGTTTCGACTCCGGCTGCGCGCGCGGCGATATCGGTTGAGGCTTCCAGCCCGAGCGCTGCGGCGATGATATCGTGCCCGTCGGGCGCCGGTTCGGGCTGCCCGGAGACGTTCAGGGGCCGCGGGCGCGAGCGCCACCAGCCGGCAAAGCCCTGCCATTTGGCTGCACCGCTGTTGAGAAAGTAGCCTATCTGCACAAACGGAAAGGGGCTGAGCAGGGCGGCAAAGGCGGCGCGCAGCTGAATGGCCTCGCCGCTGACCGTGTCGCGGACGGTGAAGTCCATCAGCTGCAAGGGCACCAGCTGGCGGCGTTCCTTGGTGCGATCGCTGATGATCTCTACCATCGGGCGACCGGGCTGGGCGGGCGCGCGGATAAAGACCATGTCCTGCACTTCGGGGGTTCGGCGCAGGCTTTCGTCGATGCCGCGTTTGCGCGAGGTGGAGAGGCCTGAGGTGTAGATGCCGCTCGACCGTGCCGGTTCGCCGTTGGCCAGCCGGCGCGCTTCGGCCGAGCCGATGAAGAACACCATGCCATGCTCGAAGATGCGCGGGAGGTCATAGGTCTCGAGCAGCGCAGCGGGTGACAGGTGCAGATCGCCCTTGCCCTTCACGAACACCAGATCGCGCTCATCGGGATCGAAGCGCAGCCGCTTGCCCGCGTTGAAAGCCGCGATCTCCCGCGCCATGCGGCGCACGGCAAGGCGCTCCCAGCCGAACACCAGATAATAGCCGCCGAAATAGAGCACCGGCAGCGCCAGCCATATGGCCGCCGCCTCGCCGGTCAGCACCTCCCAACCGATCCCGATCATGCCTGCGGTAATGAGCAGCCCCGCCCATGCAAAAGCCATCGCGAACATCAGGAAGATGCCGGTGACCGGGAACGCCTGCAGGATCACGACCACCACTGCGGCGATCAGGAACCATAGCGAATCTGGCGTTCCGGCAGGCAGATCGGGAAGTTGGTCGAGCATCACCCCTACCTAGCGCCTTCGGGTTAATTCCGCATCTGTGCAGAACGCTTGCATTTCCGGCCCTATTGCCATAGGCGCGCGCCTTCGCTCGGCCTTGGGTCCGGGTGATTCCGTGCGGGAGCTTCCGGCGTTGCACAGCCAGAGGCGTTTGACCGCTTAACATGAGCCGCGCTCGAAAGAGCAAGGCAAAAGTGCGACAGGAGTAAGGCCACATGGCCAAGAAAATTGAAGGCTATATCAAGCTGCAGGTGCCCGCGGGCTCTGCAACGCCCTCGCCGCCGATCGGCCCGGCGTTGGGTCAGCGCGGCGTCAACATCATGGAATTCTGCAAGGCGTTCAACGCCGCCACGCAGGAAATGGAAAAGGGCATGCCGATCCCGACCGTGATCACGGTCTATGCGGATCGCTCGTTCACTTTCGTCACCAAGACCGCGCCCGCGACCTACTTCATCAAGAAGGCCGCCAACCTCAAGTCGGGCTCAAAGGAGCCGGGCAAGGTGTCGGCCGGAACCATCAAGAGCTCGCAGATCCGCGAGATCGCTGAAGCCAAGATGGTCGATCTGAACGCGAACGACATCGAACAGGCAATGAAGATCATCGCCGGCAGCGCCCGCTCGATGGGCCTCGAAGTGGTGGAGGGCTAAGCACATGGCAAGGATCACCAAGAAGGCGAAGGTTCTGGCCTCGCTCGACCGCGAAAAGCTCTACACCATTGACGAAGCGCTGGGCGTGCTGCGCCAGTTCAAGGGCAAGTTCGACGAAACCGTCGAAGTGGCCATGAACCTCGGCGTGGACCCGCGTCACGCTGACCAGATGGTCCGTGGCATGGTGTCGCTGCCCTCGGGTACCGGCAAGGACGTCAAGGTTGCGGTGTTCGCCCGCGGCGACAACGCCGAAAAGGCGCTGGCCGCCGGTGCCGACAAGGTCGGTGCGGAAGACCTGATGGAAGACATGATGGCCGGTAATCTCGATTACGACCGCGTCATCGCCTCGCCCGACATGATGGGTGTGGTTGGCCGTCTGGGTAAGGTGCTCGGCCCCAAGGGTCTGATGCCGAACCCCAAGCTCGGTACCGTGACCCCGAACGTGGCGCAGGCCGTGACCGACGCCAAGGCCGGTCAGGTCGAGTTCCGCGTTGAAAAGCAGGGCATCATCCACTCGGGCATTGGCAAGCTCAGCTTCTCGGACGACGCGCTGAAGGCCAACTTCAAGGCGCTGACCGAAGCTGTCGTCAAGTCGAAGCCCTCGGGCGCCAAGGGCAAGTACGTCCGCAAGGTCTCGCTGACCTCGTCGATGGGCCCGGGCCTCAAGGTTGACCTGAGCGAAGTCGAAGGCGCGTAATCGCCTGTAGCACTGCGATCCCTGCGGGATCGAAGGCGCTACGATCAAACAATGACAGGGGCCGGAAGCCAATGGCTTCCGGCCCCTTGTTATTCGCGGAAAATACTCCATTTGAAGAGAGCTGCACGCAGGCTCTGCGCTCCTCCTCCCCTGCGGCACGACCTGGATAAGAGGTTCCTCGATGCCCGTTTCGCCGGACGATGATCGTTCGTGGCTCAAACCCAAATGGCTGGTAAGCGCCGTTGCGCTGGCCGCCTTCTCCCTGATTGCGAGTTACGACCTGCGCCTCGGCCTCGCGGCTGGCGCGCTCCTCGGCGTGGCGGGCGCGGTGTGGCTCTATCTGGCGCTGCGCTACGGATCGCTCAGCGGCGCGCCCTCTGGCCGTAACCTGGTGGTCAGCCGGGCCCGCCAGCAGATGAGCAATCGCCGGATTGCGGCCGATCAGGAAGATGATGTGTCGCCTGCCCCCGAACCGCAGGACTGAAGAGCCTCAGAGCGCGCCGTAGAGCGTGTTCGAGACAAGCTGTTCGGCCATTCTTAGACCGGTCCGCATCGCACTGGCTGGCAGAGGCACGCTTGGTTTTTCGTGACGGGCGAAGCTCGGGGGCGTGCCAGCATAATGCGCGGTCTCGACCCCAGGCATTGCTGCCAGAGCCTCGACCAGACCGGTAAAGCGACGCCGCACGATGCGGTTCACCGCGAGCTTGCGGCGATTGATCAGTTCGAACGAATGGCTAACGAGGGTGAAGCTGCTTCGGCCGTTGTCGCGCGCATGGTGGATCGCGGCTAGCATTTCAGCGAGAGTGAGTGCGGTAATCTGCGCGTGGCGTTGACCCCCGCCCAGTGCGCCAATGCTGCCGATCGGAACCTCGATGACGCCAAGCCTGGCCACCGGATCGCGATCATCGGGGCCGAGCCCGATGCGGCATGCGCTCGCGGGCAGAGCGGGACAGTGGCTCGAATCATAACCGATTCCGATGGCGGCCAGCGCCCGCAGTGTATCGTCGTTCGCGCCATAATTGCCCGCCCGGAACGCCACCGGTGCAGGCGCACCCGCCGCGATCAGCGTGTCGCGGGCATAGGCGAGCAATTGGCACTGCTCATCGAACCGGAAGTCGGCGATGTTCCGCCCGATGCGCCGCGATGGCAGCGGGTTGGCGCTACCGGCGAGCGCGAGCCATTCGGTGTGGCAATGGAGTTGCACATCCTGC
Source organism: Porphyrobacter sp. LM 6 (assembly GCF_001720465.1). NCBI lineage: Bacteria > Pseudomonadati > Pseudomonadota > Alphaproteobacteria > Sphingomonadales > Erythrobacteraceae > Porphyrobacter > Porphyrobacter sp. LM 6. Next base: position 762,733 of record NZ_CP017113.1, read on the forward strand.
CCGGCATCAAGGATCGGGCCGACAATATCCTCGATCGCGGCGACGCCCCAGATCAGCGCAGGCATCGGATCGACGAAGAACACTGCCTTCTGCCCGTGGCGAGCGAACAATTCGAGCTTGTGGGTGATGCCAGCGGGGCCTTCAGGGGTCAGGCAGGCAATCGAACGGGCATAGTTCTCGGCCCGGTCCGTGTGTCCCGGTCCGGTATAGAGCCCCGAGGAATACTCGGTGTCGATGGTGATGAAGACCTTCGTCATCGCGCACCGACCCATAACGCCAAGGCGTTAATGCAGGGTTGGCCGCCGCCTTCCCGTGCGCGGGGGGGTTAGATCCCGCCGCGCGTCACCTCGTATCCCGCTTCACCAAGACCAGCGACGAGCACTTCGATGCAGGCGTTGAGGTCATCGGCGCTGGTCGAGCGGACCACGAAATTCGCGCCGACCCGGCCTTCGCGGAAGAAGGGATAGGAGCCGATCTGGCAGCTCTCGTGCGCGGCCTCGGTCCGGCGCAGAAGCTCGGCGACCTCGCTTTCGGGGATCCAGCCACCGACCGTTTCGGAGAGCAGCGGCGCGCCGCCTTCGAGCTGGCCGGTGAGCGCATCGAGCATCCCGGCTGTGATGTGGGGAACGCCAGCCATCAGGAACAGGTTGCCGCGGCGGATGCCGGGCGCGCCGGACATGCGGTTGGGGATGAGTTCCGATCCTTCCGGAACGCGGGCCATCCTGAGGCGGCCCTCGTTGAGCCCGCCCCGCGTGGCATAGTAGCGTTCAAGCAGCGCCCGCGCATCGGGGTGGATTACCACCGGAACGCCCAGCGCGGCCGCCACCGCATCGACCGTGATGTCATCATGCGTCGGCCCGATCCCGCCAGTGGTGAACAGGTAATCATAGGCGGCGCGCAGATCGTTCACCGCCGCAACGATGCGCGCTTCGACATCGGGCACCACCCGCACCTCGGCAAGGCGGATGCCCTGGACCTGCAGCCAGCTCGCCACCTGCGCGATGTTCTTGTCGTGGGTGCGGCCGGAGAGGATTTCGTCGCCGATAACGACAAGCCCGGCGGTCCAGATCTTTTCAGGAGAGGTCATGGGGCAAGGTTAGGCGAAGGCGAGCGTAATCGGAAGAGGTTCGTCTCGCTTTCCCCGTTCGCCTCGATTGAAGTCGAAAGGCCCTGGCCTTGTGTCTCTATTTCCCTCGACACGAACGGGGTTTTGCGTGGCTTTACTCAGCTGCCTCAAGCTGCTCGTCGGCCGCGCGGGCATTGGCACCTGCGCGGGTGAAGGTGAGGATGCCGTCGGTCAGCGGATCGTCCTTCATGCGCTTGCGATCGACGACATATTCCTGATTGAGCCGCCACGGGTAGCTGACCGAATTGCGCGGCATGATGTGCTTGCCGCGCTGGATGTATCCGGACGAGAAATCGAACACGTCGTCTTCGACGATCTTCGCTTCGTCTTCTGCCGTCAGTATCGGTGTCGCGATGGTGCTGCCGGTCTTGCGCATATGTTCGAGCACGCGGCACACGTAATCGGAATTGATGTCCGCCCGCAGCGTCCAGCTGGCGTTGAGATAGCCGAACACCACCGCAAGGTTGGGCAGGTTCGAGAACATGCAGCCCTTGTAATAGAACCGCTCGTTGAAGACGACCGGCTCCCCGTCAACCCGCACATCGATCTTGCCTGCCACTGCGAGCTTGAGGCCCGTGGCCGTGACGACGATGTCGGCGGGCAGGAACTGGCCGTCGGTCAGACGCACGCCGCCCTTTTCGAATTTGGCGATGTGGCCAGTGACGACGCTGGCCTTGCCGGCCTTCATCGCGGTGAACAGATCTTCATCGGGCACCAGACACAGGCGCTGCTCCCAGGGATTATAGGGAGGCGTGAAACTCGCCTTGTCGTAATCCGGCCCCAGCGCCCTTTCGATCTTCTTGTAGAGCGCGTCCTTCACCTTCTGCGGATTGTCGCGCGCCACCTTGAAGGTGAAGTCCTGCATCTTGATGTTCTTGAACCGGGTGATCCGGTAGGCGAGGCTCTCGGGCAGGATCTTGCGGAGCGTGTTGGCGATCCAGTCCTTCGCCGGACGGGTGAACATCCAGGTCGGCGTGCGCTGGAGCATCGTGACATGCCCCGCCTCGCGCGCCATCGAGGGCACGATTGTGACGGCGGTCGCGCCTGATCCGATCACCACCACGTTCTTGCCCGCGTAATCGAGATCTTTGGGCCAGAACTGCGGGTGGATCACTTGCCCGTCGAACTCGCCGAAGTCGAAGCCGGGGTCATAGGGTTCGTCGTAATCGTAATAGCCCGAACCGAGGTAGAGGAAGTTCGCGGTCATGTGAGTGCGCGAACCATCGGCCTTTTCCATCTCGACGTGCCAGCGCGCGTCATCGTGATGGAAGTCGGCGCTGATGACCTTGTGGCCGAAGCGGATGTGCTGGCGGATGCCGCGTTCATCCACGATCCGGTCGAGATACTCGAGGATCGCGGGTGCATCGGCGATGCTCTTTTCGTGCCGCCACGGTTCGAAATCGAAGCCGAGGGTGTGCATGTCGCTGTCCGAACGGATGCCGGGGTAGCGGAACAGATCCCACGTGCCGCCGAGATTGTCGCGGCGTTCAACAATCGCATAGCTGTGGTGCGGCGCTTTCATTTCCATGTGCGCGGCCATGCCGATGCCGGAAATCCCGGCACCCACGATCAGCACGTCGAAATCGGGCGGTGTTGCGAGCATGACGGGGCCTCTCTCTCCCTTGTTGACAGCGATGTAATCACAAGCCTCGGCCAAAAGCGAGTCTTGAATGGCAATATGCAACTGACTTTGAGGTGACGCGATGCGGTGCAGGCTATAAGGCGCACCGCATGACCATTCGTGCCCGCTTGCTCGCTTCACTCCCGCTCGCGCTTCTCGCCTCCCCGCTCACCGCGCAGGAGGATGTCGGGGAGGAGGAGCTGGCCGAGGAGATCATCGTCACCGGGCGCGGGCTTGATCCGGCGCTGTCGACCGGGATCTACGCCACCACCTCGCTCGAACGTGATGTGATTGTCGCCAGCCCCTCGGGCCGGATCGAGGATGTGCTGCGCGGGGTCGCGGGGTTCCAGCAGTTCCGCCGCTCGGATAGCCGCTCGTCCAACCCCAGCGCGCAAGGGGTGACGCTGCGCGCGCTGGGCGGCAATGCCACCAGCCGCGCGCTGGTCCTGCTCGACGGGGTGCCGCTGGCCGATCCGTTCTTCGGCTATATTCCGCTCTCCGCCATCGCGCCGGAAATGCTCGGCACCATCCGGGTGACCCGCGGCGGCGGATCGGGGCCGTTCGGCGCAGGCGCGCTGGCGGGCACGATCGAGCTGGAGAGCGTCGAAGCGGGGGCAACCGGTGCGCTGCTGGGAAGCACGGCGCTGAATGATCGTGGCGAGACCGAGCTCTCGGGTGTGCTCACGCAAAGCCTCGGGCGCGGTTTTGCAGTGGCGAGCGGGCGGTGGGACCGCGGGCAGGGGTTCTTCACCACCCCCACCGATCAACGCGTCCCCGCATCGGCTCGCGCCGCATTTGACAGCTGGAATGCCGCGCTTCGGGCTGTCGCTCCGCTCAACGATACGGTCGAATTGCAGGCCCGTGTCGCGACCTTTCGCGATGCCCGCACGCTGCGTTTCAACGGCGCGGATTCGACCAGCGCAGGCGAGGAAGCCTCGATCCGCTTCGTCGGGCGCGGCGATTGGGTGTTCGATGCGCTCGCCTATGTCCAGACGCGCGATTTCTCGAACATCGTCATCTCTTCGACCCGCTTCACCCCGACGCTCGACCAGCGCCGCACGCCTTCCACCGGGATCGGCGGCAAGTTCGAGCTGCGCCCGCCGCTGCTCGAAGGGCACGAAATCCGCATCGGCGCTGATTATCGCCGCGCCGATGGCGAATTGCAGGAAGAGGCGATCAGCGCCGTTACCGGCCGGATCACCGAACGCCGCCGCGCTGGCGGTGCGACCGCCAATCTCGGCCTTTTTGTCGAGGATGACTGGCAGATCGGCCCGGTGCTCTTGAACGGCGGTCTGCGCGCCGATCGCACCAGCATCACCGACGGCTTCTACCGTGCGGCGACGCCTACGGGGAGCCTTGTGGGCGAGGTCATCGCACCTGACCGCACCGACTGGGCGGTAAGCTGGCGCGCCGGGGTGCGGGTCAATGCGACCCGGCGGCTCGATCTGCGCGCGGCGGCCTATACCGGGCTGCGACTGCCGACCCTCAACGAACTCTACCGCCCCTTCGTGGTGTTCCCGGTCGTGACCGAGGCCAACGCCGATCTCGTCAACGAGCGGCTCAAGGGCCATGAAATCGGGTTCGACTGGCAGCCCGTCGATGCCTTGGTGGTGTCGGTCACCGCGTTCGACAACGAGGTCGAGAACGCCATCGCCAACGTCACCATCGCCCCCAACCTGCGCCGCCGCGCGAACCTGCCGGCGATCACGTCGCGCGGGGTTGAGGCGACTGTCGCGGCGAGCGTCGGCAAGGTCAGTATCGAGGGCGCTTTGTCATGGACCGACGCTGACGTGCGGGGCGAGGGTGCCTCATTCGAACTCGATGGCAATCGCCCGGCCCAGACCCCCAAGTTGGCGGCGACACTGACCCTCGCCTGGACGCCGGCGGCTGGCTGGTGGGTAGCCGGGACCCTGCGCCATGTCTCTGCCCAGTTCGAGGATGACCGCGAAACGGATTCGCTTCCCGCAGCGACCACGATCGACGCATTTCTGACCGCGCCGCTCTCTGGAAAGCTCTCGCTAGTGCTGCGCGGCGAAAATCTGACTGACGAGGCCATCGTCACCCGCAACCAGGGCGGATCGATCGATCTCGGCGTTCCGCGCACTATGTGGCTGGGTTTACGTTACGGATTCTGACGCTCCGCAGAAGCGCGAAAGATTGTTTCGCAGCTGATCGCGCAGCCGCATTCATGCTGCGTTGCAACATGTTATGTTGCATTTTTGCTACGGCGGCACAGAACTTTCCCTTCGACTCTTGTTAGGCGGCGAGACACTGATAGGCTTCGCGCTCCAGAGCCAAGTCCGGCGCAAAAAGACCGGCTGGAATGTGGAGAGAGGGAAGACATGACGCGCAAATTTGCAGCCTTTGCTGGCGGCCTGATGGCCTGCAGCTCACTGACCGCCCCGGCCTTTGCCCAGGACAGCGAAACCGCCACCCCCGAAGTCCGGGATGACAATGTCATCATCGTGACCGCGACCCGCCGTGCGCAGGACGTGCAGGACATTCCGCTGGCGGTGACCGCGATTTCGCCGCAGCAGCTGGAAGCCCAGCGCGTGGTCAACATCCAGCAGATCTCAGCGCTCGCTCCCAGCTTTACCGCTAGCCAGGCCCAGCTTGCCTCGGGCTCGGTGGTGCTGCGCGTGCGCGGTATCGGGACAACCTCGAACAACATCGGCTTTGAAAGCGCGGTCGGCATCTTCATCGACGGCGCCTATCAGTCGCGTCCGGGCGTCGCGCTCTCCGAGTTCGTCGATGTCGAGCGCGTTGAAGTGCTGCGCGGCCCGCAGGGCACCCTGTTCGGCCGCAACACCTCGGCTGGTGCGCTCAACGTCACCAACGTCCGTCCGGACGTCACCGAGTTCAGCGGTTTCGTGAACGCGGAATACGGCAACTTCGACGAAAAGAGCCTTCAGGGCGCGATCAACGTGCCGATCGTCAAGGATACGGTCGCGGTGCGCCTCACCGGTGCATGGCGCGAGCGTGACGGCTTCCTCGATGTGGTCAACCGCACCGGCACCAAGATCGGCGAAACCAATACGGCCGACCAGTGGCTGGTCCGCGGCCAGATCGGCTGGGATACCGACAGCGGTCTGCGCGGTCGCATTATCGCCGATTATTCGAAGAGCAAGTCGAGCTGCTGCGGTGCGATCGAGCTCTATCAGTCGCCGCTGGTGACCGGCGGTGCCTATGCTGCGGTTGGCCTTGGCGCCAATGGCGGCAACGGCCAGCCCTATGTCGCCACCGCACCGCGCGATCAGGCCGGGTTCGAACGGGCGATGGACAACCGCACGGTTTCGGCTAACGCCGCGCCGCGCGCCGACATCGACAACTATGGCGTGACCGGCGAGCTTGAATTCCCGCTGTCCGACAGCGCGGACCTGATCTTCATCGGCTCGTACCGCAAGTATCAGAGCTTTGAAGCCTACGATTCCGACTTCACCGGTCTCGATATCTTCAACGTGAGCGGGCTCAACCTCGATCTCGATACCTGGACGGCCGAATTGCGGCTTCAGGGCGATAGCATGGACGGCGCGCTCAACTACATGATCGGCGGGTTCTACTCCGACGAGCAGATCGACCAGTCGGTCAGCTTCGCGCTCGGTGCGGATTATGGCGAGAACGTCGGTGCGCTGCTGTTCGTGCCGACCGGCGGGGCGCTTGGTGCCAACCCGCTGACCGTGTTCACCGGCCTTGATCCGAACGGGACCAGCAACACCAACCGGTTCCAGCAGGATGCCAAGAGCTACGCCGTCTTCAGCCACAACTCGCTCGAGATTACCGACGGGCTCGAACTGACTGTCGGCGCACGCTATTCGTGGGAAGAAAAGTCGGGCGGGTTCAGCCAGACGGCGGTGAACAACCAGATCTGCCCGGCAACGCTGGGCGCACTGGGCGCCATTCCTGAGGCGCTGCGTCCGTCCTTCATCGGGCTGGGCTGCTTCGGCTTCACCGCCCCGGCCAACCTGCCGCAATCGGCAGTGTTGCCGCTGGTTCGCACCTTCCAGACCGACTTCAAGGACGAAGAGCTGATCTACACCGTCAAACTCGGTTACGAGTTCAGCAGCGCAACCAACGCCTATGCCAGCTTCACGCATGGCTATAAGGCGGGTGGTATCAACCTCGATACCACTGCCGCCGTCAACGGCGCCGATCCGCGCTTCCTGTCGGAAGAGGTCGATGCCTATGAAATCGGTCTGAAGAGCAAGCTGTTCGACGATGCGGTGACCCTCAACGTCGCTGCCTTCTACGAAGAGTTCACCAACTTCCAGGTGCTCGAATTCACCGGCACCGCGTTCACAACCTTCAACGTTCCGATCGCCGAAACCCGGGGTGTCGAAATCGAAACGCTGATCCGGCCGAGCCGGGAACTGACTTTCAACGTGTCGGGCACCTTCCTCGAAGCGAGCTACCCCGACGATTGCGATGTCGGTCAGGAAACCACTGTCACCGTGGCCTCGCTGTGCGGCAACGATCTGACCAACGCACCGCAGGTCGTCGCGCTGGTTGGCGGTATGTGGGAAAAGCCGATCAACGATTCGATGGAATTCTTCCTGTCGGGTCAGGTCCGCATGGAAAGCGACCAGCGTACCTCCACGCAGGCGATCGTGCCGCCGACCGTGGCTGCCGGTTCGACCGCGGCACAGGTTCAGGCTGCGGTTGATGCGGCTCCGCTGATCGTTGCCGACGTTCAGGACGGCAAGGCCTTCGTGAACCTGCGTGCGGGTCTGCGCTTCGGCGACGGCGCCTACGCGATCGAAGGCTGGGTCAACAACCTGACCGACGAAGTGGTGCGCGGGGTGACCTTCAACACCACGCTGCGCGGTTCGGGCGCGGTCAACTCGCGTTCGGCCTTCACCCTGCCGCCGCGTCAGTACGGCATCACCCTGCGCGCCAAGTTCTAAGCGCGAAGGGCTCCGGCCAAAACAGAAGGGGCGGCTCGAAAGAGCCGCCCCATTTTTTATCCTTTTGCGCTGAGGGCCGGTCGCGCAAGCGACCGCAAGGCCAAGCGGCCGCTCCGCAGGTGCTCGATCCCGCAGGGATCGAAACGCACCGAGGACGCAGCCGCGGAGGCGGCTGCGCTCACATACCCCGAGCGATCACCATCTTCATGACTTCGTTCGAGCCGCCGAAGATGCGGGTGATGCGGCTGTCGCGGTACATGCGCGCGATCGGGTAATCGTTGATGAAGCCCGCGCCGCCGTGGAATTGCAGGCACTTGTCGACGACTTCGCCCTGCAGCTCGGTCACCCAGTACTTCGCCATGCAGGCCGTCGCGACATCGAGTTCGCCCTTGAGGTGGCGGGCGATGCAGTCGTTGACGAACACGCGCGCGGCGGTGCTGCGGGCCTTGAGGTCGGCCATCACGAACTGCGTGTTCTGGAAATCCCAGATCGTCTGCCCGAAAGCCTTGCGGTTCTTGACATAGTCCATCGTCGTTTCGAGCGCGCGCTCGATCCCGTTGATGGCGCCCACGGCGATGATCAGGCGTTCCTGCGGCAGCTCGCCCATCAGTTGGTAGAAGCCCTTGCCCTCGACCCCGCCCAGCACGTTCTCGGCCGGCACGAACACATTGTCGAAGAACAGCTCGGAAGTGTCCGCCGCGTCGAGCCCGATCTTGTCGAGCTTGCGCCCGCGCTGGAAGCCTTCGGCGCCCTCGGTCTCGAGCAGCATCAGCGAGATGCCCTTGGCGCGTTCGTTGGGATCGGTCTTCGCGACGACGATGATGAAGTCGGCGATCTGGCCGCTCGAGATATAGGTCTTGGACCCGCTGATGCGGTAGCCGTTGCCGTCCTTCACCGCGGTGGTGGTGATCGACTGGAGGTCGGAGCCCACGCCCGGCTCGGTCATGGCGATCGCGCTGACGAGGTCGCCGGAGACGAGGCGGGGGAGGTACTTCTGCTTCTGCTCCTCGGTGCCGTGGCGCACGAGATAGGGCAGGATCACCGTGTTGTGGAGCGAGGCGGCGAACCCATCAACGCCGTGCTTGGCCTGCTGGTCGATCACCACGAGGTCATGACGGAAGTCGCCGCCGTGGCCGCCGTATTCACTCGGCACCGAAACGCCGAGCAGGCCGGCTGCGCCGGCTTCGCGCCAGAACTCGCGTTCGACCTGACCATCTTCGCGCCACTTCTCGACGCGCTTCTGCGGGGCGTGCTGCTGGTAGAACTTGCCGACCGCGTCGGCGAAGATGGCGATTTCCTCGTCTTCCATGAAGGCGGGCTGGGGGACATTGAGGACGGACATTGCTCTTACTCTCCTCGCAATGGTCGGACCCTCTGCCAAGGCTATTGTTCCACGTGGAACATCGGGGCAAGACGGGCCTAAAGGGGGTCTGGACGGGGTCTAAGCGGGTCTGGAGCGGCCCGGGATGCACCCCGCAGCCGCTCCGCGAGACCTTACTTGCCCGTCCAGTTCGGCTTGCGCTTTTCGGCGAAGGCGGCCGCGCCCTCGCGCGCATCGTGGCTGACGAACACCGGACCGATCAGCTGGCCCTGCTTGGCGTAGCGTTCGTCCATCGCCCAGCCGCGCGATTCCTTCACGATCTGCTTCGACACGCGAACGGCGAGCGGGCCATTGGCCGCGATCCGCGCAGCCAGTGCCTTGGCGGCATCAAGCGCCGAACCTTCGGTCACTTCGTTGATCAGGCCGAGCTGGAACGCGCGTGCGGCATCGATGAAGTCGCCGGTCAGCGCCAGCTCCATCGCGACGCGCTGCGGGATCTGGTCGGGCAGCATCATCACGCCGCCGGCCGCCGCCACAAGGCCGCGCTTCACTTCGGGAATGCCGAACTTCGCGCCCGCATGGGCGACCACGAGATCACAAGCGATCATCAGTTCGAGCCCGCCCGCGAGCGCATAGCCTTCCACCGCAGCGATCAGCGGCTTCTTCGGCGGGGCTTCGACCACGCCGCCGAATCCGCGACCCTCAACGGTCGGCCGCTCACCGCGCAGGAAGCCCTTCAGATCCATGCCCGAACAGAAGGTGCCGCCCGCGCCGGTCAGGATGCCGACGCGCAGATCGTCTTCCGCATCCAGCCGGTCCATCGCCGCAGCGATTCCCTCGGCCGCGGCGCGGGTCATCGCGTTCTTGGCATCGGGGCGGTTGATGGTGACGATGAGGACGCCGTCCTCGACCTGGGTCAGCACTTCAGGGGCAGCGGTATCGCTCACAGCTCTCTCTCCTATCGAAAATGTGATTACGTTTCGAAACGCAATTCTTGTGCGAGTGGTGCAGTGGGTTTACGGACGCGTCAACCGCAATTTCGCTAGATCGGAGAGGATCACCATGGCCGAAGCTTACATCATCGACGCTGTCCGCACCCCGCGCGGGATCGGCAAGCAGGGCAAGGGCGCGCTGGCCGCGTGCCACCCGCAGCATCTGGCCGCCACGGTGCTCAAGGCGATCAAGGACCGCAACAACCTCGACACCAAGACCGTCGATGACGTGATCTGGTCGGTCAGCACGCAGGACGGGATGCAGGCGGGCGACATGGGCCGCATGGCCGCGCTCGACGCGGGCTATGATATCACCTCGTCCGGCACCACGCTCGACCGCTTCTGCGGCGGCGGGATCACCAGCGTCGCGCTCGCCGCCGCGCAGGTGATGAGCGGAATGGAAGATTGCGTCGTCGCCGGCGGGACGGAGATGATGAGCCTCACCGCCGCCATGTCGCAGGAGAAGATGCGCGCCGGGATCAAGCCGCCGATGATGGGCAGCTACAACCAGCGTCTCCAGAAGGTGCACCCGCAGTCGCACCAGGGGATTTGCGGCGATGCGATTGCCTCGAAGGAAGGCTTCACCCGCGAAGAGCTCGACGAAGTCGGCTATCGCTCGCAGGTGCGCGCGGCCGAAGCCATCGCCGAAGGCCGCTTCGCCAAATCGGTGGTGCCGGTGGTGGCTGACGATGGCACGGTGCTGCTCGATCACGAGGAATATCCGCGCCCGCAGACCACGATGGAAGACCTCGCCAAGCTGGAGCCGGCCTTCCCCAAGATCGCCGACGTTCCTCTGGACGAGGCTGGCACGACCTTCCGCAAGCTGATCAACCAGAAGTATCCCGATCTCGAGATCAAGCACTTCCACCACGCGGGTAACTCCTCGGGCGTGGTCGATGGCGCCGCTGCGGTGCTGATCACCTCCAAGGCCTATGCCGAAAAGCACGGGTTGAAGCCGCGCGCGCGCATCGTCGCCACCGCCAACATGGGCGATGATCCGACGCTGATGCTCAACGCGCCGGTGCCGGCGGCGAAGAAGGTGCTGGCCAAGGCTGGCCTCACCACCGAGGACATCGATCTTTACGAGATCAACGAGGCTTTCGCCGTCGTCGCCGCAAAGTTCGTGCGCGACCTCGGGCTGAGCTGGGACAACGTCAACGTCAACGGCGGCTCGATTGCGCTGGGTCACCCGATCGGCGCGACTGGTTCGATCCTGATCGGCACGGTCGTGGACGAACTCGAGCGTCGCGGTGGCCGCTATGGCCTCGTCACCATGTGCGCGGCGGGCGGCATGGCTCCGGCGATCATCGTCGAGCGCGTCGACGGCTTCGTCGACTGAGTCTGCACGCATGATCGCTGACACCACGCCCGTCATCGTCGGGGTCGGGCAGTATTCGGAACGGGTCGGAGAGCCCGGTTACGAGGCGCTGTCCTATATGGACCTTGCCGGACGGGCGCTGGGGGCAGCGATTGCGGATTCGGGAGCGAGAGGGGACGTGGCGGGCGCCATCGATACGCTCGCCGCGATCCGCGCCTTCGAAATGTCGCGGCCCGACAGGAAGCCTCCCTTCGGCGCGGCGGATAATGTGCCGCGCGCGATTGCCAAGCGGGTGGGCGCCAATCCGGCGCGCGCGATCCTCACCACCACCGGCGGGCAGACTAACCAGCAATTGGTGGGCGAATTCGCCACGGCGATTGCGGCGGGGGACAGCCAATGTGCGGTGATCGTCGGCTCCGAGGCGATCTCGACCGTGCTGGCGCTCTCGGCCAAGGGCGAAATCCCCGACTGGTCGGAAGCCATCGGCGGCGAGTTCGAGGATCAGGGCTTCGGGGTCGAGGAACTGCTCGAGCCAGTGCTGTTCATGCACGGCGCGAGCGGGGCGATCCCGCTCTATGCGCTCGCGGAGAATGCGCGGCGGCACAAGCTGGGCATGGGGCTGGAGGAATACCGCCTCGAAATCGGCAAGCTGTTTGCGCCTTTCACGCGGGTCGCGGCGGCGAACCCGCACTCGGCAGCGCCCGTCGAGCGCACGGCTGAGGAACTCGCCACCGTTACCGATCGCAACCGCATCGTGGCCGAACCCTATCCGCGCATGACTGTGGCGCGCGATCAGGTGAACCAGGCCGCCGCGATCATCGTCGCTTCGGCGGGGCTGGCGCGGGCGCTGGGCGTGCCGGAAGACAAGTGGGTGCACATCCACGCCGTCACCGCCGCGACCGAGCTGAAGCTGTCGCAGCGGCCCGATCTGTCGGCCAACCCGGCCTCGCTCGGTTCTGTCGATGCGGCGCTGGCGCGGGCGGGCAAGTCGATTGCCGACATGCGCTACATTGACTTCTATTCGTGCTTCGCGATCCCCGTCTTCAACCAGTGCGACCACTTCGGCCTGTCGGCGGATGACCCGCGCGGGCTGACGCTGACGGGGGGCCTGCCGTTCTTCGGCGGGGCGGGGAACAACTACTCGGCCCACGCCATCGCCGAGGCGGTGCAGCGGGTGCGCGGCGACCGGGGCGGCTTCGCGCTGGTCGGTGCCAACGGCGGCTGGATGAGCAAATATGCCACCGGCATCTATTCGACGGAAGCCGCAGACTGGAGCGCGAACGATCGCTTCGCCGTGCTCCCCAAGGCGACCGACAAGGTGCCGCTCGCCAAGGAGCCGGTGGCGAGCGCGGTGGTCGAGACCTACACCATCAACCGCGGCCCCAAGGGTGCCGAGGCGATCTTCATCGGCCGCTCGGACGCGGGCGAGCGGGTGGTGGGCAATGCCGATCTGACCGACGCGGCCACGGCAGAGGCCTTCGAAAGCGGCGAACCTTTCGGCAAGCGGCTCGCCCTGACGCAGGACGAGCGCGGGCGGACTGTCGGGCGGCTTAGCGTCTAGAACCGCCCAGAAAGTCCAGCGCGTCGAAGCCTTCGGGCGCGGCCACTTCCACGATGGGATCATCCCGGTCGTCGAACTCGGTCCTGAGCGCGCGGCTCATGATCGCGTGCATATGATAAAGGCAGGTAATGTAGGTCAGCTCGAGGATTTCCTCGTCGCTGAACGCCGCCTTCAATTCCGCGAACAGCGCATCGGGCACGCGCCCGCCGTGGCACACCAGCCGGTCGGCATAGGCGAGCACCAGCCGCTCCTTCGCGTCGAACACGTCCGATGCCTGCCACACCGGAAGGGCTGCGATCTTGGCCTCGCTCACGCCCAGCCCGCGCAGGGACTTGCAGTGCTGCGAGAACACGAATTGCGATCCGGTCGCCCACCCCGCCCAGGTCTGGCCGAGTTCGCGCAAAGCCGGATCGAGCTTGCGTGCGGGCGAGCGGTAATAGGCGAAGCCCTGCGCCGCGTGGCGGAGCGTATCGGGCGAAAGCGCGAACACGCTCCACCAGTCGCCGCGCGTGCCGGTGGCGGTGCCGGGTTCGCTCACCGGATCGCGATCCCCGAACAGCTGGGTGTAGAGCGGCAGGGCGACCTTCTCGTCCGCCTCGGCGCGGGGAACTTCGCGCAGGCGCGGCATCAGGCGGGCTCCGCTGCGGTGGCAGGCGCGTGGCGCACATCCTCCGGCCCAAAGGCGCGGGTGGTGGCGGCGAATTCGAGCATGATCCCGTTGGGATCGGTGAAATAGACCGAGCGCACGAACACGCCCTCGTGCGTCTCCCTCGCATAGCCCGAGGGGCTGTCGTCGTGGTTGAACACCATGTGGGTGTGCGGCACGCCCGCTTCCTGCAACCGGTCGAGCGCGGCTTCCAGTTCGGCCTCGTCCATGTTGAAGGCGAGGTGGTTCATCGATCCGACGGCGGTCTTGGCGTCGAACGGGAACTTCCTGACCGAAGCGATCCCCGGTGCGGCGGGCGGGCCATCCGCCTACCAGAAGAACGCCACCGCATTGCCCCCGCCGCAATCGAAGAAGAAGTGCTGCCCGCCGCCCGGCAGCTCGACTGTCTTGAACAGCGGCATCCCCAGCACTTCGGTGTAGAACCGGGTGGTTTCCGCCATGTCGCGGCACACCAGCGCGATGTGGTTGATCCCGCTCGTTCGTATCATCGCCTCTCTCCCTCAAGCGCAAATCTGCCCTGATCGCGCGCGGCTGGCAATCGCTTGCGCGAATCGGCCTTTTCAGGTAGATGGTTTCAATTGAAACTATCTCGCCAGCGGGGACTGACACGATGAACGCGCCCACAAAAGACCTGTTCGACAACCCGATCGGCCTCGACGGGTTCGAATTCGTCGAGTTCTGCGCGCCGGAAAAGGGCGTGCTCGAACCGGTGTTCGAAGCGATGGGCTTCACCCGCGTCGCGCAGCACCGTTCGAAGGACGTGCACCTGTGGCGTCAAGGCGGCATCAACCTCATCGCCAATTACGAACCGCGCAGCGCCGCATGGTACTTCGCGCGCGAACATGGTGCTTCGGCCTGCGGCATGGCCTTCCGCGTGCGCGATGCGGCCAAGGCCTATGACACGCTGATCGCCCGCGGGGCCGAACCCGTCGCTGTCCAGACTGGCGTGATGGAGCTGCGTATCCCTGCCATCCGCGGCATCGGCGGGGCGATCCTCTATCTGGTCGACCGCTATGAGGGTGCAGCAACCGGCAAACGCCTCACCATCTACGACATCGATTTCGATTACCTGCCGGGCGTCGACAAGCACCCCGTCGGCGCAGGCTTCCACACCATCGATCACCTCACCCACAACGTCTACACCGGGCGGATGAAGTACTGGGCCGATTACTACGAGACCCTGTTCAACTTCCGCGAGATCCGCTTCTTCGACATCAAGGGCGAATATACCGGCCTCACCTCCAAGGCGCTGACCGCGCCCGACGGCAAGATCCGCATCCCGCTCAATGAGGAAGGCGAAGGCGGCAAGGGCCAGATCGAGGAATTCCTGCGCGCCTTCAACGGCGAGGGCATCCAGCACATCGCGCTGATCTGCGATGATCTGGTCGCCTGCTGGGACCGCCTGCAAAAGCTCGGCGTGCCCTTCATGACCGCGCCGCCTGCGACCTATTACGCGATGCTCGACGAACGTCTGCCGGGCCACGGCGAGAACGTTGATGCGCTCAAGATGCGCGGCATTCTGCTCGATGGCACCACCGACGGCGGCAGCCCGCGCCTGCTCCTGCAAATCTTCGCGCAGGCGCAGGTCGGTCCGGTGTTCTTCGAATTCATCCAGCGCAAGGGCGACGAAGGCTTCGGCGAAGGCAACTTCAAGGCCTTGTTCGAAAGCATGGAGCGCGACCAGATCCTGCGCGGCGTGCTGGAAGTCGAGGAGCCGGCCCAATGACCCACCCCGTAGCCCTGTCAGGCATCCACCACGCCGCCTATCGCTGCAAGGACGCGAAGGAGACCGTGGAGTGGTACGCCCGTGTGCTCGGCATGACCTACACCACCGCCTTTGCAGAGGATCACGTGCCCTCGACCGGCGAGTATGATCCCTACATGCACATCTTCCTCGATGCGGGGAACGGCAACATCCTCGCCTTCTTCGAACTGCCCAACCAGCCGGAGATGGGGAAGGACCCGAACACCCCGGCCTGGGTGCAGCACCTCGCGCTGAAGGTGCCGTCCGAGGAGGCGCTGCTGGCGGCCAAGGCGCATGTCGAGGCGCAAGGCATCGACGTGCTCGGCCCGACGCATCACGGCATCTTCAAGTCAATCTACTTCTTCGACCCCAACGGCCACCGCGTCGAACTCGCCGCCGATATCGGCACGGCGGAGCAATATGAAGAGCTTGCCCGCGTCGCGCCGGTGATGCTGGAAGAGTGGTCGCAGACCAAGAAAGCCCCGCGCCACGCCGACTGGCTCCACGAAATCGCCCGCGCGGAGCATGCGGCGAAGGCCTGAGGCGTGCCTTTTTGATCTGACGCAAAGCGCACCTGTGCCGACTCCATCACCTTGGCATCAACCAAGGGGGGATTCGGTCCATGCGCATTCTGTTCGTTCATCCCAATTACCGTTCCGGCGGGGCCGAGATCGCGGGCACGTGGCCGCCCGCGTGGGTCGCCTATCTCTCCGGCCCGCTGAAGCGCGCCGGGTTCACCGACATCACCTTCATCGATGCGATGACCGAGGGGCTTTCGGACGAGGAGCTGGCCGAGCGGATGGCCGCGCTTCAGCCCGATGTGGTCGGCACCACCGCAATCACCCCTTCAATCTATGCGGCCGAGCGTGTGCTCGAAGTCGCGGCCCTGACCGTGCCGAAGGCGGTGCGGGTGCTCGGCGGCATCCATGCGACCTTCATGTATGCGCAGGTCCTCGCCGAAGCGCCGCATATCGACGTGATCGTGCGCGGCGAGGGCGAGGAGATCGCGGTCGAACTCTTTACGGCGATCAAGGAAGGCCGCTGGCCTAAGGCCGCCCGCAGCATCAAGGGCCTCGCCTTCCGTGAAGGCGACACAGTTGTTGCCACCGAGGCCGCCGACACGATCAAGGACATGGGTTCTATCAAGCCCGATTGGGACGTGCTCGATTGGAACCAGTACACCTACATCCCCTTGGGCACCCGGGTCGCCATCCCCAACCTCGCGCGCGGCTGCCCCTTCACCTGCTCGTTCTGCTCGCAATGGAAGTTCTGGCGCGATTACCGCGTGCGCGACCCCAAGGATGTGGTCGACGAAATTCAGGAGCTTCACGAAAAGCACGGTGTCGGCTTCTTCATCCTCGCCGACGAGGAACCGACCATCAACCGCAAGGCCTTCATCAAGTTCTGTCAGGAACTGATTGATCGTGGTCTGCCCGACAAGGTGAAGTGGGGGATCAACACCCGCGTCACCGATATCTACCGCGACAAGGAATTGCTGCCCTTCTACCGCAAGGCGGGCCTTGTCCATGTCAGCCTCGGCACCGAAGCGGCGGCGCAGATGAAGCTCGACCGCTTCAACAAGGAAACCAAGGTCGAGGAGAACAAGCAGGCGATCAAGCTGCTGCGCGATGCCGATATCTTCGTGGAAGCGCAATTCATTGTCGGTCTGGACAACGAGACCCCCGAGACGCTCGAGGAAACCTATCGCATGGCGTGGGACTGGCAGCCCGATCTCGCCAATTGGGCGATGTACACGCCGTGGCCCTATACCCCGCTGTTCGAGACGCTGAAGGACCAGGTCGAGGTCCACGATTTCAGCAAGTACAACTTCGTCACCCCGATCATGAAGCCCGCAGCGATGGAGCGCGGGGAACTGCTCAACGGCGTGATGAAGAACTACCGCCGGTTCTATATGCAGAAGGCGCTGTTCCACTATCCGTGGCGCGGTACCGGGTTCCGGCGGCGCTATCTGCTGGGATGCCTGTGGGCCTTCCTGCGCGCTGGCTTCAAGCGGACGTTCTACGATCTCGGCAAGGCGGGCTACTGGGGGCCGCAGACCGCGAAGAAGGTCGAATTCCACTTCGACGAAAGCCGCGCTGCCGCAATCGATGCGGCGAGCGACTGGGAAACCGCTGCCGATCGCGCCGCGCAGGCGCAGGAACGCCGCGAGGCAGTGCGCGAGCAGATGAAGCAGCGGGGTGAAGAGCGCCGGCGGGATCGGATCGATGTCTAATGAGACGCGCATCCGTGGCCGTCGCCGGTCAGGCGCGCTGATCGGGCCGAACGCGATCCTGCAGGCTGTGGCGGTGATGGAGGAGCTGCTCGGCAAGGCCGAAACTCGCGCCATCCTCGTCGATGCGCAAATCCATTCGCTGCCATCGGGCGAACATATGATCCCCGAGGTGCAGGCGCTCAGGCTCCACCGCTGGCTCGCGCTGCACGCGCCGATGGGGGCGCTGGATATTGCCGAACAGGCGGGGGAGCGCACGGCGGACTATATCATCGCGCACCGCATCCCGCGCGCGGCCGCGTGGCTGCTGCGCCGCCTACCCGCATCGCTTGCGGCGCCGCTGCTGATGGCGGCGATCCGGCAGCATGCCTGGACCTTCATCGGGGCCGGGGTCTTCACGCCGCAGGGCGCATGGCGCTTCACCATCGATCGCAGCGCGGCCGGTGATCCGATGATGCCGCCTGACAGCCTGTTCCGCTGGTATGCGGCGGTGTTCACCCGGCTTTACCGTGAACTGGTAGCGGCGGACTGCACCTGCCGCATGATCGAACCCGGCGCGCCCTGCGATCCCGCGCGCGCCTATCGGATCAGCCGGAGTTAGCGTCCGCCGCGCTCTTTGCGCTCCGTTTCGCGCTTCTGTTTGAGCATTTCGGCGAGATCGACGACCTCGGCACGGGCGCGCATCCACATGATGCCGCCCACGGTCCAGAACAGCATTCCGCCGATGAACAGCGCCATGCCTTTGGCAAAGCCCGGCCCCCCGGCGTGCGCGGCGGAATAGCCGTCGAACCACACCAGCAGCGGTACCAGCAGCGCCATCCACACGGCAAACTGCGTCCAGCCCTTCACGCCGCGCGGAGTGATGGTGAAGCTGAACGCGCTCTTGCGGTAGAGCACGAAGGGTTTGTCTTCTTCACGCATTGCTGTCTCCTTCGCCGCCTGACCCCGGCGGGCGTCCGCGCTTTGGGGCCGTGCTGCGCGCCACCTTCACCCCGCGCCGGCTGAGCGCCTCGCGCAGCAGCACCTCGATCTCGGCATTCACGCTGCGCAGCTCGGCATCGGCGAGCCGCTGGACCGCATCGTGCAGCGCCGGATCGAGGCGCAGGGGGAAGGCTTTCTTGGCGGGCATGGCTGGGTCAGTAGAGGCTGCCTGCGTTGACCACCGGCTGGGTGTCGCGCTCGCCGCACAGCACCACCATCAGGTTCGAGACCATCGCGGCGCGCCGCTCGTCGTCGAGGTGGACAACGTCCTTTTCGCTGAGCTGGGTGAGCGCCATCTCGACCATCGTCACCGCGCCTTCGACCAGCTTCTTGCGCGCCGAGATCACCGCCTCGGCCTGCTGGCGGCGCAGCATCGCGCCGGCGATTTCGGGGGCATAGGCGAGGTGGGTCAGGCCACATTCGTCAACCGTGATGCCGGCCACCGACAGACGCTCGATCAGCGCCGCGCGCAGCTCCACACCCACTTCCTCGTGGTTGCCGCGCAGCGTGACTTCGAGGTGCTCGATATCGTCATAGGGATAGCGCGAGCCGATCGACCGCACCGCCGCCTCGATCTGGGCGGTGACGAATTCGCGGTAGTCGTCGACGTCGAACAGCGCCTGCGCGGTGTCGGTCACGCGCCACACCACCTGGGCTGCCATCTCGATCGGATTGCCGCGCGCGTCGTTGACCTTGATGGTCTGCGAAATGACGTTGTTGGCGCGCACCGCGATCTTCTTGCGGGCGAGCCACGGCAGCACCCAGCGCAGACCCTCGGTCCGGTCGGTGCCCTTGTAGGCGCCAAACAGCTGGATCGCGGCGGCTTCGTTGGGGTTGATCATGTAGAAGCCGGTCAGAATGAACAGGCCGGTAAAGCCCGTAATCAGCGCGCCGATCACCAGCAGGCCATCGGGTTCGCCCTGACCCGCGACCGCGTTGACGAACAGCCACCCGGCCAGAAGCACCATGATCAGCGAGACCAGCAGCATCACATAGCCGCTCTGCGTGCTCGCCGGAACTTCCCGGCTGCGATTGAGAGAGGGGGTATCGGAAAGCGTCATTGCGAATCTCCAATTCGATATAATTATGATATCATATTTATATCAACCAGAGCGGCCGTCAATCACAATCGTGCATCCCCCCTTGGCGCAAGGGGCGGTTTGGCTGTAGCTAAGGGCACGCAAGGCTTTGGTATGAAAGGGGGGCGAGGCAGTGGACAGCAGCGAAACAGACCCCGCTTCCGCCGGTCAGGCCGACGCGCGCCCGCTGATTTTCCTCAGCTATTCGCGCACCGATCTTGCCCATGCACAGCCGGTGATCGCGCTGCTTGAAGCACAGGGCTATGCCGTATGGTGGGACGGGCGGCTGGAGGGCGGGGAGAACTATCTCCAGACCACCGAGGCGACGCTCGAAGGCGCGGATTGCGTGGTGGTGCTGTGGTCGGCGACCTCGGTCGAATCCCATTGGGTGCGTGACGAGGCGCAGCGCGGGCGCGAGCGCGGATGCCTCGTGCCGCTCAGCATCGACGGGACTTTTGCCCCGCTCGGTTTCCGCCAGTTCCAGCTGCTCGACATCAGCGGGTGGGACGGCAAGCCCGCCAGCCCCGAAGCGGAACGGATCCTCGTCGCGGTGCGCGCGCGGATCGGGGGTGGAGCGGAAAGGCCGGTGCCCGTTCGGCCCATGCCCACCCCGGCTCAGCCCCAGCCATCCACGCCTGCGCCCGCTCTGGCGCTTTCGCGGCGCACGTTGATGCTGGGCGGAGCTGGTGTTGCGGTGGGCGCCGGCCTGCTGGGCGCATGGCAGTTCGGCATGTTCGGCAGCCCCGCCAATGCCGCGATCTCGATGGTGGTGCTGCCCTTCGCCAACCAGACCGGCGATCCGGAAAAGAAGTATTTCTCTGACGGGCTGGCGCGCGAATTGCGGACTGTGCTGGCGCGCAATCCGCGCCTCAACGTCGCCGCGCCGACCTCCTCCTCGGCGATCGAGGGCGAAGATGATTTCGCCATTGGCCGCAAGCTTGGCGTGGGTCATATTCTGCGCGGCAGCGTGCAGAGGGATACCGCGCGGGTGCGGGTCACCGCCGAGCTGATTGAAATCGAGGGCGGGCTGGTGCGCTGGGCCGAAACCTATGACCGCGCGCTGGAAGATGTCTTTGCGGTGCAATCCGAAATCGCGCAGACCGTGGCGGTCTCGCTCGTCGCCCAGATCGCGACCGAGGGCGAGGCCAAGCAGGCCGCCGCCGCACAGGCCGAGATCGGCGGCACCAAATCCGTCGCCGCCTACGAGGCGTTCCTGCGCGGCCTTGCATTCTACGATCTGTCCGCGGGCGAAGACACCGACCGCGCGGCGCTGGCGCAGTTCGATGCGGCAGTGGCTGATGATCCGGGCTATGCCGCCGCACACGCGATGCGGGCAACGATGCTGGCGTCGCTGGCCAATGCTGCCAATGCGGCCGAGGAAGCCCGCCAGCTCTATGTGCAATCGATCGCTGCGGCAGAGCGGTCGATTGCCATCGAGCCCAAGCTTGCCCGGGGGCAGGCCGCGCTGGGGTTCGCCCTCAACAACGGACAATTCAAGCGCGCGCAGGCCGCAGTGCATTATCGCGCGGCCGAGCAGCTGGCGGCAGGCGATGCCGATATTCTGCGCGGCGTGGCCATGTTCAATTCCTATGGCAATGCCAGCGAACAGGCCGTGGCCAAGCAGATGATCGAGCGGGTGATCGAACTCGATCCGCTCAACGCCCGTGCCTTCCTCGCGGCGGGCTATATTGCGCTGTTTGCGCGTGATTACCCTCTGCTCATCACCCGGATGGAGCGGGCGCTGGCGATCAATCCGAGCATGACCAGCGCCAATTTCGGTATCGCCAACGCGCGGCTGATGATGGGCGATGCCGCTGGCGCACTCGCAGCGGCGGACAAGGAACCGGTTCAGGTGTTCTCGCTGACGGCAAAGGCGATCGCGGCGGGCCAGCTGGGCGATGCCGCCGCAGCGGATGCGGCCTATGCGGCGCTGATCGACCAGTATGGCGATGCAAGCCTGTATCAGCAGGGTCAGATCCTGGCACAGCGCGGCGCGCCGGATGAAGCGCTGGCGCGCTTGCAGCAGGCCTATGTCGCGCGCGATCCGGGATTGCTCTTCGCCCCTAATGACCCGCTGCTCGATCCGCTGCGGGGCGAGGCGGGCTTCAAGGATTTGCTTTCACGGCTCGGGTCGTGATAGCTCTTGCGCGGCCCTAAGGGGTGCTTTGAAGGGGGAATTCATCATGAAGAAGATTGTGACGTTCGCAGTTGTGACCGGCGCTGCGCTGGCGCTCGCCGCATGTGGCGGCAAGAAGGAAGAAGAAGCGGCTCCGGCGGCGACCGAAGAAATGGCTCCGGCTGAAGCGCCTGCCGCTGACGAAGCCGCTGCGGCCGCCGAAGGGCTTGACCCGACCGGCAATCCGATTGGCCCGGCTGCTGATGCTCCGGCTGCCGACGGTGCAGCCGCAGAAGCCGCTCCTGCGGCCGAATAAGCGGATACCGACCCGCGTCATGTTCCACGTGGAACATGGCGCGGGCCACCCCCAAGCGGGGGTCTAGCGCGACCTGGCAGGGGTCTGGCGCGCACCAGCGGGAGGCAAGGTCTCCCTCAACCACTTCTGCACCAGCGGATGCGCAACGCGGATATAGCGGCTTGGCTTGCCAAGCGTGCCGCATTCGACGCCGCCGCTCACCACGCCGATGAGGGTCGGCACCTTGTCCGGATCGCTATAACTGATCAGCGGCCCGCCGCTATCGCCCCCGCATGCCTGCCCACCATCAACGGCGCGCAATTCATCGGCGCACAACACCGAATCCCGCCGTTTGGCATCGGTAAACCTTGTCTCGTTTGTACAGGCTGTCGTGTCGCGCAAGCGGACCCGTCCGCCGCGCAGTTCATCGGGGATGGCACCGCCGCGCACTTTGGTCAGGCCCCATCCATAGGTCGCCACAATCGGGAGAGCCTCGACCTTGCGCCTTGCCAGCGGCACCGGGTCTAGCCGGATGCGTGCCGGGGGGCGGGCATCGCTGCCGCGTTTGCCGCGCGCAGGATCGTATCGGATCAGCGCAATGTCGAACGCCAGCAGCTTCGGGTTGTATTCTGGATGCTTAAAGGTCGCGATGATCGGATAGCTATAACCCTCGTCACCCAACGCATTGGTAAGGCCCAGGCGGATGCTGTGTCCGGCGGTCTGGACTGGCACTCCGCCCATGGCCTTGTCGTTGACGCAATGTGCTGCGGTCAGCACCCAGCCGTCGCGGATTACCGAGCCACCGCAAAGCACCCGGTCCTGCGGTGAAAGCGGTGCCCCCTTGAAGGTTGCTGGCCTCCACAACAGCGCCTGCCACGGCGTGCTGCCGGGCGCGACCTTGAACCCGTTGATCACCCTCATGACCTTATCGCAAAGCCTGTCGGTATAGGTCGTTCCCATGAACACTACGCTTGTGCTGGTGCAGCGCCGCGCATTGAATTCCGCCGCATCGCGCGCTCTGGCCTCGGCCAACGCGTCCCTTTCCTCAGGGGTCAATTCGGGGATGTAATCGCTGTTCGCCAGCGCCAGCGGTGTCGCCGGATCCTCGGCAATCCGGGCTTGGAGATCGTTGCAGGCAGATTCATTCCCGGCATCACACAGATCCGCCTTCATCGACAATGCGCGCGGCACATCGGCGCGCAGACGGGCGCCGCTCTCGAGCTCTTTGGCCAGGAGCACGCAGGCATCATTTGCCGCCGCATTGCAGGCCCGGGTGAGATAAGCCTCAGCGCGCTCGGGTTCGGGGGGCGTGCCGGTGTCCCACTGTTCGAACAGGCTCTCGATTGCGAGCTGGCAGACCTCGCCGATCACCGCTGCATCCCGGGCCTGTTCGCACGCGGGCGCGAGCAGCGTGAGTGCGCGCGGCTTGTCCTGAAGCGGGCTGCCTGCTTTCGAATAGACTTTGCCAAGCGCGATGCAGGCTGCCTGATCACCCGCCGCACAATCGCGCTCGCGCTGCGGCTGGGCACGGATATCGGCGGCCGTTTCGCAGTGGTAGGAGGCCAGCGTGCAGGCGCGGTCATACCACGCCAAGGCCGCAGCGCGGGTCTCCTCGGTGGTGCCTTCGCGCAGCGCCTGCCGGCCAAGATCAGTGCATGGCTGAGCATCGCCAGCAGCACAGCCAAGCGCCTCGTATTCGCGCGTCTTGACCTGCGGTTCGGCCTCGATATCGCGCCAGTGCGTGACTGCTGTGCTGCAGGCCTCGGCATCGCCGGCGCGGCACAACCGGTCGATCAGCGCGCGGCCATCGGTTTTTTCTTCCTCGCTGCGATCCGGTCTGATGAGCGCCGATGCCAATGTGCGACAGGCCGAGGCACTGCCCTTGGCGCAGGTGGCGCGGCGCAGCGCTTCGGCAGCCGCGGGATCAGGCGGAGCGAGCACGCCTGCGGCTATGTCATCGGCCTCGGCCTCGCACCCTTCAAGCGTGCCGAGGCGGCAGGCGCGAACATGGAACATCGCGGCGATCTGGTCGTCGGCCGGTTCGCCCAGCGTCACAAGCAGCTGACCAAGCCGGTAGCATCCGCCGCCCTCGCCCGCGTTGCAAGTCCGGCGGAAAAACAGTTCGGCCACCGGGCGGCTTTGCGTGCGGCCGGTGCCGGTCAGAAAGGCGGTGCCGACCGCAGTACAGGCGACCTGATCGCCCGCAGCGCAGGCTTCGGCATCGCTGTCGGCCTGCGCTTGTTCACGCGCAAATTGATCGGCAGGCTTGTCGGGCCTTGCGCGGTCATCTGTGCTTGATGGATAGGCACGCGGGATCGGCGCATCGGCCACCGGTTCGGCTGGCGGGTCGTTCTGGGCCCGGGCCGATACCGCCGGAAGGGCCAGTGCCACCAGCCCGCTCATCACCAATGCCAGAAATCGCCGCATCGCCAGTCCCCCACTGCAACACTGCCCCAATCATGCGCCTTCGAAGGCTCAAGGTCAAACCGCTGGGTTGTGCCGCCTCGGGGCTTGAAAGCGGGCAAGACAAAGGCTTATGGACACCAGGTGCCCTCCGGGCCGGGGGGAGACGACGAGGTGCCGATGCCTGCAACCCATGCTGCCAGTGTCGGAACCCGTATTCGCGACAACTGGCAGCCGCATCTCGCGCTGGGGATCACCGGCCACCGCGCGTCCAATCCGTCTTATGCCGCGCACCGCGCTGCGATCGCGACCGCGCTCGAGACGCTGTTCACGCGGATCGACACCATTGCTGCGGGGCTGCCCGATACGCAGGGGGCGATCCGGTTGCACAGCCTGATGGTTGATGGCACCGATCAGATCGCCGCCGATCTCGCCGTGCAGCGCGGCTGGGAACTGGCGGTGCCGCTGCCTTTCGGCGCGGCGCTCAATTGCGCGATCAACGCCCATCCTGCCACGCTGGCCGATGCGGAGGCTTTGCTGGCGGGCAGGCCGACGAGCGATCCCGCAGTCGAGGCGCACGCCGCTGCGATCCGCTCGCTCACCGTCCGCGCGCAGCTGTTCGAGCTAGCGGACCGCGACGACGAGGTCGAGGCGCTATGGCTTGCGACCCTCGCCGATCCCGAAGACCGCGCCGCCATCCGTGCGTTCGAGGCGCTGGCGTCGGACAATGTCGCGCTCGCCGGGCGGGTGATGATCGAGCGCACCGATCTGATGATCGCGGTGTGGGACGGGAAGGTTTCGAACTTGCCCGGCGGCACTGGTCACACGGTCGTCACCGCGCTGACGATGGGTACGCCGGTGCTGCTGATCGATCCTGCCGCGCCCGAAGCCTGGCGCATCATGACCCGCCCGGAAGAGCTCGGGCATATTGCCGGCGGGCCGGCCGATTCGCCCGATCTGGCGCGGCTGACCGCGATCATCCGCGCTGCGATGGTGGTTGAGGGGTGGAGCCCGGCGCAGCTGACCCGCGAGGTCTGGCATCCGCGCAGCAGCCGTCTGTTCGGCTTCTACCGCCGGATCGAGCGAGCCTTTGGCGGCGGCGGGATTGCCGGGTGGTTCAGCTCGATGGTGGCCCATTACGAAGCGCCCGAGGCCATCGCCAGCGGCAGCGGCGCGCGGGTTATCGCTGCGGCGCGGGCCATGCCCGGCGCGGATGAGGCAGTCGCTGCCCAACTCGCCGACGAGATGCTCCCGGCCTTCGCCTGGGCCGATGGCATCGCCAGCCGCCTTGCCGATGCCTATCGCAGCGGGATGTGCGTCAACTTCGTGCTGGCGACGCTCGCGGTGATTGTCGGTCTGGCGTACCTGCCGGCGGGCATGGGCGAGGTGAAGTGGCTGTTCGCCGTGGCCGAGCTCTTGCTGCTGCTGGGGATCGTGGTGTTGACCATCGCCGGTTCGCGGCGCGCCTGGCACGGGCGCTGGTTCGAACTGCGGCGCGTGGCCGAATATCTGCGCCACGCCCCATCGCTGCTGTTGCTCGGTGTGGCCCGGCCGACCGGCCGCTGGCCGCGCAACAGCGAAGAGGCTGACGAGGACGCCGCGCATGGCGGAGGCGACCGCGGCCAGTGGCCCGAACATTTCGCTCGCCACGCACTGCGCGATGTCGGCTTGCCGCAGGTCAAGGTAACGCGCGCCTACCTGCGCGCCGGGCTTGCCGAAGTGGCGCTGCCCCATGTCACCAGCCAGCGCGCCTATCACGAATTCAAGGCGCAGCGGCTCGAGACTGTCCACCGCCAGCTCGACCGCGCGGCCGAGACCTGCTTCGTCCTCGCTGTGGCCTCGGTGCTCGCCTATCTCTTGCTCAAGTCCGGCGGGATCGGCGGGCTGTTGCCCAAGCATCTGGCCAGCGATCTCTCGGCCCTGTTCACCTTCCTCGGTGTCGCCTTCCCGACGCTCGGCGCGAACCTTGCGGGCATCCGCTACTTCGGGGATTTCGAGCGCTTCGGCGCGATTTCGCGGGTCGCGGCGGAAAAGCTCGGCGAGATCGAGGCGCGTATGAACCTGCTGCTGACGGGGGCCGAAAGCGCGCTCACCTATGCCGCTGCGGCCGATCTGATGCACGCGCTTGACGAGGCAGTGGTGGACGAAATCGCCAGCTGGCAGTCGGTGTTCGGCGCGAAGCACCTTGCGCTTCCGGCCTGATCCTAGAGAAGATTGAGACTGCGTCCGATGCGGCCCGCCACTGCGCGCAGCGGTGGCGGAGCGGGTGCTGCTGCGGGATCATAGGGTGCAAGCCCGATCCGCCGCGCCACCGGATTGAGCGCCAGGGCATCGTCGAGCCGGCGGCTGGCGCGGCATTGCCAGGTCAGCGATAGCGCCACCGAGGCACCCATCCCGGCGCGCACCCAGTGCGGTGCAGCATGGGGCAGGAACAGCGCCTCACCCGGCGAAAGCAGGTGCTGCTCGCCCTGCGCTGCGAAGCTCGGGTTCCACGCCAGCCGGTTGCCCTCTCCGGCAAGGCAGGCCTCGCGCCGGTCAAGATCGAGGAATGGCGGTGTCGCCGGATAGGCGGCGATCACCTTGTCGCCGGAGAGCTGGAAGAGGATGTTGTAGCGGTTGTCGAAGTGGAACGGTGTCGGTGCACCCGGCGCGGTGAGGATCACCCGCGCGGTGGGTTCGTGCATCCGACCAGTGGCGCGCGCGATCACCGGAGCGAGTTCGGCCAGCAGCCGGTCGACAAGACGACGATAGGGCCGCAGTTGCTCGATTGCGTGGATGACGATGCTGCCGCGCTCGGGGCCTCCGGCGGCGATGATCTCCGCCGGATCAGGCCCGGAGTCTGCCGCGCGATCCGCAGCGTCATCCGCCCCGTCATGTTCAGACCGCCGTTCGATCTGGTGCGAGGGCAGGACGCGCGCGGCATAGGCGAGCGAAGCGGATCCGAGCAGCGGCTCGGCAGCCAGAAAATGTGACAATCGTCCCGGCGCGTGCGGATACCTCTCGGCCAGTCGCGGCACCGAGACGGGGTCAATCAGCAACATGATTGCGGCCCTGTAGCAAAAAACCCTGCTCGATATCAGCGATTTAGGCTGAATCTCTGAATCAGTCATTAATGTTTTTCGCACACCAAGGTGCCGCATCTGCCGCGCGGCAGATCAGTCATGCAGTTGCCACAAGAAAGGCCTCCGGTATTGCTACCGGAGGCCCCTTGCGACCCTGATCGGAGGTGATCAGGGCTCAGTGATACTTGGCGCAGCGCAGATCGAAGCGATCGGCGTTCATCACCTTGTTCCAGGCCGAGATGAAGTCGCACACGAACTTGCCCTCGTTCCCGGCCTCGGCATAGACCTCGGCCTGGGCACGCAGCATCGAGTTCGAGCCGAACACGAGGTCGGCGCGGGTGGCGCGATACTTCTCCGCACCGGTGGTGCGGTCGGTGCCGACATATTCCTCGTCACCGCTGCCATCGACCGGAGCCCACTTGGTGCCCATGTCGAGCAGGTTGCGGAAGAAGTCCGGCGTGAGCGTGCCGACGCGGTCGGTGAAGACCCCGTGCCTGGTGTTGCCGCTGTTCGCGCCGAGCACCCGCATCCCGCCGACCAGCACGGTCAGTTCGGGGATCGAGAGGCCCAGCAGGTGCGCCTTGTCGATCAGCATTTCCTCGGTGCGGACGACCGCCTTGGTCTTGAGGTAGTTGCGGAAGCCATCGGCAAACGGCTCCAGCGCCTCGAAGCTGGCAGCGTCGGTCTGTTCGGCGGTGGCATCGCCGCGCCCGCCGGTGAACGGCACGGTCACGTCGAAGCCGGCGTCCTTCGCCGCCTTCTCGACCGCAGCCGAACCGGCCAGCACGATCGCATCGGCCATGCTGAGACTGCCGCGATGCTGTTCGATCACGCCGAGCACCTTGGCGAGTTCCGCCGGATCATTGGCCGCCCAGCCGCTTTGCGGAGCCAGCCGCACCCGCGCGCCGTTGGCGCCGCCGCGGTGGTCCGAATTGCGGTAGGTCGAGGCCGAGGCCCAGGCCGCCTTGACCAGCTCGCTGACCGACAGGCCCGAACCGAGGATCGCCGCCTTGAAGCGGGCGATTTCGGCATCCGACGGCATGGTGCCGGCGGGCACCGGGTCCTGCCAGATCAGGTCTTCGGCGGGGACTTCCGGCCCCATGTAGCGGATCTTCGGCCCCATATCGCGGTGGCACAGCTTGAACCACGCGCGGGCGAAGGCATCGTCGAGCTGTTCGGGATGGGCGAGGAAACGTTCGGAAATCTTGCGATATTCCGGGTCCATCTTCAGCGCCATGTCGGCGGTGGTCATGATCGTCGGCACGCGCTTGTTCGGGTCGCGCGCGTCGGGGGCCATGTCCTCCGGCGCAGGGTTGATCGGCGTCCACATTTGCGCGCCAGCCGGGCTGTGCACCAGTTCATAGTCGTACTTGAACAGCAGGCGGAAGTAATCGTGGCTCCACGCGGTCGGGTTGTTCGACCAGCTGCCTTCGATCCCCGAGGTGGTGATGTGACCGGCGTTGATCTCGTCCTGATCGACCAGCCAGCCGAAGCCCTGGAGTTCGAGGGATTCGCTTTCGGGCGAGCCGCCGAAGGTGCTTGCCGGGGCGGCGCCGTGGGCCTTGCCGAAGGCGTGGCCGCCTGCGGTGAGGGCCACGGTTTCCTCGTCGTTCATCGCCATGCGGGCGAAGGTTTCGCGCATGTCGCGCGCGCTTTCGAGCGGATCGGGATTGCCGCCCGGGCCTTCGGGGTTGACGTAGATGAGGCCCATCTGGATCGCCGCCAGCGGGTTTTCCAGCGCCATGCCTTCCTTGGGCTGGATGCGGGTGGCAACGCCTTCGTTGACCCACTGTTCTTCGGTGCCCCAGTAGACGCTTTCGGGCTCGAACACGTCGGCACGGCCACCGCCGAAGCCGAACACCGGCCCGCCCATGCTTTCGATCGCGACATTGCCGGCGAGGATGAACAGGTCAGCCCAGCTGATGTTCTTGCCGTACTTCTGCTTGATCGGCCACAGCAGGCGGCGCGCCTTGTCGAGGTTGCCGTTATCCGGCCAGGAATTGAGCGGAGCAAAGCGCTGCTGGCCGCTGCCCGCACCGCCGCGCCCGTCACCGGTGCGATAGGTGCCCGCCGCGTGCCACGCCATGCGGATGAAGAACGGGCCATAGTGGCCGTAGTCCGCCGGCCACCACGGCTGGCTGTCGGTCATCAGCGCGGTGAGATCGGCCTTCAATGCGGCGTAATCGAGCGTGTTGAACGCCTCGGCGTAATCGAAATCCTCGCCATAGGGATTGGCGCTCTTGCCCTGCTCGGTGAGGATGTCGAGCTGCATCGCCTCGGGCCACCAGTCGCGGTTGGTGCGGCCCAGCAGGCTGCGGGTCTGGGCCGATCCGTGGAACGGACAGCCGCTGATATCTCCGGTTTTGGCATCCATGATGATGTCTCCTCTCGCATTGGGAAAAGTCTCAGACTCGTGCCTGTGCGCGTAGCCTATGGGAGGAGAATGACGCTTTCGGGATGAAGCGTCCAATCGATTAATACGCGGCTATTGATTGAGTGAGGCGATTAGCAGGGGGATTTTGCAGCCGAACAGGTGCATGCTATATTCTCCCGACATTTCATATCGATGGATTGCGAAGCCTTTCAGGCCTTCATACGAATGAGACGGAGAAGCAGGCACGGCGATGGCGAGCTTCAAGAAACCTTTCAAAGCGGTGCCGCTTAACAAGAAGCGCCTCAAGGGTCTGGAAGAATTCGATAAACCCCTATGGTCGCCACCCCAAAGCAATCCGCCAGTCAACTGGTGGTTTGCCGCAATTGGTGCGTTCATGGGGGTCTGTCTTGGCTTGGCCTATGTGTTCGCAACGGCCTGAAGTTTTACCGTTTCTGCTTGCTAGACGCACGTGATGGCCAACAGAAAAGGGCGGGCTCCTCAACAGGAACCCGCCCCTTTGGGAATGTATTGCACTGAAGCCTAGGCTGCCTCGGCGATATCCTCGACCGGTTCGTTGCGGATCAGGAAGTCGAACGCCCCAAGGCCTGCCTTCGCGCCTTCGCCCATGGCGACGACGATCTGCTTGTGCGGCACGGTGGTGCAGTCGCCCGCGGCGTAGATGCCGGGGATGTTGGTCGCGCCGTGATCGTCGATCACGATCTCCCCGAACTTCGACAGTTCGAGACCCGTCTCGCGCAGCCATTCGGTGTTGGGGACGAGGCCGATCTGCACGAACACGCCTTCGAGTTCGATGCGGCGTTCATCGCCGTTGGCGCGGTTCTTGACCACGAGGCCGCTGACCTTGCCGTTCTCTCCGAGGATCTCGGTGGTCTGGCCGTTGGTGATGATCTCGACATTGGCCATCGAGCGCAGCTTGCGCTGGAGCACTTCGTCGGCGCGCAGCTTGGTGTCGAACTCGATCAGGGTGACGTGGCCGACGATCATCGCAAGGTCGATCGCCGCCTCGACGCCGGAGTTACCGCCGCCGATCACCGCGATGCGCTTGCCCTTGAACAGCGGGCCATCACAGTGCGGGCAATAGGCCACGCCCTTGTTGCGATACTCCGCTTCGCCCGGCACGCCGAGATTGCGCCAGCGCGCACCGGTCGAGAGGATCAGCGAACGGGCGCGCAGGGTTGCGCCGTTGGCCATCACCACCTCGTGATAACCGCCGACGTCCTTGGCGGCGCGCAGTTCGACCGCTCGGGCGAGGTCCATCAGGTCGATGTCATATTCGCCGACGTGTTGCTTCAGGCTGTCGGTCAGCTTCGGCCCTTCGGTGTAAGGCGTGCCGGGGAGGTTCTCGATCCCGAGCGTATCCATCAGCTGCCCGCCGAAGCGCTCGGCCGCGATGCCCGTGCGGAAGCCCTTGCGTGCGGTATAGACCGCCGCCGCTGCACCTGCCGGGCCGCCGCCGACCACCAGCACCTCGAACGGCGCCTTGGCCGCAAGCTTTTCAGCCTGCTTGGCGTCGGCATTCTTGTCGAGACGGCTGAGGATTTCGGCCAGTTCCATCTTGCCGTTGTAGAACGGCTCCCCGTTGAGGAAGGTCGCGGGCACGGCCATGATGTCGCGGCGCTCGACTTCCTCCTGGAAGGTGCCTCCTTCGATCAGCGTCGCGTGGATGCGCGGGTTTTCGAGCGCCATCAGCGTCAGCGCCTGCACCACATCGGGGCAGTTGTGGCAC
Organism: Porphyrobacter sp. LM 6; assembly: GCF_001720465.1. Lineage (NCBI taxonomy): Bacteria > Pseudomonadati > Pseudomonadota > Alphaproteobacteria > Sphingomonadales > Erythrobacteraceae > Porphyrobacter > Porphyrobacter sp. LM 6. The sequence goes on from NZ_CP017113.1 coordinate 794,271, forward strand.
GACAGCGAGAAGAACATCTCGAAATTGTAATCGCCTTCAAGCGCGCGGACCTGCTCGATCAGATCGGCATCGACCTTGGGCGGATGGCCGCCCGCCCACAGCAGCGCGAGCACCAGCGAGGTAAACTCGTGGCCCATCGGCAGGCCGGCAAAGCGCACCCACTTGTTCGCGTCCGATGCGCGGCGGATCACGAAGCTGGGCTTGCGCGCATCGGTGCCATCGAAACGCGCGGTGACGAGATCGTGCAGCGCGGCGATCTGTTCGATCAGCTGGCGGGTCTGGCGCGACTTCTCGCTGTCATCGAGCGAGGCGACCAGTTCCACGCCTTCGCGCAAATTGCCGAGATATTGCTTGAGCTGTGCCTGCATGGCGGCGTCGAGCATGGGTGTCCTCCGATGGCGCGGCGGGTGCGCGCGGGAATTGGGGATGTGGTCCGTAAGCGGGTAACGCGGGACCGGATGCGGGCCGCCCACCACAAAGGGGGGGGAGAGCGGGCGGGACATCCGGTCCCGGCTACGACCCGAGTGCTCTTGAAATGGCTCTCGGGGATTTGCGGCCAGTGCGGGGCGAGGGGGAGGGGGAGAGCCCCGCGCGGGCCGGTTCTTGAGGCGTTGAGCCTTAGATCTTGCCGACGAGGTCGAGCGAGGGGGCGAGGGTGTCCGCACCTTCTTCCCACGCTGCCGGGCAGACCTGACCGGGGTTGGCGCGCACATACTGGGCGGCCTTGATCTTGCGGGTCAGTTCGTTGGCATTGCGGCCCACGCCTTCGCAGGTGATTTCCATGATCTGGATCACGCCGTCCGGATCGACCACGAAGGTCGCGCGGTCAGCCAGGCCCACGCCTTCACGCAGCACGCCGAAATTGTTCGACAGCACGTGGTTCTGGTCGCCGAGGAACGGGAAGGTCAGCTTGCCGATCTTGTCCGAGGTGTCGCTCCAGGCCTTGTGGCTGAAGTGCGTGTCGGTCGAGACGGCGTAGACTTCGACGCCCATCGCTTGGAGGGTGGCGTACTTTTCGCCCATGTCTTCCAGCTCGGTCGGGCACACGAAGGTGAAGTCGGCCGGGTAGAAGAAGAACACCGACCACTTGCCCGCGAGGTCCGCGTCGGTGACGGTGAAGAAGTCCTTGCCCGCCTGGAACGCGGTGGCGGTGAACGGCTGGATGGTCGAACCGATGATACCCATGTGGAGTTAGTCCTTGTTGATGGGGTTGGGAGAGAGGTTGAAACTCAGGCTCGCCAGATAGTGATTTTTGCACTGCACAAAAGTTGATTTGTGCGATTGCGAAAATCGAAATTTTCAATCGTAGCGGTGGGAACCAATCGGATTTGGCGTTTATGTGCATTTCCGCGTGCTTAGCGTGATCGTAACCACTGTCTGTCTAGGCCTTGGCCTGATCTGCGGGGAGCATATGGGCATGAGCGGCAAACTGGATGACGCCGATTGGCTGTCGACGATCAAGCCCGACGATGACGATTATGTCCGCGCCCATATCGATTGGCTGGCGACGGTCGGGCCGGACGAATGGCACCGCGCCGCGCTCGATTTCAACTGGACCAACCGGCTTGAACCGCTGGCGTGGATCGTGATGCATGACGATTGCGATCTTGCCACGGCCTTGTCGGTATTCTGGCGCTGCGAGCCGGGCTGGGATCTCATGCTGATGGCACGGGGCGAGGCGGCCGACGAACGCGATGAAGCCGCGATGGTCCAGCATATCGCCGAGCGCCTCCATGCCGGCAGCTACCATCGCCGCGAGATCGCGTTCGAAATCGAGAGTCTGATGACGGCCGATTATGCGGAGATGGAAAAGGATTGCGCCGCCATCACCGATCCGCCGTTCCGCCCGCACCCGGACATGATCCGCCCGCTGGCAGGGCGAAACGTGGTCAACGACGATGCTTTCTACCAGCGTTACCCGCAGATCTTCCACGGAACGGCGTGGGTCGAGTGGGACGACGAAGCTGGCGACGATGATGGTGGCAGCGACCCGGTCGTCCGCGCCGTGCGCTCGCAGCCAGCGGGGCAGGTCGGCGGGGCGGCACCCTCAATGCTGGACGATGCCACAGATGCCCTCGATTCTGCGCTGCTCAACATCGGCATATTCGGCCTTGCCGCCGGATTGCTGCCGCTGGTCGAATGGCAGGGAACGCGAGTGATGATCGGCGGCGTTCTGCTGCTGGCCGGGCTTGCCTACGGCGTGCGCAATGTCGCCTCAGCGCTCGCCCGGTTTCGCGCCGCGATGATCGGCCAAGGTCACGCCCCTTCGCCCACCGCGCTGGCGGTGATCGGCCTTGTCGCCTTTTCGGGAGGTTTCGCGCTGCTGCGACTGGCCCTGAAGGGGCACGGCCAACTGACCGAGCGCGGGATCGTGTCTGACCCGTCAGGCTACGGCAAGTCCGTGGCGGTGGTGCTCGCCTTCGTGGCCGTGTGGGTTCTTTCCAGCGTGGTGGCCCGATACCTGACCGGACGTTTAGCCCGCCGATAGGAGCATCGCGTTATCGCTTACCCCACCTGCCCTCTGTGCAGCAGTTTGTGATCGGCCAGCACCAGCGCCATCATCGCCTCGACCACCGGGGTGCCGCGGATGCCGACGCAGGGGTCGTGGCGGCCCTTGGTGACCACCTCCACCGCCTCGCCCGCCGAGTTGATCGATTCCACCGGGGTGAGGATTGACGAAGTCGGCTTGAACGCCACGCGGCACACCACCGGCTGCCCGGTCGAAATGCCTCCCGCTGTGCCGCCCGCGTGGTTGGCGAGGTATTCGGGCTTGCCGTCGGCTCCAGGACGCATCCGGTCGGCGTTCTCCTCGCCCGTTAGCCGCGCGGCTTCGAACCCGTCGCCGATCTCGACGCCCTTGACCGCATTGATGCTCATCATCGCGGCGGCCAGATCGCTGTCGAGCTTGGCATAGATCGGCGCGCCCCAGCCGGCGGGGACGCCGGTGGCGACACATTCGACAATCGCGCCGAGGGATGATCCGGCCTTGCGCGCGGCATCCACCTTGTCTTCCCAGCGCTTGGCCGCAGCCGCGTCGGGGCAGAAGAACGGGTTGTTGGCGATCTCGGCGTAATCGATGTTCGCCGGATCAATCCGGTCGCCGCCCAACTCGCAGACATAGGCGGTGATGCTCACCTCGGGGATCACCAGCCGCGCCACCGCGCCCGCTGCCACCCGCGCCGCCGTCTCGCGCGCGCTGGAACGCCCGCCGCCGCGATAGTCGCGGATGCCGTATTTCGCGTCATAGGCGTAGTCGGCATGGCCCGGGCGATAGGACTGGGCGATCGCGGAGTAGTCCTTGGAACGCTGATCGGTGTTCTCTATCATCAGGCTGATTGGCGTGCCGGTGGTCTTGCCCTCGAAGGTGCCGGACAGGATCCGCACCAGATCATCCTCGCGCCGCTGCGTGGTGAAGCGGCTGGTGCCCGGCTTGCGGGCATCGAGGTAGGGCTGGATGAACTCTTCGGAAATCGCGAGGCCCGGCGGGCACCCGTCGACAACCGCGCCCAGCGCAGGCCCGTGGCTCTCTCCCCAGGTGGTAAAGCGCAGCACGCGCCCGAAGGTGTTCCAGCTCATGGGATGCCATCTGGCGCAAGTGTGGGCATCTGTCCATAAAGGCTGGACGCTTGGCAGGCCTTGCGGCAGGAACAAAACATGATTGCTAAGCTCTCAGGCAGGCTCGATGCGACCGGCGAGGACTGGGCGATCGTCGATGTCGGCGGGGTGGGCTACCTCGTCCACTGCTCCCGCCGCACGCTCGCCGCACTTGGCGAGGTGGGCGAGGGCTGCACCGTCCACACCGAATTGCAGGTCAGCGAGAACGATATGCGCCTGCTCGGGTTCGCCGATCAGGCCGAGCGCGACTGGTTCCGGCTGCTGACGGGGGTGCAGGGGGTGGGAAGCAAGGTGGGCCTTGCGATCCTTTCCGCGCTCTCGACCGGAGAACTGCGTGACGCCTGCGGGCGCGGCGATGCGGCCATGGTCGCGCGGGCGCAGGGCGTGGGCCCGAAGCTGGCGGGCCGGATCGTCAACGAGCTGAAGGACAAGGCCGGCGCCATGCCCGGTGGCTCGGGCGGCTTTGCAGTGAGCGCGGCGGCGGCCCCCGCAGGCAGCAAGGGCGCCGACGCGGCGAGCGCGCTGGAGAACCTCGGCTTCAAGCCTGCCGTGGCAGCACAAGCCGTGGCGAGGGCAATGGAAGAGCTGGGCGAGGGCGCGAGCGAGGGCGATCTGATCCGCGTGGCGCTGAAAAAGGCGGCGGGTTGATGGGACGCGCGTCGTGACCCGAAATCCGGTGACGCCTTCGACCTCCATCGGCAACGGTCTGATCCTCAGCGCGATTTGCCTCGTGTCGCTCGCTTCGCTGCTGGCCTACACCAATGCGGCGCGCGGCGTGGGACATTGGCATCGGCTGGATGACCCGGCCATCTGGGCGTGGATGGTGGTCGCTGCCGCGATGTTCGGCTTCTGGGGCTACCTTTCGATTGTCTTGGGAGCGACCCGAAAGACCGCGCTGGGACGCAGGCTGTTCACCGGCATTGGGCTGGCATACTTGGTCGTGATCGGATTGAGTCAAAATGAAACCTTCAGTCACGACAGCGTCGGTTCAATCGTGTTCCAGGCGTTTCTCGTTCCGGCAATCTCGACAGTGGTGATGGGGCCGCTTTTGCTGTTGTTCGCCTGGATCGGAAACGCTTACGGCAAGCCAGACTATGACTGACTCCCCCCTCCACTCCCCCGCCCGCCAGCCGGGTGACCCGGACGCGGCCCTGCGCCCGCGCCGGTTGGCCGAGTTCGTCGGGCAGGAGGCAGCCAAGGGGAACCTTGCGGTCTTCATCGCGGCCGCCCGCGCACGCGGCGAGGCGATGGATCATACGCTGTTCTTCGGCCCGCCGGGTCTCGGCAAGACCACGCTGGCGCAGATCATCGCGGGCGAGCTGGGTGTGGGCTTCCGCGCCACCTCCGGCCCCGTCATCGCCAAGGCGGGCGATCTCGCCGCGCTGCTGACTAATCTCGAACCGCATGACGTGCTGTTCATCGACGAGATCCACCGCCTTTCGCCGATGGTCGAGGAGGTGCTCTATCCGGCGATGGAAGACCGCGCGCTCGATCTCATCATCGGCGAGGGGCCGTCGGCGCGCTCGGTGCGGATCGACCTGCCGCCTTTCACCCTGATCGGCGCGACCACGCGGCAGGGCCTGCTGACCACGCCGCTGCGTGACCGTTTCGGCATTCCGGTGCGGCTCAATTTCTACACCCACGCCGAACTGGAGCGGGTTGTGACCCGCGCTGCCGGCCTGCTCGGCCTCGCGATCGAGCCCGAGGGCGCACGCGAGATCGCTCGCCGTTCCCGCGGCACGCCCCGCGTTGCCGGCCGCTTGCTCAGGCGGGTGCGCGACTTTGCCGATGTGGCGGGCAGTGCTTCGGTCACCCGCACGGTCGCGGACGAGGCGCTCACCCGGCTCGAGATCGACCGGCTCGGCCTCGATCTGATGGATCGCCGCTACCTCGCGATGATCGCCACCACCTACAAGGGCGGCCCTGTCGGCATCGAGACGCTGGCGGCGGGTCTTGCCGAACCGCGTGACACGATCGAGGATGTGGTCGAGCCCTATCTCATCCAGCTTGGCCTTGTCGCCCGCACCGCGCGCGGGCGTGTGCTCAACGATGCGGGTTGGGAACATCTCGAGATGACCCCGCCCAAGGATTCGCCCCCGCAGCAATCGGGGCTGTTCGACGATAATGGTTAACCCGCGCGGCTAACCAGCCGCTGTTTTCGGTATCAGTTCGGGACAGCCCCCGCGAAATCATCGCGATTCCGGGGCGATTCCCGCTTTGGGACAGGCAATCGATGGTTAACCCGATTGCCGCAGCGGGTGTCCTCACATCAAGTGAACTCTGGAATTGGGAGAGGTGCGGGCTGTCCGCAATCCTTGCCCGCAAGCAAACAGGGTAACGACGATGTCGCTCAAACTGGCCATTGCGAAGCTTTCTGCCGCTGCGGCGGGTGTGGCACTGCTGCAAGGCGGCGCTGTCCGCATGGCTGAGCCGATGAACACCCAGGCGCCGGATTACACCACCAACATCGATGGCAAGCTGATCGCCGTCGATCCGGTGACCGGTGCGCGCTACATCAAGACGCGCGAGCGCATCATCCCGGAAGAGCGTCGTCGCCGGATTGTTGAGCGCACGATCGAATGCCAGCCGGTGGTGCCCGGCGCCGCCGCAATGCCGGCCGGCGTGGTGCAGGCCTATGCCGATCCGGTCGAATGCCCGCCGCTCCAGCAGATCGCCTACATGCCCGCACCGCTGCCCCCGCTTCCCCGATTTCGGGTGGCGGCGGTTTCGCCAGCGCGCCGATCATCGGCGGCGGCTTTGGCGGCGGTTTCGGCGGCGGCTTCTTCGGCGGTTTCTTCGGTGGCGGCGGTTCGTCCTCGGGCACCGTCTCGGTCTCGACAACCACCAGCACCAGCGGCGGTCCGGGCACCAGCGGGATCATCATCGATATCGACAATTCGACCTCGACGACCTCGTCGTCCGGTCAGGTAAGCTCGACCTCCTCGTCGGGCCAGATCAGTTCGACCTCGACCTCCTCGTCCGGCCAGATCAGTTCTTCGACCACCTCGTCTTCGGGGCAGATCAGCTCCTCGACCGGCCAGGTTTCGAGCTCGTCCTCGACCGGCGCGGTGTCTTCGAGCACGGGTCAGGTTTCGAGCTCGAGCACGACGGGCGCGATCTCGTCGAGCACCGGTTCAGTCTCCTCGTCGGGCAACGTGTCGTCCTCGACCGGCGCGGTGTCGTCCTCGGGCAACGTGTCTTCATCCACGGGTGCGGTGTCGTCCTCGACCGGTGAAGTTTCGAGCTCCACCGGACGGGTTTCGAGTTCCACCGGCGGCGTGTCGAGCTCGAGCGGCAATGTGTCGTCCTCGACCGGTGCAGTCTCGTCTTCGACCGGTGCGGTTTCGAGCTCTACCGGGCGCGTTTCGAGCTCGTCGGGGAATGTCTCCAGCTCGTCGGGCAACGTGTCGAGCTCCTCGGGCAACGTCTCCTCGTCCTCGGGCAACGTCTCGTCGTCGTCGGGGAATGTGAGCTCCTCGTCCGGCAACGTGAGCTCGTCGTCCTCGTCCAGCTCGTCGTCATCTTCCTCGTCCTCCTCCTCGTCGTCCAGCTCCTCGTCGAGCTCGTCGGGGGGCAGCAGCGGCGGATCGAGTGGCCATCCCGGCGGCTCGACCAGCTCGGGCGACATGACGAGCAGCACCAGCAGCAGCACCTCCTCGTCGAGCTCGTCCTCGTCATCGTCGAGCACGTCCTCGAGCGGCAGCAGCAGCGGCAGCTCGTCGGGCAGCAGCTCGTCGAGCTCGTCGTCGTCGAGTTCGTCCTCGTCGTCTTCCTCGGGCAGCAGCAGCTCCTCGGGCGGGCACGAGGTTCCGGCCCCGCCGATGACGATCCTGTTCGGCCTCGCCGCCGCAGCGATCCTCGGGCGCCGCAAGTTCACCGGCGCGCCGAACGCCTGAGGTTACGCAGACAGTCACGCCTGCCACTCACCCTGTGGAGAGGGCAAGCGCAAAGGGCGGCTCCGGGGGGAGCCGCCCTTTTTCGTTATGTCAGTGACGCGCTGTCAGCGCGGGGCGAGCGGCTGGCCGGCCTGTTCCCAGGCGAGGATCCCGCCTTCGAGATGTTCGACCGGCTTGCCGGTAGCCTCGGCCAGCTTTTCGCCCGCGATTGCCGAGCGGCGGCCTGAACGGCAGTAGAGCACCACCTCGCGCCCGTCCGACAGATCGAGGGCGGCGGGATCGAACGTGTCGAGCGCAATATGTTCGGCACCGGGGATCACGCCCTCGGCGACTTCGGCATCGGTGCGTACATCGATCAGGCGGACGTTGCCGGCCTTGAGCCGCGCCGCCAGTTCTTCGGGCGTAAGCGCAATCAGCGGTGCGGGATCAGCCGCGGGCGCGGCTTCGGCCGGTTCGGGATTGGCGGCGTTTGCCGTGCTTGCCAGCGCCAGTTCGAACCCGAACGGCGCAGCGGACGGGGATTGCTTGCGCTCCTCCGTCCCGCTTCGCCCGTCCCCGCAGGCCGTCAGCGCCAGCAGGGCGGCAACGGAAAGCAGGGACGGGCGAGCGTGGTTCATACCATGATTATGCAGCAAGTTTCCGCAGAACGTAATGGAGAATTCCGCCGTGGCGGTAATATTCCATCTCGTTTGCGGTATCGATGCGACACAGCGCGGTGAAGCTGAAGGTCGATCCGTCGGCGCGGGTGACCTCGACCGTCACGTCCTGACCGGGGGTCAGATCGGCCAGACCACGGATCGAGAAGGTGTCGTCCGCCTTCAGGCCAAGGGTCTGGCGGGTGTCGCCTTCCTTGAACTGGAGAGGCAGCACGCCCATCCCGACGAGGTTCGAACGGTGGATACGCTCGAAGCTCTCGACGATCACCATCCGCACGCCCAGCAGGATCGTGCCCTTGGCCGCCCAGTCGCGCGAGGAGCCGGTGCCGTATTCCTTGCCGCCGATTACGACGAGCGGGGTGCCGTCTTCCTTGTGCTTCATCGCCGCGTCGTAGATCGGCATGGTCTCGCCGCCATAGGTCGAGAAGCCGCCTTCGACGCCGGGCACCATTTCGTTCTTGATGCGGATATTGGCGAAGGTGCCGCGCATCATCACTTCGTGGTGGCCGCGGCGCGAGCCGTAGGAGTTGAAGTCTTTCTTGGCGACCTGGTTGGCCATCAGGAACTTGCCGCCCGGGCTGTCTTCCTTGATCGAACCGGCCGGCGAGATGTGGTCGGTGGTGACCGAATCGCCGAGGATCGCCAGCGGCTTGGCATCGACAATGTCGGTGATCGGCGCCGGGGTCATGGTCATGCCCTCGAAATAGGGCGGGTTGGCGACATAGGTCGAACCGGCGCGCCACTGGTACGTGTCCGAAGGCTCGACCGTGATCGCCTGCCAGTGCTCGTCACCGTGGTAGACGTTGGCGTAGCGGCTGACGAACATCGAGCGGTCGATATTGGCGGCGCGGTGTTCGGCGATCTCGGCGTTCGAGGGCCACAGATCGGCGAGCATCACGTCATTGCCGTTCTGGTCCTGCCCGATCGGGGTGGTGGTGATGTCTTCGGTGACGGTGCCCTTCAGCGCGTAAGCCACCACCAGCGGCGGCGAGGCGAGGAAGTTGGCGCGCACATCCGGCGAAACGCGGCCTTCGAAGTTGCGGTTGCCCGAGAGCACCGAGGCAGCGACGATATCATTGCCGTTGATCGCGGCGCTGATCGGCGCAGCGAGCGGGCCCGAGTTGCCGATGCAGGTGGTGCAGCCATAGCCCACGAGGTCGAAGCCGACCGCATCGAGGTGTTCCTGCAGGCCCGACTTCACGAGGTAGTCGGTCACCACCTGCGATCCCGGAGCGAGCGAGGTCTTGACCCAGGGCTTGGGCTTGAGGCCCTTCTCGTTCGCCTTCTTGGCGACGAGGCCGGCGGCAATCAGCACATCGGGGTTCGAGGTGTTGGTGCAGGAGGTGATCGCGGCGATCACCACGTCGCCATCGCCGATATCGTGGGTCTTGCCTTCGACCGCGACGCGCGCCGGGGCGCTCTTGCCGTAGACCTTCGAAAGATCGGAATTGAACAGATCGTCCACCTCGGGAAGGATGACCTTGTCCTGCGGGCGCTTGGGGCCGGCGAGGCTGGGGACGACGGTGCCCATGTCGAGGCTGAGCGTCTTGGTGAAGACCGGCACGTTGGCCGGATCGAACCACATGCCCTGCGCCTTGGCGTAGGCTTCGACCAACGCGATGTTGTCTTCGCTGCGGCCGGTGAGGCGCAGGTAATCGAGGGTCTTGTCGTCGATCCCGAAGAAGCCGCAGGTCGCGCCGTATTCGGGGGCCATGTTGGCGATGGTGGCGCGGTCGGCGAGGGTGAGGTTGGCAACGCCCGGGCCGTAGAATTCGACGAAGCGGCCGACCACGCCCACTTGGCGGAGCATCTGCACGCAGGTCAGCACCAGATCGGTGGCGGTCACGCCTTCGGCCATCGCGCCTTCGAGGTAGAAGCCGACCACTTCGGGGATCAGCATCGAGACCGGCTGGCCGAGCATCGCGGCTTCGGCCTCGATCCCGCCCACGCCCCAGCCCAGCACGCCGAGGCCGTTGATCATGGTGGTGTGGCTATCGGTGCCGACGCAGGTGTCGGGATAGGCGACCATCACGCCATCCGGGCCTTCGCTCGACCACACGGCCTGCGCGAGGTGCTCGAGGTTCACCTGGTGGCAGATGCCGGTGCCTGGGGGCACGGCGGTGAAGTTCTGGAAGCTCTTCGAGCCCCACTTGAGGAAGTCATAACGCTCGGCATTGCGCTCGTATTCGAGCGCCATGTTGGCTTCCATCGCCTTGGGGTGGCCGAATTCGTCGACCATCACCGAGTGGTCGATCACAAGGTTGACCGGCACCAGCGGGTTGATCTTGGCGGTATCGCCGCCGAGCTTCTTGATCGCGTCGCGCATGGCCGCCAAGTCGACTACGCAAGGCACGCCGGTGAAGTCCTGCAGCAGCACGCGCGCCGGGCGGTACTGGATTTCCTCGCCGGTGGTGGGGTTCGCCTGCCAGTCGACGATGGCCTGGATGTGCTTGCGATCGACCGTGAAGCCGCCGTCTTCGAAGCGCAGCAGGTTTTCGAGCAGCACCTTCATCGAGATCGGCAGTTTGCTGATATCGCCCAGCTGCTCTGCGGCCTTTGCTAGCGAGTAATAGGCGTACTGCTTGCCGTTGACGTCAAGCATCTGGCGGGTGCCGAGCGAATCCTGGCCGATTGCGGTCATGGGAGGGTTCCATCCTTTTTGATTGACCCGCCCCCGATCCACCAAGGGCGCGGTTTTCGCCGAGGCACCTGCTCTGTCTCGCGCGCGAGGTCAAGGGGGGTTCCCCTCGGGAAAGCGTCCTAGGCGGACAGGTTTTCTGCTGGCCGTGCGGGGCGGGTCGCCAGCCAGCACCCGGTGACGATCAATACGGTGCCCGCCAGCGTCGGCACGGTGACCGCTTCACGGAAGAACAGCCAACCGAACAGCGCCGCCCAGACGAAGCCCGAATATTCCGTCGGCACCAGAACATTCGCCTCGGCGCGGGCATAGGCAAAGGCGATGAGGAACGACCCGCACACGGTCAGCACGGCTGATACGACCAGCGGCATCACCGCCGCTCCTGTCGGCGCTTCCCACAGGAACGGTGCAAACGTCAGCAGCACCAGCCCGCCCACGCCCGAATGGAACGTCGAAATCTCGAGCGGGTCAGCGACCTGCGCCTGCCGCCGGATCACGATGAAATTGTAGGCATAGAGCAGCGCCGAAAAGAAGACTGCGCCGATACCCCAGGCGGCGTTCTCGTCGAACTGCCCCTCGCCGATCCGTCCCCCGACGATCACCAGCGTGCCCGCAAACCCGAGCACGCTGGCGCCGATGGCAGCGGCACGGATCGTTTCGTCCAGCAGCACGCGGGCAAGGTAGAGCGCGATCAAGGGCGCAATGAAGCTCAAGGCAATCGCCTCGGCCAGCGGCAGGAGGGTGAGGGAGTAGAAGAAGCTCAGCGCCATGAACGCCGACACCACCCCGCGTTCAAGGTGCAGCTTCAGGACGGCGCGCGATGGCATCGCGGGCCCGCGCGAAAGCCAGACCGGCGCGATCAGTGCGGTCCCGATCAAGGCGCGCAGCACCGTGGCGGTGTAGGCCCCGATCATCAGCGCGGCCGTCTTCATGAAGGCATCCATCAGCGACAGGAAGCCCACACCGGCCAGCGCGGCGGCAAACGGCAGCAAAGGATGGCTTCGCAGGGACATGGCGCGCTCCATAGGCGCTCGGCCGGTCAAGGTCACCTCGATGATCGGGCTGTGCACATTAATCGGCGCGAAAGCCAAGGTGGTTGATAGGGGCCGCCGGTCCGGAGTAGGATTGGGACCGAACTTGGCAGAGCCGCGCGCAGGTGTGCGGCCAGGGGCAAAAAGGCGAAATTGGCAATGAGGTTTCCGGGCAAACTCGTAGGCGGCGTGGCGATTGCGGCGCTGGTGACGAGCGCGGCGCTGGCGCAGACCGGCGCGCAGCAGGCCCGCAGCCAGCAGCAGGGCGGCCCGCAACCCGCGCAGGTTCCTGCGCCTGCGCCCAAGCCGAGCGGCGCCTTTGAGCAGGCCTTCCCCCAGACCGTTTCGGAACCGGTTGTGCAAGCCGGGATGGAGGCGCCCGCTCCGCTGGTGCAGCCGTGGACCGTGGCGCAGGCCGCCAAGCTGGTCGCGGTGATCGAAGGAATCGCCGCCGAAGGGCTTGACCCCAAGGACTATGATCTCGAACCGCTCAAGGTCGCGCTGGCGTCCGGGCCGTCGGATGAATTGAACGCGCTCGCCTCGCAAAGCTTCGTGTGGCTGGTGGAGGACCTGCGCGACGGGCGCACGCCGATGGATGCGCGCGAGCAGTGGTTCGTGGTCGATCCCGACCGCGATATCTTTCGCACCGGCGATCTGCTGGCCGAAGCAGTGGTCACCGGCGACATTGCGGGCACGCTGGCCAAGCTCAATCCGACCCACCCCGATTACGCCAAGCTCAAGGCCGAACTCGCCAAGACCCCGGCGAGCAACGTCGCCAAGCGCAAGCTGATCCGCGCCAACATGGACCGCTGGCGCTGGCTGGCGCGCGATCTCGGCTCGCAATACCTAATCACCAACGTGCCCGAGTTCCAGCTGCGCCTGACGGTCAAGGACCGGATCATCAGCACTTACCGCACGATTGTCGGCAAGCCCGGGCGCACCGCGACCCCGCAGCTGGCGGAGATGGTCGAAGGCGTGGTGTTCAACCCGACCTGGACCGTGCCGCAATCGATCGTGAAGGGCGAAGGACTGGGCGCCAAGGTGCTCGCCAACCCGGCTTGGGGCAAGCGCAACGGCTACGTCGCAACCAAGGGGGCGAACGGCTACGTCTCTGTCGTGCAGCAGCCGGGGCCGGGCAATTCACTCGGCATGATGAAGCTCGAAATGCCCAACGAGCATGCGATCTTCTTCCACGACACGCCCTCGCGCCACCTCTTCGCCAATGATGACCGCGCGCTCAGCCACGGCTGCGTGCGCACCGAGCGCGCGCTTGAACTGGCGATGACGATGGCGATCCTCGGCAAGGGGGCGACCAAAGAGGAGGCGGTCACGATCTCCACCTCGGGCAAGTACACCAAGGTCATGCTGCAGAAGCAGTGGGCCGCCTACATCACCTATTTCACGATGGCATCCGACATCAACGGCCAGATGGCGACCTTCAAGGACATCTACGGCCGCGATGCGCCGGTGCTTGCCAGCCTCGACAAGCCGCGGGTGAAGAACCGCAGCAATCAGGTCGATGATGAAGTGATCGTGATCGAGGACGATCTGCAGGACAGCTAGGCTCGCTCGAAAGCGCGTTCGAGCAGGACGTGCTTCCGGTAAGTTAAAGCTGCCGGAAGCGCGAAGAACAGCGAGGCGAGCAGGAGCGGAATGCCTTTTGTGGGTTCCATTGGCTCCTCAGCCAATAGTACAAAAGGTATCGCAAGGCAGGAAATCGCCGCCGTGAGCGCGATTGCCGTGCCTGATAGCCCCTCCATCCGGACACCCGCCAACCGGGCAACCGGCGCGCCAACCAGCATCAGAGCCAAGGCGATGCCTAAGCCGCCGAACATGAAGCCGAATGTCAGCGAAGACAGCGCTGCAGCGAAAATAAGTTCGTGGCGATAGGTGGGTGGGAGGATGAAGCCTGCGATTGGAAACGAAAGTGCGAGCAGGATCGCGCCCACAGCTGCGGATTGCAGCGTTGCAGCCGGAATGGCTCTGGTTTCTGGCGAAGAACCGAACCTTCGCACGCCGCGCAGCGTCAGAACGCGCTGGCGGTGGCGGTGGCGCCGAATTGCAGCGGGTTGCGCTCGTAGCGGGCGAGTTCCGGGATCGGCTGGATGGTGCCGTCTTCCTCAAGCCCCAGGCTGTCGGCGAACAGCAACCGCCCGCCCGAAAGGTGGGTCAAGGCTTCGCGGAACTGTTCGGTGCCCATCGCGAAACACCCGTTCGAGCGTCCGAGGCGGCCATAGGTCGCCAGATGTTCGGGTTCGGCATAGTCGGCGCGGTGCATCACGATGTAGCGCCGCAGCGCCGCATCATTGGTGGCATCGAGCCCGCCGAGCCGCACCGAGGTGCCATAGCGGCCCTGATACCATTCCCACGTCACATAGGCGCCCCGGCTGGTCGCGTTCGATCCTTCGGTGTTCGAAAATGCCTTGAGCCAGCCGTCATGCTGTGCGTCCGAGCCCATGCCGTGGCTGACGTAATGCGACACCACTTCGCCGCGATCGAGGTTGACGAAGTGGAACCGCGGCTTGGCCGAATGGAGGCCGAAATCGGCGATCCCGACAATATCGCGCCGCCAGATCGCGTTGCCTGCGCGCTGGAGCTCGCGGCGCGCGATTTCGAACAGGATGCGGTCGCGCGGCGTGCCCGGCATGACGGACGCAGCAAGGCGAGCGGGCAGAGCCAGTGCTACGCCCGCCGCAAGTGTGCCTTTGAGAAGGTCGCGACGCTTCATTACACTTTAACGTAACGGCCAAGGCTTGCGTTCCCAATAACGCAAATGCCCTGATCGCACGGCTCGTCGCAGTTCTGCGTCAGTTCGTGGGACGGTGTCCCGCTTCATGCAATGCCTTGGCCGCCATGCCGAGCTTGATCACGCCCGGCATACAGGCCTGAATGATGGATCCGGCTTTCGTGATTTCGGCCAGCCGCGGGTCGTTTGTCGCGATCATCTTCGCGATCGTCGGTGCCGTGGGATGCAGACGGCTGCGCGCGTCAAAGGCGCTGGTTTTCGCGTTCTGGCTTAGGATGCCGTCGCTGAAAAGGTTCAGCATCACGGCGTAGGGATAGGTGGCGGGGCTATCTGTCAGAGGTGTGGGCGGACACAGCGCGTTCTTTTCGGCGTCGGTGGCAAAATTGGCTTCGACAAACGCGATCATTGCCGCGCTGTAAGGTACGAACGGGGTCTTGACGACTTGCAGCGTGATCCGGTCGCCGTTGAAGATGGGCTTCACATCCGCGCGCGCATCAAACGGGACAGCGGTAGCGGTGCAATCGATGAACAGGCTGTTCTGCGGGACCGCAACGCTTTCGCCCCCGAAATCCATCGCACCTGGCGCAATGCGCGTGACGTGCCCCTGCCGATAGACCTGTTTGATGGCTTGCAGCAGGGCAACTTCGCCCTCGGAAATGACCGCATAGTGCATCATCCTGGGCGTCACGCTGCGATCGAGGCGGAGGAAAATGCCTCGCTGTTCCAGCTTCAGCAGCATCTCGTCGCCGCTGTCCGAGGCGGCGGCGCATTCGACGAGAGCGACCTGGAATTCGATCAGGCCCTCGATTGCGGCATGGGCCGGTTGCAGGAAGCGGCGGTTGAACATCCACGAATCGCGCGGGCGCACCCAGCCGATCCGTTCCGGCACAACCCCTGCCTCAAGCAGCCAGACTGCCGTATCCATCGCGGTCTTGCCTGCGCCGAGGATGATGAAGTGCTCGGGGCAATTATCGGCCTGCATCCACAGGCCCGGAAGATCTCCCGGCCGTGCAAAGCGGGTGCCCGGAGCGATGTCGAACTTGGGGGTATGGGTGGCGGGAACCGACGTCTGGAAATAGGTCGCATCCACCAGCTTGCGCCTTACCGAGACGCTGGTTTCGTCGCCGGACAGGATGCCGCGAAGGTGATGCGTGCTGTCGGTGCACCCGCGATATTCGGTGAGCGGATAATAGGCGACCCGCCCACTCGGCAGCAGCCGCTCGTTCATCAGTTTGCCGTAATAGGCAAGGATCTCCGGGTGCTTGGCAAGTGGATACATGCCCTTGTTATGGCCATGCGTGTCGACCTTGTCGGGGCACAGTTCCATCGAATTGACGCCATAGGTGGCGCTCGGCTGGTGCAGCGCGACGAAGGAATAGGCATCGTTCCAGTGCCCGCCCGGCTTGGCGTGCTTGTCGACGAAAGTGATGTGGCAATCGGGGTCTTCATCGAGCAGCGTATCGGCAAAGGCGAGGCCGACCGCGCCTGCGCCGATAATGAGATAGTCGGTCGCGCAATCAGTCATCACATTCCCCCCGGTTGTGACCCGGTCGGACGATACCACACTCAGAGAGGCGACACCCGTCTATTCTCGTCCGCCATTGCCAGCATCGAAGCTGCATGGCGGGCGGCCACGACGCGCGGATCATCACCATAGCCGCCGCCCAGCGCGCTGGCGACCGGCAAACCACGCGCCCGCGCCTCGCGGATGACGAAGCGGTCCCGCGCGGCGAGGCCTGCATCGGTCAGCGCGAGGCGCCCGAGCTTGTCATCGGCATGCGGATCGACGCCGGCCTGATAGAGCACGAAATCGGGGGCGAAGTCGTTCATGACTTGAGGCAGGTGGCGGGTGAGCGCCGCCATGTAGCCATCATCATCCGTGCCGTCTTCAAGGCCCACATCGCGACTGGAGCGTGCCTTCCGCACCGGGAAGTTCTTCTCGGCATGAAGCGAGAGGGTGAAGATATCCGCACGCCCGGCGGTGAGGCTGGCAGTGCCGTCACCCTGATGCACGTCCAGATCGACGATCAGCACGCGGGCCGCGAGGCGCTCGGCGATCAGCCGGTTGGCGGTCACCGCGAGGTCGTTGAACACGCAATACCCCGCGCCGGTATCGTGCAGCGCATGGTGGCTTCCGGCGGCGGAGTTGGCGGCATAGCCGTGCTGCATCGCCAACTGCGCCGCGAGCCAGGTGCCGCCATTGGTGTGTCGCACGCGGGCCGTGATCGCGGGCGTGACCGGAAAGCCGATCCGCCGTTCCTTCTCGCGCGGGACGTCACAGCGGAACACCTGATCGACGTAATCGGGGCAATGCACGGCTTCGAGCCATTCGCGCGGCATGGGTTCGGGCGCGTGTTCGGTGATCGGGGCGCCGCTGCTGCGCAGTTCTTCCATCACGAGCCAGTACTTGTCGAAGCGGAAAGTCCCCTTCTCGGGGCGCGGGGCCATATAGTCGGCGTGGTGGACGACGTGGAGCATCTCGCGGCGTCAGAGGTATCCGGTGTGCTCGGCCAGGATCTTGCACCCCAGCGCGATCAGGATCACGCCCCCGGCCCGCTCGGCCCATTCGCCCCAGCGGTCGCCCGCGATCCGGCCGATCCGCACGCCCATGCCGCTCAAGGCAAAGGTGACGAGCCCGATCAGCCCTGCGGCGGCGAGCGGCGCGACATCCAGCGTCGGCAGGGTGATCCCGGCGGCGAGCGCATCGACGCTGGTTGCAATGCCTGCGATCAGCAGCGCCTTGCCGGTGAGCGCGCGGGAAGCTTCTTCCTCGCCGACATGGCCGCCGAGCATCCGCACGCCGAGGAAGGCCAGCAGGCCGAACGCGATCCAGTGATCGACCGCCTCGACATAGGCCAGCGCAAAGGCGCCGATGCCCCAGCCGATGAGCGGCATCACCCCTTGGAAAAGACCGAAGGTGAGCGCGATTGCCATCCCGCCAGCAACCGACGGGCGGAACCGCGCGCCCTGCGTAAGCGCAACGGCAAATGCGTCCATTGCCAGTGCGAAAGCAAGAAGGAGGGCTTCGGTCATGGTGCGGGCTGGTCGGCGAGCGCGCTCAGTTCCGCGAAAATCGCGTCCTCGCTCCTGCTGGCGGCATTGCGCCAGCTGGCGGCGGTGTCGAGGTTGACGGGCTCGCCCTCGGGCGTCAGCACCAGCAGGGCAGGCGTTCCCTTCATCTCCTCGAGGCCGAAGCGGCCCGCCACGGCGAGGTTATGTCCGTCACCGGTCTGCGGCAGGCCGACATTGACGAACACCAGCTCGTAGCGTTCGGCCACCAGCGCCGCAAAGCGCGGGGTCGCCAGCCATCCGACGAGCGCGGTGCTGTCGTGACACCAGTTCGCGCCGAACACCACCAGCACACGCTTGCCACCGGCGGCGGCGCGGGCGAGCGCGGCATCGACATGGCCCATCGCATCCTGGGTGACGGCATAGGACTTGGCATCGGGCCGCGCCGGGGCGGCTACGTCGGGCGTGGTCGCGCAAGCACCGAGCGCCAGCGCCAGGCCTGCGGCAATCGCGCGGCGGATCACTCGGCGGCGACTGCGGATTGCGGGGTGGCGTGGGGATCGAAGGCGGTTGCCTCGCCCGCTTCGATCGCGGCGGCCTTTTCCTCGACGAGCTTGACGATGTGATCGAGCATCGCCTCGTCATCGATGGCGTGGGCCTTCATGCCGCTGAGGTAGACCATGTGCTTGCCATTGCCGCCGCCGGTCAGGCCGATATCGGTCTCACGCGCTTCGCCGGGGCCATTGACGACGCAGCCGAGCACCGAAAGGCTCATCGGCGTCTTGATGTGTTCGAGCCGCTTTTCGAGCGTTTCGACTGTGCGGATCACGTCGAAGCCCTGCCGCGAGCACGACGGGCATGACACCACCCGCACGCCGCGGGTGCGCAGGCCGAGCGCCTTGAGCATCTCGAAGCCGACCTTGATTTCCTGTTCGGGCTCGGCCGAGAGGCTGACGCGGATCGTGTCGCCGATCCCGGCCCACAACAGCGAGCCGATGCCGATCGAGGACTTCACCGTCCCGCCGATCAACCCGCCCGCTTCGGTAATGCCCAGGTGCAGCGGGCAATCGACCGTTTCGGCAAGGCCATGATAGGCCGCGACTGCAAGGAACACGTCGGACGCCTTCACCGCCACCTTGTATTCGTGGAAATCGTGGTCCTGCAGCAGCTTGATGTGATCGAGCGCGCTTTCGATCAGCGCTTCGGGGCAGGGCTCGCCGTATTTTTCCAGAAGGTCCTTCTCGAGGCTGCCCGCGTTCACCCCGATGCGGATCGCGCAGCCATTGGCCTTGGCGGCGCGCACCACTTCGGCGACGCGCTGGGCCGAGCCGATATTGCCCGGATTGATGCGAAGGCACGCCGCACCGGCGTCTGCCGCTTCGAGCGCGCGCTGGTAGTGGAAATGGATGTCGGCGACGACCGGGATCCGCGCCGCGCGGGTGATCTTCTTGAAATCGCGCGTCGATTCCTCGGTCGGGCAGGACACGCGGATGATATCGGCACCCACCTCCTCGCAGCGGCGGATCTGGTCGATCGTCGCCGTGATATCTTCGGTAGGGGTGTTGGTCATGGTCTGCACGGTGATGGGAGCATCACCGCCAACGGGGACATTCCCCACCATGATTTGGCGCGATTTGCGCCGCTCGATCGTGCGCCACGGACGGATGGAAGACATGGCCGCGTGTATAGACGCGCCTGCGTGATGGGGCAATGACTTGCGCGTGGCTACCAGCGGATCAGGGGCGGCACGATGACCCGCGCGGCCAGTGCCGCCAGCGGAACGGGCAGCACATGCCAAAGACCGAGATGCGCGATCCCGTTGATCGGGCAAGTCGTGCCGTAGGCGAGTGTCCCGAGCGATCCGGCTGCCAGCCCCGTCAGCCAGCCCTGCCGCGCCAGCGCCACCGGCGCGCCGCGGCGCAGGAACAATACCGCCGCCAGCGCAACCACCACTCCCGCCGCAAGTGCCGAGGACAGGCAATGGAAGGCGTCCGGATCGGCCAACCCTTGGTGGGCATGCGCCCCCGAAGCCCGAGCCAGCTGGATGACTGCGGCGAGCGGCAGCACTCCAAGCATCGCAAAGGCCCATGCCGGCGCATTGGGACGCGGGCCGACCTGCGGCAGCGCACCAGCGGCCAGCGCCACCGTGCTGGCCGCGCCGAGCAGCAGCAGCAGTCCGTTGGTGATCCAGAAATAGGGCGAGGCCTCGCCGGTAAGGATGCCGCCCCAGAAGCGGAACAATGCAATCGCAGCAAGCGCCGCGACCAGTGTCGCAGCCGCGATCAGGCCGACGCCCTCCCATGGGTGCACCCGGCGTACAGCCGTGATGTCGTCTGCGAGCGCGGCGATCAGTTCGGCGCGCTTGGCGGGGTCATTCATGTCATTCCGCTTTCTCGACCAGCGCAGCGAGCTTTCGCAAGCCACGGTGGATGTTGACTTTGACGAGGCTCGCGCTCTGCCCGCTGCGGGCCGAGGCTTCCTCGATCGACAGCCCCCCGATCTTCACCAGTTCGATCGCTTCGACCTGCTTCGGCGGCAAATGCGCGAACAGGCGTTCGAGGCTGACCCGGGCAAGCAACACGTCTTCCTCGCTCTCCTGAGCGCCGCTGTCCTCCAGCAGTTCCTCGCTCGCATCGCGATAGACGCGGCGCAGATGATCCACCCAGCGATAGCGTGCGATCGCCGCGAGCCACGGCAGGAAAGGGCGCGCCGGATCCCAGGTGGCGCGTTTGGTGTGGAGCGCGATCAGCACTTCCTGCACCAGATCGTCGACCTGCTGCGGCGGCACCCGGCGCCGGAAATAGCGTTCGAGCCACATGCCCGCCTCGGTCAGCAGCACGTTCGCTGCCGAACGGTCGCCCTGCTGCATCGCGGCCATAAGCCGGGCGAAGGTGGCCTCGTCGGCAAGCATTCAGCCGGCTTTTGCACTCCGGTCTGGGGGCATTGAAAAGCTTCTCCTGTGTAGCCGCGCTGCGGGCCCTGCTGCCAATACGCGGCTGAGCCCGGAGTGGTTACACACTGCCTGCCGAACCGCGAGGCGAGGGATGCGCTTGGCCTTCTGGCTTAGTTCGTGGGCGGCTAGCTGGGGAACTTTGCGCCGGTCAGCTCTTCGCTTAGCGCCCATAGCCGCTCGGCGTAGCTGGGGTTGATGGCATAGGAACGCACACCGCCGGTCGCGGATTCGTCGTCCACCTCGGCGACATGGCAGTCCTCGCAATAGACTCCGCCCTTGCTTTCAAGCTCTTCGGCGGTGGCCGCCCAGCAGCTCGTGGCCGCACCTTGCGGGATGGTCTTCCACTGGAAGCCCGTGTCCTTCGAGGTGACGCGGGCCATCAACGTCTCGATCATTTCGGGGGTCATGTGGCGGCCGAGATTGGTCTGGATACCGCCCGGATGCACGGCATAGGCATGAATGCCCATCACCGCGAAGCGCTGCTCCAGCCCGACCGTGAACAGGATGTTGGCGGTCTTGGAATGGCCGTATGCGATCCACGGATCATATGCGCGGTGTTCGAAGAACGGATCTTCGAAATCGACTGGCGCGAAATGGTGCCCGCGGCTGGAGAGGTTGACGATGCGCTTCAGGTGCCCGCGCTCGATCAGCGGCATCAGTTCGGCGGTCAGCGCGAAGTGCCCCAGATGATTGGTGCCGAGCTGCATCTCGAACCCGTCATGCGTGTGCTGGAACGGCGTTGCCATCACGCCCGCGTTGTTGATCAGAATATCGATCTTGGCGAAGCGCTGGCGTGCGCGGGAGGTGGCCGCGCGGATGCTTTCGAGCGACGTGAGGTCGACAGTGAGCGTGTCGAGCTGCGCCTTGGGGTGCTGGGCGCGGATCGCTGCCACAGACTCGTCGAGCTTGGCCTGATCGCGCCCTGCCATGATGACAAGCGCGCCGCGTGCCGCCATCGCGCGGGCGGTTTCCTGACCGAGGCCGGAGTTCGCACCCGTGATGAACACGGTCCGCCCCGACAGGTCTTTGCCCGCCAGCACCTCGTCCGTGGTGCTCGCCCAGCCAAATCCGCTCATGTCCCCTCTCCCTTGGGTTACAGCTTCAATTCGTAGAGATACTCCGGATCAAGATGATCGCCCACCTGAAAGGTGATGTCGGCAATCTTGCCGAAGCCGTAGCGCTGGTAGAACCGCTGCGCGCCGAAGTTCTCTGCATAGACCGAGAGCAGGATGGCATCGTGCCCGCCCGCCTGCGCCTGTTCCAGCGCCCAGTCCATCAGCTGCGCGCCGATCCCGCTGCCGGTATGTGTGGGCAGAGCATAAAGCTGGCCCAGCTCGATCGGATCACGCGCGTCCGAATATTCACCGAACTTGGTCGGGTAGCGCAGCTTGCAGAAGGCGACGAGCGCGCCATCGTCCTCGACCAGGCAGTGGGTGCAGCTATCGCCCGCGATCTCCTCGCCGACCGCCTCGGGGTTGTGCACTTCGGCAAGGAAGGCCTCGAGGTCTTCGGGCTTGTAGAGGTGGCCGAAGGCCGCGACGAAGGTTTCGGCGCCGAGTTCGGCAAGGGCAGGGGCATCGGCGAGGGTGGCGGGTCGGAAGATCATTGTCTCGCCCTAGCGGGTCGATCGCTCGCTGTTAAGCTGGCGAAAGCCGCAGGGGCGCGTTACACCTTGCCGCCATGAAGAAACTTGTATCGCTGATCGCGCTCGCCCTCATGTCCCAACCCGCCCTTGCCGAGGAGGCGCCCAAGTGGTCGCTGGCGATCCACGGCGGGGCCGGCACGCTCGATCCGGCGCAGATGACGCCCGACAAGCGCGCTGCTTACGAGGCCGATCTCCAGAAGGCGCTCGATGCCGGATCGAAGATCCTCGCAGATGGCGGCAGCGCCATGGACGCGATCAAGGCGGCGATCATCATCATGGAAGATTCGCCGCTGTTCAACGCGGGCAAGGGGGCGGTGTTCACCTGGGACGGGACCAACGAGCTTGATGCCTCGATCATGGACGGGCGGGATCGTTCTGCGGGCGCGGTTGCGGGGGTGAAGACGGTCAAGAACCCGATCCTGCTGGCCGACACGGTGCGCACCCAGAGCGAGCACGTGTTCCTCGTCGGCAAGGGCGCCGAGGATTTTGCCGTGTCCAAGGGCTTTGCGGTGACCCCGCCCGAATACTTCGCCACGCCGTTCCGGCGCGAGGCGCTGGAGCGGCTGAAGGCAGAGAAGCTCTCCGCGCTCGATGTCGATCACAAGTTCGGCACGGTCGGCGCAGTGGCTCTGGACAGCCAAGGTAACTTGGCCGCTGGCACCTCGACCGGCGGGATGACCGGCAAGCGCTGGGGCCGCGTGGGCGATGCGCCGCTGATCGGGGCGGGGACTTATGCGGATAACCGAGCGTGCGCGGTGTCGGCGACGGGGTGGGGCGAATACTTCATCCGCGTCGGAGTGGCGCATGAGATTTGTAGCAAGATCAGACGGCCGGAACCTCAGTGCGGGGTCGTCGAATCGGATGATGGCGTAGGGGGCCATGTTGAGTGCCGCTCATTCCGCGCCCTAAGCCAAGAGCGCGCGCAGGCGGCGGCGGACGCGGTCATGGCCGACGTCAAGGAACTTGGCGGCGATGGCGGGGTGATCCTCGTCACGCCCGAGGGTCATGCGATCTTCAGCTTCAACACCACCGGCATGTATCGCGGCCGCGCGACCAGCGCGGGGGTGCGCGAAGTGGCGATCTTCGGCGGCGAGGAGAAGGCGTCGAAAACGCCGGATCATTGATCCCGCCGGCCGTTCGTGTCGAGCGAAGTCGAGACACTTCGCGCAAAGCCTCTCGACTTCGCTCGAGGCGAGCGGGATCAGTTCAATACAGCTTGCCCACCAGCGGCAGTCCGCGTTCGGGTTCCGCGAATTCCTTGATCACCCGGCCCACCCGCGAGAGCGTGAGCTGCGCGCGGGCCTGCATGTCGTCGCCGGCCTGCCGCGCGCGGAAATAGCAGGCGAAGGTGATCGGCGGCTCGCCCTTCGGCCCTTCGGCGAACCCGATGTCGATGTAATTGCCATCGGTGCCGATCAGCCCGCTGGTGCCGGTCTTGTCGCCCGCCACCCAGCCTTCGGGCAGGCCTGCACGCACGCGCTTGAGCCCGGTTTCGGTTGCGACCATCCAGCCCTTCAGCATCGTGCGTTCGGCTTCCGGCAGGACATTGCCGTAGATGATCGCGGCGACCGTGCGCGCCATGGCGGCGGGGGTTGTCGTGTCGCGGAACTCGGCTGGCGGGACGATATTCATCTCCGGCTCGTAACGATCGACCCGGCTGACGTCGTCACCGATGCTGCGCCAGAAGGCGGTCAGCGCTGCCGGGCCGCCAAGCTCGCGCAGGAGGATATTGGCCGCCGGATTGTCCGATGTGGTTTGCGTCGCCTCCGCCAGCTCGCGCAAGGTTGCGCCGGTGGCGATCCGTTCGCGCGTGAAGGGCGCGTATTCGAGCATCTCGGCCTCGGTCCACGTCACGCGCTTGTCGGCGTCGATGGTCCCGGCGGCAGCGCGCGCGAGCAGGAGCGCGGCGAGCGAGAACTTGAACGAAGAGGCATGGCCGAAGCGCATGCTCCGGTTGATGCCGACCGACAGGCCGGTGACGGTGTTGTAAAGCTCGACCCCGAGCGTGCCGTTGCCCGCCGCCTCGATGATCCGCAGCTCCGCCGCGAGCCGGCCGATCGGGCTCTGGTCAGGCGGGATGCACGCGCCTGCGCCCAGTGCCAGCGTGCCGCCAATGAAGAAACGCCGATCCATTTTCACGAGAACTTGTCCGCCTTGCGCTTGCCGAACCGCATGTCGCCTTCGAGCTTGGCCCGCAATTGCGTATAGAAGGCTTCGAGGAAAGCCCTTTCGTCGCCCGCGCCCGGTTCCCAGCCGATCTTGCGGCAGATGGTATCATGGACCGCGGTGAGCGCCTCGGGCTGGGCTTCGCGCAACATCCGCTCGAGCGTCTGGAGCTCCTTTTCGCCGTAGACCGACAGTTCCGCTTCGCCGAAGGTGTAGCGTGCGCCGGTGATGGTGCTGGCCCCACTTGCGGCGGCGGCGCCCTGAGTCGAGAGCGTTTCGGCAAGCCGCGTGCGCGGACGTTCGACCACCCATGTCCCCGCGATGATATCGCCTGCGCGCAGGGCATCGCGGTTGAAGAACGGGAATAGCAGGAACAGCGCGAGCCAGCCGGTCATCACCCAGCCAAGCGCGCCGATATCCTGCTGCATGGAGTTCATCACCATAATTGTCAGCAAGGTGACCAACGGGTAGAAGACCTCGATATCGCGCAGCAGGTTGCGCGCGATCACCGCTTCGGCGGTCAGCCTTCCACCATCGCGCGGGGCAATGCGGATGCCGACGATACGCTTGCCCAGAGTCGCCCCGCGCGGGCCCAGTTCCTGAATCAGAAAATAGCCATACCAGGTGAGGAACCCGGCCAGCGCGAGCAGGATCAGCAGAAACTCCTGCGCCCCGCGCGGCGCGGCGGAAGGGTCGAGACTTGTGCCTTCGAGCAGCCCGCCGGCGATCCAAATGACCATCAGATAGAAAGCAATCAGGCCGGTCACGATGATCGTCACGTCGAGCATCAGCGCGCCCGCCCGGCTCCCGCGCGAGGCGATTGTCAGCGGCAGGGCGATGCCTTCCGGGGTCACCAGCGTGCGCGTGCGATTGTCTGCCGGCTTGCTCACGCGGCCTCGCTTGCGCTGCGGCGCGGACGGTAGAGGAAGAAATAGCTGAGCCAGAAGATCAGCATCGTCCCGCCGATCAGGAAGCGCCCCGGCTCGCCGTCGACCAGCTGGCGCGGGAAGGCTTCGAGCAGTCCGGCGATGATCATCATGATCACCACGCCGACCATCACCACCGCGCCGCGCCGCCCGGCTTCGGCAGCGGCATCGAGCACCGGGCGGGTGCCGGGAAAGGCCATCGCCCGTCCGATATGCAGCCCCGCCGCGCCCGACAGCATGATGCCGAACAGCTCGGTTGTGCCATGCACGCTCAGCCATGCGGAAATCTCCACCAGCAGGCCTTGCCCCGCAAACAGCCACAGGATCGCGCCGAGCATCGCGGCATTGTGAACCATCAACATCAACGAGGGGATGCCGAAAGCGAAACCCAGCGCAAAGGCAAGGATGCACACCGCCGAATTGTTGCTGAACAGCTGTGCGGCGAAGGCCGAAAGCCCGGCCGCGCTTTCCTCTGTGGCGAGCGTCCGCAACAGCTCCTCGCGGCTCGCCCCCGGCACGCGGGTATCGGCGAGGCCTCCGGGGATCAGGCGGTAATACCATTCCTCGTTCTGCGCGACGAGCAGCCAGCCGACCACCGCGCCCGCCATCATCACGAACAGCGAGATGCAGATATCGAGCCAGATTTCGCGCACCGCGCGGCTCCATCCGCCCAGCAGGAAGTCGCGCAGCCAGCGCGCAAAGCCCTGCCGCGGGCCATAGACCTGGAACCACGCGCGCTGCACCAACGCCTCGAGGTAGCCGAGCGTCGCGGCATCCAGCGAGGTTTCGCGCGCGACCGAAAGCGAGGACGCCGCTGTGCGGTAGAGCGCTGGAAGAGCGATAAGGTCGTCATCGGAAATGCGCCGCAGCCCGCCGCGCTCCATCCGCGCCACGATCTCTTCCAGCCGCCGCCATTCACCCTCGCGTTCCAGCCGGAAGCGGTCCGAACGCAGTGCGGCGCTTTCGATATCGGGCGGCGCGGCAATTGCTCCGCGCCCGAACCAAGACGAGATGATCGGTGCCTTCATGCGCGCCTCACCCGATGGCCTCGCTGCTGCGGATCTGGTAATAGCGATCGATCAGGCGCGGGCCGATCGTCTCCCACGGGGCCTCGATCACATCGATGCCCATCCGCCGCAGCCGCCCCAGCACCAGCTTGCGCTGCTGGAGCAGCGTGTCGGCGGTGACAGCGCGGGCCAAGGTGGTGATATCGTCCGGCGATGCGGCGATCTGATCTTCGATCTCGCTGTCGGCGATGGTGACGAACAGCACCAGATGCTTGTCCGCCAGCCGCCCGAGGCTTTCGACCATCAGTTCGGCGCTGGTCGGATCGGTGAAGTCGGAGAACAGCACCACCAGCGAACGGCGCTTGAGCTTCGATGTCAATGTGGCGAGCGCGAGGGTGAAATTGGGTTCGGCAGCGGTGTAATCGAGCCCGGCGGCCGCGCTTTGCAGGCGGTGGAAGGCGCGGGCATCGCCGATGAACGGGGTCATGATCTGGGGGCGCTGGGCAAAGCCGAACAGCGCGCATTTGTCCCCGCCCTTAAGCACCACATAGGCGCAAGTGAGAGCTGCCGAAACCGCACGATCGATGCGGGGAAGCTCGTCCACCGGCTCGCACATCGCCTGCCCGCAATCGAAAGCGAACACGATCTGGTTGTTGCGCTCGCTCTCGTTCTCGCGGGCGAACAGGCGAGTGTGGCGGGCGCTGGCCTTCCAGTCGATGCGGCGGCGGTCCATGCCCGGCTCGTATTCGCTGAGCGCCTCGAACTGCGTTCCCTCGCCGCGGATGCGCCGGGCGATGAGGCCGAGCTGGGCGTTGCGCAGGAAGGTCTGCAGATCGGGCGAGCGCACCGGCGAAAGATCGGGCCAGATCCGCACGACCTGATCGAGCGAGTAGCTGACCTGCCGCGCGCCGAGGCCGAGCGGCCCTTCCCAGCGCAGCCATGCCTTTGTGACCTCCGCCGTGCCGCGCCGGTCGGGCGTGATCCTAGCCTCTCCGCGCCAGTCGGGCGTGTCCGGCATCCGCACAAGATCGAACGTCACCCGGCCGCCAGAACCCAGCCGCGGATCGCAGGCGAGCGCGGCGGCGACACGGCGCTGCCGGCCTCCGGAAAAGCGGGCGGTGACGGCAAGGTCTGCCGGCTGCCCGACTTCGACATCGGTGGGTGCGTTGATATCCCACCCGGCATTTCGGCCCGAAAGCAGCGCGTCGAGCACCACCAGCGCGAGCAAGGCGCCGCCGATTATCGGCGCAATTACCCATGCGCCGGGGGCCGTGGCGGCAATCACCAGCGCGACCGGAGCGAGCCCCGCGACCAGCCACGCCGCACGTTCGGTCGGCGCGACGATGAGCAGCGGCCTGAGCGGCCGGAAAATCACTCCGAGAAGGCGGAGCAGTGCGTCCATCGCTTAGCGGGGAGCCTCGGTCGCTTCGACCAGCTCGGCGACGAGCGCCTCCATATCGCGCCCTTCGATCTCGGCAGCGGGGGACAGGGTCAGGCGGTGGCGCAGCACCGGCACAGCGAGCGCTTTGACATCATCGGGGATCACGTAGGCCCGACCCTCCAGCGCCGCGCGGGCGCGAGCGGCATTGGCCAGCAGCACCGCCGCGCGGGGCGATGCGCCGACCGTCAGCTGGCTGTGTTCGCGGGTGGCGCGCACCAGCCGGACGACATAGGCGGTGATCTCGTCCGCGACGGTGACCTGCGCCAGCGCCCCGCTCGCCGCGGTCAGCCCCGCGGCGTTGGTGACGGCGGTGACACCCAGATCAGCAGGCCGCTGCGGGCCGGAACGCTGGCCATAGGTGGCAACGATCCGCGCCTCTTCCTCCTCGGCCGGGTAAGGCACCAGCAGCTTGAACACGAAGCGATCAAGCTGGGCTTCGGGCAAGGGATAGACGCCCTGGTTCTCGATCGGGTTCTGGGTAGCGATCACCATGAAGCGATCGGGCAGGTGGTGGGTCTCCCCGTCGAGCGTTACGCGGCGTTCCTGCATCGCTTCGAGCAGTGCGGCCTGGGTCTTGGGCGGGGTGCGGTTGATTTCGTCGGCCAGCAGCAGATCGCAGAAAATTGGCCCGCGGGTGAGGGTGAACTGGCTGGTCTGGAAGTTGAACAGGTTCGACCCGAGGATGTCGCCCGGCAGCAGATCGGGGGTGAACTGGATGCGCCCGAAATCGAGGCCCAGCGCGGTCGCGAAGGCATTGGCGAGAAAAGTCTTGGCGGTTCCCGGCGGGCCTTCAAGAAGCACGTGGCCTTCCGAAAGCATGGCGGTCAGCAGCATGTCGACCATTGCTTCCTGCCCGACAATCGCCTTGGCGACTTCGGCACGGATAGCGTCGGCAAGGTTGCGGACATCGGAGAGAGACATCGTCATCGGGCTATTTCCCCTGGGAAAGCTTGGTGGTGAGCGAATCGAGCGCCTGTGCGGCAGTCAGAATGTCGGCGGGCTTGCTCGCCGCCTCGAGCCGCGTGGCGCGGCGGGTGAAGGGTTCTTCGCCCGGCAGGCGGCGGGCGAGGGCGGCGTCGATGGCCTGCGGATCGGGCCGGGCAAGTCCGAGCCGCTCGGCAATCCGCCGTGCCGACAGTGCAGCATAGGGCGCACCCAGCAGCCGCAGCCGGCGTGCGCGCAGGATCAGGCCCGCGCCATTGGCGATCAGCCGCTGCTTACCGAAGGCGATGGCGGGGCCACCGGCGAGGGCTGGCGGGCCGAACCGCTGGAACGCGCGCCAGCCGACGATCAGCAGTGCCAGCAGCAGACACAGCGTCGCGGCCAGGAACGGCGGGCGGAAGGCGAGCGTCAGGAGGTTCTCCGACGCGCCAAACCCGTTCAGCGTCATGTCGAAAGTGACTGCGGAGATATCCCCGTCATAGGTCAGCTCCTCGACCAGCGCGAGCGCGGCCTCGGCACGGCTCTGGCCCGCCATGCCGTAATTGTTCACCAGATCGGCATCGGCCACGAAGATCGTCCAATGCGCGTTCTCGTTATAGGCAGAGCCTGGCTCGCCGATCACCTTGAACGCCAGCGTGTGGCCCGCAGCATCGGCGATCAGCGCTTCGTGGCGCGCATTGCTATCGGCGTAGAGCATGGTCCGGGTCGGCATCCGGCCTGACAGGCCCAGCCCTTCCCATGAGTGCGCTTCATCCTTCGCCAGCGCTTCCTTGATGTGCTTGAATTTGTAGGGTTCCGGTAATTCCGCAGCCCATTCGGACGGATAGGCGCCCGTCAGTATGACCCAGCCAGGCTTGAACTTCTCGCGCGCATCCTCGGGCAGGATCGGCGGCGGCAGGCTGGCATCCCACTTGGGCAGGATCACCAGCGTCGGGCCGAGGCCTTCGCGCTTCTGCAACAGTTCGGCGAATTCCTCGGGGTCGACATAGGCTGGCGGGGTCAGCACCAGCAGATCATAGGTTTCGAGCCCCGAGGGGCTGCGTGAACGGGTGACATCGTACCCCTCGGCGGCAAGCAGGCGTACAAAACCCGCATAGCCGTTGAGCCCCGTGCCGGCCGCATGGGCCTGTCCGTCATTGCCGCGATCGCCGAACTCCTCGCCTGCGGCGATCAGCCACACCATTGCCAGAAACAGCGCAAAGCCGACCGCGACCAGCATCAGCGCGCCGAACCGCGAGAAGGGGACGGACGGGGCGGCGGTCATGCGGGCAGCGCCTTGCGTTCGATTCGCGCGAGGGCAAATTCGGCATAGGCCGCCCGCGCGGCTTCCCAGTCGGACCGTTCCAGCTTGCCGAGTGCGAAGAGGCTGCGCTCCACCTGCTCGGCGATTACCCGGAACGCGGCGCGCGCTGCATCGGACAGGGCGGGAAGCGAGGCCAGTTCGCGCGCGGTGCTTGATGGCTCGACCCAGTCGGGGCGGGCGGCGGCAATATGGCCGACGCTGCGCTGGAGCAGCAGGTGGGTCGCTTCGTCGAAGCGGCCTTCCGCGGCAAGCCGGTCAGCATCCTCGAGCAGCGCGAGCGAGGCCGCCTGATCGGGCCGCCATTCGCTGTCGTTATCGGCCGTGCTGCGCGTATCGCGGGGGCCGAAGCCGGGGCCAAGCAGCCGCACGAGCAGCACCAGCACGAAAGCGATCGCGGCGGCCAGCAGCACCCATTGCAGCCACCACCACGACATTCCAAGCGCCTGCCCGAGCGGTGCGAACAGATCGGCGAGGAACGCGAAAATGTCTGACAGCAGGCGCTCGAACCAGTTCGGTTCGGGTGGCTTCGTTTCGGGGATTGTGACCGGCGCGAACTGGAGGTCGCTGTCGTTGCGCACCCCGCCCCACCCGGGTGGAGCGGATGCAGCTGGATTCACGGGCGTTTCTGACGCGCTGGTCGTGGCCGGAAGGGTCATTCGGGCCTAGTGGTGACACGCCTCTAACGCGGGCGCAACCGGGAAACCGATGCTACTGCCTCAGCCGCGGGTGCGACCCAGCGGATAGCTGCCGAGAATCCGCAATTCCTTGGAATGGAAGGCACATTCCTCAAGCGCCCGGTCGACCGCCGGATCGCCAGGCGCGCCGATGATATCGGCATAGAATGTGGTCGCGGCAAAGCTGGTGCCCTGCTGGTAGCTTTCCAGCTTGGTCATGTTGACGCCGTTCGTGGCAAACCCGCCGAGCGCCTTGTAGAGCGCGGCCGGAATGTTCTTCACCTCGAAGATGAAGGTGGTCATCACCGCCTGATCCGCGAGTGCCTCTGCCGGCAGCGGTTCCTGCGCAAGCACGACGAAGCGGGTCATGTTGTCGGGGCTGTCCTCGACATTTTCCTCGATGATGGTGAGCCCGTAGAGCTCGGCCGCAATGGCAGGCGCGATCGCCGCGACGCCCGGATCGCCGCGTTCGGCGACGAAGGCGGCAGCGCCTGCGGTATCGGCATGGCTGAGCGGCACGATCCCGCGCTCGCGCAGGAACCGCCGCGACTGGCCGAGCGCCTGCGGGTGGCTGTAGGCCGCCTCGAATCGGCGGTCCGGCGTTGCGGGGCCGAGTGCCATCAGCGCGTGGTGAATCGGCATGAAGTATTCGCCGACGATGTGCAGCCCGCTTTCGGGCAGCAGGAAGTGGATATCGGCCACACGCCCGTGCTGTGAATTCTCGATCGGAATGATCGCCGCACCCGCGCGCCCGTCCTTCACGGCGTCGAGCGCATCTTCAAAGCTGAAGCTGGGCAGCGGGGCGAGGTCGGGGCGCGCCTCTGTCGCCGCGCGGTGCGAATTTGCCCCCGGTGAGCCCTGAAACGCAATCGCGCGCGCAGGATCGGCGGCGGCAGCGGCGCGCATCCGGTCGACGATGGCGACAGCGGGGGCAGGGAAGGATCGCATGGTGCTAGGCTGCTAGAGCGATGCGGGCGCAGCGGCAAGCCCGCTTGCAAAAGGCGCAAGAATTGATGCCACGATGAGTCTTGCGCGGGCGCGAGGGCGACACTATGGAGCCGGCGGGATGACACAGGACAACTCTTCGCAGGATAACGCTGCAGGCCAGACTGGTGGCAGCGATCTGTTCAACACCGCCGCCGGCTGGGTGCTGTTCGCGGCAGGCCTCGGGCTGGGTCTTTCGATCCTCTCGGGCAAGTACTTCCACGGCGACAAGCCCGAGCGGCCGGAGAAACTCGGCTATGTGATCGAGGGCGTGGTCGAGGAAGGCGCCGGCCCGGCGGAAATGTCGATGGCCGAGGCGCTCAACATGATGCCGGCTGCCGATCTGGTTGCGGCGGGCGAAAAAGCCTTCTCGAAGTGCCAGAGCTGCCACACCGTGAATGCGGGCGGTGCCAACGGCGTCGGCCCCAACCTCCATGGGATCATGGGCGGCGCGGTTGGCGGCAAGGCTGGCTTTGCCTACAGCGCCGAGCTTAAGGCGCTGGGCGGCACCTGGGACTGGGACAAGATGAACGCCTGGCTCAAGAACCCCAAGGCTTATGTCGCGGGCACCAAGATGAGCTTTGCCGGTCTTTCCAAGATCGAAGATCGCGCTGCAATCGCGATGTATCTGAACTCGCAGGGTTCGAACCTGCCGGTGCCGACCTTCGTGGCCGATGCGGCAGCCGAAGCCGGAGCGGAGGCCGCAGAAGCTGGTGCCGTCGCCGAAGCGGAAGCCGGAACCGATCCGGCTGCAGCCGAATAATCCAGAAACTTGAAGGGCGGGGTTATTCCCGCCCTTTGAATTTCTGGGCCACCACATACCATTCCGAGGAATCCTTGCGGCTCGCCGGGGGCTTGGCATGCTTGACGGTGGCGAAGTGCTTTTTCAGCAGCGCCAGCAGTTCGGTATCGGTGCCGCCTGCCAGCACCTTGGCAATGAAAGTTCCGCCGGGCGCGAGGTTCTCGACCGCAAACCACGCCGCAGCTTCGACCAGTCCCATCGTTCGCAGGTGATCGGTCTGCTTGTGACCGACCGTGTTGGCGGCCATGTCTGACATCACCAGATCGGGCGGCCCGCCGAGCGCATCGGCGAGCGCCTGCGGGGCTGCATCGGCCATGAAATCCATCTGGAAGATCGTCACACCCTCCAGCGGTTCGACCGGCAGGAGATCGATCCCCACCACTTGCGCCTTGGGTGATTTGGCACGAACCACCTGGCTCCATCCCCCGGGTGCGATGCCGAGGTCGACCACGCGGCTTGCGCCTTTGACGAGCCCGAACTTCTCGTCGAGTTCAATCAGCTTGTAAGCCGCGCGGCTGCGATAGCCATCGGCCTTGGCCTGACGCACATAGGGGTCGTTGAGCTGGCGTTCGAGCCAGCGCACCTGCGACGCAGTGCGGCCCTTGGCGGTCTTGACCCGTTTGCTGGGCGTCTTGGCGCCGCGGGTCATGGCTTGGCCCGACCGGACGGCGCGCCGTTGCCGCGCTGTTTGTGGAGTGCGCGCAGGCTGCGTTCGGACTTGCGCTCGGCCGCCATCAGGCTGCGGAGGATGCCTTCGCGGATGCCGCGATCGGCCACGCCCAGTCGCCGTGCCGGCCACAGGTCGAGAATCGCTTCGAGAATCGCACAGCCCGCCACCACGAGATCCGCCCGGTCCTGCCCGATGCAGGGCAGGGTCGCGCGTTCATAGGGGGTCATCACCGAAAGCCGCGCGCTGATGTCGCGCATGGCCGGGGCGGGCACGATCAGCCCGTCCACCGCCTTGCGATCATAGCTCGGCAGTTCGAGATAGAGGCTGGCGAGTGTCGTCACTGTGCCGCTGGTGCCGAGCAGCCGGATATCGGGATGCAGCGCGGAATCGGCCACGCGCGCGGCGAAGGGCGCAAAGCTCTCTGCCACCAAGCGGCGCATTTCGGCATAGCGTGCGGCGCGGGCCGCCTCGCTGTCCTCGCCCCGCCCGACCGTGTCGGTGAGCGAGACCACGCCCCACGGCACGCTCTGCCAATCGAGGATGCGGGGGACGCGGCTGGCCTCCTCGCCGCCGGCCTCGACCAGCACCAGTTCGGTCGAACCGCCGCCGATGTCGAAGATCACTGCCGGGCCATCGCCCGATTCGAGCAGGATGTGGCAGCCCAGCACCGCAAGGCGGGCCTCTTCCTCGGCGCTGATGATGTCGAGCGCGATGCCGGTTTCGCGGCGCACGCGTTCGATGAAGGCGAGGCCATTCTCCGCACGGCGGCACGCCTCGGTCGCGACCGAGCGGGCGAGGCGGACATTGCGGCGCTGCAGCTTGTCGGCGCAGATCGAGAGCGCTCCGAGCGCGCGGTCCATCGCCGCATCGGACAGGCGCCCGCTGGTGGCGAGGCCTTCGCCCAGTTTCACCACCCGGCTGAAGGCGTCGATCACGGTGAAATCCCGGCCCGAGGGGCGCGCGATCAGCAACCGGCAATTGTTGGTGCCAAGGTCAAGCGCGGCATAGGCCTCGCCATTGCCCGAAGGTTTCCACGATCCGATCGCGGCCAGATCGGCCTCGATCCGGGGCGCGCCGGAGCGCGGGCCGGGGCCATTTGCGCCTTTGGCCCGGCCATCACGGCCGTTCGTTCGGGGATCGGGCTGAGGGGGGCGCTTGTAGCGGAAATCGGCTACCTTGCCGGACTTGCCGCCCCGGTTTTTCCCAGCACTTCTATTCCTGTCCGGCGGGAGTGTTTCCGCCATGATTGCAATACTTCCATCTCACCACGCGCGATCATCGGGCACGCGGCACTTGGGGCCAAGCTACCCGAACCCCCTTCCAAGAGCAAGCTGCGCGCATCCGGAGCACACGCGGCCTTGACCTTGCCCGCGCACAAAACTAGGGAGCGCGCTCGCTGACACCGCCGGAGAATCTCCAGCGGATGGCCAATGCCCCGTCCTCTAATGGTAAGAGAGCGGACTCTGACTCCGTCAATCAAGGTTCGAATCCTTGCGGGGCATCCAGCCACATCGCCCATATCCAGCCCCGCCCAGGCCGATGTTCCACGTGGAACACGTGGCTACCCTAGGCTATTGCGGGCCTAGCAGGGGGCTACTAGGGGTCTAGGCATGACCGACAAAGACCTGACAGACCGCAAATTCTACCGCGCGGGCGAGGAAACCCGCTTTGCCGAAGGCGGCCCCGAACGCACCCCGCAGACCGCGCATCCGGCTTACAAGCTCGCCTTCCGCGACACCGATTTCCTGCTGCGCGACGAGCTGCGCCCCGTCCGCTTCCAGCTTGAACTGCTCAAGCCCGAAATGCTGCTCGACGAAGCGCGCGTGGGTTCGACTCTGGTGATGTACGGATCGGCCCGCATCCCCAGCCCCGCGCAGGCCGAAGCGCGGATCGAGGCGGCCAGGAACGGCAGCGAATACGACCAGAAGGTCGCCCAGCGGCTGGCCGACAAGGCGAAGTATTACGACGAGGCCTACAAGCTCGCGCGGCTGGTGAGCGAAAAGGGCATTATCGAGAACGGCGAGCGCCAGTTCGTCGTCACCACCGGCGGCGGGCCTTCGATCATGGAAGCGGGCAACCGCGGCGCGTCTGATGCGGGCAGCGAATCGATCGGGCTCAACATCGTGCTCCCGCACGAGCAGGCGCCCAATCCCTACGTGACGCCCTATCTCAGCTTCCAGTTCCACTACTTCGCGCTGCGCAAGATGCACTTCCTGCTGCGCGCCCGCGCGGTGGCGGTGTTCCCGGGCGGCTTCGGGACGTTCGATGAATTCTTCGAGCTCGTCACCCTGATCCAGACCGGCAAGATGAAGCCGATGCCGATCATCCTGTTCGGTAAGGACTTCTGGACCCGCGTCGTCGATTTCGAGGCGCTGGCCGAAGAAGGCGTGATCTCGAAGAGCGACCTCGACCTGTTCACCTGGGTCGAAACCGCCGAGGAAGCCTGGGCCTGCATCGCCGATTTCTATGAGCTCCCCGCCGACTGACACGGTGATCCGCACCCCGCGACTGGTGCTGCGCAGGGTCCGCCCTGCGGAGGATTTCGCGGGGATGCATGGGGTCCTGTCAGACCCGCAGGCGATGGCCTATTGGTCGACGCCGCCGCACGAGAGCGAGCAGCAGACCCGCGACTGGCTCGCCGCCATGGCCGCAACCACGCCGGGCGAGGGTGACGATTTCATTCTCGAATATCGCGGCCGCGCGGTCGGCAAGGCGGGGTTCTACCGCTTTCCCGATATCGGCTACATCATCGATCCGGCCCTTTGGGGGCAGGGGCTGGTGGCCGAGGCGCTGGTGCCGATCATCACTCGCGCCTTCGATCTGCACGGGCAAGATCGCATCGCCGCCGATGTCGATCCGCGCAATGCCGCCTCGATCAGGCTGCTCGGAAAGCTGGGGTTTGCCGAAACGCATCGTGCACAGAACACCTGGCTGATTGCGGGCGAGTGGTGCGACAGCATCTACTTCGCGCTGACGCGTCAGGACTGGATTGCGCGCACTGCCTGATGCCCTAGCGGACCGTGGCCTGCGCCGTAGCCCGGGGCCGCCTCGATCGCCTTGACCACGAATTGCCGCCCCAGCCGAACCGCGTGTTCGATCGGCTGACCGTGGCCGAGCAGCGTCGCAATCGCTGACGACAGTGTGCAGCCGGTGCCGTGGGTGTGCACCGTGTCGATCCGCGCGTGATCGTAGGCGACCGCACGCGCGCCGCGGGTATCGGTTGCGGGGAAATAGAGCACATCGACGATCCGGTCTCCCTCCCCATGCCCGCCCTTGGCCAGCACCGCCGCGCCGCAGGCTGCGCTCAATTCCTCGGCGGCGGCGACCATGTCTTCGGTGCCTGCAAGCGCACGGCCGACCAGGTGTTCCAGCTCGGGCAGGTTGGGGGTGATGAGCGCCGCGCGCGGGAACAGCATGTCGCGCAGCGCGGTAACAGCCGCCGGTTCGATCAGCGCCGCGCCTGACGTGGCGATCATCACCGGATCGAGCACGATCGGGGCGGTGACCCTCTCCAGCGCGCCCGCCACCTCGGCAATCACGGCGGCATCGTGCAACATCCCAATCTTGATTGCATCGAGCCCGATATCATCGATGCACGAAGCGATCTGCGCGGCGACCATGCCGCCCGCCGTCGGCGCGATCCCCTGCACGCCCACGGTGTTCTGCGCCGTAATCGCGGTGATCGCGGTCATCGCATAGCCGCCGAGCATAGTGATCGTTTTGATATCCGCCTGAATCCCTGCGCCGCCGGAGCTGTCGGAGCCGGCGATGGAAAGGATTCGGGGGGCTTGGGGGTGGTCATGGAAGGCCCCTTAGCAAGTCTGCGCGCCCGCAGGCACGTTTTTCAAACGCGCACGCGCCGCACGGCCTCAACCAAATGCTAAGGTTTGTCAGACATACAAGGGGCATGAGCCACTCCCTCGGTCTTCTTGTCAGTCTGCTGCTCAAGGCAGGTGCCGGCTTTGTCGCCGTGAACGAAATCCGTGGCCTGATCCTGGCCGGCCCCGTCATTTACGGAATGTACGAAGCGGGCGGGACGGCGATGGCGATCTGGCTTGGCATTTGCTCGCTTGGCGGCATTGCACTCTCGGTGATCGTGCCGTTGATTGCGGCGAAGAAGATCAAGAAATTCGCCGACGCGCGCTTCGGACCACAGCTGGCCAAGGCCTGACACGGCCATGATAACGGGCGGTATTGCCGCCTATCCCTTGAATTTGCGCACAGTGCTCGGCGGGTATTTCGCATGCAGCGCCTTGGCGCGCGTCGGGCGATCCATCAGCTCGCCGCCGCAATTGGGGCAGCGGTCGTCGAGGTCTTCGGCACATTCGGCGCAGTACGTGCATTCGAACGAGCAGATGAACGCGCCGGGGGCATCGGCGGGCAGCAGCACACCGCAGGTTTCGCAATCGGGACGCATTTCGAGCATTGCATCAACTCCCTGGTTCCGTTCGTGTCGAGCGAAGTCGAGACACAAAGAGGCACCGCAAGGCCTATCGACTTCGCTCGAGGCGAACGGGAATGATACTCAGACAGCCGCCCTGACCGCCTCACAGATACGATCGACCACGGCTTCAACCTCGGCGCGGTCATCGCCTTCGGCCATGACCCGGATCAGCGGTTCGGTGCCCGAAGCGCGGATCACCAGGCGGCCCTTGCCGGCCAGCGAAGCTTCGGCATCGGCGATCACCGCCTTGACGCCTGCATCCTCCAGCGGCTTGCCGCCGTCATAGCGCACGTTCTTCAGCAGCTGCGGCACGGGATCGAAGGCGTGCAGCAGCTCGCTTGCCCGCTTGTCCGATCGCACCAGGCTGACCAGCACCCGCAGTGCCGCCAGCGTGCCATCGCCGGTGGTGGCGTGATCGAGCAGGATCATGTGGCCCGATTGCTCGCCGCCGACATTGTATCCGCCCGCCTTCATCGCTTCGAGCACGTAGCGGTCGCCCACCTTGGCGCGCACCAGATCGAGCCCGAGCCCGCCGAGATAGCGTTCAAGGCCGAGGTTGCTCATGACGGTCGCGACCACGCCGCCGCCGGTGAGCGCACCCTTTTCGTGCATGCGGGTTGCGATCACCGCCATGATCTGGTCGCCATCGACCGCGCGGCCCTTTTCATCGACCACGATCAGCCGGTCGGCATCGCCATCGAGCGCGATGCCGATATCCGCGCCTTCCTCGACCACCTTGGCCTGAAGCGCGGCGATTGCGGTCGACCCGACGCCGTCGTTGATATTGGTGCCGTTGGGGGTGACCCCCAGCGTGACGATGTCCGCGCCCAGTTCCCATATCGCAGAAGGTGCCACCTGATAGGCCGCGCCATTGGCGCAATCGACCACGACCTTGAGCCCGTCAAACCGCACTTCGGAGCTGACCGAGGCCTTGACCGCGTGGATATAGCGCCCGCGTGCATCATCGATCCGGCGCGCACGGCCGATCTTTTCCGCCGGTGCGAGTTCGACCTCGCCTTCCATCAGGCGTTCGATTTCCAGCTCGGCCTCGTCCGACAGCTTGAACCCGTCGGGGCCGAACAGCTTGATGCCGTTATCGGCAAAGGGATTGTGGCTCGCCGAGATCATCACGCCGAGATCGGCGCGCATTTCGCGGGTCAGCAGGGCGATCGCGGGGGTGGGCAGCGGCCCGGTCATGATCACGTCCATGCCGACGCTGGTGAAGCCCGCCACCAGCGCGCTCTCCATCATGTAACCCGACAGGCGCGTGTCCTTGCCGATCACCACCCGGTGGCGGTGCGAACCGCGCAGGAAATAGGCGCCGGCCGCCTGCCCGACCCGCATTGCGGTGGCGGCGGTCATCGCGCCGGAATTGGTGCGGCCCCTGATCCCGTCGGTTCCGAACAGCTTGCGTGCCATCTAATCGCGCGCCCCTTTTCCGCTCGCATGATTGTCTCGCGCTTCTGGCGCGGTTATCGCGCAAAGGGAAGGGCTGCGAGCCCACTTAAAGGACACGAAATTGCTGGACAACGATAACACCGGTGCAGGCGGGCAGGGAAAGTTCGCGCTGGTCTCGATCCGCCTGCCGGTGGCGCTGACCTTTGCCGCGCTGATCGCAGGGCTGGTGGCAGGCATCGCCGGGGCCGCGCTGGGCGCGCCGGGCTGGACGAGCGAGATCGCAAGCCTGGTCGGCGGGCTGTGGCTGCGGGCGTTGCAGATGACGATCATCCCGCTGGTTGCAGCGCTGCTGGTGCTGGGGCTGGTGCAGATGATCCTAGCCTCGCGGGTGGGCACGGTGGCGCGGCGGATGATCGCGCTGATGGTGGTGGTGCAACTGGCGGGCGGGGCGTTCACCTCTGTTGCCATGCCTGCGCTGCTCAAGGCCTTCCCGGTGCCCGAGGGCGCGAGCGCCTTTCTCGCGCAGACCCCGGCCGATGTCGGCGAGGTTCCCGCCGTGCTCGACTTCATGGCGTCGCTGGTGTCGCCCAACATCATCGCGGCAGCAGCCGAGACGGCGATGCTCCCGCTGACGATCTTCTTCGTCATGTTCGCGGTGGCGATCACCCGCCTTCCGCAAGATCAGGGCGACCGGTTGCTCGGCTTCTTCCATGCGCTGGGCAACGTCATGCTGCTGATCATCGGCTGGGTACTGGCGATTGCGCCGGCGGGCGTATTCGCGCTGGCTTACGGGGTGGGCGTGCAGAGCGGTGGCGGTGCGTTTGCCGCGCTCGGCCACTATGTGCTCATCGCCACGATGATGGGCACCTTCGTCTTCCTGCTCGCCTATGTCATCGCGGCGGGGCTGGGGCGGACAGGGCTGATGTCCTTCACCAAGGCCGTGCTGCCAGCGCAGGCCGTGGCGCTTTCGACGCAGAGCTCGCTCGCCAGCCTGCCCGCGATGCTCGACAGCGCGGGGCGGCTGGGGCTCAAGGCCTCGACGGCAGAATTCGTGCTGCCACTCGCGGTGGTGATCTTCCGCGCGACCAGCGCCGCGATGAACCTTGCGGTGGTCTATTACATCGCCGCGCTAGCCGGGATCGAGGTCTCGCCCGCCATCGCGGTGGCCGGCATCCTGATCGCCAGCGTCATCAGCCTGTCGGCGGTGAGCCTGCCCGGCTCGATCAGCTTCGTCGTCTCGATCGGCCCGATCGCGCTCGCCATGGGCGTGCCGGTCGAGCCGCTGGCGTTGCTGGTGGCGGTGGAGATGCTGCCCGACCTGATGCGCACGCTCGGCAATGTCACCATGAACGTGGCTGTCACAAGCGCGGTCGACCGCGCGGCGGCTGGTACACAAGAGCCGGCTTGAAGCTGCCAGCCCGATAACAAGCGGAAATTGAATTGCCCCCTCGAAAGGGGGGCAATTCATCAATCAGGCGCCGAGGTTCGCGCTGACCATGCAGTAGAGCATCGGCAAGGACAGCAGAACATTGGTGCGGCTTGCGGCCAGAGCACGCGGACGCAGCTTGGCCTTTTCCTCATCGGTCGCGCCGGGAACGATGTTCAGGATCTTGCGCTGCGCCGGCCAGATGATGAACCAGACGTTGAACGCCATGATCAGCGCCAGCCACATGCCCAGACCGATCAGGTTGGTGCCGTCGGCACCGTAACCGCTGAAGGTAAGCGCCTGTACGGCATAGCCGTTGTGGAAGGCGATCACGAGGCCGAAGACGACCGTGAGCAACGCCGCATAGCGGAAGAAGAAGAACACCTTGGGCGCGATGTGGTTGTTGATCGCACCGGTCTGCTCGGCAGGGATCGACGGCATGGTCGGAACCTGCACAAAATTGAGGTAGTAGAGCAGCCCGATCCACAGGATACCGAAGAAGGTGTGGAGCCAGCGGAACACGTCGTCCGCCACCGATTTTGCATCTGCTCCGGTCCAGCCGGTGAAACTTACGATTACCAGAATCGCAGCGACCAGCCCGACGGCCAGCACAAGATGCAGATTGCCAAAGAACTTTGCCATTTGATCCCCTTTTGAATGGTTGCGGGCGCAATCATGGCGGGAAAAAATCGGCTTGTCACACCTGTTGTGGCCTTTCCCGCCAGAATTGCGGGTCACCCTCGCGTGCTGACCCCGTTGCCGCCAGCCACCATGTCCAGTTCTTCCAGAATGGCGCGGTGGGCGACCTCGTCGTCGCTGGAGCGGCGCGGGATATTGCCGCTGGTGAGCATTTCGCTGAGCGCGGCGCGGGCGCGGCCCACGCGGCTCTTGATCGTGCCGACTGCACAGCCGCAGATCGCGGCGGCTTCCTCGTAGGAAAAGCCGCCCGCGCCCACCAGCAGCAGCGCTTCGCGCCGTTCGGCAGGCAAGGTCAGCAGCGCCCGGTGGAGATCGGACAGGTGGATCGGCTCCTCCTGCCCGGCGGGTGCGGTGAGGATGCGTTCGGCCACGCCCTCGTCATACTCGCCGCGAAAGCGGTTACGGCGCATGTCGGTGAGATAGGCGTTGCGCAGGATCACGAAGGTCCAGGCGCGCATCGAGGTGCCGGGTTCGAACCGGTCCTGCGCCGCCCATGCCTTGAGCAGTGTTTCCTGCACCAGATCATCGGCAAGATCGGGCCGACCGCAAAGCCCGCGTGCAAAGGCGCGCAGGTGCGGTACCACGCCGGTCAGTTCGCGCTTGAAATCGGATTGTTCGCTGGCTGTCCGCGCAGCGGGCCGCTTTTCCTGCTGGCTGACATCATCGCTCATTGCCCGCGATCCCGGCTGTCTCGGGATGGTGCGGCATCGTTTGCGCCGCCTCCTGATGTCTTCCCGTCGAGCCGGTCGAGCAGGTCCTTGAAACTATCGGGCAGATCTTCCTCGACCACCGAATCATAAAGCTGTTTCAGACCGTCGGCCCATTCAGGCGCGCGTCGCTGTTGGCCGTTGCCTGCCCCGTCGCTGCCGCCGCCTTGTCTGTGATTCGAGGCCATGATGCTCTCGGTTCGTCCCTGATCCCGTTGCCCTGCCCCCACCATGGAGGCCTTGCCGTGCGTCTGGTGATGCGCCGGGATGCTCCGGCAACCACCCTTCGATGCGCGAGTTTGGACGATTCGGGAACGATGCGCTACCTGTTTGGTTC
Organism: Porphyrobacter sp. LM 6; assembly: GCF_001720465.1. NCBI lineage: Bacteria > Pseudomonadati > Pseudomonadota > Alphaproteobacteria > Sphingomonadales > Erythrobacteraceae > Porphyrobacter > Porphyrobacter sp. LM 6. The sequence continues at coordinate 836,386 of NZ_CP017113.1, forward strand.
CGCTCGGGGTCAGGCTGTCCCGGTCTGAACCGCAGCGGCAGAGCATTCGCAGGACAGCGCACCATCGACAGCGTGGATTTCAGCACCGAAGCCGATACGCCCAGCGCGCCGCCCGCCTCGGCGCGGGCGCGGCGCTGGCTGGTGCTCTACCCGCGCGCGATCCCGCTCGCGATATTTCTTGCGATTGCTGCGATCACCGCGCTCAGCGTGTTCGCCATCGAAAGCAACGCCCGCGCCAGAGAGCGTGCCCAGATGCGGGAATATGCGCAGGGCATCGCCGCCGCGCTCGATCGCTCCAGCAGCGGTTTTTCCTCCTACCTGCGCGCCGGGGCCGCCCTGTTTTCAAGCCGCGAGGAGGTGAGCCCGCAGACCTTTGACGATTTCGTCAAGGCGCTCAAACTCAACACCGAATATTCCGGCGCAGAAGGGATCGGCTGGATTCCCGTGCTCGAAGCGCGCGATCTGCCCGCCTTCTATGCGCGCACCCGTGCCCGTCAGCCCGATTATCCCGATATCTACCCCCGCCCGGTCCAGGGCACCGGACGGATCGCACCGGTAACGATGTTCGCACCCGCCAGCCCGCGCAACCGCCGTGCGCTCGGCTACGACATGTATTCCGATCCCGCGCGCGCTGCCGCTATGGCTGAAGCCGAACTGACCTTGCGCCCGGCGGCATCGGGACGGATCAGCCTCGCGCAGGAAACCAGCACCGCAGCCCCGGCCTTTGCGATCTACATGCCCGCGTTCCGCATCAGCCCTGCGGGTGATCGGCGGCTGGTCGGGTTCGTCTACACCCCCTTCCGCGCCCGCGCATTCCTTGAGGCAGCGATCGACCGCAAGGGTTCGGGCCAGTTCGGTGTCCGCCTGTATGACGGCGAGGCGAGCACCGGGCATCTGCTGGTGGCCGATTCCATCGGCAATGCGCCGAGCGCGACGGTCGATCAGGCGGTGACGATCGCCGATCGCAAGCTGCTGCTGGTGATCGAAGCCGCCAATTCCCGGATCCTCTCGCCGCTGTCGATGGTGACGCTCAGCTTCGGGCTGGCGCTGGCGAGCCTGCTGATGCTGCTCGCGCGGCTGCTCACCCAGCAGGCGTTCGAGGATCAGGCGCGGCTGGCGTTTTTCGAGGAACAGCACGCGATCCGCAATTCGCTCACGCGCGAGCTCAACCACCGGGTCAAGAACACGCTCGCCAATGTTCTGTCGATCCTGTCGCTGACGCGGCGGCGTGCCAATGACCTCGATGAATTCGCCGATAGCCTCGAAGGGCGGATCCGGGCGCTCTCGGCAACCCACGATCTGCTGACCCGCACCGATTGGGGCACGACGCCGATCCGCGCGGTGATCGAGGCCGAGCTCCAGCACTTCCGCATTGCGCTGGGCGATGCGATCCTGCTGGAGGGGCTGGAACTCGAGCTGGCGCCCAACGATGCGCTCTCGTTCGGGCTGGCGGTGCATGAGCTGGCGACCAACGCGGCCAAATATGGCGCGCTCAGCGTGCCGGGCGGACGCGTGACCATCCGCTGGCAGCGCGGCGAGGACCCGCAGGCGGAGACCGAATGGGCCGAGGTCGAATGGCAGGAAACCGGCGGGCCGCCGGTCGCGCAGGTGCGCCGCCGCGGGTTCGGCACCGAGCTGATCGAGAAGATCGTCGCGCACGAATTGCGCCGCCCGGTCGCGCTCGAATTCGATCCCGAAGGCGTGCGATGCGTGCTGCGCGTGCCGGTCCGCCGCCCATCAGACTTCCGCATCCGGGAGAACGAGCCGGACAGAAGGGTACGAAAGCCTTAGGCTTGCGATCGTGCTGGGGCGGGAGGTCTGCGCCACCGTAAGGTGGCACGCAATCAAAGCGGCTTGGTGGACCCGAAGAACAGCGCCTGACTTATTGCAGCGCGCACCGTGGCTTCCTGGAATGGCTTGGTGACCAGATAGGTCGGCTCGGGCCGGTCACCGGTCAGCAGGCGTTCGGGATAGGCGGTGATGAAGATCACCGGCATCGAGGCGAGCGCGAGGATATCGTCCACCGCGTCCAGACCTGAAGAACCGTCGGCGAGCTGGATATCGGCCAGCACCAGCCCCGGCATCGCCTGCGCCACGGCCTCGCGCGCTTGCGTGCGGGTGGCGGCGGTGCCGCTGACGGTGTGACCGAGGCCTGTAACCAGATCCTCGAGCTGCATGGCGATCAGCGGCTCATCCTCGATGATCAAGACCGATGTGGTCTGCTCACGCTCGATGTCGGCAATCGCTTCGGCGACCATCGCATCGATCTCGGCAGCCGAGCGATCGAGGATTTCCGCCGCCTCGGCGACCGAGAAATCTTCCAGCGTTGTCAGCAGCAGCGCCTGACGCGCCGGCGGGGTGATGACAGACAGGCGGGATTGTGCGCCTGCCTCGTGCTCGCTTGTGGTCGTGCCGCTTGCCGCTGCTCCCGAAGCACTCGTCCAGACCTTGCTGAATGCGCGGTAGAGCGGCACCCGCCCGCCTGCGAGCGAGGCCTTGAGCGTATCGTCCGCCAGCACCGCTTCGAGCATCTCGCGCACATAGGCATCGCCGCTGGCCTGTGATCCGGTCAGGGCGCGTGCATAGCGGCGCAGGAAGGGCAGGTTGGCCGCGATCTGGCTGGCGAGTGACATGGGTATCTCCGCGCTGACAAGCGATGTGATAATCGATTCGGGGCCATAGCGGTTCCCTCGGCCCGCGTCGCGTTGATCCGGTAAGTCGTTCGATTTCGGTGGGTTTGCCATTGGCACTCACACACCGAAAAAAAATTTTGACCCTACGGGAACCGCAATTTTGCTCGCGCATTATGCAGTTGTCACCGCCGAGACCCCCCTCCCGTCCAAGCGGCCGGTGATACGATCCCGAAAGGCCTCTGCTCGTTCGCGAGTGGAGGCCTTTTTTCTTAGCCCAATCCCTTCTCGTAGATCACATATTCGCGGTTGATCGTGCTCTGGATCGTGTCGGCAATCGCCACCATGCCTTGATTGTCTTCGAGCACCCAGCCCAGCTCTCCCCGGGTCGAGCCGAACTTGCCATTCGCCTCCAACCGGATGGTTTCGATCATCATGAAGGCTAACTGGCTGGCGAGGCGGCTGTTGTGCAGTTCCTTGAGCACGCCCATCAGCGGCACCCGCATCCCGGCACCCTTGGGAAAGCGCAGCCAGCGCAGCATGTGGATCCAGCCGAACGGGAACAGCTTGCCCTTGATCCGCGCCAGCGCGTCGTTGACATCGGGGAAGGTGAGCATGAACGCGACAGGCCGCCCGTCGACCTCGGCGATCATGTTGAGTTCTTCCTTGATGATCGGGCGCAGCTTCTTGCCGGCATAGGCGACCTCGGCAGGAGTGAAGGGCACGAAGCCCCAATTGTCCGACCAGGCATCGTTGAGGATGGCGAGGATGATCGCGACCTCGTCGTCCCACCGGCTCTTGTCGACCCGGCGCACATTGATCCGCGCATTCTTGTGGCCCGATTGCACGATCCGCTGCACCAGCGGCGGGAACGGCTTCGAGATGTCGAGATCATAGGTGTAGAGCGTCTTGGCGCAGGCATAGCCGGCCGCCTCGATCCACGCAGCGTAATGGGCAGGGTGATGGCCCATCATGATCATCGGGGCATGATCCTGACCGCGCACCAGCAGTCCCGGCTCTTCCCAGATCGAGAGCGAGATCGGGCCGAGCACGCGGGTCATGCCCTGGCCTTTCAGCCACTCTTCCGCTGTGGTCAGAAGCGCGCGGGCGACGGCCTCATCCTCGGCATCGAAATAGCCGAAGAACCCGGTGCCGGGGCCAAAGCCCTGATCGGCGGGCATTGCGAGCGCCAGCTCGTCGATATGCGCAGAAATCCGTCCGACCGGCTTGCCGCCGCGATAGGCGATGAACATCTGCGCGCGGGCATGGCCGAAGAACGGGTTCTTGGCCGGATCGACCAGTTCGAGCTGTTCGGCCCTGATCTGCGGCACGAAATGCGGCAGACGGTCAGAGAACGCCCGCCCCAGATCGACGAAGGCCGCGCGCCCGCGCTTGTCGGTGACCGGTTCAATTCTTATCTCTGCCTCGCGGCTGGCCACATCCGTCACGCGCCGATCCCCGTATTTGCGATCTATCAAGGTGTCTGTGTCGCGCCTGCGGCAAACACGCAAGGCTATCGATTACTGTCACCAACAACCCGCGTTTGGCTTGCTTCCCGATTTCGGGTAGGGCGAGCCTCAGGAAATTGCCGAAAACGATCCAGAAATGACTGTGCACCAGACCCTCTCCACTGCGCCTGAAGCGCCGGTTCCGGCAAAGGCGACCCGCGTCCAGTTTATGGCCGAGGACGACAAGGCGATGCTGCGCGCCGCCCGCGATCTGACCAAGGGGTTGGGCGAGGCCAAGGCTTCGATCTACTGGCCCGACATGCTGCTGTCGGCGGGCATCGGCTATGCCGGGATTGCGGCGGCGATCCTGGCGCAGAGCCTTGCCGTGCAGCTGGCGGCGGGGCTGGTCGCGGCTCTCGCGCTTTACCGCGCGCTGATGTTCATCCACGAGCTGACCCACATCCACCGCGATGCGCTGCCCGGTTTCCGCACCGGCTGGAACCTGCTGGTCGGCATCCCGCTGCTGACGCCGAGCTTCATGTATGAAGGCGTCCACACCATCCACCACAAGCGCACGCAATACGGCACCGTGGAAGATCCCGAGTATCTCCCGCTGGCGCTGATGAAGCCGTGGAGCCTGCCGCTGTTCGTGATCGTCGCGATCCTTGCGCCGATTGCGCTGATCGTGCGTGCGGCGGTGCTGGTGCCGCTGGGGGCGCTTATCCCGGCGGTGCGGAACCTGACGTGGGAGCGGTTCTCGTCGCTCCAGATCAACCCCGAATTCCGCCGCCGTCCGCCCGAAGGTGACCTGATCGCCCGCGTACGTTGGCAGGAAGCAGGCGTGTTCGTGTGGTCATGGTTGCTGATCGGCAGCACGCAGATTGTCGGCTGGAAGCCGCTTGTGATCGCGCTGGCGATTGTGTCGCTTACCGCCGTGCTCAACCAGCTGCGCACGCTGGTCGCGCACCTGTGGGAGAACGAGGGCGAGCCGATGACGGTGACCGCGCAGTTCCTCGACAGCGTCAATGTGCCGCCGCCGGGCCTCGCCGCTGAGATCTGGGCGCCGGTGGGACTGCGCTATCATGCGCTCCACCATCTGATGCCCTCGATGCCCTATCACGATCTGCCCGAAGCGCACCGCCGTTTGGCCCGCGAGCTTGGGACGGGTTCGACCTATGAGGGCGCAAACCACCCGGGGTTGCTGGTGCTGGTCGGCCGGATCGCCAAAAGCACGATGGGCGCGAAAGCGGGCTGAGCGCCTCCCTTTCCTCAGTCGAGGAAGCAGATCATCGCGCAGCGGCGGTCGGCGGGCAGGCCATCGTCGACTTCGTTCGCCAGTTCGCCTGCGAGGCGCGGGTGTGCGTCGAGCGCGGTGACTTCCTCGAAGCCGAGCCGGGCGTAGTACGGCCCGTTCCACGCAAGATCGCGAAAGGTGGTGAGGGTCAGCGCCTTGAAACCGGTGTTGCGCGCATCGATCATCGCCGCGCGCACCAGACCTGCGCCGATGCCGCGCCGTCCGAAGCGCGGATCGACATCCATTTCCCAGATGTGGAGTTCGCGGCTGAAAGGTTCGGCAGCGAGAAAGCCGGCCATCTCCTCGCCCACGTGCGCGACCAGGCAATGCCCCCGGCGTATCAGGCGGCTATAATCGGCCTCTGAACGGGTGCGGGCGGGATCGATCGAGGGTTCATCGGCAAAGGCCACCGCCGCCGCGCGTTCAATCCCCGGCATCGCCGCTGCATCGGTGGCCCGCGCCAGCCGCAATGACCAGCCGGTCACTCCTCGGTCCGGATCAGCACCGTCTCGCCCAGAAGGACGAACAGCACGAAGGGCGCCCATGCGGCGAGCAGCGGCGGGTAGCCGCCGAAGCTGCCCATCGCCAGTGCGGCATTGTCGACCACGAAATAGGCAAAGCCCAGCGCCATCCCGATGATCGCGCGCACGAACAATTGGCCCGAACGCGCAAGGCCGAAGGCGGCGATCGAGCCGAGCAGCGGCATCAACAGCGCCGATAGTGGGCCCGACAGACGATGCCACCACTTGGCGCGCATCTCGTCGGTGTTGCGGCCTGCGGCTTCATAGGCGTCGATGCTGTCGGACAGCTCCCAGAAGCTCTGCGCATCGGCATCGACCGATTGCAGCATGATAGTCTCGGGGCTCAGGTCCTTGCCTACCACCAGCGTCGGCATGGTATCGGTGATCGCCCCTGCTACATCGAAGCGGGCGGCCTTTTCGAGCCGCCATCCGGGCGCAGCGAAGGTCGCGCGGGGGCTGCGGATCTGTTCGCGGATAATCCCGCCCGGCGCGCGTTCGTACCAGGTTACGCCCGAGAGCACGATGTCCTTGCCCGATCCGGTCAGTGCTGCGGCGGAGAGAATGTTCGTACCATCTGTCAGATAGACATTGGCACGCGTCCCGCCTGCGCCGGCCGACGGTGTCGGGATCGGCCCGTATTCTGCCGCTTCCCATGCCTTGAGCGTCCCGTTGGCGCGGGTGACGACGCGTTCGTTGAAGCCGAAGCTGACGATCGAAACCACTGCCGCCGTCAGCAGCAGGGGGGAGAGCACCTGATGGGCCGAAAGCCCGGCGGCCTTCATCGCCACCACCTCGCTGTTCTGGTTCAGCGTCACCAGCGTGATCAGCGTCGCCAGCAGCACGGAATAGGGCAGGAAGCGCGATATCAGCTGCGGCAGGCGCAGCCCGGCATAGCGCAGCACCTCGCCCTGTCCGTTGCCGGGGTAGGCGAGGATGTCGCCGGTCGCCGACAGCAGGTCGAGCATCAGCAGCACCAGCACCAGCATGACGAGCACCGCGAAGATGCGCATCACGAACATCTTCGCCAGATACAGCGTCAGCGTGCGCGAGGGGAAGAAATCGAGCTGCATGAAGACCTATTCCGCCGGGGCGGTCTCCGCTGGAGGACGGTAGGCGCGCGGCGCGCGGCGGACAAACAGCTTGCCGAGCCGCTTCGATAGCTTGGCGAAGGCCATTTCCAGCGCGCCGATCGCCTGCCCGCCGGGGACATAGGCGACGCGGTAATACATCCAAACGATCAGCGCCGCGAACAACACGAACGGCACCCACAGCGCCAACACCGGATCAATGCGACCCAGCGCGCCGACATCCTCGCCGTATTGATTGATCTTGTGATAGGCGACCACCATGATGATCGACACGAACACGCCGAGCGCGCTGGTCGATCGCTTGGGCGGGATCGCGAGCGCCACCGCCAGCAGCGGCATCAGGAACATCATCACGATTTCCACCAGCCGGAAGTGGAAACTGGCGAGGCTCGCATCGCGGGCTTGCGGCGGGCTGCGCTCGCCCCAGCCGATCTGCAGCAATTCGGGCAGGATGTATTCGCGGGTCTTGTCGCCGCGGGCGCGGAACGCCTCGATCGCGGGCAGATCGATCGGCAAGTCGTGACGGCTGAAGCTGAGCACACGCGGGGTCTGCCCCTTCATGCCCGTGTCCTGGATGATCGTGCCTTCGGTCAGGCGCAGGATGATCGTATCGGGATTGTCGCGCGTGGCGAGGAACGCGCCCTCGCGCGCGCTGATCGAGAGCACCTGTCCCTGCTTGTTCGAGACCCGGGCAAAAATGCCGATCAGTCGGCGGCCTTCATCCTCGCTCTCTTCGATACGTAGCGCCATGCGGTCGGCCAGCGTGGTGAATTCGCCGACCTTGATCGACGCTCCAAGCGCGCCCGAGCGCAGCTCGTATTCCATCTGTTCGTAGTAGTAGCGGCTGATCGGCTGGATATAGAACACCAGCGCGATATTGACTCCGACCAGCAGCAGCGTGATCGCATAGGGCATCCGCAGTAGCCGGTTGTAGGACAACCCGACTGCACGCATTGTGTCGAGCTCGGACGAGGTCGCGAGTTTTCGGAACGCGAGCAGCACGCCCAGCAGCAGCCCGAGCGGGATCGCAAGGCTGGCATATTCGGGGATCAGCGCACCGAGCATTTTGAACACCACGCCCACCGGTCCGCCTTCGACCGCGACGAAATCGAACAGCCGCAGCATCTTGTCGAGCATCAGCAGCGATGCGGCGAGCGCAAACACGCCCAGCATCGGCACGACCGTGAGCCGCAGGATATAGCGGTCGATGCTGGAGATCGGTTGCTGCACGTGAGGTCGTTTCCGTCGAATGCGCGAAGGCCCCTATGCCCTAGCGCGTCCGACCTCGCGCGTCATGCCCTCAATTGCATGGCGACCGGCGCTTACGCCTGTTCGAGCGTGCATTGCAGCGGGTGCTGGTTCTGGCGGGCGAAGTCCATCACCTGATTGACCTTGGTTTCGGCCACTTCATAGGTGAACACGCCGCATACCCCCACGCCGCGCTGGTGGACGTGCAGCATTACGCGGGTGGCCTGTTCCAGATCCATGCCGAAAAAGCGCTTCAGCACCATCACCACGAATTCCATCGGGGTGTAATCGTCGTTGAGCATCAGCACCTTGTACTGGCTCGGCTTCTTGGCCTTGGCGCGGGTTTTGGTGGCAACACCGACCTGATCCTGTCCGCCAGTGCCCTTGCCGCCGTCCTCGTCCTCTGCGCGCACGATCAGGCCGAGCGGCACAGGCAGCGCAGCGCTTTCGGCAAGCGTCGGAGAGATGCGAATGGACATGAGCCCCCATTATGGGATTCGCGCGCTGTGGTGCAAGCAATTGGTGCGAATTGTTTGGCGAGGCACGCTGCGTAAAGAAAAGGCCGGCCAGACTCGCGTCTGGCCGGCCGGCGCCTTTCGGCGCGCTCTCGTGAACCGGGTTGGGAGAGAGAGGAGAGAGGCCCGGTCCAGGAACTTGTAGCTTACGCAGCCTTGCCGAACTTCTCAGCTGCGACGCTGACGCGGTTCGAAATCGGAGCGAATGCATCGTTGTAGAGCTTCACCCAGGCTTCGGTACGCTTCGAGCCGAACGAAACCAGCGCGTCGAAGTTGCGACGGGCGAGTTCGCCCTGCAGCTGGAACAGTTCGGTCGGCGACTTCACGGCGACAACCTTCTTGGCGTCGGCGGTAACGGTTTCGATCACGGTCTTGCCGGTTTCGAGGTCGCTGCGGACGATGTCCTGGGCGCCGGCGAAGAAGATCTTGCCGCTTTCAACGACGGCGTCGACGTTCGCCTTGCCGAATTCGCCGGCTTCGCTCGCGAGCACGGTGGTCTTGGCGTAAGCGGTCTTCGCACGGGTCTGGACGTCGGCGAGCACTTCCTTGGCGGTCGCGGTGATGTCGGTCTTCTTGGCAGTGGCCATGATGGTATCCTTGAGCTTGATGACGGGATTGGTCTTGGGTGCAGCGGCGGGCTTGGCGGCCTTCGGGGCAGCCTTCTTCGCCAGCACCGGCTTCTTGACCGGAGTCTTCTTGGTCGCCGCCTTCTTGACGGTCTTGGCAGCAGCCTTCTTGACCGGGGTCGCCTTCTTGGCGGCCGGGGCCTTCTTCGGCGCTACGATCTTCTTGGCAGCCGGCACCGGCTTTGCTGCAGGAGCAGCCTTGGGCGCTTCTGCGGCCTTGGCCGATGCTTCGGCATAGGCCTTTTCAGCGGCGGCATCGATCTTGGCGACCACCGGCTTGGCTTCGACTGCTTTGGTTTCAACTTCGGACATGACGACCTCGCTTCATGTTGCACTGCACAAAATAGGCATTGCAGCTGCGAAGTCAAGCATTTTTGTGCAGCGCACAATAAATGATTAAAACGATGTTTTATATATAAAAAGCCCGACCTGTACCGACGGGCCGCCAAAGAATCGTCTAACGGGTCTTCACATATCGGCCCGGAGCATCCTCGATCACGGTGTCACCCTTGCTGCCCGGCACGCGCTTGCCTTTGGCCGGAACGCGGGCATCTGACTGGCGGTGGAGCCATTCGAGCCAGTGCGGCCACCAGCTCCCCGGATGCTCGGTCGCACCTTTGACGAAGTCCTTGAGCGAAGGTGCGGCGCTGTCGCCGACCCAATACTGGTACTTGCCCGCAGAAGGCGGGTTGACCACGCCTGCGATATGGCCCGAGCCAGCCAGCAGGAATTCCATCGGGCCGGTAAAGTGGCGGGTGATCCGCCACACGCTTTCGGCCGGTGCGATATGATCCTCGCGGCCCGCCTGGACAAAGCTGGGCGTGGCGACCCGCGTCAGGTCGATCGGTGTACCATCCGCCTCCAGCGCGTCTGGCACAACCAGCTTGTTGTCGCGATAAAGGTCCCGCAGATAGGAATTGTGCCACTTGGAGGGTAGGTTGGTGACGTCACCATTCCAGTGGAGCAGGTCGAAGGCCGGATAGTCCTCGCCCAGCAAGTAGTTGTTGACCACGTAGTTCCAGATCAGATCGCGGCCACGCAGCGCGTTGAAGGTGGCGGCGAGATAGCGCCCGTCGAGATAGCCCTGCGGCGAGAGCTGCCCGATCATCTCGAGCTGGCCTTCATCGATGAAATGCTTGAGGTCGCCGCTTTTCTCGAAATCGACCTGCGCGGTGAAGAAGGTCGCGGACTTCACCTTGTCCGCCTGGCCGCGCCGCGACAGCACGGCCAGAGTTGCAGCCAGCGTGGTGCCGGCGACGCAGTAGCCGATGGTGTGAACCGACGGCACATCGAGCCGGGCGCGAACATGGTCGATCGCCTCGATCTGGGCGCGGATGTAATCATCCCACACGATATCGGCCATCGTCTCGTCCGCGCTCTTCCAGCTGACGACAAAGACAGAGATGCCCTGATCCACCGCCCACTTGATGAAGCTCTTCTTGGGCGTGAGGTCGAGGATGTAGAACCGGTTGATCCACGGCGGGAAGATCACCAGCGGCACTTCCAGCACGTCTTCCGTCGAGGGCGAATACTGGATCAGCTGGTAGAGTGGGGTTTCGTGCACCACCTTGCCCGGGCTCGCCGCAAGGTTCTCGCCCAGACGGAAGGCGTCGGGATCGGTGTGGGTCAGCTGTCCGCGCTTCAGATCGTTGATAAGGTGCTGCATCCCGCGCACCAGATTGGCGCCCTTGGTGTCGACCGTGCGCTTCAGCACCACAGGGTTCAGGGCAAGGAAATTGTCCGGGCTCATCGCTTCGGCGAGCGCGCTTACCGCGAATTCAAGCTGCTGGCGCTTCACCGGATCGAGCCCCTCCATCCCCTTCACGCTGGTACGGAAATAGTCGGCGATCATCAGATAGGTCTGATGCAGCAGCAGGAAGGCCGGATGCTCGCGCCATGCCGGATCGGCAAAGCGCCGGTCAGACTTCGGCAGCGCGCCAGCCTCGGGTGCTTCCGACATCTTGCCGCCTGTCGCACCCGCAACCACGCTCTGCATGACCCCCGACCACAGCTGCATCTGGTCCTGCGCGAGCTTGGCCGAGGCCTCGAACAGCCCTTTGGGCATCTGGCCAAGCATGCCCTGCGAGATCGTCAGCCATTGGGCCGGATCGATCGGATTGGCGCCCTTGGCCGCCTTCTCAGCCGCTGCGGTGGCCTGATGCGTGGCGAAATCGAGCCACAACTGCTGGAGCTGCGCGCCGATTGCCGCCCATTCGCCCAGATCACCGGCATTCATGCCTTGTCCGAACACCGAATCCAGCCCCTTGCCCGACATCATGCCGCGCATCGCTTCGCCCTGCATGTCGAAGAAGCCCTTGAGACTTTCTCCCGCCGCCGCCATCGTGGCTGCCATCGGGTCGGTATCGTCTGCCATGGCCTGAACTGTCCCTTGTTCGCTGTGCTGCTTAGTAGTGCCGACAATTGCAGCTTGCCGCAATTGCCGAAAACGCCTTCCCACCGCCTGCGAACTTCGCCTAGGGAGAAAACTGCGCTGCACTGCATCAAGGCCGCGCAAGACAAGGTGATGACGACGATGAATGACCAGTTCTATCGCATGAAGCGGATGCCCCCGTATGTGATCGCGGAGGTCAATGCCATGCGTCATGCCGCCCGGCTGGCAGGGCAGGACATCATCGACCTTGGCATGGGCAACCCCGATCAGCCCCCGCCGCAGCACGTCATCGACAAGCTGTGCGAGGTTGCAGCCAAGCCTGATGCGCATGGCTATTCGCAGTCCAAGGGCATCCCGGGTCTGCGCCGTGCACAGGCGGGATATTACGCGCGCCGCTTCGGGGTCGAGCTTGATCCCGAGACCGAAGTGGTTGTCACGATGGGTTCGAAAGAGGGTCTCTCGAGCCTCGCCACCGCGATCATCGCGCCGGGCGACGTGGTGCTCGCGCCCAACCCGTCCTACCCGATCCACACCTTCGGCTTCATCATTGCGGGCGCGACGATCCGCTCGGTGCCGACCACGCCGGACGAACATTACTGGGAATCGCTCGAGCGGGCGATGAATTACACTGTCCCGCGGCCCAGCGTGCTGGTGGTCAGCTACCCCTCCAACCCCACCGCCGAAACGGTCGAGCTGCCGTTCTACGAGCGGTTGGTGGCCTGGGCGAAGGAGAATCAGGTCTGGGTCGTGAGCGATCTGGCCTATTCCGAGCTCTATTTCGACGGCAAGCCGACGCGCTCTATCATGGAAGTGCCGGGCGCGAAGGATGTCGCGATCGAATTCACCTCGATGTCGAAGACCTATTCGATGGCCGGCTGGCGCATGGGCTTTGCGGTGGGCAACCGCCAGCTCATCGCCGCGCTGACCCGGGTGAAGTCCTATCTCGATTACGGCGCCTTCACGCCGATACAGGCTGCGGCCTGCGCGGCATTGAACGGGCCGCAGGACATCATCGACACCAACCGCGAGCTTTACCACAAGCGCCGCGACGTGATGGTCGAGGCATTCGGCCGTGCGGGCTGGGAGATCCCCGCGCCGCCCGCCTCGATGTTCGCCTGGGCACCGCTGCCCCCGGCCTTGAAGTCGATGGGCAGCCTCGAATTCTCCAAGCAACTCCTGACCCAGGCGCAGGTCGCCGTGGCACCGGGCGTGGGCTACGGCGAAAACGGTGAAGGCTATGTCCGCATCGCGATGGTCGAGAACGAGCAGCGGCTTCGCCAGGCCGCCCGCAACATCAAGCGATATCTGCAGTCAGTTGGCGTCAACAGCTCGGCAGCGTGAGCGTTCACATCATCGTCGTTCGACGAACTGAAAGCATTTCTTGTCCAAAATGGAAGAAATCTCGTCCCGTTTACGCTAACTTGTCTGTAAACAGGGACTGATTGCCGAAGGAGATGCCTCATGTCGTCCGGAGCCGCACGGCGGCTGACCGACAGACAGCGCGCTGTGATGGAGCGCATCGATCGTCGCCTGCCGATCAAGGTCATCGCGTCGGAACTCGGCGTATCTGAAACCCGCATCAATCAGCATATCCGTGCGCTGAAGGACGTTTATCAGGCCGGCAGCCTTGGCGATTTGGTCGAGAACTATCGCGCCACTCTCCCGGCGGAACCGGCACCGTCTGATGCTGTGCAAGCATCGGTTGCAGATAGGCTCGGCATTGTTGCGGATGCAGATTTGCCCAAGCCCTTCAGCGAAGCTGCATACACAAATTATCAGATTAACCCCGCCGCCGATCTTGCCGATTTCGGTGGGCGGGACGACCCGGGCCGACTGGTCATGAGCGATGCGATGCCCCTGTTCGAGCAGGTGCCGTGGCTCAGACCGGGCGAGCCGCGGGTGGTCCCCGGAGTGCTCGATGGGGAACATGCTGTTCTGCTTCGTCTGGGCGCCATTGTGGGGATTGCTTCGGGCATCCTTGCAGCGGTGGTGTTGACTGTCACCGCCGCTATGGCACTCAGCAATGCGATGAATGGCAAGGCCACCGTCTCTGTAGAGGAAACTCAGGTCACCGGTTGAGCACCGGTCGGCCGCGGAGAATGACCATGAACGACCGTATCCTTGCCGACGCGCACCAACTCAAGAAGCTGGTCCGCGAAGCCGAAGCCATCGCCGATGAATCGATCATCGCCATGGCCCGTCTGAAGCAGGCCATGCTGGCAGCGCGCCAGAACCCCGAAGTCGAAGTCCACACCGGTCAGCGCGCGCTGATGCGGCTGACCGAAGCCGAAAGCCAGGCTCTGGCGATGTCGACCAACCTGCTGCGCGTGCATGACGAACTCAGCAAGGTCGCCCGCGTTCACGCTGGCGGTGAAACTGGGATTCCCACCGAAGTGCCGGCCGATGCGACCATGCGGACCGGATCCGAGCTGGAACGCGCTGCAGCGTGACCATCCAGTAGACAATGCTCGAACTGTTCAACGCCTATCGTGGTGACGTGCAACATATAGCCAGCGTCTTTCTGGCGCTGGCGATATGGCGCTATGGCGGTGCGCCCGAACGCTGGCTGATCGCGATTTTCGTGGTTACGATGGTTGTGCCGATCAGAGGTTTCGAATGGCTCGATTTCGGGCAGATCGCGTTCGGTAGTTATGCCTGGGTCTATGTCGCTTTGGACATTATTGCGGGCATCGGTTTTGTGGCCGTCGCTCTCAACGCTAATCGCAATTATCCGCTGTGGGTGGCCGGATTCCAGCTCGTGGCGATCAGCGCCCATGCGGTAAAAGCTCTCGTTGATACGGTGTCGCCGCTGGCGTACCTGATTCTCGCGTCAGGACCGTCCTATTGCCAACTCGCGCTGATTTTCGGCGGGTTTGTGCGCCACCGGATGCGGCTGCGGGTATTCGGGCCCTACCGCGCCTGGCGCGCACCGATGCCGCTTGCGCGATAGCGGTTCGCCATGGCCCCTTGCGGGCCTGATCCGCGCTCATGCTTCCGCCAGATCAGGAGATTGTCCCGCCATGACGATGCTCACCCGTCCGGTCCGTGCGATCGCGGCCAGCCCGTCCGATCGCCGCACCCAGGCCATGATCACCTATCTACGCCGTGTGGTGCTGCAGGAGCCGGTAACCCACGAGCGCAGCCATGCGATCTTCGTCGATCGAGACCATGTCTGGCTAGGTGATGCCGCGGTCGGGGCGGGCAGTGCCGGCTCATTGATCCTCCGGATGCGCGGGTTGCTGGGCGAGGCGCTGCGACTTGATGCGGCTGGCATCATCCTCGCGCACAACCACCCTTCGGGACAATGCCGCCCCAGCGAACGCGATATCTCCGCCACGCGCCGCCTTTGCGACATCGCGAGTGCGCTCGACATCACATTGATCGACCATCTGATTTTTACCGAGGATGCCGCCTACTCGATGCGCGCGGGAGGTCTGTTATGAGCGTGATGTCGCCCGCAGACGAGTTTCCGGAAAGCGAAATCCTGATCCCCCGCTTTCGCGATGCGGGCGAAGTGACGCTCGACCTGGTCCACCGCGACGGACGGGTGGCCGACTGCTGGCTGGGGCTGCACCCACGCGAATTTGCGCTGCTTTGGCGGCTGGCCGAACATCCGGGCGAGCGCATGACCCGGCGGCAATTGCTCGCAGACGTGTGGCGCATCCATTTCGATCCTGAGACGAACAGCGTTGCTGTGCATGTCGCGCGGGTGCGTGCCAAGCTCGACACGTTTGGCCTTGCGCGCCTGATCGCGACCCATCCGGAAGGCGGCTATTTCCTCGATACACCGCCGATGCGCGATGCCTTCCGCATGATCAGCCCCATGCCGACCTGAAGCAGGCACCCCTATGGACTTGAGCCGGTGAATCGGTCAGTCATTGCCTCACCAAAATGCCTTGAGGGATCCTGCGCACATGTCCGCTATCGCCACCACCATCGCCAATGACCGTGTCGCCATCGAACTGGGCGAAGACGGTGTCGCCGAAGTCCGGTTGGTGCGCCCGGACAAGATGAATGCGCTTGATCCCGAGATGTTTCAGCGCATCATCGAGGCTGGCAGCGCGCTCCAGCGGATGAAGGGCTTGCGTGCGGTGGTGCTGTCGGGCGAGGGCCGCGCGTTCTGCGCCGGGCTCGACCTGTCGAACTTCTCGCGAAAGCCGCCCGAAGATGAGCCGAGCCTGACCGAGCGCACCTATGGCAATGCCAACCGTCCGCAGCAGGTGGCGATGCAGTGGCGCAAGCTGCCCGTGCCGGTGATCGCCGCCGTCCACGGGGTATGTTTCGGCGGTGGCCTCCAGATCGCGAGCGGTGCGGACATCCGCATCGTTCATCCTGAAACGCGGATGGCGATCATGGAAATGAAGTGGGGTCTGGTCCCCGATATGGGCGGTTATGTCCTGTGGCGGGGCCTCGTGCGTGACGACGTGCTGCGCGAGCTGATCTATACCAACCGCGAGTTCACCGGAGCCGAGGCCCAAACCCTCGGGCTGGCGACTTATGTCGACGAGAACCCGCGCGAGCGGGCGCTGGCCATCGCGCGAACGATCGCGCTCAAAAACCCCCACGCGATCCGCGCTGCCAAGCGGCTGCAGGCCGGGATGTTCGAACGCGGCACTGATGCGATCCTGATGGAAGAGAGCATCGAACAGCACGCCATCATGCGCACCCGCAACCAGGTGGAAGCGGTGATGGCCGAGATGGAACGCCGCAAACCGAACTTCGAGGATGTGTAAGCGGCGGCTCGGTTCAGCCGAACACAGCCACGCACTGGATTCCGTCGAGCACCTGTTTGCCGTCGGCATCCCACATCCTGAGGCGCTCTGAAGAATAGCCGGCGTCGGCGTGCTGGCTGGCGTTTTCGGCGAGATACCAGCCATCGCGTGACCGGCTCTCGGGGTCTAGAACGTTGAACGACCAGTTGATCGAACTGATCGGGCCCTGACGCTGCATGACCCGCATCGCGCCCGGCGGCATGACGTCGCCCATCAGCACCAGCTTGGCGACCGGATCGAGATCGTGCTCCTCGGTCAGACGTGCCCAGCGGCGGATGGTGGCGCCGCGGTCCGCACCTTTGATCTGTCCGTGGCGCAGCTCGAAATTCTTGGCGACGAAGCTCGGGGCGAACTTGTGGGTCACTTCCTCGGTCGCCTCCGGCAGCCCAGGCCAGTCCTCGGGCGGCGGAGAGGGGTGCAGGGCATTGGCCTCGCGGCCTTCGCCGAACAGCCAGAAGGCGCTCAGCGCTACGCGACCTTCGCTCAGGATCTCGCTGCGGATCTGCGTGACGTTGCGCCCTTGTCTAACGATCTCGGCGGTCAGCTCGATCTCTTCGCCCACCGGCGCGACAAAGGCGATCTGCCCGGCGCGCAAAGGGGGCAGACCCGGGTATGCGCGCACCGCCATCGTATACGCGACAAGCGCCGAGGCGCCGCCATACAGCGTGCGACCCTGCATCCAGTCGCTTGCATGGGTAAGGCGGACAGGCCCGGGCTGGCCGGTGACGGGTTCGAGCAGGCTGGCAATCGTCATGCGCTTGCCATGCCTTCTGATGCGCGTCCGGTCTAGACTGACGTTAGGGAAGGTCGCCCAGCCAATCACAGATTGCCAAGCTGCCGCCGAATCGCTAGTGCGCGCGCTCTGTCCGGCAAGCCTTGGCCCCGGATGGCTCGGCCCGATGGCGGAGTGGTTACGCAGAGGACTGCAAATCCTTGCACGCCGGTTCGATTCCGGCTCGGGCCTCCACCTTTGCATTGCGCGCGCCGCTTGCCGGAATTAGGCAGCACGCGCTGGATGCCGCTTTAGCTCAGTTGGTAGAGCACATCATTCGTAATGATGGGGTCACGTGTTCGAGTCACGTAAGCGGCACCACCTTTCCGTGAGCCGGGCGCGTCTGAATTCGCGCCGCATTCTGCGGGCCTAGTCAAAGCCGAGGCAGACCCGTCCCTGACTTTGGCCGCCGCTATCACAGCCGAATTGCTGGTCGGTGGCGGGATCGCGATCGAAGGTGCGGTCACGGCCCGGCAGCGGATGCGGGCCAAGCAGATCGCGCAAGGACATGATGCCGCGTTGCGACAGCGTGAAGGGGCCGATCGGGGCCTGACCCTTGCCCGGCACGAACAGCGCAAGCCCGGCATCCTCCAGGGGGATCACCTGATCGCCCACGGTCACGTCGATCGCGCCGCGCTGCACGCCTTGTGCGTTGCGGCCCGGTCCGCGCAACACGATCAGGCTGGCGGTTTCCGGATCTGCCGTATTGTTGCGATCTATGATGCCTTCGCGCCGCGCAATTTCGATGGCGTCCTCGCCCACAACCCCTTCGATGATCGTGCCGCGAATGCCGATCGAGGCGACCGGGGTCTTGATCGACGATCCCTCGCGCCCCTTCTTCAGCGCACGTCCGGACATGAAGCGGAAGGCGCCCTTGGCCACGGAAGCGCTGACGGAACTGGCATCGCTGGCGGGATCGAAAACGAAGCGATCGATCTTTACCCGCGCATTGGCGCCGACGGTGAAGCTCGTCTTGTCGAGCAGCAGAAGCTGGGTCATGCTGCTTTTGCCGGTCACGATGTCATTGCCGATGGCAATTCGTTCGCGGACCGCGGCCTTGTGCAGTACGGGATTGGCGGCGGTGGTCACCCGCACATCATTGCGCACCACGGCGGTGATGCCGACATTCTGGGCCAGGGCAATGGCCGGGACGATTGCTACGGAAAGCGCTGCAACGAGCGCGACCTTGCGGGTGATTGATGTCATGCCAGCCATCCTTTTCAAAACCGCCAAACCAGCATCAGGTCGCCGCCAAAGCTTCCATAAGCATCGATGAATTCGGAATTTTCGTCGCGCGAGCGGTATCGCAGTGCCGTTTCGACAAACAGGCTGCGCCCGATCAGCGGCACCCCGATCGCGCCGCGCGCAAAGAACCGGAGCTGGCGCCTATCCTCGAAAAATTCGGCGTTGTGGAAGTCGACGTGGCGCAATGTCGCGGAAACCTTGCCATAGACGCCGTTCGTTTCGAGCGGGAATTCCGCACCTGCGGCAAGCCGGAAGGCATCATAGCCGAAGAATTCGAATGGCGCTTCCTTGGTCTCGGCGGCGATGGCCACGAAATAGGAGCTCAGCAAGGTGGGGTGGTGCTCGTAGATGAGCTCGCCGGTATAGTGCCACCCATCGTAATTCGAGACGACGAATTCTTCATCGACCGCCTCAAGGCGCAGGGACAGCCGGCCGCTGTTCCCTATGCGCAAGCTCGCGCTCGCTTCGGCACCGAGCGCTGTCAGATATTCGGCGTCGGCGATCCGGCCGTGACGGACCAGCACGCCGGCAGTCAGCAGGCTTCGACCGGTTTCGGCCCCGATGCCCAGCGCAGCGTCGCCGAATTGATAATCGGTTCCCGGCCCCGAAAGGGGGTTCAGTGTCTGGGCGAACAGGTCCCCGTAGACGAACGCGTCGCCAAGCGGGATCTGGGCCGCAATCTGGCTCTGGGCGACGAAGGCCAATCCGTCTCTCGAAGCCGGAGCAAAGAATGGCGAGGTGTTGATTTCGCCAAACGCGTCCTCGTCGTAGGAGAGGCCGACGCTGATCTTGCCGCCGATCCGGCCGGTGCGGCGCGTTGCAGTTTTGAAATCGTCGCCGCAGGCAGTGACCATTTGCTCCCATGCGTCACCGGAGGTCGGGCGAGAGCGCAGCGCCCCGAGTTCGATACGCGCCAGTTCGCGGTCATCGAGGCGGCAAAGCAGCCTGACATAGGCGAGGCGCACATTATCAGCCTCGGGCTGATCGAGCAGCGCGCGCTCCAGTGTCGAGGCTGCTCCGAGGAGATCGCCCTCGGCTTCCTGCGCGGACGCCGTTGCAAGTGCGGTCTCTGGCCGCTCGGCAGCGGCGCTCAGCGCGTCGAGCGCGTCGTCGGCACCGGCATCCTGCGCAAGCGCTGCCGGGGCATGGAATGCCAGCCCGGTTACGGAAATCGCCAGCGCCACACGCTTGCAAAGTCGCTGCATCGACACTCCCCCTATGTCCGGAGCGGACACTAGCACAGCAATCTCTTCACAGCCAGTGCGCGACAAGATGCTTCGGGTTTACCCTTGGGCAATCGCTTTGCTAAGCTACAGTCGGGCGGATGGGGAGTAGGGGCGGGCGTGTTCGGGATCAGAGCCTTTTTCAAGAGCACCGGCTTTGCCGGTGTGCTTGCGCTGGCGCTGATCTTTCTGATCCAGCTTAATTATACCCAGTCGCTTTCGGCGCTCGGCAACCTCGTTTTCGATGCCTATGCCCGTGCCCAGCCCCGCGCATATGAACCCGCGCCGGTGCGGGTGGTTGATATCGACGAGGAATCCTTGAGGCGCGAAGGACAGTGGCCGTGGTCCCGCCCCGTGGTCGGCCGGCTGCTCCAGCGTCTGACCGATGCGGGCGCGGCGACGATTGCGCTCGATATCGTCTTTTCCGAAGCCGACCGCACCTCGCCAGCCTTGATCGCGAATGATCTTGCCAAACAAGGCGCGGACCCTGCGGCGGTCGAAATGCTGCGCGGTTTGCCCGATAATGATCAACGTTTCGCTGAGGCGTTGTCGCAGATGCCCGTGGTGAACGGCTTTTTCCTGACCTACGATCCGCTGCACACCACTGCTGTGCCGATTGCGGGCATCGCGATTTCCGGATCGGCGCATACCGAAGCCATACCTCAATATTCCAATGCGGTGCTGCCCCTCGCACCGCTCGACGCGGCGGCGCAGGGTAGAGGCTTCCTCACCTTGAGCGGCGATGACGACGGGATCGTGCGCCGCGCGCCGTTGCTGGCGCGGCAGGGCGACCAGATCCTTCCCGCGCTTTCGATCGAGGCCTTGCGCGTGGCTCAGGGCGCAGGTTCGGTGCTGGTCAAAATGAGCGACGGCAGCGGCAACATCGCCGCCGGCGCAGACCCCGGCGTCGTGTCGCTGAAGGTCGGAGAATTTGAGATCCCTACGACGCGGGCGGGCGAACTTTGGATGCATTACACCGATCCGGTGCCGGAACGGATCATTCCGGCCTGGAAGGTGCTCGACCCCGCCACTTCGGACGCCGAGCTGGCAAGCCTGTTCGAAGGACAGATCGTGCTGGTTGGCACAGGAGCCATCGGTTTGCGCGATCTGGTGGCGACGCCGCTACGCGAACGCGAGCTGGGTGTGATGGTTCACGCGCAGGCGATCGAGCAAGCCATCCTCGGCAAATTCCTGACGCGGCCCGACTGGGCGGAAGGGCTGGAACGCACACTGGTGCTGCTGACCGGCCTTGCGCTGCTGCTGCTCCTGCCACGGCTCGGGGCGAGTGGCGGCGCGGTGTTGGGGTTGGCAATGATCCTGTTGGTCAGCGCCGGAAGTTGGTGGGCCTTCAGCGAGAAGCGCTTCCTGCTTGACCCGACCTTTCCGGTGCTGGCGATCCTTGCGGTCTACATCACTGTGACCGTGCTCGATTATTACCGCGAGGAGCAGGCGCGCAGCTACATCCATCAGGCCTTCGATCGCTATCTCTCGCCCGAACTGGTCAAGCGCATTGTGGCCGATCCGCACCAGCTCGATCTGGGCGGCGAGGAACGCGACATGACGGTGCTGTTCTGCGACATCCGCAGCTTCTCGCGCATCTCGGAAAAGCTCGAACCGAAGGCGATTATTGCCTTCCTGATCGGGTTCCTGACCCCGATGTGCGACATCCTGCTCGACCGCAAGGCGACGATCGACAAGTTCATCGGCGACGCCATCCTCGCCTTCTGGAACGCTCCGCTCGACGACCCTGACCAGCACGTCAACGCGGCCCGCGCGGCGCTGGCGATGCATGAGCGGCTGAAGCAGCTCAATGCGGAGATGCCCGGGCGCAAGGACCAGACCTGGCCCGGCGATGTGGCGATCGGGATCGGGCTCAATTCCGGTCCGTGCTGCGTCGGCAACATGGGTTCAGCCCAGCGCCTATCCTATTCGATCATCGGTGATGCGGTGAACCTCGCCTCGCGGATCGAGGGTCTGACGAAATATTATGGCGTCGGGATCGCGATGGGCAGTGCGCTCCAGCGCCGGCTGCCCGGCTTTGCTGCGGTCGAGCTTGATCTGGTGCGGGTGGTAGGCCGCGATACGCCCGAAGCGGTCTACGCTCTGCTGGGAGACGAAGCGCTGGCGCAGGACGGCGCGTTCCAGTCTTTTGCCGAGGGTCATGCGGCGATGCTGGCCGCCTATCGCGCAAGGGATTGGGATAGCACCAACCGCTTGCTTGACGAATGGGGGGCGCAGGCGGAAGCTCTGGGCTTGGGAATGCTGTATGCGATGTACCGCGAACGCGTGGCACAATTGCAGAGCGCGCCGCCACCGGACGATTGGGACGGCGTGTTCGCCGCCAACGAGAAATAGCGGCGCGATGGAGGGAGCGAGGGGAATGGCCGAAGAGCCCAGACCGCACCGCAAGGGGCCGGGGCGGATGCTCGCCGCGATCCTCATGCTCGCGCTGCTGCCCGCTTCGCAGGCCAGCGGTAATGCCCGGTACGAAGGTGTGGCGACCTGTGCCGGATCGACCTGCCATGGCCGGGCCGAGGGCAATGGTGCGGTCGTGCGGCAGGATGAAATCGCCACCTGGCAATCGCCTTCCTCCGCCAGCGGCGCGCATAGCCGCGCCTATGCCGTGCTAGCGAGCGAGCGTGGCCGCCAGATCGCAGCGAGCCTCGGGCTCGGATCGGCGACGGCTGCTCCGGCCTGCCTCGGCTGCCATGCGACCTATGCCCCCGCCGAGCGGCGCGGTGAGCGTTTCCTGCTGTCCGACGGGGTCGGGTGCGAAAGCTGCCACGGCGCATCGGGTGGCTGGCTGCCGCTGCATTACGCGCTTCCCGCTACCCATGCCTCGAACGTGTCGGCCGGACTGGTGCCGCTCGAAAATCCGCAGGCGCGCGCACGTGTATGCCTCGATTGCCATTACGGATCGGACAAACCCGGCCAGTTCGTCACCCATTCGATGATGGCGGCGGGGCACCCGCGCATCTCGTTCGAGCTCGATCTGTTCAGCGCCTTGCAACAGCACCATGATGACGATGCCGATTATGCCGCGCGCAAGGGCGGCGTGGACAGCGTGCGGATGTGGGCTGTTGGTCAAGCCGAGGCGGTGCGCCGCTCGACCAGCCTGTTCGCCCAGCCGCGCTTTGCCATGCGCGGGATGTTCCCCGAATTCACCTTCTACGATTGCCACTCCTGCCATCGTAACATCACCGACGGGCCGCGCCGCAAGCTGACCTTCGAGACCAATCCGGGCCGCCCGATCCCATTCGGCAGCCCGCCCTTCAACGACGAGAACATCATCATGCTCTCGGCCGTGGCGAGGGCGCTGGCACCGGGTCAGGCCGAGGGCTTCCTCGCCGCCAGCCGCGATTTCCATGCCGCAATGGGCCGTGACGGCGCGGGCGCGCGCGAAGCTGCCACGGCGCTCGGACGACGGGCAGCGGCGCTGTCGGACAGCCTCGCTGCATCGGGCGGCGGCAATGCCTTTTCGGTGGTCCGGCTGATTGCCGACCGGGCAACATCGGCGCGATTTACCGATTATGCCGGATCGGTGCAGGCGGTGATGGCGATCGACACCCTGCTCAACGCGCTGGTGCGCGAAGGACGGATCACGGTGGGAGCCGCTGCCGGTATCCGCGCCGACATCAACCGCGCCTATGCGGCGGTTGACGATCCCAATTCCTACCGCCCGGCCCAGTTCCGCAGCGCGCTTGGTGCCGCAGCACAGGCGATCGGGACGCTGCAATGATGCGCCGCTCGCGCCGCATTGCCGTGATCTCCGGCGCGGCGCTCGTGCTGGCATCGTGCGGTGGCGGCGGGTCTTCGAGTAGCGGGCCGACCCCGACGCCCACCCCCACTCCGCCGCCGAGCGGCGCGCTCTATGCTGTCCCGTCACCCGAGGCGCTGACAGCCGCCGAGGTCGGTACGATTGTGGCCCGCGCGGCGGCGCAGGCCAGCGCGCAGGGCCGCCCCGGCACGATCGCGGTGGTTGACCGGGTGGGCAATGTGCTCGCCGTCTTCGCCATGCCCGGGGCTGGTGCCACGGCGCGCATCCCCGATGCGCCCGACGGCAACAACATCGATGCGCAAGGACTGGTCGTGCCAGCTGTCGCCGCCGCGATCGCCAAGGCGATCACCGGCGCCTATCTCTCGAGCAGCGGCAACGCCTTTTCCTCGCGCACCGCGAGCATGATCGTGCAACAGCACTTCCCGCCCGCGCCCAGCACTGCGGGACTGGAAAGCGGTCCGCTGTTCGGGGTGCAGTTCAGCCAACTGCCCTGTTCCGACCTTGCCGCGCGGGCGACCGACGGGCTGATCGGACCGAAGCGTTCGCCGTTCGGGCTGGCGGCCGATCCGGGCGGGTTTCCGCTCTACAAGAACGGCGTGGTGGTGGGCGGCGTCGGCGTGATTGCGGACGGCGTCTACGGGCTCGACCTCAATGTGCTCGATATCGATCTCGACGCCGACGAAGCGATCGCACTCGCTGGCACGATCGGCTTCGAAGCGCCCGAGGCCATTCGCGCCAACCGCATCTTCGTCGACGGCACCTCTCTGCGCTATTCGGATGCGGGCTATGGCGCGCTCGCCAACGTCACCGGAGCAAGCTTTGCCGGCACGGCGGGCACGCTGGTGGCGGTCACGGGCTATTATGACGGCCTCTCGCTGCGCAGCGGGACGGCCTATGGCACCGAAGCCTCGGGCGTGCGCGCCGCAACCGCCGCCGAATTCGCCAACCGCGATGCCTTTGTCCTGACGAATGGTGCGGGCGTGAGCCGCTATCCGGTGCGCGCCGGGACCGACGGGGCCGAAATTGCCAGCCCGATCAGCGCCGCCGAAGCGCGCGCGATCCTCGAAGAGGCGTTCGCGATCATGGGCCGCGCGCGCGCCCAGATTCGCCAGCCGCTCGATAGCCGGGCACAGGTCACCATCTCGTTGGTCGACACCCGCGGAGAGGTGTTGGGGATCGTCCGCTCGCCCGATGCGCCGGTGTTCGGGATCGATGTCAGCCTGCAAAAGGCGCGCACCGCCAATCTGCTGTCCGCGCCCTTTGCCGCCGCGCAATTGCAGGCGGCAGGCGGCGAGGTGCCGCAATTCGTCAGCCGCCTGCGCACTTTCCTTGGTGATCCCAATGCACTGACCGGAGCCTTCGCCTTTTCCGATCGTGCGGTCGGCAACCTTTCGAGGCCTTATTTCCCTGATGGCGAGGTGGGCCAGCCCAACGGCCCGCTGTCGCGCCCGATCGCGCAGTTCAATCCCTTCTCGACCGGGCTACAGTCGGCGCTGGTGGTGGGTAACCTCGCGCAGCACCTCGGTTTCGTGACCGGCGCAGCGGCCAGCGATACGCCGCGATCCTGCACCAGCCTGCCCGATGCCACGCCCGGCCGCAGCCGGATCGCCAACGGCATCCAGATCTTCCCCGGATCGGTGCCGGTCTATCGCGGCGGCACGCTGGTGGGGGCTATCGGCGTTTCGGGCGACGGGATCGATCAGGATGACATGATCAGCTTCCTCGGCCTCAACAATGCCGGGCAGCGGGTCGGCGGAATCGCCAATGCCGCGCCCGGCATCCGCTCCGACCGGATCGTGGTCAGCGTGGGCTCGCGCCAAGTGCGACTGCGCTATGTCGGTTGCCCCTTTGCGCCCTTCCTCGACAGCACCCAGAACAATGTCTGCGAGGGGCTGTAGCGATGTCGGCGATCCTTTTGCCGCTGCTCATGCTGGTCCAGGCCGAGCCGCCTCCCGCCCCGGCGAGCGAGGCAGCTGCGCCCGAACCGCCGTGGGAAACAGACGCCCCTCCGGTCGATCCGCAGGTGATCGAAGGGCGGCGGCGGCCCGATTACACCGATCCGCTGCCCGATCCGGTGACGCAAAACAATCCGGGCGCAGTCCGCGCACCGCCCCCCAGCGCCTTCCCGGTCGATCAGGTGCCGATCCCCGATCGCTGGCGGCTGATCGAGAGCCTTGGCTTGGTGAAGGAGAAGTGGTGGGATCCCTATAACCAGAACACCTACAAGGGTGACCGCCCCATTGACCCGGCCAAGGTGCCGTGGCTGCCGATCAAGGGGCATGACTGGTTCTTCATAGCCAATGCGGTGAGCGACACCGTGATCGAGCCGCGCAGCTTCCCGATCCCCGTGGGTGTCCAGACCACAGAGGATCCCGACCGCAACGACGTGTTCGGCAATGATGTCTCGACGGTCCTGTCGCAGACCTTCATCATCGGCGCAGCGCTGACCAAGGGCAGCACCGCGTTCAAACCGCCCGATGTCGAATATCGCGTCACGCTGGCGGTCAATCTCAACTATGTCGATGTGCCCGAGCGCCGCGTGCTGTTCGTCGAGCCGTCAAAGCCGAGCCAGCGCTTTGACCATTTCGTCGGCGTGCAGGAAGCCTTCTTCGATTACCATATCCGCAATGTCTCGACCCGTTATGACTTCGATTCCGTGCGGATCGGGATTCAGCCGTTCCAATCGGATTTCCGCGGCTTCCTGTTCAACGACCAGCAGCTGGGTGTGCGGTTCTTCGGCACGCGCGACAACAACCGCTTCCAGTACAATCTGGCG
Source organism: Porphyrobacter sp. LM 6 (assembly GCF_001720465.1). Taxonomy (NCBI): domain Bacteria; kingdom Pseudomonadati; phylum Pseudomonadota; class Alphaproteobacteria; order Sphingomonadales; family Erythrobacteraceae; genus Porphyrobacter; species Porphyrobacter sp. LM 6. The sequence continues at coordinate 862,714 of NZ_CP017113.1, forward strand.
GCGTTCTGGCGGCTGGAGAAGGACACCAACAGCGGGCTCAACTCGGTCGTCCAGCGCCCGCGTGACGATTGGTTGCTGGTCGCCAATGTCTATCGCCAGGATTTCCTGATCCCGGCGCTGACCAGCCAGATCACGGTCGCCTACAACCGCAACCGCGAAGGCAACGAGATCGAAATCGACGACAACGGCTTCCCGGTGCGCCCGGCGCTGCTGGGCGATTTGCGCGGGCGCGATTACGATGTGGTCTATCTGGGTTACAACGCCGACGGCCGGATCGGCCGGATCAATCTCACTGCGAGCGCCTATGCCGCGCTGGGAGAGGATCGGAACAGCATCTTCACCGGCGAACCGGCCGATATCCGGGCGTTCTTCGGCGCGGCCGAACTGAGCTACGATCGCGACTGGATGCGCTTTCGCCTGTCAGCCGCGTGGGCGAGCGGCGATGACGATCCCTACGACGGGCGCGAGACCGGGTTCGACGCCGTGTTCGAAAACCCGGTCTTTGCCGGCGCCGACACCAGCTACTGGATCCGCCAGACCATCCCCTTCGCGGGCGGCGGGCGGGCGGTCTCGGTCAATGGCCGCAACGGGATGCTCAATTCGCTGCGTTCGTCGAAGGAACAGGGGCAGTCTAACTTCAACAACCCCGGCCTGATGCTACTTGGCGCCGGGGCCGACTTCGACCTGACCCCCGAATTCCGCCTCTCCGCCAATGCCAACCACCTGTGGTTCGAAAACACGGCCACACTCGAGAAACTCCGTAACGAAGGCTCGATCCCGCGCGACATCGGCTGGGATCTTTCGACAGCGGCGATCTGGCGCCCGAAGGCGACACAGAATATCGTGTTCCGACTGTCGGCCGCGACACTGCTTTCGGGCGGGGGCTTTCGTGACCTGTTCGACAGCCGGGGAGGGGGAAGTGCGTATTACTCGGTGCTGGCCAATGCGATCCTGACCTACTGATGCTGCATTTGCGCCGCCTTGTCCTTGCTACCGCAAGCGTGCTGCTGGCCGCAGCCATGATGCTCGGCCCGATCCGCGCGGCAGAGGGCGAGCAGGCGGTCAGTCGCGACTATTCGCTCGTCACCGCCCCGCCCGCACCGGCGCGGCAGACTTATGGCGATGTGTTGACCAAATCCGCCGGTTGCACCTCTTGCCACGTCCAGAGCGATGCGCCCAGCATGCACATGAGCCCGGCGGTGCAATTGGGCTGCACCGATTGCCACGGCGGCAATGCTTCAGTCGCAGGCAATCCCGAGCTGCCGCACGATCACCCCGACTATCTCGCCGCCCGCGACCGCGCGCACGTGCTGCCCAAATATCCCAAGAGCTGGCACTGGCCCTCCTCCGCCAATCCCCAGCGCAGCTACGCGCTGCTAAACCGCGAGGCGCCCGAGTTCGTCCGCTTCGTCAATCCCAGCGATTACCGCGTCGCGCGCGAGGCCTGCGGCGCCTGCCACATGGCGACAATCGAGGCAGGCGAACGCTCGATCATGGCGACCGGCGCGATGCTGTGGGGCGGAGCGAGCTACAACAACGGGATTCTGCCGTTCAAGAACTACCTCCTTGGCGAGGCCTACACGCGCGAGGGTGAACCGGCGAAGATCGTGACCCCGGGTGATCCGCCGGGTACGCTGACCGAGCGGCAGAAGGCGCGCGGGGCGCTGGCCGAACTTTACCCGCTGCCGACATGGCACGTGATTCCGCCGGGCGACGTGTTCCGCGTGTTCGAACGCGGTGGGCGCAATATCAGCACCCAGTTCCCCGAAATCGGCCTGCCCAATCCGAGCGGATCGATCCAGCGCCTCGAAGAGCCGGGGCGGCCCGATCTCAAGCAATCGAACCGCGGGCCGGCCACCGGTCTCCGGGTCGCGATCCCCGCGCTCAACATCCACAAGACCCGGCTCAACGATCCCTTCACTTGGTTCATGGGCACCAATGACCAGCCGGGCGACTATCGCCATTCGGGCTGCGCCAGCTGCCATGTGATCTATGCCAACGACCGCGAGCCGCGCCACTCGCTCATCTATGCCCAATTCGGCCGCGACGGGCAGACAGCCACTGTCGATCCGACCATCGCAGCCAAGCGCGAGGGCGGGCATGGCGCGCTCAAGCAGCCCGGCGATCACCACGAAGATGCCGAACCAGTGAAGGAAAAGGGCCATCCGCTCCGGCACGTCTTCACGCGCTCGATCCCCACAGCGCAATGCATGAACTGCCACATGCACCAGCCCAATATCTTCCTGAACTCCTACCTCGGCTACACCATGTGGGACTATGAGTCTGATGCGCCCTTCATGTGGCCGGAGAAGCAGAAATACCCCACCGCCGAGGACGTGCGGAAGGTGCTCGACCGCAACCCCGAAGGCGCCGCGCCGCGCGGCAACTGGGGCGATCTCGACTTCCTGCGCAATGTCTACGATCTCAACCCCAAGCTGAAGGACACCCAGTTCGCCGATTACCATGGGCATGGCTGGAACTTCCGGGCGATCTTCAAACGCGACCGTGAGGGCAATCTGCTCGATGCCGAAGGCCAGATTGTCGATCCCGACGATCCCGAGAAATGGCGGCGCAAGGACGAAGGCAAGTTCGTGCCGCCCGGCACCAATCCGGGCAAGGCGGTGCATCTGATGGACATCCATGCCGAAAAGGGCATGCAATGCGCCGATTGCCATTTCGCGCAGGACAGCCACGGCAACGGGCTGATCTATGGCGAAGTCGCCAACGCGATCGAGATCGGCTGCAAGGACTGCCATGGCACGCCGGATGCCTATCCCACCCTGCGCACCAGCGGTCCGGCCGCCCCGCCCAAGGGCAACGACCTCTCGCTACTGCGCAACCCCGATGGCCAGCGCCGGTTCGAATGGGTCGAAGGCGAAGACGGCCAGCGGCGGTTGATCCAGCGCTCGATCGTCGATCCCAAGCTCGAATGGGAGATGAGCCTCGTCAAGGATGCGGTCGATCCGGCGGGATCGCATTTCAACGCCAAGGCCGCGCGCGCCAAGCTGATGAGCCGGACCGGCGCGGAAACGGGCAAGTTCGAATTCGGGCTGGGCATCGCCGCAACCGACCGCGCGCACCGCGAGCCGGAGATGGCCTGCTTTACCTGTCACCTGTCATGGACCACCTCGTGTGGCGGGTGTCACCTGCCGATCGAGGCCAATTGGAAGAGCGAGGTCCACCGCTATGAGGGCGAGACCACGCGCAACTTCGCGACCTACAACCCGCAGGTCGCGCGGGACGAGATGTTCCAGCTGGGCAAGCACCAGACCACCAAGGGTTCGCAGGTCGCGCCGGTGCGATCATCAAGCGCGCTGGTGTTGAGTTCAACCAACATCAACCGCGAACGGATCTACGTGCAGCAGCCACCGGTCTCCGCGATCGGCTTTTCCAGCCAGGCCTTCGCGCCGCACTTCCCGCATACCGTCCGCAAAACCGAGACCAAGACCTGTTCGGATTGCCACCTGTCGGATCAGGACGATAACAACGCGATCATGGCGCAGCTGATGCTGCTCGGCACCAATTACGTCAATTTTGTCGGGATCAACGCCTGGACTGGTCTCGAAGGCGGCTTCTCCGCCGTCCGCGTGACCGAATGGGACGAACCGCAGGCGGTGATCGGCTCCTACCTCCACCGCTATGCCTATCCCGATTACTGGAAGCTCCATGTCGAGGATAATGACCGTGAGCTCAAGAACTGGACGCGCGGCAAGACCTTCGACGGCGAGCTGAGCGGCGAGACCGAGGCGTTCGAGCAGTTCGTCAACACCCACGAAGGCACGCGCGACCGCGTCGGATGCCTGCAACTGCGCGGCGAATACATGTTCGTGGCCGAAGGCAAGGGCGGCTTCCGCGTCTATGATGTCGCTTCGATCGCCAACAAGGGCGTGTCGGAGCGGATCGTGACCGGGCCATTCTCGCCGATGGGCCATGACACGCGGGTCAAGACCCGCAATGCCACCTGCATGGCGCTCGCTACCAACCAGCCGATCAATCCGCTGCGCAACACCGCCGAAATGCGCGCGATGAACCAGGAGCAGGCGTTCCTGCCGATCTATTCCTACGCCGTCGTCACCGATGCCGAAGAAGGGCTGGTGCTGGTCAACATCAACACGCTGGCCGATGGCGAATTCCGCGGCAACCGGCTCAACCGGACCCGTTTCAGTGACGGCACGACGGCGTGGAACCCCGACGGGGTGCTCGATGGTGCGCGGCATATCCAGCTGGCGGGCGAAGTGGCCTTCATCACAGCGCGGCGGGGGCTGGTGGTGGTGGATCTGGCCGATCCGCTCAATCCCCGGCTGGCGGCGGTGCGTCCGTTGGCCGATGCGCGGGCGAGCGCGATCCAGTTCCGATACCTTTGGGTGACCGATGCCGAGGGTGTGAAGCTGTTCGATGTCACCACCCTGCGCAATCCTGTGGCGATCCCAGAGGCGACCGTGCCGCTCGCCGATGCGCGGCGCATGTATATCGCGCGCACCTATGCCTATGTCGCCGCCAAGGCCGAAGGGCTGGTGATCCTCGACGTCAAGAACCCGATGCGCCCCCGCATTTATGCGCGCGAAACGCTGGGCGGCCAGATGGATGATGCCGAGGATGTGATCGTCGCCTCGACCAATGCTTCGCTGTTCGCCTATGTCGCCGACGGCAAGAACGGGCTCAAGGTGCTGCAACTGACCAGCCCTGATAGCCAGCGCAATTTCTACGGCTTCAGCCCCGCGCCCAAGCCCCAACTGATCGCATGGGCGAAAACGCCCTCGCCCGCGATTGCGCTCAGCAAGGGGCTCGACCGTGACCGCGCGGTGGACGAGACGGGAGGGCAGATGGCGGTGTTCGGCCGGCTCGGCTCGCGGCCCTTCACTCGCAGCGAGATGGAGCGCTTGTTCCTTACCCGCTCGGGCGTGCCGTGGAAGGTTTCGGATAAGCCCGACATGGACGTCTGGGTCAGCGGGCGCGGTCCGCTCGTGAACTAGGGTTCGCGCCGTCCGATGAGGGCGACCTTCTCGCGGAGCTGACCCGGGTGATCCTTGGGCAAGGGGCCGCTGGGCGCATGGTAGGAATGGCACATCGCGCAGCTTGAAGGCACTTCTGCCCGCACCGCATCCTCGCCCTGATGGCATTCGCGGCAGCTTGCAAGATTGGGCAGCAGGAGATCGGTTGAGGCTTTGGACGTGGTGGCCTTGTGGCAGCTGGTGCATTTCTCCTGCCGGTGCGCGCCGTGATCGAAACCGCCGTTGAGGAAATAGCGATCGGGCAGGTTGACCGGCATCACATCCGCCTTCCCGCCGCGCACTGCCGGCAGGTGGCACTCCCCGCACACGCCGCCGGGGGCAAGCGCCCGGTCGACGCCGACCAACGAGGGCCGGGGAGTGCCGAAATCGGCATAATAAAGCCCTTCGCGGGCATATTTGCCGGGCCTTGAACGCCCGCTCACAACCGGGCGGCGCGGCGTGCGGTCCATCGCCATCAGATCGGCCTTCATCAGCGCGACATCGCCATGCCGTAGCGTGCGGAAGGTGCTGCCGACCTTGTCGTAGACGAGGCTGTGGCAGCTACCGCAGCTCTCCTCCATCTTGATCGGCTCGAACCCGACCTTGTCGCGCGTGGCTTCGTGGCAATCCTTGCAGACCAGCGCTGCGCCATAGCCCTTGTCCGCGCCGAGCCTGATCGCCATGCGCGCCACCCCGCCGCGCGGTGCAAGGTGCAGATCATGCGGGAACTTCAGTCCGCTCGCCTCGCGCGGCTTGTCGCCCAATGACATCCGCACCGGCTTTGCCTGTCCGGGCCGGGTAAAGATCGCCGGCTGGAACTCGGGGTGGGCCTTGCCGAAATCGGCCGCGTTCGTGAGCTTGGTATCGGTCAGGCGCTGGTCGAGCGTGCCGTGGCAATCGGCGCAGAATTGCTGGCTCGCGGGCTCCATCCGGCTCGGACCTTCGTGCTCGGTATGGCAGGTGGTGCAGGCGTCCGGGCCCTCCTTGCCGAAGGATTCCGCCACCGCCCACTGCAACCCGTCGCCCATGCCGAACGGCGCACGGCCTTGGGCAAGGCGCGGCGCGGCGGCATGATCGCCAATCGCCTTGTGGCACGAAAGGCAGGTTTCATCGCGCACCGAAACGAAGGCATCGACGTGGCAGGATTCGCAATTGTTCTCGAGCGCATGGTGCGCCTTGCTCAATTTGCCAGGGCTCCAGCTGGCGTCGAAGGCGACCGCATCAGGCCGGCCGGTCGCCGGCGCGATCTTCTCGCGCGTCAGATGCGAGATCACCGGAACCGCAAGGAAGGCAAGCAGGATCGCGCCGAGCAGGCCCCACGACAGGAGGCGCTTGCTAGGCATTGCCGCCTCAAGCGCGAAGCTGCGTTTGGCATCGGCGAGGCCTTCGCTCCGGATCAGCGGACGAATCATGACCTCGATCGCGGCATCGCCCGTCTGTGCGAGCGAGAGCAGCGTGCCGCCGAGCGCGATTTCCGCTCCTTCGCGCGGGTCGCACACGGCCTCGGTGGTGCTGCGCCCGTCGATCGTGAAGCCGAGCGTGCCCAAGGCACGGATGGCGAGCCTGCCACCCGGAGCCGGATCGATCCGCAGATGGTGCTGCTCGATGGCAAGGTCGAGCAGGTGGATATCGTTGTCGGTCGCGCGGCCCACGGTCAGGCTGGCCTGCGCCACCTCGCGCTCGCGCACGATCTCCCGGCCACCGGCGGTCAGGTCGACAGTGCGGATGAGAAACGCCATCCCCTATCCCCAGTAATAGAAGACACTGATGACATGCGCGGCCAGCGCTGCGAGCAGCGCGATGGTGACCGGGATGTGCACGAACAGCCAGACATCGAGCAGCGCTTTCAAGCGCAACTGCCGCCGGATCTGCGCGAGCTGCGCGCTGCGCTTGCCGAGCAGCACCCTGACCCGTTCTTCTGCCCCCTTGTTGTCGGCCATCGTTCGGAAATCGTCCGGCAAGCCAGCCAGTGCACGCGCCGTCGCGCAGCGCGGATAACGCCCGGTTAGCCGCGCCCAGACTCCGCCGGAAAAGGTGTCCTGTGCCAGCGCAGCCAGCACCAGATCGGCCTGCTGGCGTCCGAGCGGCTGGGCGGCCTGTTCCAGCTGGCGATCAATCGCGGCCAGCGCCTCGATCATCTGCGTGCGGGTCATCTCCTTGCGGTTGGCGCTGAGTCGCGCGGGCAGCGTGGCATAGACCGCGATGCCGTATATCCCCGAGACAATCACCAGCATCATCAGCGCCCAGGCCAGCGTGTGCACGTTCCAGCCGAGCTGGAACCCGGTGTGGAGCGTGCCGATGACTGCCAGCGAAAGCCCCAGATAGACATGCGCGCTGGTCCACGCCTTGAGGCTCCAGTCGCCCTCGCTCATCCGCCGCTTGCGGACACCCAGCAACGAGAGCCAGACGATCAGACCCAGCCCGATCGTGCCGAGCGTATAGCCGTACCAGCTGCCGCCATTGGGGCGCGGGTGCTGGTCGATCAGCAGATAGCCGATGAGCAGCACGAGGCTGAGCCCGCCGGCGATCTTGGCCCAGCGCATCCGGCTGTGGACGAGAAAGCTCTCGTGCTCGGACTCCCGGCGGCGGTCGTGGAAAGCGGCGTCAGTGTCGGGACGGCTCGCCATTACGCGTCCCCTGCAATGCGCGTGGCCGACAGGAACTTTTCGGGCGCGACCCGGATCGCCGCACCGGTGGGGCAGGCGCGCACGCAGGCGGGGCCACCATCGATCCCCGCGCACATGTCGCACTTGATCGCGACCTTGGGGCGCTCGGCACCTTCCTTGGCGGCTTCCTTCTTGCGCCAGGCATAGGGCGCCTCGCCGGGGCCGGGGCCGCGGCCAAACAGCAGCCATTGCAGCAGCGAGGGCTTGGCGGGTGGGCGGGCATCCATGCGGATCACGCCGTAAGGGCAGTTACGCTGACAATTGCCGCAGCCGATGCAGGTGTCATCGATAAACACCTCGCCATCGGGGCCGCGCTTGATTGCATTGGGCGGGCAATCGGCCATGCAATGCGGGTGTTCGCAGTGGCGGCATGACGTCGGCACGTGGAGGTGGGCATAGGTGCGCCCTGCCTCGCGGTCGAGCCGCGACAGCCCGTCATGGCTATCGGCACAAGCCTTTTCGCAATTGTCGCAGCCGATGCACAGCTTCTCGTCGATCAGAAGCACGTCGGTGGCCTCGCCGATGCCGTTGTCGACCAGAAACTGTGCGGTTTCGGAATACATATCGACCGCGCTGCCGAAGCTGCCCTTGCGGCTTTCGACGAAGGCGTTGATTTCGCGCCGCTTCGCCATGTCGGTCAAAGCCCGTTCGCGCAGCCGCGGATGACGCGCGAGCAGCTCCATGAAGCCTTCGCCCGGCAAGCGGATGACCTGCGAGCGGATCGCCGCTCTGACCGTGGCCGCGCGCGGCTCGCCATCGATCACGGCCATTTCGCCGAAATAGCTGCCCGCCGGCAGATAGGAGAGAAACACGGGTCGCTCGCCGATGGTCTTCTCGACAATCATCGACCCGCGCCGCAGGATGTAGACATCGCGGTCGTCGGCGCCTTCGGCGATGACGGTTTGGCCTGCCTTGATATCGACGACCTCGGCACCATCGACCAGCGTGCGGACATCCGAAGCGGCAAGGCCCGATCCGAACATCTGGAGCAATTGCCGCTCGATCGAGATGCGCGTGACAGCTCGGTTAGCCCCCGGCGAGACGGCAAGCAGACGCAGCGCGACCATGCGCGAAAATTCGATCGCCACCACCGGCTCAGCCGCGCGGATGGTGGCACCGCGGCGGCGGCCCGAGATGAGCCCGACCTCGCCAAAGATGGTGCCTTGCCCCAGCGGCACTGTCGCCGACGGGTTCGCCGGATCGACCTCGACCGCAACCGAACCCGTGGCAATCCCGAACATCGAGGACCCGGGATCGTTGCGCGCGAAAATCACCTCGCCCGGTGCATAAGCCTGGACCTCGCTGTCGAGCATCAGTTCGCGCAATTGCAGCGGCGAAAGCTCGCGCAGAACCTCGACATTGGTGCCGAACAGTTCCAGCCATTCATCCACGCTGCGCCGTCCGGGCAGGGCGGCGAACTTGGCCGCGAGAATCGGCTCGTCCGCGGGCTTGAGATCGCGGTTCCCGTTGAGGAACTCGATCACGTCATAGCCCTGGTTCATGCAGTGCTTGATTAGCGGATAGCCGGCCAGCGCGCCGATTACATGGATCCCCGGCTTGGTCGTCTCGAAGCTGGGTGACAGGCGCGGGAAGGCGCCGGCGTCGGCACTGGTGAAGGCGATGCCGCAGCCCTCCACAAAGCCGCGCGGCGGCTGGGAGCCGGTGCGGGCAATGATCCGGTCGCAGCGGATTGTTTCCTGCCCGTCGCGCGTATCGAGCACCAGCTCGCCGGGACGCACTTCGGCAGGGCTGCATTCGCGCCGGACGATCACCCGGCCTTCCTGTTCGGCAGCTTCGAGCAGTTTGACGTTCGCATCCTTGGCGCGGGCGAAGTCGGTGCCGCGGTTGAGGATCGTTACGACATTGCGCTGCGCCGGATCGGCTGCGAGGCCCAGCGCATTCTCGATCCCCGCATCGCCCGATCCGACCACTGTGATGTGCTCATCGACATATTCGCCGGGATCATCGAGCTGGTACTGGACCTGCGGCAAGTCTGCGCCCGGCACGCGCAGGCGGTTGGGGTTGCCCTGCGTGCCGATCGCCAGCACCACGGCCTCGGCCTCGATCACATCGCCGTTCTTCAGCGCCAACCGGAAATGCCCGGCCTCGCCTTCGATCGCGGTGATCTCCGCATTAAAGCGCACGTTGATCTGCTTGGTGCGGACCTGCTCGCTCCACAGGCCGAGGATCGCCTCGCGCTTGCCCGCATCGAAATCGAGATCGCTGCGCAGCACGAGATTGGATGGCGTCGCCATCACGTGCTTGCCCTTCTGATAGCGGTAGATCGTATCGGACAGGTGATCGGTCTTTTCGACGAGCACATGGCTCATCCCGAGCGCTGCCGCGCGCCCGGCGGCGCTCAGGCCTGCGGGGCCTGATCCGACAATCGCAACCCGGAATATCTCGGGCAAGCCTGACCCCCTCGTCTCCACGCCCCACCGCGCATCGCATCATAGGATAAATGGGCCGTTGCACCAGTGCGAATTGCCGCTGCGAAACGGCTCTGCTAACCCGCCGCCATGGAGACGAGGGCAGACAGCGGCGACAGCAAGCCAGGGCGTTCGGTGGCCGGGTTCTATGCCCTCGGCGCGGCCGGATTGCTTCTTGCGGCTGTTGTGGTGAGTAACGCGCTGAGCGACGGGGACAGTGCCGAGCCGCAAGCGACGATAGGCCCGATGGCGAACGGGATCGAGGCCTTGCGGCGCGCTGCAGAAGCCTCTGCCGATGATGCCAGGCCGTGGCAGGAACTGGGCTTTGCCTATTTCGAACGCGGCGAATACGCCGAGGCCGTGCGCGCCTATGAACGCGCCGTCACGATCGACGGCGGCGAAGCGGTGTTGTGGTCGGCGCTGGGCGAGGCCCGGGTGATGGCGAGCGCGCGCGATCCGATGCCGCCCGCTGCGCTCGATGCATTCAATCGCGCCAGTCAGATCGATCCCAAGGACCCGCGTGCGCGCTATTTCCTGAATGTTCAGAAAGATTTGTCGGGCGACCATGCGGGGGCCATCTCCGGATGGCTGGCTCTGCTGGCCGATAGTCCCGAGGGCGCGCCGTGGGAGAGCGATCTGATCCGAACGATCGAGCAGGTCGGCAAGCTCAAGGGCATCGAGGTTCAACCCCGGATCGCCCAGGCGCTTGCTGCACGACCCAAAGCTGCGCCTCCGGCCCCCGCTCCGACACGCGGGCCGAGCGCCCAGGACATTGCGGCTGCAGGTTCCATTCCTCCAAGCGAGCAGCGGGCCATGGCCGAAAGCATGGTGGCCCGGCTTGAGGAACGATTGCGCGCAGATCCGTCCGATCCTGCGGGCTGGCTCATGCTGATCAGGAGCCGGATGACGCTGGGCGAACCCGACCGCGCGCGCGCTGCGCTCGAGCAGGCCGTTCGCGCCAATCCCGCCGATGCCGCAAGGTTGCGCCAGGAAGCCGCGGCGATGGGACTTCGCTGACCGGTGAGGCTGGTGCGCCGCCCTATTTGAAGCGTCAGTGTTGGCTTTTCTGCCGTGCCTTAGGGTGAGGCCAGGCAAGGTCGGCGGAGCGTGAATGATGGGCATACTGGATCGGTTTCGGCTCGACGGCGAGGTCGCGGTGGTGACTGGGGCGGGCAAGGGCATCGGGCGGGCGATTGCGATCGCGCTGGCCGAGGCAGGCGCCGACGTCGCGCTCGCCTCGCGCACGCAGGCCGATCTCGATTCCGTGGCGCGCGAGATCGAGGCGCTGGGGCGCCGCGCCCTGCCGCTCGCCACCGATGCGACCGATGGCGCGGCGCTGGATCACCTGGCAGCAGAAACCGGCCGCCAGCTCGACAAGCTCAGCATCTGGGTCAACAATGCCGGCGGCATCCCCGATGCGACGCCGCGCTATCTGACGCGCACGCCCGAGGACAATTTCGACGCGCAGATCGCGCTCAATCTGAAGGCGGTGTGGCAGGGCGCAACCGTAGCCGCGCGGCACATGGGCGCGGATGGCGGCGCGATCATCAACATCTCCTCGCGCGCGGCCTTCGGCCCGCAGGTCAAGAACGGCCCCTACGGCGCGGCCAAGGCGGCGGTGAACAGTCTGACGAGCACGCTTTCGGTCGAACTCGCACCGAAGATCCGTGTCAACGCCGTCGCGCCCGGCCCGGTGCCGACCGAAAACTTCGACGAGTGCATGGGCACCGACACGCCGGAAAAGCGCGCCAAGCTGCTGGAGATGATCGGCATTCCGATGGGACGCTATGGTGAGCCAGAGGACATCGCTGCGGCGGTGGTGTTCATGGCCTCGCCCGCGTCGAGCTGGGTCACTGGCCAGTGCCTCTATGTGACAGGCGGAAGATAGGAGCGGACGATGGACCTCGGGATTGCGGGCAAGCGGGCGCTGGTCAATGGCGGCAGTGCCGGGATGGGGCGCGGGGCAGCGTTGGCTCTGGCGCGCGAAGGGTGCGAGGTGTTCATTTCCGCGCGCGGGGCCGAGCGGCTGGAAGCGACCTGCAAGGCGATCGCTGCCGAGACAGGTGCAAAAGTGCATGCCCTCGTCGCGGACCATGCCTCGGACGCCGGACGCACGGCGATCCTCGCCGCGATCCCCGATCCCGATATCTTCGTCGCCACTTGCGCCCCGCCGCCCTTCACGGGCGACTTCCGCTCCGTGTCGCGCGAGGAATTCGAGAAATCGGTGGCAACCGCGTTGCTGAGCCCGATCGACTATATCAAGGCCGTGACCGGCCCGATGGTCGCGCGCGGCTGGGGCCGGATCGTCAATATCAGCACCGGCGCGGCCAAGTATCCAGCAGCGATGCGCGTTCTCTCCGGCCCGCCGCGCGCGGCGCTTGCGAACTATTGCCACGCGATCTCGAAGGAGCTCGCCAAGCACAACGTCACCATCAACTCGGTGCTGCCGGGGATGCACCACACGCCGGGGATCGAGGAAGTGCTCGGCCCCCGCGCTGCGGCCAATGGGCGCTCCTATGACGAGGAGGTCGCCGCCTTCGTCAAGGCCGTGCGCCTGCCCGCCGGGCGCTTTGGCGATGCCGAGGATCTGGGCGCGCTGGTGGCGATGTTCTGCTCGGCGCAGGCCAGCTACGTCACCGGGCAATCGCTGGTCGTCGATGGCGGGATCGGCACCTCTACCTTCTAGGCGGCGGCCCGATACCCCGCGCCGCGCACCAGCTTGCCCGGCCGCGCGCCGGTCGACTGGTCGAAGCGGCGGATCACCTCGCCCGCGACGATGGTTGCTTCATAGCCGGTGGCGCGCTGGTGCAGACGGCGGCCACCTGCGGGCAGATCGCGCACCACTTCGGGCAGGTGCAGGGTGAGATTGTCGAGATCGATCACGTTGCAGTCAGCCCGTCCGCCCACCTTCAGCGTGCCGCGATCGGTGAAGCCCACCGCACGCGCCGCCTTGGCCCCGAGCATGTGCACAGCCTCTGGCAGGCCCAGCGAAAGCGGCCCCTGTTTCTCGACGAACTGGGTCAGCAAATAGGTCGAATAACTCGCATCGCAGATCGCCCCGTAATGCGCGCCGCCATCGCCGAGGCCGGGGACGCAATGCGGGTGACGCAGCATCTCGTGCGCCGAGTCCAGCGTGGCGTTCTCGTAATTGCCGAGCGCGGCGAGGAACAACCCGCGGCCCTCGGTCTCCAGCAGCCGGTCGTAAGCGACTTCCTGCGGCGTGCAGCCGCGCGCGTCGGCCTGGCCTGCCATGCTCATGTGTGCGGGCGGAGCGTAATCGGGCGGATTGTCCAAGGGGAACAGCCAGCGCCAGTTGCGCGCCAGCTCGTTGAAGGGGTGACCCGGCGTGAAATCCTCGCTGATCAGCGCGGCGCGCAGGGCAGGATCGCGCATCGCCGCGACCTGTTCGGGGATTGAAAGGTGCGCAATCTTGGCCCAGCTCGGGCACAGCACGAAGGGATGCACCGTCAGCTCCAGCCCCGCGATCAGCCCGATCGGGCGCGGCATCACCTGTGCGTTGGCGACGCCGCCCGAGGCGTTGGTGCGCTCCAGCATCTCCAGCACCCGCCGCCAGCGCGGGGGCGCGTCATTGCCCGAAGCGAGGGTGAAGGTGGCAGGACGACCGCTCGCGGCGATCACCCGTTCGATCACCTGATATTCCTTGTCCCACCCGACAAAGGCATCGAGCACCACCTGGAACGTGCCCGCGCCGGCATCCTTCATGCCGCTGGTGATGGCTTCAAGCTCGGCAATGTCGGTGTCGAAGGTCGGGATCGCCTGCCCGTCGGCGGTCTTGTGGATCGAGAGACGGGAGGTCGCAAAGCCGATTGCCCCTGCGCGCATCGCCTCGGCGGTGAGGCGGCGCATCAGCGCGAGATCGTCCTCGGTGGCGACTTCGCGCGCTGCCCCCCGCTCGCCCATTGCATAGACCCGCAAGGGCGAGTGCGGGAGATAGGTCGCGACATCGATATCGCGCTTTCCGGCCGCGACCGTGTCGAGATATTCGGGGAAGGTTTCCCAGTCCCACGGCAGGCCCTCGGTCATCACCACGCCGGGGATGTCCTCTACGCCCTCCATGACGTTGATCAGCATGTCGTGATCGGACTTGCGGCAGGGGGCAAAGCCGACCCCGCAATTGCCCATCACGGCCGTCGTTACCCCATGCGAGGACGAGGGCGAGAGCTCCTCGGCCCAGATGCACTGGCCATCGTAATGCGTATGCACGTCGATGAAGCCGGGGGTGACAATCCGCCCGCGCGCGTCGATTTCCTCCGCGCCCCTGCCGGAAACCTGACCGATGGCGGCAATCCGTCCGCCCGCAATCGCGACATCGCCGTCAACCAGATCGCCGCCGGTCCCGTCGGCAATCGTGCCGCCGCGGATCACCAGATCATACTCTGCCGCCATCACTATGCTCCCTGAACCAGCTTCACGATCCCGCCGATGAGCGAGCCGAGCACGAAGATATAGATCACCGGCATCGAGAAATAGAGCGGCAGCAGGCGCTTCTCCGCCGCCTTGTGATAGCCGATAGCATAGAGCACCCGCATCGGTGGCCAGATGATGCCGATCGCCGCCGCCCACAGCGGGCTCACCGCGTAGGTGAACAGCCACATGCCGGGCAGGAACAGCACCAGATGTTCAAGCGTGTTGTGATGCGCGCGCACGTGGCGGACATATTCCTCCGGCCCGTCGTGCGAGGGGGCTGGCACCTTGAACTGCACCCGCGCGATGCCGGCCTTCAGCAGCGTGAAGTAATAGGCCAGCAGCGCCAGCGCGCTGACGATCACGACATAGATATACGGGTCCTGCATATGCGGCGCCTCTCCCCAGCGTCTGCGGGAAAGGCTGGCGGTGGGAGGGGCAAGCGGCAACTCGCACTTTTGCGCTCTGGCTGCAGGGCGGTTAGGGTGAGGGCATGAGCCAACCCGCACTTACCCCGCGCCGCATCGCCCTTGCGGGTGCCACCGGCACGATCGGGCAGGCGGTTCTGCGCCAGCTTGAAGCCGAAGGGCACAGTGTGACGTCGGTCCCGCGCAACGCGCTTGCCGATGGCGCGAAGCTGGCAGCGGTCATGGCCGAGGCGCGTCCAGAGGTGGTGATCTCCTGCATTGCTTCGCGCAGCGGCGCGCCGAGGGATGCACAAGCCGTTGATTACGCAGCCAATGCGGCACTGCTTCAGGCGGCGCAGGCGGCAGGGGCGGGGCAGTTCATCCTGCTCTCGGCAATCTGCGTTCAGAAGCCGCTGCTGGCCTTCCAGCACGCCAAGCTGAAGTTCGAGGCGGAGCTGGCAGAGAGCGGGATCGGCTATACCATCATCCGCCCCACCGCCTTCTTCAAGTCCTTGTCCGGACAGGTAAAAAGGGTCGCGGCGGGCAAGCCGTTCCTGATCTTTGGCGACGGCAATCTGACCCGCTGCAAGCCGATCAGCGACGGTGATCTGGCGCGCTTCATCGCGGGGTGCATCGGCAATCCCGATGCCTTGGGCCGCATCCTTCCGATCGGTGGTCCGGGGCCTGCTATCTCCTTGCAAGAACAGGGAGAATTGCTGTTCAGGGTGGCGGACAAGCCGCCGCGCTTCCGGTCGGTTTCACCCCGGATCTTCGACTGGGCGGAGCGCATTCTGGCGCTTGGCGCGCCCTTTTCCGGCTGGTTTGCCGAGAAGGCCGAATATGCCCGCATCGCACGCTATTACGCGACCGAGAGCATGCTGGTGCTCGACCCGGCGACGGGTGAATACTCCGCCGAACTCACCCCGGAATACGGCAGCGAGACGCTGGAATCGCATTATCGGCGGCTGCTGGAGGGGGTCTAGACGGGGTCAAGCAGGGGTCTAAGGGGGGGCTAAGTGCCAGCTGGCGGGGGGCAAGGTGGCCCCTAGATGGGGCACGAAAACCGGTTCGGCACCATAGTTGAACGTAAAGCGCTTGCTCGCGGTGCGCCGCACGCGGATGCCTTCGGGAAGGTCGAGTAGCGGCACATCGGCCTCACTCGCCATGCGCTCGATCAGCAGCCCAAGCAGCGCGCGGTCGGGCCAGATCGCACAATAGCGCACATGCCCATGTAGGAAAGCGACGCCGCGGTCTTCTTTGTCGGTGAGTTCGGGGACGAGGTCGCTCGCCACATCCTCGCGCCAGCGGGTGACGGCAAAGCCGTCCGCCGGTTCGGTCACACCGTCGCGCAGGCTCTCGACCCGGGTGACGGTGACACCGGTCAGATCGCGCAGGGCCCCCGGCGCGAGGCCTTCGGGGATGCAGAAGCTTTGCGTCTTGCTGCCCGAGCGCGGCCCCAAGAGCACCGGGCAATCGAGCGCGGCGAGCTTTGCCGCGAAGCCTTCGGGCACGATGGGGAGCGTCGGCACCACGACCATGCGGTATCCCGACAGGTCAGCCGCAGGCGCCACAATATCGACGTCGAGGCCCTTCTGACGCAGCGCCGAGTAAGCCTCGAACACCAGTTCGAGATAGCGGAAGCTTTGCCCCTGCGGCTGGATACCGATCACCCAAGCCGCCTCATAGGAGAACACCAGCGCGACAGGCGCCTTGGCGGCAACCTGCGGGCCGATCTCCCGAAGCGTCGAAGCCGCCGCGCGCACTTCGTCTGCCGCTTCGGCCTCGCTGCTATCGGGCCGCAGCAATCCAGCGTGCAACTGCTCCTGCGCGAAAGGCGCCTGCCGCCAGCGGAAATAGCTCGTCAGCTCCGCCCCGTGGGCGCAGGCCTCGAGCGTCCACAGCGCCACCATTCCGGGGAGCGGTGCGGGGTTGAAGCGCGCCCAGTTCACCGGTCCGGGCTGCTGCTCCATCACCCCCCAGCGACCATTCGAACAGCCGCGATAAAGGTCGTGGTGGAAGGCCGCGATATCGGGGTGGCCCTGGCGCAGGTAAGCGGCTTTTTCCTCCTTCGAGAACCAGAACTGTTCGAGGAAGCCCAGCGGATAGGAATCCCACGTCGCCACATCGATATCGCGGCCGACATCGTGGTGATCGAATTCGGTGAAGAAGCCCATGAAGTTGTGGGTGATGTCGACGCCGGGCGAGTGGGCGCGGATGATATCGACCTGTTCGCGGTTGAAGCTTGCGACCTGATCGGACGCGAAGCGGCGATAGTCGAGCCAGTGCGCGGGGTTCGCTTCGGTGACCGTGAGGTGCGGCGGATCGACCTCGGCGAAGGAGCGATATTCCATGCTCCAGAACACGTTGCCCCACGCCGCATTGAGCGCCTCCGGGGTGCCGTAGCGCGCCGCCAGCCAGCCCCGGAAGGCGCTCGCCGCCGCAGCCGAGAAGCTCAGCACGGTGTCGTGGCAGCCATATTCGTTATCGGTCTGCCACATGGCGATGGCGGGGTGGCGGCCGTATCGTTCGGCCAGCGCGGTGACGATCCGGCGGCACTCGGCGCGATAATCCTCGTGGCTGAAGCAGTAATGCCGCCGCGAGCCGAAACCGCGCGGGCGGCCCTGTTCGTCGATGGCGACCATGTCGGGCATCCGGTCGACCAGCCACTTGGGCGGGGTGGCCGTCGGCGTGCCGAGGATCACCTTGAGGCCGGCCGCGTGCAGGGTTTCTATGGCGCGGTCGAGCCAGCCCCAGTCGTAGTGGCCGGGCTCGGGCTCGATGCGGCTCCACGCGAATTCGCCGATGCGCACGAGCGAGAGGCCCATCGCGGCCATGCGGCGCGCATCTTCGGCCCACCATTCCTCAGGCCAGTGTTCGGGATAGTAGCAGCAGCCGAGCTTCACGACAGTTTCTCCAGCGCGATCAGCCACGCGGTTTCGGGGTGGGTGAGGGGGAGCGCAAGGCCTTGGCCCATCAACGCCGCGCCCGAAAGCGTCAGCCCTGCGCGCCATGCGTCGGGGTTGGCGAGGTAGTGCCTTGCGCGCGGCGGCCAGGGCTCGGGCAGGGTCACACGGTAGCGGGCGGCGGGGTCGAGGCCCGAGAGACGCACCGGCGCGGCATCGAACACGGGCGAGAAAGCGGTCTGCGCTACCAGCGCCAGCGCCTTGCCCTGATGCACCACCATCATGCCGGTAACGTCGGGATCAGGATGCGCGAGGCGGTGGAGCGCGCCGCTGTGCAGCACCCCGCGCCATTGCTTGTAGAGCGCGATATGCGCGGCGAGGGTCTCGCGCTCCTTTTCGGTCATGCGCGCAGGATCGGCCTCGACCCCCATGTGCCCGAACATCGCCACCTTGGCGCGGAAGTCCATCGCAAGGCGGCGGCCGGTGATCGGATTGGGCGAGGGGCCGACATGGCTGCCGAGCACTTCGAGGGGGAGGAACTGGCTCCACGCGGAGATGATCCGCAGGCGCTCGATCGTATCGTTGTTGTCGCTCGGCCAGACGCGGTGGACGCGGCGGAGCACGCCGAAATCGATCCGCCCCCCGCCGCTCGAACAGCTTTCGATCTCCACTCGGGGGTGCGCGGCGCGCAAGGCATCGAGGAGGGCATAGTACCCCTCGGTCTGGCACGGGGTTGAGGGGAAGAGGTCGCGGTTGTGATCCCACTTGAGGTAAGCGATCGGGTATTCTTGCAGCAGCGCGTCAATCCGGCCGAAGAGGTAGTCGCGCACGTCCTGACAGCTCATGTCGAGCGCCAGCTGGCCGCGCATCGTCGGGCGTTCGCGGCCTTCGACGTGCAGGCACCAATCGGGGTGCGCGCGATATAGGTCGCTGTCGGGCGAGACCATTTCCGGTTCCACCCAAAGGCCGAAATCCATGCCGAGGTCGTGGAGGCGGGCGATCAGCGGGGCGAGGCCGTTCGGAAACACATCAGGCGAGACGAACCAGTCGCCGAGACTCGTCTGGTCGTTGCGCCGCCCACCGAACCAGCCATCGTCGAGCACAAAGCGTTCGATGCCCAGCGACGCGGCATCCTCGGCCAAGGCGATCAGGCCGGGTTCGGAGAGGTTGAAGCCGAGCGCCTCCCATGAATTGAGGTGGACCTTGCGCGGACCCCAGTCCTTGCGGGCAGGCAGCACCTCGGCGCGCAGGTATTCATGGAAACCCTGCGCGAGCGCGCTGCGATCCGGCGCCAGCGCGAACACTGCTTCGGCTTGATCGAGGTCGGTGCCTGACAGCAGGCTGATCCCGTTTCCTGATCCACCACGAGCCATTTGCAGCACGCCGCGCCCATCGCCCTGCCCTTTCGTGTCGCAATCAATGCGCGTGCTGTAATCGCCGCTGCACGCGAGGTGCGCGGCCAATACCTCGCCTGCCTGAGGATCATCGAGTATGAGCCAGTTCCCGCCGCCGAAGCCGGGCTTGCCGATGCCGGATTGCGACGCATAGCCATCGGGCGCCATGGTGCGGCGGGTCTCGCGCATCTCGCCGGCCCAGCGGCCCGAGAATGTCGTAAGGCCGGTGAAGCGCGCCGGGATCGGCAACACGAGTGCGGGCTGATCGTCGAGCGTGAAGTTCCCTTCGCCGTGATTACTGATGTCGCAACTGACCCTGACGACATCGCCTGCACGGATGCGCCACCACCGATCGACATGGATGCCGAGCCTCGCGTCTTGCCAACCAATCCAGAGTTCGCGCGCGCTCGCATCCCACTGGCTCACCCGGAAATCGGTCGCCACTTCGCCTGCCAGCGGGTTGGCATGATCTATAAGCCGGAGCGCAGGCGTTCCGCTCCACCCCGCCTTGCGTTCGGGCAGCAGGCCCGGCCTAGGGGGCACATCGGGTTGGCTTTCATGCCGCCCGCGCGCACTCGCTGCGGCCAGAGCGCCGAGATCCTCGCCTTCCGGCAGGCGCGCGCCGAGGTAGACGCAGTCCGCCGTCCCGCCCTGTTCGAGCGCGAACACCAGCGTCACCGCTGCGCCGTCCAGCCTGACGAATTCCACGCGAACCCCTCTCCCGTCCCCAAGCGCCGGTGATGATCCGGCCTGCGGGCTTGTCCGCCGCCCGCCAATGCGCTGTAACCGCGCAAAACGAGAGGGGAAAGCGCGCAAATGTCCGAAGACCTGACAGGTGGGAGCCTGATCCAGATCGCCGTGGCTCTTGGGGTGACCATCGCCATCGGTCTGGTGACCTGGCTGACCATCCGCCGCGACAAGCACGACGGGTCGGAAAAGGACGTCTATCTGGCGGGCGGCAAGCTCAACTGGCTGTTCGTGGCGGGCGCGATCACGCTCACCAACCTCTCGACCGATCAGCTGGTGGGGATGAACGGCAACCAGATGCTGCTGCTGGCGTGGTGGGAGATCAGCGGCTTCATCGGCCTGCTGATCCTCGCCTTCGTGTTCGTGCCGATCTACTACCGGTCCGGCGTGACGACTGTGACCGAGCTGCTCGAGCAGCGTTACGGCGGCGGGGGCATCCGCACGCTGGTCTCGGCGCTGTTCCTGTTCGGGATGGTGCTGATCTACATTCCTGCCGGGCTCTACTCCGGCGCGCTGTTCCTCAAGACGGCGGGCTTCGATTTGCCGTTGGTGGTCTTGGCGGCGTTTCTCGGAGTGATCGCAGCGGGCTACACCATGGCGGGGGGGCTGCGCGCGGTGGCGGTGATGGAGACTTATGCCGGGATCGGGGTGCTGGCGATTGCGGTGCTGATCGTGATCCTCGCGCTCGGCGCGGTCGACTGGGACATCGCGCGCGGCGTCCCGGCCGAACGGCTGACGATGATCGGCGCGGCAGATTCGCCGATCCCGTTCCACACGCTGTTTACCGGCATGGTGTTCATCCAGATCTATTACTGGTCGACCAACCAGCCGATCACTCAGAAGGCGATGGCCGCGCCCAGCGTGCGCGAGGCGCAGAAGGGCGTGCTGGCGGCGGCAGTGGTTCGCATCCTGATCATCCCCGCGATCGTGGTGATCCCCGGCGTGGTCGCCTACCAGCTGTTCGGCGATATCGACGATGCGGCTTACGGCCGGCTGGTCGGCGCGGTGCTGCCGCCGTGGCTGTCGGGCGTGTTCGCCGCCGCCATCGCAGCTGCCGTGATCGCCCACACGGCCGCAGTGATGAACGCCGCAGTCGGGCTTTATGCGGTCGATTTCCACGCCAAGTTCATCGCCCCGGTTGCCAACCACTGGCGGCTGTCGAGCATCGCCACCGCGCTGCTGACCGTTATCGCCATCGCGCTGGTGCCGATGTTCGCGAGCGCCAAGAGCATCATCAACCTGCTCCAGCAATTGAACGGGCTATCCTCGATGCCGATCCTGTCGGCCTTTATCGTCGGGCTGCTGTTCACCGGCGTCGAGAGCCGCGCGGCGATTGTCGGGGTGGTGTGGGGATTTGCGATCTACGCCGCCTATACCTTCCTGTGGCAGCCTGGCGGCGTGATTGGCCTGCACTATATCGACTTCATGGTGGTTACGCTGGTGACGAGCGTGATCGCGGCGCTCGCGTTCAACCGGCTGGTGCTGGGCGGGCGGGCGCAATTTGCGCCGCGCAAGGTGTTCGCCGCGCTTGAGGGTGGTTCGCGGTGAGCGACGCGCTGGCCCGCCCTCACCGGCGCTACAACCCGCTCAGCGGCGGCTGGGTGCAGGTCTCGCCGCAGCGCATGGGGCGCCCGTGGCAGGGCGAGGTCAGCCCCCCCGATCCGCCACCCCCGGCCTATGATCCGGCGTGCTACCTGTGCCCCGGCAATGCCCGCGTGGGCGGCGAGGTGAACCCGGCTTATACCGGCGTCCACGTGTTCGATAACGACTTCCCTGCGCTGGCCGATGATGCGGGCGAGGCGGCAGCGGCGGATCCCTTGCTCCGCGCCGAGCCTTCGGCGGGCGTGTGCCGGGTGATCTGCTTCTCGCCCGATCATGGCAAGTCCCTGCCGCAGCTTGACCTCGCGCAGCTGCGCGGCGTGGTCGATTGCTGGGCGGAGCAGACTGCCGACCTCGGTGCGCGCTTTGCCCATGTGCAGGTGTTCGAGAACAAGGGCGCGATGATGGGATGTTCGAACCCGCATCCGCACGGGCAGGTGTGGGCGAGCGCGCATGTCCCGCAGGAAGTCGCCGCAGAGGACGAGCGCCAGCGTGCCTATATTGCGGAGCATGGCCGCCCGCTCCTGCTCGACGTGGCCGAGCGCGAGGCGGCCGAAGGCGTTCGGGTGGTCGAGGCCAATGACGACTGGCTCGCCATCGTCCCCTTCTGGGCGGCCTGGCCGTTCGAAACGCTGGTGATGCCGCGCTTTGCCGTCCAGCGCCTGCCGCAGCTGACCGGCGGGCAGCGGGAAAGCCTCGCGCAAATCCTCAAGACGCTCACCACCCGCTACGACAATCTCTTCGAAACCAGCTTTCCCTATTCGATGGGCTGGCATCAGGCGCCTTTCGGCATGCCCGATATCGACCCCTGGCAGCTCCACGCCCATTTCTACCCGCCGTTGCTGCGCTCGGCGAGCGTTCGCAAATTCATGGTCGGCTACGAGATGCTGGCCGAGCCGCAGCGCGATCTGACCCCCGAACGCGCCGCCGAAATGCTGCGTGCGGTTGATGCGACGACCCACTTCCGGAGCCGTGCATGAGCCGCCGTGACGATCTGATCGCCCGCGTGATCGCGGGATACCGCCAAGCCTATGGCGAAGACCCGGCGCAGCTCTATGCCGCGCCCGGACGGGTCAACCTGATCGGCGAGCATGTCGATTACAACGACGGGCTGGTGCTGCCCTGCGCGATCGACCGTGAAACCATCGTCGCGCTGGGCGATGGGCCTGAGGCGCGGGTCGAAGTCACGGCGCTCGATATGGGAGATGGCGCGCGCGACAGCTTCGCGCTCGATGCGCCGATTGCGCGCGGGGGCGAGGAATGGGCGAACCATGTGCGCGGCGTGGCGCATTTCCTTCAGGAGCGTGGCTACCCCCTGCGCGGCGCGCGGATGGCGGCCGCGGGCGATGTGCCGATCGGGGCGGGCCTTTCCTCGTCAGCCTCGTTCGGGGTGGCGGCGGCGCTTTCGCTGTCGCACCACGCGGGCCATGCCGTGCCCGCATCGCAGCTCGCGCTGATCGCGCAGGCAGCGGAGAACCACTTTGCCGGCTGTGCCTGCGGGATCATGGACCAGATGGCCTCGGCCGCGAGCGCAGCGGGGTCGGCGCTGCTGCTCGATTGCCGCACGCTCGAAACCCGCAGCGTGCCGGTGCATCCGGGCCTCGCCATCACGGTGATCGATTCTGGTATCCGCCGCAGCCTCGTGACCAGCGCCTTCAACCAGCGCCGCGCCGAATGCGAGGCGGCGGCGCGGCATTACGGGGTGGCGAGCCTGCGTGATCTGACAGTGGATGCTTTGAATGCCGGGCGCGGCGATCTGGATGATGTGCTGTTCGCGCGGGCGCGGCACGTGGTCGCCGAAATCGCGCGAGTCGCGCCAATGGCCGATGCGCTGGCTGCGGGCGATACTGCTGCGCTTGCGGGTGTGCTCACCGAAGGGCACCGCTCGCTGGCGGAGGATTTCGCGGTTTCGCTCCCCGCGCTCGACCGCATTGCCGCACTGGTCGGCACTGCGCTCGGCGCATCGGGCGGGGTGCGGCTCACCGGCGCCGGGTTTGGCGGCTGCCTTGTCGCGGTGAGCGATGCCGATGCCGGCGACGCGATTGCCGATGCCGTGGCGCGCTACAACGCCGAAGCCGCAACGCCCGCGCGGACCTACCGCTTCAGCCCCGGCAGCGGTGCGGCACCGATTGCCTTTGGCTAGGTGGGCACTAGGCTGATTTTCGCGCGCTGATGCAAGCGGGCGATTTACACATATAAAAATATCTTTATATGATGCCTCGCAATGGTGATCGAGGACATCTTCAAGGCGCTGGGCGATCCGACCCGGCTGCGTATCGCCCGGCTGCTCTCCGCGATGGAGCTGGCGGTGGGGGAACTGGCGCAGGTGCTCGGGCAGAGCCAGCCGCGCGTGTCGCGCCATGTTGGCATCCTGTGCGATGCGGGGCTGGCCGAACGCCGCCGCGAAGGCAGCTGGGTGTTCCTGCGCCAGACCGAGGCCGATGGCGACACCAGCCCGATCATCGCCGCGACCCAGCACCTCCTCGCCGTGGCCGAACAGACCGAACCCGGCTTTGCCGCGCTGGTCGAGGCTGATCGGCGCAAACTCGCCGCGATCCGTGAAGCGCGCGAGGCAGCGGCCGGACACTATTTCGCCCGCCACGCTGGCGAATGGGACGAACTGCGCGCGCTGCACAGCCCCGATGCCGAGGTGGAGCACGCGCTCGCCAAGGCGCTGGCCGATGCGCCGCTGGGCGCGGTGCTCGATATCGGCACCGGCACGGGCCGCATGGCCGAACTCTTCGCCGAGGGTGCCGAACGGGTCGTGGCACTCGACAAGAACCTCGAAATGCTGCGTGTCGCCCGCGCCAAGCTCCAGCACTTGCCCGCCGCGCGGATCGAGCTGGTGCAGGGCGATTTCGCCGAGCTGCCATTCGCCGATGCGAGCTTCGATACGGTGCTGCTGCATCAGGTGCTGCACTTTGCCACCGATCCGGCCCCCGCGCTGGCCGAGGCGGCGCGCGTGACCCGAACGGGTGGAGGCATCGCGATCGTCGATTTCGCCAGCCATGACCGCGAAGAGCTGCGCACCCGCCACCAGCACGCGCGGCTCGGCTTTTCCGATCGCCAGATGGCCGATCTGCTGCGCGCGGCAGGCTTTGCGGCCACCGCCCCGATCGCGCTCGATGGCGGGGCGTTGGTGGTCAAGATCTGGCTCGGCAAGCGCCGCGCCGCGCCCGCTGCCGCCTCAACCCCCGCGCCTGCCACGGAAACCGCGTAATGACCCCGACGCTGAGCCAGCTCCACGAATACCGCACCGCCACCGACGCGCCGTTGTTCTCCGGCCTGCCGGGCGATGTCGCGGTGAGCTTCGAATTCTTCCCGCCCAAGAGCGAGAAGATGGAAGCCCAGCTGTGGGATGCCGTCACCCAGTTGAAGCCGCTGGGGCCGAGCTTTGTTTCGGTCACCTACGGCGCGGGCGGTTCGACCCGCGAGCGCACCCATGCCACGGTCGCGCGGATCATCGCCGAAGCCAAGCTGCCTGCCGCCGCGCACCTCACCTGCGTCGCGGCGTCGAAGGCGGAAATCCGCGAGGTCGCCGAACATTACTGGGAAGCGGGCGTGCGCCACATCGTCGCGCTCCGCGGCGACGCTGGCGAGCCGGGCGCGCCCTTCACTCCGCACCCCGAAGGCTATGCCAGCGCTGCCGAGCTGGTCGCGGGCCTGAAGGCGATCGCGCCGTTCGAGATTTCGGTCGCCGCCTATCCCGAAACCCACCCCGATGCAGCCAATCGTCAGGCCGATATCGATAACCTCAAGCGCAAGCTCGACGCGGGCGCGAGCCGTGCGATCAGCCAGTTCTTCTTCTCGGCCGACACCTTCTTCCGCTTTCGCGACGAATGCGCGGCGGCCGGAATCGACGCGCCGATCCTCCCCGGCATCCTGCCCGTGACCAACGTCGCGCAGGCGCGCAAGTTCGCCTCGGCCTGCGGAGCGGCGATCCCGGCGTGGATGGACGGGCTGTTCGAAGGGCTCGACGCCATGCCCGCGGCGCGCCAGCTGGTCGCTGCAACAGTCGCTGCCGAGCTGTGCCGCCGCCTCTACGCAGGCGGGGTGCGCGATTTCCACTTCTACACCCTCAATCGCCCCGAGCTCGCCTATGCGATCTGCCACCTGCTCGGGAAGCGACCCTCGGGAGAAGCCGCATGAGCGCGCGTGACCAGCTGCTCGCCGCCGCGCGCCAACGCGTGCTGATCTTCGACGGCGCGTTTGGGACGCAGATCCAGAACCGCAAGCTGACCGAGGCCGATTACGCCGGCGATCTTGGTCTGCCCGCCGACCAGAAGGGCAACAATGATATCCTCGCGCTGACCCGCCCCGATGTGATCGCGGACATTACCCGCGCCTACCTCGACGCGGGATCGGATGTGGTTTCGACCAACACCTTCTCTGCCAACCGCATCAGCCAGGCGGACTACAAGGCGGAAAGTCTGGTCGCCGACATCAACATCGCGAGCGGCAAGATCGCCCGCGCTCTGGCCGACGAATACGCTGCCAAGGATGGCCGCTCGCGCTTTGTCGCGGGAGCAATCGGGCCGACCAACAAGACGCTGTCGCTCAGCCCCGATGTCGAGGATCCGGGTTTCCGTGAGATCGACTTCGACGAACTCGTCGCGGTCTACAAGGAACAGGCCGCCGCGCTGGTTGAAGGCGGGGTCGACTTCATCCTGATCGAAACCGTGTTCGATACCCTCAACGCCAAGGCCGGGATCATGGCGGTCAAGCAGCTCGAGCGCGGGAGCGGGCGCGACATCCCGCTGATGATCTCGATGACGCTGACCGACCTGTCGGGCCGCAACCTGTCGGGCCACACGGTCGAGGCGTTCTGGTATGCGGTGCGCCACGCCAAGCCGCTGACGATCGGCCTTAATTGCAGCTTCGGTGCGGAGCAGCTGCGCCCGCATGTGAAGGTGCTCTCGCAGATCGCGGACACGCTGCTGCTGATCTACCCCAATGCGGGCCTGCCCAACGAACTTGGCGCCTATGACGAGGCGCCGGAGACCACCGCCGGACTGGTCGCCGACTGGGCCGATCACGGGCAGGTCAACATCCTCGGCGGGTGCTGCGGTTCGACACCAGCGCATATCGCCGCGATCGCCAAGGCCGTGGCGCAATCGAAACCGCGCGCCGTGCCCTCGCCCGAACCGGCCATGCGGCTGGCGGGGCTTGAGGCGTTTGTGGCGGCCTGAACCGATCCAAGAGATTTGAAATCGTGACCCAATCCTCCTCCCGCTTCATCAATATCGGCGAGCGCACCAACGTCACCGGATCGGCGGCGTTCAAGAAGCTCATCATGGCCGGCGATTACCCCGCAGCGGTTGAAGTGGCGCGCCAGCAGGTCGAAAACGGCGCGCAGGTGATCGACGTCAACATGGACGAAGGGCTGCTCGACGCGGTCCACGCCATGACGACGTTCCTCAAGCTGATTGCCGCCGAGCCGGACATTGCCCGCGTGCCGGTGATGATCGATTCATCGAAGTTCGAGGTGATCGAGGCGGGACTGAAGTGCGTCAGCGGCAAGCCGATCGTCAATTCGATCAGCATGAAGGAAGGCGAAGTGGCCTTCCTCGAACATGCGCGCAAATGCATGGATTACGGCGCGGCGGTGGTCGTGATGGCCTTCGACGAGAAGGGCCAAGCGGATACCAAGGCGCGCAAGGTCGAAATCTGCAAGCGCGCCTATGACCTGCTGGTCGCCGAAGGCTTCCCGCCTGAAGACATCATCTTCGATCCCAACATCTTCGCGGTGGCGACCGGGATCGAGGAGCACAACAACTACGGCGTCGACTTCATCGAGGCGGTGCGCGAATTGCGCGAGCTGTGCCCCCACGCGCATTACTCGGGCGGGCTTTCGAACCTCAGCTTCAGCTTCCGCGGCAACGAGCCGGTGCGCCGCGCGATGCACTCGGTGTTTCTCTACCATGCAATCCCCGCCGGGCTCGACATGGCGATCGTCAACGCAGGCCAGCTTGACGTCTACGACCAGATCGACCCCGCGCTGCGCGAAGCTTGCGAGGACGTGATCCTCAACCGTGATCCCGACGCGACTGAGCGGCTGATCACCCTCGCCGAAAGCTTCAAGGGCAAGTCAGTCGCGGACGAGAAGGCCGCCGAGGAATGGCGCGGCTGGCCGGTGACCAAGCGGCTCGAACACGCGCTGGTCAAGGGCATCGACGCCTATATCGTCGAGGATACCGAGGAAGCGCGCCAGCAGGCCAACCGCCCGATCGAAGTGATCGAAGGCCCGCTGATGGACGGCATGAACGTGGTCGGCGATCTGTTCGGCAGCGGCAAGATGTTCCTGCCGCAGGTGGTGAAATCCGCCCGCGTGATGAAGAAGGCGGTCGCGCACCTCATCCCCTTCATCGAGGCGGAAAAGGAAGCGAGCGGGCTGGCCGATCAGTCCAAGGGCAGGATCATCATGGCGACGGTGAAGGGCGATGTGCATGACATCGGCAAGAACATCGTCGGCGTAGTGCTCCAGTGCAACGGCTATGACGTGATCGACCTTGGCGTGATGGTGCCGTGGCCGACCATCCTCGCCGCGGCGAACGACAACAAGGCCGACATGATCGGCCTTTCGGGCCTCATCACCCCCTCGCTGGACGAGATGGTGACCGTGGCCGAGGAAATGCAGCGCGCCGGCATGACGATGCCGCTGCTGATCGGCGGGGCGACCACCAGCAAGGTGCACACCGCGCTCAAGATCGATCCCGCCTATGATGGCCCGGTGATCCACGTGCTCGATGCGAGCCGCGCGGTCGGGGTGGCCTCGAAGCTGCTGTCCGACACCCAGCGCGATGATTACGTCGCCGAGGTTGCGGGCGAATATGTCCATGTGCGCGATGCCCGCGCGGGCAAGGGACAAAGCGAGCTGCTCAGCCTAGCCGATGCGCGCGCCAATGCCTTCGTGATCGACCTTGCGGACAAGCCTGATGCTCCCGCGCAGCCCGGCCTCCACGTGTTCGACGACTGGAGCCTCGCGCACCTGCGCGACTTCATCGACTGGACGCCGTTCTTCCGCGCCTGGGAACTGCACGGCAATTACCCCGCGATCCTGACCGATCCGGTGGTGGGAGAAACCGCGACCCAGCTGTTCGCCGATGCCAACGCGATGCTCGACCAGCTGATCGCCGACAAGTGGCTGACCGCGCGCGGCGTAGCAGGCCTGTGGCCTTGCGGGCGGGACGGCGATGATGTGGTGCTCGATAACGGCACGCGCCTGCCCATGCTGCGCCAGCAGGTGAAGAAGAGCCGCGACCGCGCGAATATGTGCCTTGCCGACTTCATCGACCCGGCGGGCGACTGGATCGGCGGCTTTGCAGTCGGCATCCACGGGATCGAGCCGCATTCGGCGCGCTTCCTTGCGGACAAGGACGATTATTCGGACATCCTGCTGAAGGCGCTCGCCGACCGCTTTGCCGAGGCTTTTGCCGAAGCGCTGCACCAGCACGTGCGGACAACCTTGTGGGGCTATGCCCCCGATGAACAGCTGACCAACGAGGCGCTGATCAAGGAGCAGTATCGCGGCATCCGCCCCGCGCCGGGCTATCCCGCCTGCCCCGATCACAGCCTCAAGCCGATCCTGTTCGATCTGCTCGATGCGCCCGCCAACGCCGGCCTGACGCTGACCGAAAGCTTCGCCATGTGGCCGACCGCGGCGGTGAGCGGGTTCTATTTCGGGCACGGCCAGGCCGAATATTTCGGCGTTGCCCGCGTGGGCCGCGATCAGGTGGAGGATTACGCCGCACGGCGCGGGGTCGATCTGGCGACGGCGGAACGCTGGCTGCGGCCGAATCTCGATTGACGCGCGCGCGCGGGAAGCGATGATGCGCGGCATGATCCGCCGCCTCATCGCCGCTCTGGTGTTCATCGCCGTTCCCGCCGCCGCGCAGGACGCAGCCCCGCCGCCCGCCAGCGTTGTTGTCGCCTTTGATCGCGAAAGCATCCGCCCGCTGATCGTCGAAGGGCTGGCGAACAAGGAGACCGGACGCAAGGTCGAGGCCAATGATCCGGTGCGGATCGCGAGCATCTCCAAGCTGATCATGGCGCTCACCGTCATGCGGCTCAAGGACGAGGGGAAGCTCAGCCTTGATATGGATGTCTCCGAATTTCTCGGCTGGAGGCTGCGTTCGCCTTACCACCCGGACGCACCGGTGACGCTTGCGCATCTGATGTCGCACCGTGCGGGGCTGTCCGACAAGGCTGGCTACATCATCCCCTTGGGTGAGAGCTTGCAGGCGAAGTTCGCCGACCCTGCCGCGTGGCGGGACACCGGCCCTCCCGGAGAAGCGGTGTTCGAATATGCCAACCTCGGTTCTCCGCTGGTGGCGACAGTACTGGAGGCGGCGAGCGGCGAACGTTACGACCGTCTGGTCGAGCGGCTCGTGTTTGCGCCCTTGGGTGTGAAGGCCTGCTTCAACTGGATTGGCTGCGATGCCAATATGCAAGATCGGGCAGTGACGCTTTACCGCGACACTGGCGAGGTGGCGAAGGATGGCCCCGCAGACCTGCCGCCCAATTGCACGATACCCCTGGCAGCGGGACGGGCTTGCGATCTCGATGCTTACGTTCCGGGAACCAATGCTTCGATCTTCTCACCCCAGGGCGGGGTGCGGATCGGAATGATGGACCTTGCCAAGATCGGGCAGGCGCTAATCGACCTCGAGCGAGGCGGGCGAGACTTCTTCCTGCTGCCCGCCACGGGCCTTAGAGCCATGTATGAACTCGCCGATGGCCGGACGCAGGAGACCGTGTTTTTCTGCTCATATGGTCATCATCTTCAGATCATCGAGGTGCCCGAACGCCCATGTTCGGATGATCGTTTGATTGGCGACGGCCGCCCCCGCATCGGCCATTCTGGCGAGGCCTATGGTCTGCAATCGGGACTATGGGTTGATCCGAAGGGCGATGCCGGATTCGTCTACTTCACTACCGAAGTCCCACCCCCGCCGGGCGGCGAGGATACTGGCGGGTTCACGCTGCGCGAGAAGGCGCTGATGGCGCGGGCGCTGGGGATGGTGGGGAACAAATAGAACCGTTCGCCTCGAGCGTAGTCGAGATGCCCTTCGCCGAGTGTCTCGACTTCGCTCGACACGAACGGAGGTGGCTCTAAGCCTCCGCCTTCACCCGATCGCCCAGCTTCTTGATCAGCGGCGAGGCGAAGGGCTTGGTCAGCATCGTGCTGCCCACCGCCATCAACAGCAGCGCGGTGAAGGTCGTGGGGGTGATCACCTGCTTGTCGAGCAGGATGTTGGCAAAGATGATCATGATCAGCGCCTTGGTCTGGAGCAACCAGCCGATCAGGCTCGCCTCGGTGCGGCTCCAGCCGAGCAGCCGTCCGGCGATGTGAACGCCGATCAGCTTGCCGCCGACCGCCGCCACCAGTAGCAGCGCGGCCACGCCGAACACGACCAGCCCGCCGCCTTCCCACTGGGTCCGTAGCCCGGTCGACAGGAAGAACACCGGCATGATCGTCAGCAGCACGATATTGCGGAAACGGTCCATTGCCTCGTGTCCGAACCACTTCATGTCGAGCACCACGCCCGCAAGGAACGCGCCGACCATGAAGTGCAGGCCCGACCAGTCACCCGCAAAGCCGCAGACAGCGAGCCAGATCAGGCCCACCGCCCAGCGGTCCGCTTCCTCGATCCGCTGCATCAGCCGCCGGACCAGGAATGCCGCGATTGCGAAGCCGACGATGAACACGCCCTGCCGGAGCAGCCGGTCGAAATCGAGCAGGATCAGGGCGAGCACGCCCCAGATCGCGATATCATCGAGGCTGGCATAGCGCAGGATGCGCTGGCCGAGCTGTTCGCGCAGGATGCCGAGTTTCTCCATCAGCAGCACGAGGATGGGGAGCGCGGTCACTGCGCAGGCCATGCCGATGCCGAGCAGCGCCTGCCAGTATTGCCCGTTCGGCCCGCGCCAGCCGGGGAATTGCAGGATGAAGGCCGCCGCGATGCTGCCCGCGACCAGCGGCACGCCGAGCGCAAGCCCTGCGGTGACGCCGGTTTCGCCGCGGTGCTTCCACGCCTGGGAGAGATCAAGCTCGATCCCGGCGACAAACACGAACAGCATCACCGCCCACCATGCCACGCCGTTGAGCGCGATGATCACATCGGGCTGGAACACGAAGGCGTAGTAGTCCGGGAACACCGCGCCGAGCACGCCGGGGCCGAGCAATATCCCGCCGACGATCTGGACGACAACCAGCGGCGCCCAGTAATCGGTTTTGAACACGCGCCACACCAGCCACGGCACGGCGAAGATGATCGTCAGCGCGATCAGATAGATTTCGGTAAGGTTCATCCCGCTGCCGTGTCTATTCAGCCGCGCCCGTCCACGCAAATGCGTTTTCCACACGGGAATCCGGCGTCCGCCCGATTGACGCGATGCAGCAAATCAAGCAGGGCGAGGGGGTCTTCCGCAGCAGGAGCGATTCTGTTGCGGGCAGGCGAGCGGGAGAGCCCGATGCCCACGATGTGAGCAAAGGCGCCGAAGGAGCAACCGCCCCGGAAACTCTCAGGCCACCGGACCGCTCGGCTGCGTGACACTCTGGAAAGCGTCTCGGACGAATGTCCGCGGCCACCGAAGGGGAGGCGGTTTGCCGTTTGGCAGTCCCGCCGAAGCTCTCAGGTCACCCGACAGAGGGGGCAGTTATGGGGAGTGCCTGATGGGCGCTGCCGGACTGCCGTATTCTGCCGGGGAAAGCCCAAGTGAGCGACCACGAAACCGAAGACCATCTCGAAGACATCCCGCTCGAGGCGCTGCCGCTCGATGCGTGGCACCGTGCGCGCGGTGCGCGGATGGTGCCCTTCGCGGGCTACGAGATGCCGATCCAGTATGAGGGTATCGTCGTCGAGCACAACTGGACCCGCGAGAGCGCGGGGCTGTTCGATGTGTCGCACATGGGGCAGTTGGTGCTGTCCGGCCCCGATCTGGATGCGGCGGTCGAGGCCGTGCTGCCGATTGACCTCAGCACGCTGAAGCTCGGCCAGCAGCGCTATTCGCTGCTGCTCGATGAAGAAGGCGGGGTGCTCGATGACCTGATGGTCTCGCGCTGGCCCGAGGCGCTCTATCTCGTCGTCAACGGTGCGACCAAGTGGGACGACATGGGCACCCTGCGCGAGGCGCTGCCCGACGATATCACCATGAACTACCTCGACGAGCACGCGCTGCTGGCGCTGCAAGGCCCCAAGGCTGCTGATGCGCTCGCCCGCCATGCCAAGGGCGAATATCCGCTTTCGGCGCTCACCTTCATGAAGTTCGGCCGCTTCACGATCGCGGGCTACGACGTGACCATCGCGCGGGCGGGCTACACCGGCGAGGACGGGTTCGAAATCTCGCTCCCCGCAGAAGCCGCTGCTGAAATCGCGGACCTCCTCTGCGGCGAGCCCGAAGTGAAGCCCATCGGCCTTGGCGCGCGGGATTCGCTGCGGCTCGAGGCGGGGCTGCCGCTCTACGGCCATGACCTCTCGCCCGAGACCAGCCCCATCGAAGCGGGGCTGCTGTTCGGCATCAACAAGCGTCGCCGCTCGGAAGGGGGCTTCCCCGGTGCTGACCGCATCATTCGCGAGATCAATGAAGGCACATCCGCCAAGTGGGTCGGCATGAAGATCGAGGGGCGCCTGCCCGCACGCGAAGGCGCGGAAGTGTTCAGCGGCACCGAGAAAGTCGGCACCGTCACCAGCGGCGGTTTCTCGCCCACGCTCCAGGCGCCGATCGCGATGGCCTATGTCGCCAGCGAACACGCTGCCATCGGCACCGCACTCGAGGTGGAAGTGCGGGGCAAGCGCCTCGCCGCCACCGTCTCGCCCACACCTTTTGTCCCGCACCGCTACTACAGGGGGAACTGACCCATGCGTTACTACACTGACGAACACGAATGGATCGAAGTCGAAGGCGACATCGCCACGGTCGGCATCACCGACTACGCACAGGGCCAGCTGGGCGACATCGTCTTTGTTGAGCTGCCCGAAGTCGGCGCGATGATCGAACAGGGCAAGGATGCTGCCGTGGTCGAGAGCGTAAAGGCGGCCTCCGATGTCTATGCCCCGATCACCGGTGAGATCACCGAAACCAATCCCGCGCTGGAAGAAGACCCCTCGCTGGTCAACTCGGCCCCGGAAGATGCCGGCTGGTTCTTCAAGATGACCATCGAAGCCCCCGCCGAGCTCGACAAGCTGATGGACGAAGACGGCTACAAGGCTTTCCTCGAAGGTCTCTGATCCTCCCTCACCACCCTCTCCCAAGCTGAGGCTGAACACCCATGCGCTACCTCCCTCTCACCGATACCGACCGGCAGGCGATGCTGGCGACCATCGGCGCTGCCACGGTTGATGACCTGTTCGTCGATGTGCCCGCAGTCGCCCGCCTCGATGGCCCGATCCGCGGGCTGCCGATGCACGCGAGCGAAATGGCGGTCGAACGCCACATGAAGGCGCTGGCGGCGAAGAACCTGGTGGCGGGCGATGTGCCGTTCTTCCTCGGCGCGGGAGCTTACCGGCACCACGTACCCGCGAGCGTCGATACCATCATCCAGCGCGGCGAGTTCCTGACCGCCTACACGCCCTACCAGCCGGAAATCGCGCAGGGCACGCTCCAGATGCTGTTCGAGTTCCAGACGCAGGTTGCGCGCCTCTATGGTTGTGCGGTGGCCAATGCCTCGCTCTACGACGGATCGACCGCGTGCTGGGAAGCCGTGGCGATGGCGACCCGCGTTACCCGCCGCAAGCGGGCGGTGCTTTCGGGCGCGCTGCACCCGCATTATGCGCAGGTCGTCAAGACGATGGCGCACTTCACCGGTGACACCATCGCCGATGCGCTGCCCGCGATCACGCCCGAGCCGGACATGGACGGCCTGATCGCCCGCATCGACGAGGAAACCGCCTGCGTCGTGGTGCAATATCCCGACATTCTCGGCCGCATCACCGATCTGACTGCCGTTGCCGAAGCCGCCCACGCCAAGGGCGCGCTGCTGGTGGTGGTGAACACCGAACCCGTCGCCCTGGGCGCGATCAAGAGCCCCGGCGAGATGGGCGCGGATATCGTGGTGGGTGAAGGCCAGTCATTGGGCGTCGGCCTGCAATTCGGCGGGCCTTACCTCGGCCTCTTCGCGGTGCGCGATCCCAAGCACGTGCGCCAGATGCCGGGTCGCCTCTGCGGCGAGACCACCGATGCCGAGGGCAAGCGTGGCTTCGTTCTGACCCTCTCGACCCGCGAACAGCACATCCGCCGCGAGAAGGCGACCAGCAACATCTGCACCAATTCCGGCCTGTGTGCGCTGGCCTTCAGCGTCCACATGACCCTGCTGGGCGAGCGGGGCCTGCGCGAGCTGGCGGCGGAAAACCACCGCCTCGCCTGTCTTGCCGCAGATCGCCTCGCCAAGGTGCCGGGTGTTGAAGTGCTCAACAACGCCTTCTTCAACGAGTTCACCCTGCTGCTCGGCGGCAAGCCCGCGCGCGAGATCGTGCGCGATCTGGCCGACCGCGGCGTGCTGGGCGGCGTGTCGCTCGGGCGGCTTTACCCCGGCGTCGAAGCGCTGGAACACGCGCTGCTGGTCGCCGTGACCGAAACCACCACCGAGGAAGATATCGAGGCCCTCGCCCGCGAGCTTGAAGCCAGCATCAAGGAGCACGCAGCATGAACGCCCCCAACGCCTCCGGCTGGAAGCCCGAAATGACGCTCGCCGAAGACGGGATGCACAACGGCCCGTCGACCACCACCGGCAACCGCGCGCTGATGCTCGAAGAGCCGCTGCTGTTCGAAATCGGCCGCGCCGATGTGACCGGCGTCGATCTGCCCGCGCTTGATCCGGCTGCCCCGACCCGTCTCGGCGGCCTCGCACGATCGGAAGCGATCGGGCTGGTCGGCCTGACCGAACCGGAAACCGTGCGCCACTACACCCGACTGTCGCGGCAGAACTACGGGATCGACCTCGGCTTCTTCCCGCTCGGTTCGTGCACGATGAAGCACAACCCGCGCCTCAATGAGAAGATGGCGCGGCTCCCCGGCTTTGCCGATATCCACCCGCTCGCGCCGCAATCCTCGGTGCAGGGCGCGCTCGAAGTCATCAGCCAGCTGGGCACCTGGCTGTGCAAGCTGACCGGCATGCCCGCTGTCGCGATGAGCCCCAAGGCGGGCGCGCATGGCGAGCTGTGCGGGATCCTCGCGATCCGCGCGGCGCATGAAGCGCGCGGCGATGCGCGCGAGGTGGTGCTGGTGCCGGAAAGCGCCCACGGTACCAACCCGGCGACTGCCGCCTTCGCCAATTACCGCGTGGAAGATATCCCCGCGACGCCCGAAGGCCGGGTCGATGTGGCCGCGCTCAAGGCCCGCCTCGGGCCGGACGTGGCGGCGGTTATGATCACCAACCCCAACACCTGCGGGTTGTTCGAAAAGGACTTCCGCGAAATCGCCGATGCCGTCCACGCGGCGGGCGGATACGTCTATTGCGACGGGGCGAACTTCAACGCCATCGTCGGCAAGGTGCGCCCGGGCGATCTCGGCGTCGATGCGATGCACATCAACCTGCACAAGACCTTCTCCACCCCGCATGGCGGCGGCGGGCCGGGTTCGGGGCCGGTTGTGCTCTCGGAGGCGCTCGCGCCCTATGCGCCGCTGCCTTTCGTGCGGCAGGATACGGCTGGCACCTTCTATCTCGTCGAGGAAGAGAACAGCGAGGAGCGCGGGCCTTCGTTTGGCCGCATGACCGCGTTCCACGGCCAGATGGGGATGTATACCCGCGCGCTCACCTACATGCTCAGCCACGGGGCCGACGGCCTCAAGCAGGTGGCCGAGGATGCGGTGCTCAACGCCAATTACATCCTGCGGTCGATGGAGGATATTCTCCACGCACCCTTCGGCGCAAGCGGCCCGTGCATGCACGAGGCGCTGTTCGGCGACAAGGACTTTACCGATGGGCTTTCGACGCTCGATGTCGCCAAGGGGCTGATCGACGAAGGCTATCACCCGATGACGGTGTACTTCCCGCTGGTGGTTCACGGCGCGATGCTGGTCGAGCCGACCGAGACCGAGAGCAAGGCGGCGATCGACCAATTCATCACCGCGTTCCGCAGCGTTGTCACCCGCGCGCTGGCGGGCGATCAGGCGTTGAAGCAGGCGCCGTATTATTCGCCCCGCCGGCGGCTCGATGAAACGGCGGCGGCGCGCAAGCCCAAGCTGGTGTTTGAGGGCTAAAGCTCAGCGTTCAGGAGGGGCGGGCCGCTTGTCCGCCCCTTTGCTTTCCGGCTCGTCCACCACCAGCCGGAACTGCTTCAGGTTCACGATCGCGAGGTAGAAGCCGACCACGGTCAGCACGCTCGACCCGAGCACCGCGAAGCCCGCGCCCTGCGCGCCCTTCCAGTCGATCGCCAGTTCCAGCATCAGCAGCGCAAGGATCGTCGGGAACAGCCGGACGAGGAAGGCGACGTGCGCCTTGCCGGCCGAAATGAGCAGGCTTTCAAGGCTCGCACCGACCAGCTCCACCGCACCCGCGATGCTGAGGATGATCATCGCCCAGTAGAAGCCGGTGAACTCGTCGCCCGCGATCAGTGCGATGCCGGGGCGGCCGAACAGGATCGCGGTGACCACCGCCGCCACGCCCGCAATCGCCGCGATGTTCGCCATGCGCCGCGCGATCTCGACCGCGCCGTCGCGCGATTGCACCAGCTCGGGCAGGATCGCCTTGGAGATGGTCTGGGCGAGCGCGATCAGCGCCACGCCCAACTGGTTCGCGATGCGGAAACCGCCCGCAAGGTAGGCGCCGCCGAAGGTGCCGACCAGCAGGATCATCACCTGCTTGCCCGCCACCGCGAGGCTGCCCGACATGTTGGTCGATAGCACGAAGCGCCAGGCGTCCTTGTGCCGCGCGGGGATCGCCTTGAGGCTGATCGAGGACAGCGGCACCGGCTGCACCCGTGCGGCGACGATCCACAGCGCGATCGCGGTGCCGACTTCCGAAGCGGCAAAGGCGAGGATGAAGCCGGTGACATCGGGCATCAGCCACCACGCCAGCACCGCGCCGCTTGCGCGGATAATCGGCTGAACCGCCTCGGCCCAGGTCGCCTTGCCGTATTCCGAATGGAGCCGCAGCATCCCTGTGGGCGTGGTGCGGATCGTCAGCAGCGAGATCACGCAATACCAGAACGTCAGCCACAGCAGTTGCGGCGGCACGTCGAGCCACAAGGGCGCGGTCAGCACCAGCACCGCCGAGGCGAGCGTCCCGACTGCGACCGACACGCCATCGAGCGCGACCGCAAACCCCGTCGCCTCGCGCGCGCGCTGGAGATCGACGCCGGGCTTGTCGGGATCGGCGCCCCAGCGGACGATGAACTGCCAGGTCTGGAAGCTTGAAAAGCCGGTGACGGCCTGCCCCAGCGCGATGATCAGCGCGAAGTAGCCGAACCCGTCGGTACCAAGCGTACGCGCGGCGATGGCGAGGTAGACGAGGCTGAGCACCGCGTTGAACCCGCGCCCGCCCAGCAGCCAGCCCATATTGGCGAATACCCGCTTCATGGCGTTTCAGGGGCGGGCCAAGTGCTTAACCATAGGCGGCGGCCTTAGCCGCAAAGCGCGGGTCAAGCCAAGCGGTCATGGTGAGCGCCATGCAACAAATGCGGCGGGACGAGATGCCCCGCCGCCTGTGCGCTTGCCTGCTCACCCCATCGTCGGGATGACGAAGGCGTTCGATCCGTCCCCGCCGCCATCGGGCCAGCGCTGGGTGATCTTCTTGTTCTTGGTCCAGAAGCGCAGGCCTTCCACGCCATACTGGTCGATGTCGCCGAAGCCCGAACGCTTCCACCCGCCGAAGGAGTGATAGGCGACCGGCACCGGGATCGGCACGTTGATGCCGACCATCCCGACATTCACCCGCGCAGCGAATTCGCGCGCGGCGTGGCCGTTGCGGGTGAAGATCGCGACACCGTTGCCATACTGGTGTTCGGACGGCAGGCGCACCGCCTCCTCGAAGTCCTTGGCGCGCACGATCTGGAGCACGGGGCCGAAGATTTCTTCCTGATAGGATTTCATCTGCGGGGTGACGTAATCGATCAGCGTCGGGCCGACGAAGAAGCCCTTTTCGTGGCCCTGCAGAGTGTAGCCACGCCCGTCGACGACGATTTCGGCGCCCTCTTCCTCGGCCGTGGTGATCCACTGTTCGATCCGCGCCTTGTGCTCGGGCGTGACGACCGGGCCGTAATCCGCGTCGGGATCGTTCGAAACACCAATGCGAAGCTTGGCGACCGAGGTGAGCAGCTTTTCCTTGAGCCGCTCCGCCGTCTCCTCACCCACCGGCACCACTACGGGCAGCGCCATGCAGCGCTCGCCTGCCGAACCGAAGGCCGCGCCGGTCAGATCGGTGACGACCTGGTCGAGATCGGCATCGGGCAGCACGATCCCGTGGTTCTTCGCGCCGCCGAAGGCCTGCACGCGCTTGTTGTTCGCCGAACCACGCGCATAGATATATTGCGCGATGTCGGACGAGCCGACGAAGCTGATCGCGGCGATATCGGGGTGATCGATGATCGCATCGACCATTTCCTTGTCGCCGTGGACGACCTGAAGCAGCCCTTCGGGAGCGCCCGCTTCAAGGAACAGTTCGGCCAACCGCACCGGCACGCTGGGGTCGCGCTCCGACGGCTTCAGAATGAAGGCATTGCCCGCCGCGCAGGCCATGCCGAACATCCACATCGGGATCATCGCCGGGAAGTTGAACGGGGTGATGCCCGCACCGATGCCGAGCGGCTGGCGCACCGAATAGACATCGATCCCCGGCCCTGCGCCGTGGGTATATTCGCCCTTCATGATCTGCGGCAGGCCGCAGGCATATTCGATCACTTCAAGCCCGCGCTGCACATCGCCGCGCGCATCGGGCACCGTCTTGCCGTGCTCCGACGAGAGCATCTCGGCGAGGCTCTGCATATTCGCCTCGACCAGTTCTTTGAAGGCGAACATCACCCGCGCGCGGCGCTGCGGATTGGTGGCGGCCCAGGCGGGCTGG
Organism: Porphyrobacter sp. LM 6; assembly: GCF_001720465.1. Lineage (NCBI taxonomy): Bacteria > Pseudomonadati > Pseudomonadota > Alphaproteobacteria > Sphingomonadales > Erythrobacteraceae > Porphyrobacter > Porphyrobacter sp. LM 6. The sequence continues at coordinate 902,276 of NZ_CP017113.1, forward strand.
ACGCGCTTGGCGGTTTCTACCGCGCGGGCCAGCAGCGCGGCATCGCCCAGCGCAACCTCGGCCTGCACTTCGCCGGTCGAGGGGTTCCAGATGGCGTGCTTGCGGGTCGGAGCGGGGGGCTCGCCGACGATGAAATGGTCGATCTGACGCAGGGTCTGAGTCATGGGGAAAGGGTCTCCTGTCTGGCTTCCCCATGCCCCCCAAGGCCCGCCCATGCAAGGGGCAGGCATCCCCTCAAAAGTGCTTACCCGCCCTAAGGGATCAGCGTGATCGCGGTCTGCCGCCCATCGATGAAGCGCACGGTTTCGCCGTCGAAGAAGGCATCTTCCTCGGTGCGGAAATCGACCCGCTGGCCGCCCCATTCGGGCACGTTGGCGTAGGAGGTCAGCTCGATCGACCATGCGGTGTTGGCGCGGATCGGGCCGCTACCGCGCACGTCGGCCTTCTGGTTGTCCCAGAACCCGATCGAAGGCCCGGCGCCGTGGCCGTGGTGGCCGATGGGGTGGGTGTAGATCGACGGATCGAGCCCCGCCGCAATCGCATCTGCCTGGGCGATAGCGAGCGCCTCGTTGCCGCTGCGTCCGACCTTGAAGGCGCGGGTGAGGAAATCCTGCACCTTGTTGCTGTTCGCCAAACCTGCGCGCAGGCCCGCCGGAGCCTCGGTCTCGCCCGGCTTCAGCACATAGGCGAGGTGCTGGGTATCGGTGTTGAGGCGCAGATAGGTGATGCCGAAATCGGTCCACAGCAGATCGCCCGGCTGGATCACTTCCTCGCCTTCGATCATGCCCTTCACGCCCTGCCGCTGGATCGCGACCGAGGGGTGGAACCACGGGGTGAGGCCAAGCTGCATCAGCCGGTCGCGATACCACCACTGCACCTGCTCGGCGGTGGTCACCCCCGGCGTAATCACCTTGCTTGAGAACGCCTCCCCGATCACCGAATGGGCGATGCGGACGACGCTGGGATAGAGCTCCATTTCCGAAGGCAGGCGCGTTTCGAGCCAGCGGATCGCGAGCGTCTCGCCGCTCACCACCCGCTCGTGCAGCGCCGGGGGCAGCTTGGCCATGAAGCGATCATACTGGCTCAGCGTCATGCCGTCGGCGAACTGGTAGAGATCGGAGGAATTGATCGCGATTGTCTTCGGGCTGCGCGCCGCGATGATGTCGGCAACCGCCTGCCACTGGTCGGGCTGCTCGTCCGGGTTCCACACCGGCGCGAACATCCCGCCAAGCCCGTAGCGGCTCACCGTCAGCCGTTCGATCGGATGGCCTTCACCCGGATCGTAAAAGATCAGGATCGTGCGCCGCCGCGCATGCATGTTCTCGGCATCGAGCATGGTGGCGACCACCGGCTCTTCGAAATATTCGCGCGCGACCAGCAGCCACAGGTCGATCCCCTCCTCGCGCATGATCTGCGGGATGATGGTATCGAGCCGTTCGCCGAGGATGCGGTTTTCCAGCGCTGCGCGGGCGCGCGGGGGCAGGATCGTGGGCAGCGCGGGGGCGGCGACTTCGGCTTCGCTGAGGCCGAGCGGGGCCTGCGCCGTCGCCGGGGCGGCAAGTCCGCTGGCCGCAAGCCCACCCACTGCCAGCATCGCTGCTGCAAGAATCCGCTGTCCGATCACGCCCATACCCCCTGCCAGTTGCACGGCGACAGTGGCGCAGGCCGCAGCCGACATCAAGCGCTTGCCGCCGCGCGCAGGGGCGCTAACACAGGCGCTTATGGATATGCGGACCGATCCGATCGCCTTGAGGGCGCTGCTGGTACACAATGGCGCGGTGCGCGAAATCGCAGCCGAAGAGGTGGCAGGCTTTGCCGGGCCGGGCTTCGTCTGGCTGCACGTCGATGGCGTGGGGCATGGCCAGCGCATGGATCTGCCGGGCTATGTCCCCGAAATGGCCGCAAGCGCGTTGCTGGCCGGCGAAACCCGCCCGCGCTGCGACGAAGTGGATGATGCCGCCCTCATCAACCTGCGCGGTGCTGGCGAGCGTCCGACCGGTGACAGCGACGGGCTGGTCTCGATCCGCATCTGGGTCGAGGCGCGGCGTGTGACTTCGGTGAGCCGTCACCCGATGGCCGCGCTGGCCACGGTCGAGGCGGCGATGCGTTCGGGCCAGTTGCGCGACGGGGGCGATTTCGTCTCGGTGCTGGCGCAGGCGATCAGCACCGAGCTTGATCCGCAGGTGGCCGATCTGGGCGACCGGCTCGATGAATGCGAAGCGATGCTCGATACCGGCGACATCTACGACATGCGCCGCCGGATCGCGCGGCTGCGCTCGCAGGCGATTGCGCTGCGGCGGTTCGTCGCGCCCGATCGCGATGCGCTGGGCGCGATGGCGCAACTACCCTTCGCTTGGATCAGCAAGGATGACCGGCTGCATCTGCGCGAGGCGGCGGACCGTTTCGCCCGCATGGCCGAAGAGCTGGAGGCGGTGCGCGAACGTGCGGCGCTGATCCACGAACAGCTCACCGATCTGCGCGCCGAGAAGGTCGACCAGCGCAGCCTCGCGATTGCGGTGGTGGCCTTCATTTTCCTGCCGCTGACCTTCATCACCGGGCTCCTGGGGATGAATGTCGAGGGCATCCCCTATGCGGGCGAGCCGTGGGCGTTCTGGGGTGTGTTCAGCCTGTGTCTGGCGATCACCCTGGTGATCGTGGGCTGGTTTTCGCGGCGCCACTGGCTCGGGGATTGAGCCGGCTTGCGAGCAGGCTTGACCGGGCGGGCGTAATCGTGGCAGTGGCTCGCCCCGCCTAGAGGGTGCCTAGACCCCCTCCAGGTGCGCCTTGACCCCATGTTCCACGTGGAACATTCGCCGATAGCGGGGCCAATGCGGGTGTAGCTCAATGGTAGAGCAGAAGCTTCCCAAGCTTACGACGAGGGTTCGATTCCCTTCACCCGCTCCACTTCCCTGTCCGCCAGCATCCACATGCGTCTGGACAACTCCCTAAAGTCCAAGGTATTCAGCGGATATCGTGCCGCAAGCGTTCACTCGTTTCCGCATTTAGCCGTTGGCGAGTGGGGGTATGGCTGGGGGTTCTAGCCAAAGCGGCCAACTCGATACCCCCACGCTTGGGGGTATCGCGGGGGCAAGCCCCGGAAAGGCTGGATGCTACTATGGCGCTGACAGACGTTGCGATCCGCAAGGCCAAGCCCGGTCCCAAGCCCGTCAAACTGGCGGATGGGGGCGGGATGCACCTGCTGATCACCCCAGCCGGGGGCAAGCTCTGGCGACTGAAATATCGAATTGATGGGCGCGAAAAGCTGCTGGCGATTGGGGCCTACCCCGAGATCAGTTTGGGCGAAGCGCGCCGCCGCCGCGAGGAAGCCCGCGAAATGATCGCTCTGGGCAAAGACCCATCGCGAGAAAAGCGGCGCGAAAAGCTGCGCTCTCGCATCCAAGCCGCCGATACGTTCAAGGCGATCAGCGATGAATTCTGCCAGAAGCGTAGGCGGGATGGACAGAAGGGCTGGGCACCGGCCACCGCCACTCGCAGCGAATATCTGCTGTCACTGGTGTGCGGTTCGATCGGCCACCTGCCTATCGGCGAAATCGAGCCGATGGACGTCCTGACAGCAATTCGCCGGATCGAAGGTAAGGGGAAGCTCGAAAGCGCGCGGCGCAGCTTGCAACTGGCGGGCGCTGTGTTTCGCTATGCCGTCGCCACCGCGCGGCTTGCGTCGGACCCTACCCGAGATTTGCGCGGCGCGCTTACCGCCCCCACCGTGACGCATTACGGCGCGATAACGGATCCCAAGAAGGTCGGCGAGTTGCTGCGCGCGATCGATGATTACGAGGGCAGCGGCATTACCAAGCTGGCCTTGCAGATTGCCCCCCACGTTTTCGTCCGCCCCGGCGAGCTGCGCCATGCCGAGTGGAGCGAGATTGATCTGGACGGGGCGCTCTGGATCATCCCGGCGGGCAAGATGAAAATGCGCAAGCCGCACCATGTCCCCCTATCGCGGCAGACTGTAGAGCTGTTCCGGCAAGTCAGGGCAGTGACAGGGCCGACCGGCTACGTTTTCCCGTCCGTGCGCACCCGCACCCGCCCCATGAGCGAAAACACTATCAATGCCGGTTTGCGGCGGCTGGGCTATGCTACCGATGAAATGACCGCGCACGGCTTCCGCGCGATGGCCTCCACGCTTCTCAACGATAGCGGCAAATGGAACCCTGATGCGATCGAGCGCGCGCTGGCGCATGGCGACACCGACAAGGTGCGCGCGGCCTATCATCGCGGCGCGCATTGGGATGAACGGGTGGCGATGGCGCAATGGTGGAGCGATCATCTGGACCAGCTGCGCTAGGGCGGGGACGTGGTGCGGATGTCCAACCGGACTTCGGGCTAAGCTGTGACGAACTATCGAAAAGCTTCTGGTGATCGGGGATGTGTTCGGAAGCATCGATAAGGTGCAACCTGCTTTGGCGAATTGCCAATCGCAACAGCAAATGCAGCTCCCGACCCAGACCCGGTCACTCCCGGCCACCGAGTTGAATGTCTGGTTCCGCCAAAATCCGCCACGCTGCTTTCAGGATCCCGGATCGGCCCTGCTCATGACCGATGATGGGTGGAAACCTGACTTTCGTCGTCGCAACCATCCCTAGACATATCTAGAATCGAACCGGGTTAATTGCGGTCCAAATTGTCCTGCATCGCGGCCAATAGCGCACTTAACTTGTCCAGCTCACCGATGTCCGTTCCGACAAGCAGGCGTCCGTAGACCGCGTCGGCCTCGGCTCTAAGCTTCGGTAATAGCTCAACCGCAGCAGGCATAAGGTGGATGTGCCATACGCGCCGGTCGTTCACCGCGCTACGTCGCTCAACGAGCGACAGTTCTTCAAGCCTGTCAATGGCCTGACCAACGCTTGCTCGCTCCAGCTCAAGCTCCCGGGCAAGTTCGGTTTGCGTCATGCCCGGCGTTCGATAAAGATATGCCAATGCGCGCCATTGGGTGCGGGTGAGCCCGAATTGTTCGAAGGACGTATCGAATGTGCGTCGCAGCCGGCGCGTCACCTCTTCCATAAGAAAGACGAGCCGATCCGTGTCGGTCAGAAAATTCGCAGCGGTTTTATCTGCAGCCTGATCCGAGCGCGTTACCATGATCCGGTCATAGCTTCCCCAAAACGAGAATAAAGATATTTACTGTAAGGCACCTTACAGTATACCGAATTGCTATGGCCACAATACCAACCAGCATCAAGGGAGCCGGCGGCATCGAACTCGCCGCCGAGATCACCGGCGCGCCTGACGCGATGCCGGTCTTGCTCGCTCACGGAGGTGGACAGACCCGGAGAGCGTGGAAGCGCGTCACGAGCGATCTTGCCGATGCCGGGTTCTGCGCAATTGCTTTTGACATGCGTGGCCATGGCGACAGCGCGTGGTCGGATACCGGCGCATATGAGATACGTCACTTTGCGGCCGATCTTGTCGCGGTCGCATCCCAAATGGATCGCAAGCCCGCGCTGGTCGGGGCATCGCTTGGTGGGCTGGCAGGGTTGCTTGCTGAAGGAGAGCTCGCCCAAGGCAGCTTCGCGTCGCTCACATTGGTGGATGTCGCACCGCGCATGGAGCCAGAGGGCGTAATGCGGGTCGTGGGCTTCATGGAACAGCATGTCGAAACCGGCTTTGCGTCACCTGATGAAGCGGCGGAAGTTATCGCACGCTACATGCCACATCGCGGTAAGCGCGGCGCTGGCGCTGGCCTGCGCCATTATCTCCGGCAAAAGGATGATGGCCGCTTTTACTGGCACTGGGATCCAGCGTTCATCCGCAACATCATGGCCGCCAAACGGAGCAATCCCGAAAATCAGGAGCATCAGTTTCAGGAACTCAGCCACGCGGCGGCCAGTCTGGATCTTCCGCTTCATCTCATTCGCGGCGCGGCGAGCGACCTTGTTTCCGAAGAAGCCGTTGTACACCTGCGTCAAGTCGCTCCCCATGCGGAATATACCGACATCGCAGACGCCACCCATATGGTCGTGGGCGATGCCAATGATGCATTTTCGAATGCAATCCTCGTTTTTCTGAATCGCCACCACGGCCCGGCAGGATTGGGGCAATGAGCGAACAGCCAATGGTGCTTGACCGGGCGGGCTTGCAAGACATGCTCGACATTGCGCCCTTCCATCAATGGCTCGGCCTGAAAATCCAATCCTGCTCGGAAGACGGGCTTGAACTCACGATGCCCTGGCACGAGGAAATCGTCTCCAACCCTGTGCTTGGCGCGGCGCATGGCGGCGTGCTTGCGGCGCTGATCGATCTCACAGGCCTTTACGCTTTGGTTATACTGGGCACCCGGGCCACGGCCACGGCCGACCTCAGGGTCGATTATCATCGGCCCGCGACCGCTGGCCCGCTCATTGCGCGTGGACAGGTTGTCAAAACCGGACGTCAGATCAGTGTCGCCGAAGCCCGCATTTTTGGGCCTGACGACAAACTTTTGGCGAGCGGCAGAGGCGCCTACATATGCTAGTTCGCCTTTCTGTGCCTGCGTTGATAGCCGTCGCTCTGTTGCTGCCTGCCTGTTCAGGCGGCGAGGCTGAGGACCAGACCGCAAAAGAAGCACCGCAAGGCCCGCGTGAGGTTCAGACATCGATCGCCCAGACCGAATTGCTCACCGAGCCGGTGAAAGCATTCGGAACTATCGCTGCCAAACAAAGCAGTGCAATCGGAGCGCTCACCGAAGGCCCGGTCGAGCGGATCTTTGTGAAAGTCGGTGACAGGGTGTCACGCGGACAGCCGCTCTTTCGTATCAGACAAGCCGACTATCAGCGGAACGTTGCAGAGGCACAAGCTGCGGTCGATCTTGCGAATGCTCAAGCGATTGAAGCCGAACGGCGCTATGAACGCGTGATAGCTCTTGCGCCGAAGGGTTTCGTTTCTAAAGCGCAGGTCGATGCGGTTGAGACCCAGCTTGCCGTCGCGCGCGCGCAAAAGGCGCAGGCGGTTGCCGCACTCGGCACCGCGCAGCAAGCCCTGAGTGATACGATTACCCGCGCTCCTTATGACGGCGTCGTGACCGCGCGCCTGGTCGATGAAGGAGTCTATCTCAACAATCGATTCTCGGGAGGCGGCCAGTCGGCGGCCCTTCAATTGCAGGAGCTCGGCACCGTCGCGGCGATTGTCAACGCGCCGCAGGAATATGTCGACATGCTGCGGCGAGACATGCCCGCGCGCGTTTTCATCGAAGGGTTCGACGCGCCGTTCGAGAGCATCGTCTACATCATCAACAACCGGGTCGACCCTGAAAGCCGGATGGTCGAATTGCGGCTGCCGATAGCCAATCCGAACTACCGGATTAGCTCCGGCCTTGCAGCGCGAGCCGAGATCCAGATCCCGCCGGAGCCAGCCATCATTCTGCCCCGAACGGCAATTCTCGGCGACAGCTCCGCCGCCCATCTTTTTATCATCCGTGATGGCAAGGCTGAGCGCCGCGAGGTCAGGTTCGACAGCATCGACCTCGACAGGGTGCGGCTACGGTCAGGCCTGACCGCAGGCGAGGAAGTGATCATCGATCCTCCGGCAACCTTGCGCGACGGCGAGCAGGTCAAGCCGCGCCGCACGACCGGCGAGAAGTAATATGTGGCTGGCCGACGTTTCGATCAGGCGTCCGGTCTTTGCGACGATGCTGATAGTCTCGCTCGTCGTGCTTGGCCTTGTTTCCTTCGGTCGCCTCGGAGTCGATCTGTTTCCCGAAGTCGAATTCCCCTACGTGTCGGTAACCACCACACTGCCCGGCGCGTCGCCTGGGACGATCGAGACAGAAGTCACCGATATCGTCGAAGAGCAGCTCAACACCATCGCGGGCCTGCGTCAGATGCGTTCTGTCAGCGCCGAAGGGGTGAGCATCGTCAATCTCGAGTTTGAGCTCGAACAGGACGCCGACCTCATGGCCCAGGAAGTCCGTGACAAGATGTCGCGGCTTGGTGCTGATCTGCCCGCCGATGCGGAGCCGCCGGTGATCGAAAAGGTTGATCCCGACGCTGCGCCTATCCTGTCAGTTCTCTTGTCCGGCGATATGCCGATCCGCGATCTGACCACCTTTGCGGACGAGGACGTGAAGGAACGATTGCAGCGCGTTCCGGGGGTCGGCTCGGTCGAACTGGTCGGAGGGCGCGAACGCGAAATGCGCATATGGCTGGATGCGTCCGCCATGCGTGCACGCGGCATAACGGCAGACGATGTGCTCTCGGCAATCCAGCGTGAAAACGCGGAGCTTCCGGGCGGAAGGCTGGTGACGGAGGGGCGGACACGCCAATTCGGCATCCGCACACTCGCCGAAGCGGCGAGCGCAGCCGAGTTCGCGAGGATTCCGATTGCCTATCGCCCGAATGGCCAGACCGTCCGTATAGGCGATGTCGGCCGCGTCGAAGATTCGGTCGAAGATGAAACCAGCTATGCGCAGCTCGATGGCAAGCCTGGTGTGGTGCTCGAAGTGCGCAAACAGAGTGGTGAAAACACCGTCGCAGTCGCAGAGCAGATCCGGGCCGCAATCGACGACATAAGCGCAAGCGCACCGGATGGGGTCGAACTCGTTATCGCACGCGATACATCGCGCTTCATCGAACAGGCAATCGGGGACGTGCTGTTCGATCTTGTCATCGCGGTGTTGCTGGTGGTGGCCGTAACCTTTCTGTTCCTGTTGAGCTGGCGCGCGACGATCATCGTTCTACTCGCCATTCCGACCTCGATCGTTTCCACCTTCGTCGCATTCGCCGCATTTGATTTCACCATCAACATGATCACCCTGCTGGCACTCACTGTGGCGATTGGTCTGTTGGTGGATGATGCCATCGTGGTGGTAGAAGCAGTCCAGAATGATGTCGATGCCGGCGTGGATGCAACCGAGGCGGCACATGCGGCAACCAAGCGCGTCGCACTGGCGGTGCTGGCAGGCACATTTGCAACGCTGGCGGTCTTCGTGCCGATCGCCTTCATGGAGGGCATCGTCGGGCGTTTCTTCTTCCAATATGGATTGGCGATCGTGTTTTCCGTCAGCGTTTCGATGCTGGTTGCCTTCACGTTGACGCCAGCCCTGTCGGCCCGATTGCTGCGCCCGGAACATCCGGAAGATGGCTGGCTGGGACGTATAGAGCGATTTCATGTGGGGATGCGCTTGCGCTACGAACGACTCGTCAGCTGGGCAATTGGCAGACGGTATGTGGTGCTCGCCGGCGCTCTGGCGAGCGTTCTTGTCGGCGGATTTTTTGCCGGGCTTGTGCCGAGCACATTTATGTCCACCACTGACCGGTCGGAATTTCTCGCAACGGTCAAACTGCCCCTAAGCACAGGGATCACCGGAGCGCGGGATGCAGCCCAGCAAGCTGATGTCATCCTGCGTGAAAACCCGGAGGTCGAACTGGTGTTTGCGAGCGCGGGAAGCGGCACGAATCCCAAGGTCAACGAAATCGATATCTATGTCGGGCTGACCCCCAAGCGGACCCGTGACCTGTCGCAAGATGACCTGATGACCTTCGCGCGCGACGCCCTTGGTGAAGGTGTCGCCGGAGCGCGCGAGGTATCTGTGGCGGAGGTTCCCTGGGTGTCCGGCGGAGGTGTTGGGCAAGCTGCCATCGAGCTTATCATCACCGGAAGTGATACTGCGGCGATCAACGATTATGCCCAATGGCTACAAGGTGAACTCGCCGCCCGGCCCGATTTCGTCGACGTCCGCTCCACCTATGAGGGCGGCCGACCCGAATTGCAGATCGTGCTTGATCGTGACCGCGCAGCGGACCTCGGTATATCCGCTCGCAGCCTTGCCGCGGCCTCCCGCACACTGGTCGGAGGCAGTGATGCGGGAACGTTCGAAGCCGACGGGCGGCGCTATGATGTCCGCGTGCGCCTCGACGAAATTAATCGGCAGACCCTCGCGGATGTTCAGGCACTGCCACTCAGAACCGGACAAGGCACGCTGGTCGATCTGGCAGCAATCGCCGATGTCGAAGTGGCATTAAGCGCCGCGGAGATCGACCGTATTGATCGATCGCGCCAGATTTCAGTGCAGGCGAATACAGCCCCCGGCGTAGCGCTGAGCGTCGCGGTTACGAAGGTCGAGAACCTCCTTGCGTCAAACCCGCCGCCGCCTGGACTTTCGATCCAGACCGAGGGCACAGCGCGAAGACTGGCCGAGACGGGGCAGGCAATTGTCTTCGCGTTCGCCCTGGCAATCGTGGCGCTCTACATCGTCCTGGCAAGCCAGTTTAACAGCTTCGGGCAGCCGATCATCATCATGCTCACCGCGCCCCTTTCCTTTTCAGGAGCCTATTTTCTCATGTGGGCAGGAGGACAGGAAATGAGCCTGTTTGCTCAGATCGGCATGATTGCACTGATGGGGATTGTGATGAAGAATGGCATCCTTCTGGTCGATCTCGCCAACCAGTATCGGGACGCAGGCATGGATCCCGCCTCGGCGATGCGCAAGGCAGCGCCCGAACGCCTGCGACCCGTCCTGATGACAGCGCTGGCGGCAATCTTCGGGATGCTGCCGGTTGCGCTTGCTCAATCGGATGCAGCTGAATGGCGCAATTCAATGGGATTTATCATCATCGGCGGATTGACCACTTCCACATTCTTAACGTTGCTGGTTGTGCCAGCCGCTTACTCTGCGGCGGGTGATCTGAGAGGCCTAGCTGGGCGTTTTCGCACCGTGGCTCGAGACAGGCTGCATCGCTGAACCGCTTCTCGCCTGGAGGCGAGCACTCTCGATGACGGCTATGGGGTCGAGACAAGAAATTCCGCTCCTGGCAGAAGGTTGGTCGAAGCTGCCATAGGGCTTTTGGGATGGAGCTTGACAGCCGGGTATGGCGGGGACTGGGTGGGAAAGACGGCTAGTGGCGCCATTCCTTGTCATTGCGCAATCGGAAGTGTAGCCGCCCTCGATGCTTTGGATACCAATCACCTTGTTTGCCTCACTGGCACAAGTCTTGCGCAATGGCTCGCAGGCGTCTTTAACAAGTAAGATTGGCACATTGGGGGCCACCCAAGTTCGGTTTGTTTTTGGGCTCCCCTTCTCAATTCTGTTCTTTATCCTGTCTCTGTACATTTTTGACGAAACTGTACATCAGATCACCACGGCTTCACTATCTTGGGCTTTCGTTGGAGCGGTAAGCCAGATTGGGGCGACTGCTCTCATGCTTCTGGTAATGCATCGCCGCGCCTTCGGGGTCGCCTATGCTTACATCAAGACCGAGCCGGTGGTTGTCGCCATCATGGGCTTTCTTTTCCTTGGGGATCGGCTTTCTGCCTTAGGCTGGGCTGCGGTTCTGGTGGTTACGATGGGAGTGCTGGTCGCCTCGGTCCCACCGCGCGAGTTCACTAAGCTGTTGCATGAGCGAGCAATGATCGTCGCAGGCCTAGTTTCTGGAGGCCTTTTCGGCTTGTCGGCCGTAGCTTTCCGTGCAGCGATTGAGAATGTTCCGCAAGGCAGCTTTATCGTAAGATCAATTCTTATGGTCACGATCACATTGATCATTCAGACTTTTTTACTCGGGGTCTGGCTCGCATGGCGCGATCGAACTGCGTTTACCGGGTCTCTTGTGGAATGGCGCAGAAGCATTGGAGCAGGATTTCTGGGTGCTCTTTCGTCAGCATGTTTGTTCTGTGCATTATCACTGACGCCAGCGGCAAATGTTCGTACGCTTGCTCTTATCGAAATGCCTTTAGCCGCACTTCTTTCTGGAAAGCTTACAGGGAAGAAGATGTTTGGGCATGAACTGGCAGGCCTAATATTGGTGGCTATTGGAATGCTGATGCTTTTGCTCGCAGCCACGCCCTTACATTTTTGACGTCCGCCCTGGGGTCGGTTCCTGCGTGTCGGATTTCAGGAAGCGAACCTGAATAGCCGCCATCAAAACTCCCGAGCAGGATTGTGTCCGCTTCTGGCAATCCCAGTCATTCGGCATGCCGTTTAGGAACGACGGCTTTGTCCCAAACCCGGCCATTGAGGTCAGGTGTATCGTGGTTGGCGGGAATGATCTGTGATCAAGCATGAGGCGCGAGGTTGATGCTGGCAGGGACCGACATGGCTACGGGTGCCGGACCTGCGGCGATTTGATGTTACGATGCTCGGGCGGGGTGTGTGGCTGAAGGCGATCCATGCAGCTTAGCGGTTGCCGACCTCCGGTTTGCAGCCACCTAGTCAATCAAAACCGATTTGCCAGCCGCTCGCAAAAATGCCTCGTCGTTTCAAGGGGCTTAGTGCGCTTCACTCGGATCTGATTGGCAAATTTCGGCCTATCCGAACCTGATTTGGAAGCTGCCATCTATGGAGATGCTGGTTATCTCGCTGTTACGCAAAGCATATCTGCGAGAATAGATGCTGCGATCCGTCGCGTAGGGTGTGTATCTTCCACACTGCCAGCCCCGGACCGGAAAATGGCCCTGTCATCCACCTGGCGCTTCTGCCGTTGTCGATAAGCAGGACCTCGCCGTGCGGGCGGACTTCGATCCCGAACAGCCGGCTAGCGCGTTGCTCTGGGGGTATGTTTGGGGGTACTGGGCGCGCAGCAATCAATAAACTCGCTCAATATCAGCTAAATGCATTGGTTTTGCGATTCCCTTCACCCGCTCCACGCCCTTGGGGGCGTTACGCGGGTTCGGTTCCGTTGCCCTCGCTGCGCTCTGTCAGCTTCGCGCTGCGCGCTTCGCTTCCACCCGCTCCAGCCCACTGGGAATGCAGACATCGCTTCAAGTGCGCGATATGAGCCCCGGATGGCCCGACTTATTCTGTTCAACAAACCCTTCGGCGTCCTGTCGCAATTCACCGACCGCGGTTCGCCCACGGAGCGTGCGACCTTGTCGGATTTCATCACGGTCAAAGGCGTCTATCCCGCCGGGCGGCTGGATCGGGATAGTGAGGGCCTGCTGCTGCTCACCGATGACGGGCGGTTGCAGGCGCGCATTGCCGATCCGCGCTTCAAGCTGCCCAAGACCTACCTGGTGCAGGTGGAAGGCGATCCGCAGGAACCGGAGCTCGAGCGCTTGCGGCTAGGCGTCCGGCTCAAGGATGGTCTGACCCTGCCGGCCGAGGCCCTTCGCATCGACGCGCCGGATCTCTGGCCGCGCGATCCGCCGATCCGGGTGCGCCAGTCCATCCCCGACAGCTGGCTCAAGATCACCCTGCGCGAAGGGCGCAACCGGCAAGTGCGCCGCATGACGGCGGCGGTGGGCCTGCCCACTTTGCGGCTGGTGCGCTGGTCGATCGGCGACTGGACGCTCGCCGGAATCGCGCCGGGCCAGTTCGCGGACATCACGGCATGAACTATCGCCATTCCTTCCATGCCGGCAATAATGCCGATGTCGTGAAGCATAGCCTGCTGATTGCCCTTGTGCGGGCCTTGCAGCTCAAACCCTCGGCGCTGACCCTGATCGACACCCATGCCGGCTGCGGGATTTACGACCTTGAGGGCGATCAGGCCCAACGCACCGGCGAGGCTGCGCAGGGTGTGCTACGGGTCTTCGCCGATCCGAACCCCCTGCTGGACGATTACCGTTCGGCCGTGCAGGCGGTGAACGAAGGGGCCGAACCGCGCCTCTACCCCGGAAGCCCGCGCATTCTGGCGCAGCATCTGCGGGAGCAGGACGCCCTGATCCTCAACGAAAAGCACCCCGAAGACGCCTATGCCCTGCGCGGCGCGATGCGCGGCACCCCCGCTGCCGTGCATGAGCGTGACGCCTACGAGCTATGGTTGGCGCTGCTGCCGACCCGCACCCCGCGCGGCGTCGTGGTGGTTGATCCGCCTTTCGAGCAGACCGACGAACGCGCCCGCATCACCGCTACACTCGCCGCCGCGCACCGCAAATGGGCACACGGGGTAACGGTGATCTGGTATCCGCTGAAAGACCGCGCGACGCATGATCGGTGGAAGCAGCAGCTCCGCAAGCTCGGCATCCCGAAGTTCCTGAACGTCGAGCACTGGCTCTACGATGCCGAACAGTCCGACATCCGGAACGGTGCGGGCCTGTTCATCATCAACCCGCCCTATGCCTTCACGCAAGACCTGCCGCCTCTGCTGGAAGCCTTGCGTGCAGTGCTGGCACCGGAAGGGCACCGGGGCCAGATCTCGGCCCAATGGTTGCGCGATTGAGCGCAGCCTGCATCACGCGTCTTGCGCGCGGATGTGCGTTAGAGTGGCGCAGCGTTGCTCCACGCGTGCGTCCGCCAGCAAGCGGCTGATCGGGGCATCCAGTCGCCGCCGCCAGTTGGGATGGGTATCGACTGTGCCCGGCAAATTGGGCTGTTCGTCCAGCCCGATCAGGTCTTCGAGTGACACCAGCGCAAGGCACGAAGGGGTGCGGGCGAGATGCGCGATTGCGGCATCGACCACCGGGTCGGTGTCGTCCGGCGCGGGGCGTTCGGCATGATGGTCCAGCGTTGACCACAAGAGGCCGCGATCCCATTCGCGGATCGCATCGGCCTCGGCGCGGGTCATGCCGGGGGGCAGCCGGCCGAGGCGCTCTGCCCAATCGAGATCGCGCCCGCGCCACCATCCCGCCACTGTCACCGTGTCGTGCGTACCGCTCATCGCGGCGCTGAGCGGGGTGTAATCCTGCGCCCCCACAAAGCCGTGATCGGCAGCGCGTTCGAACCACAGCACCTGCATGCCCAGCATCCGCCGCTCGGTAACGGCGGCCGTGAACCCGTGCGGGGCAGTGCCGAGATCCTCGGCAATCACCAGCCCGCCGGCGCGGTGCGCTTCCAGTGTCGCCAGCCGGACCAGATCGTCGAAGGGATAGGAAAGATAGGCGCCGTCCTGCGTGGCCGCGCCTGCGGGGATGACCCAGAGCCGCGCGAGCCCGAAGGCATGGTCGATCCTGAGGCCCCCGCCCGCCGCCAGCCCCGCGCGGATCATCGCGATCCAGGGGGCATAGCCGCTTTCGCGCAGGCCATCGGGCGAAAAGCCGGTGATCGACCAGTTCTGCCCCAGTGGCCCGAGCGGATCGGGCGGTGCGCCGATGGTAAGCCCATCCAGCATCGTGTGCCGCAGCGACCAGGCATCGCTGCCCGATGGATCGACCCCCACGGCAAGATCGCCGATCAGGCCGATGGCCATGCCCGCATCGCGCGCCGCCGCGCCCGCAGCCTCCAGCCCTTGCCGCGTAAGGTCCTGCACGAAGATGTGGAAGGCCACTTCGTCCGGATGATCGGCGGCGAAGCGCGCGGCCGCCTCGCCCGCCGGATCATGAAAGGCCGCGGGCCAATCGCGCCAGCCATGCGCGCCCATCGGACGGAAGTGGCAATCGAGCGCGTCGAACAGCGCGTGGCGGCGCAGCATCGGATCATCGCTCGCGGTCATCGCGGCGCGCCGGTCGGGGTCTAGCGCGGCGAACACCGCGCGCAGCTGTGCAAGGCGCTGCGGGAGCGCCGTGGCCCAGTCGATCAGCGGTTCGCCAGCCTCGGGCGGGAACCCGGGCAGGCCCACCAGCACCGGATCGGCAAGCGCACCGTTGAGGAACAGGCGGCTTGAGGGAGAATAGGGGCTG
Organism: Porphyrobacter sp. LM 6; assembly: GCF_001720465.1. Classification (NCBI taxonomy): domain Bacteria; kingdom Pseudomonadati; phylum Pseudomonadota; class Alphaproteobacteria; order Sphingomonadales; family Erythrobacteraceae; genus Porphyrobacter; species Porphyrobacter sp. LM 6. The sequence goes on from NZ_CP017113.1 coordinate 917,759, forward strand.
TAGCCTGTCCCATGCCCCGGAAACAGCGCGTGGACTGGATTGATTGCCAGCGCATCGGCCCCGGCGGACCCCAGTGCCTGCGCGGTTTTGGCAAGCTCCACGAAGGTGCCGAAGGCGGTGGTCTGATCGGCGCGCAAGGCCGGTATCTGCACCGACACGCCCCAGGGCCGCCGCCGCCCCTGCGCCGGAAGCGGACAATGCGCCGGTGCAACCGCGAGCTTGGCCGTGCGGCCATCAAGGGCAAGGTCGTAATAGCCCGGAGCATCGGGCGCGATCAGGTGCGGACCATCTGACACAAGCGGGCGCGTGATCCCGTCCTCGCCGGTTGCCTCGGCGCGGCGGGGGACGAAGGGCAGGCTGAGTGTCGCTCCGCAATCCGCCACCAGCATCGCGGGAAGTGCGGCACGGCGTTCTTGCAACGCGGCGAGGCTACGCGCAATCTGGCGTTCGCTCTGCGCGTCGTGGCCAAGCGCTTGCAGCACTGCCGCCAGCGCCGCATCGCTGACCGTCTGGCAGCGGCCTTCGACATCGGTCCATTCGCGCTGCAATCCGGCCGCCCGTGCCAGCGCGTGCAACTGCTCCATCGCCGCCTCCTTGCGCCACGCATCGGGGGCTTCGGGCGATCTGACAAGCGGCCTCTTGCCGATATCGCCCCAAAAGCAGGCATGAATACGATTGTCGGGCCACTTCTGCGATTGCTGCGCGGCGGCGCAACTGATTAGTGTGCATTCTACAGCCGGGGGGTGAAGCGTGCGGGCGGTCCTGCATTCTGGCCATTGCTTCTCGGGGGTTTCAGCAAGGAGTGTGGCCTCTCGTGAGCAATAGCCCGACCGGCAAGTCGCAGGATCTCGAAGCGCGCATCCTCGGGGCCTTGCGCCACCGCGTCGGCAAAACCGAACGCGCCGCCAAGCCGCACGACTGGTACAATGCCACGGTGCTCGCGCTGCGCGATGACATTATCGACCGCTGGTTCGCCTCCACCTCCAGCGCACACGAGGCCGGGGCCAAGCGGGTCTATTACCTCAGCCTCGAATTCCTGATCGGCCGCCTGCTGCGCGATGCCCTGTCGAACCTCGGCTGCACACGTGAAATGGAACAGGCTCTGAGCGAACACGGGTTCGATCTGGCTCGGCTGGAAGAGCTCGAACCCGATGCCGCGCTGGGCAATGGCGGGCTGGGGCGGCTGGCGGCGTGCTTCATGGAAAGCCTCGCGAGCCTCGATATTCCCGCCTTCGGCTATGGCATCCGCTACATCAACGGGATGTTCCGCCAGCGCATCGATGAAGGCTGGCAGGTCGAGCTGCCCGAAACCTGGCTCGCCCACGGCAACCCGTGGGAGTTCGAGCGGCGCGAAAGCTCCTATCTCGTCGGCTTCGGCGGCGAGGTGACGAGCGAGAACGGCATGATCAACTGGAACCCGGGCGAAAAGATCGAAGCGACGGCGGTCGATACCCCGGTGGTTGGCTGGCGCGGCAAGCGGGTCAACACGTTGCGGCTGTGGACGGCCAATGCGCTCGATCCGATCCAGCTTGCCGCGTTCAACGCGGGCGACCATGTGGGCGCGCTGGCCGCGCAGGTGCGCGCCGATACGCTGGTGCGGGTGCTCTATCCGGCCGATTCCACCCCCGCCGGGCAGGAACTGCGGCTGCGGCAGGAGTTCTTCTTCTCGTCGGCCAGCATCCAGGACATCGTGCGCCGGCACATCCAGTATTACGGCGATATCCGCAGTCTGCCCGACAAGGCGGCGATCCAGCTCAACGATACGCACCCATCGGTTGCGGTGGCCGAGCTGATGCGGATCCTGATGGACGAGCACCACCTCATCTTTGACGAGGCATGGGATATCACCCGCGCGACCATCGCCTATACCAATCACACCCTGCTGCCCGAGGCACTGGAAAGCTGGCCGCTACCGCTGTTCGAACGGCTGCTGCCGCGCCACATGCAGATCGTCTATGCGATCAACGCCAAGGTGCTGCGCGAGGCCCGCAAGGCGGGGCTGGATGACGCAGCGATTGCCGCGATCTCGCTGATCGACGAGCATGGCGAGCGGCGCGTGCGGATGGCGAACCTTGCCTTCGTCGGCGCGCATTCGATCAACGGTGTCGCCGCGCTCCACACCGGGCTGATGAAGGAGACGGTGTTCGCCGACCTCCACAAGCTTTACCCGAGCCGGATCAACAACAAGACCAACGGCGTAACCCCGCGCCGCTGGCTGCACCAGTCGAACCCGCGCCTGACGGGGCTGGTGCGCGAAGCGATCGGGGATGGTTTCATCGCCGATGCCGAGAAGTTGGCGGATCTCGCCGCGATGGCGGGCGACGCGGCGCTGGGCGAGCGGGTCGATGAAGTGAAGCGCGCCAACAAGGTCGATCTGTCGAACCACCTGCGCGAGCTCACCGGTATCCGGCTCGATCCCGACGCGCTGTTCGATGTGCAGATCAAGCGCATCCACGAATACAAACGCCAGCTGCTCAATCTTATCGAGACCGTGGCGCTTTACGACCAGATCCGCAGCCATCCCGAAAAGGACTGGGTGCCGCGTGTGAAGATCTTCGGCGGCAAGGCAGCGCCGACCTATCACAACGCCAAACTGATCATCAAACTTGCCAATGACATCGCCCGGCGGATCAATTCCGACCCCAGCGTGGGCGAGGTGCTGAAGGTCCTGTTCGTCCCCAATTACAACGTCAGCCTCGCCGAGCGGATCATTCCGGCCGCGGACCTGTCCGAACAGATTTCGACCGCCGGGATGGAAGCATCCGGCACGGGCAACATGAAGTTCGCTTTCAACGGCGCGCTCACCATCGGCACGCTCGATGGTGCCAATATCGAGATCATGGAGCACGTCGGGCGCGAGAATATCGTGATCTTCGGCCTCACTGCAGAGGAAGTCGCGGCCAAGCGGGCCGATGGCTACAATCCCCGCGAAGTGATCGAAGGCAACCGCGAACTGGCGCAGGCGGTGCATTCGATCGCCAGCGGGGTGTTCAGCCCGGACGAGCCGACCCGTTATCAGGGCCTCATGGACGCGCTGATGCATTCCGACTGGTTCATGGTGGCGGCTGACTTCGATAGCTATGCTGCCGCCCAGCGCGAGGTGGATGCGCGCTGGCAGAGCCGCGCGGCGTGGCGCAGATCCGCGATCATGAACATCGCCAATGTCGGCTGGTTCTCCTCGGACCGCACGATCGGCGAATATGCGCGCGAGATCTGGGGCGTGCTGTGAAACCACCGCTAGAGGCCATTGCTGCGCTGCTGGACGGGACTCACGCCGATCCCTTCGCGCTGCTTGGCCCGCACGAGGGGCCGGAGGGCACCTTCGCCCGTGCGATCCTGCATGGGGCGGAAGAGGCCGAGGCGTTCTCGCTCAAGGGCGGGCGGCTGGGGCGCATGACCCGCGTCGATGGGCCGCTTTTCGAAGGCAAGCTGCGCGGCAAAGCGAAGCCGATCCGCTATCGCTGCCGCGGGTTTGGCAACGAATGGTGGGTGACCGATCCCTATTCCTTCGGTCCCGTGCTCGGCCCGATGGACGATTTCCTGATCGCCGAAGGCACCCATTTCCGCCTGTTCGACAAGCTGGGCGCCCATGTGATTCAGCATCAGGGCGCGTCCGGCGTGCACTTTGCGGTGTGGGCGCCGAACGCGCGCAGCGTCAATCTGGTCGGCGATTTCAACGGTTGGAACGGTGCCGCCCACATGATGCGCCGCCGTGTCGATATCGGCGTGTGGGAAATCTTCATCCCCAACATCGGCGAAGGCACGGCCTACAAGTACCGCATCACCGCAGCCGATGGCACGGTGCAACCGCTGAAGGCCGATCCCTTCGCCTTCGCCAGCGAGCTGCGGCCCAAGACCGCCTCGATCGTCGCCCGCCCCGGCAAGCGCGAATGGGGCGATGCCGCCCACCGCGCGCATTGGGCCAGCGTCGATCCCCGGCGCGAGGCGATCTCGATCTACGAGGTTCACCCCGGATCATGGCAGCGCGACGATAACGGCTGGTTCCTGACCTGGGACGAAATGGCCGCGCGGCTGATCCCCTATGCGACCGAGATGGGCTTTACCCATATCGAGTTCCTGCCCGTCTCCGAACACCCCTATGATCCGAGCTGGGGCTACCAGACCACCGGGCTTTATGCGCCCTCGGCGCGCTTCGGTGATGTGGAGGGCTTCGCCCGCTTCATCGACGGAGCCCACCGCGCCGGGATCGGCGTGCTGATCGACTGGGTGCCTGCCCACTTCCCCGTCGACGAGCACGGCCTTGCCCGCTTCGACGGCACGGCACTCTACGAACACGAAGACCCGCGCCTCGGCTTCCACCCCGACTGGAACACCGCGATCTACAATTTCGGGCGGCGCGAGGTGCGCTCCTTCCTCGTCAACAATGCGCTGTTCTGGGCCGAGCAGTACCATGTCGACGGGCTGCGCGTGGATGCGGTCGCATCGATGCTCTACCGCGATTACTCGCGCAAAGAGGGCGAGTGGATCCCCAATGCCGAGGGCGGGCGCGAGAATTGGGAGGCGGTGGAATTCATGCGCGCCGCCAATCAGGCGCTCTATGGCAGCCACGCGGGGATCATGACCATCGCCGAGGAATCGACCTCGTGGCCCGGTGTCTCGCACCCCGCTTTTGCCGAAGGCCCGCGCACGTCATTGGGCTTCGGGTTCAAGTGGAACATGGGGTTCATGCACGACACGCTGCAATACATGGCGCGTGATCCGATCCACCGGAAATACCACCATAACGAGATCACCTTCGGGCTGGTCTATGCCTTCAGCGAAAACTTCGTCCTGCCGCTCAGCCATGACGAGGTGGTGCACGGCAAGGGCACGATCCTGGGCAAGATGTGCGGCGACGACTGGCAGCAATTCGCCAATCTGCGCGCCTATTATGCGATGATGTGGGGCTATCCCGGCAAGAAGCTCCTGTTCATGGGACAGGAGTTCGCCCAGCGCCGCGAATGGAGCGAGGAGCGCGCGCTCGATTGGGATCTGCTCGATGCGCCCGCCCATCGCGGGGTGCAGGCTTTGGTGCGCGATCTCAACCGGCTTTACCGCGAAACCCCGGCGCTCCACGCCCGCGATTGCGAGGGCGAGGGCTTCGGCTGGCTGATCGCCGACGATGCCGCGAATTCGGTTTTCGCGTGGATCAGGATGGCACCCGGCGAAGCGCCGGTGGCGGTAATCGCCAACATGACGCCCGCGCTGCACGAGGCTTACCGCGTGCCCTTACCGCAGGACGGGACATGGGCCGAAGTGCTCAACAGCGATGCGACGATCTATGGTGGCAGCGGACAAGGCAACATGGGCAGCGTTCAGGTCGAAGGCGGCGCGGCGCACATCGTGCTGCCGCCGCTCGCCACGATAATGCTGCAATTCAAGGGATAGAGTACCAAAACACAATACGTGGGGAGATAGTGGGATGATCGAGAGGACTTCGGGCCGGCCGCTGGCGCGTGACGCCATGGCCTATGTGCTGGCAGGCGGACGTGGTAGCCGGCTGATGGAACTGACCGACCGCCGCGCCAAGCCCGCGGTCTATTTCGGGGGCAAGTCGCGCATCATCGACTTTGCGCTGTCGAACGCGATCAATTCGGGCATCCGCCGCATCGGGGTGGCGACGCAATACAAGGCCCATTCGCTGATCCGCCACATGCAGCGCGCGTGGACCTTCCTGCGCCCCGAACGTAACGAAAGCTTCGACATCCTGCCCGCGAGCCAGCGCGTCTCGGAAAACCAGTGGTACGAAGGCACGGCCGATGCGGTGTTCCAGAACATGGACATCATCGCTAGCCTTGCGCCCAAGTACATGGTGATCCTGGCGGGCGATCACATCTACAAGATGGACTACGAATTGATGCTCCAGCAGCACGTCAATTCGGGCGCGGATGTGACCGTGGGCTGCCTTGTCGTGCCGCGCATGGATGCGACCGGCTTCGGCGTGATGCAGGTCGATGCCAATGACACCATTACCGCCTTCGTCGAAAAGCCCAAGGATCCGCCGGGCATCCCGGGCAACGAAGGCATGGCGCTCGCCTCGATGGGGATTTACGTGTTCAACACGGATTTCCTGTTCGAACAGCTGCGCCGCGATGCCGCTGATCCGGCTTCCAAGCGCGATTTCGGCGGCGATATCATCCCCTACATCGTCAAGCACGGTAAAGCGGTCGCCCACCGCTTTACCAACTCTTGCATCCGCGCGGCCGAGGAGATCGAGGAATACTGGCGCGATGTCGGCACGCTGGACGCCTATTTCGAGGCCAATCTCGACCTCACCGACACAGTGCCCAAGCTCAACCTCTATGACCGCGACTGGCCGATCTGGACCGACGCGGTGGTCGCGGCCCCCGCAAAATTCGTTCATGACGAGGACGGGCGGCGTGGCTTTGCGGTCTCCTCGCTGGTGTCGGGCGATTGCATCGTATCGGGTTCCGAAGTGCATCGCAGCCTGTTGTTCACCGGGGTCAAGATCGGCAGCTATTCGAATGTGCGCGAGGCGGTGATCCTGCCCTATTGCAACATCGGACGCGGTGCGCGGCTCAACCGCGTGATCATCGATTCCGGCGTCCGCATCCCCGAAGGCATGGTGATCGGCGAGGACCCAGAGCTTGATGCGCGCCGGTTCCGGGTGTCGGAGAAAGGCGTGGTGCTGGTCACCCGCGACATGATGGCGCGCCTTTAAGCCATGGCGATGAAAGTCCTCTCGGTCGCATCGGAGGCGGTGCCGCTGGTCAAGACCGGCGGGCTGGCTGACGTGGCGGGCGCGCTGCCGGGCGCGCTTGCTGCACAAGGCGTGGCGGTGACGACCTTCATCCCCGGCTATCCGTCGGTGCTGGCGGCGCTCGGCAAAAAGGCCAAAGCGATCCACAACTGGGACGTGCTGCTCGGAGAGAAAGCGCGGCTGCTGGCGGGCAAGATTGGCGATCATCCGCTGCTGGTGCTCGATGCGCCGGGGCTGTTCGCACGAGAAGGCGGGCCATACGCCGATGCTTCGGGACGCGACTGGGACGATAACTGGCGCCGCTTCGCCGCCTTTGCCCGCGCCGCCGCCGATATTGCAGGCGGTGCGGTGAAGGGGCGGAGTTTCGATCTCGTCCACGTCCATGACTGGCAGGCAGGGCTGGTGCCGGCCTATCTGCGGCTTGCCCCGCTGGAAGGCGGGCGCGCCGTGCCGAGCGTCATCACCATCCACAACATGGCGTTTCAGGGTTATTATCCGGGCGAGGTCTTCCCCAAGCTTGGGCTGCCGGCCTCGGCATGGACGGTCGACGGGGTCGAAAGCTACGGCGGGGTCGGGTTCCTCAAGGCCGGGATGCAGCTGGCCGATGCGATCACCACCGTCAGCCCGACCTATGCGGGCGAAATCCGCAGCCTCGAATTCGGGATGGGGCTGGAAGGGCTGGTGCTCGCCCGCTCGAACCGGGTCCACGGCATCCTGAATGGCATTGACACCGCCGAATGGAATCCAACGCATGACCCGCACCTTGCGGCCCACTACACCGCATCCAAGCTTGCCGCCCGCAGCAAGAACAAGCGCGCGGTCGAACAGGCTTTCGGGCTTGATCGTGACGATGGCCCGCTGTTCATCGTGGTCAGCCGGCTGACGTGGCAAAAGGGCATGGATGTGCTGGTCGAGGTGCTCGATCACCTCGTCGGGATCGGCGGGCGGCTGGCGCTGCTGGGCGCAGGCGATAGCGAGATCGAGCAGCGCTTTCTGGCGGCCGCCGCGCGCCACAAGGGCCGGATTGGGGTCAAGCTCGGCTATGACGAGGCGGCCTCGCACCGTTTGCAGGGCGGGGGCGATGCGATCCTCATCCCCAGCCGGTTCGAGCCTTGCGGCCTGACCCAGCTTTACGGCCTTGCCTACGCTTGCGTGCCGGTGGTCTCGCGCACAGGCGGCCTTGCCGACACCGTGATCGATGCCAATCCGGCGGCGCTCGCCGCAGGGGTCGCGACTGGCATCCAGATCAACGCCGTCAACGCCAGTGCGCTGGCGATGGGGGTGAGCCGGGCGGTCGCGCTCTATCACCGCCCGAAGGAATGGAAGCGGCTTCAGACCAACGGCATGAAAGCCGATTTCTCGTGGAGCGCCAGCGGGGCTGCCTATGCCGCGCTTTACCGCCAATTGCTTGAGGAACAGGGATGATCACGACTGTCGCCACCACGCCCTTTGACGGGCAGAAGCCCGGCACCTCGGGCCTGCGCAAGAAGGTGCGGGTGTTCCAGCAGCCGGGCTATGCCGAGAGTTTCATCCAATCGGTGTTCGACGTCGCCGAGCGTCCGCCCGCATCGACGCTGGTGATCGGCGGCGACGGGCGGTTCCACAATCGCACGGTGATCCGCAAAGCGATCCGCATGGCGGCTGCCAATGGCTATGGCCGCGTGCTGGTGGGGCAGGGCGGCATCCTCTCCACCCCGGCGGCCAGCCACGTGATCCGCAAATATGGCGCAAGCGGCGGACTGATCCTCTCGGCCAGCCACAATCCCGGCGGGCCGGACGAGGACTTCGGCATCAAGTACAACATCGCCAACGGCGGCCCAGCGCCCGAGAGCGTGACCGAGGCGATCTACGCGCGCACCTGTACGATCGACCGCTGGATGATGGTCGAAGGCGGGGACGAGGTCGATCTTGACCGCATCGGCACCGCGCAGGTCGGCGACATGGTGGTCGAGGTGATTGATGCGGTCGCCGACTATGCCGAACTGATGGAAGAGCTGTTCGATTTCCCCGCGATCCGCGCAGCCGTGGCGAGCCGCGCGCTGACCATGGCGTTTGACGCGATGCATGCGGTGACGGGGCCGTATGCGCGCGACATTCTCGAAGGGCGGCTCGGCTTTCCGGCTGGCACGGTTCGCAATGGCATGCCGCTTGAGGATTTCGGCGGGCATCACCCCGATCCCAACCTCGTCCACGCGAAGGAACTTTACGACCTGATGATGTCGGCTGATGCGCCCACGATCGGCGCGGCGTCGGACGGTGACGGGGACCGCAACCTCATCATCGGCAAGGGGGTCTTCATCACGCCTTCGGATTCGCTGGCGATGCTGGCGGCGAACGCGCACCTCGCCCCTGCCTATGCCGGCGGGCTCAAAGGCATTGCCCGCTCGATGCCGACCAGCGCTGCGGCAGACAGGGTGGCCCAAGCGCTGGGCATTCCCGCGTGGGAAACGCCCACGGGGTGGAAGTTCTTCGGAACGCTGCTCGATGCCGGAAAGGCCACGATCTGCGGCGAGGAAAGCGCCGGCACCGGCAGCGATCACGTGCGCGAAAAGGATGGGCTGTGGGCCGTGCTGCTGTGGCTCAATATCCTCGCCGTGACGCGCAAGCCGGTGCTGCAGATCGCCACCGAGCACTGGGCGCGCTTCGGGCGCAACTACTACGCCCGCCACGATTACGAAGCGATCGAAACCGCGCGGGCGAACGCCCTGATGACAGCGCTGGAAGCCTCGCTCGCGGGGCTGCCGGGGCAGAGCTTCGGCACGCTCGTCGTGAGCGCCGCCGACCAGTTCGCCTATATCGATCCGGTGGATGGGTCGGAAAGCCGCAATCAAGGCGTGCGGGTGATGTTCGCCTGCGGTTCGCGGATCGTCTTCAGGCTGTCGGGCACGGGCACGGAAGGCGCGACCTTGCGGGTCTATCTGGAGCGTTACGAAGCCGCCGACGGCGTGCTTGATGCCGAGACGCCCGCGATGCTCGCCGATCTGGTCGCTGCCGCCGAAGCGATTGCCGGAATTGCCGCACACACGGGCCGCACCGCGCCCGATGTGGTGACGTGACCGGAAGACTGGGCGCCCATGTCGCGGACGGGGTGACCCGCTTCGCCGTGCGCGCGCCCTTGGCGGATGGTGTCGCGCTGTGCCTGTTCGATGGCGAGGTTGAAACCCGCCATGCCATGGCCCGTGCCGGCGAGGTCTGGGAAGCGGAACTGCCCGGCGATTTGGCCGGCGCGCGCTATGCCTACCGCGCCCATGGAACCTACGACCCTGGAAAGCGCTTGTGGTTCGATCCCGCCAAGCTCTTGGTCGATCCTTACGCGCTGGAACTCGATCGCCGTTTCATCCAGCATCCGCGCCTTGCCGCCTATGGCGAGGACACCGCCGACATCGTTCCGCGCGCGATCGTGCCGGGGCCGTTGCCGCAGGTGCCGCAACAGCCACCCCGATTTCAGCGCGGCGGGCTGATCTATGAACTGAATGTCGCGGGCTTCACCGCGCTCCACCCCGATGTGCCCGAAGCGCAGCGCGGGACCATCGCCGCACTCGCCCATCCGGCGGTGATCGCGCATTTCAGGAAGCTCCATGTGAGCGCCATCGAGCTGATGCCGATCATCGCCTGGATCGACGAGCGGCACCTGCCCCCGCTCGGCCTTGCCAATTACTGGGGCTACAATCCGGTGGCGATGATGGCGCTTGATCCGGGCCTGTGTCCGGGCGGGGTCGCAGAACTGCGCGAAACCGTCGCCGCGCTCCACGCGGCCGGGATCGGGGTGATCCTCGATCTGGTGTTCAACCACAGCGGCGAAAGCGACGTGCACGGCGGGACGCTTAGCTTGCGCGGGCTGGATGCCGCAGCCTATGCCCACGCACCGGACGGCTCGCTGATCAACGATACCGGCTGCGGCAACACGCTCGACTTTGCCAGCCCCAATGTGCGGCGACTGATGATCGATGCTCTGACGCATTTCGTGCGCCATTGCGGGATCGACGGCTTCCGCTTCGACCTCGCCCCCGTCATCGCACGCGGCCCGGGCTTCGATCCGCAGGCCCCGATCTTCGCCGAGCTTGCCGCCGAGCCGCTGCTGGCCGACCGGATCATGATCGCCGAACCGTGGGATATCGGCCCCGGCGGCTACCAGCTCGGCCATTTCCCGCCGAACTGGCTCGAATGGAACGACCGCTTCCGCGACGATGTCCGCCGCTTCTGGCGGGGCGATGCGGGGATCAATGTGCTGGCGACGAGGATGGCCGGTTCATCCGATCTGTTCGGTTACGACTGCCGCAGCGTCAATTTCCTCGCCGCCCACGATGGTTTCACGCTGGCTGACACGCTCGCTTACGAACAGCGCCACAACGAGGCCAATGGCGAAGACAACCGCGACGGGCACAGCGACAATCATTCGTGGAATTGCGGGGCTGAAGGGCCGTCAGGCGATCCGGAAGTGCTGGCGCGCCGCGCCGCCGATGCCCGCGCGCTGCTCGGCACGCTGTTCGCTTCGACCGGAACGATCATGCTGACCGCCGGCGACGAATTCGGGCGCACGCAGCACGGCAACAACAATGCCTATTGTCAGGATTTTCCGATCGATTGGGCTGCGCGTGATGCGGCGCTGGAGGATCACGTCGCGAGCCTGTCGGCCGAGCGTGCCCGGCGGCTCGACAGGTTCACGCGCTTCCCCGAGGGCGGGCGCTGGCTGTCGCTCGGCGGCGAGCCGCTCGATGCGGGGGCTTGGGAGAACTCTGCGTCCTCTGGCTTCATCCATGAACCGCCGCCGGGCGGGGACTGGCCCGTCCTGCGCGTCGACCGGAATGCGCCCAGCGTTTCGACCGGCGGTTGAGCTTTACTCCCTGATACGCTTGGGCTCGCCGATCCGCTCGGCGGCGATCTCTGCCGCGTGGAACGGCAGCCGGTGCCATTGCTTGGCGGCATAGGCGCGGGTCTGGTCGGCGAAGTGTGGCGAGGCCGGGTTGGTCGATTGCGAGTAGCTCAGGATCGCGTCGGCGACCGGACCGTTCTCGTCGAAGCCGACGATCTGGATGTAGCTCGTCCCATGCATCGGCATCAGCCCGCCCCAGGGTGCAGGGCGCGATTCCTGCATATTGAGGATCCCGAGCGTGCCCGGGCCGCCGTGAATGGCGATAGCTTCATTGCCCGCCATGACGCGCTGCACCTCGCCCCACGGCGCATCGAGCGCGATGCCCGCCTTGTCGAGTTCGGCCACCGCCTCGGTGAACGCGGCGAGTAGTTTCTCGCCCTTGGTCCCATCGATCGCCAGTGCGCGCGGTGTGTTGACCGGGTCTGCGGGATCGAACGGCACCTGCCACAGTCCGGGCAAGCGTCCGGCCTTGGCCCAGAAGGCGCGGAACAGCGCTGCGCCGCGGCTGTCGGCCTCGAAGCGGCGGTCCCAGCCCGCCATCGCCTCGCAGCCCCGCACCAGCGCGTCTGCGGGGCTCTCGGCCATCACGCACAGCACCTTGATCTCGTCCAGCGCCATGTCTGCCGCGAGGCTCTTGTTGGCGAAGGCGAGTGCTTTGGCGCGGGCATGATCGACCTTGCCGCCCGCCAGCATCGCTGCTGTTTCTGTGAAGTTCGAGCGGGTGCGAAGGCTCCGTGCGGTCGCATACTTGCCGAGCACCGGAGACAGCTCGCGGTGCGGGATCGCCGGATTGCTGATCCAGTAAGAGTCGTTCGAATTGGTGAGCCAGCTCTTGACGATCGTTGCCGCCTGATCGCGCGCCGGCATCAGTCCGGGCGCGGGGGTGTCTGACGCCACATTCCAGTCGCAGGCCGATTTGCTGCCATCGAGTAGGATCGCAAATTCGGCAAACAGTCCCGCGATCGGCGTGGCGCAAGACTTGGCCTTCTCTGCCGAGACATTGGGGACGGCGGTAACATCGGCATGGAGCGCGTCGCCGAAGCGGTCGGATGCGATGGTATTGACCCACGGAATGCCCAGGGTCTCGCTGACGGCAGCCTTGATCTCGCCGACGTTCTTCGCCGATCCGATCCGCAGCCAGGTGTCGATCCCGCGCTGGTTGCCGCGGTTTGCATCCTTCAGAGAAAAGGCGCTCTGTGCGGTCCAGGTGATCCCGCGTGCGGGCACCACGAAGACGGGGCCGAAGCGGGTGGTATAGAGCGTGCGGGTGACGGCAGGCGTGCCTTCGGGCATCGGGACCGTGACAGTCTGCGGTGTCATCGCCTCGCTCTTGCCGTCGAGCATGTAGCGGGTCGGATCAGCCGGATCGAGCGCCAGCTGGTAGAGCGTGAAATGACGCGCCTCGGTGACGGTATGGGTCCAGGCGACATCCTTGTTGAAGCCGAGCGTCGGCATCGGCGTGCCCGCAAGGCCAACGCCCATCACCTCGTAACCGTCCGGCCCTTTGACGTGCATCTGCCAGAAGCGGTTGGGGCCTTTCCACGGGAAGTGCGGATTGCCGATCACCATCCCGCGCCCGTTCGCAGTGGCATCGCCGCCAAACGCCCAGCCGTTGCTGCCCATGCCCAGTTCCTTGGGATCGGGCAGGGTGATCGCGACCTTGGGCGCAGCAGTACCGGGAGGGGCGGCATTGGCAATGGCCGGGGCGAGGTTCAGCGAGCTTGCGAGCAGCATCTGCTTTTCATTGAGGCGCAGCATATCGTCTGCCGTGATCGGTCGCACCCACGCCTTGCCGCGGCACTCGGCGGGGATGCCATCCGCGCCGGCATCTTTGAGGAAGCGGTTATAGCCCGCGACATAGCCCGCCATCAGATCGGTTACGCGCGCAGGCTGAGCCTTCATGCCCTTGCGCAAGGCGGGGAGATCAATCACCGCGCGGAAAAACACGTCCGACGAGAGATTGTCGACCTCCTCGAAGCCGAGCACGGCCTTGGCCTCGGGCCCGAAGTGCTTCGAGCGTTCGCCCGCCACCGTGGCGAACTCTTCCGCCAGCAGGCACAAATTGTCCTCGGCATAGGCATAGGCGACCCCGTAGCCCACGCCGCGCCAGTCGCGCGCCTCGATATGCGGGATGCCGAAGGTTGTGCGGGTGATGGTCGCGGAATAGCGCTTGCCCGCCAGTGCCTCGCTTGCCGGAACCGCCACCAGCGCAGCGGCGGCTGCCGCAAGAACCGCAATCCGCTTCATCATCTCTCTCCCGTCACCCGTTTCGGGTTGTAGGGTGAAACCTATCGGGCGGGTGGGCAAAAGAAAAGGGCGCTCCGACAACCTGCCGGAGCGCCCCTTCCTGCTTAAATCAGCCGATCAGAACGACGCGGTGATCGAGAACACCACGGTCGCATCCGAGATCGAATTGCCATCGAGCGTGGCGAAGTTCGGACGGATCAGGTTGGCTTCGGCTTCCGAAATGTCGGTATCGACATAGGCGACCGACAGGGTCAGACCCGAGGTCGGGACGAGGTCTGCGCCGATCGACCAGTCGAAATAGGTGCCGGTCGGAGCCACGCTGGTGCCGTTCGGGCCAAGGCCGGGGTTGCCGTCCGAATAGCCGATGTGGGCCTTGAGGGTCAGCGGGGTTTCCGCGAGGGCGTAGGTTGCATCGCCGGCGAGGTAGAGGTTGTCTTCCTTGTCGCCCGGATCAGCCGGGGCGCCGACCGGGAACCAGTTGCCGAGTGCTTGCTGCTGCGGGGCGTAGGCGACGGTGCCGGTCAGGCCGATCGGGCCGACGGTGCCCGACAGCTTGGCGTAGAGTTCGGCGAAGTCGGTTTCGCTGGCGCCGCTCGGATACATGTACCAGGTCACGCCGGTGTCGAGCGTGCCTTCGCCGACCGGCAGCTTGAAGCCGGCGATCAGGTCGAGTTCCATGTTGGCGCCGCCGAAGGTGCCCCAGCCCGAGAGGTTCGAACCCCAGGCACCGACATACAGGCCGCTTTCGTGGCTGATGGTGATGCCGCCCTGGACGGCCATGCCTTCATCCGACTGCGACACGCCGCGGAAACGGTAGTCCGAGGTCAGCGTGGCAGCGCCCGAAATGGTGATGGCCGGGGTTTCTTCTTCCTCGGCGCGGTTGGCCTTCTCGAGATCGATCGGCTCGATCGCGCGCAGCGCGACAGCATCTTCGGTTTCGGTGGTGACGGTGATCTCGGCGCCTTCCGACTCGGCAGCGAATGCGGGCGCGGAAAGGCAGGCCATGAGGGCAACGGCCGAGGCAGCCGAGACAAAACGAATATTCATAAGGAACGCTCCATTGAGAGGTTTGGATCGTTCCACCTGCGTGTTGTGCGGCGCCTCTCTTTATCAGCGGGCATCCGTCACAATCGGATCATGACGTGGCAGATTCGGCCTTTTGGCACAAATCTTTTGCGACAAGCTGCGCGTGCATTGCGTTTATTGCGTTGCAAACTTGCATCAGTCGCTTCACCCGTCGCGCAGGCTCTCCATGTCGATCACGAAGCGATATTTGATGTCGCTTGCTTCCATCCGTTCATAGGCGGTCTGGATGTCCTGCATCCGGATCATCTCGATATCGGGCAGGATGCCCTTCTCGGCGCAGAAATCGAGCATCTCTTGCGTTTCGGCGAGCCCGCCGATGCCGCTGCCGGTGAGCACCTTGCGGCCGAGGAACACGCCGGTGTGCATCTCGGGCATCATGTCGATCATGCCGACCAGCACCTGCACGCCGTTGATCTTGAGGATGTGGAGATAAGGCGTGACGTCATGGCGCACCGGAATGGTGTTGAGCACCATGTCGAAATAGCCGCGCTTCTCCTTCATCGCCGCCTTGTCGTCGGTGTTGAGAAAGGCGTGGGCGCCGAGCTTCTCGGCATCGGCGCGCTTGCTTTCGGAGCGGGAAAGCACCGTCACCTCCGCGCCCATCGCTGCTGCGAGCTTGACCCCCATGTGGCCGAGCCCGCCTAGCCCTGCGACCGCGACCTTGCTGCCCGGGCCGACCTTCCACGTCCGCAAGGGGCTGTAGGAGGTGATCCCCGCGCACAGCAGCGGCGCGGCCTCGGCCATCGGCAGGCTGTCGGGCACCTTGAGGACGAATTCTTCGCGGCACACGATCCGTTCGGAATAGCCTCCGAAGGTGAGGCTGCCGTCGCGCCGATCCTTGCCGTTGTAGGTGCCGGTCATCCCGCCATCGAGGCAGCTTTGTTCGTAACCCGCATCGCAATGCGCGCATTCGAGGCAGCTATCGACCATGCAGCCGATCGCCACCCGGTCACCGACCTTGTGGCGGGTGACGCTCTCGCCAATCGCGCTGACGATCCCGACAATCTCGTGGCCCGGCACGATCGGATAAGTGGTGAAGCCCCAGTCGTTACGCGCCGAGTGCAGGTCGGAATGGCAGATGCCGCAATGGGTGATCTCGATCAGCACATCGTCGTGGCGCAGGCCGCGACGGGTGATCTGCATCGGGCCGACGCCGCTGTCGGGCGCGGTCGCGCCATAGGCCTTGGTGGGGTACTCGTTGGTAGCAGTGGCCATGCGCTCTCTCCTCGCAGTTGGCGGCGTGATGGTGCTTACTTGGGCGGCATCCGGATCGCCCCGTCAAGCCGGAACTGGTGGCCGTTGATGTAGCTGTTGCGGGCAATTTCGAGCACCAGCGAGGCGAATTCTTCTGGCTCGCCGAGGCGCTTGGGGAAGGGCACGCTGGCATTGAGCTGCGCCCACATCGGCGGGTTGCGGTCCTTCATTCCGAGCATCAGCGGCGTGGCAAAGATGCCGGGCATGACCGAGTTCACGCGAATCCCTAAGTCCATCAGGTCGCGCGCCATCGGCAGGACGAGGCCGTTCACCCCGGCCTTGCAGCTGCCGTAGATGACCTGTCCGATCTGCCCGTCCTGCGCGGCGACGCTGGCGGTGAGGATGATTGCCCCGCGCTCGCCATCGTCATTGACTGGATCGGCGTTCGCCATCCCCAGCGCCGAGATCGAGGCAACGCGGTAGCTGGCAACCAGAATGCCCTCGGCCCCGAAGGCGTAATCCTCGGTCGAGAGGCGCTTGTACTGGCCGATTTCCTTGTCCCAGCCGAGCGTCTTGCCACGGCGGGAGGCCATCGCGCAGTGGAGCGTCACGCGCTCCTGACCATGGGCGGCGCGGGCGGCGGCAAAGCCGGCCTCGACGCTGGTCTCGTCCATGATGTCGACATGGTGGAAGGTGCCGCCGATATCGCGCGCATGGGCCTCGCCCGCTTCGTCGTTGATGTCGAAAATGGCGACCTTCATGCCCGCATCGGCAAAGGCCTTGGCACTGGCCTTGCCCAGTCCGCTCGCCCCGCCGGTCACCACCGCTGCCATGCCGGGTTCGATTTTCATGCGATCACTCTCCTGTACACTTTTGTGCCTGTTTCCCCGATTGCTAGGCGCTTCGCCGCCGCCGCGCCACCTGTTCAATTGGCGCAGGCCTGTGGGCCGTATGACGAACCGTCACGCAATCGTCATGCCCCGGTCGCGTGCGGGTCATCTCGCGGTCGTCGGCATGTCATGGCTGCTGTCTAACCGCCCCGGGAACGCGCCGCCCAACTGCGGCGCACCACAGGGGAACCACAGCCATGATCCGCACCCGACTTCTGCTTGGCGCCGCCGCATCGGCCTTGACCGCGACCATCGCCATGCCTGCTTTCGCCGCCGAAACCAACGATCCGCAGACGCTCGCCGCCAGCGTGCAATCGGGCGGGGCGATTGCCGAGACCGAGGAGAGCGAGGACGACAAGGTCCAGAGCGCCAAGGAAATCGTGGTGCAGGGATCGATCGGCTTCCGCAACCGCTCCGACGCGGCCGAGCCGGTGCTGGTCTATGACGAGGAATACTTCCAGCGCTTCGAGCCGCTGACGGCTGGCGATGCGCTCAAGCGGGTGCCGGGCGTAACCTTCCTGTCGGACGTGATCGAAAGCGATGGTGCGCGGCTGCGCGGGCTTGATCCGGGCTACACCCAGATCCTCATCAACGGCGAGCGCGTCCCGGGCGGCCAGTCCGACCGCTCCTTCTTCCTTGATCGCATCCCCGCCGAACTGATCGAACAGGTCGAAATCGTGCGCTCCTCCTCCGCCCGCCGCACCGGTGATGCGGTGGCGGGTTCGCTTAACATCAAACTGCGCGATGGCTTCGCGCTCGATGGCGGCTATCTGCGCGCAGGCGGGCTGTTCTTCGACGATGGCGAGATCAAGCCTTCGGGTGGTTTCTACTACGGCGGCGAACTGGCCGGCGGGCGCGTGCTGATCGGTGCCAACGTGCAGGGCCGTTACAACCCCAAGGAAAAGTCGAGCCTGCGCTACGGCGACAGCCCCGAGAACAACCCCAACTTCGCTGCCGACGATTTCGATAACCGCGAAGACCAGACCGACGTGCGCGACGGCACCGATTATGCCTTCAACGCCAGCTGGGGGATCGAGACCGAGAGCACCGAGGTCGAAATCCTCGCCAACTTCGTCCGCACCGAGCGTGTGGAGGATGAGCGTTCCTTCGAATACAACGACGAGACCGCGATCAACGGCCCGGTGCGGACCACGACCACGCCGGCCGGCAATCTGCTGACCGACAATGCCAACGTGAACGACATCACCACCACCAGCTGGTCGCTGATCGGCAAGCTCGATCACGAATGGGGCCTTGGGGAAACCCAGCTGCGCGTGGGCTATTCCAGCTTCAGCGATTTCCAGGACGAGCTCGAATACGAAGTCGATTTCGACCGGACGACGCCGCGCTTCACCGGCGATCTGACGGTGCTCGATATCAGCGACAAGGAAATGTTCCTCAACCTCGAACACGAATTCGAACTGAGCGAAAACCTCGAATTCGCGATCGGCGGTTTCATCCAGGACAAGGACCGCGACACCATCCTCGAAACCGTCCGCAGCCGGTTCAATCTGACCGCTGCCGCGCGCGAGGGGTATAACCAGTTCACCCGCAATCCGGGCGAATTCGCACCCGCCACCTTCCCCCCGCTGGGCGCGATCACCACCCGCATCGGCGAACAGCGCAGCGACCTCTACGCGCTGGTCGAAGGCGAGTATGACAGCCTGACCTTCGAAGTCGGCATCCGCTGGGAAAACACCGATGTGCGGATCCTCGATCTGTTCACGCCGGGCGCGACCGCCTTCACCAATGACTACGACGAGTTCCTGCCCTCGGCCTCGGTGAAGCTCGACTTGGGCAAGGGGCGGGTCACGCTGTCAGGCGCGCGCACGCTGCGCCGGCCGCGCTTCGATTTCCTCACCCCGGGCCTGCTCGAAGCGGAATTCGGCGACAACGACTTCCTGGGCAATCCGCTGCTGCTGCCGGAAACCGCGTGGGGCGGTGATCTTGGCTATGAACACAAGATCGGCAAGACCGGCATCGTCGGGGTCAATGTGTTCTACCGCGATGTCAGCAACCTGACCGAGCTCGCTACCGTCCTCGATACAACCGGGGCACCGGTCGAAGGATCGGAAGGGCCGGGCACCTTCATCCTCACCCCGCGCAACACCGGCAACGGCGAAGTCTACGGGATCGAATTCGACGCTTCGTTCAGCCTCGCCTTTATCGGCCTGCCCGATACGGGCGTGTTCGGGAACGTCGCGCTGCTCGACAGCAAGATCACCGACGAATTCGGCGAGCGGCGCTTCAATGACCAGTCGAAGTACGTCTACAACTTCGGCGCGATCCAGAACCTGCCCGATTTCGGCGCAGCCTTCGGCGCGACTTACCGCAAGCAGGGCGAGGCGTTTGGTCGTGTGGTCGGTCAGGAGGTCTTCACCCGCTACGGCGCCGACCTTGAAGTGTTCATCGAAAAGCGTTTCGGCGACAGCTTCACCATCCGTGCGGTCGGATCGAACCTGCTTGACGGGACAAAGGACGAGGACTTCAACAAGTTTAACACGGTCGGGGAACAGGTGGCCCGCGACTTCGACGAATACGAGCTCGAAAGCGAACGCGCCGGGCCGGTGTTCCAGGTTGTCGCGCGCTACGCGTTCTAATCGGGCTGAGGAGGCGGTGCTGCCATGAATCGACTGCTTCAGGGGGCTTGCCTGCTTCCACTCGTGATCGCCGCGGCCTGCGAGACAGTGCCGCCGGCGATCACGGGCAGTCCGGCGGTCAGCGTGACCGCAACCGCGCAGACGCCTCCGGTCGGCACCGCCAACGCGGACGCGGCCGATGATCCGGCGATCTGGCGCAACGCGGCCAATCCGGGGGCGAGCCTTGTGGTCGGCACCGACAAGAAGAGCGGGCTTTACGTCTATGACCTGAAGGGCGCGCAGAAGAGCTTTCTGCCTGCGCCAGGGCTCAACAATGTCGATCTGGTCGAACTGCCCGATGGCACCGTGCTGGCGCTGGCGAGCGACCGCAGCAATCTGGCGATGGCGCAAATCCATGTCAGCCGGCTCGATACCCGCACCGCGACCTTGTCCTTCGTGACCCGCGTGACGGTGGGCGCGGGCGAGGGCTATGGCATCTGCACCGGCGAGGTCGCAGCGGATGGATCGTTCACCGTCTACAGCGTGCCCAAGAACGGGGTGATCTACCGCACAGCGCTGCAATTTATGGGCAGCGAGCTGGCCGACCAGTCCGAACCGCTGGGCCGCGTGCCGACCCAGCCCGAAGGCTGCGTCTACGATCCGCGCACCGGAATGCTCTATATCGGCGAGGAACGCGCCGGCATCTGGGCGATGTTCGGGACATTCGAAGGCGGGCCGGAGAACCGCAAGCTGGTTGCTCCGATCGACAACACCATGCTCGTTGCCGATCTCGAAGGGCTCGCCATCGCGCCCGAAGGCGAAGACGGCGGCTACCTCGTCGCCTCCTCGCAGGGCGACAATGCTTATGCCGTGTTCCGCCTGCCCGACATGACGCCGGTGGGCCGGTTCCGGATCGCGGCTGGCGCCTTCGGCAGCACCGAGGAAACCGACGGGATCACGCTCGACAACCGCGATTTCGGGCCGGACTTCCCCGGCGGGCTGTTCATCGCGCAGGACGGGGTGAATGCGCCCGATGCGCAGAACTTCAAGTTTGCGCGTTGGGATGCGATCCTTGCCGCGCTGGGGGAGCGGCAGTAGGGTTGGCGTTATGACCAATCCCATCGCCATCACCCCCGATCGCCGCCGCTTCCTGGGCGCTACCGCCACCGCCTTTGCTGCTCTCGCCGCCAGCGGGTGTTCGTTCCGCAGCAGCTCCGGCGCAAGCAAAGGCCCCAGTGATGCACGGGCCGCATTCGCCGGATATGGGCCATTGGTGGCCGACCCTGCTGGCCTGCTCGACCTTCCGGAAGGCTTTTCCTATCGCGTGATCTCGCGGCTCGGCCAGCCGATGGGTGACGGCGGCACTGTGCCCGACCGCGCGGACGGCATGGGCTGTTTCGACCTCGGCAACGGCGAAATCGCGCTGGTTCGCAATCACGAACTGCAACCGCGCCATGATGCAGGCGGGCCGATTGCCAAGGGCTTCGGCAAACGCAATGGCGCTTTCGTGCCGGGCGGCACCACCACCATCGTCCTCGATGCCGAAACTCTGGCGGTGAAGCGCGAGTTCCGCAGTCTTGGCGGCACGATCCGCAATTGTTCGGGCGGGATTACGCCGTGGGGCACCTGGCTGACCTGCGAGGAAGCGCCGACCGGGCCGGGACAGCCCTATGGTGACGGGCTGGAGCAGAACCACGGCTGGGTGTTCGAAGTCCCCGCCAGCGCGCGCGGGCTGGTGGATGCCGTGCCGCTGAAGGCGATGGGCCGCTTCAACCATGAAGCGGCAGCGGTCGATCCGGCGACCGGCATCGTCTACATGACCGAAGACCGCGACGATGGGGTGCTTTACCGCTTCCTGCCGAAGGTGCCGGGCAAGCTGGCCGAGGGCGGGCGCTTGCAGGCGATGGTGGTCGAGGGGCTAACCGATACCCGCAACTGGAACGGCGCAGCGATGCCGGTGCGCCAATCCTACCGCGTCAGCTGGGTCGATCTGGACGACGTGGAATCCCCCAAGGACGATCTGCGCCAGCGCGCGGTCGCCAAGGGCGCGGCGCTGGTCGCGCGGGGCGAGGGGCTGCACATGGGCGACGATGCGGTGTTCGCGTGCTGCACCAGCGGCGGGGTCAAGCAACTGGGCCAGATCCTCAAGCTCACGCCCGGCGTTGCCGGTTTGTCCGACAGGGTCGAGCTGTTGTTCGAGAGCGAGAGCACCGATCAGTTCAACTATGGCGACAACCTCACCGTTGCGCCCAACGGCCATCTTATCGTGTGCGAGGACCAGTACACCGACGTGGTCAACAACCACATCCGCGGGATCACGCCGGCGGGTGAGGCCTATGATCTGGCGCGCCTGACCGCCCAGACCGAGTTGGCGGGCGGATGCTTCTCGCCCGATGGCAAAGTCCTGTTCGTGAATGTCTATTCGCCGACCAAGACGCTGGCGATCACGGGGCCCTGGTCGGTCTAGGCAGCGGTCCGATGGACGGCTTTTTGTTATCGCTGCTGCTGGTCTTCGCGCTTGCGCTGGGCGGGCGTGATCAGTGGCTGATCGCGCGCTGGGCTGATGCGCTGGGCCGCGGCGCGGGACTGTTGATGCTCGGCGTGGCCTGCGCGGTGATTGCTGCGTCACTGATGGCATGGGCCGGCGCAGCCCTAGCGGCGCAGCTGCCCCATCGCGCCGCACAGATGCTGGTCGCCGCCGCGCTGCTGCTGGCGGCGGGCGAGCTGGCATGGCCGGTTCGCACCGAGCCTCCGCGCGAGCCGACCCGTTCGCACGGCGCGCTCGCGATCGTGCTGCTGGCGCGGCAGGTGGGTGACGGCGCGCGGTTCGTGGTGTTCGCGCTCGCCGCCTGGGCGCATCTGCCCTTCGCGGCTGGTCTCGGCGGGGCGATGGGGGGAGCCGCAGCGATGGCGCTCGGCTGGTCGCTGGGGACAGGCGTGCTCAGCCGCTGGCCGCTGCCGACCTTGCGCCGCGTGCTCGCCGCCGGGCTGCTGGTGGCGGCGCTGTTCATCGGGATCGATGCGCGCACCGCCGCATAGCTATCCACAGCGAGCGGCGCCCATTTGCCGGAAGCGGCGCGTTTGCTATGCCTATGGCAATGCACAAGGTCTCCATCATCGAAGGCGCCGACAGCGCAGCGATTGCCGACTGGCTTGCGCGCAGCCTTAACGCCGCGCTGGCGCGCCAGGCGCTGACGCCGAAGGATCCGCGCCACCATGCCGTAGTGATTTCTGTGCCGGGCGGTTCGACCCCGTTCCCGATCTTCAGCGAACTGCTCACCCGCGATGTCGATTTCGCGCGGTTGATCGTCTGGCCGAATGACGACCGCATCGTGCCCGAGGATCATGAGGCTTCCAACACCGGCAAGATCCGTGCGCTGTTCGAACCCAGCGGCGCGCATGTCGTCGACCTGGCCGAGGATATGGGCGTGCCGCATTTCGATCTGGTGTGGCTCGGCATGGGCGAAGACGGGCATATCGCCTCGCTGTTCCCCAATACCGATCCGCAGGTGGATGATCCCCAGACCGTCAAGGTGCTGACCCCCGATCCGCTGCCTCCGCACGCCCCGTTCGACCGCGTGACGATGACACTGCCGACCCTGCTCGACACCGGCGAACTGATGTTCGTGATCCGCGGGGACGAAAAGCGCGCCCTGTTCGAAGCGGCGATGCGCGGCGAGCATGATCTTCCCGTCGCCCGCCTGCTGAAAGCGGCTGCGGCGCGCGACATTCCGGTCACCGTGTTCACCTGATGTCCGCCTTCCTGCCCGCCCCGCTCCACCGCGCGCTGATGCCGCTGGCGCATGGCGTGCGGCATTACTGGCGGCGCTGGCGCAAGACCCCGATTGCGGGGGTGAGCGTGGTGGTGAGCAACCTTTCGGGCGATGTCCTGCTGCTCAAGCATTCCTATGGCCCCAAGGTGTGGTGCCTGCCTGGAGGGGGCCTGCGCCCCGGCGAAGACCCGATCGCCGCCGCCCAGCGCGAGGTGCGCGAGGAACTGGGCATAACGCTGGCCCGGATCGAGCCGGTGGCGGTGATCGAGGAGGTGCTGTCGGGCGCGCCGCATACCGCGCATATCTTTGCGGCGACCTGCGACCAGCTGCCCCGTCCCGATCAGCGCGAGGTGATGGTGGCGCGCTTCTTCCCGTCGCACTCGCTGCCCGAACCGCTGGGCCGCGTCACCCGCGTGAGGATCGACGCCTGGCGCGCGCGGGGTAGGGGTTAGGCCGCTCGTCGACCAACGCCCGTTCGCCCTGAGCTTGTCGAAGGGCTGCTTTTCTCTTTTCAGGCTTGAGAAAGAGGACGGTACTTCGACAAGCTCAGCACGAACGGAGCTCACAATAGGCTGAGCTGCGCCTCATCCCGCGCGGGCTTGTCATCCTCGGCCCCTTCGAGGTTGCCGAGCGTTAGCCCCATCAGCCGGATCGGATTGGGCAAGGGCAATTCGGCTTCGAGCAGGCCGCGGGCGAGGCTGGCGAACTCGTCCTTGCCGCTGACCCAGTGCGGCACCGATGCAGCGCGGGTCATGATGCGGAAATCGGTGAACTTCAGCTTGAGCGTCACCGTCCGGCCCTTGGCTCCGCTCGCTTCGATCCGTTCCCACACGATATCGATGATGTTCTCCAGCGTTGCGCGCAAGGCCGCGCCGCTGCCGATGTCTTCCGAGAACGTCCGCTCCCCGCCCACGGATTTTCGCACCCGGTGCGCGGCGACGGGGCGCAGATCGATCCCCCGCGCGGCGCGATAAAGGTAATCGGCCATGCTGCCGAAGTGCTGGCGCAGAAAGGCGATGTCCTTGGCGGCGAGGTCAGCGCCGGTGGCGATGCCGAGCTTGTGCATCCGTTCCTCGGCCTTGGGGCCGACCCCGTGGAACCGCCGGATCGGCAGCCCCGCGACGAATTGTGCGCCTTCACCGGGACGGATCACGCACAGCCCGTCGGGCTTGTTCTGGTCGCTGGCGAGCTTGGCGAGAAACTTGTTGTAGCTCACTCCCGCACTGGCGGTGAGGCGGGTCTTGGCGCGGATTTCCTGCCGGATCAGCTCGGCAATGCGGGTGGCACTGCCGATACCGAGCCGGTCCTCGGTGACATCGAGATAGGCCTCATCGAGGCTCAGCGGCTCGATCACGGCCGTATAATGCTCGAACACCCGGCGGATCTGGCGGCTGGCTTCCTTGTAGGCATCGAAGCGCGGGCGCACGAAAATGAGGTCCGCGCACAGCCGCTGCGCGGTGATCGAGGGCATGGCGCTGCGCACCCCGAACTTGCGCGCTTCATAGCTGGCGGCGGCCACCACCCCGCGCCCGCCCGCCCCGCCGACGGCGACGGGCTTGCCCTTAAGCTCGGGATTGTCGCGCTGTTCGACGCTGGCGAAGAAGGCATCCATATCGACATGGATGATCTTCCGCAGGCCCAGCTCGCTCGGGCGCGGGGCCGCTTCATCATCGGCAAGGGGCGGCGGGATGGCCATGAACGGGAAATAGAACCTTGGCGCGCGGGAAGGAACTGTTGCTGGAACAATTCACCCGTCCTGCCATTTTGTGCAGATGCGAAAAGAACAGTGGTCTTCCGGCGAACCGATGGGCAAGGGCCCCGCGATGGCCACGACCTTCGCCCCTTCCGTTCCTGCCCGCAAGGCGCTTGGTGAGACCGAGCTGTTGTGGATGATGGCGATGCTGATGGCGCTCAATGCCTTCGGAATCGACGCGATTCTGCCTGCGCTCGATGCGCTCGCGGCTGACCTTTCGGTGTCGGGCAATGATCGCCAGTTCGTGATCGGGGTCTACCTGCTCACCGCCGGCATGGGATCGCTGGTGCCGGGCGCGCTGGCCGACCGCTTCGGACGGCGGCCGATCCTGCTGGGGTCGATCCTCGTCTATATCGTGCTTTCGATCCTGAGCGCGCTCGCGCCCAGCTACGACGCGCTGATCGCGGTGCGCGCCGCGCAGGGCTTCTTTGCTGCGGGTATCGTTGCCCTGCCGCCCGCGATCATCCGTGACCGCGTGGGCGGCGACAAGATGGCGCGCATGATGAGCGTGATCTTCGTGATATTCCTGATGGTTCCCGCCGTCGCGCCGACAATCGGCGAGGCGATCCTCCAGCTCGGCAGCTGGCGCGCGATCTTCGGTGTGATGGCGGTGCTGGGCGTGGCGATGTCGGTGTGGGTGCACGTTCGCCTGCCCGAAAGCCTTGCGCCCGAAAACCGCCAGCCGATCGAGGTACGCACCATCGCCGCCAACATGACCCGCGCGCTGACCCTGCCGAGCGTGTCTGGCTATGTGATCGGTTCGGCGCTGGTGTTCGGCGCGCTGTTCGGCTTCATCAATTCCTCGCAGCAGCTCATCACCCAGACCTTCGGCGCGGGCGAGATCTTCCCGCTGGTATTCGGCATCTGCGCCGGATCGATGGCGCTCGCCAGTTGGTCGAACTCGCGCATCGTCGAGCGTTTCGGCGCGCGGCGGGTGAGCCACACCGCGATGTTCGCCTTCATCATCGTCAGCGCGGTGCAGGTGATGTTCGCGTTCCAGCCGCACGAAGAGTTGTGGCACTTCGTCCCGCTGATGGCGACCAACATGGCACTGCTCGGCTTTATCGGCAGCAACTTCGGCGCAATCGCGATGAACCCGTTCTTCACGATCGCGGGCGCGGCAAGCTCGGCCCACGGCTTTGTGCGCATGACGATGGCCGCGCTGCTCGGCGGGGCGATCGGCTATGCCTACGACGGCACCGCACGCCCCCTCGCACTTGCGCTGCTGGCCTCGGGCCTTGCCTGCCTCGTGCTGGTTCTGTGGAGCGAGAAGGGCAAGCTGTTCGGCCCGAGCGATGCGGAGTTGCAGCGTTGAGCTGACTGCAACCCGCCGCCGGCCGGATCAGGCTGCGGCGCGCGCCCGCACCTCCTCGAAGCTGTGGCGCACCAGCATCGCTCCATTGCGCCAGACGGGGACAAGCAGGTCCTCCGCTGCGCCAAGCGCGTCCTGCCGCAGCGCGATCAGCCGGTCGCCCTGCCGCACGACAGCCTGCCGCCCGGCCTTGCTTGCCTTGCCTGGATCGGTCGCCGGGGCCTTGGCGACATCGTGCCACACGCCCGCCGCATCGCGCATCGCGTTGGCCTTCATCGCGAAGCGCAGGGTGTCGCGGTTGACCAGCTGGAGCAGGCCGCCGCCCATGCCAAAGGCGATGTTGTCGATGGCGAAGCCTTCTTCGATCATGCGGTCGACCAGCCGCGCGATGGTGCCCGGCGTCATGCCGTCCCCCTGGATCACGCGGACATGCGGGTCGAGCACGCGGAACCCCTTGGCGTTGATGGCACCGCCGAACGCGTCCCACAGCACCTTGACTGCGCGCAGCGGGGTTTCGACCGGATCGCCGCTGTCGGGCCGCACCACCAGTGTGCCCTTCCGGCTGAGCACCTTGTCGCGAAGGCTCCCGCCCCAGATGCCGGTCAGCGCTGCATCGAGATCGTAGCTGTCCGAGACCACCGCCACGAGCCGCCCTTCGCCATCGAAGGCATCGAGCATATTGGCATAGGCCTCGGTCTCCCGTGCGCGGCCCCAGCTGGTCATGGTGCTGTGCTCCGCTGCCGGGATCGAGAAGCCCGCCATATCGGCCCCGTAGAAGCGCCGTGCCGCTATCAGCCCCTCCATGGTGTCGGTGCCCATGAAGTTGACCAAGTGCGCCATCCCGCCAAGGGCCGCGCTCTCCCCGCTCGAAACCCCGCGCGCGCCGAAATCGTGGAGCTTGAAGGGAAGTTGGCCGTCCGGGTCCTCGCTGGTCTGTTCCAGCCCTCCGCGGATGATCAACCGGCACTTGCGGCTAAGCGTGGCGACGGTGGTGGGATACCACACCGCGCGTAGCAGCGCGGTCTCGATAAAGGTCGCAAGCCACGGCAGGCGCGGGTCGGTGGTTTCGACCTGGACCAGCGGCACGCCGGCAGGCACGATCATGCCTTCGGGCAGAGCGCGGATCTCGATCGGCAGGAACCCGCCGTGTTCGTCGAGAATGATCTGCCAGCCGACGCGGTTGAACGGCACGCCGTGTGCGGCGCAGATCGCTTCGGCCTCGTCGATATCGGTCTGCGTGATCGGTCGTCCGAGCCGCTCCAGCAGGAACGGCTGCAACCCGAAGAACAGCACCTCCTCGGCGAAATCATTGGGTCGCGCCTCGATATAGGCGCTGATCGCGCGCGCTTCGGGCGGGTATTGCAGGAAGTGGCTGTGCTTGTAGCTGTCGGTCGCGAGAATGAGATTGTCGGTCATGTCTGTGAGCTCCTCACATGGGTAGCCGCTTGCAGGGCTCCCCTGCGCGGCGGGGGCGTTTTCAGAGGTCGGCCATCGCTTCGATGATCGCCCAGTGATCCTCGAACAGCATATCGGGGGAGATCTCGCCGAGCCGGTACCAGCGGGCATGGGCGGCATCATCGCCGCCTTTCACCGTGAACAGCTTCCGCCGTTCGGGCAGACGGAACAGGAAGGCGTGGGTGATGATCCGTCCGCGCAAGCTGCGGTTCGGGGCATCGAATACGCGGGTGCGCGCATCCTCGATGAAGCTGGCGAGCATGGCTGGCGGGATCTGGCCCTTGCCGTCGCCGATCGCGGTTTCTTCGCGCAGCTCGCGGATCGCCGCATCGCGGATGCGCTCGGCGGGGTTCACAAAGCCGCCGGGCAGCGCGAGCAGGCCCTTGCCCGGCACCTGTCCGCGCTCGACCAGCAGGATGTGCCCCGACTGCACCACCACCGCATCGGCGGTGACGAACGGTCCCGCGCCCCACTGCGCCGGATAGGCGGCGAGGTATTCCGCCTCTTCAAGCAATCCTCGAAAGGTTTCGCCAAGTGCGAACGCGCGCAGGAACTCCGCCACGCCAGCCGAGAGGATCGTCTGCGGCACATCCGGGATGCGCTGGAAATAGCGTTGGCGCACGTCGGTCGAAGAGAAGGTGCCATACTGGCTGTCGACCTGGAGGCTCTCCCATTCGGGGAACAGCTTGAGGTAATAGGACGAGGCATCCTTGCCATAGCCTGCCAGCGCCACGCGGAAATCCGCAAGGCCGTGGTTCTGGAAGCCGTGGCCATTGCCATGCTCCAGCACCAGCGCGCGCACGTTGCGCTGCACCTGCGCCACCCAGGCGGTATCGGAATAGAGGTGATCGTCGAGCGGGGCGATGATCAGCCGGCCTTGCGCCACCTCGTGCCGGAAGGCGGCCCGCAGCATCGCCTCGCGCTCGGCATAGGTGAAGGGGTTGCGCGGATCGCGTGCCACGTTGGCCGATCCGACCAGCACGATCAGCCGCTCGACCTGATCGAGCGTGCGTGCGATGACATGCTCGTGCCCAAGATGCAGCGGCTGGAAGCGCCCGATGAAGACGCCGAAATCGATTTTGTCCATGTCCGAGGCTCCCTCGAAAGTGCGTGACGAGGCGGACTCCCCGACTCGTTGGGATACATATATCTAATATGCATATAAGCAGTCAAGCTATAAGGTTTGCCCCATGAATCATCCGCCCTTTGCCGTGACCGTCGATCTGGTGCTGATGACCGTGATCGGCGAGCAGCTGATGGTGCTGCTGCAACGCCGCGCCGCCGAACCCTTTGCGGATGCGTTGGCGCTGCCGGGCGGGTTTGTGAGGATCGACGAGCCGCTTGATGCCGCCGCGCGGCGGGTGCTGGCCGACAAGGCCGGGTTCGCCGCCGGCGAAGGCGGCTGGCTCGAACAGCTCTACACCTTCGGCGATCCGTCGCGCGATCCGCGCATGCGCACGGTCAGCGTCGCCTATTTCGCGCTGCTTCCCGCGGCGCGGCTGATGGCGGCGGTGGCCGCGCAAGCCGATCTGACGCTCGGCCCGGTCATCGATCTGCCCGACCCGCTCGCTTTCGATCACGCCGCGATTATCGCCGCCGCGCACGCCCGGTTGAAGGGCAAGCTCGATTACGTGCCGCTCGCGCTTGCGCTGCTGCCCGAGCTGTTCACGCTGCGCGATCTCCAGGCTGTGCACGAGGCGATCATGGGCGTGAGCTTCAACAAGCCCGCCTTCCGCCGCCGGATGATCGACACCGGCTGGATCGCAGCGACCGGCGAGCGCGAGACCGAAACGAACTTCCGCCCGGCCGAGCTTTACCGCCGCAAGCTCTAGGCCTGATCCGCCTCCAGCCGCCGCCACGCCAGCCCCGCAAACTCGCACAGCAAGGGCCGCGTGTCGCGCGGGTCGATGATGTCCTCGACGTTGAAGCGCTCGGCAGAACGGAACGGCGAGGTGACTTTCGCCAGCCGCGCCCGGATATCCTCCAGCAGCGCCGCCGGATCGTCCGAAGCCTCCAGCTCGGATTTGTAGGCGACCTCCAGCCCGCCCGCGATTGGCAGGCTCCCCCAGTCGCCGCTCGGCCAGCAATAGCGGTATTGATACCGCTCGGCATTGCTCATCGCGCTTCCGGCGATGCCATAGGCGCGGCGCAGCACGATGGACGCGAGCGGCACGGTGGCGCGGTAGATCGCGTTCATGGCGTTGACGCCGTAGCGGATCGTCCCTGCCATTTCCGCCTCGCGCCCGATCATGAAGCCGGGGTTGTCGACGAGGTGGACGATCGGCAGCCGGAACTGATCGGCGAGGCGGACGAAGCGTTCGACCTTCTCGCTGGTCTTCGCCTCCCACGATCCGCCGAGGTAGCTCGGATCGCTGGCGATGACGCACACCGGCCAGCCATCCAATCGCGCCAGCGCGGTGATCGCCGCGCGCCCCCAGTGCTTGCCGATCTCGAACACCGTGCCGCTGTCGAACACCATCTCCATGCAGCGGCGCATCGAATAGACCTGCTTCGGGTCACGCGGGACGAGGCTGAGCAGCGCCTCTTCCTTGCGGTGGACGGGATCGGTGCAGAGCGAGCGGCGGGCGGGCTGGCCGACATATTCGGGCATGAAGCTGAGGAAATGCCGCGCGCGGGCGAAGGCCTCGGCCTCGCTGGCGACCTCGTCATCGACCACCCCGTTGCGGGTGTGGATCTCCGACCCGCCGAGCCGCTCCTTGGCTTCCTCGTGGCTGGTGGAGCCGTCCTTATAGGCCTCGCCCAGCCCATCGACCACGGCGGGGCCAGCGGCGAAGATCTGGCTGAGGCCTTTCACCATGATCGAATAGTGGCTCGCTACCGTGCGCGCCGCGCCGAGACCTGCGGTGGGGCCAAGCGCCAGCGCCACCACCGGCACGGTGTCGAGATTGGTCACCACATCGCCCCAGCCGGGCACGGCGGGAATATAGGTCGCGCCGATCTGTTCGAGCGTCTTGACCGAGCCGCCGCCGCCGGTGCCGTCGATCATGCGGATGATCGGCATCTTCAATTGATGCGCCATCATCTCGGCCTGCACCATCTTGCGCGCAATCCCCGCATCCGCCGCGCCGCCGCGGATGGTGAAGTCGTCGGCGGTGGCGACGACAGGGCGGCCGTTGATCAGCGCCTTGCCGAACAGGAAGGGGGCGGGGGTTACGCTTTGGAGGTCGCCATTCGCGTCATACTTGGCGCTGCCCGCAATCTTGCCGATCTCGCGGAAGCTTCCTTCGTCGCACAAGGCCGCAAGCCGCGCGCGGGCGTCCATCTTCCCGCGCCCATGCTGGCGCGCCACCTTGTCCGCGCCGCCCATCTGTTCGGCCAGCGCCTCGCGTTGGCGCAGTTCTTCGAGTTCCTTGGCCCAGGTCATTCCCTCTCCCTTCAGGCGCAAACCTAAGCCATTCGTCATCCCAGCGAAAGCTGGGACCTAGTGCGGCAAGCACCGCACCAACAGGCCCTAGGCCCCAGCTTTCGCTGGGGTGACGGGTTACTCTTCGGAAGCCGCAGGCACCACGCGGCACAGCACCGCCTCGACCTGCACCTGCCCACCCGCGCTGACGGTCAGCCCCTCGACCACCCCGTCGAAGGGCGCGGCAAGAGCGTGTTCCATCTTCATCGCCTCGAGCACCATCAGCCGCTGCCCGGCGGTGACGGCCTGACCCTCGGCAACATCGACCGCGATGACCTTGCCCGGCATCGGCGCGATAATCGCGCCATCGGCGGCGGAGGCTTGGCCGGTGCCGTCGTGGCGCGGAACCGTTACAGCGTATGTTTGTCCGAATTCGTTGACCAAAGCGAGATGCCGCATCGGTTCGTCTGTTCGCCTGCCCGATGGAACATCATGATCCAAAGGCGCAGTCGTAAGCTGGCCATCGACCATAACATGCGCGCTTCGTCGTCTCTCGGCGTTCGCTCTAAAGCCGTGCAACCCGCCGTTCCACGGTTCGTCCTCCCAGTTATTGCTATTCCACTGGAGGACATGGAGCGCTTCACCCAATGCCTCCTGCGAGGGTATGGCGGGTGGGATCAGTTCTGCGCCTTTGCGCTCAATGAAGCTCGTTTCGATGCTACCCGACCTGAAGTCGCCATCGTTCGCAGCGCGATAAAGGAAGCCTGCATTCGAACGGATAGGCCAGACATTAATGTCAGCCAGCGTTTCGAGAAGTGAATCGATGGCGGCGAGGCGGTTTGCTTCATGGACAACGAGCTTGGCAATCATCGGATCGTAGAAGGGAGAGACGGTATCGCCTTCCGCAACGCCCGTATCTACCCGGGCGCCCGCCGCGCGACGAGTAAAACATTCCAACCGCCCCGTGCTCGGCAGAAACCCCTTCGCCGGATCCTCCGCATAAAGCCGCGCCTCGATGGCATGGCCGTTGATCGACAGCTCCTCCTGCCGCTTGGGCAGCGGCTCGCCGCTCGCGACGCGCAGCTGCCATTCGACCAGATCGACGCCGGTGATCTCCTCGGTCACGGGATGTTCCACCTGAAGCCGGGTGTTCATCTCCATGAAGAAGATGCGGTCCGCGCGCAGGCCCTCGGACGCATCGGCGATGAATTCGATCGTGCCCGCGCCCTCGTAATCGACTGCCTTGGCGGCGCGCACGGCGGCGGCGCAGATAGCCTCGCGGGTGGCGGCGTCCATGCCGGGGGCGGGGGCTTCCTCGATGACCTTCTGGTGGCGGCGCTGGAGCGAGCAGTCGCGCTCGAACAGGTGGACGACGTTGCCGTGGGCATCGCCGAACACCTGCACCTCGATATGGCGGGGCGAGGTGATCCACTTCTCCAAGAGCACCTCGTCATTGCCGAAGGAGGCCTTGGCCTCGCGGCGGCAGGATTCGAGCGCAGCGGCGAAATCGGCAGGCGCATCGACCTTGCGCATCCCCTTGCCGCCGCCGCCCGCGACCGCCTTGATGAGGACGGGGTAGCCGATGGCCTCGGCCTCTGCGGTGAGGCGCTCCACCGACTGGTCCGCGCCGTCATAACCCGGCGTCACCGGCACGCCCGCGGCGCGCATCAGCTGCTTGGCCGCATCCTTCAGACCCATCGCGCGGATGCTGGCGGGCTTGGGGCCGACCCAGATCAGGCCCGCATCGATCACCGCCTGCGCGAAGTCGGCGTTCTCGGACAGGAACCCATAGCCCGGATGGATTGCATCCGCGCCGGTCGCTTGCGCTGCCGCGATGATCTTCGCGCCCACCAGATAGCTTTCGGCCGCAGGCGAGGGGCCGATATGCACCGACTCGTCAGCCGAGCGCACGTGCAGCGCCTTGGCATCGGCATCGGAATAGACCGCGACCGTCGCCACGCCCATCGCGCGCGCGGTGCGCATGATCCGGCAGGCGATCTCGCCGCGATTGGCGATCAGGAGTTTGGTGATCATTGCGCCGCTCCGCACGAGGAGGTGAGGTGGCTGTAGGTGATGGTCGCGATCTTCCACGCGCCATCGATCCGCATCAGCGTGAAGATGTCGACCCCGCAATGGCTGCGCTTGCCGTCGATAAAGAAGTCGAAATCGGCGCGGACGGTTGCGACGGGGCCATCGACGGTCACGACTTCGCCGTGCAGCGGCTCGGCGACGGGCACGGGGATGCTGGCGATCGAGGCGATGGCTTCGCTCAAGGGCGCGAGTTCGACATGGTCGGCTCCGTCGCGCTCTTCGACCATGGCGAGCAGACCCGGTTCGGTAACCTGCGCCTCCATCGCGGCGGCATCTCTGGCGGCAAGGCCGCGCATGAAGGCCTCGACCGTGGCGAGCACGGCGGTTTCTTCGGGAGTGCGCGCGGGCGCAGGTTCGGCGGCGAGCGGCGCGGCGGCGAGGAACGCGGCGGCTATTGCGAAAATGGCTTTCATGCCAGTGGGATTAGCCCGACTTGGTTGCAAAGGAAACCGTCTCACATTCCCCCCGTCCCGGACTTGATCCGGGACCCAGCTCCCTTTCCCCTCGCTCCGAGAAGCGGGGCCCCGGGTCAGGCCCGGGGCGGAGAAGGAGGGCGATAGTCCGCAATCCCCCAGTCAATCCCGCCCTTGGGCATCTTCTCGCGGTTGATCACCGCCGAGAGGAACGCCCGCACGCCGTAGAGCGCCTTCTCGCCCCTCGGCACATAGGTGCGGGTGTTCCATGCATCGGCCCCGCGCGCGCGCACCTTGCGCCCGATCGCGCCGTAGATGCGCGCAGCCGAGAGCACTGCCCAGCGGCTGCGGAAGGGCAGCTTCGCCGCCCCCACGCGCGCCGCCGCCTCGTGCTTTTCCACCAGCGCCACCAGCCGCGCTGCCATTTCGGCGAGCTCCTTGCGGTGGTGCGGCTTGGTGTGCTGGCCGGGCTCGATATCCTGTTCGACCAGCCAGATTTCCGGCAGGTAACACCGCCCCGCCGCATCATCCTCGACGATATCGCGCGCGATGTTCGAAAGCTGGAAGGCAAGGCCGAGATCGTTCGCGCGGTCGAGCGTTTCCTGGTCGTCGGGCGAGACGCCCATCACCACCGCCATCATCACGCCGACCGCGCCTGCCACGTGGTAGCAATAGCGCAGCATGTCGGCCTCGGTGCGCGGGCGCCAGTCTTCGGCGTCGAGCTGGAAGCCGGCGATCACGTCCTCGGCCATCTGCGGGGTAAGGCCCACTTCACGCGCCACCACGCCCAAGGCATCGAAAGCCGGATCGCCGGTCGGCTTGCCTTCGAAGGCGAGCGCGGTGAGGCGGCGGATCAGCGCGAGCCGCTGGCCGAGATCGGACTGGTCGCCCAGCACCCCGCCCATGTCCTGATTGTCGGCAATGTCATCGGCGCGGCGGCACCAGGCATAGAGCAGCCACGCGCGTTCGCGGGTGGCATTGTCGAACAGCTGCGAGGCGGCGGAAAAGCTCTGCGAGCCCTTCTTGATCGTCAGGCGGGCGTGTTCGACCAAAGCCGCGCGGGTTGCTGCATCGACGGCCATTGCGCGGGACCCTACAGCTCCTCGGCCTTCATGTGGAAGATAGGGGTGTGGGGCACATAGGCCTCCATCTTGGCGAGCAGTTCGGCGCAGGTATCGGCCGCGATCAGGATGTTCTGGTGCGCGGGGCGGACGAAGCCGACTTCGGCCATCTTGGCGTTGAAGGCGAGCAGGTGGTCGTAGAAGCCGAAGGCGTTGAGCAGGCCGACGGGCTTGGTGTGATAGCCGAGCTGCGACCAGCTCATCGCCTCCCACAGCTCGTCCATCGTGCCGACCCCGCCGGGGATGGTGACGAAGCCATCGGAAAGGTCGGTGAAGCGTTGCTTGCGTTCGTGCATGCCCGAGACGGTGACGAGTTCGTCGCAATCGTGGTTGGCGACTTCGGCCTTCACCAGATGCTCGGGGATGATGCCGATGACCTCGCCGCCCGCTTCCTTGGCCCCGCGCGCAACCGCGCCCATGAGGCCAAGCTTGCCCCCGCCATAGACGAGGCCGATGCCGCGCTGGGCCAGCTCCGCGCCGACCTCATAGGCCAGTTCGATATAGCGCGGATCTTCGGGCGAGGCCGAACCGCAATAGACGGCGAGACGTTTCATTGTGTCTTGATCTCTGAACTGCAAACCTTGTCGAGCACTGCGCGCATGGGCGAAGCCTCCGGCGCAACCCGGAATTCGCCTTCGGGCAAAGCGGGCATCACCAGCAAGCCCGATTTATCCCGCTTCTCGCCCATCGCCATGACATGGCGCCAGGCGTGCCCATCACAATCGACCAGATAGACGCCCCACAATTCACCAACTTCGTGGTGACCGGTGAACTGCCGCACGAGGATCGTTGCCTTCCGCACCGGATTGCCGAGATAGTCGCTCGACCCAATGCTGGCCGGGTCGAGCAGATAGACATCGCCCGTTTCGGCGGTGACGATTTCGGACCACGCGGTCTTGTCCTCGGCCAGCACGGCGCCCGAGGCCAGCAGCAGGGCCGAACCGCAAGCGAAAGCAAGGCGTTTCACGCACCCACCTTCGCCAGATCCTCCAGCATCAGCCCGGCGGTCGCCTTGGCGCTGCCCACCACGCCGGGGATGCCTGCGCCCGGGTGGGTGCCTGCGCCGACGAGGTAGTAGTTGTCGATCACGTCATCGCGGTTGTGGCCGCGCAGCCAGGCGCTTTGCCACAGCACGGGTTCGAGGCTGAAGGCGCTGCCCATGTGGGCGTTGAGATCGGCCTTGAAGTCCTTGGGCGCGTAGCTGAACTTGGTGACGATCCGCGAATGGATGTCGGGGATCAGGCGCCGTTCCAGCTCGTCGAGGATCATCTTTTCCAGCTTCGGCCCGACCTCGTCCCAATCGAGCGGCATCTTGCCCATGTGGCTGACCGGCACAAGCGCGTAGAACGTGCTCTTGCCTGCCGGGGCCATGCTCGGATCGGTCACGGTCGGGTGGTGGAGGTAGATCGCGAAATCTTCCGGCACCACGCCGTTCTTGTAGATGTCGTCGAGCAGGCCTTTGTAGCGCTTGGCGAACAGGATCATGTGGTGCGGGATGCCGGGCCAGGTGCCCTCCAGCCCGAAATGCACCACGAACAGCGAGGGCGAGTAGCTCTTGCGGTTCAGCGACTTCGCCATCTGGCGTCCACGTTCGCTGCCCGACAGCAGGTCCTTGTAGGAATGCATGATATCGGCGTTGGAGGCGACCGCATCGAACCGCTGGCGGAAGCCGCTCCTGGTTTCGACCTCGGTGGCCTTGGCGCCGAGCGTGTGTACCTGCACCACCGGATCGCCGACGCGCATCGTGCCGCCGAGCCGTTCGAAATGGCGCACCATGCCCGCGATCAGGCGGTTGGTGCCGCCGCGCGCCCACCATACGCCGCCGTCCTTCTCCAGCTTGTGGATCAGGGCGTAGATCGACGAGGTGTTCATCGGGTTGCCGCCCACCAGCAGCGTGTGGAAGCTCAGTGCCTCGCGCAGCTTGGGATGTTCGACATAGCTCGACACCATCGAATAGACCGATCGCCAGGCCTGTTCCTTGATGAGCGCGGGCGCGGCTTTGAGCATCGACTTGAAATCGAGGAACGGCACGGTGCCGAGCTTCAGATAGCCCTCGCGGTAGACACGTTCGGAATATTCGAGGAAGCGCGCATAGCCCGCGACATCGGCGGGGTTCAGCTTGGCGATCTCGGCATTGAGGCTCGCCTCGTCGTTCGAGTAGTCGAAGTTGGTGCCGTCGGGCCAGTTGAGGCGGTAGAAGGGCATGACCTTCATCAGCTCGACATCTTCGGAAATGTCGTGGCCGGTGAGCTGCCAGAGCTCTTCAAGGCAGGGCGGATCGGTGATCACGGTCGGGCCGCCGTCGAAGGTGAAGCCGTCGCGCTCCCAGAAATAGGCGCGGCCGCCGGGCTTGTCGCGCGCTTCGATCACGGTGGTGGCGATGCCGACCGATTGCAGCCGGATGGCAAGTGCCATGCCGCCGAAGCCCGATCCGATCACGCAGGCGCTGCGACCGGCATAGCGTTCGGCATTGGCGGGGTGGATTCCTTTTGCACCGGCGGTGTTGATCATCACGTCGGCGTTCATGCCGGAGTCTCCATCTTGAAAGGCTTGGTGTCGAGCGGTTTGCCCGGGAAAAACAGCGCACGCATCGCGCGTGGAATAGCT
Source organism: Porphyrobacter sp. LM 6 (assembly GCF_001720465.1). Taxonomy (NCBI): domain Bacteria; kingdom Pseudomonadati; phylum Pseudomonadota; class Alphaproteobacteria; order Sphingomonadales; family Erythrobacteraceae; genus Porphyrobacter; species Porphyrobacter sp. LM 6. The sequence continues at coordinate 955,238 of NZ_CP017113.1, forward strand.
ACGGGCGGCTTGCCGGTAAGGATGCGCAGGCGATCGGGCCAGGTCGAACGACCGGCGTAGAACCGTTCCACCAGCGCGCCGCGCAGTGCATAGAAATGTTCGAACACCACCACCCGCTTGTGCGGTTCGGCGGCCTGGAACAGCATCCGGCTGAGAACCCGGTAATAGGCGGTCGCCCGCCAGTGGCGCTTGGCGCGGCGGTGGCAGAAGGCGGCGAGCTCCGCGCCCGAAACATCGGGCCGGGCTGCAATCAGCCGCGCGATGGCGAGCGCGTTATCGACCGCGAAGGGCAGGGTGTAGCTGGTGAGCGGGTGCGAGAATCCGCCGCGCGCGCCTGCCAGTGCCACGCCGGGGATCGCCACTTCAGCGAGGGCGGCATTGAAATCGCCGCCGGAAACCACTGGCAGGATGCCCGCTTCCTGATCGACCACTTCGCCCTTCCACCCGTTGCGCCGGGCATATTCGGCGACCCGGCCCTTGAGCACTTCGGCGTCCATCTTGGGCTGATCGGCGTAATAGGTGTCCTCGATGAACACATCGGTTTCCGACAGGGGGAGGACATAGACGAAGCGGTAGGCAGCCTCGTTGCCATAGGGCGCGACCTGATCGACGCTCGCATCCATGATCACCGGACGGGTCAGGCCATGCGGCTCTTCGCAGCGGAACTGCTGGCCGAGGAATACCTGCCAGCCACCGTTCAATGCCTTGGACGACTTGAACGCGCGGCAATCGATCACATTGCGTGCAGCCAGCCGCGTGCCATCCGCCAGCGTGACCCCGCCCGCATCGAGGCTGGCAACCTTAGTGCCCAGCCGCACGCGATCGGCGGGAAGCTCTTCGGTCAACGCACGGTGGAATTCCGCGCTGGCGAGCGAGCGATAGGACGTCGGCAGGGTGCGCGAGAGGCGCGGGAAGGTGATGTCATAGCCTTCGTCCCACCCGTTCAGCGTGAAGCCCGCCATCAGATCGCGTTCGTGTGCGAGAATGTCGGTTTCGAACCAGCTCCAACGGTGATGCCCGCCGAAGGTGCGTCCGGCCTCAATCACAAGGAAACGGCAGTCCGGTGCATGGCGGTGCAGCGCGAGCGCAATCAGCCCGCCCGCGAGCCCGCCGCCGACGATGATCACGTCGTGGGGCGCAGCTTCGGGCGTGCCGGGGTTTGTCGGTGAATCGACCATTGTTTCGTGCCCTAGGCGAGGGCGAGGCGAACGGCAATCTTCGCGGTTGCGAAAGAATGTTGCAACATATCGTGAAACCAATATGGGATGCACGCATTGGCTTGTTCAAACCCCCTCCCGACTGGCCCCACAACACAGGATCGCATCATGACCTCCCGCATCGTTGCTGCGTCGCTTGCCCTTGGCTTCACCGTATTTGCCGCCGCTCCGGCGCTGGCCGAGGGGGAGGGCAAGGATGCCGAAACTTCCATCGAGACTGCCGAGGTCGCCTTGGACAGCCAGCCTGCGCCTGCTCCTGCCGCGCCGCCGCGCCCCTTCACGCTCGCCAAGCCGGTGTTCGACGAGACCTGGGCGACCATCGGTCTCGGGGTGGGCATGGTGCCGAGCTATGCGGGGTCGGATGATTATATCGCCTTCCCGCTGCCGCTGATCGCGGGCCGGGTGGGCGGCGTTGGCATCAGCCCCAACGGGCCGGGCTTTGTGCTCGATCTCAATTCGCCCAAGCCCGCCTTCGGACCGCGCAAGGGCGCGCGCATCGCCTTTGGCCCGGCGTTCCGCTTCCGCAATGATCGCAACAACCGCATCAGCGACGATGTGGTGGCGCGGGCGGGCAAGCTTGATGCGGCGCTGGAAGTGGGCGGCAATGTCGCGGTCAGCTTCCCCGGCGTGGTCAAGCCGTTCGATCAGCTCACCATCGGGGTGCAGGCGCGCTGGGATGTGCTGGGCGCGCATGAGGGCATGATCGTCGAGCCGCAGGTGAGCTACCGCGCCCCGATTGGCCGCGCCTTCGTGCTTCAGGCGCAGGCGAGCGCCGAGTTCGTCGACGACAATTTCGCGCGCTATTACTTCACCGTAAACCCGGCGCAGGCGCTGGCGACCGGCCTGCCGCAGTTCAATGCCGCTGGCGGGCTGAACCGCGTCGGCACCACCGCGATCCTGTCCTACGATCTTGATCGCAATCCGCTCAACGGCGGGTGGAGCATTTACGGCGTGGGCGGCTATTCGCGGCTGGTAGGCGACAGCGCCGACACCCCGTTCACGTCGCTGCGCGGCGATGCCAACCAGTTCATCACCGGACTGGGAGTGGGCTACACCTTCTGAGTGTGCGCGGGACCCGGCGTTACTTCTGGAAGCGCCGGGTCAGCACATCGATGATGACGGTTTCGATCTGCTTCTGCTCGTCTGCGGTGAGCTGTTCGTTTTCCATCTGAACGCGGATTTCCTTCACCGCGCCGGTCAGCCGGTTGAGCTTGAGCAGCGCCGGATTGGCGAGCGCCATCTTGCCCATTGCGATCATGTCCTCCTCGGTCATCCCGCCGACTGCGGCATTGACCGCGCGGTCGAGATCGGCATCGACATTGTCGCGCGAGACCGTGCCGGTCGAACCGGCTGCGGCGAGCGTATCGGTCGGCACATAGGTGCGCGACAGGTTGCCCATCAGCTTGCGCCCCAGATCGGAGCGATAGAACGCCGCAACGGTGGTCGCTTCCTCGGGCGTGAAGGTGCGCGCGAACAGCGCGATATTGGCCGGGCGGTAGAGCAGCCGTACGCGCTCGCTCTGCGCGGTGAAGACCGGACGAAGGCCGCTAACGATCTCCTCGATCACGCCGGGGCTGGCCGCCTCGGCCTGGGCGAATTCGGGCGTGGCGGCAAACTGGGCCGACATGGCCGACATCGCACTTTCGATCACCTGGCGTTGATCGACGGCCTCTTCCATCGCCGCGTAGAGATCGGCGTAGGCGGGGTGATCACGCTGCGTAAGGGCGGCTGGCGGCTTGTCCTGCGCCTGTGCGGCGGGGGCGAACACCGCCGGTGCAGCCAGCGTCAGGGCAAGAGCAACGCCGTAGCGGCGCAGAGCGGACATTCGGATCATTGCGGAGCACCCCCGGCGCTGGTTTTCTAGCCCGAAGCATAACCTCCGCACCGGTGCCACCCAAGCGAAATGTATGATCGCGCGCGATTTTTGCAGGCGCGCTTGCCTCCGGCGCGCGGGAGGGCCATCAATCCTGCCAGAGCACCAGAGGCAAAGGGAGAGACGTTCATGCGGGCATTGCACAACAGGCTGATTGCGGGGCTGGCGCTGGCCGGCACGATGCTATCGGCACCACTTGCTGCCGAGACCGTGGCGATCCGCGCGGGCAGCGTCATCACCGATGCCGCGAGCGAGCCGAGCGGCCCGGCGACCATCCTGATCGAAGACGGCAAGATCGTCTCGATAACCCCCGGCACCGCGCCCGTCGCGGCCGACCGCCAGATCGACCTCTCGGGCAAGACCGTGCTGCCGGGCCTGATCGATCTCCACACCCACTTGACCGGCGATCCGGGCGGCGATTTCTGGAAGGAAGCGACCGAGCCTGACGAATGGGGCGTGGTTGTGGGGGCCAAGAACGCGCGCCTCACTGCGCTGGCGGGCTTCACCACGGTGCGCGAGGCAGGGAGCGGTCAGGATACCGCCTTCTCGCTGCGCCGCGGCACCGCCGAGGGCCTCGTTCCGGGGCCGCGCATCATCGCCGCCGGCCCGGCGCTGGCGATCATCGGCGGACACGGCGACGTCAACGGCTTCCGTTCCGAAGTGAACGAACTGCTCGACTCGGGCTTTACCTGCACCGGCGCGGTCGAATGCGCGGCCAAGGTGCGGCTCGCCAGCCAGAACGGATCGGACGTGATCAAGATCACCGCCACCGGCGGGGTGCTGAGCCAGCAGGGCCGCGGGCTCGAGGCGCACTTCACCTTTGAGGAGATGAAGGCGATCGCCGATACCGCACACTCGCTCGGCCTCAAGGCAATGGCCCATGCCCACGGCGCGCGCGGGATCGAGCAGGCGGCGCGGGCCGGGTTCGATTCGATCGAGCACGGCACCTATCTCGATGAAGCTGCCGCCAAGGCGATGCGCGAAAACGGCACGGTGCTGGTACCGACGCTGATGGCGCTCGAAGGCGTGTCGGAAGGGCTGGGTAAGGGTGTCTATACCCCGACGGTGGAAGCCAAGATCCGCGCTGTGCAGCCGCTGATGGCGACGCTGGTGAAGCGCGCGCGGCAATATGGCGTGACGGTGGCCTTCGGCACCGATGCGGGCGTGTACCAGCATGGCCGCAATGCCGAGGAACTGGCGCTGATGAAGAAGCAGGGCATGACCGATCGCGAAGTGCTCGCCTCGGCCACGACGGGCGCTGCCAAGGTGCTTGGCATGGACAGCCAGATCGGCCGCCTCGCGCCGGGCTTCTCGGCGGACATCATCGCGGTCGACGGAAACCCGCTCGCCGATGTTACTGTGCTGGAGGATGTCGACTTCGTGATGGTGCGCGGGCGGGTGATCGAATAGCGGACAGGGGGCAGCCGGCATGGGACCAGAAGCTCTTGCGCTGGCGGCGCTCGGCGGGGCGCTGGTCGGGCTTTTGCTGACCCTGTTCGGCGGGGGTGGATCGGTGCTGGCGACCCCGTGGCTGATCTACATCGTCGGCGTTGCCGATACCCATGTGGCGATCGGCACCTCGGCAGCGGCGGTGGCTGTCAATGCGATCGGCGGTCTGGTCGGGCAGGCGCGCGCGGGGCAGGTCAAATGGCCCTGTGCCGTGGCCTTCGGCCTATCGGGACTGGCGGGCTCGCTTGGCGGAGCGGCACTGGCGCAATCGGTCGATGGCAAGGCGCTGCTGTTCTGGTTCGCCTGGGCGATGATCGCGATCGCGGTCTCGATGCTGATCCCGCGCAAGGATGAAGGCGATCCGGCGGTGCGGCTCAACCCGCCGATGGTGCTCAAGCTGGTGCCGGTGGGGCTTGCGGCAGGCTTTGCCGCAGGGTTCTTCGGCATCGGCGGAGGCTTCCTGATCGTGCCCGGCCTGATGGCTTCGACCGGCATGACACTCGCCAACGCAGGGGCATCCTCGCTGGTGTCGGTTGCGCTGTTCGGCGGGGCGACGAGCGCGAGCTATCTTGCCGCCGGGCAGTTTTCCTGGCCGGTGTTCGGCGCGCTAGTGGCGGGCGGCGGCGCGGGCACGCTGGCGGGCTTGCCGCTGTCGCGCCGCCTCGCCTCGCGCGCGGCGCTGGGCCGCCGAATCTTCGCGCTGATGGTGATCGGCGTGGCGATGATGATCCTGCTGGGCTGATCTGGACTTGCACAGCTTTGTCGGCCTTCCGCTCGCCGCCCGCTTGCCAAGCGAGCGCCTGCGCGGCAGCTAAAGCCTTATGGGCACGCTTATTCCCGATCGCCGCGCGATCATCGCTTCGTTCGCCATCGCCATTATCGCCATCGGTGTCCTGCTGGCGATGGGCCGCGTGCCGATCCGCGAATGCGGCTATGTGAAGCTGTGGCACGGGCAGATCAACGATGGCGGCAACAGCCAGCACATCGCCAACTGGTACACGCCCAGCCACATCATCCACGGGATGATCTTCTACGCGTTCGGCTGGTGGATGTTCGTGAAGCGCGGCTGGGGCGGAGCGACGGCGTTTCGCTGGGGCCTTCCGCTGGCGGTGTTTCTCGAAGCGGCGTGGGAAGTGCTCGAGAACACGCCGATGGTAATCAACCGCTTCCGCTCGGTCACCGCCAACTGGGGCTATACGGGCGATAGCGTGCTCAATTCGGGCGCGGATATCGTGTGGATGGCGTTCGGCTTCTGGCTCGCGTTCCGGCTGCCGGTGAAGGTGACGATTGCGCTCGCGCTGATCGGGGAGCTGGTGGCGGGCTATGTGGTGCGCGACAATCTGACGCTCAACGTCATCATGCTGCTGTTCCCGGTCGATGCTATTGCCCAATGGCAGGCGGCGGGCGGGGTGGCCTGACACCGCACTGGACTTGGACGCGCGCCCGGCCTAAATCCGTCGCCATCCCCGGGGAGCACGCTTGTGCTGAGAGGTGGGTGTAAGCACCCCACGACCCGTCGAACCTGAACCGATTAGCATCGGCGGAGGGAGTGGGCGGCCACTTGTTTTCCGTTTGATGCTGTCGGTGCGCTCCTGCGGAAGCAGGAGCCCAGCCGCTGGATTCCTGCTGCCGCAGGAATTCACGAACAGCATTGGAGAGAGACAAGCACATGGCCGACATCAATTCCCCCGTCGAAATCGGCGTCACCACCGGCCCCATCCGCGGCAGCCGCAAGGTCTATGTCGGCGCGCGCACCGGCTCCGGCATCCGCGTGGCGATGCGCGAGATTGACCTTGAAGGCGGCGAGCCGAGCGTGCGGGTGTATGACACCTCCGGCCCCTACACCGACCCGCAGGCCCATATCGACATCAACGCAGGCCTTGCCCCGCTGCGCCGCGACTGGATCCTCGCGCGCGGCGATGTCGAAGCTTACGACGGCCGCGAGGTGAAGCCTGAAGACAACGGCCAGCTCGGCCCCGACCGGAGCGGCGGCGTGCCGCAATTCCCCAACGCGGTGAAGCGCCCGCTGCGCGCCAAGGCCGGCATGAACGTCAGCCAGATGCACTACGCCCGCCGCGGCATCATCACGCCGGAAATGGAATATGTCGCCGAGCGCGAGAACCTGGGCCGCGAAATCGCCAAGGATCTGATCCGCGACGGCGAAAGCTGGGGCGCGGAAATCCCCGATGTGATCACGCCGGAATTCGTCCGCAGCGAAGTTGCGCGCGGCCGCGCGATCATCCCTTCGAACATCAACCACCCCGAAAGCGAGCCGATGGCGATCGGGCGCAACTTCCTCGTCAAGATCAACGCCAATATCGGCAATTCGGCCGTGGCCTCGAACGTGGCGCAGGAAGTCGACAAGATGGTCTGGGCGACCCGCTGGGGCGCGGACACGATCATGGACCTCTCCACGGGCCGCAACATCCACGACACCCGCGAATGGATCATCCGCAACAGCCCCGTGCCGATCGGCACCGTGCCGATCTATCAGGCGCTCGAAAAGGTTGGCGGGATTGCTGAAGAGCTGACGTGGGAAATCTTCCGCGACACGCTGATCGAGCAGGCCGAACAGGGCGTCGACTACTTCACCATCCATGCAGGCGTGCGCCTGCCCTACATCCCGATGACCGCCAAGCGCGTCACCGGCATCGTCAGCCGCGGCGGATCGATCATGGCCAAGTGGTGCCTCGCCCACCACAAGGAGAGCTTCCTCTACGAGCACTTCGACGAGATCACCGAGATCATGAAGGCTTATGACATCGCCTATTCGCTGGGTGATGGCCTGCGCCCCGGATCGATCCGCGATGCCAATGACGAAGCCCAGTTCGCCGAGCTCTACACCCTCGGCGAGCTCACCAAGCGCGCCTGGGAACAGGACGTGCAGGTGATGATCGAAGGCCCCGGCCACGTGCCGATGCACAAGATCAAGCAGAACATGGAAAAGCAGCTCGAGGCTTGCGGCGAAGCGCCGTTCTATACCCTCGGGCCGCTCGTCACCGATATCGCCCCGGGATACGACCACATCACCAGCGGCATCGGCGCGGCGCAGATCGGGTGGTATGGCACGGCAATGCTCTGCTACGTCACGCCCAAGGAGCACCTCGGCCTGCCCGACCGCGACGACGTGAAGGTCGGCGTGGTCACCTACAAGCTCGCCGCCCACGCGGCGGACCTTGCCAAGGGGCATCCGGCCGCTCAGGTGCGCGACGATGCGCTGAGCAAGGCGCGTTTCGAGTTCCGCTGGCGCGACCAGTTCAACCTCAGCCTCGACCCCGAAACCGCCGAGCAATACCACGACCAGACGCTCCCGGCGGAAGGCGCGAAGTCGGCGCATTTCTGCTCGATGTGCGGGCCCAAGTTCTGCTCGATGAAGATCACGCAGGAGGTGCGCGACTTCGCCGCCAAGCAGAACGCAGGGATCGAAACCTTCGTCGCGAGCGAGGAAGAGGCCGAGAAGGGCATGGCCGAGATGAGCGCCAAGTACCGCGAGGTCGGCAACCAGCTCTATGTCGGCGCGGGGAACCGGGAGCACGATTGAGGCTCCCCACCCTCGCGCTTGCGCCAGATCAAATCGCAGTCCGCGCCGCCTGCTAGAATAGCTTCATGATCCGGATCACCCACGGATCCGGCAGGAGGCAGTTATGCGACCGATCAATACCATGAAGACAGGGCTGGCGACTGGCGCCATGCTAGGGTTGCTTCATCTCGTCTGGGCGAGCCTTGTGGCGGCGGGCTGGGGGCAGGCGGTGCTCGATTTCATCCTGCGGCTCCACATGCTCCACTTCGAATACACCGTCGGCCCCTTCGCGCTGGCGACCGCGGCCGCGCTGGTCGGGCTGACAGCGAGCATCGGCTTTGCCATGGGCCTGGTGTTCGCGCTGATCTGGAACGGCCTCGCCGCGCGGGCGGACTGACTGCGCGCAATCCCCCGCCGCCGGCGGCGCGCGATTGACCGGCCCGCATAAAGGGCAGACACCCTCATCAGGGCGCCATGCTTGCGCGCCCGATGGGGGATCATCGTCATGACAGCTTACCGCCTTCTGCAAATCCTGCTGGTTGCCTTCGGGATCGTGTTCTGCCTCGTCGCGCCGCTGGCGGTGGTCTGGCCGAGCGGCTGGGCGTGGCACGAAGGGCCGCCGATGGCCTCGCAATATTTCATGATGATCGTCGGGGTCTACGCCACGCTGGGGCTGTTCATGATCGCCGCCGCGCGCGATCCGCTCAAGCACGCCTCGCTGATCTGGTTCATCGCCGTGTCGAGCGCGGTGCACGCCGCGATCATGGCCGTCCAGTCGCTCCACGAGCCGATGCACAGCGGCCACCTGCTGGGCGACGTTCCGGCGCTGCTGCTCGTCACACTCGCCTTCGCGGTGCTGCTGCCGCGGGCCCAGCGCGATGCGGCCGCCGCCACGATCTGATCCGCCCCTGCGCCGGTCAGCTGTTGCGCAAGTTCTCGAGACCCTTGATCCCGCCGGGCTTGAGGCTCGGCTGGCTGGCGTTGGGCTTGGGCCCCTTGTCCGCCTTGGGTTTGCGGGCTTCGCGGCTTTTTCTCTGTTGGCCCTTGGCCATGATCGGTTCCCTTGGGGACGGGATGCCCCGCAAGGGCCTGCGCCCTTGACGTATTCATGTCAATCAAACTGAAATAAAATTATCTTCATTTGAAATTATGTGTTGAATTTGCGGCGATCAGCCCCACATCATACTGGCTACCAGTCAGATCAAGATCAGCGCGATCCCAGTAAAGCCGGGTGCTCTTTTCGACGCGACTCTTGGCCCCGGGCACGCGTCAGCATGTCCGATCGCCCCTGTCTCCGAAACCGACCCAAAGGCCCGCCGCATGGATCTCAACCAATTGCTATACGACCACCAGATGGCCGTGATGGGCCAGGCCCAGACACCCGATCGCGCCCGCCGCGCGGCCTATGACGATGCCATCGCGCTGCTCGCCGGCCGCATCCGCAAACGCCGCCGCGAAGGCGGTGCCGACGTGCGCGCAGGCCGCTTCGTCACCGGAGAGAAAATCCCCGCCTACCACGACCGGTAGCCGGATCGCTGGCGGCGCCATGCCGCCATGACCCAAAAGCAGCGCCCGCATCTCTCCCGAGATCGCGGGCCATTTTGCGTGGGGCGGCGCGGGTTCCGGCTTCGCGCTTGACCGGCGCGGCGGGCGGGGCGCAGACTGCACCGGTCCACCAGGGGAGGGGATTTGCCATGCGTCTTACACCGATCCGCCGCGCCGGGCTCGTGCCTGCGCTCTTGCTCGCCGCCGCCGGAACCGGCGCGCTCGCGCAGCCGCCCAAGCAGACCCTCATGCCCGAGGACGCCGAGGCCCGCGCCTTTCAGGAAGCGGTCGGCTTTTCCGATGCGGTGATCCACGGCGATACCATCTACCTCTCCGGCGTGGTCGCCGCGCCGATGGAGGGCGAGACGAGCCTCACCCCCGCCTATGAACGCGCCTTCGCCCGGCTGGACGGCGTGCTGAAACGGCTGGGCGCATCATGGGACGATGTGCTGGTGTTCGACACCTTCCACGCCGGTCCGATGGCCGCCCAGCTCGACGCGCTGGTGCCGGTCAAGAACCGCTACATCACCGCGCCCTTTCCCGCATGGACAGCGGTGGGCGTGCCGGAACTGTATGAGCCGACCGCGGTGACGGAGATCAGGCTGACGCTGCGCAAGCCCGGATAGCGCCCGCTATTCAGCCCCCGCGCTCCCCCACGCGCTCCCACCGCGCCGCGAACAACCCGGAGGCCTGATCGGGATCGTCCGCGTCCGTCACGCACAGCAGATGCACGCCGTCCGGCATGATCTGCGCCGACAGGCCTTCGACCTTCAGGGGCGGTTCCAGCGGCGCGATGGCCCGCACCTGCAAATCCGCACCGAGCGCAACAATCGCCGCACCGACCAGCGCGCCATCGGCATAGCTGTTGTCGGTGGCCTCGGCGACGGTGGACAGCAGGATCTCGCCGTTTGCGAGCAGGCAGGCATCGGTCACCGTCAGGGGAACGCCGGCGACATCCGGCAACGCAAGCTCCGCATGCAGGATCGCCGCGAGGGGCCCGCCATCGAGCAGCGCCGCCAGCGGTACGCCGATGATCTGCGAGGCAGGGTGTTCCATGTTGCCGCGATTGAACAGCAGCAGTTCGTCCCCCCGCAGCACTGCGCCCTCCAGATTGGTCTCGGGCACCAGCGGTGCAATCGCGGCAAACAGCGCTTGCAGATCGATCAGGCGGACGCTGCCAGGTAGATCGATCACCGCGCCGCGCATCCGCCGCGCCGTCGATCCGGAGCCGACCGCGAGCAGGCGGGTGCCCGCTGCGTCTGCCCGACCTTCACAGGGAAGCGCGAGCAGGATTTCGAAATCGGGCTTCAGCTTCTTGCGCGCAGCCGCATCACGCGGCAGATCGCCCGCGATCAGCGGCACCAGCCGTCCCGGCTCCATCGTCGCAAGATCGAACACCCCAAGATGCCGGGCATCGTCGGCAACGACGTAGAGCGCGTCGCCGCACACCACCATCCCGCTCGCAGAAGACAGAAATGCGTGACCGGAGGCTAGCGGTGCATCGACCGCCAGATCGCGAAGATGTGTGAGCTGCATGGGTGACGCCATAAGCGACCCTGCGGCGAGCGCAAACTGTGGTGAGGGGGATTGGGGTGGGGTGATGAAGCCAAAGGTCTGGGAATCCTCCCGTGCAAGGGGAGGGGGCACCGCAGGTAGTGGAGGGGCGAAGGGCGTTTTTCCCTATCTTCTTTTCGCAAAAAGCAGCGGCGAATTGAAATGATAAACTTTGTATTTGGAATGAAATAATCTGAATCACGAAAATAGGGAAATTGAAAATGATGAATCAGTGCTAAAAACGAATTTCCTAAAATTCACATGACTACGTGGATATACGGTTGTTGTTGATAAATTAGAGAATCTTGGCTAAATACAATTTCTCTCCTTTGTCTTTCAAAATTTTCACAGCCGAACGATATTAATAAAGAAAAATTGTTATGATCAGCTAGTGAAGCGGCTGACCACTTATGGGTGCGTTCGGTATGGTTGTGAAGATAGTCGAAATATGAAATCATTATGACTTGACCAGGGTGAATTACTGCATCGGCCCCACCAGAAAAAACGATCTCGCTAGGATATCGGCTAGGCCTTCTGGGCCAAGGAGTGTTGCCATTGCCGTCCAGTCCGAAATTGGAAACGTTAGGCCCATTATAAATGCCATCTATTGATATGTAAGGAAATTTTGCGATTGTTCTGGAGTTATTCTCTAGACCAAAAAATAGCTTCGAATGAGGATTTCCTCCAATTGATCCAGAAGGCTCATATTCGAATACAAGATCCAATTCTGGGTGAGATATAAGCCTAAACATTTCCTCTATTTCGTAACGCTCCATTGCCTCAAAGCGATCTGCTGTCCGGCGGTAAAATCTATGGTGGTTGGTGGCACGGCTCATGTGAGGACGTTGTTTGCCCTTGGGGATGTGAATGACAATAACCCCTGATCCGTCGATATCCGCTAAGGCGGAAATCTCGGTATCATCTATTGGCGGACTAACGCACTCCAATAGATAGGCTCGAAAATGATCGGCTGCCACTTCGACTTGCTGAATTGCAAAAATTTCGCTGGCACGATCAATGCCGCCATGATTTTTTGTGCCTACGCCGAAGATTAATATGCCACCTTCAGCATTTGCGAATCCAGATGCTGCGGCACCGAGATTTTGCCTGTCTTCTTTGTCTAAAATTGGTGAGTGCGGGTTGGCTTTGCGTTTGAAGTCGAGCTGGTAGCTTTCTTCGGTGCCGTTTTCGATTAGACGGTGGATGCCAGACAGCCCGGCCGAAACGATGTCTGAATAGTTCATATGCCTTTTTATTCTGATATCTAAGTGTTGGAAAGGGCACGCCCCTTTCCTAACCCCCACCCCGGCGTCATTCTCGCCAGCGTGATCCGTCCCCGCTCCGCCCTCGCTAACCGCTCCCCGCGCCCCTCGCACCGCCTGCGCGGGACACTCTTTCGGCCATTTGGCTTTGCGGTTCGGGCGTGGAAAACAACAAGTGGCGTAAAATCAGATGATTGGCCGTGGAACATCGCGATCCAGGCCCCGCCAGCCCCGTTCAGGCCCCCTTTAGACCCCTCCTAGACCCCCTCTAGACCCCCCTTAGACCCCCTCTTGGCCCCCTCAGGCCCGCCCCGATTAGGCGTTCGCCCCAAACCGTGCTACATGGCCGCCGCTGACGTCGAAATTTGCGACGGACTTCGAAATTTGTGCTCCGCCGCTTGCCATCGGTTTCAACCTCCGGCCCCGGCGTAAACCAGACGACGACTTCCTTTCATCGGACGATAACGCACTAACCTTGTCGCATATCGCGGCAGGACAACTGATTGTTCTTGAAAGGAACACCCGATGAGCAAGACCGGAACCGTGAAGTTCTTCAACACCGACAAGGGCTATGGCTTCATCCAGCCCGACGATGGCTCGTCGGACAGCTTCGTCCACATCACCGCCGTGCAGGCCGCTGGCATGCACTCGCTCGATAAGGACCAGCGTCTGAACTACGAACTCGAAAAGGGTCGTAACGGCAAGGAAAGCGCCGTGAACCTGTCGGCTGCTGACTGACACGATACCGGGGGCAGGGCGCGCTGTGCGTCCTGCCGCCACCCCTGACTCCCGCCTCCCCCTCTCCCGGCAGGATACCCCGATGGCCCAGACCTACGAATTCTACTGCGAACGCGCCGACGAAGCGGCGGCGCTCGCCAAGCTGGCGACGCTCGACAATGTGCGCGATCGCGAGCTGCGGTCGGAAAAGACGTGGCGCGGGCTGGCAGAGCAGGCGCGCAAGACCACCGAGGAACGCGTCAAGGCTGACCGCGTGCGCGCCGAGCGCCGCGCGGCAGAGAGCCTCGCTGCGGCGGAAACCGCTCTTTAGGTTGGGCTCTTGTTGTCGCATCGCTTTCGCGGAAAACCGGTGCCCACTTTTCCGCGCGATGCTCTACTAGCCGCCCGCAATCCCGCATTCTCCGAGCAGCGCATCGATCTGCTTGGCCACTCCGAAAAACCCCGCCTTGGCGTGCGGCCAAGTCGCGCGCGCAAGATCGCCGAGCAGCGTGACGACGCGCCCCTCGGCCATCAGCGGCGCGAGATCGGGCATCAGCGCATCGCGCGTCCATCCCGCCGGAAGATAGGCGAGCGCGATCCGCTCCACCCCCGCCTGCGCCAGCAGCGGTGCCAGCGGCTCGCCCGCGCGCCATTCCACCGCCCGGCACCCGAAAGCCGCCGAAACCTCGGCCATCCCGCTCGCCACCGCGCCGCGCGCAAAGCGCGGCGCAGGCTCTCCCACTGCGCCCGGTGAGCGCGCCTCGGGCCGCGCCGCACCAATCACCAGCGAAGGCACGGCAGGCAGGGCGAGGGGCAGGTGGTGCGTCGCCTCGTCATGCAGCAGCAGCGCGAAGGGCCGCGCCAGATCGTCGGCTGTTACCGGCGCGGGCAGATTGAGCTTCTGGCGCGGATAATCCTGCGCTTCGCTAAGCGGCTCGGCATTCCCGGCCAGCCCGACGGCTGTAAGCGCGCCTTCGGGGCGGCCAGCGGTGTAGCGCGCGATATTATCCTCCCGCGCGAGGTAGTGCTTGCCCTTGGTATGCAGCCCCGCGACCCAGCGCCACGACAGCGTGTTCGAGGCCGCATCCCCATCCATCAGGTGCCGCAGGAAGAAGTCCGCGCCGAGCCGCCAGTCGAGCTTCAGGGTGAAGATCCAGATGCTCGCAAACCACATCCGGGCGTGGTTGTGGAGGTAGCCGGTCTCCACCAGCTCCTTGGCCCACACGTCGAAAGCGGCGATCCCGGTGCGGCCCTCGGTCGCTTGCGCATAGGCAGTGCGGAGGCCCGCATTGCGCTCAAGCGCAGCCAGCGCAGCATCGCGGCCCGCGCGGTAATCGTCCCAGATCGCGGGGCGCTGTTCGAGATAGCCCTTGAAGTAGATCCGCCAGAACACCTCGGCGATGAACTTCTCTGCGGCGCGCGGGGAATGCTGGCCGAGCACCGCTTCGAGCACCTCGCGCTCTCCGATCAGGCCCCCATGGAGCCACGGCGAAAGCTGGCTGACATTGCCGCGTCCCTCGGCGCGCGGGCCGTCATCGGCGTTGCGGGTTTCGGCATAGTGGCGGCCAGCGGCGGGGAGAAACCGGGCGAGGCGGGCAAGCGCGGCCGCGCGGGTGGGGGCAAAGTCCATGCGCGGGCAATGCCTTGGCGCAGGCATGGTTCCGGCCTATCCTGAATGCCCAAGGAGAATACCCCGATGCCCCGCCCTCTTCTGCTCACCGCCGCGCTGATGCTCGCCGCTTGCACCCCCGCGAAGACCGATGGCATCGATCCCAAGGGCCAGACCTTCGATGCCGTCGCGCCCGAGGAGGTCGTCACTCTGCTCGGCACCGAGCCGTTCTGGAACCTCAAGATCGAGGGCACAAAGGGGGTCTGGACCACGCCCGAACGCCAGCCGGGCACCGCCTTCACCGTCACCCGCTTTGCCGGAAACGGCGGGCTTGGCTTCACCGGCACGCTCGATGGCAAGCCGCTTACCGCCACGCTGACCCCGGGGACGTGCAGCGACGGGATGAGCGACCGGAGCTTCCCCTTCGTCGCCACTATCGCTTTCGGCGGGGAGACATTCGCAGGCTGTGGCTATACCACCAAGCAGCCGTTCACCGGGGCCGAGGCGCCTTGACCGGGCAAAGGGGAGAGAGACCATGACCATGACCGGAGGCTGCCTTTGCGGAAAGGTGCGCTACACCTGCGAGAGCGACCCGCTGCTGTGCGTTACCTGCCATTGCAAGAACTGCCAGCGGCAGGCGGGCAGCAGCCTTTCTGTCATCGTCGGCGTGCCGATCGACGCGGTTAGCCATACGGGCGAGCTCACCACCTATAACGACACCGGCGATAGCGGTGCGACCGTGCGCCGCCAGTTCTGCGGCACCTGCGGTTCGCCCGTCTTCACCCGCGTCGACAGCCCGCCGGGAATGATGTTCATCAAGGCCGGGACGCTGGACGATACCAGCATCCTGAAGCCCGCCTTCCACTGCTACACCAAGAGCAAGCAGGACTGGGTCGATCTGGGCGATATTCCCGGGTTCGAGACTGTCCCGCAGGGGTTGTAAGAGGGCTTTAGAACAGCCCCGGATTGTCGCGCTGGGCGGCGTTGGGCTGCTCCGGCATCAGCGCCTCGCGATCCGGCAGATCGAGCCCGATACGTTCGCGCTGGCCTTCGGTCATCGCGCCGGCGGTCTTGATCTGGTTCGCGCTGGTGAACGCGGTGCAGGTCCGCCCGCCGAGGAAATCGAGCGCCGCCGCGATCGAGGCCTCGCGCGGATCGCCGAGCGGGCGAGTGATGTCGTCGCCCGCGCGGCAGGTATTGGGCACCACGCTGGCGAGGCCGGTGAAGTATTCGCCCTGCCCTGCGGCATTTACCGTCTGGAAGGTCACCGCACGCACCCGCAAGTCGCAGGCGGCAAGGTCGAACCCGGCCTGCCCGACCGGCTTGCCGAAGGAATTGCCGCCCACCAGCGCCATGCTGGTGCCGAGGTAAGGGATCATCGAATTGACCACCAGCTCGCTCGCCGAGGCGCTGGATCCCGTGGTGATGAAGGCGATGCGGGTCGGCGCGATGGCGTTGGCCTCGCTGCGGAAGGTGCGGGTGGTGTTCTCGCTTGCCTTTGACGGGCGTAGCACGGTGCGGCTCCACACCTGACCGACGCGGCCCGAACCCATCAGGTCGCCCATCGTATCGGCCACGCTCACCAATCCGCCGCCATTGTAACGCAAATCGATGATCAGCTCTCTCACGCCCTGTGCGCCGAACTGGCCGAAGGCGGTGCGCAGCTGGTTGGCAGCATCCGAGACGATGAAGGTTCTGAGATTGAGATAGCCGACCCGCTTGGTCCCATCATTGAGGATCAGCGCGCCGTAGCGGTCGGACACCGGATCGAGCGAGAATTCGGTCTTGGTGATGCTGCGTTCGACCACAGCGCCGCCCGGCTGGACAAAGCGCAGCACCCGTGTGGTGCCCGGGGTGGAGGGGCCAAGCGCGTTGACCACCGCCTGCGTGCCCCCGCTCGCGAACAGGCTGGTGACCGTCTGCATGTTCGCCGCATCGGTGCCGATTGCGATGATCTCGCTGCCGCGGTCGAGCCCGGCGGCGAGGCCGTTCGCGCCTTCGAAGGCTTCCATCACGAACACCCGGCTCGCAGAGGTGTCATAGGCCAGGCGGATGCCGAAGCCCGCGCTCGAGCCGGAATTGATCAACGCGTTCTCTTCGGCAATCGAGGTGGCGAAGGTGAAGAAGCGGTCGCGGTTCTGGGCGCGGGCCGGGGCGACGCGGGCATCGAGGAAAGCCTGCACGCTGCCGAAGTTTGCCGGATTGGCAGCGGCCAGCAGATCGGGGAACAGATACCATTCGTTGAGCACGCGGTCGGCAAAGTCCTGCTGCGCGGCCAGCCCGCAGCCCGTCGGGGTCGGAGTCGGGGAAGGGGTCGGTCCGCCACCACCGATCGGCGGGGTGCCCGATGATCCGCCGCCACCGCAGGCGACAAGGCTGAAGGCGAGAACGCTGCTCAAGAGGCTGCGGGCGACGTTCGACACGGGGCACAACTCCGGTTTTCGGCTCAGATGCGACGCCTCAAGATAACGGCGCGCGGGGCGCGAAAGATGCAGCCCTCTCAGGCCAAGAGCAAGGATTGCGGGTCGCAAAGCCTGCGGAAAGCCGCGAAACGGGGGCAATTCGGCCTGCATTTGCAGGGTTTTCCGCAGAATCCGGCGAAAACTCCCCTTGCAAGCCTCGTTTCTTGCCCCGCGCTGGACTAGCACGGCGGGGATGAAGCGACAGAATCATGCCTGATTTCCCGGACTGGCTGGCATCGCACGTGCCCGCGTCCGCGCGCCATCCCGGCCTCGCCGTTGCGAAGCTGGGCTCGGCGCAGGCGATGGCGCGTGGCGGTTTTGCGCTGACCAGCCCGGCCTTCCGCGCCGGCGAAGAACTCGACGCGAGCTTCACCGCCGACGAGGAAGATGCGGTCGCCCCGCCGCTCGAATGGAGCGCGCCGCCCCCAGGCACGCAGGAGCTTGTGCTGGTGGTCGAGGAAGCCTCGTCCAAGGCGGCCGAGCCCGCGTGCCACTGGCTGGTGTGGGGCCTGCCGGGCCAGCGCGCCAAGCTGCTCGAAGGCGAAGTGCCCCCGCGCACCGGCAAGAACGCTTTCGGCAATTCCGAATGGCTGCTGCCCGATCCGCCCGAAGGCGAGACACGCCATTACCTGTTTCAGATGTTCGCTACCGACCTGCCGCTCGTGCTGATGCCGGGCGCGGGGCGAGCGGAACTGCTCGCTGCACTGCAAGGGACGATTACCGCCTGCGCAGTGCTCCACGCTTCCTATACGGGCGGCGAGGACGATGCGGGCTGGGAAGAAGATGAGATTGATTAACCTGCCACTATGACAAGGGAGTAGAAGATGGCTGGCACGACCAACGCACTGCAGAAGCCGGTGACGCTTTCGGGTGATCTCGAAGCTGTGATCGGCAAGGGCCCGATGACCCGCGCACAGGTGACCTCGAAGGTCTGGGAATACATCAAGGCCAACGGCCTTCAGGACAAGACCGACAAGCGTCAGATCAATCCCGACGCCAAGCTTGGCGCCGTGATCGGCAACGCCCAGATCTCGATGTTCAAGATGACCGCTGCGGTCTCGAAGCACCTCAAGTAATCTGGCACTCGCGCCTTCGGGCGTGATGGTTCAAGGCGGCGCGCGTTCCCTCAGGGTTCGCGCGCCGTTTTGTTTCGTGTTTCAGGCGGCGGGCGGGTCGCGGCTGACCCACCAGGCGAGCCAGATGATCACCGGCTGCGCGATCATGCGCGGCACGTGGTAGCCAAGCCCCAGCCCGCCATCGGGCCGCGCCATATCCATGATGAAGTGGTTGATGTTCGCCGGCCACACGCACAGCGCATAAAGCGCCAGCCCCCATCCCGCCGCGCGGCGCAGCGGCGCCGAGACAGGCTGCACCAGCCCGATCGCGCCGAGGATCTCGGCAACGCCGGTCAGCACCACCACCGTGTAGGGCGCTGGCACCCATGCGGGCGTGATGGCGAGGAAAGGCTCGGGCCTCACCAGATGGATCACCCCGGCGAGCAGGTAAAAGGCCGCCAGCACCCAGCGCAGGATACTGCGGGTCAAGCGCCCTGTCCCTGGCCCGGTTCCCAGCCCGGTTCGGCGAGCCGGAAGCCCGCAAAATCGAACCCCGGCACAACCACGCAGGACACGAGGCTGTAGCCGAAGCGCGGCTCGCCAAAGGGACGCGCCGCCTGCCATTCGCCCGGCGTGACGAGGCCCTGCAAGTGCTGGCCTGCCGCCACATCGGTCCCGAGGATGACCGAGCGCGCGGGGCCGGCATCGCTGGCGGACAGGCGCAGTTCGACCGGATCGCCCGCCTGCCACAGCCACAGCTCGGCGGCATCGACCGTGTGCCAGTGCGAAGCCTCTCCGGCGCGCAGCAGAAAGATGATGGCGGTGCCGCCCGCGCGGCCATCCGGCCCGGCTTCGCCGCGCCAGGTTTCCTTGTACCACCCACCCTCGGGATGGGCGGCAAGGCCCAATTGTTCGATCAGCCTGGCCGCGCTATCACCCATCATCCATTCCTTGCCTGTGTGTGCAGGCGCTCTAGCTTCGGGAGCCTACCCCATGCAACTTTTCGCGCCTTCGCTTGCCGCCCTTGCGGCTGCGCTCACGCTGGCGAGCCCGCTCGCCGCGCAGCAGGCTCCCGCTCCGGTCGATCCCGCCACCGCCACCGCCAATGCCGCGCTCGAGGCCGCGCCGGTGTTCGACGGGCATAACGATGTGCCCAACCAGCTGCGCGACCGCGTGGCAAACCAGATCAATGCCTTCGATTTCGAGGATACGACTGATACGGGCGAGGGGCACCCCGAAGGCCGCCCGATGCACACCGATCTTGCGCGGCTGAAGGAGGGCAAGGTCGGCGCGCAGTTCTGGTCGGTCTATGTCCCGTCCAACCCCGACGAGCCCGAAGCGGTGCAGGAGGTGATCGAGCAGATCGACGTGACCAAGCGGCTGATCGCGCGCTATCCGCAAGGCCTGCGCTTCGCCACCACCGCCGATCAGGTCGAACGCGCAATGGCCGAAGGCAAGGTCGCCTCGCTGCTCGGGATGGAGGGCGGCCATTCGATCGGATCGAGCCTGGGCGTGCTGCGCCAGCTCCATGCGCTGGGTGCGCGCTACATGACGCTGACCCATAACAGCAACACTCCCTGGGCCGATGCGGCGACCGACAATCCGAAGCACGACGGCCTCACCGATTTCGGCAAAGATGTGGTGCGCGAGATGAACCGGCTGGGGATGCTGGTCGATCTCTCCCACGTCAGCGAAGCGACGATGATGGACGCGCTGGACGTGGCGACGGCGCCGGTGATCTTCAGCCATTCGGGTGCGCGCGCGATCAACGGCCATCCGCGCAACGTGCCCGACAGCGTGCTGGCCCGCCTGCCGCAGAACGGCGGGGTGGTGATGGTGGTGGCGCTGCCGCGCTTCATCAGCGAGCCGGTGCGGCAATGGACGGCCAAGCGCGAGGCCGAGACGGCGCGGCTGAAGGCGCTGCTCCAAGGGCAGCCCGCCGCGGTGGCAGCGGGGATGGCGGCGTGGGACAAGGCCAACCCTGAACCCCGCGCGACCATCGCGCAGATGGCCGATCATATCGATCACATCCGCAAGATTGCGGGTGTCGAGCATATCGGCATCGGCGGGGATTTTGACGGGATGCCGAGCGGCCCCGTGGGCTTCGAGGACGTGCGCGGCTATCCGCTGCTGTTCGCCGAACTGGCGCGGCGCGGCTATTCGCAGGTCGAACTGGAACTGATTGCCAGCCGCAACATCCTGCGCGTGATGCGCGAGGCGGAAGCCTATGCCGCGAGCGTGGCGGGTCAGCCGCCGCTCGAGACCTTGATCAACCCGCCCGCACCGGCGGCGCCGTAAGCCTCAGTGCGCGTGCGCGAGGGCCGGGATGATCCACACCAGGCTCATCGCGATTACCGCGAAGGCGAGGCTGAAGCCCAGCACATAGCGCAGGCCCGTATTGCTCACCGCAGCGCGGGCGTCTTCGTCATTGATGTGGATCGCTTCGTTCTGATCGGCCATTTCCACTCTCCCCGCTTGTCTTTTGACGTTACGGAAACACCTTCCGTAACGTCAACCAATCCCGGGCGAGGCAGATGGTTCCCGATCAGTCCCTGAGCAGCTCGTTGATGCCGGTCTTGGAGCGGGTCTGCGCATCGACTGTCTTGACGATCACCGCGCAGTAAAGGCTCGGCCCCATCGTGCCATCGGGCAGGGCTTTTCCGGGCATCGAGCCGGGGACGACCACCGCATAGGGCGGCACTTCGCCCATGTAGACCTTGCCGGTGGCACGATCGACGATCTTGGTCGAGGCGCCGAGATAGACACCCATCGAGAGCACCGCGCCTTCGCCCACGCGAACGCCTTCGGCCACTTCCGCGCGCGCGCCGATGAAGGCGTTGTCGCCGATGATCACCGGTTCGGCCTGGAGCGGTTCAAGCACCCCGCCGATCCCCGCGCCGCCCGAAATGTGGACGTTCGCGCCGATCTGCGCGCACGAGCCGACGGTGGCCCAGGTGTCGATCATGGTGTTCTCGCCAACGTAGGCGCCGATGTTGACGAAGCTCGGCATCAGCACCGCGCCCTTGGAGATGTGCGCCCCGCGACGCACGACCGCGCCCGGCACCACGCGGAAGCCGGCTTCGCGGAAGCGGTTTTCGCCCCAGCCGGTGAACTTCAGCGGCACCTTGTCATACGCCGGTGCGCTCGCCGCGCCGCCATCGATCACGCCGTTATCATTGAGGCGGAAGCTCAGCAGCACCGCCTTCTTGAGCCACTGGTTGACCTGCCAGCCGCCATTGCCGTCAGGCTGGGCAACGCGCGCTGCCCCGGAATCGAGCAGCGCCAGCGCCTGATCGACCGCAGCGGCCACATCGGTGTCCGCAGGGGTGATCGCGGCGCGGTTTTCCCACGCGGCTTCGATGGCGGCGATCAGCGTATCGGTCATGCGCGTTCTCCAGCGTCAGGTTACGAGCGCGCGCCTAGCTGTCCTTGCGGGCAGCGGCAAGCACGCGCTGCACACGAAGCGGGCAGGCATACGTAAACCTCGCAGGCGTGCCCGGTTTTTAGGCAGGCATCCCGGCGGCGAGCGCGAAGTGATAAGCGCGTTCGGCGAGCGGGCGCACGCGGTCGCTCATGGCTTGGGCATGGGCGCTGGAGGCGGTGCCGTCGATCACGCGCTTCTTGATGCCCTGCATGATCCCCGCCAGCCGGAACAGGTTATAGGCGAAGTACCAGTCCATCGGCGGCACCGGATAGCCGGTGCGCGCGACATAGCGGGCGACCGCCTCTTCCTGCGAAGGAATACCGAGCGCTTCGATATCCAGACCCAAGAGCCCCGCACGGCCATCGGCGGGGTTGTGCCAGTTGAGCATCAGGTAGCTGAAGTCCGCGATAGGATCGCCCAGCGTCGACAGCTCCCAGTCGAGCACCGCGATGATGCGGGGTTCGGTCTTGTGGAAGATCACGTTGTCGAGCCGGTAGTCGCCATGCACCACCGACGAGCCATGCTGCGGCGGGATGGTTTGGGGGAGCCATTCGATCAGCCGCTCCATCTCCGGCATCAGCTCGGTTTCGGAGAGCTTGTACTGCTTGGTCCAGCGGGCAATCTGGCGCGCGCAGTAATCGGTCGGCTTGCCGTAATCGCCCATCCCGATCTGGTCGGGCTGGTTGAGGTGCAGGTCGGCCATGGTGTCGATCAGCGCGTGATAGATCGCGCGGCGCTCGTCCGGCTCCATCCCGGGGAGCGCGCCGTTCCACAAGCTGCGGCCATCGGCCATGCTCATCACGAAGAACTTGGCGCCGATCACGTCCACGTCCTCGCACAGGCCGTAGGTGCGCGGGACGGGGAAGCCGGTCGGGTACAGGCCGGTCATCGCCGCATATTCGCGGTCCACCGCGTGTGCCGATGGCAGCAGTTTGCCGAACGGCTGACGGCGCAGCACGTAGGAGGTCGCGGGCGTATCGATCCGGTAGGTCGGGTTCGACTGGCCGCCCTTGAACTTGGTGTAGCTGATCGGGCCTTCGAAGCCTTCGACATGGGCTTCGAACCAGCGGGTCAGCGAGGCGAGGTCGAGCGCGTCCTTCTCGGTCACTTCGACCGTGCCGACCATTTCCTTGTCGAAATCGATATCCATCAGTCGAACACCACCACGGTGCGGGCGGCATTGCCAGCGCGCATTGTGTTGAAGCCTTCGTTCACGCGCTCGAGCGGGATACGCTCGGCGATGATCGTGTCGAGATCGAGCAGACCGCGCAGGTAGAAGTCAACGAGGCGCGGCAGATCGACGGGGAAGTGGTTCATCCCCATCAGCGCGCCCATCAGCTTCTTGCCGCCGAGCAGGTCAAACGCCGAAAGCCCGACCTTGCAGTCCAAGGGCATCATGCCGAGGATCACCGCCGTCCCCCCGCGCCGCAGCGATGCGACCGCGAGATCGGCCGAGGCCTGACGGCCCACCGCCTCGATCCCCCAATCGACCCCGCCGTTCGAAATGGCGATGATCTGCTTGGCGGCATCTTCGGCGAGCGCATCGACCGTGTGGGTCGCGCCCAGCACTTCGGCGAGTGCCCGCTTTTCAGGCAGCGGATCGGCAGCGATGATCTTGCCCGCGCCAGCGATCTTGGCGGCGTTGATCGCGGCTAGGCCCACCCCGCCGCAGCCGACCACCAGCACGGTTTCGCCCGGCGTCACCTTGCAGGCGTTGAAGATCGTCCCCGCGCCCGTCGTCACCGCGCAGCCGAGCAGCGCTGCCCGATCGAAGGGCATATCCTTGTCGATGGAAACGCAGGCGTGTTCGTGGATCAGCATCTGTTCGGACAGGGCCGAAAGATTGAGCATCTGGTTGACCGGCGAACCATCGGCGAAGCTGATGCGTGCGGCATCACCCTTCATGCGGCGGGTGTCGGCCCCCATGCACAGCGCCATGCGGCCGGTGACACAGAACTCGCAATGCCCGCAGAAGGCCGAGAGGCACGAGACAACGTGATCGCCCGGCTTCACCGTCTTCACTTCCGATCCCACCGCGCGCACCACGCCCGCCGCCTCGTGCCCCGGAATGCAGGGCAGGGCGTGGGGATAATGGCCGTCGATGAAGTGCAGATCGGAATGGCACAGCCCGCAGGCCTTGGTGTCGATCAGCACTTCGTGCGGGCCGGGGGCGGCATAGGTCACCTCGGCAATGCGGAGGCCCTGACCGGGTTGTTCAAGGATGGCGGCTTTTGCCATAGTCTATTCTTTCCGTTCGGTTCGAGCGCAGTCGAGAACCGTTCGTGCGAGCGTGTCTCGACTTCGCTCGACACGAACGGTCTAGAGTCGGTGACTTACCGTGCGACGCCCATGTCGCCCGAGCTGAAGCTGCCGGTGTCGTTGACCGCGCGCCCGTGATCGCCGCGCAGGGCGTTTGCCGTCGGCCCCGGAACGGGCGCGTGCTTGGCGAACTCCATGTGGGCGATCGAGCGGGCGTGGACTTCGTCCGGCCCGTCGGCCAGGCGCAGGGTGCGCTGATGGGCATAGGCCGAGGCGAGGCCGTAGTCTTCCGACACGCCGCCGCCGCCGTGGGCCTGGATCGCATCGTCGATGATCTTCAGGGCCATGTTAGGCGCCTGCACCTTGATCATCGCGATTTCCTGCTTGGCCGCCTTGTTGCCGACCTTGTCCATCATGTCGGCCGCCTTGAGGCAGAGCAGGCGGGTCATGTCGATATCGATGCGGGCGCGCGCCACGCGCTCTTCCCAGACCGAGTGCTTGTAGACCGGCTTGCCGAAGGCTTCGCGCTCTTGCAGGCGGCGGCACATCTTGGCGAGCGCCTCTTCAGCGACGCCGATGGTGCGCATGCAGTGGTGGATGCGGCCCGGCCCGAGGCGGCCTTGCGCGATCTCGAACCCGCGCCCTTCGCCCAGCAGAATGTTCTCGACGGGGACGCGCACGTCCTTCATCTCGACTTCCATGTGGCCGTGCGGGGCATCGTCATAGCCGAACACCGGCAGGTGGCGGATGATGTTCACGCCCGGCGCGTCGATCGGCATCAGGATCATCGATTGCTGTGCGTGGCGCTGGGCCGAGAAATCGGTCTTGCCCATCACGATCGCGACCTTGCAGCGCGGATCGCCGAGGCCCGAAGACCACCACTTGCGCCCGTTGATCACATAGTGATCGCCATCGCGCTCGATGCGGGTCTCGATATTGGTCGCGTCGGACGAGGCGGTGTAGGGCTCGGTCATCAGGAAGGCCGAACGGATCTCGCCGTTCATCAGCGGACGCAGCCACTGCTCCTTCTGCTCGCGGGTGCCGTAGCGGTGAAACACTTCCATGTTGCCGGTGTCGGGCGCGGAGCAGTTGAAAACTTCCGAAGCCCAGCCGATGCGGCCCATTTCCTCGGCGCACAGCGCGTATTCGAGGTTGGTGAGGCCCGGGCCTTCGAATTCGAAGGTCTCGTCGACATGGTGGTGGCTGTCATTGCGTGGCGGCATGAACAGGTTCCAGATGCCCGCTTCCTTGGCCAGCTTCTTCTTGTCCTCGATGATCTGGATCACCTTCCAGCGGTCACCCTCGGCGTCCTGCTTCTTGTAGACATCCATGTTTGGGCGCACGTGCGTCTCGATGAAATCGCGCACACGGCCCGCCCAATACGCCTGGCGTTCGGTGGGTTCGAAATCCATGGGGGTGTTCCTCTCTCGTCCTAGAAATCTTCGAATCTGCGGGCGACCGTGGCAGAGCCTTGGCCACCCGCCAAGCTCTCATTTGTGGGTCGCGGGCGGGTGTTCGCCGCGCAGCCTGGCCAGCCGTTCCGCATGGTCCGCCTCTCCCAAGGGAAAGCGCAGGAACACCAGCACCGCCCCGCCGATGAACAGCGCGGTGATAATCGTGAACCACAGCATCAGACGCTCGATCACGGCGGGTTCGACCATGCCCGGCGCGGCATTATCGGGAAAACCGGCCGCGCTGATCAGGATGCCGGCGGCAAAGGTGCCGATCCCGGTCACGCATTTCTGCATGAACAGATTGCCCGCGAAGAACAGCCCTTCCTCGCGGTGGCCCGTCCGCATCTCGGAATCCTCGACCACATCGGCCAGCATCGATCCCACCAGCATCATCGTGGCAACCGCGAAGGACGTGGCGAGCGTGGTAAACAGCAGGAACAGCGGCAAGGTGGCCGGAGCGCCATTGGCCGGGAACAGCCCGGCAAGGCGCAGCGCGTAAGGCGCAAGGCCGAACACCACGCCCAGCGCCGCCATCCCGGCCGCCGCGTGCTTCTTGCCCCAGCGCCGCGACACGGGCGGCGCGATCACGAAGGCGAGCGCAACGCCGACCAACAGAGTGATCGGCCAGGTCGCCAGCGCCCAGCGCGGAAACTCCCACACATAGGTCTGCATATAGGTGCTGGTCGCAAAATTGAGACCCTGGTTGGCATAGGCGAACACGCCCGCGCCCATCAGCGTCAGGAAGGCCGGGTTGCGCAATGTGCGGCCCATCGCCCGCAATTCCTCCCTCAGCGGCAGGCGCGGGGGCAGCTTGGCGGGCGGCTTTGCCAGCGCGCGATGCGTGCCCAGCGCGACGGTAAGGATCGCGGCCATCATCATGATCACGCCCGACCAGGCATAGGCATCATAGCCCTCGCGCCGCAGCAGTCCGGCGGGCTGATCCGGGGTCGGGGCAAGGAACACCGCATAGGCCAGCCACAGCAGGAAGAGCCCGCCCACCCAGCCGAACAGAAAGCGGTATCGGATCACATCGGTGCGCTCGTGATAATCCTGCGTGATTTCGGGCAGCATCGCCAGCGAGGGCACTTCGTTCAGCGCAATCGCGGTGCGCACCAGAATGGACGACAGGATCAGGTAGATCAGCGTGCCGGTCTGTCCCCAATCGGGTGGGTTCCAGAGCAGGAACCACGACAGGCCGACCGGGATGATCGAGGCATAGAGCCACGGATGCCGCCGCCCCCAGCGGGTGTTGGTGCGATCACTCAGGTGGCCGATCACCGGATCGACAAAGGCATCGATGATCAGGGCCACCATCACCGCCAGCCCTACCAGATTGGCAGGCAGGCCGATCACCTGATTGTAGAAGATCAGCAGGAAGACCGCGAAGCCATTGTCCTTGATCCCGTAGGCAATCGCCCCGGAACCATAGGCGAGCTTCATCCGGAAGGGGACCTTCGGCGCGGCGGGAAGGTTCATGCGCGGCTTGCCCTGCGGTCCTGTGCCACCTCAGCGAATCCGGCCAATTTCACTCTCCCTTTTTCAGTTTCGAACCTAGACCGATTATGCCT
Source organism: Porphyrobacter sp. LM 6 (assembly GCF_001720465.1). Lineage (NCBI taxonomy): Bacteria > Pseudomonadati > Pseudomonadota > Alphaproteobacteria > Sphingomonadales > Erythrobacteraceae > Porphyrobacter > Porphyrobacter sp. LM 6. Next base: position 982,206 of record NZ_CP017113.1, read on the forward strand.
CCCGTCAATCGCGCCGACCTGACGCTACGGCATCAAGGCACGCGCGAAGAGCGCTTGCAGGGCTTGCTCAATTGCCACTAACGTAAGCGTCAATTGGGAGCTTGATGAGAGGAGAGTCGGCATGGCCGATCTGGAAACATTCCGCAGCGAAACCCGCGCGTGGCTGGAAGCGAACTGCCCGCCGGAAATGCGCCAGCCCGTGCGTGACGAGGACGATGTCTATTGGGGCGGCCGCCGCGCCACCTTCAAGAACGACGCGCAGAAGGCCTGGCTCGAGGCTTGCGTTGCCAAGGGCTACACCGTGCCGTCGTGGCCCAAGGAATATGGCGGCGCGGGGCTCAGCCCGGCCGAAGCCAAGGTGCTGCGCGAGGAAATGGGCCGCATCGGCGCGCGCCCGCCGCTGTCCTCTTTCGGTATCTGGATGCTCGGCCCGGCGCTGCTGCACTTCGGCACCGAAGGCCAGAAGCAGCGCTTCCTCAATGAAATCGCGCGCGGCGAAATCCGCTGGTGCCAGGGCTATTCGGAACCGGGTTCGGGTTCGGACCTCGTCTCCTTGCAGACCTACGGCGAAGACAAGGGCGATCACTGGGTGGTGAACGGCCAGAAGATCTGGACCTCCTACGCCGATCACGCTGACTGGATTTTCTGCCTTGTCCGCACCGACAAGGAGAACAAGTACGGCGGCATCACCTTCATGCTCTACGACATGGCGAGCGAAGGGGTGACGACCAAGCCGATCAAGCTGATCAGCGGCAATTCGCCCTTCTGCGAAACCTTCTTCGACAATGTGAAGGTGCCCAAGTCCTACGGCGATGATGTGCCCGCCTATGTCGGCACCATCAACCGCGGCTGGGATGTTGCCAAGTATCTGCTCGGCCACGAACGCGAGATGATTTCGGGCGCGGATGGCGGGGATCGCACCGCCGGGATCGGCGCGGCGATGAAGCGCCATGCCGCGCGGCTCGGCGACGAGCTTGATCCGGTGCTGCGCGCCGAACTCGCGATGTTCGATGTCGATGCGCTGGCCTATACCGCGATGGGCGAGAAGTTCCTCGACGAGATCAAGGTCGGCAAGGCGCACCCCGCGCAGCCGAACATGATGAAATATGCCGGCACCGAGCTGAACAAGCGCCGCCACGAACTGGTGATGGCGGTCGGCGGTTCGCGCAGCCTCGAGTGGGAAAGCGAAGCGACCGAGGGCGGCAAGCCTTCGCGCAGCTGGCTGCGGACCAAGGCCAACTCGATCGAAGGCGGCACCTCGGAAGTCATGCTCAACGTGATTTCCAAGCGCATCCTTGATCTGCCGGGGGCGTAAGAGAGCAATCAACCAACCCAGTCCCGGGCTTGATCCGGGACCCCGCTGCCTTTTTGCCAAGAGCAAGAAAGCGGGGCCCCGGGTCAAGCCCGGGGCGGGGTGAACAGAATTTCGGGAGAGGGAAAACCAATGCCCCTGTATCACAACGAAGATCAGGCGATGCTCGCCGACACCGCGGCCGGTTTCATGGCCGAAGAAGGCAATATCGCCAAGCAGCTGCGCCACTGGCGCGACCGCAATTGCAAGGACGGTTTCGGCCACGGCCTGTGGAAGCAGATGGCCGAAATGGGCTTCACCGGCATGCTGGTGGACGAGGCTGACGGCGGGCTCGGCATGGGCCATGTCGAAGCCGGGATCGTGCTCGAGGAAATCGGCCGCAACCTCACACCTTCGCCGTTCCTGACCTCCTCGGTGCTGGCCGCGACTGCGCTGAAGCACGGCTCGAACGACCTCAAGGGCCGCTACCTCCCTGGCCTTATCGCGGGCGACTCTGTGTTTGCCGTGGCGATCGACGAGACCGCCAAGCACCGCCCGCAGCGCATCACCACCCGCGCCGAAAAATCGGGCAACGGCTTCCGCCTGACGGGCGCCAAGAGCTTCGTCATTCAGGGTGCCAGTTCCGACATGATCGTGGTCGCCGCGCGCACCAGCGGATCGGACGAGGATGCTGACGGGATCACCCTGTTCGCCGTCCCCAAGGACGCGGCCGGGATGAGCCATGACGCGGTGCGGCTGGTCGATAGCTCGATGGCGACCCACACGAAGTTCGACGGCGTGGAGCTCGATGGCGATGCCGTGATCGGCGAGATCGACGGCGGGCGCGCCGTGCTCGATGCCATGCTGCTCGCAGGCCGTGTCGGCGCGGCGGCGGAAGGCGTGGGCGTTGCCCGCGGGGCGATGGACATGACCGTCACCTACCTCAAGCAGCGCAAGCAGTTCGGCAAGCTGATCGGCGAGTTCCAGGCGCTCCAGCACCGCGCCAGCCACCTCTATTCCGAAGTCGAGATCGCCCGCGCTGTCACCATCAAGGCGCAGCAACTGCTCGATGCCGGCGCGCCGAGCGCCGAGCTGATGGCGAGCGTTGCCAAGGCCAAGGTCGCCAAGACCGCGCGCCTCGCGGTGCAGGAAGGCGTGCAGATGCACGGCGGCATCGGCATGACCGACGAATACGACATCGGCCTCTACATGAAGCGCGACCGTGCGCTGGCCGAATTCCTGGGCGATGCCTATTACCACGCCAACCGCGTGGCCGAATTGAGTGGATACTAGACGAACATCGTCTCCCCGGACTTGATCCGGGGTCCCGCTTCCTTCTCGCGGCGGGGAACAAGGCAGCGGGATCCCGGGTCAAGCCCGGGAAGACGTAAGAGGTTTTCTTTATGGACATTCAATCACTTTTCAGCCTTGAAGGCCGCATTGCGCTTGTCACCGGTGGCAGCCGCGGGATCGGCAAGATGTTCGTCGAAGGCCTGCTCGCAGCGGGCTGTGCGCGGGTCTACATCTCGGCGCGCAAGATCGAGCAGATGCAGGCGACCATTGAAGAATTCGGCGCCGACAAGGTCATCGGCATCCCCGCCGATCTCAGCCAGATGGACGGCATGGTGGCGCTCGCCAACGAAATGAAGGCGCGCGAGACTCGGCTCGATATCCTCATCAACAACGCCGGCGCGGCGTGGGGGCAGCCTTACCTCGAGTTCTCGGAAGCCGGCTGGCACCGGACGATGGACTTGAACGTCAAGACGCCGTTTTTCCTCACCCAGAAGCTGCATGACCTGCTGGTCGAAGGCGGCAAGCACGGCCATCCGGCCAAGGTGATCCACGTTTCGTCGATTGACGGACAGCGGATCAACCCGTGGGAGACCTATGCCTATCAGGCTTCCAAGGCGGGCGTGATCCAGCTGACCCGGCGCATGGCCGCGCGGCTGATCCAGGACAATATCGTCGTCACCTCGATCGCGCCGGGGGCGTTCCCCTCGGAGATGAACAAGGCGGCGAAGGATGCGCCCGATACCTCGGCCGCGGGCATCCCGGCCAAGCGCATCGGCACGGCCGAGGACATGGCGGCCGCCGCGATCTACCTGTGCAGCCGCGCGGGCGATTACGTGGTGGGCGAGACGCTGACGGTCGATGGCGGCGTGGTCAACGCCCACCTGCCGAGCCACTTCGCCGATCCTTCGGGCGGGCATTGATCAGAGGGGACAGGCGGGGGTCAGGCTCGGCTAGACCCCCCTTAGGCCCCCTCTAGACCCCGAAATCGTGCCCTACAGGGCAATGTTCCACGTGGAACATTGCCGGCAAGGGGGGGCTTACGGCGTTACGCCATCAACCCGCGCACAAACGGGATCAGCCCGGTCTGGCGGGCGCGCTTCATGCGTTCGGCATCAAGGATCGCGCGGACCTTGTCGAAGCAAACTTCGACATCATCATTGACGATGACATAGTCATAGCCGTCCCAGTGGCTGATCTCGGCGCGGGCGCGTTCCATGCGCGCGGCGATCACCTCGGCGCTGTCGGTGGCGCGGTTCTGGAGGCGGCGGTGCAGTTCCTCGATCGAGGGCGGCAAGATGAACACCCGCACCACATCCTGCTGATCTTTCTGGTAAAGTTGCTGCGTGCCCTGCCAGTCGATATCGAACAGGAAGTCCTGCCCTTCTTTCAGCGCCGCACGGATGCGGCCTTTGGGCGTGCCATAGCGGTGGCCGAACACCTCGGCCCATTCGTAGAAATCGTCCTCGTCGATCATCCGCTGGAACTCGTCCGCGGAGACGAAGTGGTAATGCACACCGTCGATTTCGCCGGGACGCGGCGGGCGGGTGGTGGCCGAGACCGACAGCCTGATCTCGCTATCCCGTTCCAGCAGCATCCGCGACAAGGTGGTCTTCCCCGCGCCCGAGGGCGAGGAGAGAACGAACATCAGTCCCCGTCGGTGGAGATGGTCGGCAGAAGTGTGTGAGGTGTCGCCCATAGGTCCCGTTGCACCATCAGGGGCGCACAAATCAAGAGGGGCTAGGCTTGCGGCTCGTCCGGCTTGGCCTTCGCCTTGCGCGCGCGGCGCCGCAATTCGATCTGCTTGCCGCGATCATAGAGCACCTTGGCCGCCAGCCCCCCCGCCACCACCGCAAGCCCCAGTGGGGAGCGGCGGGCGAGGCGGCTTGCACCCAGCAGGGCGGCACTGCTCACCAGCGAGCGGCCATCGACCAGCCGCTCCGCCTTGGCGCTGTCATAGGATTTGACCAGCATCCCCTTTTCCATCCGGTCGCGGATGAAACCGCCCGCGGCGCGCAGGACGATGTCGGCAATGATGAGATTGGTAGCAGCGCTAGGGCTGGGGAGCGGCACGCCGCCCGGGCCGGCCGGCGTTTCGGCCTCGTCGGTTTTGCCCTTGATGGCCCGCTTGCCCCGCGCCATCGCGCCTATTTCTTGCGGCCGAAATCGATCGTGACGACGTTCGAGCCGTCGCCGTCCCCGTCACCATCGGGGCCATCGTTTTCGGCGTCCTCGTGCGCTTCGGGCTCCAGCTCCTCGACAGCGGCCTGGAATTGCAGCCCGAAATCGACCGCCGGATCGACGAAGGCCGTGATCGCGGCAAAGGGAATCACCAGCTTGGCCGGCACCTGGTTGAAGGTCAGGCTGACCGAGAAGCTTTGCGGCCCGACCTCGAGATCCCAGAACTTGTTCTGGAGCACGATGGTCATTTCATCGGGGAAGCGTTCGCGCAGATGCGGCGGGATGTTGACCCCCGGTGCCCCCGTCTTGAAGGTGATGTAGAAGTGGTGCGCGCCCGGCAGCGTGCTTCCGCTGCTGACGATCGAACCGAGTACCCGGCCGACCACGGCGCGCAGGGCTTCCTGCACGATCTCGTCGTAGGGGATCAGGCTATCGGGCGTATCGCTGGACATGACATGCAAAATGGTGACGGGGCGCGCGGGCTTGGTCAAGCCTTTACCGCTCCACCTCGCGGCTTTGGCAGGGGATAGCGCGGCGATGCAGCGGGGGCGCTTGTCACCGCCGCCGAGAGGGCTATAGCGCAGGGCCTATGGCCAGCACCCCCGCCCAAACCCCTCCGCGCACCGGCTCGGTTGAGCGCAATACGACCGAGACCAAGATCGCCATCGCCGTCAATCTTGACGGGACGGGCGCCTATGATGTCAGCACGGGCATCGGGTTTCTCGATCACATGGTCGAACAGTTCAGCCGTCACTCGCTGATCGACGTGACGATGAAGGTGGAGGGCGACCTCCATGTCGACCAGCACCACACCACCGAGGATTCGGCGATCGCGCTGGGGCAGGCGATCACGCAGGCGCTCGGCGACAAGGCTGGGATCGGGCGCTACGGCGCGGCGTACTCGCCGATGGACGAGACGCTGAGCCGCGTAGCGCTCGACATTTCCGGGCGCCCCTTCCTCGTTTGGAAGGCCAAGTTCACGCAGGAACGGCTGGGCGAATGGGATACCGAGCTGATCGAGCACTGGTTCCACTCGGTTTCGCAAGCCGCCGGCATCACGCTCCACATGGAACTGCTCTACGGCAGCAATAACCACCACATCTGCGAGAGCCTCTACAAGGGCTTCGCCCGCGCGATGCGGCAAGCGGTGGAACGTGATCCGCGCAAAGGCGGCGCGATCCCGAGCACCAAAGGGCAGCTGGGTGGCTAGAATCTTCATCGCTTCGCTGACCTATGTCGCGGCGATCGAGCGGATCGACGCGGTGCTTGCGGACCACCTTGCATGGCTGAAGGCAGGGCACGAGGCCGGGCACTTCCTCGCCTGGGGGCCGCGCGAGCCGCGTGACGGCGGGCTGATCTTCGTGAAGGCGGCAAGCCGCGCCGAGGCCGAATCGCTGCTGTCGAGTGATCCCTTCATCACCGAGGGGTTGGCCGATCTCGCCATCATCCAGTGGACCCCGCGCATGGCGTTCCCGGGGCTAGAGGCGTTCAATGCCTGAGGTGATCGCGCTCGTGGACTACGGCGCGGGCAACCTCCACTCGGTTCACAATGCACTGAAGGCGGCGGGGGCCGAAGTCACCGTTACCGCCGATCCTTACGTCGTGCGCGCGGCGGACAGGATCGTGCTGCCCGGTGTCGGCAGCTTCAAGGCCTGCGCCGAGGGGCTGGGTGCCATCCCCGGCATGATCGAGGCGATGAAGGAGCGCGTCCATATCGGCGGCGCGCCGTTCCTCGGTATCTGCGTGGGGATGCAGCTCCTCGCGGACCGCGGGCTTGAACATGGCGAAACCCCCGGGCTTGGCTGGGTGCCGGGCGAGGTGCGGCTGATCCAGCCATCCGACGCGAGCATCAAGGTGCCGCACATGGGCTGGAACGATGTCGCGATCCTGCCCCATGCCAGAGATCTTGCCGTGATCGAGGAGGGCGAGGCCTATTTCCTCCACTCCTATCACTTCGCCGCCACCGATCCGCACCATGTCGCCGCCATGACCGACCACGGCGAGGGCCTGGTCGCCGCCGTTGCGCGCGACAACATCATCGGCGTGCAGTTTCACCCGGAGAAGAGCCAGGCCTATGGGCTGGCGACACTCGAAAGGTTTCTCGCATGGTATCCGTAATCGGGAGTTGTGCGTTCCTGCGTAAGCAGGAAGCCATCAGAGCGCAGTTCCAGCAGACGCTGGGCTCCTGCTTTCGCAGGAGCGCACAGGAGACAAAGGCGTGATCATCTTCCCCGCCATCGACCTCAAGGGCGGCCAGGTCGTGCGCCTTGCCGAAGGCGATATGGACCGCGCCACGATCTACGGCGATGATCCCGCCGCGCAGGCGATGATCTTTGCCGAGGCTGGCGCGGAGCACCTCCACGTGGTCGATCTCGACGGCAGCTTCGCGGGCGAAAGCCGCAACCGCGCGGCGGTTGAGGCGATTGTTGCCGCCTTTCCCGGCTATGTGCAGCTTGGCGGCGGTATCCGCGATGCCAAGGCCGTGGAGGGCTGGTTTAACCTCGGCGTGGCGCGGGTGGTGATGGGCTCGGCGGCGCTCAAGAACCCCGAATTCGTGAAAGACATGGCCCGCGAGTGGGAGAACGGCATCGTCGTCGCGGTGGACGCGCGCGACGGGATGGTCGCCACCGAGGGCTGGGCGGAAGTCTCCGACGTCCCTGTCACCGACCTTGCCCGCCGGTTCGAGGATGCAGGCGTCGCCTCGCTGCTGTTCACCGATATCGGGCGCGACGGCTTGCTGAAGGGCGTGAACATCGAAGCGACGGTAGACCTTGCCCGCCGCGTCGACATTCCAGTGATCGCCAGCGGCGGGGTGAAGGGGCTGGACGACATTCACATCCTCTCGCTCCACGCGCACGAGGGGATCGAAGGGGTGATTACCGGACGCGCGCTCTACGAAGGGCGGCTTGATCTGGCAGCGGCGATCGCGATGGGGGCGCGGGCGCAATGACCGTCCGCATCCGCGTCATCCCCTGTCTCGACGTCGCCGATGGCCGTGTGGTCAAGGGCGTCAATTTCGTCGACCTCAAGGACGCGGGCGATCCGGTGGAGCAGGCGCGCGCCTATGATGCGGCGGGCGCGGACGAGCTGTGCTTCCTCGATATTTCCGCTAGCCACGAAGGGCGCGGGACGCTGCTCGATATGGTGCGGCGCACGGCGGAGGTATGTTTCATGCCGCTGACCGTCGGCGGGGGCGTGCGCTCTGCCGAGGACGCGCGCGCGCTGCTGCTGGCGGGTGCGGACAAGGTCGCGGTGAACAGCGCGGCCGTCGCCCGTCCCGAACTGGTGGGCGAGATTGCCGAACGCTTCGGCAGCCAGTGCGTCGTCGCCAGTGTCGATGCGCGGCAGACGCCTCGGGGCAATTGGGAAATCTTCACTCACGGCGGCCGCAAGCCGACGGGCATCGACGCGGTCGAATATGCGCGGAAGGTCGCCGATCTGGGGGCGGGCGAATTGCTCGTCACATCGATGGACGGCGACGGGACGCAACGGGGCTATGACCTCGATCTCACCCGCGAGATCGCCGACTCTGTCAGCGTGCCGGTGATCGCGAGCGGCGGGGTGGGTAGTCTCGAGCATCTGGTCGACGGGGTCACCAAGGGCCACGCCAGCGCTGTGCTTGCCGCCAGCATCTTCCACTTCGGCCACCACACCATCGCAGAGGCTCACGCGGCTCTGCGCGCGGCGGGCTTGCCCGCGCGCGGGGTTTGACCGAAAAGGCCCGCATGGACACCCTCACCCGCCTCGAAGCGACCATCGCCCAGCGCCTCACCGCTTCGCCGGAGGAAAGCTATGTCGCCAAGCTCCATGCCAAGGGGCTGGCGAAGATCGCCCAGAAACTCGGCGAGGAAGCGACCGAGGCGGTGATCGCCGCGCTTGCTGGGGACGAACAGGAACTCGTCGGCGAGGCGGCCGATGTGATCTTCCACCTGATGGTGCTGCTCGCTGAAAAGGGCGTGTCTTTCGAGAAGGTGCTTGCCGAGCTTGACCGGCGCGAGGGCACTTCGGGCATCGCCGAGAAAGCCGCACGGAGCGAATGATGCCGATCGACCCAACCCTCCCCTATGATGACAACAATATCTTCGCGAAGATCCTGCGCGGGGAAATCCCGTCGCGGAAGGTCTACGAGGACGACTGGGCCTTCGCCTTCGAGGATATCAACCCGCAGGCCGAAGTGCACACGCTGGTAGTGCCCAAGGGGCGCTATGTCAGCTGGGACGATTTCTCGGCCAAGGCTTCCGATGCAGAGATCGGCGGCTTTGTGCGCGCGGTGGGGGAAGTGGCGCGGATGAAGGGTCTGGTCGAGCCGGGCTATCGCCTGCTCGCCAATATCGGGCAGCATGGCGGGCAGGAAGTGCCGCACCTTCACGTCCATATCTTCGGCGGACAGCCCCTGGGACCGATGATCTCGCGGCGTTAATCGCGGGCAGGACTCGTTTCACCGCCGTTCAGCGACAAATCGCAACACCTGCCTTTGCAGCGAATCCCCGCTGCGCTAGGTGGCAAGACATGACCTCTCCCAATCCCCCGGGCGGCATCCTCGATGGTGCGCGGCATCTTTATGCCGTGCGCGTCTATTACGAGGACACCGATCTGTCGGGGATCACTTACCACGCCAATTACCTGCGCTGGTTCGAACGCGCGCGGTCCGATCTGCTGCGCCTGCTGGGGATCGACCAGCGCGCCGCGATCGAGGCGGGCGAGGGTGCCTATGCGCTGTCCGAGGTGAACCTTCGATACCTGCGTCCGGCCAAGCTTGATGACGATGTGGTGATCGAGACCCGGTGCACCGAACTCGGCGCGGCCTCGTGCCGGATGCACCAGATTGCGCGCCGCGGTGAGGAAATGCTGTGCGAAGCCCACCTCAGGGTTGGCTTTATCACCTTGGATGGCCGCCCGCGCCGTCAGCCCGCCGAATGGCGCGCCGCTTTCCAGACTTTCATGAACAAGGACACCTGACCCCGTGACGCTCGCCCTGCTCAGCGCCGCCGCTGCCGCCCCTGCCGCCACCCGGCTCGATCCGGTGGAGCTGTTCCTCCAGGCCGATATCATCGTGCAGGCGGTGATGCTCGGCCTGATCCTCGCCAGCATCTGGGTGTGGATGATCATCGTCAGCTTCTCGATGCGGATCGGCGACCTTTCCAAGAAATCGCGCGCTTACGAGGCCGAGTTCTGGGACCAGCGCGATCAGGAAGGCTTGCTCACCAAGCAGGCGCGCAAGGAAATCCCCTCGGCCCGCGTCGCGGCGGCGGGGCTCGACGAATGGCGCAAGTCGACCGCCAAGCAGCCGGTGGACCGCGATGCCACCCGCCAGCGCATCGGCGCGGCAATGGACAGCCAGATCGCCGAAGAGGCCGACGAGCTCGCCGGGCGGCTGAACTTCCTCGCGACAGTCGGCTCGGTCGCGCCGTTTGTCGGCCTGTTCGGCACGGTGTGGGGGATCATGAACTCGTTCTTCCAGATCGGCGCGCAGCAGAGCGCCTCGCTCGCCGTGGTCGCCCCCGGCATTGCCGAAGCGCTGTTTGCAACCGCCATCGGCCTGTTCGCCGCAATCCCCGCCGTTATCGCCTATAACCGCTTCGGCGGGGCGGTGGACCGTTACGAAGCGGGGCTCCAGCGCTTTGCCGACAAGCTCCACACCGGCCTCAGCCGCGAGTTGGACCGCGCGTAATGGGGATGGGTGTCTCCTCCCGCCGCAAGGGCAAGCGTGGCCGCCGCGCGGCGATGGCGGAGATCAACGTCACCCCGCTGGTCGACGTGATGCTGGTGCTGCTGATTATCTTCATGGTGACGGTGACGCTGCCTGCCGTCGGCGTGCCGATCGAACTGCCCGAAAGCCGCGCCGCGCCGGTCGAAGAGCAGCCCGATCAGGTCACCATCTCGATCGACCGTGCGGGTGTCATCTATATCGAGGAAACCCCGGTGCGCGAAGGCGGGCTGGCCGATGCGCTGGCCATGCTCAATCGCGGGGGCGAGCCGCCGCTGATCGTGCTGCGCGGCGACCGCAGCCTCGATTATGGCCGGGTGATGCGGGTGATGGGCGAGCTGGGCCGCGCGGGCTTCACCTCGATCTCGCTGGTCACCGATGGTTCAGTTTCGGCCCCATAGTCCAGACGGCATGGTGGAAGCGCGCGCCTTTTCCAGAGAGGAGAAAGTCGGCCTCGGGGTCGCTATCGTGCTGCATGGCGCGCTGGTGGCGGTGCTGCTGATGCAGGCGGTGCGCTCGGATGTCTCGGTCTTTCCCGAGCGGATGACGGTGAGCCTTGCCACCGAAGTCGGGCTGGAGGCCGCCGCGCCCGATCCTGTCGCCCAAAGCCGCGCCGCGATTGCGCCGACTCTGGCCGAACAGCCCGCGCCCGCGCCCGAGCAGGTCAAAACCCCGCCGCAGCGCACTGCCGCAAACCAGCCCGCCCCGAACCGCGACCGCTCGCGCCCCGACCGCGCCCAGCCCAGCCCGACTCCGAACAAGGCGAGTGAAAAGGGCGGCGGCAGCCGGATCGGGGATGATTTCCTCGCCGGGAGTGGTTCGTCGACTGCGACGCAGGAAACACGCGCGCCGGCGGCGAAGTTCGGCAATGCGGAGCGGGCCGCGCTGTTTGCCGCGATCACCCGCCAGATCCGCCCGCACTGGCAGGGGCAGGCTCCATCCGGGGTCGACGCCGAGAAACTAGAAGCGATCGTCAACTGGGAACTCAATCTCGATGGCTCGATTAAGGGGCGTCCACGCTGCAAGGTCGTTCAAGCGAGCATTACCACCAGCAATCAGCCGCAAGCCGGGATATACTGCGAACGTGCGATCCGTGCGGTCCAACTCGCCGCTCCGTTCAAACTGCCCGAGCAATTTTACGACCGGTGGAAGTCGCTCGAATGGGAATTCAACCGAAGGCTCTGACATGACAATCAAGTCCCTCCTCCTTCTCACCGCCGCGCTGTTTGCCGCGCCGCTTGCCGCGCAGGATCTCGGTGCGCCGATCGGCGACGATCAGCCAGTGGAAAGCGTCGCAGTCGAGGGCGAAGATAGCGGCCCGCTGCGCGGCACAGTCACCGACGAAAGCGCATGGTCGGATATCGGCATCGCCATTCCCGCCTTCGCCACCGACCGCGATCGTCCGACGCCGGCCAATGCCGCGGGCACGGCGGCGCTGGGGCGTGAAGTGGCGCGGGTGATCACCGCCAACCTGCGCAACAACGGCCTGTTCAAGCCGGTCGGGCCGGACAGCCTGCCGCAGCCCGGTTTCGGCCAGATCACCGCCCCTGCCTTCGGCACGTGGAGCGGGCAGGGGGCCGAGATGCTGGTGCACGGCTATGTCCGCGCGCGTGATGACGGGCGGCTGGTGGTTAGCTGCTACCTTTACGACGTCGCGCTCCAGAACGAGCTGGTGCGCGAAGGCTGGGTGGTGGGCCCGGCCGACTGGCGGCGCGCGGCGCACAAGTGCTCCGACCTCATCTTCTCGCGTCTGACCGGCGAAAGCCCGTTCTTCGACAGCCGCATCGCCTATATCGCCGAAACCGGGCCGAAGGATCGTCGCGTGAAGCGCCTAGCGGTGATGGATAGCGACGGCGCGAACCACCGCTTCCTGACGCTCGGCAGCGCCACCGCGCTGACCCCGCGCTATTCGCCCGACTATTCGAAGATCCTCTACCTCTCTTACGTCGACGGCAATCCGCGCATCTATGTCTATGACATCGGCAGCGGCAAGCAGACGCTGGTGACCGAGAACAAGAACCCGACGCTCGCCCCGCGCTGGTCGCCTGATGGCAAGTATATCCTCTATTCGATGGCGGTGGGCGGCAATACCGAGATCTACCGCGTGCCCGCCACGGGCGGCGCGAGCATCAAGCTAACCGACAATCCGGGGATCGACGTGGGTGGGTCATACTCGCCCGATGGCAGCAAGATCGTGTTCGAAAGCGACCGTTCGGGCAGCCAGCAGTGCTACATCATGGATGCCGACGGGAAGAACCAGAAGCGCATCAGCTTCTTCGGCGGGCGTTGCGCCACGCCCGAATGGAGCCCGCGCGGCGACCAGATCGCCTTCACCCGCATCGCCGGCGATTTCAACGTCGCGGTGATGAACACCGGCGGCGGCAATATGCGCGTGCTGACCAATGGCTGGCAGGACGAGGCCCCGACCTGGGCGCCCAACGGCCGCATCATCCAGTTCTTCCGCACCGAAAAGAACTCCGGGCGTTCGGGCATCTGGCAGGTCGATCTGACCGGTCAGAACGAACGCCGCCTGCCCACACCGGTCGATGCCTCCGATCCGGCATGGGGTCCGATCCGCCCCTGACACTTACGCCCGCCACTATGACAAGCCGAAAGGAAAACCCCATGAACACCAAGCTTGCCACGATCCTGCTGCTGGCTTCGGCCTCGACCCTCGCGGCCTGCGCCAAGAAGGCCCCGAGCAGCTGCCCCCGCCGCCGGAAACCGCGCCGACCGAGACCTACACCCCGACCCCGACGCCGACCCAGAGCGGCCCGGCTGTGGGCACCCAGGCGCACTTCGCCGCCGCTGTCGGTTCCTCGACCACGGTCTATTTCGACACCGATCGCTACAATATCGATTCGGTCGATGCCGCTGCGCTCCAGTCGCAGGCGCAGTATTTCGCGCGCTTTCCGCAGGTGACCTTCACCATCGAAGGCCATGCTGACGAACGCGGCACGCGCGAATACAACCTCGCACTGGGTGAACGCCGCGCGACGGCCGCCAAGAACTACCTCGTCAGCCTTGGCATCGAGGCAAGCCGCATTGCGGTGGTGAGCTACGGCAAGGAGCGCCCGGTGGCGCTCGCGTCGGATGAAGCCGCGTGGGCGCAGAACCGCCGCGCCGCGTCGGTCATCATCAACTGATCAGTCGGAGAGCAGGCCGGGTGCAAGCTCGGCCTGCACCGCATAGGGCGAGGCCTCGACGGACGGGGCATCGTAGCCCGCCAGATCGCGTGCGCTGGAGACCACGCACAGTCCCGCCAGTGCAAGCACCGAGAACATGCTGGAAAGGGTCAACTGCTGGCTCATCACGCGGGTCTTTCATGGGTCGGCATGGCATGGGCCGAACCGGGTTGTCGCAATGCAACATTTCACATTGCAACTGGTTCCCGCATTCTCACCGCTTCCCATGTCGCACCACTACGCCTAGATTGACCGCCTGATGCCATCGACCAACGACATGCTGCCCGATTCCGCGGGACCTGGGCTGTGAGCCGCGCCAAGCGCTCGCTTGACTGGGGCTTTCCGCGCTGGCGGGCCTATGGTTCCTCGCAGGAGGCAACCCAGGTCCGCATCTGCGATCGGCATGGCTGCGACGAACCGGGCAATTGCCCCGCGCCCAAGGCACCCAACAGCCGCGACCGGTGGTATTTCTGCCAGAAGCACGCCGCTGAATACAATTCGCGGTGGGATTACTTCGAAGGTCTCGAACAGGCCGAGAAGGAAGAACGCGCCCGCGCCGAACGTGCCGAGAATGCCGGTTATGCGGAAGCGGCGCACTACGGCTGGGCTGGATCGGGTGATGGCTCGCGCTCGGCCGACGAGATGCGCGCGCTCGACGTGCTGGGGCTGGAAGCCGATGCCGATTTCAACACAGTCAAGAAGGCCTACCGCGCCCGCGCCAAGGAAGTGCACCCGGACGTAAAGCCGGGCGATGCCGAGGCCGCCAAGCAGTTCCAGCTGATCCAGACCGCCTACGAAGTCCTGCGCTCCGCCGAAGAGCGGCGCGAATGGCGGGGCTGATCGCTCTCGGCTAGTATCCGCTCAGCACCGACTTGACCATATCGAACCGGCCCGCGGCAAGATCATCGGGCGTGATCAGATATTGCAGCACGCCTTCGCCGAAGTGATGCTCCGGTCCTGAACAATTGGTCAGTTCGAGCAGTAGCAGGTGATCGTCGACCAGTTCCTCGACATAGCCCTGCACATAGCTCGGCGGGCCGAACATATGCGCGGGGGTGGGGGCATGGACGTTGCGGACCCGCTTCAGCTCGCCTGCGTCCTGACGCGCGCGCCATTCCTCGTATCCGCCCGGCTTGGAATGATCGGGGCCTTCGTCAGCCATGTATTCGCTGGCGAGAGCATGGACCTGCATCGCCTTGTCGATCCATTCCTCCGGAACCCGATCCAGCGCCTTGCTGTCGACCCCGAGACTGAGATTGACCGCGCGCACGACCAGCCCGTCGAACCCGAACCGCAGCAGAGCCTTGCGTTCCTCGACCCAGCGCCACACGTCATCGGCGATCTGCTGGTCGATGGGTGTGCCGACCGGCCGCTGGCAACCGAGCGCGAACAGCTCTTTCGCTTCGTCATGCCACATGGCGAAGCGTGCGCTGCGTTCCTCCTCCGAGAGGTCGGGCAAGAGGAGTTTGGTGATTTGCGGTCTGGGGTTGCGGGTCTCGTCCAGAATTGCAGCGGCCAGCACCCGGATCGCGCCGAAATCGTGGGGGAAGGCGGGGAAGGGGCGGGCGAATTCGGGCCTCGGCGCGTCGATGTCGCGGATCGGGCCGCCGTCATCGCCGCCCGCCTTCTGCACTGCGAGCAGCGGCTCGGCCGCCCACTTGTCACCCCAGAACAGCCGCTCGCCTTCCTCCTCGTCCAGCTCGACGGTGGGATAGTCAAAGGCGACCGGCGCGAACGGCAGGCGCGGCAGGATGCGCGGCACGTGATCGGCGGCGTTGTCGACCAGATTGGAGCAGCCGCTCATCTGGTAGGCGCCGTTGGTGCCGAACAGCGGACGGGCATCGGCGGGCACCGCGATCGGCTCCCAGCAATCGGTCGGCCCGGCATGGTGCAGGAAGCAATGGCCCTGCCCGCCTTCGTCGCTTTCGCCCCAATCGAGATCGAGAAAGCAGTAGAGCACGCCGTTGGCCGGAAGCAGTCCGGTCACAGCCTGCGCGGCAAGCTGCGCGCAGTCCCACTGCATCACGAAGCTGAGCGGCTTGCCCTCGGTCCCGCGCGAGCGAGGCCATGCGAAACCGGCGGGGCCAATCGGCTCACCGCCATAGAAGGACAGGCCGTCCGCACCCGGCCCCTTGGGCTTCAGCGGGCGGAACACGATCGGGCGCCAGCGTGCGGCCTCGATTGCGGGCGGGAGCAGACCTTCATGCGGAGGCGGGGGTGCGTTGTCCTCAATGATCTTCTGGAGAAACGTGGCGGCATCCATGCCGGCCAACGGGTTGGCCGCCGGCTGGGGCGCAGCACTCTCCGGCGCGCTTGCCTCGCTCAGCAAGCCGCCCGCTGTCCGGCGGCGCCCGAACCCGCTAGTGCGATCCGGCTCGGGCAACGGGAGTTCCTCGTCAGTGCGTGTGTCCGATGCGCGGTCGCGCTTTTTCGACGATGCGTTCGCCAGCCCCCAGATGCCTCGGACCACGGCGAAGACCAAGGCCACCGACATGATGACCGAAGCAAAAATGAACTTGTCCGCAAAACTGTCCGGCAACATGGCGCAACCCCGCTCCTGACGACCATCTGGCCTGATGGCGCAATAGCATGAGCGTGGCGCAGGATACTCAATTTCAGGTTAAGACCCGCGTTCAGCGCGGCCCCGCAAACCCCTTGTCCGTGGAATTGATCTGCGGATCGGGGTTGTCGTTCCACCACGGCACGTCGGTCCACGGACGCACGTCGATCTCGTGGCTCCAGCAATTGCGCGGCTGGTGGGCGAGGTGCCAGTAGGTTTCGGCAAGGGCTGCCGGGTCGATGATACCTTCGTGGCCCTTGTTCGCCTTGAAGGCATCGTATTTTTCGCCCAGCAGCTTGCCCAGCGTGTCGGGCGCATCGACCGGGCCATCGACGATCACGTGGGCGACGTGGATCCCTTGGGGCGCGAATTCGGCGTTGAGCGTCTGGCACAGCATCCGCCGCCCGCCCATCGCCGCCGCGTGGCTGTGCTGCCCCGCATTGCCGCGCACCGCCGCTGTCGCCGAGGTGACGAGCAGCGTGCCGTGCGGGCCACCGTCCCGCGCCCGTTCGACCATCGCCGGGAACAGCGCGTGGGCAAGGCGGAACACCCCGTAGGTGCCGAGACGCCAGCCGAGTTCGAATATCCGGTGCGGGGTCTGGTCAAGCGCGCGGTTCCCGATCTGCGCGCCGAGATTGTAAAGCGCGGCGTGGATTGGGCCGATGTCGCGCTCGGTGCGTTCCACCAGTTCTTCGATCGCGCCGTCTTCGGCCGCATTGAGCAAGGTGCCGCTGGCCGATCCGCCTGCTGCCTCGATCTGGCCGACCATGCGCGCAAGGCCAGCCTCGTCAGAACGGCGCGCCATGACCGCGTGATAGCCCCCTGCGGCAAAGCGCATCGCGGCATTCCCGCCGATTCCGGCGCCGGCACCGATCACGAGAAACACAGGCTTGCGGCTGTCGGTCATTCCATTTTCCTCTCGGTTGGCGCGGTGCCCGTTTAGGTCAGCGCCGCAATCCCCCATACCACGCCGACGATCAGTAAGATGCCGGCCACGTCCAGCAGTGCGCCCGCAGCAACGACCTTCTCGATCCGGATACGTCCCGTTGCCCAGGCGATGGCGTTTGGCCCGGTTCCGGCGGGTAGCATAAAGCCCCAGCTTGCCGCGAGGGCCGCTGGCAGGGCGAGCAAGACCGGATCAGCGCCAAGCGCGACCACCAGCGACGCTACCACCGGGACGATCCCGGTCGCGGTGGCGACATTGCTCGCAAACTCGGTCACCACGATCACTAGCGCCACCACCGCCACGGCGACCAGCACCAGCGGCCAGCTTTCAAGCGGCAGCAGCGCCTGCCCGACCCATCCGGCAAGGCCCGAGGCCTGCATCCCCGCCGCCAGCGCCAGCCCGCCGCCGAACATGAAGATAACGCTCCACGGCGCGCGGTCGGCCTCCTGCCACACCAGCAGCGGGCGTCCCGTGCCATCGGGCAGCAGGAACAGCGACAGCGCGGCAATCACCGCGATTGTACCGTCGGTCCACGATCCGGCGGGCAGCATGGGCGCGACGACCGGCTGGCTGACCCAGGCGATGAAGGTCAGGAAGAAAAGCGGCACAAGGCGCTTTTCCGGTGTGGTCCAACCGGTCTGGCTAGCGATGGCGGCGCGCGCGGCGGCCAGATCGAACGGATGCGCCTCCACTTGCTGCACTCGCGCCACGATCCACGCGGCCAGCGGCACGCTGAGCAGCACCAACGGCACGCCGTAGAGCGACCATTGCAGGAAGGTGATCCGCACGCCCGCGATCTCGTCAAGCAGGCCGACTGCGATCGCGTTGGTGGGGGAGCCGACGATGGTGCCCAGCCCGCCGATGCTGGCGGCAAAGGCGATGCCCATCGGCAAAGCGCCGAAAATGCCGTCCTGTCGCACCGCGCCTTGTTCCGTCCCGTCGCTATCCCCGCCTTCGAGCACTGCGAGCGCCATCGGCATCATGATCAGCGCGGTCGAGGTGTTCGAGATGAACATCGAGAGCAGACCGGCCGAAATCATGAAGGCAAGCAACAGCCGGGTCGGCCCGCCATCCGCCCCGACCAGCCGCAGAATTGCAAGGCTCAAGCGGCGGTGTAGTCCGGTGCGCTCGATCGCCAGCGCGATGAACGCGCCGCCCAGCAGCAGGAACAGGATCGGCGAGTAATAGGTCGCCGCCGTTGCCTCGGCACTGGATACGCCTGAGAGCGGCAGAACGATGAAGGGAAGCAGCGCGGTTACGGCCAGCGGAACCGCCTCGGTCATCCACCAGGCGGCCATCCACATGACAAGACCAGCGACCAGCCATGCCCCCGAGGGCATTCCGGCCGGAGCATCGATCATAGCCGTGAGCGCGAAAGCCAACGGCCCAAGCACAAAGCCGATACGGCTTGCCGTCAATCCTTGTTCTGTGACCCCAGCCATAGGCGGGGCGTATCAGCCCAATGGCGATACCTGCAAGCCCGCTGAATCGATCCGCGCTGGGCCGATGCTTATTCGACTTCGTCGGTTTCCTTGTCCGCAGGATCGCCGGGCAGGGCGATGTTGCTGAAGGTCACTGTGCCGGTGCGGCCCTCGCGAATGATTTCCTGGAACTTGGTTTCGCGCTCGCGCAGGAGGGCCGCCATGCTCTGGGGGATGCGGAAGCTTACCGCCTGCCCGTTCGAGGTGATGTTCGAATAGGTCGGCTCACGCACGCCGCCTTCGAGGTCGGCGATGTCGTGTTCGGAAATGCTCGGATCAACGCCGGTCGTCTTGGCCAGCAGGCCGGTGGTGGCCTCATCGGCAAAGCGGGTGAGGTGCGCGCGCACGTCGGTTTCGAACGCGGGGAAGAAGAACGGGGCGGCTTCGCGGTAGTGCTCGGACACCTGCAGCGTGCCGCCAAGTTCCTGCGTGCCGCGCAGCGAGTTGACGAAATCGGCCGCGCCGCGGGCGAGCAGGCGGCCGACGTTATCGGCGTTGAAGGCCTCGCGCTGGAGCGAAGGCCCGCCGATCTCGCCGCGCCAGAAGCCATACATCACCACCGGATCCTTCCAATAGCGGTAGACGATCTTCTCGCGGATATCGTGCGGGGACAGCTTGATACCTTCCACCGTGATGAAGCGCGCATCGTCGAGCGGGACGCCGTCGATCATGATCTCGCGCGGCTGGCGTACGGGCCAGGCGTTGGCAATCTGCTCAACCATCGCGACGTTGTGCAGGTTGATCCAGAAGGCGAGCTGTTCGTTGCGGCTAAGCGACTGAATATCCACCTTGTCAGCGGTCGCCTCGAGATCCTTGCGGTATTCGGTGAAGCTCGCGATCACGTCGGCATCGAGGAAGCTGAACATCACCCGCGTGCCTTCGAGCCGGTAGCGCGAGACATGGCCGTACTGGCGGCGGGTGCCGAAGCTGGGATCGGGGCGCGGGGCGCCTTCGCGCAAGCTAGGCCCCATCGAGATGACGATGCTCTTCATCGCTTCGTCCCAGATCGAATAGTCGATCCCGTCCTTGTTGGGCGTGCCGGATGGGGCGAAGGTCGCCAGATCCGGGGTCGCCGCAGAGGTCTGGGCGGCGGCAGGGACGGTGCCGAGCAGCATCGCGCCGGCAAGCAGGGCCGGGCGGGCGAGAACGCGGGGCAGGGTCATCATGGGCACAATGTTTCCCGTGGAACATCCCCCAAACGGGGGGCTGGAGGGGGTCAAGAACAGTCTAGGGGCAGGCAAGACGAGCCTGAGCCCCACCTGCCATTGTCTGTTTTCAATAGCATGAACCGCCCAAACGGAGTTGTCGGCAATCGGTTTCCGTCAGCACTTGGTCGAGCCTCGACGTTGCTCGTCGTTCGGCAAGCACCTCAGACCGCAACGCAAAAGGGGCGGACCAACCGATCCGCCCCCTTGCATGTTCGAGCCTTGCGGCGCGCGCTTACTTGGGCGCGAGCACCATCAGCATCTGGCGGCCTTCGAGGCGCGGGAAGGCTTCGACCTTGGCGACCTCGGCCACATCTTCCTGAACCTTCTTCAAGAGGTCCATGCCGAGATGCTGGTGCGCCATTTCGCGCCCGCGGAAGCGCAGGGTGATCTTCACCTTGTCGCCATGTTCGATGAACTTGGTCACGTTGCGCATCTTCACGTCATAATCATGCGTGTCGATGTTCGGACGCATCTTCACTTCCTTGATGTCCTGCGTCTTCTGCGTCTTGCGCGCGAGGTTCGCCTTTTTCTGCGCCTCGTAGCGATACTTGCCGACATCGAGGAACTTGCACACCGGCGGGTCCGCGTTGGGGGACACTTCGACCAGGTTCAGGCCCTTTTCATTGGCCTGCTCGATCGCTTCGCGGGTGTACATCACGCCAAGGTTTTCGCCTTCGTCATCAATGACGCGGACCTTGGGGACGTTGATCATGTTATCAAATCGAGGGCCACTTTTGATGGGCGGGGCCAATGAGCGCCGGGGTGGACGTGATATGGGGTGTTCTCCTGTCGTAGCTATCTGCTGGGCGCTCCTTAGAGCGAAACGGCGGCGAGCGCCAGAGAGAGTCTTGCGACGGATCGCGTGATCTTTGCTCCCCAAAATGGAGCAATCCTCAGAAGTCGGCCCATCTCGCCGACCTTCAGAAATTATCAGGTTTCTGGCGAAGCGGAGCCAACATATTGGCCTGACCCAAGCGAGTATGTCTCAAAATGAGACGGATCAACAGGGTTCATTGATGGCTGAATACGGCATGAAGGCTCCACCTCTCGAGGATCAAAGAGAAGAATCCAAACGCCTGCTCTTCGCACTTTTGGCGGGGTCAATTTCCGATGACATGGTCGCCGAAACGGCAAAGGTCCCTGAGGCAGCAGTGCGCGCAATCAGGAAGGCGGCTGCCTTGGCGGTGTCGGCCGATCCCGGCCAATTTGCGGACCTTATCTCGGACATCGGCGAGTGGAGGGAATTGTCTAGACAGTCCCCGCTCTTGTTCGATGGTCCTTCAATCCCGCATAGTTCCGACAGCCATCTTATCGTCGGCCCCTCTCATAGCGTTGCCGATCGCCCAGCAAGTGACTCCGACGGAATAACGCGCAGCCGGTTGGAAGCAGTCTCTAGGGGGATGTCGCCTTCGGCCATGCGAACGCTCGCAGGCAAGTTGATGAGGCTGGCTGACTCGATTGATCAAAAGTGGGAGCCCACCTCGGCCCGAGCCATGTATCATCGCAAGACCCAGGCCGGGAAAATCGAACGAAACGCGTTACATCTTGCTAGGACTGCCATACGCGTGCGCGAGTTAGGCCGCAGGCGTGAGCGATACCTGCCGCCGGAACTGCTGGGGGAGCCAGCATGGCAAATGCTGATCGAACTTTTTGTTCAATTCGCGGGTGGAGCGAAGGTTTCGACAAAGAGCCTCTGCATCATCTCGGGCATTCCTGATACCACCGCTCTGCGGCTGATCGACAAGCTTGACGAGGCTGGACTGATCAAGCGGACCTCGTCGCAGGCAGACAAGCGCGTCACGCTGGTGGAGTTGACCCGCGAAGGGGTTGTCGCGGTTGGCAATGCCCTGATGGATATCGATTGCTAGGCGGCCGCCTGCCACAGCGGGAAGCGGGCTATGCGGCCCCTGGCGGGCATTAGCGCTTCTATCCGGTGGGCAGGTTGCAGGGCGCTGAGGATTTCGGGTGCGCCTGCGTCCATCCCGCCGGTGAGCGTGCCGAACGCGGGCAGGATCATGCGTTCCGCTCCGCCCGCGCTCCGCCCGAGCACCGCGCAAGGCCGGGCAATATGGCGGTTGCGCACATTTACCCGCAGCTTGGGGTGATAATGGCCCGAGAGTTCGGGCGCGGTCTCTCCGGCGCGGGCTTCGTGGCGCAGGATCATGCCGCCCAGTTCCAGTTCGGGCACAATCGTCCCGCCGAAGCCCTTGGGCAGCTGTTCGTCGTGATTGCCGGTGATCCACACCCAGTCGAGCGCGCGGGTGAGCGCCTCGAGCATTCCGGTGCAATGCGCGTCCAATCGCAAGGCGCCGGCATCATCGTGGAAATTGTCGCCCAGCGTGATCACCCGCCGCGCGCCCGTCTGCCGCACGGCATCGGCGATGCGTTCCAGCGTGTCGCGGCTGTCATAGGGCGGCAGCATCGAACCCCGCGCCGCATACCAGCTGGCCTTTTCCAGATGCAGGTCGGCCACCAGCAGCGCGCGTTCGGCGGGCCAATAGAGCGCGCGTCCTGCCCCGAGGGCGAGCTCGTGTCCGGCGAACGGAAAAGGGGCGAACATAGCGGGAACCATAGCGTGTCATTGCCTGCAATCATCCGCCTTGGCAACTGCCCCGGCAGGTCGAGAGCACAGGCAAGGCAGGGGGTTGTGCGACGCGCTGGCTCGCCTATGGTATGCAGAAATGACGGACGGGGATGTATGACTGACTGGACACCGCACACGGCGAAGGCGCGCACGTGGTTCGAACATCTGCGCGATCTGATCTGCGCCGAGTTCGAGGCGATCGAGCGCGAAGCAGGGTCTGACGCCGCCTTCCAGTACACCGCGTGGAACCGCGAGGAGGAAGGCAATCCCGATCCCGGCGGCGGGGTGCAAGGCCTGATGAAGGGCAAGGTGTTCGAAAAGGTCGGGGTCAACGTCTCGACCGTGCGCGGCAGCTTCGCCAAGGAATTCGCCGGATCGATCAATGGCGCAAGTGCGGAGAACCCGGGCTTTATCGCGACCGGCATTTCTCTGGTGGCGCACATGAGCAACCCGCACGTGCCCGCGGTGCATATGAACACCCGCTTCCTCACCACCACCAAGGCGTGGTTCGGCGGCGGGGCGGACCTCAATCCGCCGCTGCCCTATGAGGAAGACACGCAGGAATTCCACGCCGCCATGCGCGCGGCCTGCGATCCGCACAACGAGACCTATTACGAACGCTATTCCAAGTGGGCGGAGGAGTATTTCTACATCCCCCACCGTCAGGTCCATCGCGGGGTGGGCGGGCTGTTCTGCGACCATCTCGAATGCACCGATGACGCTTCGTGGGAGCGCAACTTCGCCTTCATCCAGGATATCGGAAAGCAGTTCCTCGCAGCCTTCCCGGCGATCGTGCGCAAGCGCATGAACACGCCCTTCGATGCAGCGGACGAAGCGCAGATGTTCGAATACCGGGGCCGCTATGCCGAGTTCAACCTCGTCTATGACCGCGGCACGATCTTCGGCCTGAAGACCGGCGGCAATATCGACGCTATCCTGATGAGCCTGCCGCCGCGCGCGACGTGGTCATAAGGCGCGGCGCGGCTGATCACTTGGTGCCGAGCGGCTCGTAAACCCGCACCCAATCGACATACATCGCGACCTTGCCGGCCTTGATCTGATCCACCGTCGCTCGCGGCAGGCCCTTGTACGGCTTGGCGATGCCGCTGGTCTTGTAAGGATAGATCCCGCCCAGCGCGAAATTGAGGATCAGGTGCTTGGGCGTGTCGAAGCGCCATTTACCGTAGAACTCGACCATCGGCCGGGTCGCGCGGTAGATCAGCCGCCCGTCGAGTTCGAACAGGATGGCATCTTTCGTCCATTCGATCGCATAGGTGTGCCACGCGGTCGCGTCGGTGCCATCGAAGAAGTGCTTGTTCACCATCGGGGTTTCGCCCGAATAGCCCGGCCCGTGCAGCGCGACGCCGATCCAGTCCGGTTCGCCGACAGATTCCATGATGTCGATCTCGCCCGTGTCGGGCCACTGGCCATTGCCCAGCATCCAGAACGCGGGCCACACGCCTTCGGCATCGGGCAGCTTGATGCGCGCCTCGACCCGGCCATAGGTGAATTCGGCCTTCCCGAGCGAATTGATCCGGCCCGAGATGAAGTCGGCCTTGCGGCTTTTCAGCGTGTCGACGCCCGGACGATAGACCGGTCGCAGCACGAGCGCGCCGCCATCAGCGCCTGCGATATCGTCTGCGAACTGCACAGTGTCAGGGCTGTCGAGATAGGCCTGCTGTTCTTCGTTGACCCAGAAATCCATGCCGACGACGTTCCAATGGTCGCGATCGAGCGCGCCTGCATTGAACTCGTCGGCGAACACCAGCTTGCGTGCCTCGGCAGGGGGCGATGGAGGGGCATCGTGCGCCAGCGCCGCAACCGGCATGAGCAGGATGGCGGCCATCAGAGCGAGCTTCGGATCGATACAACGCATTTTCATGTCTCCGCCGGTTGTTCAGCGTCCTAGCAGGAAGCCGCGCAGCAATCACCTTGATGCAGACGAATTCAAACAAGCCCATTTCGCGCTTGCTGTGCGCCGCCGGGGGCCACATATCCATAGACATGCTGCGCCAGTACGAACTCGTTGAGAAGGTCCTCGATTACGACCCTGACGCCGATGAGGCGATGCTCAACCGCGCCTATGTCTATACCGTGCAGAAGCACGGCAGCCAGAAGCGCGCGAGCGGCGACCCCTATTTCTCGCACCCGGTCGAAGTCGCCGGGTTGATGACCGACCTGAAACTCGACCAGGCGACCATCATCACTGCGCTGCTCCACGACACGGTGGAAGACACGCTCGCCACGATCGAGGATATCGAGGCGCATTTCGGCACCGAGGTCGCGCGGCTGGTCGACGGGGTGACTAAGCTCTCCAAGATCGAGGCCATGCCCGAGAACGAGCGTGCGGCGGAGAACCTGCGCAAATTCCTGCTGGCCATGTCGGAAGACATCCGCGTGCTGCTGGTCAAGCTGGCCGACCGCTTGCACAACATGCGCACGCTGCACTTCATCAAGAAGCCCGAAAAGCGCCTGCGCATCGCCCGCGAGACGATGGATATCTACGCCCCGCTCGCCGAGCGGGTGGGCATGTACGAATATATGCACGAGATGCAGGCGCTCGCCTTCCGCGAGCTCGAGCCCGAGGCCTACGCAACGATCTCGGCCCGGCTCGAACAGCTGCGCTCGCAGGATGGCGGGCAGGTCGATGCAATCGCGCTCAACCTCAAGCAGCGCCTTGCCGAGGCGGGCCTCAAGGTCGAGGTCTACGGGCGCGAGAAGCACCCCTATTCGATCTGGCACAAGATGGCCGAACGCCACGTCGGCTTCGAGCAGGTGACCGACATCATGGCCTTCCGCGTCATCACCGAGACCGAGGAGGACTGCTACCGCGCACTGGGTATCCTGCACACCACCTGGCAGTTCCTGCCGGGGCGGTTCAAGGACTATATTTCGACCCCCAAGTCGAACGGCTACCGCTCCTTGCACACCTCGCTGATGTACGAGAAATCGATGCGCGTCGAAGTGCAGATCCGCACCCGCGAGATGCACCGCACCAACGAATTCGGCCTCGCGGCGCATTGGGCCTACAAGCAGGGCGACCGGCCCGATGGCGCGGTGGGCTGGCTGCGCGATCTGATCGAAATCGTCGATGCCAGCCACGATGCCGAAGAGCTGCTCGAACACACCCGCATGGCGATCTATCAGGATCGCATCTTCGCCTTCACCCCCAAGGGCGCACTGTTCCAGCTGCCCAAGGGCGCGACGGCGGTGGACTTCGCCTTCGCGGTGCACACCAATCTGGGGCTTCAGACCGCAGGCGTGAAGATCAACGGGCGGCACATGCCGCTGCGCACCCCGCTGGCGAATGGCGATGTGGTGGAAATCATCAAGAACCCCCACGCGAGCCCGCAGCTGTCATGGTTGTCCTTCGTTGTTACCGGCAAGGCGCGTGCTGCCGTGCGCCGCGCGGTACGGATGAAAGAGCGCGACGAAGTCGCCGCGATCGGCTCCAAGCTGTTCGACGAAATCGCCGCGCGCGTGCCTGCCCGCATCGGCAAGAAGGCGATCCGCGCCGCCGTCGAACGGCTCGGCATGGAGGAGCCTGACGACCTGATGTACGCCATCGGCGCGGCCAAGATCGCCGACCGCGAGGTGATGGAAGCGCTGGTCCCCGGCTGCACCGCGGGGATCGAGGAAGACGAGCACTGGGAACGCCGCGAACGCGCGATCTCGATCCGCGGCCTCACCCCCGGCGTCGCCTTCGAACTCGCGCCCTGTTGCCACCCCGTCCCCGGCGACCGCATCGTCGGCATCCGCCGCAAGGGCGAAACCGTGCTGGTCCACGCGATCGACTGCATGGAGCTGGCGAACGGGGTTGATAGCGACTGGATCGATCTGGCCTGGGGCAACCGTTCCGTCGGCGCGGCGGGGCAGCTGTCGGTGACGATCTACGACCGGCTCGGCACGCTCGCGGAAATGGCGGGCATCTTCGCGCAGAACAAGGCCAACATCATCACCCTGATGCAGGCGCATATCGACCATCCCTTCGTCACCTACGACGTCGAGGTCGAAGTGCAGGATGCAGGTCACCTCAACCGTATCATCTCCGCCCTGCGCGCCAGCGACGCGGTGGCGCAGGCGGAGCGGCAGTAGGAACCGGCGCTATAAAACCTTGAGCGAGACTGCCAGCGGTACTCCCGAAGTCAGTCCCTCGGCGAGCCGGACCGGCTTTTTGATCGGCAGCGTCCACGTGTCCGCCCCGGCGTTCAGCTGCGTCTTCCACTCGCTGCCGCCGATGCGCGCTTCGACCTTCACAGCCCCGAATGCGCGCCTAGCCCCGCTGGCTAGCGTAATCGCAGTGATTTCAGCAGCCGCGGCTGGGGGAAGGGTTACGAACCAAGCCGGGTCGAAGCCCACTTCGATAAATACCGTCTCGATCGACGCCGTGAAGTGGACCTCGCGGCTCACTGCACCCGCCGCACGGGCACGCGGATGTTGCAGATGTCCGCGCCGCCTGCGGGGGTGATGAAGAACGGATCGCGGCGGTTGGCGATGGCGTCGGCGTAGGCCGCGAAGGTCTCGCTTTCGGTCGAGAGATATTCGAACGCTGGTTGCTCGGAAGGCGCAAGGTCGCTCGCCACCCGCACCGTCAGGATCGGCGTGCGCTTGGCGGCTTCATCCTTGGCGTAGAAGCCCAACTCGCCCTTCCCGCGCGGCAGGGAGGAGAGGTGCTCCATCCCCTCGATCACCCGCCCGACCAGCGCGATATTGCGATCGAGATGGCGCGGCGCGTGGCCGATCACGGTATAAAGCTCCGCGCCAGAGCCCGTGTCCGGCGAATAGTTCCGTCCTACGCCGACCATGCCGTAGCAGTGTGTTGGATGCAGCACAGGCGGCTCATTGGCTGGCTTGTAGATGCCGATTGGCCAACCATTGGAAAAAGTGGAGTCACCATAGGCATCTTTGACCCGCGGGCCAGCCAATGGCGGGTCTGTCCGAGTAACCATTTGACGGGTTTGCCGGTTCATACTCGACATCACGCTGTAGCGGGTAAGATAGTCGGATTCGGGCACGACCTTCAGCCTGTCGGGCAGCGGCTTGGGCTTCCCCGTCGCTTCGGGGTTGTCGTAATTGGGATCGCCCCACTGGGTGACGTAATTGTCCTGCACCCGGTTGACCGAGATGTTGTCATACCACTTGGCGCGCGCGAACAGGCGGATGTTGTGGACCCAGCCTTGGCTGAAGGGTGCCGGCATCAGCTGGATCACCACCTGCCGCGGCTTGCCCTCGGCATCGGGCGCAAGGGTCATCACCAAGAGGTCTTCCGCCGGGATTGCCGTCCAGTCCGCCTTGGGCGCGGCAGCGACGATTTCGGACGGGGCAGGGTAGGTCGGCTTGGCCGCCTCCTGAGCAGCGAGCGGTATGGCAAGGGCGAGAGCGGCCGAAGCGGCGAGGAATGCGGTTCTCATGGGGGGGTTGTGGCACACTCACCCCCCAAGCAAAAACCCCTTTCCGCTCGCCCAAGGGCCGGAAAGGGGCTTTCGAGGCAGCGTTCGAAGGGAATGCCATTCCGCGCAGCGCTGGCCGTGACGACTCAAATACCACGATTTGCCATGGCAGCCAACGCGCTCGCCCGACCGCCTTGCGGAAGTGCGGCTGTGCCGCTAGTGCGCCTTTCCTGCCCTATCGGGCATGCGGAGCAGTGGCCGAGTGGTCGAAGGCGCACGCCTGGAAAGTGTGTATACGTCAAAAGCGTATCGAGGGTTCGAATCCCTCCTGCTCCGCCATTTAACCCATTGGAATCATTCTATTCCTTGGGTTTGGCGCAAAAAATCTCGTGTATTTCAAGGGTTATAGGTAGCAACCTCCCCACCGTGCATCTGCGGCGCGGGGGCATTTTTGCTCTCTTGGGCCCGATATTCTCCAAGGCTCTCGACTGAACCGCATTTAGTGGATGATGATAAGGACAGGAAACTAGATATTTTTCTGGCTTGATCCTTTTGGAGTTGGTGATGAGTGACATCAGCGCGGATGTTGCTCATCACCAACCACTGGGTCAGATTTCTTGATACCGAACCTCCCAGAATGAGTTTCAAGCCACGTGAAAGATGTCAACCTTGGTTTCGAGGCACTTACGCAACGTGAGGTCGTTTGCGCCTACTTCAAACCAGCTGCTGGGCTTTTGATAAAAGTCGAGACCCCGCCCGATTTTGATATGCCATCCATTATCGATCCTGATCTCTCGGTCATGTAGGTTGGGGTTCAGGGAAATGTTGAGAACAACGTCGGCCTCGATCAGGCTCTGTTTCAGATCCTCGAGCTTCTCGGAAATGTCTGCCAGCTGAGTGCTGTCATCATAACTGCTGATCAAGTTGATGGTCTTGATCGATCCAGGTTTCAGGCAAGTCTCACAAAATCTAACGAAATTTTGGATCTGATGCTGCATCCGGATGTAGGGGTCTTCGATTGTGACCTCCTTCGCTCCTTGCAGGTATGGCCCCATGATCGTCTCATAGCTATGGCCACTATCACCATAGAGAATAGTGAAGTGCTGCTCCTTAAGCCGGTTGATCGATTGGTCCGGCCGTGGGGGCGCACTTTCATCTGACGATGCAGAGATAGGCTGTAAGGGAGGAGC
Organism: Porphyrobacter sp. LM 6; assembly: GCF_001720465.1. NCBI lineage: Bacteria > Pseudomonadati > Pseudomonadota > Alphaproteobacteria > Sphingomonadales > Erythrobacteraceae > Porphyrobacter > Porphyrobacter sp. LM 6. Next base: position 1,011,219 of record NZ_CP017113.1, read on the forward strand.
GTCGTGAGCCCTAATAGGCTCGTCGCCGCTCGGTGTGGTAATTGCCACATTGCCCTTATCCAGCTGCCGTCGAGCCGGCTGCTGGGTGGCCAATGCATCTTTCGACTCAGGGCAAAAAACAACGACCTCCGTGCCGTCGGCGGTCACATAGGAGAGGTTGATCCGAGCGAATTCGTCGTCCGGCTTCCGCTTGTTCATCTGCTCCTTGACACGGCGGCGGCACTCGACGGCATATTCGACATATTCTGCGAAATCTTGCTCACTAGCGGCGCCATCAGGGTGAAGGATTTTCAGAAACGCTGCGACGGTTTTCTTGATCCCTTTCTCGTCCCGACCCTCAATGTCCTTGCCTAGCCGAATTTGGCGGCTGACTTCCTCATAACGGTTGGTGTGCTTAAACTGATAATGAAAAGCCTCAGCGAGATAATCAGTGATGAAGCCATATCTCGAGGTCAGAAACTCACTACTGTTTTTCGGCATCTCCCAACCCGGGATATATGCCGCAAAGCGATCCATGACTGCCAAATCCAGCTCTGGAGGCAGGGGCTGAAACAGATCATACTCTGTCGAGTGGACCACCTGAGAGACGGAAAGGTCGATGTTGCCGACAAAGCTCAAGCTCGCATCTGCAATCACCTCTGCTCCCCTCGAGAAGCGACCATTCGCCATGAAGTCTTTCATGATTTGAATGGTGTCTGGATCGCGAACCTTGATGCCGCCAACCTCGTCAAATGCGACTGTATCCCAATATCCTACCAGGCCAACTTTCCGACGCGCGTTGTTGTAAAAAAGCGTGGCCTTGGTCGCCTGTCCGCCAGATATCAAAGTGGCATAAGGCGAGAATTCACTGAAGAAATATGACTTCCCAGTGCCTCGCGGGCCAAGTTCAATGTAATTATAATTGGGTTCCACAAGTGATGCTAGGCGGGCGACGAAGTGGAACTTCACTCGCTGCGAGAGCTTGGATGGCTCAAGACCCACAGACCGCATAATCGCATCCAACCATTGATCCCGCGAGAAGGACTTCCGACCTTCAGCGTATTGCTCGAAGTCGAACCTCGAAAGCTGAATTGGACGCAGATCTTCTATGTAGAATGCGTAGTTATCCTCATCAACTTCGTTATGGGCTAGAGTCACTTCAGCCCAAATACCGCCCTCCAGAAGGCGGTCGTTGTCTCTGTAGAACTTCTCGCCAACTGCTATCCGTTGAGAATTGAAGTTCTCGAGAGAAGCCCAATGTCGCTTCTCCTTTTCTACAAACCGGACATGGACCTTATCAATAAACCGGTGCTTCCCTTTTGTCGCCACTTTGGACTGCGCGGCATTGGCCTCATCAGGTCTGACATAATTATCTTGCAGTGTCGCAAGGACGGCTTCCATGCCGGCATCAATCTCCGCCTGGTCGTCACTGGCGCAGAAACGGGCGAGGAGGAATTCCAACACGAACGTAGGAACGTTGGTCCCTTTTTTGATCCGATGCAGAAGATCCTTTCGGACAACCTTACCGTCAAATGCGGCAATCAGCTGCCTGTCGAGTTCATCCAATTGGCTCATACCGTGTAGTCCGTTTCCAAGGTGATGGCGCAGAAGCTAGCCAGCGTTGTGGGATTGAGCGCTTTGACGGTGAACTTTCCTTCGAAGTCAGCATCCATCCTCAAAGCGATCTGCTTGCTCTGCCCCGGCATTAAAGAAAGCGTCCGCGTGGCAGGATTTAGGTCACCGCCTGGCCTCGGCTCCCCGATCACATTGCCTTTAATATCCTGAGCTTCAATCAGCACTTCCATCATAGTGTCTTGAGAGAACATATCGTCGGACGTTAATTTAATATCGATCACAGGTACGCGCGTTGTGATCCGCTTTGCTCCGTTCTTATATGAAATCTCGACTGTCACCTTGCCTGAAGCTATCTGATCATCGTCATCAAGGCGCATCAGCAGGACAGGAACGACAGCTTCGGCGAGCGAGGCTCCCCCATGGAAGTAGAGATGCCCCGATCGATAGGGCGCCATACTGCGGGGCATAGCAACCTGAGAGAAGTCACCCCTGATCCCAAGTTTTTCAGCAGCAACAACAGCATTATGAGCGTCTGCGTTTCCATCCCCCAGCATCAAGCGGTCATGGGCGTTTATGACCCAGTTACCTTGTGGCTTCATGGAGACATCGCCTGCTCCTGCCTGGGCATTCAGGAAAAACCCATGATCGGTAACTATGACTGCCTCTTTGAAGCCCATTCCTCGAAGCTTGTGGAGGGCGACCCTAATCGTTTTTAACGTTGAAGGGATAAGCCCCAGAGTGGTCTCCGGATTGCTCTCGAGCTGACTGTCAATCTCCGTGGACCGTAAAACGAGAAGATCCGTCGTCTCAGAAATTCTGGGCCTGCCGCGGACAAATTCGTTAAGCGGCATCTCTTGAAAACGGTCGCCAAACCTCTTTCTGAGCACATCCATGCGCTGGGCGACATTGCCTACGCGAACGTCACCCAGCTTCGGGACCATCGCGTCAGCTTCGAGAGCCAGGGATAAGTCGGCTCGGGCTCCTGGCAAAAGACTGGCCATGCCCACGAGTGTAATCGAGGGCAGTTGAGCGTAAGCAGCTTGCAACTCAACCGGACCATCCTCAGAAAGCATTTTTTCGAGCGCCACGCCCAGTTCATATCGCAAGGCGTCGATCATAAGATATGCTACACGGCGCCCGCTTTCCTTTAGACGGTCAGCTAAGAGGCGGTCGAAGACGTCAGCGTTCGACAAGCGCCCCTGTGGCGGCCATCCAGCGGTTTCAACGTGCTTGACGAAGACGTTTTGCACTTTTTCGGCGAGTCGGCGATAACGCCCTCGTGCCTGATCAATAACAACTTCCATCAACCCATGTGTGTCAAGGAAGTCTCCGACGGCCTGTTCAAATTCTCGCTGCAACCGGTCCGCTTCGCGCAAACTCCCCAAATAAAAATCCAAGAGGTCTGACTGTGAACGAGCGTGATCTGGAAGCTGACGCTCGAAGTCATCGCAAGCTTCAATGAGGCTCAGGCCTGCACGTATAAGCTCCCACTGAGCTAGGCTTTCGCCCTTTCCCAACCATACAGAATTCTTGTTTCGGGCCAGCATCCTTCGGGTTGCATCGGTATCGTTGGCAGTGATGCCATTGATCGCGGCATCGAGGAACGTTCGCTCCTCGAATGGAAACGTGTCGCGCTCACCAAGGTCATCGATCATGCTGCATTGCGCGGGAAGGTCTAGCTCCGTCTCGATGGTTTCTGCGCGCTCGATGTAAGTATTCCGGATGTTAGCATCGCCTCGGAGCCTGTTGCAGACATCTTCTATAACAGGCCTCGCCTCAGGCGATGCATGAGGAACGCCTTTAAGAGATTCCGGCAGGACGCCGGGAAGGTCGAAAACGAATTCGCTGAACAGAACGAAACGCCAAAGCTCGTCAGCAAGCGAAGTCCATGTCTTGCCACGCGTTTTGACCGACATGCCTAGTGTCGATTGGACAAATTCTCGTGCTTCATCGGACCAACCATCCTGAGCCTTTAATGCTTCGTTCTGCGAGCTGGTTGGCGCTAACAAAGCGGTCAGAATTTCCCTCGCAGAGTCGACTTTCAGCACGGAGCGCAATTGAGGCCAGCTCGCGCCGCCGCCGATCGCATCGATTACCGAAAAGGCAGGGCCAGCAGCCGTACCCGCGAACACACGACGCACTTCGGTAGCGTGATCCGGTTTGGCGCGAAGGCAAAGGCTCAGATAGTCATCACCATCATCATGCGGGAAAACAGCTCCGCCCTCCGCATAAATAGCGAAAGGATCTACTTGCTTTTCCTCATCCGTCAGCGGAGGCTTTGTTGGAACATAGACCAAAACCTCATCAAAAGATCTTTGCGGCCGCCCGATCTCGCGCAATGCCAGAATGGCGGCCAAGCGACTTTCGATGCTACTGTCGGATGCGTCGACGAAGCGAGTACGATCGTCAGCCATGCCAGCGCAAATTTGCTGATAACGCCGGGCGGGGTCGTAAACGACCAGGCAACCGGCACTCGACAGACGCGGCTTTAGAACATCGTCCCTGATGAAAGCGGTAATGCTCATTCTGCGCCCTTTTTAAGCTTACCAGACTTTGGCGATCTTGGTTCAGGCTCAATGTAAAGCACCTCCAGGTCGTGCGCGATGGCTAATGACTTGTCGCTCTTGCACTTTTCACGAACCCGGTCTGGCCAATACGCCATTGCCAGGCGCGCCCAATCGTATTCTCCCTTTTCCAGCTTGGCCCAGGTGTCCTTCAGGATCCTCTGCCACGGCTTGTGGTGGAACAGCTGCCATAGCGGGGCGGCGGTAATTTGGACGCCGTCGTTATGGTTCGGGCGGTAGGCCGGCGCGATCTGCAGCAGAGTGTCGCGCAGCTCGATCAGTTCCAGCTCAAGCGCCTGAAGCGTCTCAAGCGACTTTTCGTCGTCGCGTGAGCGGGCGGCACCCTTGTTGCGTAGCGCGTCCGCTTCACGATTAACCTGCTTCAGCTTCGGTTCCACAAAGTCGTTGACGGCACTGTAGAGTGTTTGGCTGGATATGCTCGGGTAATAGAGCCATAGCGTGTAGCTGCCCGAACTGGTTGATAGCGGCCAATAGATCGGGGCCTTGCGGCGGCTCTTGCTGTACTGCTTCAGGTGCAGGGGGAAGAAGTCGCGCTGCAGCCAGCGGCGGACTTCCCTGGGAACCTCGGCCTCGACGCCGGTAAGGACTTCTTCGATCAGCCGTGGCAGATCATGTGGGTGCCCTTGGTCGTCCACCAGGATGCCAATGTGTGCATGGAACGGTGCAGCGCCATCAGGCAGCATGCCGGGGCTTTTGGCGGGGAGCGGATCGAATGGGTCCGGCTCGGGTGGAGCTTCGCGCTCGCCTGTCGCAAGGCGCCAATCGAAGCGACCGCACGCAACGCCGACGGCCCAGCTAAGCAGGCCATCGGTCTGATCAATCACCTCAGGCGCATCATCGTCTTCGCTATCGTCTGTAACCTCAGATTTATCATCTGAACCATCATCCGCTGAACCGATTGGTCCTAGCGCGGCAAGCCGATCCTGGACGCTGAACCCGTAGAGGTCGAAAGCAATCTCGTCGATCTCAATCTGAATTTCGTCAAGTTTGGCTTCGATAAGTGAAGGATCGTAATCTCCAAGGCGCACCCGAATGGCAGACGGTAAACAAAAGGCGTGCGACGTTTCCTCGATGGTGTCGAGCGCGCGCTTATTGGACCATCCCGTCCGTGCAAGGCGCTCCAGCCGCTGAGCGGCAGAACTGTCGGGCAAAGCTAGAGGCATCTTCTTCAATATGCCCACTAAGAACTCTGGATAACCAAAGCGCCCCAGTGTTATCTTAAATATATAGTCAAAAGCGGTGCTATTGAACAACGCCAGGGACACGATTTGGTCACCATCAGGAAAGTATGCGAGGTAACCTCTCTGCGAAAAAAGGCAGTTGCTGGCAAGCGCCTGCGGGGCGAATTTTTTTGCTCGTGATGGCCAAGTGAGCCCTGGCTTCCTAAAGTATTTATCTGCGGTGTCAGCCAGCATCCATACGTTTGACCTGATCCCCCCCTTTCATTCAGATTATTTTTGATCTCGGCTCCCTCCGCTCCCCAATTCACAACAAGAAAGACATCCGCGTAGAACGGCGAGAACTTTCCTCCCTTTGCAAAGCCTGGCCACTTGTCATTGTTTGCCGATACTTCCCACCAAGCTCTGACGAAACGGAAATCATCTGCAGTTGCAAGGCCCTGCCTCACTACTCGACCATCGCGCTCAAAAGGCTGAAAGTTCTCAAACGTACTGCGAACTTGGTCGCTTACCCAGTAAGCAAACGGGGTTCCTGGAACGGCACGGAATGAGTCGGTATCCACATTAAACGCTCGATTGTCGTCAGCGCCAGACTTAAGCGAAAAGCAAACTGAAAGAAGGGCACTCGACTTCTCTTCATCAGCCAGGAGGCGAAAAAATTCAGTCATCATTGCTTCTCCAGGACATAGGCGGCGGCTTCGACCATGGCGTCATCCATGACGCCTAGACCCAAATCAGCAACAACCACGGGGCGTGCAACACCCAAGACAATTTCTTCGCGCCACTTCTGGAAACTCGAGAGGAAGAAGCAAGTTCGCGAAGTAATCGCACCGATTTTTGCGCCCTTTCGCATTAGCTCCAGCCCGCGTTCAACGAAGACGGCAAGGAGGTCATTCTTACTTCGCGGAAACGCCTTTGCTAAGGCGGCCTTAGTGCTTATCGCTAGCTCGCCAAACGGAGGATTCATAACGACCACATCAAACACCTCTCGGCAGTGGTCGATCATCCTCAGCCCCTGCAACGCATCCTCGGCGAACAGCCGCCCCTGATAGGTGGATCGCGCCGCACGTGCATAATCTGTCAATGCTTCACGAAGCCGCTCCTCGGCCTTCTGCCACTGCGCCATGTCTTCGGTGCGGAACAAGTTTCCATGCTCGCCAAAGACCTTGCGGATCAGTGCCGGCAGCTCCTTTTCGACCTCAAGCAGCACTCCAAGTTCAGGCAAGCCCTTGAGCATGAACAGCGTCTGTTCGAAAAGCTCCGCATCCAGGGGATCAAGTTCCGCCATGAACCGTTTGCGCAAGTCCACTTCGGCCGGTGGCGCGACAGCGGCTACAACTTGGCCCTGGCCCACTTGCGGCCGGTCCTTCGCCTTCACGCCCGCGTCATGCCAGGCCCGCTGTGCCCGCAGCCACAGCGCCAGTGAGGCGATCTGCGCCGCGCGTGGATCGATATCGACGCCGTAGATGTTGTGCTCAATGATCAGCCTCGGCACGTCGCGCAGAAAAGCATCGTGGTCGGCGTAAGTGTCAGCGAGCGACTTCAGATCAGGACTGCCGCCGGTTTCCCGGTCGAGTCCATCTGGACCATGGGCCTGCTCCCAATCCCAAGTCTCGCGATAGATCTCCTGAAACAAGTCGAAGGCATAGAGCCCGAAATGCATCGACCCACAGGCGGGATCGATCAGCTTGATCGTGCGAGGGTCACGCAGCCGCTCAGCCATCTCGGGCTGCTCGTCCGGCTTTACCAGCAGATATTGGCAGCGGTCTCGCAGTGCGGTTTGCCCACCCGTCCAGTTAAACCAGAGCCTGCCCAGCGTGTTGTCAACCAGGAATTCCACCACATAGCGCGGCGTGAAGAACTGGTTTCGGACTGCCAGTTCGCGGCTGTTGCGCGGCGCCTGGGAGGCATCGCGCATCGCTTTGCGCTCTTCCTTGGAATTGAAGTACTGATAAATCCAGCCGATGGTCTCATCCTCGGCCCACAGCGGATCAATCTCACCGTGGTTGATCTGACCCAGCACCTGCATCAGCGCTGCCTCACGCGGGAATAAGCGGCCCTGTGGTGAGTATCGGTCAAACAGGCCAGGCAAATCTCGGGAAAGTTCGTCGAAGACGCTCTGCAGATAGACCCGATAGGCGTCGCCTGTTTCGCCAAGGCCAGCCCCTGCTAGCCTGGCGTAAAGCTGGAAGCCTTTAGCCTGAAAACCATCACCCACGGATTCAATCAGCAGGCCGCGCGCCTCGGCCATCCGAAGTGCGGCCAGGCGATTGAGCACGGTAAAGGCCTGCTCGCGCACAATGCGGTCCAGGCCGGATCGAGCATCGGTGCCCGGACTGGCGCAATAGTGAGCCAAGGTATAGCGCATGATGCGCGCAGTTTCGCGTTGCTGATCGTTAATGTGCCGGAGGTTCTCGATCGGGGTGACGTTCCCCGAAGCCGGGTCCATCCCGTAATCGTTCTGCAGTTGGCGAGTGAACTCCTCTTCCAAAATTCGGCGCGTGTCAGTGACGAAGCGCTGCAGTCTGTTACGTGTGGCCTGATCGAACGCCATCGTCAGACATCCCCGCTTAGCGTGAATGACACATCGAGGTCATCATACAGAGCGATTTGCATTTTGAGATCACTTAGGGCTGCAATCAGCGCATCCAATTGGGCAGGAGATGTTATCTTGCTCGGCACCGGAACAGAGCGAGACATCGTTCTGGGTTCTCGAACTCCGCCCGTCTCTGTTTCCCCTTTAATATCTTGGAGGCGGCGTTCCTCATATTGGCGGATGATTGAGCGCTTCAGCTCTTCCACCGTCGTGCTGATCTCGTAATCTCTGGCCAAAAGCTTCCTCAGTCCAGCCAGATCCTCCGCCGCGGAAAGGCCCAGCGCCTCTAACTGTGCAAGCGTGTTGCTGCGCTCTTCTTGCGTTAGGCCTGCCCATTGGGGCAGCCGCTGAAGGTCTTCCGCCCCATCCTTTAGGCGCACCTTCTGTTGATCGGAGAGGGAGCTAACGGCTTCTCGCACACGAGCTTTGACATGCGTGAGGAGCGAATTGAGATCAGCGGCATGCTTGAAAAAGTCATCCTTCTGGAGCCGCTCGTTCAGCATCGTCAGATCATCATTAAGCTCCTTGCGAAGCCCACCAGGTGCACCGGTGCTGGGAAGGTCTTCAATATCGCGGCGGTGGGCTTGAAGCTCGCGTACCGTGATGTCGAGACCGTTATCAAGCGCCCGCTTGACCTCAAGCGCCCACTTCAAATTTTCGTATATTGCGGACTCTTCTGCCCCAAGGCGCTGAGGCGCATCCGAAGCATCGGTGAAAAGAACGTCGGCTATGTCTTGGTTCATGGTCCGAACGCGTTCGCTGCCGGCGAGGCCTAACCCACTCAACTTCTCTGACAATGACCCATAGTCGTTCTGAAACCTTGGAAAATACTTCGCCGCAGCTCTGCTGATTTCCTGCTCAAGGGGAATGACAATGTCACCGACAAGCTCGGTCAAGCGCTCTGCAGCTCGACCAAGGGTTTCGTTGGAAGGACGCTCTTCTCTGAGTGACACACCGATCGGCTTGAAGGAGTTATTGGTTTTCAGGGCATCAATTGCTTGCTGCCCTGCTGCGGTAACCTCTCTCCCTGAAACCTTGAGCTTTATCTCGCCGGCCATTAGCATTGCTGCTAGTATGTAGCGGGTCGTGTCTGGTGACCAACCAAAGGGATCGCTGCTGAAGTGGTCCAGCAACCGCTTTCCATCGACTACACCGCTTTTATCAATGTAGTCGCGAATGCTGATCATAGCCTTGTGATCAGTCCGGAAGCCTGCGCGCCCACCAGCGGACTGCACGAGCCCGAGTGGATCCAGGCTGCTACTTATAGCCGTCGGGTTAGCTACCTTGAGAAATTTTTCAGCAGTATCAGTCGCGACTCTCTCGGGCGCTTCGGCATAGCGATCGAAGACTTGCCCTGCCACGTCGGCCAAAAGCTTCTTTGAAGCTTCGAGGAGATCAACGTTGAAAGTTGAGACCGCCGTGGCCTGCCCCCTAAAGATGAAGGAGCCGCCCTGCAGCGTTTGCTTGATCTTGCTTTTCAGCTCGGCGGCGAGCTTGGCGGCTCTATCGAGTTGAGCCGCGCAATAGTCCCTGATTTCCTGATCAGGTTCGTTGCGATGAAGCTCTGCGATCCTTTGACTGCGGTAGATTTCATTCGCGAAATCGTCGAGATCGGGGTTGCTGCGGGCGAGGAGCCCAATGACGTTCTTACCCGTGCGGCTCCGGGAATCATCAAGCATCCGGTTGCGAGCGGCATCATGGTCTGAGCCGGTGGCCAGCTCGACTATCATTTGAATTGGGTTCTGCTCACCGGCCAAGCTCGTGGCAGCTCCACCAGATTGGATCTTGAGCCCCGAAGCGACCGCCAATGTGCCGTGCAGGTTTGTCCTTGGCAAAGGGTCGAATGTATCTCGCAGGGCATCGTTGAATGCGCGTCGAACATCGACTGAACGTAATGCCAGGCCTCCACGTTCCTGTTCAATGTCACGAAGCTTCTCGCTCAAGAATACGAGATACCCGTCCTTTTCCCCGAGCGGCACGAGGACATCCTTGAGCATTTCATCAACGGCGTTCCGCACCTTATCAAGTTCCGAAGTTGCGGTGATCGAGGACTGCATCAAGCTCGCAACATTCTCCACCGTGATGGGGAGATTGCTAAGTATCTGGAGCACTGCAATGGTTTTCGCGACATCCTGATGTCGCTGAGTATCTGGGAACCGAACCAGGACTTTGCCTACCGCCTGGTGGATCGAGGGGAATGCGCGTCTAATATCCTTTTCGAGCTCGTTGTAGAGCGTAACCGTCGTCGCTAGCCAGCCAACAGGCTGGTCAGCCATAGCGGTAACCCCGTCCTCCCCCTTGAGAACATCCTGAACCACTTTGATGGCCGAACGCAGCCCGATGCCCCCTGTCGATTTAGCAAGCGCCCCAAGTAGGTGCAGAAGGATATCAAAATGTGCCGGTAGGAATGGATAGAGGTTTATGAAGGTTTCACGGCTGAAGTCGGCACTGTAGTATTTTGCGTCTTGCAGCTTCGTATTATGCCTAAGTGCCTGCCCATAAGTATCAAAGAGTTTTCCGAGAGTGTCCTCGCCTGAGGGCGATTTGCTAAGCAGCCGTCGATAGCAGATTTCCTTGATATCGCTTGACTCAAGATCAATTTGGATCGGGAAACGATCCTTGAGCTTGTAGAGTTTGTCTGAGTTGAGTGTGGCTCGCGGGTCATCTTCGGTCAGTGTTTGCTGGGCAGTAGAGATGATCCAAACCTTGCCATCTCCGAGGCGTTTCAGGTTCTTCGCCAGGCCGTCCAGGTTGAGGATCAGGTTGTCGCGCGAGGCCACGTACTGACCAACTTCGTCGACAATAAAAATGATATTTTCTTTTCCGCTCTTTTCGCGGACGATGTCTATCATCTCCTCGACGCGCTGACCCTCAAATTGGAAGAACCCATCCGTGTTCGACGAGAATGACTTGGCATCTGGAAAGTGGTTCGGGTACATCTCATGAGCAATCTTCGGGACCAGTCCGTCGATTGCCAACGGCATGTTTTGCACACGGCTCCAAGTTGCGCCAGGTAAAGCCTCTGCGATCCGCTGGTGCAACTCATCCGTGCGGCCGTCCTTCTCGATCATCCGCTCGAGAGCAGCGACCTTGAGGTTTTGTGAGTACCCAGCCCACTGCAGGACTTTGAAATAGAGAACCGTGGATACCTCTTCCATGGTGGCACCAGCTAACATGTCGCTGGCTAGGTCGAGCAAAACCACCGCCGCTGGGAATCGCTGCGCGACGGTGCTGAGGAGGGCCTTCGTTTGGGGTTTATGCAGCCGATCCTGCAGATGCTTGAGAAAGGGTGTTCCGTCGATGGTGCACTGGTCATCGAATGCGAGGCCCAGGTACTTGGTGAACGAGCTTTTGCCCGAGCCATAAAAGCCGGAGACCCAAACACCGACTTCGTTCTCACCGCCGGCCTCCATTGCGAGTTGCATCCGATCTAGTAGCTTGCGGAATTGCTCCTCGATGCTTTCCGTCACAACATATTCGGAAATTTCGGCTTTCAGCCGGTCCTCTTGGGCAGCACCATAAGTGATGACCTTTTCGATCGTCCTGAAAATATCCTTAGATGGATCAAACAATTCGCGAATGTTCACCGCTTAGTCCCTTTGCCTGTTCTCAGCTTCTCAACCGCCGACATGGACGGAACGATAGTTTCCATCCTCGGGATAAAAGCCGAGGAATTTTAGCCGGGTTTTGCCTGTCCTTACGCCAGGATACAGAAACACCGTCGGTACGTGAAATTGCCCTTGAAGCTGGCTCTCGATAGCTCCAATCCGCAGAAATGGATGGAGCGCCTCTAAGTCTGTAACGAGCAGCAGAGCGTTCGACTTGCCTTCGAGAGACAGGAGCTCATCTTCCAGCCGCTTGAGGAGCCCTCCGCTGGCCGTGATTAGGCCAGCTAAGGATTTATTCGTTCGCTCCCAATCGAGAGGTGAAGCTTTATCCTGCGTCACGCAAAGCTCCCAGAAGGGGTCCTTTTGCAGCAAGTCCCAGATTTGCTCTGCTACCGAAAAGCAATGAACGTCCCAGCCTTCTTGGTGCAGCTTCGCCACCCAGGCAGGCGTTTGACGCTTTACCTCAAGGATATGGTCTGGAGAAAAAATCAGATAGTAGATCGGCTCGAAGCTGGCATGACCGAGCTCGCGGCCATGGCGAATGCGCTCACGCAACTCGTCAAAGTCAGCCCTGAGTGAGGACATCGCAAAGCTCCTGCATGTTTGATTGTTTCCAGCTTATGCGGACAACATCGCCTGCAACCTGGACAATGAGGTGCCCTTTCAGGGACAGCCTTTTAAGCTCATCGAGCACATCATCTTTAGCCAGCCCGAACAACTGCCAGTCAGGATGTGATAAAAGGGCATTATCGCCAACGCCTGCGAGATGCAGGTCATAGGCCAGGTATGCAGATGCGACCGATGAGATTCTCAATGGGTGGATGCGGCGTGCCGAGCGCGAGCCTCCGGAGAGCAAGCCATAGTCGGCACAACAACCTGTGAGATAGGCTGATATGCGTCTGACGGTTGATTCTGACCAACGTATGCTTGTTTTGCCATCATCAATCGCTCGTTCCACAAAGGCTCTGGCATCGTCGTTGGTGATGTCTGCATATCCTCCTGCATACCGAGGCCAAAACACAGTGCGTATGAAATCTCCCAAAATTGGGTTCGCGCGAGCCGTATAAATCAGCATGATTTGGGCTAAATCCGCCGCTGGAATGCTACCGGACAGCTGCTTCAAACACTGTGCAGGAGCGCCATTCGAAATAAGGTAACGTGGGGCAAAGCACTCTGAAACAATATTTCGCAGACGCCGAGCGGTGACATTGGGGAAGCGCCCTGAAGTCAGTGCAAGTTGATGCAACTGAGAGGCGGTCATGCCTGCCACCCAGAGATCTAAAAGCTCTTTGGTCTCGTCAACCAGGCCAAGGCCGGCCTGCAGTTGGGTTGTGTAAAGGGGCCCCTCTGTCACGATCACCTCACCAGGTAGGGGAAAGATTGAGTGTTTGACTTGAACGATGCGCTGTAAACCGCCGCCAGGTCACCAAGATGATCATTGAGATCCGCAATGTTTCCTGTCGATACAGGACCAACACCCGCCTTTGGCATTGCTCCCGACATGCTTTCTAAGACGCTCAGCGCATTTTCCGCGTCTCCATAAAGGGTTGCAGGTGATAGCGCGTCACCATCCTCTTGCATTAAGTCATGAAGATCTTGCTCAATTTCCTCCGGTAGGCGGAAGAGATGGTATGTACCGACGCTTAGGTGCTCATCGTGCAGACGACGTGCGGCTTCAGTAACTCCGTGATATTGGGCGAGGCCCTGCGATTTTGAAAAAATCGGTTCAAGGAACAGTCGGCCGGATGCTTCATAAAATGACGTAGGCCACCATCCAAACTGAGATCGCTCGCCCAGAAAACCTACCAGGATTCTGAGTTTCAAGACTGATGAGAGTGACGATTTTGTTTTGTAACTCATACCATCAACCCTTGTACTGAATTCGCATTAAGTAGAATAATCTGCTGATCCTGCGGTTTTCGGGCTGAAGGGTCGGTATCGAGCCCCAGCCGCTTTAGCGCATAGTAGAGCAGCGCTCTGCGGACCGGGATCGTCACGCTCCCATTTTCCATCCCATAATCCAGCTCAATCACCCTCTTCTGGTTAGCGCTGAGATCTGGATGAGGTCCGACCTCAAGCTCCACAACCTCATCCCAAGCCGCGTCTGATATTGCCTGCTGCTTGGCGGCTCGTGTTTGACGCGTCTCAAGGATCCGAGAGATTACGAAATCGCGGTACTCACCGCTCTTCTCGCAGAAGGATCGGGCATGCCAGCGAAAGCCATCGAACGCTAATGCATGAGGCGCTATCCATCGCCACTCTGGATCTGGCGCTGACATTGACTGGTACAGAACTTCGATCGCCTCATGCCGCCTGATGGCGATGACGATCGATCGCAGTACGACAGGGTCAACCCCCCGCGCCGGTGCGGGCGTGGAGTCGAAGGACGATAGGTTGCCGATCCATGCGTCCTCAGGAGTAATTACCCCTTCTGCAATCGAACGGACCTGAGAAAGGTATTGGGTGGCATCGAGCTTCAGAAACAGAGGCTTGAACGCAGGAGAACGGACATAGGTTTTACCACTCTTGTCATAGACCATGTTGTCTGGAGCGAGGGCAATGTAACGGTTGAGATCGCCTGAGGCTTGGTTGGGCGACACTCCGAATTTGTCGATCAGATCACTGCGGTTGACGTGCCCTTCCCAGAACAAGCGAAATTCGATGAATTGGAGCTTCTGCTCCACTCCCCATCGTAAACTTGGCTTGCTGTCGTCCACGGACACCCCCGAATCACTTTTCGGAACCTTCCAAAAAGTGTGCATGACATTTCTAGTTGAGATTCACCTGGGCAGGCAAGCGCGGACTGATCCCTTTCAGCTGCCCATCGGTTCCGACGAAAAATGCCGCCGCTGAGCTCCCCATTCTAAGGGGAATGGGGCGGCTAGAACGGTCAGATCAATCCCGTCCCCTTGGCGCCCCTCAAGGATCGCATCGATGATGTCGGGGGCAAGCAGGGTCATGCGCATCACGCGCGTGAGATAGCTCATCCCGATCTTTTCCTTCTCTGCGAGTTCAGTGATCGAGGCATATGAGCCCTCCTCAAGCATCCGCTTCCAGCGGAATGCTCGTGCCAGAGCCTTGAGCACGGTGTTGTCAGGCCGAGGCCGTTTCAGCTCCGAAGCTGGGGGAAGGATCATTTCCTTGCGTCCGCCGCGCTTGGTCAGTTTGAATGGTACGAAGACGGAGACAATTTTGGGTTCTTGGGTCGCCTTCATGCAGCCGCCTCCAGGGCGGGTGCACACAACTCTCGGGCCAGGGCACCAATGCCCTCGGTACGAAGCCGGACATCAAGGCCTTCGCTGCCGACTATGACTTTATCGACGATGATTTGAACAATCCGGGCCTGCTCGGCGGGAAATAGCTCATCCCACATCGGGTCCAGATCTCTCAGAGCCTGTCTCGCTTGGGCCTCGGTCAACGTCGGTGTGCTCCGCGTGGCCATCTTCCAAGCGCCAATGATGACTTCAGGCTGACGGAATGCTGCCCGCAGTTGATCGACAACGGCGGCTTCGACCTCCGCAGCCGGAACCCTGCCGACATCACACGCTCCCGCACCGTTCCGAAGCAAGGTCTGGCTAATATAGTAGCGGTAGAGCTTTCCGTTCTTCAGTGTGTGCGTCGGAGAGAATGCCGCTCCATCTTGCCCCCAGATTAGCCCCTTCAGCATGGCGGGCGTGTTAGCGCGCGTGCGTCCGCCTCGAACCCGAGGGCTCTCCTTCAGGATAGAATGAACGGCATCCCAGAGCTCGGTGCTGATGATTGCCTCATGCTCGCCGGGGTACCGGTTCCCTTTGTGGACCACGTCGCCGATGTAGATTCGGTTGTTGAGCACGCGATACAGGAACCCCTTGGTGATGCGTTTGCCGTGGCGGGTCGTGATCCCTCGCTCCGCGAGCTCCCGCAGCAGATGCGTGCCCGAGCCAATCTCCCGGAACCGCTCGAAGATGTATTGGATCTTGGCGGCGCCAGACTTGTTGATCACAAGCTTGCGAGCTTTCACGTCATAGCCAAGCGGCGGCACCCCGCCCATGTACATGCCCTTAGCGCGGCTAGCGCGGAACTTGTCGCGGATGCGCTCGGCGGTGACCTCGCGCTCAAATTGAGCGAAGGACAGAAGAACGTTGAGCGTGAGGCGGCCCATGCTGGTCGTCGTATTGAACGACTGGGTGACCGATACAAACGTCACGTTGTTGCGCTCGAACACCTCGACCAGCTTGGCGAAGTCCATCAGTGAGCGTGACAGGCGGTCGATCTTGTAGACCACGACCACGTCGACCAGCCCGTCCTCAATGTCGGAGAGAAGGCGCTGGATCGCTGGGCGGTCGAGAGTGCCGCCAGAGATGCCGCCATCGTCATACTGATCGCGCACCTGGACCCAGCCTTCGGATCGCTGGCTGGCAATATAGGCCTCACAGGCCTCACGCTGGGCGTCGAGCGAGTTGAACTCTTGTTCGAGACCCTCTTCGGACGATTTGCGCGTATAGATCGCGCAGCGAAGCTTGCGGGTGATCTCGCTGCTCATGCTGCCCTCCGCTTGTTCTTGAGGCCGAAGAAGACCCAGCCGTTCCAGCGTGAGCCGGTTATGGCGCGGGCAATGGCCGAAAGTGACTGGTAAGGACGACCTTGCCACTCAAAGCCATTGAGCGTGACCGTCACAGTGTGCTCGACGCCCTGCCATTCACGGACCAGACGCGTGCCTGCGATTGGTTTCAGGTCAGCTCGAATACTACGGACGGCGACGTTGCCGCCATCCAGTTGCTCGCCAAGGTCTTGAAGCCGTTTCACCGTCTCAGGTTTCAGGCCGCCATAAGCGAGCTCTTGGACGCGATAGGCCAGTCGGCTTTCCAGATAGCGCCTGTTAAATGGCGGCGGTTCGCTAGCGTAGATATCTCGCCATTGTTTCTTGAGATCGCCGATTGTGGCCGCTTTGATGGCGGCCAATCGAGCCAGCACGGGGTCGTGTTTCATTGTGCGTTTCTCCAGTGAGTTGGAGCCGCACTACCGCTCTGTTCGGAGGTGAAGTGTAGCGGAAAACCTTCTTTTTCGTCATATAGTTCGGGGAAATTGCGCCTGTGCAGGCGTGCCAGGCCCAAAGCCAGAATGGCGCACAATTCGTTACGCCGCTGTGCCGGCGTCATACTGTCGGGCGGGATCGGGTTTGGGCGCCATTGGGCTTCCAGGCGGCAGGGCCGATCATCTCGGTCTGCAGCTTCTGGCATATAAGTGTCAGGGGCTTTGGCCATTTGAGTTTAGTCCGTGATGGGGTCTGAACTCTCCTACTGAGCCTGCTTCTGGATTGTCCCACTGACTGCTTGAGATAGATTTGAGGAACGAAATTTCCACATCACCAGGGTTACCCGTGTACGATCAGCGGACGATGGGATCCAGGATTAAGCCACTCTCGCTGCCAGTCAGGCGGCTGTGAAGTTGGTATGCTTCATTTTCCGTAAGTGAGGCCACGCAATCTGCGGCTAGCCGAGCTTTCTTATCTGCGTGGTTGTCTTCCCAGATGTATCTTAGGCGTGCAGGGAACAGCTTAAAGTTACCCTGCTTCCCCTCGGCCAGAAAGATTTGGAATAGGTCGCGCACGATCTTTTTCTGACCGTATTGCTGCGCGTGGAGAGCGGGGAGCCCAATGACATAATGTCGCGCGAAGTGCTTAAGGAGCCTGACCTCGTCTGCAGCATCTGGTTGAATTGAAACTGCTGGCCCATCGACGTCTTTAGTCAATGTGATCGCGCGGACGTAGTTGCCGATCAATTGGGACGTGAAATTGCGAAGCTGCCTACGTTGTTCGCGCGAACCGTCATAGGCCTCTTTGGTGACACTAGGGAAGATGGTCACCTTTCGTTTAACGCGACCCAGTGCCTCTGAAAGGCGGCGGGGCGCATCTGCAGGATAGCGGGGGTCTTTTTTCCAGGAGTTCAAAGCGCCTTGGACAATGCCATCTAGAGCCTCGTCGGAGACGATCTCGCTCCACGGGATCATCCCAACGCGGTGGAAATCCTCTAGATCGTGGACCGAGTAGGCGATGTCGTCGGCCCAATCCATGAGTTCGGCTTCGGCCGTCTTATATTCGCCCTTGCAGTGCTCACGTGCCCATAGGAAATCGCGCTCCTCGGACGCGTAAGCCGACCACTTGGATTTCTTCTCGTCCTTTCCATGGTCACGAATCCAGGGGTATTTCAGGGTAGCGGCCAACGTTGCGCGAGTGAGATCCAGGCCTGGATTGTCCCGGCTGTAACGAACCGCAAGTTTGGTCAGAATTCGGAATGTCTGCGCATTGCCCTCGTAGCCATCATCAGCTGCATCTTCCTTGCAACCGCCTACGATTGATGGATCGCGTACAATCCGGTCCAACTCGGTCTCTGCCGCGTGTCCGAAAGGCGGGTGCCCCAAGTCATGCGCAAGGCACGCGGCCTCCACGACTTCAGGGTGAAGGCCATGCTGTGCCGCCTCGATGGGCTGCTCTCTTATGCGATGTTCGGCCAGGCGTCTGCCAATTTGCGCAACCTTGTAGGTGTGTTGCTGCCTAGTGTGGAAGACGTCCAGCTCACCGGCACGGACGATTTGAGTGATGCCTGCCAGACGGTGAAATGCCGATGAGTAAAGTATTCGATCTCGATCGCGCTCAAATGCGCCGCGCTGGTCCTGACCTGAGGCTGCCTCATCGCTGTAACAACGGCTAACCCGTGCCGCATCCAGCGACGGTATCCCCCCAACAGTCACTAAGTCACCTCTCGTGGATCAGGCGGCGTGCGCGTACTCGCGCACGAGGGACACTACCATGCCGTCGCTGTTGAGCGAGATTTTCCCACGCTCGATTGCGCGCTGAAGCGCCTCAATGACGCTGGCCATGTCGTAGTCTCGCTTGAGCGCGTCAATCAGCACTTGCGGATCAACGCCATTTGCCGACTCGTCAATGACGGCTAGAATCTCAGTGTCTTGAGGGTCTCTATCGGCCATGAGCGTTCTCCA
Organism: Porphyrobacter sp. LM 6; assembly: GCF_001720465.1. Taxonomy (NCBI): domain Bacteria; kingdom Pseudomonadati; phylum Pseudomonadota; class Alphaproteobacteria; order Sphingomonadales; family Erythrobacteraceae; genus Porphyrobacter; species Porphyrobacter sp. LM 6. The sequence continues at coordinate 1,029,718 of NZ_CP017113.1, forward strand.
CCTGATTGGACCTCTCCGAACTCGCGCGAATCCGTCATTTTTAATGAACGCATATACGCAAGGTCAGCGCCAACGATCGCCAGCTGAGGCTTAATTTCCCAAAAGCGGCTGACTTGTCAAATCGGGCGCCGGTGACCATCTCGTTCGGCGCCCCGTTTTTCGCCCGCGGAGGCACGCCACGGCGTGGCGCATTGTTTTCCAGCTGCGGCTCCATGAAATATTTTTTGCGCCGTTCAGGTGCCCTCGCAGGAACCACCAGGGGCATTCAGAGTGACGGCCCTGCGATGCTTGGTGGGCGATAGAGGGTGCAGCCTCATCCCAAAGCATATTTCAGGCAATCCCACGACGCGCAATCGATGCCAATACCTTGCGATTGATAGAATGCCGCGTTGCGAGCTGCTTGGCGGTGAGGTCTCGTTTGCGGCCCGTGTCCTGCTGAAAGCGATATTCCCACTCATTGATAATGCCCTGCCGGTGAAAGAATACTGCTGCATCGGGCCCGATGCTTTTGTTCGGATTGCGCTTGATCCGCTTGATAGATGCGAAGATCAAATCCGAACGGAAGCCGAGAAACTTTTTCACACAGACATTGCCTACGTCGACCGTATTCCCCGTTATCGCATTCGTGATGGTGCAAAGGTCGATAATAGGAAAGTGCCCGCAGAGGCAGGTTTCAGGCTCGTCGGCTTGGCTGATACCGACAAGCTTCCATTCTTTACGCGCGACTTCCCACTCCTGCGCCCTGCTCAGGGGTAAGATTCCAGCCTTGAGCTGCGTTAAGTTGTATCCGTCACTCATTGCCCCTCCATCGATTAAAACATCTCCCGGCCATACCAACGTATGCGCCCGACAATGTTCACCTCGTCAGCCAGGCAATCGTAGGGTGGGTAGCGGGTGTTGTCAGAAATGATCTGCACGCGCGGCGGGTCGCTCATCGGCACATGCTCGAGCCGCTTGGCAACCAGCCCAAGGCCATCATGTAGAACGAAAATGCCAGGCGGTTGGGGTATCTTCTGCGACATGTCGACCAGTACGGTATCACCGTCGACAAGAGTGGGCAGCATGCTGTCCCCTTCCACCTGCATGACCCGCAGCATTGATGGCGCGGCCTTAAGGCGATCTTTGATCCAGGCGCGGCGGAAATGGAAATCGCGACCAGGCTTCCCTTCCTCCTCAAGAATCGATCCGCCGCCCATGGAGGGACGGGCATTAACGTAAGCAATCCCGATGAAGTCGGACTCCGCCCCTTCATCCAGCGGCGTCTCGCCCTGAACGTCACCCTGGCCATGGAGCAACCATTCGACATCGACCTTCACGACAGCAGCAATACTCTTGAGCCGCTCCAGATTGGGCGTCTGCGAGCGGCCACGGATGATGTCGTACAAGAACGACCGGTTCACACCCGCCAGTGAGGCAACGTCGGCGACGTTCATGCCTAGCTGGCGAATGCGTGCGCGAAGGCGCTCCTGCAGAGTTGTCGACATATCTATCCTCAGAAATTTGGGTTGTGTGGATAGAACAGGATTGCTGCCGTCCTGTCAAGCTGATATGAGAACATTACCGGAACAAAGGGAATCGGCAATGGGTCGGATCAAGAAGGATTATCACGAACTCGACGAACTCATTGCCCGCTGGAATCTCTCTGAGTCAGATCTGCGTTATGTGGTCGAGAACGGTAAGCTGCCCCTGTCCGTCCGCATTTACGCCCAGCCCATGGAGCTTGGCTCTTACGAGGCTGAGGACTGGGGCCAGATGCCGGTACCCTATCATCAGGGCACATTCGATGGCGTGGCAGACTTGCTGCGGTTCGATATATATCGCCTGTTTCTGGAGGGCGAAGTTATGGCCAGCGAGTTCTCTTTGCCGAATGGCGACTATGCTAGCCTGTTGAACCCAGCGGAGGCCCGTTCAATCAAGCGCGCTAATCTCGTGGTGCGCGAGGATGCTCGCCTTGAATTTGAACAGGCAGTTCTGGGAACCCTCAGCCAGGTAGAACCAGAAAAGCCTGACTTCCGTCGATTTTCCTATGCGGGCCGGATCTGGAATTTCACGGAAATGCAGGCCCGCGGCATGCTGTTCTTGTTCGAGGCGGCCAAGAGCGGTGATCCCGAACAACACTTCCGCAAGATCCTCGACGCTGCCCATTCTGGCTCAGACAAGATTGCCCATCTCTACTCAAGCCGGCGCGACTGGACGAAGGTGATCCTGAAGGCAAAAGGAAGGCTTGGCTGGTACTTTATGGAGCCAAGCCTGGTCGTCGCCATGTCGCGCTGATCGACCGCCTGCCATTTATCACCCCGAAAACGAGCCCGCCCTGAGCGGGCTTTTTCGTGTCTGGGCTTTGCTCGATTCGATCGCGCGGAAACGGTCTCTGGTGGGAGATCGGTCGGGATTAGGTTGGCGGACGGTTGGTAAAGGTTGGTGCACACCTCACAGCGCCCGCAAACCCACGCACCAGTGAGAGACTTAGGTTGGTGCATCTGCCAACCACTTCTGTGACGACCACCAACCATATCTCGCTTTAGTCCAGTTTCAGGATGACGAAACAGGACGAACCCATGACCCCTCACACGCTCGACACGCTTCAACGTGAAGCCCAAAGCGCCGCCCGCCGCTTGGCCCGGAGCCTGAACCTATGCCGCGAGGCTGAAGCCGATATCTGCCAGGATCTGCTGGCCGATCTTCTTTCCCGGCTCCACCGCTTTGATCCGGATCGCGGCACTCTTGGTGCTTTTGCCGGTCGCATTGTCGCCAACCAGGCCAGCTGCATTGCCAAGCAGATCCTGCGCGAGCGGCGTATGATGCCCTGCTCGCTCGATCATGACGATGGCTGCCCACTTCAGCGCGATCAAATCGCCGAAGACCAGAGCCTGAGCGCGGTCTTTGCTCTGCCTGCTGATGCTCGCCGGGCAATTGAACATCGGCTGGATCTCGCACGCTGCGGAACCCGCCTCACAGATGCCGAAACCGCCTTGTGCGGTTGGCTGGCTGAACATCCGGTCACTGAGCTTGTCCGCATGGGCCTAGGCAGCCGCAGCGGCCTTTACCGCCGAATTACCGAACTGCGCGCGCTGTTTGCCGCCAGCGGTCTGGCGAGTGCCTGAGACACTTTCCCCGATCCCCCAGTAGAGGTGAAGATGACCACCATTTCTTTCATCAGGCCGACGTCTTCCGACAAGGCAACAAGCAGGATGAGCAAGGTCGCCATGACCGAGTTCGACCTGTGTATGTGGCTTGGCGATGCCATGCCTGGCGACACGCTTGAGTATTACCGCGGCTTTCTGGCCAAGGACGCGTGGAAAGGCCCCGGGCAACGTCTGAAAGAGCCTGAGCGCTCCGTGCTTGAGAGGCTCGCCGGCCGCGCCCGCTGGGCATCTGAGCGGGGCTTTGCCCATTTAGTCCAGCGCCGGATCGCACCCGAGCAGTTCAGCTACCTGGTCATTGCCCGGCCGCGCCCCCGCGGCGCGCGGGGCCAGCTCCTCCTCAACGAACTGGCGAAAGCGGCCTGATGAGACCGCCCGCTAGTTCCTGACCCCTCTTGGGCAGTGGGGGCCAACCGCGAGGCGCCCACGGATCTTCGATCGCCGCGTCAACCACTGCCCCGACCACAAACCGACGCAAGGCCGAACCACTCACTGAAGGACCCATTAAATGACACTTGAGGAACTCCTCCACGAACCGCCAGCGAGGCTTGATGCGCTGCCGATTGGCCTCCTCGCCAATTTGCAGACGCAGGCCCAATCGCATCTGGCCCAAGCATCCCAGATTGTTGCCATCCTCCATGGGGTGTTCTCCCGGCGCTATGCAGCTGGCCTCAACACAACGGGCACACATCGCCGCATTGATGGCGATTATGAAATCCGCATTGAGGTCCCCAAGAACGTCGCTTGGGATCAAGCCAAGCTTGCCGCAGCCATCGAGACGATCCGTGACTGGGGCGAAAACCCGGCTGACTATGTCGACACCAAGCTGTCGGTTTCGGAAACCAGCTATAAGGCTTGGCCGCCGGCTATCCGTGATCTGTTCACACCTGCGCGTACGGTAAAGCCTGGCAAGAAGAAGTTCGAAGTCGCGCTTGCTCAGAAGGAGGCAGCGTGATGGCTATCTCCCTTTCTTCGCTCAACCGCCTGTCAGTCCCGAAGCCCCCGCGGATTGTGATCTACGGACCGCATGGCATCGGCAAGAACAGCTTCGCCGGCAGTGCGCCGCGACCGGTCCTCATCAACATTGAAGATGGGCATCCCACCGGTCAGCCAATTGATGCCTTCCCGAAGGCTGAAGGCTTCCAGGATGTCATGGATGCGATGGCTGCGCTTTACGCAGAGAAGCACGACTTCGAGACGCTGGTAGTCGACAGTCTGGATTGGCTCGAACCGTTGGTCTGGGCAGAAACTATCCGCCGCAACAACGCAGCTAATCCGAGCAAGCCTTGGGCCTCGATCGAAGACGCAGGCTACGGCCGCGGATTTGTCGCCACGCTTGATGTCTGGCGCGAATATCTCGACGCCATCAATGCGCTGCGGAACGACAAGGGCATGGCGGTCATCCAGACCGCCCACGCTGAAGTGAAGCGCTTCGATAGCCCTGAAACGGAGCCATTCGACCGCTACCAGATCAAGCTGCACAAGTTGGCCTCCGCGCTCGTCCAGGAACACGCCGACATGGTGTTGTTCGCCAACTTCAAGACCAGCGTCACCAGAACGGATGTTGGGATGAAGAAGGTCGTGCGCGGTGTCGGGGCCGGAACCCGTGCGCTTTACACCGAAGAGCGGCCAGCCTTCCTCGCGAAGAACCGGCACAATCTCCCCGCAGAACTCCCGCTGTCCTGGGAGGCGCTGGCCTCCGCCATGGCCGCGTCGAGCGAGGCTGCCCGCACCAGCGAAGCAGCCTGACCACCCCCTGACTGACAGAAAGGATTGCCGCAATGGCACAACTCGGAGGCATGTTCGACGCCACACAAGTCGAACCCCAAGGCGACTACTCGCCAATCCCGCCCGGGGACTACACCGTCCAGATCGTCTCTTCGCAGATGGCCGAGACCTCGAACCGCAACGGGCACATGCTCAAGCTTGAGCTTGAGATCCTTGATGGCGAGCATGCGGGGCGCCGGCTTTACGACCGCCTGAACCTCGACAATCCCAACCGCCAGGCAGTCGAGATCGCACAGCGCACTTTGTCTGCGATCTGCCACGCCATTGGCCGGCTGTCCGTCCAGGACAGCGAGGAACTGCACATGCAGCCGATGACTGCGGTGGTTACCGTCAAGGCGCCGAGCACGGGGCGCGATGGGAAGACCTATGCGGCTTCCAACGAGATCAAGACCTATAAGGTTCTGCGCGATGCACCGGCACCGGTGAACACGGGATCTGCTTTCCGGCCAGCACAGACCGGTACTGGGCAGATGGCGAGCGCGCCATGGAAGCGCAGCGCCTGACCAGCGCTTGAGAGGCAGGGCGGTCGATTGAGCCCGCCGCCCTGCCGCCTTTCCCCCTGACTGACAATCAAAGGAGCAGGCGATGGCTGCCCTACAGGACTTTGCATGCCCGACGCTAGCGCAAGCCGACAAGGCGCTGGCGGACGGGCAACCTCTAACCCGCCGTGCCTACCTTGGCATGTCCGCGATCGGCAACGCCTGCGAGCGGGCGCTCTGGTATCAGTTCCGCTGGGTGGCGACCGTGCGGTTCGACGCCGTCACCCTGAAGCGATTTGCTGACGGTCATGCCAGCGAGACAGTGGCTGTAAGCCGCCTCAAGGCCACGCCCGGTCTCGAGGTCCATGACACCGACGCCAGCGGCGACCAATTTGGCTTCCGAGACTTTGGCGGGCACTTTGCGGGTCACATGGACGGCGTTTGTCTTGGCCTCGTTCAGGCGCCGAAGGCCTGGCACGTCCTCGAGATCAAGGCCTCGGAAAAGTGGCAGGACCTCGACAAGGCGCGGCGCAAAGTAGGCGAGAAATCTGCGCTCGCGGAGTGGAACCCCACCTATTACGCGCAAGCAGTCCTCTACATGGATTATGCCCGGCTCGACCGGCATTACCTCGTTTGCGTCTCGCCTGGCGCACGGCGCTGGACTGCAGTGCGCACCAATGCCGATCCCGTCCATGCCGCAGCGCTGAAGGCCAAGGCGGAGCGGATTATCTTTGCCGATGCAGCCCCGCAGCGAATTGGATGTCCTGATAGTTTCGCATGCCGCTTCTGCGACTTCACTGACCAGTGCCACGAGGGCGCACGAGCAGAACGCAATTGCCGCACATGCCTGGCCGTAGAGGTCAGCAAGGAAGGTTCCTGGCGCTGCACGCGGTTCGGTCACGAACTTTCGCGTATTGATCAGGAGGCAGGCTGCCCTGAGCATAGATTTTTGCCAGACCTCGTGGCCGGGGAGCAGATCGACGTCTGCCATGGACAAATCGTCTACCGCCTGCGTGATGGCTCCCGCTGGGTAGATGGTGGTCCCCGCATCCACAGCATTGGCGATGTGATCAAGCGGCAAGCTTGCCGGTCTTGTGGCTCGCTCAGTTGGAAAGTGACTGAAGGCACCGGACCGCATGCTGCCGGTTTGCGCTGTATCAGCTGCGATGCCCATGGCGGTTGGCTTCAGAAGTCAGAGGTCGTGGCATGAGCGCGCCCCTGACCTTGCGCCCCTATCAGGAAGAAGCACTCACCAATCTGTGGAACTGGTTTTCAGCCGGCAAACGCGATTGCCTTGTAGTGCTCCCGACCGGTGCCGGCAAAAGCCTTGTCATCGCCGAGTGGGCAAAGCTGGTCTTCGACACCGACCCTGGCGCCTGCATTCTGGTGCTCACCCATGTGCGTGAGCTCGTCGAGCAGAACGCAGCGGAGCTGGCCGGGCTTTGGCCCGAGGCGCCTTGGGGTATCTATTCAGCAGGGCTTGGGCGGCGGGACATTGGCGCTCAGCTATTGTTCGCCTCCATCCAGTCGATCCACAAGAAAGCCTACAATCTGCCGCGCCGGGTCGACATGGTGCTCATCGACGAAGCCCATATGATCCCGCGCAATGCCGATACGATGTATGGCAAGTTCCTGGCGGACCTGCGTACCATCAACCCCGCCCTTAAAATCGTAGGCCTGACCGCCACCCCCTTCCGTCTAGATAGCGGCAGGCTCGATCAGGGCGAAGGCGCGCTGTTCGATGGCATCGCCCATGAAACCAACGTGCGCGAGCTATTCGACAACGGGTGGCTGTCGCCGCCAGTGAGCTATCGCCAGGCAACGCAGATCGACACCAGCGGGGTTGGCACCCGTGGCGGTGAATTCATCGCAGCACAGCTCGAAGCTTCAGCGCTGGACGCCCATGTGGTCGCTGCGATTGCGGACCGGATTGTTGAAGCGGGCCGCGACCGACAAGGCTGGCTGGTATTCGGCTGCACGGTCAAGCATTGCGAGGCGCTGGCCGAGGCGCTCAATGCTCGCGGGTTCTCCGGGACTGGGGTCTTTGGGGACACCAAAAAAACCGAGCGCGATCGGATCATTGCTGATTTCAAGGCGCAGCGCTTGCGGTTCCTGGTCAGCCAAGGCGTGCTCACCACCGGGTTCAACGCCCGGCATGTCGATCTTGTTGCCTTGGCGCGCCCGACCAAGTCGACGGGCCTCTACATCCAGATGGTTGGCCGGGGCACCCGACTGTCGCCTGAGACCGGCAAGACCAACTGCTTGATACTCGACTTTGGCGGGAACATCGCGCGGCACGGTCCCTTCGATGACCCGTCCATCCCGGAGAAGAAGAAAAAGGGTGAAGGTGATGCACCCTACAAGGAGTGCTCAGAGTGCGGCTGTGCTTGTGGAACCATGACCCGGTACTGCCCGGCTTGCGGGTTCGAGTTTCCTCCCCCTGAAAGGCGGGTGACGACGCTTCCGGCTGTGCGCGCGATCCTCTCAACCGAGCCTGATTGGCTCGAGGTGAAAGGCGTGACCTACCGCAGGCACGAAAAGCCGGGATCGCCGCCATCTTTGCGGGTAGACTATCGCACCGGGCTCAACAGCTACCGTGAATGGATCTGCCTGGAGCATACCGGATACGCGCGGGCAAAAGCCGAGAGTTGGTGGCTCCGCCGTGCCTCTGCACCAGTCCCGAGCAGCATTGATGCAGCCCTTGAGAGGCTGCAGGAGCTGAACGAGCCCTCCCACATCCGTATCAGGACAAAGGGCAAGTACACCGAGATTTCCGGTCACCGGTTTGATGCTCGGATGCTCGCGGCATGAGGCTCTGCTTTTGCGGCCGGGCGGCTCGCGGTTTCGCCTGGCACGACTTCTCCCGAACCCCGTTCGACAGGCCGCCCCCAATCCAGGCCTGCTCCATGAAATGTCTCGACATTGCCACCCGAAGGAAAGGCCAGATGAAAGCCAATATTGATGAACAACGCGCGATCGCAGCGGCCAGCCCCGCCATCGGAGCCTTCCTTGAAGACCTCGGCAAAAGCGACCTGGCGGTACTCACGTCCGAGGAGTGGCTCGCCTTCCTCACCCATGCCTATGTCTCGGTCTGCGCCGAGGTCAGCAAGATCTGGGAAAACGAGGTGCCGTTCTGATGCGCACGCTCCAATTTGATCCCGAACTTGCCCGGCCGTTGTTTGCGAACCTGGACCAGATCCATCTCGTGATGATCAACCCCAGTGGACCTGGCGTCCACGGTAAGGATTTTGGGACTGATATCGAGACCGCCCTGGCTGAAGCTGTCAAAGCCAATGCCAACGGGTTCAACGTCTACTGGACCGTCAACATTGTGGCGCCCGGTCTCAACAAAAAGCCTGGTAAGCGCGATATTCGTGCTGCTCGTTTCGTGCACGTTGATATCGATCCGCCCAAATCTGGCGGCGCCTTCGACAAAGGGGAAATCACAGCCGCTCTGCAGGGTATCGGCTGCCCGCCGAGCTTTATCATCGATTCAGGCGGCGGCCTGCAGGCCTTCTGGCGGCTTGAGGGCCCTTGCGCCAACCTCGATAGTATTGAGGCTATCAACTTTCAGGTACGCGACTGGTTCGAAGCGGATGCCTGCCAGAACATCGACCGGCTGATGCGGGTGCCAGGATCGGTGAACTATCCCGATAGCCGAAAGGCCGCACGCGGACGCAAGGCGTGCTTGGCGCGCTGGGCCTCCACAGATGATGGGCTGACCTACGCCCCAGAGGACCTGGCGGCGAGCTTCCCTCAGGCAAAGACTGCCGGGGCTGCCATTAGCGTGAACACTCTAACGCTGCCGGCCGAGGTGGTGCTGCTGGAACCAAATGATTTGGGGCTTGGTAGCCTTGATCCACTGCGGATCGCCATTGAAACACCGCCCGGACTGGACCGCTCAGGTGATGGGCTCGCTGCTGCCCGCCTTATGGCGAACGAGGGCCTCACTGACATCCAGATCATGGGCGTCCTACTCAACCCCACCAACGCTATCTCGGGGCATTTTCTGGATCAACGTGACCCACGTCGAGCAGTGGCTCGTGCTATCCAGCTGGTTCGCCGAGACAGCCCGCCTGAAGGAGCCACGCTCCATGCGCCGATCATGGCGGATGTGGAGTTTGATCTGTTCGTTGCCAACGAAAAGGCCAAGGTCCGGAGGGTCATGGTTCCGGCGACTTTGCAGATCGAAGATGGTGACGTCGCTATTGAGCCTGCACCCAGGTTCGGCACCCCTGGATGGCTTCGCGATCTAGGCGACGGAGCTCTGGCTCAGTTCGTGGAGCACACTTGTGCCTCCGCTCCGTCTCCACAACCATGGCTTACGCTCGGCGCTGGTCTTGCGATGTTCGGCGCTGCCGCTGGCCGGCGATATGCGGGGCCAACGAACCTGCGAACAAACATATATGCCATAGGTGTGGCTGATTCTGGGGGCGGTAAGGATCATCCGCTGAGAGCATCGACACGACTGATGATTGCCGCGGGCCTGGCTGACCACATTGGCTCATCTAAGATCGCGTCGGGCGCAGGTCTCCTCACTGCTATCACAGCAAACCCGTCGATCTATTTCCCCTTGGACGAAGTCGGGTTCCTGATTTCATCGGCGGCGGATCGCAAGCGCGCTCCCCGGCACCTGACCGAAATTATCGATAACCTCACCGAGTTCTATTCTCTGGCTGACAGCACATTCCTCGGCATCGCCTATGCCAACACGAAGGAAAAGCCCCGCGAGGTTATCGAGCAGCCGTGCCTTTGCCTTTTTGGCGTCACAACGCCTGGAGTATTCTGGGGCTCGCTCTCAAGCGACAACGTCATCGACGGCAGCCTTGCGCGCATGCTGATCTTCGAGAGCGAAAACCACTATCCCGATCCCCAGCATCATTTAGTTCCCAACGATCCACCTGCTGATCTGGTCGCCATTGTGGAAGCCGTGGCCAAAGGTGCTGATGGATCCACACCCTTCCCGCTCGGGAATGCCGCAGCCGCTATCCCCAAGCCGTGGACGGTGTCTTATGCGACGCCCCAGGCAGAGCTGCGTGCACGGGCAATGCGCGAGGAGCAAATCGATATGCTCCGCCGGCACCAAGGGACCCATCTGACGGGCATCATCGCCCGACTGGCTGAGAATGCGGCCAAGCTCGCTTTGATCAAGGCTATCACTGATAATCCCGGAAATCCGGCAATTACGACCGCCGACCTTGACTGGGGCATGGGTATTGCGCGCCGAAGCGTTCAGACGCTGATGCAGGCAGTGAAAGAACGTGTTGCCGACAATGAGTACGAGGCCTGCGTCAAAAAGGTCCACAAGGTCATCGCGGATGCCGGGAGTGCCGGTATCGACGGGAACGAACTGTCGCGGCAAACGCAAACGGTTGATCGGCGGCGTCGAACTGAGGTCGTCGCCCACCTTGAGGAAGCTGGGATGATCCGGATCATGGAGATACCGCGCGCCAAAGGTGCCCGCGGGCGGGCGAAGCGCATCTATTTTGACATTGCCTGAGAGGTTGGTGCGTGGGCAGGAAGGCTTTGTGACAACACACACCCGCCCATGGCCCAATCATTGTGGGGCTTTCAGACTATACCACTTAGTGGTACAGTCCTTTCAAGCGGCAAGATCTCGAAGTCATTGATTTGGCGACGAAAGCTAAGTCGATGAGCGATCTGCTTGCGGCGCTCCATGAGACGGCTGCAGGCTTTGAAAAGCTCGGCTTCATCGACCAACGTCAAATGCGCAAGTTTGACACTCTGTGCCTTGAGCCAGTGCCTGACTTTGATGCGGAAAAGATCAAGTCGCTCCGAGCTCGACAGTCCATCAGCCAGACGGTCCTCGCCTCGCTTCTGAACATTAGTCCATCGACGGTGCGCCAGTGGGAGGCGGGAGCAAAGCATCCCAGCGGCTCCTCGCTGAAGCTGCTGCATCTGATCGAGCGCAAGGGACTGGAAGCAGTCCTCTGACCACTGCAAAGCTCGGTCTCCAACAGCTAATTCTCAGCGACAAAAAAGCCTCAATGAAATTTCTCAATGGCCCGGAGCCCCAGGAAACTGGGGTTTTTTGCATTTCCTCAAAAACTCCATTTCTCTCGCGCGCGCGATAAAGGGGGAGGAGGAGATGGATGGCTTAGGTATTTAATATATATATTGAGATATTGAGATATTGAGATATCAGACCAACTCTATGACATTCAGCCATTTTCCGGCCCTGAGCAAAATTTGAGTTTCAGATTTATCACTGAGCCTTTTCTTTTGCTTCTCCGCCCCTAGACCGCGAGCTATATCGGCTCTCGACGCGGCGATCCTTCGTTTGGAGGATTGCTTTGAACCAGATAGCCTCAGGCGCATCCGAATGTTCGGATATAGGCCGTCCCACCACATCTGCTGCCGGCTTGGGCCCCGGTGCTGTCCTCGCCCTTGACCTTGGCACGACCTCAGGCTGGGCCCTCAAGACGGGTGATGACTTCATCACCAGCGGCACGGTATCGCTGAAACACTCCCGCTATGATGGCGGCGGCATTCGCTTCCTGCGTTTCAAGCGATATCTAGATCAGCTGGATGAAGACGCAGGTCCGATCGAGGCGATCTACTTTGAGGAGGTCCGTCGCCATGCCGGCACTGACGCCGCCCACGTCTACGGCGGGCTGCTCGGCATTTTGACCGCATGGTGCGAAGAACGCCTAGTCGCTTATCAAGGCGTGCCTGTCGGGACCATCAAGCGCTTTGCAACCGGCAAGGGCAATGCCGACAAGGCTGCTGTTATCGATGCCGTGCGGCAACGCGGGTTTGCCCCAGCCGATGACAACGAGGCCGACGCGATCGCCATACTCCTCTGGGCCGTTGAGACCCGTGGAGGTGTCCGATGACCAGTTGGTCCATTCTCGGCCACACCGCCAAGGTGCTCGAAGAGCGGCGGGACGATTACGGAGATCCCGCCGAGCAGTTCGGTGAAATCGCCAAGCGCTGGTCGATCACGTTGGGCACACCCATCACGCCTGCGCAAGTCGCACTATGCATGATCGATCTGAAGCTTGCCCGGCTGGCTTACGATCCAGGCCATGTCGACAGCGTCGTGGATGTGATCGGTTATGCCGCTCTACTCAGGGAGGTGCGCTGATGGGCATGACCTCCCGGATCTATGACAGCGCTCGGCAGCGAGACGGTGAACAGCTCCGCCGCGATGGGTGGCGCAATGGTATCCTTGCTGTCTCGGTCAGCGACCAACGGCTCACAGCCCTTGAGCGAGAGGCAATCCGCGCAATCGGCGAACGACTGTACGGAGGTGCGAATGGCGCGCGGCCGTAAACGTAAGCCAGGCAAACGCTTACCCTGCGGTAAGCGGCCAAGGGAAGAAACCCAGCGCGAAGCGATGTCGACCGTGCTTGAGGCCAGGCAGCGCCATTACGGCGTAACGGCGCGCCAGGCAAAGGACGAACGGCTCGGCACCGCCATGGGTCGACTGGCATTTGCCGGACACTTGAGCGCCGACCAATATGCAGCCGGACAGCTTTACGGGGAGATAATGGCTCGCCACCGGGCTGTCATGGGTTTGCCCATGGACCAGCCGCGCTCCGTCACCGCGTTGCTGATCAACGAGGGGATCTTCGGTGGCAGTGCTCCAGAGCCAGATCCTGAGTTGGTCGAGCGCGTTCGCAAGCAGGCGGCCAGTGCAATTCTGATGCTTCGAACTGCTGACAGTGATGCCCCGGGAATGGTTGGCCGCAAGCCGAGCCTCCTTGTCCATGCATTGGTTTGCCAAGATGCCGACGCCGCATTCTGGTCGCCAGCGGACCTCAGAAACCTCGGGCATGGGCTTGATGCACTGTGCCGGCTCTTCCGCATTAGTAGCGGTTGCGGCTTAGTCTCGTCCGCCTAGCATTTGAAATAACAAACTGTGATTCATCGATAAAATGTAATTTTGTTGTTGACGAAGCATTGTTGGGAGCGTATCTGTTCCGAAATTCAAAGCTCAGAACTGCGCCCGGAGCCCACAGGCTTTCGGGCGTTGTTCGTTTCAGGCTGACTCATTCATTGCTGAGGGTCAGGCTCATAAGCATAGGATTTTAAGAAAACATCCGTACTCAGTTAGGCTTGACCATATCTAGATCCACCTCGATAACTCGCGTCTTGGGTCTGCCAAATGTCGAAGTTTTATACGAAAAGTTGAATTCAAAAAGCCCAGTTGGCATTTGCCCCTCTCGAACGACGTAATTTTCCAGGGCGTACTTCAAAGCGGCAACTAGGCCAGGGCCTGCTGCACGACCATTTTGCTCCTCATTAGAAGCCCAAGCTTTTATAATAATCTCAATTTCACTTTTGTGCGGGCTTATGGCGCCCTCCCTGGTGCGCCGTTCCGTCTCCCTCTCAAGCTGAAGCTTGGCACTATCCGCAGCAGCCTTGGCATCCAAACTGGATCTCAACATGTCCCAATCCACGCTGTTGAGTTCAACCATATTACGTATTTCACGAAAAACATCTGCGTCGTCACAGCCTAGCTCAAAGCGAGCATACGCGACCGTATCTATGGCGCCTGCCAAATCATCTTGCGTCTGTTCGATCATATTTTCGATTTCGACATCGTCTAACTCCAGCACTAGACCGACGAATTGACATCCCGCTTCGCCTGACCAGGCAGCGGCAAGAAGCTGAGCTTCTGGGATTTTCGCGCCACGAACGTCGATATCATCGGGGGATTTTTCCTCATGATACGGCGGGGATTTCTCAACAATGAAGGAAACGCGGCCTCGCCAGCCATCCGAAAGCTTCACCTCTCCTAGCTTTTCTCGACCATCGAGTGATGTTCCACCTGCGAACACGTCGTAAACTTCGTCATTCAGTTTGAATTCGACATAGGAAGTGCCGCCCATCCCAGGACCGGCACCCCAAATTTCTGCAGTCACCCTTACGTTCTTTGGTGGCATACGAATCCCACTTCGATCCCGGATTAGACTTTGGATTGATTATATCTAACCATCTCGCGGAATGCGATCAAAAGCATAGACTTCGTGGAAGACGCGGGGTCGCCCAGCGCATTCGGCGCCTCAAGGCAGAACCTCTATGCCGCGACTGCGCCGCCGCCGGGATTGTCCGCGAGGCGACGGTACCTGACCATATTGTGCCGCTGGCCCATGGTGGATCGGATGAGGACAGCAACATTCGCTGCCTCTGCGCCGAGTGCCATGCCAGGCGGACTGCCGAACAATTCGGCAAACGCAGGACGGTCGCCGTGGGCCCCGATGGATGGCCGTTATCCGGCTAAGTGATAGTTCTAAAGTACTCCAGGATCTCATCGGTGAGATCCGCAAGGCGCGTTGCAGTTTCATTTTGGAGCCTGCCGGTTGCGACGCCCCAAAGCATAGCCTGATCGTTCTGCGGGATCTCGCCGTAACGATCAATGTACCAGGCCAGCCGAAGGGCCAGTTCCTTCTGAATGTCTGCCATCATCCACCTCTCGGCCCATTTAGACACATTCGGCTGATTGCAAATAGAGGGGGGCGGGATCCCAAAGTCTGGCCCCTCGGCGGGGGACACCGCGCTTGGCCCAAACTTTTCGCAACCGCGAGTCAGCGACCGGGGGTCAGAAACCCGAAAGTCTCAGAATTCCGTCTATTTGAGTTGCTATCGTCTCCGAACAGAGCGGTAGTCGCTTCACAAAGACGGAGCGATGCAGATGACCAAGCCGACCCTTCCGACTGCGAACGAAGCCTGGGGTTTCTTCGGAACTGCAGCTGGCTTTACGGACGCTCAGGAAGCTTGGGGGATAGTATTCCCGGCAGTTGCCAAGGCCACCGGTGGAAGCGCCGAGGGCGTTCGGGATTTTCTCGATAGCCGCCACGGCCGGCACTTCGCAGACGACGTGCACAATGGGATTCACGCCGGGCTTACTATTGGTGCAGCGATCGACGCAGCCATCACCCGCTGGATGGGATGGAAGATCGACCGCGCAACATCGCGCGAAACCAGTATCCCTAAGGGGCTACCCTACCTGACTGGCTTTGTCGGCCTTTACGAAATCATGGCAGAAGCGGAATGAGCGCGGGCATCACCAGCACCATTCGCCTTGCGATCCGCACTCTGCCCGAGAATTTCGACCGTAGCCGGATCGTCACGGTGCTCGAGACGATCGAGGAGGAACTCTACGAGGGCGGCGTCTATGCAAGTGCCTCCGCCGATAGCATGGCCATCGAGATCATAGTGCGGACCGATCAGTTGCTCGACACGGCCAAGGTGCTGAACGAACTCGATCTGATTTGATTGGTGGGCCCGGCAGGACTCGAACCCGCGACCTAGCCGTTATGAGCGGCCAGCTCTAACCAACTGAGCTACAGGCCCCACCACCAACGCCCATAGCGATTTTTCAACATTGCAAACAAGTGCCGCAAGCCTTCCGGGCTCCTGCGGCCGAACCCGTTTCTAGGACATCTATGGATCAGAACTGGCCGGCCCAGAGCAGCGAGCTCTGGCCGATAGAGAAGATTACGCCCTACGCGCGCAACTCCCGCACGCACTCGGATGAGCAGGTCGCCCAGATCGCGGCATCAATCCGCGAATGGGGCTGGACCAATCCGATCCTCGTCGATGAAAATGGCGGCCTGATCGCTGGTCATGGCCGTCTGCTTGCTGCGCGAAAGCTGGGCTTGACCCAGATCCCGACCATGGTCGCCAAGGGCTGGAGTGAAGCCCAGAAGAAGGCCTACGTCATCGCGGATAACAAGCTGGCGCTGAACGCTGGTTGGGACCTCGAACTGCTGGCCGTCGAACTCGGCGATCTGCAGGGCTTCGACTTCGACCTGATGCTGACCGGGTTCTCGGACGACGAGCTGTCAAAGCTGTTGGCCGAGAAGACCGAGGGCAACACCGACCCGGACGAGATCCCCGAGGCTCCGATCGATCCCGTCGCCAAACCCGGCGATGTCTGGTTGCTGGGAAAGCACCGGCTGGTCTGCGGCGACAGCACCGATGCCGATACGGTCGCCAAGGCACTGAACGGCGTCTCTCCCCATCTGATGGTGACCGATCCGCCCTATGGCGTCGAATATGACCCGGGTTGGCGTGAGAAGGCCGGCGTTGCCGCTTCTGGCACCGCCAAAGGCAAGGTGTTGAACGACGATAAGGCCGACTGGCGCGAAGCCTGGGCATTGTTCCCGGGCGATGTCGCCTATGTCTGGCACGCTGGGCTTTATGCGGGCGTGGTCGGCGACAGCCTAGCTGCCTGCGATCTTATGCTTCGCTCCCAGATCATCTGGGACAAGGGCCAGCTCGTCCTCTCGCGCGGCGATTATCACTGGGAGCATGAGCCGTGCTGGTATGCTGTGAAAAAGGGCGCAAAAGGTCACTGGGCCGGCGACCGCAAGCAGACGACCGTCTGGCATATCGCCAAGCCCAAGAAGAACGAGACGGGTCACGGAACGCAAAAGCCGGTCGAGTGCATGAAGCGCCCGATCGAGAACAACTCCAGCCCAGGCCAAGCGGTCTATGAGCCTTTCTCTGGTTCGGGCACCACTATCATCGCCGGCGAGATGACCGGCCGCGCAGTGCATGCCATCGAGCTTAACCCCGCTTACATCGATGTCGCCGTGAAGCGCTGGCAGGATTTTACCGGCAAGACTGCTACCCTCGAAGGCGATGGCCGGACCTTCAATGAAATAGCTGGGATCGTCAGCAGCGATGATCCCGCCAGTACCGATCCCATCTCAGAGCCCAGCCACCCCTGACCATCGCGCAAGAGATATCGCCAGATTTCGGCGACACGCACCAAGCCGCAGTTCGTGCCCCACCGGCCCCGCCTTCAGAGCGGCACTCCATTGCCGGACCGCTTACCAGAATATGCCCTTCACGCGACACGCCAACCGGGCGGCCGATCAGCCTGACCAGCGCATCTCGAGCTTCTTCCGCTGAGGCACGCGGGCATGGCTGATTGGATCTGCAGCTACCGTCGCTTTCACGCGCAGCGATGCCGGACAGGCGGATACGCGGACCTTCGGCGCACCAGACCGGCCCATCACCGTCCCAGACCCGGGTCGGCGTGCAAGTAAACGTCGTTCCTTGCGGTGCAATCGCTGCGGCAACGGCCATGATCAGAAATTCAAATATCGTCGTGTCCTCGGATTTGGGAGGCTTGGAACCGGTCAGGCGCGAGACATAGAGGAAGGCGCTCGGCCATGAAACCCGGAACGAAACCCAAGCCTACCCATCTGAAGCTGGTCACGGGTAATCCCGGCAAGCGGACACTGAACCGCAAGGAAGCCAAGACCAAGGCAGCGATCCCGGCGGCGCCCGCCCACCTTTCCGCCGACGCGGTCGAGGAATGGAGCCGGGTAGCAACCGAGCTCTTCAACCTCGGGATCCTCTCCCAAATCGATCGGGCTGCGCTCGCTGCTTACACACAAGCCTACGGACGCTGGGTTCAGGCTGAGCGCGCAATCGCCAAGATGGCCGAGAAGGACAAGCTGACCGGCGGCCTCATGATCAAGACATCGAACGGCAACGCGATCCAGAACCCACTGGTGGGCACCGCCAACAAGGCGGCGGCGGACATGATGCGTTACGCCGCAGAATTCGGGATGACGCCCAGTGCCAGGAGCAGGATCTCGGCCGAGCCGCCGCAAGAAACTGGCGATCCCGCCGACCGGTTCTTCGCCTGACCGCACGCTGGCCTATGCCAAGGCGGTGGTGTCGGGTGAGATTGTTGCCGGGCCGCACGTTCGTAATGCCTGCCAGCGGCACATCGACGATCTGAAGCGTAAGGATGGCATCTGGTTCGACCATGAGGCCGCAAACCACGCCTTCGCCTTTTTCGAGGAGGTGCTGAAGTTGTCAGAAGGCCAGTTTGAGGGGCAACCCTTCGAACTCCAGCCAAGCCAGGCCTTCATCGTCGGCTCGCTGTTCGGCTGGAAGCGAAAAGACGGCCGGCGCCGGTTCCGCCGGGCTTACATCGAACAAGGCAAAGGTAACGGGAAGTCCCCGGTTGCTGGCGGCATTGGCATTTACGGTATGACCGCCTGCAAGGAGGCCGGCGCCCAGATCTACGCGGCGGCGGCCAAGAAGGAGCAGGCCAACATTCTGTTCCGCGATGCGGTGCGGATGGTCCGGCAATCACCAGCCTTGGATCGGAGGCTCAACTTCTCGGGCGGTCCGGGGCGCGAATTCAACATCGCGCATCTGGCAAGCGGAAGCTTCTTTCGACCGGTGTCGCGCGATACCGGCAAGACTGGCTCGGGCCCGCGGCCATACTTTGTGCTGGCGGACGAGATCCACGAGCTTCCGGATCGCTCGATCATCGAAATGCTGGAGCGCGGCTTCAAGTTCCGCCGCGATCCGCTGCTGTTCATGATCACGAACTCCGGTTCGGACCGCAACTCAGTCGCGTGGGAGGAACACGAACACGCGGTCCGGGTTGCGGCTGGTAATCCCGATGCAGTGACCGACCCGACCTTTCTGGGTCAGGTTATCGACGACACGACGTTCAGCTACGTTTGCGCGCTCGATGAGGGCGACGATCCGCTGAGCGACCCCAGCTGCTGGATCAAGGCAAACCCGCTGCTGGGTGTGACGATTACGGAGCAATATCTCTCGGAGGTCGTGGCCCAGGCCAAGGCTATCCCCGGACAGCTCAACGGAATTCTGCGTCTTCACTTCTGCGTCTGGACCGATGCCGAAACTGCCTGGATGGCTCGGGCAACGCTCGAGCCATTGCTTGCAGAGTTCGAGCCCAAGGCCGGTCAGTCTGTCTGGCTCGGGCTCGACCTCAGTCAGAACCGCGACCTGACCGCATTGGCGGCAGTCCAGCGCAATGGCGAGAAGGACGGCAAGCCCTGCTTTGATGCCTGGGTCGAAGTCTGGACGCCAGGCGATACGTTGGCGGCACGCGTGCTGCGGGACAAACAGCCATACGACCTCTGGGTCGCAGACGGATTTCTGAATGCGCCGACCGGCGAGAACATCAGCTTTCGTCATGTGGCGCAGGCACTCGCCGAACTTGCTTCGGACTACCGGGTCGAGGCGGTCGCCTATGACCGTTACGCCTTTCGCCGGTTCGAGGAAGAAGTGGCCGAGCTCGGGCTCGACCTGACCTTTGTCGAGCATCCGCAGGGCGGCACCAAGCGGGCCAAGCCAGCGGGTGAGATGACCGAAGGCCTCTGGATGCCGGGCTCGCTGCGGCACCTTGAAGAACTGATATTAGAGGGCCGCATCCGCCTGAAGCGCAATCCGGTCCTCATTTCTGCAATGATGTCGGCGGTCACCGAGACCGACCGCTGGGACAACAAGTGGCTCTCCAAGCAGCGGGCCATCAACAAGATCGACGCAGCCGTCGCGCTGTGCATGGCAGTGGGGGCGGCAATGGCAGGCGACACCAGCGGCTCCATTGACGACTGGCTGAAGAGCCTGAAGGCATGAACATTTTCCAGAAGGCGTTCGGCTACATCGCGCGCTCTATCGGCCTCACCGATCCACGGCTGGTGCAGGCGGTGGGTGGGCGCACGACTACAACTGGCGAGGTGGTTTCGACCACCTCGGTCCTAGGGCTCGCCTCGGCCTGGGCTTGCGTGAATTTGCTGGCCGGCACGATCGCCTCGCTGCCGCTCATGGTCTACCGGACCCGAGGCGGCGCGCGGACGATAGCAACTGACCATCCGCTCTACCGGATCCTGCATGACAGCCCCAATGCCGACCAGACCGCGGTCGATTTCTGGGAGTTCATCTGCGCCTGCATTGAGCTCAATGGCAATGCCTATGCCGAGATCATCCGGGGCAGCAATGGCCGGGTGGTGGCGCTCAGCGTACCAATCGCGCCGGAATTGATGACCGTGCGCCGTCTGCGCGACGGCAGCCTCGAATACGAGTGGTCGGACAACGGCGTTCGGCAGATCGCCTCTCAGGACAACATGCTCCACATCCGGGGCTTCGGTGGCAATCCTCTGGGCGGGCTTTCGACCCTCTCGTTCGGCCGCCAGACCTTCGGGCTCGCCCAGGCGATCGAACGAGCCTCGGGCGACACGTTTCGCAATGGGGTGCGCCCCTCTGGGCTCCTGAAGACTGCCGACACGCTGACCCTCGATCAACGCAAAATGGCCGAGGAGCTGCTGCAGGAGAAGTTTGCCGGCGCGATCAATGCCGGGCGGCCGATGCTGCTCGATCGCGGGATGGACTGGGTTCAGCTCTCGATCAGTCCGGAAGATGCACAGATGCTGCAGAGCCGGGCCTTCTCGGTCGAGGAGGTCTGCCGCTTTTTCGGCGTGCCGCCTTTCATGGTCGGACACACTGAGAAGACCACGAGCTGGGGTACCGGCCTCGAGCAGCAGACGCTGGGGTTTCAGAAGTTCACGCTGCGACGACGTCTGAAACGCATCGAGCAGGCGCTGGCGAAGCAGCTGCTTTCTCCGGCTGATCGTCAGGCTGGCCTCGTCATTGAGTTCAACCTCGAGGGTCTGCTGCGCGGCGACAGCGGCGCGCGGGCCTCCTTCTACCAGCAGATGCTCTCGAACGGCGTGATGACCATCAACGAGGTCCGCGCCCTTGAAAACCTGCCGCCTGTCGTGGGCGGCGATGTCCCCCGCATGCAGATGCAGAATGTACCCATTACGCAGGCCGGCACGAGCGTTGTGCCTGCGCTGCCGCCTGCAGATCCCGGAGTTGCCCAATGAACCATCTCGATTTTGTTCTCGATACCAAGGCCGTCACCGAAGACGGGAAGATCGAGGGGCTCGCGGCTGGTTACGGCAATGTCGATGCAGGCGGCGATGTCATCGTGCCCGGAGCACTCGCCCGGTCCCTAAAAGGCCGCAAGTCTGTGCCGATGCTGATGTATCACGATCAGACCCGCCCGGCAGGCGTGTGGACGGACTTTGCCGAAAGCCGCGATGGCCTTGTGGTTAAAGGCCAGATCTCGCTCACCTCGCGTTCTGGCCAAGAGGCTCATGCGCTGGTGCGTGACGGTGCGATCGGAGGCCTTTCGATTGGCTATCGCACGATCCGCGAGCAGTTGGTGGGAAAGACCCGACAGCTTCTCGAACTTGCCCTTTACGAGGTGAGCCTTGTTACCATCCCGATGAACGAGCGCGCGGTGATCACCAGCGTGAAATCGATCGTCGAGGATGGCCGGCTCCCGACGCTTCCCGAATTTGAGAATTTCCTGCGCGAGGCAGGGTTCTCGAAAAGCCAAGCCACCGCAATTGCGGGCAAAGGCCTGGCGCCGCTGTTCCGGAGTGAGTCTGGCAGCACCCCTTCCGACTTCCTGTCGGCTTTGCAGGCGCAGCTTCGCGCCTGAACCCACTCCCACACAGGACAAATTATATGAGCGATCAGAAGACCGCCGAGCAGCTTGCCGGCGAAGTGAAAGGCGTGCTCGACGCGCGCCTCGGTGAAGTCAAATCGACCCTTGATGCCAAGCAGGCTGAACTGCGCGGTATTCTCGATGCCCGCCACGACGAGATCAAATCCGATCTCGAGGGCAAGCACGACAAGGTGAAGGCACTGGCTGAAGAAGCGCTGGGCAAAGCGCAGCGCGGCGAAGACCTCTCCAACGCCACCAAGGAACTGGCAGACGAAGCGCTGACAGCGCTCAACGAAGCCAAGGCACGGCTCGATGAGGTCGAGCAGAAGCTCGCCCGCCGCGTGGCTGATGACGCTTCGCCGGAGTTCAAGACGATCGGCGAGCAGGTCGTGGCTGATGAGGCCATCAAGGCCTTCCTTGGTAACAATACGGTTCGGGGGCGCGCCAGCGTTGAGGTAAAGGCCATCATTTCTGCGCTCACCACCGATGCCAATGGTTCGGCCGGTGATCTCATCGTTTCTGACCGCGCCCCTGGCATCATCATGCCCGGCCAGCGCCGTCTGACGGTGCGCGACCTGCTGACCCCGGGGCGGACTGCCAGCAATTCGGTGCAGTATGTCAAGGAAACGGGCTACGCCAATGCGGCCGCGACCGTCTCGGAAACCACGGGCCCGACCAAGCCGCAGTCCGACATCAAGTTCGATGTTCTGACTAGCAACGTCACCACCATCGCCCACTGGGTTCTGGCGACCCGCCAGATCCTCGACGATGTGCCGATGCTTCAGTCCTATATCGACGGGCGTCTGCGCTACGGCCTCGCACTGGTCGAAGAAAACCAGCTGCTCAATGGTAGCGGCACGGGCACGGATCTCGCCGGCATTTACACGCAGGCTACCGCGTTCACGCCGCCGATCACCATTCCGGCGACGGTGACCCGGATCGATGTGCTGCGCCTTGCCATGCTACAGACCGCCCTGTCCGAACTCATGTCGACCGGCGTGGTGCTTCACCCGGCGGACTGGGCGGCGATCGAGCTGCTGAAGGATGGCCAAGGCCAGTTCATCGTCGGCAACCCGCAGGGGACGATCACGCCCACGCTCTGGGGCCAGCCGGTGGTGTCCACTCAGTCAATGGCGACCGGCAAGTTCCTGACCGGTGCCTTCCAGCTTGGCGCCCAGATTTTCGACCGCATGGACGCGGTGGTCGAGATCTCGACCGAGGATGACCAGAACTTCCGCAAGAACCTAGTCACGGTGCTCGCCGAAGAACGTCTCGCTCTTGCAGTCTATCGTCCTGAGGCCTTCGTGAAGGGTGACTTTGCGGCTGCGGCCACGGCGGCGACCAAGGTCTGATGAACTGGGATGGGCTGGCCTGAAGGTCAGCCCATCCAACTTACCAAGGAGATAGCCCATGCATTTGCAGGCACTCGATACCATTCACGTGAGCTCGGTGAGCTCTGACAACATCACCACCGGCGAGATCTTCGAGATCGATGATCTTGCGGGCAAAAGCCTGATCGAGCGCGGACTTGCCATCGAAGTCGATGGCGCGCCGACCACCAAGGCTAAGCCGGCATCAGCGCCTGAGCCTGAGGCTCCGGAAACCGCTGAACCTGCCG
This sequence comes from Porphyrobacter sp. LM 6, assembly GCF_001720465.1. Classification (NCBI taxonomy): domain Bacteria; kingdom Pseudomonadati; phylum Pseudomonadota; class Alphaproteobacteria; order Sphingomonadales; family Erythrobacteraceae; genus Porphyrobacter; species Porphyrobacter sp. LM 6. The sequence goes on from NZ_CP017113.1 coordinate 1,053,010, forward strand.
AGCAGCCGCCGATTGCCAACAAGGCCGGCGCCAATACGCGCAACAAGGCCGGCTAATGTCCGAGATCGTCACGCTCGAGCCGCCTCAGGACCGGGCCGTGACGCTCGAGGAAGCGCGCCAGCAGCTGCGCCTTGATGGCCGCGACGAGGATCTGCTGCTGGGAGCAAAACTTGATGCCGCCCAGGCCGAGCTGGAACTGCTGACCGGGCTAAAGCTTTGCGAGCAGACGCTCGAACTCCAGCTTGAAAGCTGGTCGCCGGAGATCACCGTGCCGGTTCGTCCGGTGACGGTAGCCGAGATCCGCTACACGGCCGTGAATGGAGCAGCAGTCACTTTGCCGGAAACCGACTATGTTGCTCGTAAGCGCAATGGGTTCACCCGCATCCGTCCGGCCTCTGGCAGGTCATGGCCGGAACTGGGCGCGGACGGTCTGATCCGGATCACGCTCTCGGCCGGATTTAGCGAGTATGACGCGGATCTGGCGATCGCCCGCGCTGCAATCCTCGTCAAAACCGCCTCGATGTTCGAAAACCGCGAAGGCGCGCCCTGTCTCGCCTTCGATACACTGGTGGGTCAGCTCCAATGCCGCTGGATCTAGCCTCGAAGCTCGACAGGCGGATCCAAATCGAGCGCAAGGTGGTGGATCGCGACCCGCAATACGGCACTGAAGCCGTCACCTGGACCGAATTTGCCTGCGTTTGGGCTGAAGTGAAGGACATTCTGCCCTCACGGGCCCAGCGTCTCGCCGACAGCATCCAGATCAGCCGCCGTCCTGCCCGCATTCGCATCCGTTATCTCGCAGGGCTCGCCGCAGATATGCGGATCATCATTGATAATCGCACCCATCAGATCATTTCCGGACCGGCCACCATTGGCCGGCGCGAGGCCATGGAGATCATGACTGAAGAACTCTCCAGCGAAGGAGCCGCGCCATGACCATCAGGCTCAGGGGCGGCCCGGAACTGCTGCGTCTGCTCGATGAACTGCCCAAAAACCTCGAACGCAACGTGATCCGTGGCGGTCTGCGTGCCGGGGCCAAGGTCATTCAACAGCAGGCCAAGGCCAATGTCCCCGTAAAGAACGGACAATTGAAGCGCGCGATCGGGATCGGCACCCGGACCGAGGGCGCCAAGCTCTCATCCTACGTCAAACTGCGCGGGTCCGGCTCCTATCTCGGGCTGTTCATTGAATATGGGGTCGCACCTCACTTGATCTCGGTTTCCGAGGCGGACAGGCCGGTGCGTGAGACCCGGCACGGGCCCCGAAAAGTCAGCATCGGCACGATCAACAAGATGGTGAAGCGCGGAAGCCTCAAGATTGGCGAGAACTTCGTCGGCCCCACCGTCATGCACCCGGGTCACGCTGCAAAACCCTTCCTGCGCCCCGCGCTTGACCAGAAAGCGGAGGAAGCGGTGAATGCCATGGGTGCTTACATCGCCCACCGGGTCCAGATCGGGAACCTCAAGGCGCCAACCCTCGAGGTCGACGACGAATGAACGGGGTGATCGCGGTTCGCTCGCTCCTGGTGGCCGACACCGGGCTGACCTCGCTCGTACCTGTCGCGCGGATTGCCGCCGGGATGCTGCCACAAGGCACGGACTTGCCGGCCATATCGTTGATGTCGGTCAGCGGCGTGGATCGCAACATTCCTGCGCCAGGCCCGAAACGCCGCGTCACCGAACGCGTGCAGGTGGCCGTTCTGGCCCGGACCTACCCTGAAGTGAAAGCCATTATCGCAGCTGTCCGCAATGCCGCTGCCGACCAGATGCCCGCCATCGACGGGCTGACCGACGTCACCGTCCACACCGATTCCGCCGGTCCTGATTTCCTCGACGAGGAGACCGGCATCCACATGCAGACGCAGGACTTCCGCGTCTCATTCAACGAGGCGCGTTGAGCCTCACCTTCATAAGGACCCATTGCCATGACAGTTCGGACTTCCGCCGGCACCACCTTGAAGGTGTCGGCCTCTACCCCTGCGACTTTTGACGCCACCGGCTACAATGCGCTCACCATGACCGTGGTCGGCGAAGTCTCCGACCTCGGTGAGTTCGGCCGCGAGTTCAATCTCGTCACCTTCAACCCAGTCGGTAGCCGCGGCGTCGTCAAGAAGAAGGGCAGCTTTAACCAGGGCACGATGCAGATCCAACTCGGCCTCGACACTGATGATGCCGGCCAAATCCTGCTCAAATCTGCCTCGCTCTCGGACGCTGATCACAGCTTCCTCGTCACCACTCAGAACGGCGACAAGTACTATTTCCAGGCGCAAGTCATGAGCTTCAAGGTCAATGTCGGTTCGGTCGATCAGATCACCACTGCCACCGTGACCCTCGAACTCACCACCAACTCCGCCGGTGTCGGTATCGTTGAAGTACTCGCGCCATAATGATGCTGTGGTGCGGATGGCGGGACTCGAACCCGCACGAGGATACCCTCACAAGATTTTAAGTCTCGGGCGTCTACCATTCCGCCACATCCGCGCAGCCATATCGGCATGGTGCGGGCGAAGGGACTCGAACCCCCACGCTGTTAGGCGCCAGAACCTAAATCTGGTGCGTCTACCAATTCCGCCACGCCCGCACTCGGGCCGGCATTTCCCAGATCATTGCGACATTGCCAAGGAGAACATTGATGTTCGACATCACGACGCTCGCCGCCACCGATACCTCGACCCTCGAATTGGTGGGTGGCGACGACGCCCCGCTGTTCGACGAAAAGGGCAAGCGCCTCTCGATCACGGTCTACGGTCCAGGCTCCAAGGTCTACCAGCGCGCCCAGGCTCGCCAGCAGAACCAGCTGATGGACAAGATCAAGAAGCGCGGAAAGATGGACCAGACGGCCGAGGAGAAGCTTGCCGAGCAGGCTGATTTTCTGGCTGCCTGCACGGTCAGCTTCAACGGCTTCACCTATCCGCCCGCCGACGGGCTCGAAGGCCAGGAACTGTTTCGCAAGGCCTATGCCGATCCATCGATCGGGTTCATCGCCACGCAGGTCGCCGCTCACATCAATGACTGGGCAAATTTTACGAAGAGCTCGGCCGAGAGCTGAGCCTTTACGCCCGGCAACTGGCGTGGCTGGGCACGGCTCCCAAGCCGCGCACTACCAAACAAATCAAACCCGACACCCATGCTGATCCGCTGACCCGCCTGCAGCGAATGGCCATCGACGACCTTGCTCCGGACTTTCCACCCATACGCACCCCTTGGGTGATCGACTGGCTCATGGAAGTCGGCCCCACCAATCCCGGCGCGATGGGCGCAGTCCCCATCTCCTGGGCCACGATTGGCGAGTGGCAGCACTGCATGGGGCTCGATCTGCCTCCGTGGCTGGTCCGCCTCTTGCGACGGCTTTCTATCGAATTCGTCGCTGAAACCGTCCGCGCCCGCGAGCCTGATTGCCCGCCTCCATGGACTGCCACGTCCGTCCTCAACCGAGATGAAGTCTCCCGGAAAGTGACCAACGCCTTCCGGGCGCTGATGATGTCGAAGGAGCCCAGCACGTGAAAGCAGGCACCCTCGAAATTGAAATGATCACCAACGTCGCCCGGCTCCAAAAGGAGATGGCCGACATGAAGCGCACGGTGGCAGGCGCGATGGGCGATATGGCGGACAGCGCCTCGCGTGCTGACCGGGCGCTCAATGCGGTCGGTGGCGGCGGTGTCACGCGCATGGGTGGTTCGGCGAAGCTTGCGGGGCATCATGTCCAGAACCTCGTCTTTCAGCTCAACGACATGGTGGTCGGCCTGTTCTCCGGCCAGAAACCCATGACCGTGTTCATGCAGCAGGGCACGCAGATCGGGCAGATCGCAATGCAGGCCGGCGTCGGCATCGGCGGCATGGCCCGGGCGCTGCTGGGGCTTGCTGCCAGTGCTGCCGCGGCTGCACTGACCAACCCCTATCTTCTCGCAGCCGCTGCTGCCGCCGGCATCGCGTTCGGCGCATTCAAACTGTTCCAGTCGAGCGTCAAACAGACGGGCGAGCTAGACCGCTATGCGCAAAGCCTCGGCCTCACCAAGAAGGAAATGGAAAAGCTGGGCCCCGTAGGGATCACGATCGGCGACACCATGAAGGGACTGTGGAAGACCGTCTCGGATGGGCTCAACCTAGGCTCGGTATTCTCGACCCTCAAGGATTGGGCTGTCACGGCCTTTGAGGCCGTTCTGACTGCTGGCAAATACGCCGTCGCCATTCTCTATGCTGGCTGGGTTGGCGGGTTCAATGCGATCCGAGTCACCTGGACCGCACTGCCCGGCGTGATCGGTGAAGCCGCCGTGGGCGCCGCTAATCTGGCAATCAGCGGCATCGAATACCTCGCCAACAAAGCGATCGCTGCCCTCAACTGGCTCGCCGAATGGGTGAACCCTATGCTCGATCGAGTGGGCCTTGCCACCATCACCCGGATCGAGAGCGTGGCTCTGCCGCGCATGGAAAACAGCTTTGCCGGCTCGACGGCCCGAATGGGCGCACAGGTCCGCGACGAGTTCGCCTCGGCTTTTGGCGATGCCATGGGCATGATGGATGCCTTCTCGGCGCGGTGGCGGGAGAATAGCATCGCTGCTGCCAAAGCCCGGCTTGCCGCAAAGGCGGACGAGATCCGCGGCGACGGCAGCGACGGTGCCAGCAGCGCCAAAGGCCCGAAGGAAACTGAAGCCGAACGGGCGCTAAAAGCTGCCCGCGACTTTGCCGCCAACCTCGCGCTCGAGACAGCGAAGATTGGCAAGACCCCGATCGAGATCAAGCGGATGGAAGTCGCCATGGCGGCGCTCAAGGCGCCGACCGACGAAACACGGATTGCAATTCTCCAAGCCGGCGAAGCCTGGGAACAGGCGACCCGGGCTTTCGCGACCTCGGAGTTCCTTCGCCAGACAGTTGCGCCGCTCGAACAGCAGGTCTCTCTGCTTGGCCAATCGGCCCGCGCTCAAGCACTCGCCAATCTCGAAGCCGAACGCGAGCAGATCGTTCTGGAACGCGGTGTCGAAGCTTGGGAGCGATATCGCGCGGCCCGCACCCGCCTGATGGAGGCGGACTTTGCGCAGGGCGAACAGGAGCAGTTCCTGCAGAGCCTGGAGGACATGGTCTCTGCCACTGAGGCTGCGGCACAGAACATGGCTGATGCCTTTGGCTCGGTTGGCGGTGCTATTGGCGCGATCAGCGTCGAGATCACGCGTTTTGCTTCGGCGCAGGTGGCTGCAGCCCAGCGCGTGGCTGAAGCCGAGCGCGAATATGGACGCACTTCATTCCAGTATGCCGATGCGCGTGCCGCCCAGGCATCGGCCGAGATTAATCACTATGGCAATCTCGCCTCGGCCGCGAAGGGCTTCTTCAAGGAGGGCTCGGACGGCTACAAGGCGCTGCTGGCGGCCGAGAAGGTGTTCCGCGCCTTTGAACTGGCGATCGCCATCAAGAATGCCGCGGTGAAGATTGGCCTCATTGGCGCGCAGACCGCAGCCAAGGTCACCAGCGATACCGCCATGGCAGCCTCCGACACCGCTCGCGCCGGTGTTGAACAGGGCAACTCGATCATTACGACCGGCATCAAGGCCGTTGAAGCCGTCGTGAACGCCATCCGCTCGTTGCCTTTCCCGCTCAATATCGCCGCGGGTGCTATCACGGCCGGTGTCATTGCATCTCTCGGTGTCGCGATCAGCGGCGCCTTTGGCGGGTCTCCAAAACTGCCTGCCGCCAATGATGGCACCGGAACAGTGTTTGGGGACAGCACCGCAAAGTCGGAGAGTATTGCCAAAGCCATCGATCACCTGCGGGAGGTCGACACGCTGACCATGCGCTACTCCGCCGCCATGCTGGCTTCCTTGCGCAACATCGAAGCCAATATCGGCGGGCTTACCAACCTCATCATCCGCACCAATGGCGCTGAAGCCTCGGCTGCAGGTGTAAACACCGGCTATCAGTCCACGGGCGTGACCGGCCTCATCGGTAGGGGGCTGGAAGGCGTCGGGGCCGTTCTGAACAAGATCCCCATCATCGGCGGCATTCTGGGCGGTCTGGTCGGGCTAGTCGGCAAGGCGTTCGGCGCACTGTTCGGCACCAAGACTACGATTACCGGCCAGGGCATCTTCGGTCGCGGCCAGTCGCTGGCAGAGATCCTCTCCGACGGGTTTGACGCGAGCTATTACTCTGACGTCAAGAAGACCAAGAAGTTCCTCGGGATCAGTATGGGCTCGAGTTATTCGACCCAATATTCGGCGGCTGATGCTGAGCTTGAGCGCCAGTTTGCGCTCATTTTCTCCGGTTTCTATGATGCGATCTCGGCCGCAGCGAGCCCTCTGGGCTTGTCGCTTGGCGAAGTTCAGTCCCGCCTACAGGGTTTCGTGGTCAATATCGGCAAGATCGATCTGAAGGGTCTGACCGGTGCCGAGATCCAGGAAAAGCTGACCGCTGTCTTTGGCGCAGCGGCCGACAATTTGGCTCGCTATGCCGTGCCTGGGCTTGAGCAATTCCAGAAGGTCGGCGAAGGCTATTTCGAGACGCTGATCCGTGTTGCCTCCAGTGTCGAGGCGGTGAGTTCCTCGCTTAACCTGCTCGGCACCTCGGTCGAGGATCTGAGCCTTGCGGCCAAGATGAACCTCTTCGACCTGTTCGGCTCGGCCAGCGATATGACTTCGGCGACGGGCGAGTATTTTGCGCTCTACTACAGCAAGGCCGAGCAAGCCTCGGCCCAGACCGCGCAGATGGCTCTGGTGTTCGAGAGCCTCGGGCTTCAACTGCCGCAAAGTATCGCAGGCTTCCGCTCGCTGGTCGAAGCGCAGGATCTGACCACCGAGGCTGGCCGCGCGGCTTATGTGACACTGATCCAGCTTGCGCCAGCCTTTGCGGAGCTCATCGGCGCAGCCCAAGACGCAGCCAGTGCGGCCGCCATTGCGGATGAACGCCTGTCGCTCGAGCGACAGCTGCTGGAGGTTCAAGGCAATACCGCTGCGCTTCGGGCGCTTGATCTGGCCCAGATCGATGCAAGCAACCGCGCCCTGCAGCTTCAGATCTGGGCCCTCGAAGATCAGAAGGAGGCGGTCGAAGATGCAGCGAATGCCGCGGAGAAACTGCGCTCGGCCTGGGCAGCGATCACCGACGGCCTGATCGCCGAGATCGAGCGGATCCGGGGTGTTACGGGCACAAGGTCAAACAGCTATGCCGAGGCACTGGCAAAGTTCAACAATGCCTCGATGCTGGCGCGCGGCGGGGACCAGGAGGCTGCCAAATCGCTGCCTGCTCTGAGCCAAGCACTGCTGTCGGTCGCTGCAAATACGGCCAGGTCCGGCGAGGATCTGGCGCGCCTGCAGGGTCTGACGGCTGCCAGCCTTGAGCAGACGCTGGCGATCATCAATCAGGCGTCCGGCGCCACCGTCGGGGTCGAAGTGGCGCCGGACGACAGTTCTTCACCCGGTTGGTGGGACCAGTTCGCGGCGAACCAGATGGGCGTGGCGACCATCCCGGCCAATGACGGTCAGTCTGCCCTAATCGGAGAACTGCAGGCGCTGCGGCAGGAAGTGGCGGATCTGCGCGATGAGCAGCGAATTGCCTCAGCGACGATTGCCTCGGGCACCAGCAAGACCGCCCGCATCCTGGAACGAGTTACCCCGGACGGCGACGCCCTGGCGGTGAGGACAGCGGCATGAAGCTGATACGCCCCACCACGCTGACCGATGCCATGCTGACCAGCAGCACGGCCCCGGAGAATGACCACCCGGTCTGGGCAGCCGGAACAGCCTATGCGGTGGGTGCCCGGGTAATCCTGACATCCACCCATCGGCGCTACGAAGCACTGGTAGCCTCGACAGGGGTCAACCCGGCAAGCGATCCGACCAAGTGGCTCGATCTGGGGCCGACCAACCGCTGGGCCATGTTCGATGACAGGGTTGGCACCGCCACGACACGGACCGGAAGCTTGCAGGTTGTGCTGGCGCCAGGCGCCACGGACGGGGTTGCGCTTATCGACACTGATGCAGAGAGCGCGACGGTATCGCTCACAGTGTCGGGCTCCACGCTTTACACCAAGACCCAGAGCTTCAATCTCGGCGGCACGGCCATCGACAACTGGTTCAGCTGGTTCTTCGAGCCGGTTGGACGCAAGTCGAGCCTGCTGTTTCTCGATGTACCGGTCTACGAGGCGGGCATTATCACCGTCACGGTCACGCGCGACAATCCGGCTGACCTTGTTTCCTGCGGCGCGCTGATATTCGGCCGGCAGTTTACGATCGGTGAGACCGAGCACGGCGTCGACATCGGGATCATCGACTATTCGAGGAAAGAGACCGACCAGTTCGGGGTTACCTCGGTGGTCGAGCGCGCCTTTGCCAAGAGGATGACGGCCCGGGTCGTTATGCCGACCAGCGCCATTGATGACGTGGCCCGCAATCTCGCCGCTCTGCGCGCATCGCCGGTCCTTTGGATCGGCTCCGAAAGCTTCGAGAGCCTCACGGTCTACGGCTTCTACAAAGAGTTCTCGATCGACCTTGCCTACCCGACCGTCAGCTATTGCAGCCTGACAATCGAAGGGCTCACTTGATCCACCCCGAGGGGTAATTTCATGCCTATCACAGCACTGCCCACGCCGCCGTCCCGGACGGATGCGGCGAACTTCTCTGCGCGCGCGGATGCTTTCCTTGGCGCCCTGCCAACCTTCGGCACGGAGGCCAATGCCCTGGCGGTCGAGGTCAATGGCTACGCCACCAATGCTGCCGCGAGCGCAGCTACGGCCGTCAATGCCCCCGGCACCAGCGCCACGAGTACGACCTCGCTGGCTATCGGCACCGGCTCCAAATCGCTGACCGTCCAGACCGGCAAAGTCTTTGTCGTCGGACAATGGGTGACGATCACCAGCACGGCCAGCCCGGCAAACTGGATGCATGGCCAAATCACCGCCTACACGAGCGGCACCGGTGCGCTCGCCGTCAATGTGGCGATGGTCGGAGGGAGCGGTACGATTGCCTCCTGGACGGTGGCGCTCTCCGCACCTTCGGTTTCCGGCAATGCCGTGCTTACCACCAGCTCCTATGCAGATCCCGCCTGGCTGACCTCACTGTCCGGCGCCAAAATTACGGGCACGGTAGCCATGGCCAATGGCGGAACCGGCGCACCCGATGCGCCAACCGCTCGCAGCAATCTGGGGCTGGTCATCGGCAGTGATGTCCAGGGTTATAGCGCCAATCTCGCCTCCTGGTCCGGCAGGTCGGTTCCGACCGGTGCAGTCGTTGGGACGACAGATAGCCAGACGCTTTCCAACAAGACGATCTCGGGTGCGGCCAGCGGCTCCTCAGTCAATGATGCGGGCGGTTCGGCCTGGGCGATCGGATTTCGCGAAGTGCCTCAGAATGCCCAGAGCGCTTCCTACCAGCTGGTCGCGGCTGACAATGGCAAGCACATCTATTCGCTCAATTCAGCGGCCCAGACCATCACTGTGCCCCCCAATGGCACTGTCGGCTTCCCGATCGGGACAACCATCACCATCGTCAACAACGGCGGCGCAGCCATCACGATCGCGCAGGGTTCAGGCGTGACACTCTGTCAGGCCGGCACCACCAGCACTGGCAATCGGACGCTCGCCGTGCGCGGCCTTGCCACGCTGATAAAGGTCGAGGCCAACGTCTGGTTCGTTTCCGGCACGGGGATTAGCTGATGTCCGGCGTGCTTGGAGTCTTACTCGGATCAGGAGGCGACGAGCGGCAGATAGATCTGCCCGTCAGCTACTACTCGTGGGGCGACAAATACAGCGCTGGCGAGCAGTTCGGCGCTGATGGCGGCTATTTCACATCACTTGTGAGCGGCGCCTTCACGCCGGCAAACTGGCAGGGTCGCAACATCCGCGCGATTGCCCATGAGTATGATTTCTACGCTGCGACGTCGCGCACGCTGATCGGTCTCGACGGATACAGTTTGACGCCCGAGCCCAGCCGTTTGCGCATCAACGGCACGGTCTATCTCTTGAGCGCGGGCTCGGTTTCCTGGGCGACCTACGTCACTGGGATCACCTTCAGTCCATCGCCCACCAACACCATCAACTGGACGTCGCATGGGCTTGCCGTCGGCGATCCGGTCCAGTTCTATTGCAGCGGCGGCATGCCCAGCGGACTGACTGCGTTCACCATCTACTATGTCCAGTCGGTGGTCAGTGCGAGCGCGTTCAAGATTGCGGCCACGCTTGGCGGCGCGGCACTCAGCTTCACAGGCTCCGGCTCTGGCACCCGCTATGGCTACAAGGACCCTATCACAGCTTATCAGGCCAATGGCACGCTGAGCGGCAACGTCTTTGCCTGCATGCTGCCGCGCACCGCCACGATCACCATCGCAACTCCGGCGACGGTCACTTCAGCAGGTCACGGACTGACAAACGGCAAGCGGGTCCAGTTCACGACCTCCGGAGTGCTTCCGGCCGGAATCTTCGCCAACACAACCTACTTCGTCGTCAACGCCGCGACCGACACGTTCAACCTCTCCGCGACCCAGGGTGGCGCCGCGATCAGCACATCGGGCGGCCAGTCCGGCGCCCACGTTGTGCGCGAGGTTGTCTCGGTCACGGTTAGCTAGAGGAAAACAGGACATGCAGGCAGAGCGCAGGCCGACGGTCACCGACGAGGTGATCGCGATCAACGACGACCTCGAGATCAACTACGGGGTGTTCAAGAACGACTTCACGTTCCGCCGGCCAGCAAACTCGTGGAGGCTCTGGCCGATGCTGGACTTTGTGCCGCCCCGTCTCAATGCCACCATCGCCGAGATGCACGAGGCTGGTGTCGGTTGGACCCTGTGCGAGCATGTGTCCATCTGCATCAACGGATCGGCCGAGTACGTCTTCGAGGGGCCGGATGGCCCTATCACGCAAGCCTGGACGCCCGGCTGCCACAACGTCGAGAACGGCGGCGGTTATCTGCCTGCTGGCGAGTTCACCCGCCACTTCCAAGACGACTTTACGCTGTGCTGCGTGGTACAGAAATTGAAGCGGACGCCGGGTGTTCAGTACCGTTTGGAGGTGCTGACCGAGCCTCACGTGCTGAGCGACCCCGCGCTGTTCGTCCACTACGCCACCGGCTCACGCCAGCGGGAGACCGACTTCAATCCGATGCCGGGCTACTCTGTCGATCTCTTGCCCGGTGACATCGCTATCATCTGCTCGATCCGCTGAGACCTCCCATGCCCGAACAAGACCCCGCAGTGGAAATGGCCCTGATCCGTGCTGACCTCGAAGCCGTCCAGGCAGAGCTCAAGGCCGTGCGCAAGGAACTGAAAGACCTGCTTGACGCCTGGAACACGGCCACTGGCGTTGTGCGCTTCGTCAAATGGCTATCGACCCTGGTTGCGGCGATCGCAGTGATCACTGCCGCCTTCAAAGGCTTCTCAGGCCGCTAACCTCCAAAAGGAGAGAACCCATGAACCCGCTACCGCCAGCTTACCGCTGGCTCGATGACTTGCAACCTTTGCCAAAGATGGTGTCAGAAGCCCGGAAGCTCTTCGGCACCGTTGAAGCGCAGGGCTCCGCCGATAATCCGGTAATCCTCGGCTGGGCCAAGGAATTGGGGCTCGCCAAGGTCTACAACCGCGACGAGATCCCCTGGTGCGGGCTCTTCGCGGCCATTGTCGCCAAACGAGCAGGTAAGGCGCTGCCAAGCCAGCCACTTTGGGCGAGGAGCTGGGTGAACTTCGGCAAGGACGGGAGCGCAAAGCCCCAGCTTGGTGATGTGCTCGTGTTCCGGCGTGGTGAGGTCTCCGGCCATGTCGGGCTCTACATCGGCCAGGACTATGGCGCCTTTCATGTGCTTGGCGGAAACCAGTCCGATGGCGTGACCATCACCCGCATTGCCAAGGATCGCTGCATCGCGGTCCGCCGTCCCGTCTACAAGGCTGCACCCGCAACAGCAAAGCCAGTAGAACTGGCAGCAACCGGTGCGCTCTCCACCAACGAAGCCTGACCCAACCATCCGTTGCACATTGCAGATGGATCATCCCGCCCGCCTTCTGGCGGGTTTTTTATTGGAGAAATGACATGGAAGACCTCAAACCTTGGTGGACCTCGAAGGCCATCTGGACCGGCGTCATTGGCAGCCTCTGGGGCATTGCCGGTACGCTCGGCGTTCTGCCCGCCGGGCTCGATCAGACTGACGTCCTGACCGTGGTGCTGGCACTGACCGGTATCGGCGGCGTCCTGTTCCGCAAGACGGCTACGGCCCGCATCGGCTGATGCTCAATGGCGGGGGCTTCGGCTCCCGCCACCCTCTTTTCCGATCAGGTGCATCGATGACCAGGCTGACCATTCGCCGGGGCGGCACTAAGCGCGTGCGCGCCACCTTTTTTGCCGACCAAAGCGCAGGACTGGCCCGGGATCTTTCCGGGCTCACGCTCATGGTCATCGATCAAAGTCCGAACATTGCACCGCCCGCGCTTGCGATCCTGATCCCAGCTTCGGGCGGGCAGATCGAGGTTCTATGGACCGACGAGCAGACCACTCCATTGGCTCCCGGCGCTGGTCGGGTTTGGCTGACCCTCGGCTTCGAGAACGACAGCGGGGAGCGTGAGGTTCTTCCGACCCTCACGTTTGATGTCGAATGAGTGCAGCGCTTCAGATCGTCGAGGCGGTCCAGACCATCCTTGTCGAGAGTGACGGCACGAGCATCACCCTAGATGTCTCGAGTGCCGGGATCTCGGGCCCACGCGGGTTCACCGGGCCACAGGGTCCTCCTGGCCCACCCGGGCCGCTGAGCGCGCTGACCGATCTCAGCGATGTCGATCTCGCCACGCCCGAGGGCGGGGACGTCCTCACTTACTCATCCCCCACCAACACATGGATCAACGAGAAAGCGACCAGACTGGTCGACGGAGGTAATTTCTGATGGCCAATACCCTGCGCATCAAGCGGCGGGCTGCAGGCGGTGCGGCTGGGGCTCCGGCTTCGCTTGCCAATGCCGAGCTCGCGTTCAACGAACAGGACAACACCCTCTATTACGGCACCGGCACGGGCGGCGCTGGCGGCACGGCGACCTCGGTCATCGCGATCGGCGGCTCGGGTGCTTTTGTGGCGACGACCGGTGCCCAGACCATCGCCGGGGTCAAGACCTTCACCTCGACAATTTCGGGCTCCATCGACGGCAATGCAGGAACCGCGACCAAGCTTGCGACTGCGAGGACCTTTTCGATCACGGGTGACGGCACGGGCTCTGCGACTTTTGATGGCTCTGCGAACGCCTCGATTGCGCTGACACTCGCCAATAGTGGCGCCACCGCTGGGACTTATGGCTCCGCTACACAGGTTGGCCAGGTCGCAGTCGATGCCAAGGGGCGCGTGACGGCGGCCAGCAATGTTGCGATCACCTTCCCGGTGACCTCGGTTGCTGGCCGGACCGGCGCAATCACGCTCTCGAGCAGCGATGTTGCGGAAGGCACCAACCTCTACTTCACTGATGCCAGAGTGCGGGCGAACCGGCTCGACCAGCTGGCTGCACCTACCGCTGCGCTGGACTTCAATAGCCAGCGCATCACTGGTCTTGCTGACCCGACAGCTGCCCAGGACGCAGCCACCAAGAACTACGTTGATCTGACCGTTCAGGGGCTCGATCCCAAGGCTTCGGTGAAAGCTGCATCGACCGCGAACATCGCCTCGCTTTCCGGGGCAATGACCATCGACGGGGTAGCTCTTGCCGTTGGTGACCGAGTGCTGGTGAAGGACCAGACCTCGACTTCGGCAAATGGCGTCTATGTCGTTGCCGCTGGCGCCTGGTCCCGGGCCGTCGATCTCTCGACCTGGGACGAGCATGTCTCGGCCTACCTCTTTGTCGAACAAGGCTCGGTGAACGCCGACGTCGGCTATCTCTGCACGGTTGATGTTGGCGGCACTCTGGGCACGACAGCGATCACCTTCGTCCAGTTCAATGGCGCAGGGCAGATCGTCGCCGGCAATGGCCTCACCAAGACTGGCAACACGATCGACGTGGGTGCCGGCACAGGCATTACCGTAGCTGCTGACAGCGTTGGGCTGACCGGTCAGGCGCTCGCACTCCATAACCTTGCCACCAATGGGATCATTGCCCGGACAGCAGCAGGAACTGTGGCAGCACGCACCCTAGCGGCCGGCTCGACCAAGATCGCAGTCACCAATGGCGATGGTGTGGCCGGTAACCCAACAGTCGATGTTAACGAAGCGAACCTGACGCTGGGCAATATCGGCGGTACGCTCGGCGTGGCGAAGGGCGGTTCGGGGGCAACCACGCTTACCGGCTACCTCAAGGGTAACGGCACCGCAGCCTTCACCGCATCGGCCACGATCCCCAACACCGACATTTCTGGCCTTGGCACCATGTCGACGCAGGCGGCGAGCAACGTCGCAATCACCGGTGGCTCGATTGATGGCGTGACACTGGATGGTGGTACTTTCTGATGCCGAGCACCATCCTGCTTAAACGGTCCTCGACCGCATCCAGCGTCCCTGCGGCCGCTTCGCTTCAGGCGGGCGAACTCGCGGTCAATCTGGCCGACCAGAAGCTATTTTCGAAGACCGCAGGCGGCACCGTCGTCCAGGTAGGCTTTGGCAATCTGACCTCGGCCATGGTGACGACCGCGCTGGGCTTCACGCCCTACAATTCCACCAATCCAAGCGGCTACATCACCAGCAGCGGATCGATCACGGGTTCATCCGGCTCCTGCACCGGCAATGCTGCCACTGCGACCAAGTGGGCGACCGGGCGGATCATTGCGCTCACAGGCGATGTCACTGGCACCAGCGGCAGCTTTGACGGCTCTGCAAACCTGTCGTTCGCCGCGACCCTGGCAAACTCCGGCGTGACGGCCGGGACCTATCTCAAGGTCACCGTCGATGCGAAAGGCCGGGTCACCGCTGGCTCGTCCATGACCTCCGGCGATGTGACCGGCGCGCTTGGATTTACGCCTGCCAACAAGGCGGGCGACAGCTTCACCGGCAGCATCTCCGTGTCGGGCTCAATCACCGCGACCGGCGATATCACAGCCTATTCCGATGCCCGGCTCAAAGCCGACATTACAACCATCGCAGGTGCGCTTGACCAAGTCCGAAGCCTGCGAGGGGTTATCTTTACGCGGCGCGACACTGGTAGCCGCGGGATTGGCCTAGTGGCTCAGGAATTGGCGCCGATCGTGCCCGAGGCGGTGATGGCCCACGACGATGGCCTGCTGTCTGTCGCCTATGGCAATCTGGTTGGCATGCTGGTCGAAGCCGTGAAAGAGTTGGCTGACAAGGTCGATCGCCTCGAGGCCCGCGCATGACGCTGCAGACCTCAGGGCCTATATCGCTTGGCAATGTCGCGGTCGAACTGGGACGTACTTCAACCACCACGACTTCACTTGGCGAGGCGGCCGTGCGTTCTCTTGCCGGCGTTGCATCGGGTCCGGTCTCGCTCTCCAATCTCTACGGCAAATCGAACGAGAGCTTCTGGTATGCGACGTTTGGTTCAACCGTAGTCAATTTCCAGATCCTCGGCACTGACGGCAGCGGAAACATCTACGCCAGCGCCACCAGCGCGGTGTTCAAATGGAACCGGGACGGCGCGCTTTTGTGGACCCGAAACGTCTCTGGGCCATTCATCAACGGCGGCTGGATCGATGCCGCCGGCAATATCTACCTCACTGGCGCCTACTACTCGAGCAACTACTTTGGCTGGCTGGCCAAGCTCGACACCTCGGGAACCCTGCAATGGCAGCGCAGCCTCAACGGCTCGGGCCAGGAAATATGGTACAATGGGGCGGTGGATGCGTCCGGTAGCGTCTACGTGGCCGGCTATTCAACATCGAGCGGTGGCTCCGGAAATGCCGACGCGCTGATCGCCAAATACAATAGCGCCGGCACCCTGCTGTGGCAGCGGTCGATTGGTGGCTCCGGCAACGAATATGCCAGCCAGATGGCCCTCAGCCCGGACGGCAGCCTGCTGGTCCTTTCGGGCAACACCTCGACGTCGACTGCCGGAAATATCGACGCCCTGATCACCGTCATCAATACGGCCACCCCCTCGGTGAGCTGGCAGCGCTCAATCGGGAGTACGGGTTATGATTACGGCTATGGCGTTGCGGTAGACAGCAGCAACAACATCTACTGGCTCGCAGGCATCAACGGCACGCTGAGCCTGCTTAAGATCAGTTCTGGGGCCGTTATTCAGTGGCAGAAGTCTCTTCCGTCTAGCTACGGCAGTGGTTTGGTGAACCTGGGGCCGGACGGCAGTCTGCGGGTCTTTGCGCCGATCTATGCCGGGGCGGACATCTATCAGTTTTCGACCGATGGCACCTTGCTGTTGGCCCGCTCAGTTGGCCTCGACACGAGTAACGGGGCTAACTCATTCAGCCTCACCGGCCTCGCGGTCAGCTCTACGGCCATGGTGTTCTCGATCTACACCATGATGGACTTCTCGCCCTACGGTTACATGGACCTCTGCGGCGCCATCTTCAAAGTACCAATCGATGGCTCGAAGACTGGAACATGGTCGGTCGCAGGGGCCTCGACCCAAGGCGTGACCTACAGCGCCTCGTCGCCCAGCATCGGCACCACCTTCTGGTCGCTGACTTTCCGAAGCTTCTCGCTGCTGAGCCGCTCTCTGACGTCTGGCACGCCGTCCTACAGCTTTGCGGCCGGGTCCTACACCAACACCACGACTGGGATCTAACCCATGATCATTTCGCATGACCGCCAGACGCTGTTCATCGGCGTACCGAAGAATGGATCTCAGACGGCCCGGGCTGTGCTTGGACAGATCGGGGTTGATTTGGTTGGCGAGATGGGACGACATCCCACGGTTCCGGAGGCGATTAGGTTGGCTGAGGCGTGTTTCGGGGCGGCAATCGCGCCGACGGCCATCTATGCCTTCTGGCGGGATCCGGTTGAGCGGTTCTGCTCGGCGGTCGAGTTCCACAGGCGATGCCTACCGAACTCGTTTATTCAACTGTTCCCGGAGCGGTTCGACGGTATCGAGCCACACCCGCGATGGTTTGAGTCTGATCCCGAAGCGATCGCGCAAGATTTGCGCACGGTCATCGAGAGCATCTCACCGCTGGACATCCTTGCGGTCTTGCCGCCGCCGAGCGTTCCAGGTGCAACGTTTCAACCGCGGGGAGGCAATCTGAGTTTTTATCGGCCACAGTCGCAATGGGCGGATCACCCCGACATCATCGTTCTGTCGTTTCCGGACTATGGGGTCGGGCTCCGCGAGGTTGTCGATCAGTTTGGCGGCGATGGTGCTTTAGTGGAAATCCCGCAGGTCAATGCCGCGGCAGACCCATTGCCCGTGCTTGGCACGGATGCAGCCGAAATAGTTCGAGCCTACTACACGGCCGATTTGCGGCTATAGTGAGCAAATGAAACCGAAGACCGAAAAGCGCATTGCTGCCACAATCGCGAAAACGTTGGCGATGATGTGCGTCCGCAATACGGGCATCGAAACCCTGCATGCAGGCCAAGTTCCCATCACCCATGCCGGCGATTATTCTGACGTTCGCGTAATTGACGCTGATGGGCGAGAGATACCCTGGAATGAAGTGTCCCACCTCGACCAGGATGGAATGCGCGCCCTGATGATGGAAATCGTGAACCGGCTCTATACGTTTCATATTTCGATCGATGACCCTGTGTTCCAGAATCGGATCGAACGCTGGACACGGTTTTCCGACCGCTGGGACGAACCGGTCGAGGACATCGCGTTCGTTCAGAAATTGGCGGAGGAAGATTGAGCTGCACAACCAATGCAGGGCTTTGTAATCAAACCATATCCTTATCGATCATCGTGAAGGTTTGAACTGGTATAGGTTTGATGTCCTCAATCTCTGAGGGAAGTCGTAACTCATGAAGCTCTGTTATGTCCCGAGTGAGCCCATAGGCGAGTAACAGTCGCGACTGGTCCCCGGGTTCCTTCAGGATCTTGGGTGGTGGAGTTGGACGTTTAAACGGGATCGCTCCCAGGACGTTTTCCCGAGGCAAAGTGTTTATAAAGCGGGTGTGAATATCGGTATCGCAGCCACCACCTGTTATGACCAATTGCACTGGCTTTTCACCGCGTCCTAAAGGTCCACGAGGCCCCGGCTTGAACAAACTCGGTGCGCGATTATCGGCTTTCGCTCTTCCATAGACTTCATCGAAAAGATGATCGCATGCACGCGTGAAATCGTCGTCATCGACGCCTCCAGCGCGGGCAATCTGCAGCGCGCCAGCACCGAAAAGGTCAACTCCAGCTGTAAAAACAGCAGCTCTTAGCTGCGCTTGGAGGTTGAAGGCCACGATATCAAGGGTGGATGCTCCTACGTCTACCAAGATATGGGCGCCAAGCTGCACCATAGGGTCTGCCGCATAACCAGCAATCGCAGCAGTAAGCTCAGGTACTAACTGCAAAAACTCTGGCAATTTTGTGGGCGCGCTAGCCAATTCTTGCTTAAGTCTGTCGAGGCGCAGAGAGCATGCGTCCGGTGCCAACGCGTATGCTGCCGCGACTAAGCGAGAAAATTCGGCAAAAGCCCTCTTGTCGTCACGAACCGCAACCGGAATGCCAATATTTATTAGAGCAAAATGCTCACCTCCTACGGGATGCAGAGGCTGCTCAATCGAGTAAGCACCCACAATGTAGGCGAAGTGCAATGTCAAAAATGCCGTTGCCGCTTCACCCCGAGTTACATTGGCTGATTGAGGCATCGCCTTCCAACCATTCCCTGCAATGAGCCCTGTCTTGAAGCCATCAAGAGCAATCGCTCCATCTTCCGGATAAAGCGAGAATGTTTCCTTCTGTGGGTGAAACCATACAACGCTCTGCCAAAGGCCAGGGTGATTGGCAGAGCGCAGCTCTTTTGGAACGGGCAGCACTGCGACGGGATCGTCCGCAACGTAAGGCTGACGGTAAGCCACCTTAAGGGAACTCGTACCAAAGTCGAACCCGATGATGTAGCCGTCCTCGTCCGGCCCTGGATTTTCCCGAAGTAGATCCGCGCCCGCCGAAACAGCTTGGTCAATTTTGTTTCTGCTTGAGTTAGAGATCGCGGTTGGCCGCTCCTCGATCGAAGGCGTCGAAGCGGCGACCAGTGCCCGCACCTTATCGGCGGCAAGCTCGCGCATTTTTGCAGGACTAATTTGTGCAGGCTTTGGCTGTGCAGGAGGTTCGGGCCTTACGATTGGTTTGCGAATGACTGTTGGCTTGGGCGCCGGAGGTGGCGACGTCGTAGTCTTCGGATTGGCTTTGACCTCCCCCGGTAGTGGGGTGTTCAGTCGGTCAAGATAGGCTTTTTTCAGTTGCGGCCTTGGCCCAGTCGGTTTTGGAGCAGGCTTTGGAAGCTCGGATGCCGCACGTTTTTTCTCCGCTTCCTCTTCCTGGCGTTTTACTTCTGCAGCAGCAGCCTCAGCTTTGATCAGAGTACGCTTCAGATCACCTAATTGAGTGCCAAGATCTCCAAGCTTAACCGGCGGAAAGCGGCGATTCCGGCTCATTCGATCAACCCCTCACTTCGATGATGGCAACCCCCACCAACTGTGGCTGGGCAATTTCGAAGGCATCTTCCTTGACCTTTAGATCGTCGAGTTTGACATCCATTCGGGCCAGGAACTTGTCGAGCTTTCCGCGATGCATCTTAGCCGAACGCAGCTTTTTGTCTTTCTGCTGCACGTCACCGCCGGATAGTTCCAGATCACGAATACGCGTCTCCATTTCGATGCGTTTTCGATCCCTATGCTCCTGTACCAGTGCGATCTGGGTCTCAATCTGGTCATAGTGTCGAGCAGCTTCGGCGTTTTCGAAGTCGTCTCTAGCTGCGGCAATATGCTCGAGGATCGCATTCTCGACCGTGTCGATAGCGCTATTAAGCTCCTCAGGCGCCAAGGCCGATAGGCTGGGGTTAGACGCCAAGCTTTGAATGAGGAGCTTTTCTGCGTCGTCCGAGCTCACTATCCTCCCCGTTTGAATTTCTGACGCAAGGTAGAACAGCTTATCGACCGGTACTAGACCGTCGATCGACCAGCGCTCAACAGCTACAGCGTAGCGCCCCGCCTTTATTCCTGCGGCTTGATCTCGAGAAATTTGCAGCGACGTGACAGGTTTAACCGCAAGGCCGGCTAGTCGCCGCTGACGGATCTCAGAAGCGAACCTTGCTAGCGGGTGCGTCATAGTTATCGTGTCAATTGCTCTGTAGCGACCAGGATCGGGATTGCTTCCGAATATGACGCGGACTCCAGACCCGCCATCGCGCCGAAACCGTGTTGGATAGCGCTTGGCTGAGGTATCCAAAAATCTAGAAAACTCGGCCATCGCGCGTGAGGACAATCTAGCCTCGTATATTTCGGCTGGCGAGTTTGGCACCCGATCAAAGCGGGTGTCTGGAAAACTCTCGACCAAGGTGCTGACGATATAGTCCCTTAGGTCGCTGCTGGTGAGCATCTTGTGTGGGGCGTTTGCCTCCTTGATCCGGTTTAGGATGTTCTCACCGTGCGCAATTAGCCCTGGAGCCTCGCGTTCCAGTTGATCCGCTTGCTGCTTACGAGTTTCCGCTGCCATCGTGGCGAGTTCGATTTGCTTCGCTTTCTCCTTCAGGCTCAGCTTGGGATCGGAGAGGATGATATCGAGATCTTTTACGATATCTCCGAGAATCGGCTCAAAATCGCCGAGCGCATAGCGAATGATGTCGAGGCGCTTGTAGAGGCGGTCATAAACGATCTCTTCAATCGTGTTGCTTGCAATCAGATTGATAATGTCGACGGTCTCAGCCTGCTGACCAATACGGTCTACGCGGCCGATCCGCTGCTCGACCTTCATTGGGTTCCAAGGCAGATCCCAATTGAGTACGATGCGACAGAATTGAAGGTCGAGACCTTCGCCACCCACCTCTGAGGTAAGGAGCACGGTCCCACCCGGCGCATCTGCGAACCGCTCTACAGTCTGCTGGCGATCTTCCTTGATACCGCCATGCAGTTCTAGAACATTGATACCTTGTGCTTCGAGGCGCCCCTTGAGGTAACCAATGACCCGCCTGAAGCTTGAGAAGACGATTAGCTTTTGATCCCCTTCCGCTACCTGAAGGCCTTTGATCGCTGCACTCAGCTTGTTGAATTTGGTATCGTTATGCTCCAACTCAGCCAGGTCAGCATGGTTGTTGCAGATATCACCAAGGACGCTGATCAATGGCCCGGGCACCGATTTCGGTGCATCATCGTCCTCTTCGTCAAGCGAGAGATTTCCAGTTTTTTCCCCCCAATGACGATAGGCTGACGCTAGGCTTGACGCGAGCAACCGTTGTGTCTGAGCTAACAAAAAACGCTCATTAAGATCCCTGTCGAATGCGTAGCGCTCGATCGCGTGGGTAATCCGGTCGTAAAAGTTCCGTTCTTCCGCAGACATGTCCCAAGTTATGGTTTGGGGGCGGCGTTCGACCTTGAATTCGGTTACGTCACGGCGACGTGTCCGGTTCACAATTGATCCGAGGAGCGACATTTCCTCAAGGCGTGCAGCCAATCGAACGCGTGTTTCCGGAGTGTCTTCCATGCCCCCTGCAAGTTCAGCGCGAAGTCGCTTAAGGCGTCCCCCTGTTTTTAACACGCGCCCTGGCGGTAACTCCTCGATCAACTTAGCGACATTGGCGAGAGGTACACTCGGATTTCTGGCAGCCTCGCAGGCTGCTACCAATGGTGCGTTTTCATCCTGCAACATTGAGAACTGCCATTCGTTCTCGAAGGTGTCGGGGTCTAGCAGCTTCAGCAAAACGCGCAGGTCATTCGACCTAAGGTTGATGGGGGTAGCTGAGAGCAGAAGGCTGTAATCGGAGGCTTCAGTAACCAACTGACCGAGCTTGTGATTGGCTGTATCGGCATTTCGCATGTGGTGAGCTTCATCAAAAATCACCAGGTCAAACAGCTCATCCTCCCTCTCATCTGCGAGTAGGCGCGCAAGTTCACCTCTAGCAGTCTGGTTGGGTTCCAGATCATCATTCCACTTGGCAGGCGGCCTGATTGAAGACAGCGACACGACGGCGGCGAAACCCTGTCTGCGCTCTGCGTCGTCCCGGAGCAAATCCAAAAGATCGGCTGCATTGCAGGCCTTCGCTTCTACGTTGAATTTAGATCTTAACTCAGCCCGCCACTTCTCCACCAACGGCTTGGGGCAAACAACCAACAGCCGCCGAGCATCAAAGCGGGCAACAAGTTCGGTCCAAATAAGGCCAGCTTCGATAGTCTTACCAAGGCCGACTTCATCAGCAATGAGCAGGCCTCTAGCGGGGGCGTTAAGAAGCTTGAGTAATGGCTTGAACTGGTATGCGTGAAACTGGGTGTTTGTCGCACCCATGGCATAGATCATGTCGGCCAGTTTGCCGGTCATTCTAAGATGATTGATGGTCCGCCTGAGATCGATTGGCGATGAGAGCTTGCCGTTCCTTAGATCTTCAATAGCGCTAGTTTCGGCTTCTACGCGCTCAAGCTGGCTTGCGGGACGCCGAGCCCGTCCCGAAGGAAACTCCACCTCAATCATGAGGCGACCTGTCATCTCTTGGGGAGGTGCATCCGTCACGATCCCCATTGAAGATGGGTCGCGCTTAAGGCGCACTCGCTCACCAGGCTTGAATGGCATGATTATTTATCCCCCCTGTTCCAATGATGCTGCTGACATCGGAGGAAAATCAAGAGCGCCGGCACGCAACAGATCGTCGAGTTCCGAAGGATATTGAACTCGAATATGGCCCCAAAGCTTGATTAACAACGGCTGCCCAAATCTATTTTTTGACTTTCCAGCTGGCACAAGAATCCATTTTTCTGTTACCGAATATTCATGGACGTCAAACCGCTCGCGTTCGTTAAAAAAAACGCGCACCTCTCGGTCAAGAGCGGCTTTGGAGTAGTAAGGACTCTTTTCGTCTGCGCTTAACCGCTCAGGTGGAGTGTTTGCGGCGGTCAATCTCTGGAGCCGAATGGGATGAGTTGAAAACTCTCCTAAATCGAGCATTCCTTTGGCTTGATTGCATGCGTGGCAGGCAGCGACCGTGTTGTCGAAAGTGTCTGGTCCGCCTTTGGCTAAAGGAATTACATGGTCTAGTGTCAGTGAATTAGGGATTTTAGCGAGAGCCTCGCTGCGGATTAGATGCTGCCGGCAGTAGAGGCAGCGGCCGCCTTGCTGCTCGTATCGCTGCTGCCTCCATCCGTTCCGCATGGCGTATACGGTTGGCGAGGATTGTTCTAACAGGCTCCAGGCCTGTTCAATTTCCCAAGCCTTGCGATTTGCATCTGTCCAATCTTCTAGGACGTCGCCTTGCCCCTGGGCGCAGCCAGACTTGCTGGCCATTTTCACGGAAGAGCAGGCCATGACTGAGCTTTTTCCGGCAGAAGATCTCTTAGAGCGGCTGGCTCTATGACCTCAACCTGATCGCCCCAGCTCAGGAGGTGCCAGGCCATTTCCAGCAGACCACCGGCTCGGAAACGAACAATCAGCTTTCCATCCGCTTCATCCTCAACGGATTGACTGTGATGAAAGACGAAAGTCCGCGCCAAAGGAGCTGCCTCAGCGGAAAACCGCCAAACGACGTCCACGGGAGCCTCCTCGAAGACGCCAAAGCTGTGAGAAACAAACTCCTTCAGGCTAAAGCCAGGATCGCGCTCAAAGCCGTCCGTCTCGAGCTTCAGCTTGCTGATCGAAGGTAAGCTGAAAAATTTAGGCTTCGTTGCGCCCTCTTGAAGGGCGACCAGGTAGTGGCGATGGCCATACAGAAAGCCCAAAGGCGCAACAGTTCGACGGGTGGACGACTTTCCGCTGCGCGAAGCATAGTCGAAAGAAACCTTGCGGCACGACTTGATCGCAGTTCTCAGCCCATCGAAAATGCTCGGGGAGATGTGGGGGCGAGGTCCAGCTCGGTGCGCCAAACCCTCAGCCTCGGTGAGCGCCTCAAGGTCGGGTTCAATGTGATTGAGGGCTCCCCCTTCAATTAGGTTTCGGATCTTCGCGGCTACACCTCGCAGGTCTTGAGAGTGAACAGGAAGATTCGCCCGTTCCATGGCAGCGGCGGCGATTTCGATGCTGGCGAGGTCGTCTGATGTTATCTCTGCAAAACTCTGTGCTACGCCAGGGCTAAGGCGCCAGCGCTTGGTCCGCTCCCCGGTAGGAACCTCGGTGGCATTGGGGAAAGCCCGCATCACTGCATCACGCATTCGGATTGCAGTTCGCCGGCTGACGTCAAATTTTTCCTCGATATCAGCGATGGTCAAACCACCACGCGCAGCCTGCATTTCGAGTGCAAGTTGAATAAGCCGTTCAGCTCTGCTGTAGCGCATGTGTCCCCCTTTGGCCTATAAGCTTAACAAGGCCAAAGCGTTAGAGCACGCGCAAACTGCTCATATATGTCCCTAAATGGCATGCTAATGCCCGGCGTCAATCGTCAGCAGGCCGAGCAGCCTCAAGCCAACGTGGTTCGCCACGAGGCAGTGTGACCAAATGATACTGACGATAGAAGGGTTGCTCGCTAGCTGCCGCTTTGAGGATCAAATCAATGTCGCTCTCTGCTGGAAGGTTTTGGAGGTAGTTAAAAAGCTGGTCCAAGTCAGTGAATGTTCGATTGTTCACGGCAACAAGGTGCTGCCCGGGGTATGCCTCGGTCATCTCGGCTTCGGAGCCTGGCCTCGTAAAATCGATGAAAAGATAGCCTTCGTGCTGGAATTCCGCGCTATCCAGTTTCCATTGGTTGGAAATCACCAGTCCTGAAAGCTCGATCGATTTGGTTTGGGTGATTTCGGGCATCACACGGGTCGCCAAGCTCAAAGCAACCTCTCGTCCATCCCGCTGAACGGTCACATTGACCATTCCTTCATTGCCACGGAGCCTGCTGGCAAGGTCTGACGTGTTGCGGACATCGCCGCGCCCATTGACCGCAACTATGCGGTCGCCAATTTCAAGACCCGAAGTAGGGTCAAACACTGTTGCGACAATGGGGCGATCATCGTCCTCGGCTGTAGCGTAGGCCGCAGGTAATTGCCGGTAGCGCGCATCGCGTCCAGATTTCAGCAGATCGAGGATCTGGCAGACCGGCGGTATGGGCTCGGAAAACGAGACTGCTGTTGAATGATCGTCGTTTGTGTCGCGAAAGCTTGCCGCCGCAATGCCGACAATCTTGCCTGTCGACAGATCAATTAGCGGCCCGCCTGAATTGCCGCCATTCACCGTCGCATCGCTCTGAATGATCTCGGTCGGGAACACCCAGGAGATACTGGAAATTATGCCGCGCGTTGCAGTGTAGGACAGGCTTCCGGGATGGCCAAAAATCGCTACCGGAGTTCCCACGCGCGGCATTGCGTTGCATTGAAGTTCAGCCGTGGCGGCGTCTGATGGAATATCTTTGGGGTCAATTTCCAGAACGGCCACATCAGTCAGCCGATCGACGAAAACCCGCCGTGCAGTGATATATTTTTGCGCTTTGAAAGATACCGTAAGGGTGACTGGCGAACGACTAGCCACGTGCGCATTAGTCAGTATCCACCCTCGGGCACGATCAACTAAGAATCCAGTCGCATGGGCGGATGTACCCTCATCTTCATTGAAGCCAATCGAGCCGACACGTCGCACCTTGACGGTGTAATGATTCGCCTGATCCAGGATTTCGTCTGCTGAGGGCGTACGAGCCTGAGCCTGCAAAGGGCACAATATAAGTGCTACGGCTAAGCCCAGTCTCTTCACATCTACCCCCTACAATCTGCCCCAAACGGATGCCGTGCCTCTAGCAGAACAATCAGGGCGGTATAGCTGGGGTATGCCAAAAGAGGACACTTATATGGCAGACCATATGATCCGATGCGGAAATCTGCCGAAGCTGAGCTACTTTCGACATCCTACCCTGAGGGACGCTCTCAGGCCCCACGAAGTTGATAAAGCAATCGCATCGAGCTGATACGACCGCGCCGCTTGCTTAAATTGCTGGACTGATGGAGATGAGAGGATCGATGGCGCAGGAGGGTTGAGGGTAAGAATGGCAAAAACTCATCAACCAGAAATCCCTCCGATCGGTAATTTTGCGGCTCTAAAAGAGAAGCAAAGGGCCAATCGCGGCAGTTTTCCTGAGGGCTTGGGTTTGCGCGTGCATAGAGCGCTGAGCTGGCTAGGTCGCGCGGAAGCTGAAACTAACGATCCCGACATTCGATTCATTCTGCTTTGGATCGGTTTCAACGCCGCCTACGCTGCGGACATTGAGCGTGACACCGAGAGCGAGCGAGGCGTCTTTCAGACCTTTTTCGAGGCAGTTGTTCGGCTTGATTCTGACGACAGGGTCTACCAAGCAGTCTGGCAGAGATTTCCTCAAGAAATCAGGATTCTAATCGCAAACCGTCACATCTTCTTGGCTTTTTGGAAGCACCAGAACGGTGTGCCAGGATATGAAGATTGGGCTGATCGCATGTCCACAAGTCAGCGTGCGATTAACGGTGCGATCGCCCGCAAAGACACGGCTAAGATACTGTCGGTCCTTTTTGATCGGCTATATGTCTTACGTAACCAACTGATCCACGGTGGCGCGACGTGGAACAGTAGTGTCAACAGGTCACAGGTTAAGGATGGGGCGGCGCTCTTAGGGGTTTTGCTACCTGTTTTTATCAACATTATGATGGACAACCCGGACCATGATTGGGGCAAGCCGTATTACCCTGTTGTTGAGTGACTGAGCCCTGCGGGACAGCACGGATCCCCGAGCTGTAGCGCCAGCAGCTGGCCTCTGAGGCAGCGCCCAATGGGCATGAGGCGACATTGGCACCTCAATTGCTATTGTCATTAATGAACCGCGCCTCTCTCGGCTGCGTCGGGGATCGATGCGCACGCATCCAGACTCTCAACTCCCAGCAAGTCCTCTGTATCTTTATGTTCCACAGCCTGGTGAAAGAGTTCTGAAAAGAGCCGGGCCATCCGTAAAATATGCGATTTTATTAGACCTTCTCTATAGGGCATCATGTAGTGACCGTAGAACCGCTGCCTATCCTCCGTCACACTAAATTGAACCAGGATCAGGCTGTCGTTGCAGTCATTGACGAACTGATAGATCCTGTCCTCGGGAGTATCGACTGCCACAGGCCAATATGAATAAAATCGCACAAACTTACGTTCTTCATCAATCGAAATCCAGAAATTGAACAGGAAGGTTGTGACGTAGATATCTCCCCCTTTCTCTACCGTACAATCGATGGCCGCAGCATTGAGTACATCGGCAAACGTCGCAATTGTGACGTCACATTCAGGAATTATTTCTGTCATAAGGGGTTACCTTCTGACCTGCCCCCCGATCGTCCCTCAGTCATAACGAGAGTCCAGCGGTTAAATACGACGGTCCCTGCACCGGCACAAGCGCGTCGGGTGTGACGCCTCCATCATGCAGGAACGCCCGACGCGCTTGTGCCGGAGTTCGGTTCCCCAACGATGAGTGCGGCCGGACGTTGTTGTAGTCATAGCGCCAGATGGCCAGTTTGCGCCGGGCATCGGCCAGGCTGTCGAACAACTCCTCATTCAGCAGTTCGTCGCGCAGCGAGCCGTTGAAGGACTCGATAAACCCGTTCTGCTGGGGCTTGCCCGGATCTATGTAGTGCCATTCGATCTGGTTCTTGCCGGCCCATTCCAGGATCGCCCGGCTGGTAAATTCGGTCCCATTGTCACTGACGATGCAAGCCGGTTTCCCATAGAGGCGCACCAACGTATCGAGTTCACGCGCTACCCGGGCGCCGGAGATGCTGGTATCTGCCACCAAGCACAGGTTCTCCCGGCAGCAATCATCATTGATCGCCAAAATCCTGAACTTGCGCGACGCACCGAAGGTGTCTGACACAAAGTCCATCGACCAGCGTACGCCAGGACGCAGCGGTAAAGGCATCGGCGTTCGGCTGCCCCGCGCCCGTTTGCGGCCACGCCGACGGCGCACCGACAGGCCTTCTTCCCTGTATAGCCGGTAAAGCTTCTTGTGGTTCATGATCATTCCCTGGCGCTCCAGCATGACGCCGATCCGGCGATAGCCAAAACGGCGGCGCTTACCGGCAACCTCCTTCATCGCATCGCGAATGACACTGTGGTCCGGCGGGCGTTCGCGCCGGACCGTCTTGGGATCGACACCAATCAGCCCGCAGGCCCGGCGCTGCGAGATCTCGTAATCCCGCAACACCCGAAGCACCGCGTCTCGCCGCTGGACTGGCGTCGTCAGACTTTTCCCAACAGGTCCTTGAGGATCGCGTTGTCCAGCATGCTGTCGGCCAACAGGCGCTTGAGCCTGCCGTTCTCGTCCTCAAGCTGACGCAGGCGACGGGCATCCGATACTTCCATGCCGCCGTACTTCGCCTTCAACTTGTAAAACGTTGCCGTGCTCAACCCGTGCTTGCGGCAAACCTCCACGGTCGGCAGCCCGGCCTCCTGCTCCTTGATCATCCCGATAATCTGCGCCTCGGTGAAACGGCTCTTCCTCATTACGTCTGCTCCTTCTCGTGGCAGACTCTACATCAGAATGAGGGAACTTTCGGGGGGCAGGTCACTTCCTCTAGTGCCTTGCACTGAAAATCGGCAACCTCCCTATGCTAGCTTAACGACAAAAGTGGTCGTATGGATGGCAAGGTCAAACGTCTATCGATGGCACCCTTCCTGCGGGTGTTATCTGCGCGGCCGGCGCGCAATGCACGTCTTGATCATCGAAAAAGATGTGGGGCTTATATGCAGACAAAAGATGCTTCTTCGGCGAGCCCCCCATAAAAAATGCGGCATCTAGGGTGACGCCCCACTGTCGCAAGGTTCTGATCACCCTCTCATGGGTTTGCGCGCTCCGGGCTGTCACCAAGGCGAAAGAAAGGCGCGCTGGCCCAACATTAGGTTGCGCACGCAGGGCACCCAGCTTCCTCAGCACATTAGCGAACGGACCTTCAGGCAATGGCTCCTTGGCCTTTTCCCGCTCGTGCTCGGTGAAAGCATGGAGCCCTTGTGATTGATAAATACGCTCTGCCTCAGCCGAAAAGATCACAGCATCTCCATCGAAAGCGATGCGGATTTGCTGCTCATCAGGAGTGAAGCCTTCGGGGGGAGTGTAGAGATGCGCCGACGCTATCCCTCGCTCTAGGCCTTCTACAACACTTGCGGCGTCACGAGAGAGAAAGAGATCGACGCCAAATGCTTCCAGAAATGGTCCGATTGAGGCTCCGCTCGTAAAAGCCGCGCGTCGGATATCCAGGCCGTGATCCTCTATTGAGCGGAAAATTCGGAGGCTTAGTTCTGGACTGTTATGGGAGATGATCACCACCTCCACCAGCGGCTTCGAAGGCGCTTCATTGAGGTTCAATAGGCCCTGAACCAAAGGAAATGCACTGCCTGGTTCGAGCAGGCTTTCTTCTGCATCAAGTTGGTGCTGCCGGTAAGCCTCAACTCCTTCCTGCTCAAAAATCGCATTTTCATCCTCGAGCCGGAACAGAGCCCGGCTCGAGATGCCTATCACAATCGGCAAGCTGGTATCTGAAGGCACGCTCAGCTCTCGAAATGCAAAGTCATGTGCCAGAGCTGCGAAACTTCATCCAATGCATCCCCATCGAAACCCGAGGTCATGCAGCATTCCGTGTCATCGGCCTCGGCCATTAGATTCTCTCCTTCGGCAGATAGCTTTAGTTCGCCATCATCCTCTGAGAGAAGCTTCCAGACCTCTTGCATCAGCGAGTTATAGATCCTCGCTAGTTCGGGATCGTCAGATTCAAGCTCGTCAATGTCGCTGTACTCTAGCGCGCGCACATCACCGTTTTCATGATCAATGACGAAATACCCCCCGTCGTTCACGCCGCCACCGCAATAACCGTAATAGGCGCCGCGGATCACAACGTTGCCGCTGTCATCCTCGATGGCCGTATAGACGATAACGGCACTCACAGTACCGTCGTCATTGAGCCGAATGTACTGTTCGACCTCGCCAGGAATGGCGGATCCGTCATCATCATCTTGGCTAGCGCCATCAGACGATCCGTCCAAAGTGAGGACCTGGTCATCAGTGACGACCAATTGGGATGCCTGCCGCATTCGCAGTGTCCCGAAGTTCAGATCGTCACTTCCATGATCAACGAGCACGAGATTGAACTGAGGGATTGCTGTTTCAAAACTGCGGGCTGCATCTCCCTCTCCGATGGTTCCAACCAGCACCCGATCGCACACGATCCGGAGGAAATCATCGATCACTTCCTCAGAGATGTTCTGGACGCCATTCAGAATGGCAGTGTGTCCATCCTCCACTTCCAAGAGCGGTGCTACATAGTCCATCATGCTCTGACCGGCATCGACTGTAACGCACAGCGCCCCATCGCTGATCAGCTCCTGAACGAGCTCATCCAGTAGGTCCTGACCTGCCTCTTCTGCGATGAAAACTGTAACACCGTTCGAGCTGGCGAGGGTATCCCTTACGATTTGAAGAGCCTCAGAGCGGAAATCGGCAGTTTCAAACGATGAGCTTTCCTCATAGCCCTCCTCATCGGCGAATTCGCGGAACACAAAGTGGCCGCCTTCATCACCGTTGTAGGACCAATTCGCACTCAGGAAACCAGCCGCATA
The DNA here is from genome assembly GCF_001720465.1 of Porphyrobacter sp. LM 6. Taxonomy (NCBI): domain Bacteria; kingdom Pseudomonadati; phylum Pseudomonadota; class Alphaproteobacteria; order Sphingomonadales; family Erythrobacteraceae; genus Porphyrobacter; species Porphyrobacter sp. LM 6. The sequence continues at coordinate 1,083,503 of NZ_CP017113.1, forward strand.
GCCGCCGTTTTCACTGAGCCAGTCATTTATCTCATCCTCATCAACGCCAGGATTGACCTGCATCGGGAACCGGATTGTGGCGGTTACGATGAGCGTGCCGTCCTCGTAATCTAGAACGATATCGTGATCCGGATTGGCATAGTTGGCTTCAAAGTAGACTTGCTGGCTGCTGGGCATGAACTCGTCTGGAGAGCTGTCCAGGTTGTCCATATTATATTCAAACCAGAGCGCCGGAAGCGCTTGCAGCGCGCCTTCTTGGTCACCTTGCTCGACAAACACTGCCGCCTGCTCTGCGGCATCTCGCTCGTCTTCATCTTCCATGTCATCGATGTTCACTGATCCGCGGAACATGTGCCATTCGAAATATCCAGTCACACCATCGCCGCTATCGGATCCTTGGCCACCGAAGCCCCGTGAGCCCCCGTTTTCACCTTCCAGCAATGAAATTTCACATTCAATGCCGGCCAGCCCACTCCAATCATACCCTTGGGAGGAGAGCTGCACCTTGACGTCATTGAGGTCAAAATAGGTGTCAATCGCTGACCGCGTCTCTTGCAACTCATCCTCATCCAATTCGTCTTGCCGGTCGGCCACCCCCATTCGGGCTGTTATTGTGAACTCGTCGGGTTCTCCGGTCAGAAATAGCGCAAGCTTTTGGATACTCCCGCCATTGGTAATGCTGTCTTCGAACCAGTCGAGCTCCAGCATGCGCTCTGCTGCGGCCTGGAGGATAGTGTCGACCTCTTCATTGCCAGATGAAGGAACGTCGTCCGACCAAGAGCTATCGCTGGCTTCGTGGCTTTCATAGCTCCCTTCAGACGGCCTTGCTTCGCCACTGAAGGAGGCCTGCACGCCGTCTACCAGCGGCTCAAACTCACCAAACGTCAGATAGATTTTCTGGCCAGGTTTGACATCCCATAGCCAGCTCGTGCCCGTTTGGGTGGGCTCTTCCTCAAACCGACCCCAAGCGCTGGCATCATCCTCAGGCTTCTCGGACGAAAATTCAAAGCTCACGATATGGCCGGGATACGCACTCAGTTCGTATTCAACCCCGAAGGAGCCGTCGTCATCCTTGCGGGCTGTAAGGCTCGAAATGCTGATCTTATTCGAACCGATCTTCGGGATCTGCAGCTGGCCCTCTTTCAGCTCGATCGCATGGACCTCAACATTCTTGAGCACAAAGAAGGATGCGTTGATGGTTCCTTGGTACTGGGCAGAAGCCAACCTGCCGACACGGCAGTAAGGACTGCCGACTGAAAAATCATCGTCGGGGCTAAAACAGGCGGTATCGGTCTGCTCTTCGCTCTTTCCTTCTGAGCTGACCGTTATGTCATATTTCGTCGACCAGGCGCGATATCCGGAGGCAAAGTCAGGCTTGGTTTGATTGATGCGGAACGACATATCGCCATCGCTATCGATCGAGGCCTCTTGCTCTGCCCCGGCCAGCCATTCAGAAAGCTGTTCCCGCAGCGCATTCAGGTTAGCTCCAGGCTCCACTGGCGCCTTCTGCACACCAGAACTCGCTCCACACTTCGGGCAGAACTTCGCAGCCTCGGGCAATTCCTCGCTGCACTCACCGCAAATGCCCCTTGCCTGCACTTTCGTTCCGCATTCGGGACAAAACTTAGCATCTTTTGGGAGCAGCGCATCGCACCCAGCACACTGGACTGTCTCACTTTCTATTATCGGATCTTCAATAGCCTTCTTTTTCGATTTTGCCTTAGGCTTTGGAGTTTCCTCAGGCTTAGATGCTCCACAGGCTTCTGCAGCGCAAGCATTGAGCATATCTAATAAAATATCGTGATATGCCTTGTCGAAACCTGTTACGGTCAAAAATGGCATGCCATCGATAAATATTTCGATGTTACCGAGCATGCGCTTTTCATAAGTGAATTTTTTTACCGTTGAGAGGTCTAGTACTTTTGGGCCTTCTCCGATTTGCTTATAATACAGGTTTCCATTTGAAATCGCCATTCCGTCTTTTGCTGAACCCCAAATCGTATCATCCAAAAGGAAATCTACTTGTGATCCAGAAAAGCAGTAAGACTCAATGCAGTTTTTCAACTTCTTTGGGGGTATATTCGGGTAGATATAGCAGCTGCTGGATCGCTCAATATTTTTGAAATTTTGCACGACATCCGAAACTGACATTTTCTTGATCCCCTAATTGCCCAATTCAAATTACATAGCGCTGACGCGCTGGCCTAAAACTCTGTCATCCACCCGCATCATACTTGCCGGTGCTGTGTTGGCCGCCCCCGCGGTGCCTGCATAAACAGCTCAAGTTCAATTGACTCCGCGCTCCTCGCCGCAGTCGCGAGACCATGCGCGGCTCGCAGATATCCGCCGTAAGTGCCCTCTTGGGTGCCCCGAGCATACATTTTAAATCTGCCATTTGGATATCGGCATGACCCAAGCTCGGCCTTGATATCCGCCCAGGAAGGCTCATCGCTTTCAGCAATGGCCCGCATCACCATCTGATCGTAAATCAGACAGGGTCCCTCGACGGCTTCAATGCCAGCGAAGTATAGCATTTTAGTGTAGGTCGACGGGCCAAGCCCAGGAAACCCTTGGAACTGACTGCAGATATCCCGGGCAGCCATCGGCTCTCTGCGCCTTAGGCCTGTAAGCGTGATGGCAAGCTCTTCAGACCTCGAGAAGATACCGGAAAATGACCTCCCGCCAGGAAATCTCCCTTTAGGATAGCCCCATATCACCGAGGCTATAACGCCCTTCCTGAAGGACTGAGAGAAAGTCTGCAGGACATATCCGCGCGTAATCAGGCACTCACCTGAATGCTGTATCTCAGCGCAAATCTCAGCGACCAAACAGGCATCTCCCTCGTCCTGGGAGGCAGAATATCGCTCCCAATTTGCGAGATTAATTGCGACACCGTGATCCCAAACGTCTGCTGAACTCATATTCCATCCCTATCGCGTGAGAGGGGGGGGCCCTCTCACAATCAGATCAGTCGAGCGTTCTTTTCGCTGAAGCACGAACACTGGCATCCGGATCCGAGAGCAATTGCTTCACAAACTTCTTCGGCGCACCCCAGCTTCCGGCCAATGCGTTTCGGACATCTGGGTCGGAATGTTTGCACAGCTCAATTGCCACCTTGTTGGCATCCGCATTATTGTAGTCCCCAACGCTGCCAGCAATGGTTTTGGCGCATTCAATGTCTGCGCCGATATACTCGAGAAGAAGCTCGGTTGATGCCCATTCTCGGAAGGGTGTCTGACCGCACAGTCTACGGCGCACTTCAATAGAAGCGTCTTGCGAGAGCAGCTCGACGGTTTCTTCGTTCAAATTGTCCTTGTAGGCGATGTCTGTGCGAACTTCCGAGGATGCACACTGGGCAAGATACCCAAAAAGGTCCTTATTTTCCTCAATATCCTGTAGACGTCCGGTAAGGCCGCTTACACATTCAGAACCTAGTTCCTCATTGAAACACTCGGCGCCATCAACCTCAATCACCAATTTGAATTTCACGGATGCCATTCGAAAGTCTCCTATTTAAACAAGTCTGTAGCAGCCTCAGTCCTTCAATCTGCGTTACTCATGATTGCGACAAAAGTGGTCGTTATATAAGCCTCGCCACGGTTATTTCCCCGCTATTCGTCCAGAAAATGCTCACACCAACGACAGGCTTGCCGCCCAAAGCATCGATAGCATCAGCATAAGCTGACAACTGAGGCCAGTAGGATGCGAAACGCAGCTCGTGGTCTGGAACCGGACCGCTCTTATGATCCACAATCATGTAGCCGGCCTCACCTTCGGCCAACAGGTCAATGATTGCCGTCAAAGCTCCCCCATCGGTCAGCCTGACTTCAAGCGGTTGTTCAACATGGAGGGTCGGGAAGCCTAGCGACGACAACCTCGAGTGCAGCCCCTGTGCCTGGGCAGCCAAAGCATCGACATCCAGCTCCGTCAGTCGGCAGTGAGGGCCGACCTTCGATTTCATGTCGGGGCGCAATAGCAAAATCCGGAAGGCCTCATGGATAGAGGTACCTTTCTCAGTCGCCAGTTGCAGCTCGTCAGAGCTGACTTGATGGCCAGGGGCTAGCGCAATGGTCTCGAGTTCTGTTGGAAGCGCTCGGAGTGCAATAGTGGCACTCGAGGGGCCTGCAACAGCTTGATATTCACGGCTCGGCGCTTGTCCTATGGAGTGACGAAGCGATCGGTTTCGGGAGCTGGAGCCGCCCTTATCTGTTCGAGGCTCATTGAACGAACCGGGCAGCTCTGCCGAGCATATGAGATTGCGGGCGGAGAACCCGCGTTCCCCTATCTTTATCTGATTACCCTCAACGGAGAGCGCGCACTCGTCGACCATCACTCCATAAGCTGTGATCGGAGGCTCGCCATCCTTGGGGTCGCCTAAGACAGGCCATTCGATGACAAGCCTATCTCGCGCACGGGTCAAGGCCACATAGAGCAGACGATGGCAGGTCTTCTCCGCTTCCGGCCATAGCCCCTTCAAAAACCGATCGGAGGCTTCAGGCGCAGCAAACTTCGGCGCATAGTTGATCTTGGCACCGTCAATGACATGATCGAGATCATCAAAGCTCGGGAATACCGTGCCGAACTGGCCAACTCGTGGGTTCCGGTTATCATCAAGGCCGCAGACTATGACCACAGGCCATTCTCTGCCCTTTGAAGCATGCCAGGTGACAACCTCCACTCCGTCGGCCTCAATGCCTGAAGGGTTAGGCCGCTTGTCTTCGTCAGGGTTGCTGACTTTGCTCTCCAGCCAGCCCAGAAAAACAAGCGGACCTTGGCCGTAAAAACCAGATGCCTCCCGCATGTCTCTGTGTGCTTGCAAAAAGGCTTCAGCCTCAGCCTCAAAACGCAACAAATCGGCCCGCATTTGTAGCGGATCGTCAAGGTGCTCGCACCACTCACGAAGGCCCGTTGCCCTTATCATGTCATGGACTAGGCGATTGACGGGGCTGGTAGAGGCTGTCTCAGAAAGAGCTTCGAGAGCATTCAGCTCAGGCACATCAATCCGGCCGCTATCAGCGATCGCCCGCAAGGCTAGATCTAAGGAGACCTGGGATGGTCCCAACGTTGCCGCGCAGATTGCTGCATGGGTGTCCTGCGGGTCCGTTGCATAGCGCAATGCGAAGACGGCGGCTTGAACAACCGGGCTATTCCACCAGCCTCCCTCAGCCACCCGGACGTCGATCCCTAGTGCCCGCAACGCTCCGGCATAAGCACGGCATAGGCTATGAGTAGGACACAGGATCGCGACGTCTTTGGGCGCCAACTGACGCGGCAATTTCGAATATCGGTCAACAATAGTAACTTGCTCATCTGTGAGCAGCGATAGCACCCGATCCGCAACGAAATGCTGTGGCTTTCCGCCCTTTCGGCTACTCCGCTTTTCAGCGAGCGTTATCACCTCAATAGCGGTGTCATCGCCTGCCTTATTTTGAGGTGTCAGATCTGTATAGTCGGATCCGAACAAGCGCAGCCCAAGGGCATTCACAAAGTCCATGATACGGGCGTCAGAGCGCCAGTTCCGGTCAAGCGGGCTCGTTTTGAACTTCTTGGTAAGGGCTTCGCTTAGGCGGGGGTCGGCACCTTGGAAGCCCATAATCGCCTGCTTGGTATCGCCAACGATCAATGCATGCTTGGCCAAGCGCGCAAGGTTCCAGAGAAACGTGAACTGGATCGGGTTCGTGTCCTGGAACTCGTCAACGATGACACAGTCTACCTCTGCCATGATCGCATTGAGCACGGTGGGATTGTCAGACAGCAACTGAGCGGCATTGGTAACCATGTCAGAGAAGTCGATCACGCCCAGACGGCGCTTACGATCCTCATAATCAGCCATCGCAGCTTGAGCCCCTGTGACCAGGGCGCGCGCATGGCTGACCGCATCTTCGAGCGGCCCCGGATGGTTGGCCAAGCGGTCGGCTGCCGATATGACGGCTGAAGCAAGATCATCGTATCCGTCAGGGGTATTGCTGCCCCTTTTGGAAAGCCTGAGGCCTCTCAATTTCTGCCACAGGCGCCAGTCATCCTTCCCATCCTGGAGCGACTTCTGAGCCTTCCTCAGATCGGAGAAGTTACTGCGAAAATCCTTCTGCGCGGCATCACTCTTCATGAGCCCCGCCAAAGATTGCGGGAACTGCGTGAGCAAGTTGTCGATCGCAGTTTTAAGGCGATTTGCTAGAGTGGGACTGTCTCCGTCAGGCAGTCCATAGCCAGCCCGGATTGACGCCTCGGCATAGTCAGCCATTTTGCTGTCTGAGCCTCGGGGCCCCAAAGTCCGCAGCATGGCAATGACGTTCAAGAGATTGCGCCGGAAGCTATCTTCTTGGCTGCCATCAGAGCCGAAATTGGCGCGATAGCCATAGGCACCGAGGTTCCTAGTGATCTCATTGAGATCTTCATTCTCTTCAATGGCCCGGCGGATTAAAAGATCCTGCTCATCTTCCGCGATCAGGCGCTGTTGAGGTGAAGCACCATTTGCAAAAGCATGCTCGATGAGAAGCCGGCGGCCGAGACCATGGATTGTAGAAACATAGGCCCGATCAACCGCGAGAGCAGCTTCGAGGTTGCCATCTTGGATAAGGGCCGCTCGAATACGCTGGCGCAGTTCACCCGCTGCAGCTTCCGTGAACGTCACAGCCAAGATCCGCTCTGGCCGAACGGTGCCTTCACGCACCCACTTGGTCAGGGTTTCCTGGATGTGATGCGTCTTGCCAGCTCCTGCCCCGGCAGGAACAATCGAGAGATTATTCATCGGTCGCTCCACCCGAGGGACCAGCTGCCTCGCCGTCCTCGCGCATGAAAGTTTTAATCAGCGGGCTGGAGCTCAGCGCGTAAACGCCCAAGTAAGCCTTGTTCTTATAAAATTTCTCGTCGCCTGCAGCATTGGTTTCCATGCGCCCCGCGCGAAGGTGCTGGAACCTAGACTGGAGCTGGCCATTTGCATTTTCTGCGATGTCGCCTTCAATCACCTCTACAAAAGATGGATCAAGGCCATCCGCGCCATTGATCAGGACACCGCCATCGTTGAGCAGATGATAGGCGACAGCTGGACGGCCGCTCCACGCCTCGAGGCAAGCTGCGACCTTGAGTTCGTCTGACGTCGAGCGGTCATTGGTTCGCACAGACATTTTACGATACAGATCCACCTGCAAGTCCCACTGGGCTCTCAGTCTGTTTCGGCGTCCGCCAGTGCTGCTTTTTTTGTAATCCACAATGAGAGGCAAGCCATCGGGCAGGCAGATGAGGCAGTCAGCTTTACCGTGGACAGGATGTTCAAGGATCTCGCCCGCGAGCCAGAACTCGTTGCCGATCAACGTGGCTCCAAGCGATTTCAGAACCAGGGCCCAGTGCTTGGCCGATTTTAAAATCTCGCCTTCTAGAGCTTGCTGCTCAACCTTCCAGGTTGATGCCTGAAGGAACGGAGCAATGGCTCGGATCCGGTCGGCCAATAGCTCCGGAACGCTACTGTCGATTTCGTCATCGGTTGGGATCGGCTGATCAGGCACGAACAGGCGTTCGAAAACTTCATGCGCCAACGAACCGCGAAGGGCGACAGTCAGCTGTTCCGGCTGCCAAGGAACGTGGCGGGCACCAAGCTCTGACAGAACCCAAGCCAAAGGACTGATGAGCAGCGTTTCAAGGCTGCTGGGGCTTTGTGGGCGCGGCTTACCCTCAGGCGTTTGCCTGAGCATCAGCAGGTTCCGATCAAGCTCATAGAATTCTGGAATGACCTTAGGCTCAACTCGCGCAGCCTCAGGCTTGGAACGCCAGGTGATTAGCCGGTCCCATGCAGTGCCATCGCCTCGCTCCAAAGGAGCCACGAAGTCCGCTGGTTCTTTTATACCCTCAACCAGACGAGAGAGCAAAGGCAAGCTTGAGGACGGTGCGAGAAACGATCCCAACCTGTCGCGTTCAGAATAGAGAGTGATAACCTGCTCGGATGCTGACCTCAGCTGTGTCTCAAAGAGCTCGAGCCCCTGCCGCAATTGCTTCTGCTGGCACGGCAAGCAGAGCCCTGTTTTCTCTTCAATGAGCGCAATTTCGCTATCGAGAAAGAAGGGGGTCCCGGAGCTGGGGCGCGGATAGCTACCGTCGTTGAAGCCGAGAATGATCAACTTTCGGTACTTCCTGGACGGCGTGTCACTGGCCCGAAGGACGCTGACACCGCCAAGATAGTATGTGCCTTTCACGGCCGCAGGCTCTTGGTAGAGCCCGGCGGTCTTGAAGATGACATCCCAATCTGGCTCACTTCTATCTGCCGCACCCTCAAGGGACATGGCTAGCCGGGTAATCTGGTTTCGGGCCTCCCAGACGTCTTCAATGATGCCCTCATCTTCCGACAGCAGCTTCCCAAACTGCCGAAGCTGACTTGCTAGTTCTCGGCCATTCGCAGGCGATGCAGATCGGATAAGTTCATAAAGCTCAGCAGATTTGCCCTTGAGCTCTTTGCTCAATTTTGGGCTGAAATCACCATCCATGACCCTGGTGGCCAGATGGTACCCCGTCTCCTTGGGCCAGCAAAGGATGGGTGAAGCGTATAGAGAGGCAAGAGCCATAGCAGGCGCAGGACGGCGCCGACATTGGACAAAGAGAAGGACAGCCTCTGCGCCGACATTGCGACGGGTTGAGCCGCTGGGCAGCGAAGAGACAGCCAGCCCAGCGTGAGCAAAGGCTTCGGCCAAGTAGGAAGAGTAGTCCCCTATGTCAGGAACGATGATCCCGATTTCACTGCCGTTGAGGTTCGCGTCTTTCGCCAACCAATTCTGGGCGATGGCAGCCGCAGCCTCGCACTCGGAGAGGCTGTCGCGAACCGACAGGACGACTAGGCTTTCATCGTCCTCTACTCGTGTCGCAGACGCATCAAAGATATGACGCTGGATGTGTCCTAGCAGGCTGCCCGGGGGTGCTGAAGAAATTTTGGGGTCAACGATCAGCCTCAGATAGTCAGGGTCGTTATCCGGCACTGCACCGTGATGCCCCTCAAGGCGCTCGACGATAGCGCGCTCCAGGCTTGTAAGGCGGATAGAATCTCGATCCCAAATGACTTGGACCTGTTGGAGTGCATCATTTGCAGAGCACTGCAGAAAAGCCTGAATGGTCCGCATCTCAGCCGATATGACATCTGGAACCGCTTTCCAGAGATCAACCAAGGAGTCCAAATGCAGCTTTGCTCGTTCATTTTGGGGGAGCGTGCTCAGATCGATTTTAGTGGCGTCGAAGTCAGTTGTAGCGAGCATCACGTCGGTAAGCATCGCACTTACGGCAGCAGCGGTTTGCTCAGGCGCAACCCCGAAGCTCTCTGACCATGGAGCGTCTTCGATGTGCCGCATTAGCGTGTCCCGAACTGACACTTCCGGGAAGGCCGGAAGCGCATAGAGACTAGAAAGCAATGAAACCGTCAGGGGCTGGCAGCCAGCAATCGGACCAGAACCGATTCTCAGGTAGACCCGATCAAACATCATGAAATCTCGGCTGAATTGTCAGCCCGCTGTGGGGTTTTAGCCCACTTGTTACCCCCAGATGCACGTCGGATCCCCTTCCTACTCGCCAGATTATATTCAGATCTGAAAATGGCCAGCCCAATCGACGACAAATATGGTCGCCCATGTCGCTTTCAGGCTTTTCAGCACCCCGCATGTATGACAGATTTGGTCGCGCAATAAGCTAACTAGGCCGCATGCCCCGCGACCAAATCTGTCGCAAGCCGCTCTACGAGTGGTTGTCGCGAAAGGAGAGTGAGGAATGCAAGGCTATGCGCAATACGATGAGGACAAGAACCGCCTTGAGGTCATTCGTCCCGGCGAAAATATGACCCGCTACATCCCCTGCATGAACCTTCGCCCGAACGCAGAGAAGGTGCACGGCGTTCAGATCAGCGGTGATGAGATTTGGGTTTTCACTGGCCCACTGACCAATCCTCGGCCCAACAAAAAATTCATCTACCGCTTCTCGTCGCTTTCAGGCGGCAGCAGCAAGATGCTTTAATTCCGGAGGGATCTGGCTCGCAATGACCCACCGTATGGCTAAATTAGATCGGCTTCTGTCTCTGGTTCACGCCATGGTTGATGAACCTGAGGGGCTGACGCTGGATGAAATGGCGCAGCATGTAGGGGTCAACCGCCGCACAGCAGAGCGGATGCGGGATGTTATCATGATGCATTTCGACCTAGAGCCAATGAGTGAAGGTCGGACTAAGCGGTGGCGCATAGCTGGCAAGCTAGGGCGCATGTTTACCAAGCCGACACCGACTGAGCTCGCGGCACTTCAAGCAGAAGTCGACGGCTACCGTAGATCGTCACAAGACGCGCAAGCTGATGTGCTAGCTAGCCTGCTAAACAAGATCAGGGGCGCCCTTGATGGGCCAACGCGCACCAGGACAGCCCCGGACCTCGAGGCCCTTACGCGAGCCCAAAGGATCTTTATCCCCGCTGGGCCTGGCATACCGATCGCGGCGGAAACACTCGCTGCGGTCCAACAAGCGATCATGGCGGGCATGATGTTGGAGTTCGACTATCAGGCCGAAGGAAAAGGTGACGCCGAGTGGCGGCGGGTCATTCCTTATGGCGTTGTCCATGGATCGATAAGTTATCTAATCGGCAAGCTGCCTGAGCGGGATGATCCCCCCGTATTCTATAGGCTGGACCGAATGGCTGTTGTTAATGTTAGTGACCGTCAAGGCACCGTGCCTGCTGATTTTGATATCGACCAATGGATGTCAAAGAGCTTCGGCATCTGGCGCGGAGAGGAATATGAGATAGCATTAAGGGTGCTGCCGACGGCGGCAGAGCTGGCCAAACAATGGCGCTTTCACACCCAACAGGTCTTGCTAGAAGAGACAGACGGCTCACTGCTCATCACATTTCGGGCTGGTGGCCTCAGGGAGTTGGCGATGCATTTGTGCACTTGGTCTGGTTCAATTGAGCCAGTTAGTCCAAAAGAGTTAATCGATGAAATTTCTCAGATCTCAAAGGCAATTTCTTTCTAACTAGGATTATGTTGCCGAAAGCTCCTTTTAAATTGCGCTCACGAATAATTGTAAAGAATTGGGCTGGCCATGCCCTTTCGACGCTGCAGAACAAGAGGCAATCGCTTGCCCAAGTACAGTCCTTCCGTATCTTGATCTGCGGGTTCGCCGATAAACCCGTATCGGCCAACCATATCCTGCTCTAGGTCTGGAAAATTGGCGATTGTGGCATCTACCCAATCGTTCGGGACGAATACGGCGCGACAGATGCCTTCAACCACGGCAAACACTAAGTCTGCTTTTCTCGCTCTCGACACATTGATACGCCATGCACACCTAACGGCATGATAATAGTTAGGCCTCTCTTGGACTGATCTCCTAACGTTGATCGCGATAACCTTGTGCTGGGGGTCAATCTCCATGACGTCTGCTCTATAACGCAAAACTAATTGCTCCGGAGCGCAAGGGCCTCGATCGTTGGAGCCATGCCCTCCCACCAAGTTCGTTAGGCCTGGTGTCGCGTCGATGAGCACAGCCTCGGCTACGAAGGCTTCTGCCTCCGACAAGCCGTGCCGATGGATAACATGTAGCGGTTTTAGGCCAGTGTTTCGAATATCTCTGATGGTTCGTAGTTTCAGAGAAAAATCATCCTCCGACGCGTCTTTGTAGTCACTTGCGAGCTCGTCGTCAGCGTGGGCAAAAACTCGATTGCCTTTGCCTTTCCCTACATAGAATGTCGTTCCGTCACGCGGATCGATCAGCCTGTAGACATAATACCCGAGTTCGCCGTGTATCTCAGGTGGAAATCTGTTGATGCTCACACTCTAGCCCTCATTCTTTCCGCCTCCAATTCGCGTCTTTTAGCGTGAACTGGGTTAGTCGCCAGTGCGCGATGAAAAATGCGGCCGCATTTGTCGTCGTTTCCCGGTCGGCAATGGCTCTCTTCACGGCCACATAGAGGCAAAAGCGACAAAACCGGACGCGCGAAATGTCGTGTGAGATACTGCTGCTGAGGATCAATCGGATTAACGATTTTCCTCAAATCAGAAATTAGGTCAAGCCTGGTTGGTCTCCGTCAGAGTTGCTATTGCCCATCTCAGATTGAAAAGAGATTCGCCCTAATCACGGGCCTAGATGCGGAGGGGAAAATGCCAAATATATTCGTCAAAGCTGACTGCGAAATCCAAGTAGACCTTCCTGAGGTGGGCTGGGTCTCAGATCAGTGGAAAAGTCGTGAAAATGAGAAGATTTGCGAAGAATATGGACATCCTAAGTGCACAATCAATTTTAGGATTGAAAACCCAGATGAACCCATCTGTCCGGTCATTATATATGTAGGAGATAATGAGGCGATTGAAGGGGGTATCTCTGTTGAGATGCAAAGCGAAACTAGGTATAAATTTACGATTAAGGGGACTTTTAAATCTAAGATCCACAAAGATGGTCTTGCCCTTCTTGATGCAGGTCAGAAGCCTATGCTGGAGGGCGTGACACGTTTCCGGCAGGGTTACGATTTTGAAGAGCCCCAGCCTACCGATTGCGAATTTTCATTGAAAAAGTTTAAGTGAGCTCCCGCTGGTAGCGAAAATTGCCATGAAACTTTGAGCATGAGGCGTGCCTCCAACTGGCACGCCTCCAGTCCTGCTCAGATTGGGATTGCGTACAACAGTCCATTGAGATTTGATCGAGTGGCCCCGTCAGGATCGCCATGCAGGTAGACCTCAAACGTCATCGTGACCGTTCTCGTCCCAGAGCTCGTGCCGATCGGCGTCTGGACGTCGAAGCCTTCGCCTTTACCATGGGTCACCTCGAAGGTGTGCTCGCCGCGCGGCCAGTCACCATGTTGCTTATAATAACGGCGGATGTACCACTTAGCCGCCTGCCGGTGCAAAGCATGATTGAAATTATAGACCATGCCGCCAGCTCCGTTCCATCCACCAGGGAACCGGGCGGTGATGTGCGGGCCGGAAGGCACTGCTGAACAGTAGGGATAGCTCATTTCAACGCCCTCCCAACTTTTCAAGCAACTGTACTGTGCGATCCACCCTTTCCCAGCGATAGATCTCGGAGGATTTCCAGCGCCCGAAATGGCCCAAAGCTGCAGTCCCTGTGTAAATGGGGCGCAGCAGATCCAAATCTCGAATTATGCCCGCTGGTGTCAGATCCCAAATGGCCTCAACCGCAGCTGAGATCTCGGTGTCTAGTGCAGCTCCGGTACCATAGGTTTCCACACTGACGGATACCGGTTCAGCTACGCCGATGGCGTAGGCCAGCTGCACGGTGCAGCGTTTAGCCAAGCCTGCAGCGACTATGTTCTTTGCCACATGGCGTGCCGCGTAGGCCGCAGAGCGGTCAACTTTGGTGGGGTCCTTACCGGAAAAGGCGCCGCCACCATGAGCGCATGCACCGCCGTAGGTGTCGACGATGATCTTTCTGCCCGTAAGACCGGTGTCGCCCTTGGGGCCACCCACGGTGAAGGGGCCAGCGGGATTGAGAAACGCCTTGAAGCTATCAGTGCGCAGGCTGAGCGGGATCACATGATCGAGCACCTCGGCGTCGAGGTATTCCCGGACTTCTTTGATCGAGATGTCCGGCCGATGTTGCCAGGAAAGCACGGCGGTATCGATCCCAACGGGAACGCCATCAACGTAGCGGACAGTCACCTGGGCCTTGCCGTCGGGTTTCAACACACCGCTACCAGGAACAATGAGGGTGCTTGCCCGTTGGATCAGATCCGACGCCAGCGACCAAGCCAGAGGTGTCAGGGCATCTGTTTCGTCCACCGCATGACCGAACATAAGGCCCTGATCCCCGGCGCCAGTCGTTTCGCCTCCATCGACACCGGCCTGGATCTCAGGGCTTTGGTGATTGAAGCGGACCTCGACCTCGCAGGTGGCTGGATCAATATCGTACTGATCGGAGCCGTAGCCGATCTGCTGAAGGGCATGGCGCACAATCCCAGGAGCGGCAGCGCGAACGGCTTTGAAATCTTCCACCCGCTCAGTCCGAAACTCGCCGGCAACGATGATCTTGTCGTTGGCCGCGAATGTCTCGCAGGCGACGCGGGCGTTACGGTCGCGCTCCAGGAATGCGTCAAGAATAGCGTCGGAAATCCGATCGCAAAGCTTGTCGGGGTGTCCAGCGGACACGGATTCCGACGTAAACAGACCATTGAAAACCGACATGGAAGGCCTCCGGTTTTAGCCATTTCGACGACGTCGGGGGTGGCAATCAGGAACAAATCCCCCCAGCCCGTGGGTGGGCCAGACCTATTTCAGAAAATCAGCGGAGAACGATCAACTCGGGCGTTCCGCTGGCATCGAACCATATGATCGCGTTTTGCTGATACTTGCGGCCCAGTTCACACGCCTGCTCCAAGCTAATACCAATCGCCGCATAGCTGGCCTCAGCGGGCCAGCTGGGATCATTGCCCTGACCAGCCCCGTCGATAACCACCGCCCCAAGGCCAACTAAATCTTCGCGAAGGTGAGCCTGTCGTGCCTTGTTCTCGTCTGCGGCAAGAGCCTCGCTGAAAGGATTTTCAGCCGTTATGAATGTGCCGCTGACAGCTTGCGCTGCATGGATCAGATCGGCCAATTCATTGGACGGCTGGCCGACGCGAAGTGCCAGGATGCCGTCTTTGGTGTGCACTAGGTACTGCGTTCGCTTGTAGGCCTCGATCAGTTCTGCCGGCACTTCAGAAACAGGCATAAAAAAACCCTCCATACGGAGGGTCGACACGGCTTCCGCTTCGTTGCTCCGAGGAGCCACATCTGCTTTCGCAAAACCACCTTGCCCGGATCGGCAGGTTGGCGTGGGTGTCGACCCAACTCTTGATGACTTGCGTCTGATACCAACTTTCTGCTGCTGGTGCAAGACGTTCCAAATCCGGATCAGTCCGTATGAGAATTCTAGCCAGCCACGAAAGCCGCCAACTCCTCATCTATGTAATCCTCTATCCGCCTGCCTTCAGGCACCCAGCTGTCAACGAAGAAGCCCTGATCGACCGCTGCTTTGATTGCGGCTTCAGGCGTTAAAAATAGACCGAACCATTCGAACTCCCAGCCACCTTGCCCGCAGCAGTATGATTTTGCAGCCAGGACCGCGCTGTTTCCGAGCCGATCCGAGATCGGGTACCCTTCTAGGTAAGGCCCATAAAACTCTGACCGGGCATATTCGACTTCCTGGCGCGCGTAGGCCGCACGATCCACGTCAGTAATTGGGTTTTCAGTCTCGATTTCAAGCCGATCCCTAACTTCCGCATCTTCGGCTTCGAGGGAATGCATCGTCCCCAGTGCGGCATCTCCAAACTCGTAAAATGCATCTGCGCCATCCTCATCCAGCCAGGCCTCTATTTCCTTCTCAGCTGAAGGGTCTGCCGTGCCATTACAGAGGCTGCCAATCGCCGCGTCGCGCGCGCTCCATAAGGATTGAGGGAGAGGAAGATAACCAGACATGAGTGAGCCAATCTTTGAGCCGAAAATCACCTACATCTATGGAGCGGCTCCAGTTTTCGCGCAACGGGCTAGGCTTCCTAGATGTGTCAATTGAGGTCATAGCTCTCTCTGTCTTAGTTGACGCCCAGCCAGAATTCAGCCCAAGAGCCGACAAATTAGAGGCGAGCTAACATAGCCCCCGTTGTCTAAGTGCTGAGCATGAAATGAAGGGTGTTTGATGGTGGTTCGGTCGTGAACCTGGTTGTGCTGACAGGGGCGGGAATATCTGCCGAAAGCGGTTTGGCAACGTTCAGAGCTGCAGATGGCCTCTGGGCTGATCAAGCCATCGAGGATGTTTGCACCCCGGATGCCTTCGCCCGCGATCCGAACGGAGTTTGCCAATTTTACGATGAACGAAAATCGTTAGCCGCTCGAGCCCGGCCCAACGCAGCACATCGAGCGCTAGCTGCTCTTGAGCAACATTGGCGCGAACATTCCTATGGCGACTTCTTACTTGTCACCCAGAACGTCGACGACCTCCATGAGCGTGCTGGATCGAAAAATCTCATTCATATGCATGGAAGGCTGAACTCTGCCTTTTGCATGGAATGCGGCTTTCAGATGGTTAGGCACGGGCCCCTTGAGGATAGCCGGGAGTGCCCAATCTGCCAGCTGGAGGCGCTAAGGCCGGACATCGTTTTCTTTGGCGAAGCGCCCAGAGGGCTGCCGCAAATTCAAGCGGCCCTCAAAACGTGTCATCTTTTCGTCGCCGCCGGCACGTCAGGGACCGTTTTCCCCGCGGCGGGCTTTGCTCAGGAAGCTGGCTCCCAGGGAGCTAAGAGGCTTCTGCTCAATTTGGAGCGGCCTGAGTTCGCAGAACACTTCTCTGCAATGAGGTTGGGGCCTGCAAGCCAGATTGTCCCTGAATGGGTGAGTGAAATTGTTGGCTCCGCAACGAGTGTCTTCCGGAGCGATGGGCAGTGAGCTCCGATGACCAGGCGATCTATTACCTACCCGGGCGCGGCGGCAGGGTAGATGAGGGGCTTGGCTTAGCTCTCCAAAGCCGGGGCTTCGTCGTTTACGGACGCCAGCTGTTCGGAGAGTTCCAGCGGCTAAGATTTTCAGATCAGATCCAGGCGATCGCCGAAGACCTTAAACAGGGGTTTTGGAGGGAGGATGCCTTAGTCGTTGCCAACTCCTTTGGCGCATATCTTTACCTGCATGCGCAAACACTCCAGGATCCATTTCCCGGCAAGGTCCTGCTGCTCTCCCCTATCATTGGGGCCACTGCTGCCCCAGGGAATGGCCCAAGGTTCTCACCGCCATTCGCCGAGCGGCTCCTAGAACTTGCGCAAAAGGGTGAACTCACCAAACCCACTAACTGCGAAATTCACGTTGGCGAATTAGATTGGCAGAGTGAACCAGCTAAGGTCGAATGCTTCGGTGAACTCACAGGGATTCCTGTAACGGTCGTGCCTGGAGGTGCCCATATGCTCGACAAGAAATACGTTTCAGGCCTGCTTGATCGCTGGCTGCCGGACCTTGTTAGGTAAGCACAGAAATCGTCGCAGGCCTGGTTCCGTTACCAACCGCTCGAAGATCTGACAGGCCTTGGCTCCGGAATATTGGGGGCAAGGACGACGGGTTTGTCGATCTGGATGTCAGATGAACCAACAAGCTGGGCTCCCGTCTTATCAGTGAAAACGTTCGCGATGGATTTCACGCCAGCCAGTGCTGCGCTCCCGGGCAGAGCGGCAAGGTCCTTTGCATAGTAATCGAACCATGGGAGCCCCGCCTCAGTGTAGTCTTTTGCTGTTGGCGGCTCATTCCGCGCAGCCTCGCCAGTGACTGCCTTCCAGTCCTTCGCATGAATAAGCGAGACGAACACGCGTTCGGTTGCCTCCCAGTCCCAATCCTCAAGAGCGAAATTATCTTCATAGATCTCTTGGTGCATTCGCCCGCCTGCTCCGAGGCCCATCTCCGCGCTCTCGCAGCACATGCTCATGCAAGCATCCATAAGCATCGCATTGCGTCTGGATTCCTTTATCCTTTTCCAGACCGACGTCTTGAGTGGCGTGACCGATATTTGCACGCCACCCCACTCACTGTTTTGTGTGAGCTGCTCCTCAACCGAATAACCCTCGCCAAGAGGCATAGCGACGAATTGTCGGATTACACCTTTCTCAATCGCAAATCCGTCCAACCAAGGCTGGGATGGCGATACTACGTAATCCTGAGGGTCACGATGGAGGCCTGGGCGCCAACTCTCACCCGACACCGCGTTGATTTTGCCAGCCGCAATTTTAACCGCAACCGGGAGACCGTACCCGGTCTCCATCGAGTTGCCATCGGACCATTCTGGACCATCGTTGTCGAAGTTCATCCACATGGCTTCAGCTTGCCACATGGGCATAATCACTCCGCCGCGATCTAAGGTATGGCCGGGTAGATTTTCAGCGTAGTCCTCAACATGACGGAGCGGAAATGTGCCCAACCCTGGCGGCAAAAAGTAAGTTTGATCGGTGTCTGGGATACGCAACGTGCGCATGAAACTGATCGAGAACTGCGCATCAGGTTCAATGCTTGGGAAGCGAAAAACCAGGTCATCATCTTCAAGTGTTGGCATTGAACTTCCTTTCACCATTGACCGTCACGCACATCCCGCACGATCTTGAGCACCGCTTGGTCAGGCATGGATTTGATTGAGCGGATCAAATCCGCAAAAAGTTTAGGGCGAGAGAGGATCGCCTGTCGGAGGTCGGCTGATATCTTTCCGGCCATGGCCAGCAGGACATCGGCATCTTCTCCGAGCTCATCCGCCAGCTTGAGTAGTGTATCCTCACCTGGCGGCGCGACCTCGTCACGCTCAACGCGGGAGAGATATGCAGGCGTTACGCCACAGCGCATGGCTAACTGGCGCAACGTGAACGCTCGGTTACCCACCGCCAGTGCTTCGCGCTTCTGACGAAGGTAATCACCTAGCGAGGCGTTTTTTGAACTGTTAAGCAAGTGTTTCATGTTGTCTAAATAGACACCATTTTTTCCACGTCAAGGTTTGCGCGCCTAGTCCGCTGACGGTGCATGCCAAATGAGGACATTGTTGGTCGCACTCAAACGGGCTGGCCTGCAAAACAACGCCTTAACCTTATCCAACGCTATTGAGCACAAAGCCGTTCGCAGTCAGAGTCAGGCAGAAGGATCAACCTCGAATCAAGATCTCGAGTGATCTGAATGAATTCGTGAGGGCATAAGTGACGGGGCATAGCATCAATTGGAACCCACTGGTTCGTAGGGATTTTGAGGGTTTCAAAAAGCTTGCGATGGAGATCGAGGACCCCAGCGCGCGTGAGAAGGCACTTCTCAAAGCCGGTGGGCTTATCGATGCACTAATGGGTGAGTTGGTTAGGATCGGCTATTTCACCGACCCTGAAAGCGTCAATTATGCCATAGATAAATATAAGACGGCTATTGATGACGGTCTTGAGCTAGAACTTAGAAAAAAACTCTTTCAAGAGGTTTCGACCTTCACACAATATTTCGAAGACTGCACAGCGCTAACATATGTGCCCTTCGTTCTGGGGGATACGGATCGCGGCATAGTCTCCACCGCCACCCTTGATTACGTCAGTGTCGCAAAAATCGAGGAAGGCGCCGACCCGATGCTCGTTCCTCGTCATGTTGTCCGCATGATTGAGGGCAAGCATCCGGTTAACCGAGGGGCTGTGTTTGGCGGCCTTTTAAGCACGGGAGACCCGAGAGTTTGCTCGGATCTACTTTGGGACCTGCGGCACCAGCTCTCTGAAGATGAAATCAATGAGGCCTGCCTTTGCCACACCGGCTTTATTGGCAGTGCAGCGGTTGAGTTCTTCCTGAAATGGCTCGAAGAAATTGTTCATTTGGGGCAGGATGGCCTGTTCGGCAAACTGGCTTCAGGCTTGGCCCTGTTACGCCGAAACGTTCAAACGGAGTTCGTGTTCACGGGGCAGCGGCCGTTTCCTTATGCCAGCCTACAGGGCGAAGAACTTTTGGCCATTCTGAAGCCCGTGCCAATTGACGATTTCACGCGTCAAATTGCCTCCCGAATGCTTCATCTTAGTAGTCTTGAGCACGAACCCAGGGTTATGGCTGAAGTGCTCCGGATTTGGAGTATATGCACTCTGCCTGATGCCAAAGGCATTCTAATAAGCGACGACCTGACTGAAAGGTGTTGGGAGCTTATTAAGGGACCGAGGAAGTCCGACCCGAATGTAAACGAGGCGCTTTGCGAGATTATCGATGCCTCGATAGGCATCAGTGGCGATTTTTCCCTAGCTTCCAAAATCGGTGAAGAAATCACCAAACGTGGGGTACCCGCCATCTGGGAGTTCGTGTTTTCTCGAGGGGAAGCCGCGATCACGAACCAACGTTGCGACGGGCCTAACGGAGCAACTTGGGGCCAAATCATCGCGATGCCGGTGGTATGTGATACTGACACTAGCGACGAGCAGATCGTCGAAATTTGCCAGGCAATCCCACCACTTCCGGATGGTCAGGAGTTCAAGTTCTGTCCAGTGATCATGACGTGGTCCAACCTCAACAGGATTGCCTCCACTCGCCTTCTTCACGCTATGCTGCAAAAGTGGCGGACCGACGAAGATAAGCCGGCAGTGGAAGCTGATATCACAATGTATGCCGCAGCCACCCGTGAGGAGACGGCTCTGGATGAGGTAGTGTTTCAGCGGAATCAGATTTCTAAATTGCGCTTCCTTGTCGGCTATCGCTTTGAGACTGAGGACTTCCCGGATTACCCTCAGGATCAGAAAGTCGAGTGGTCTTCTCAAGCCAACGAAACACTGCAGTCGGCGTGTGGAGACAAAACCATTGGGGTTAGGTCTCCTCGTCCCCTCGGGTATGCGCTGTATACCGCTCAGAGCGTAATGACTGAGTTAAACGCTAAAGCTGCAGTCTGGATTGCTGAACGTTACCACTCTCCTGTGGCGCAGGATAAATTTGGGATCCGCCTGGCAGCTTATGGCAACCTATACACCGGGCTAGCAGATTGCTTTGAGGCGACGGCCTATGATTTGGAAAATGGCGAGACCATTTTTCGTCGAGAGATTCCGATCGTTCTCCCGAGCGTCAGGCCGCACTGGAAGCAAGAGCTAGATCATCTTAGGGTCAATTTGGAAGCTGGTGGCTGCCCTTACGTGGCGGTCGCGCCCATCCTTCAGAGCATTTATCTGAACGACCGGATTTTCGAGGAAACAAAGTGCGTCAAGGTTACTCTTGGCGCCCCGACATCTCTGGGTGACCAGGCTGACGACGGCCTTCCATTTGAGAACATTTCAGAAATCGCTGAGGAAAAGCAACGTTGGCACACGGAGGGAGAACGTCTCCATGTTGATGCTGAGGCGTTTAAATTAGCATGCGCAGGGCAGCTCGGACTCGATATTGAAACCGTCCGAGCATCAGGCGAATTCGCGCTCATCAAGGGACGCTGGTTTCCGACAATTCTCATTTTTATGCGTAATGCCAAGGCCGCAGATGGTTCGCCCATAGATTGGCCGCTGGATGCCACGTTAGTCGATACCGCAGTTAGAGCCGCTGCTGTCGAGACCGGCCGCCGCTGGGCCCATTGGACTTTTGGCGGTGTTTCAGAAGAAACCGAGGAGGTCGATGTCGAGGCCGTTTACAAGTTGGCACTCAATGATGACCTGGCAGCGCAGGTGCAGCTGGCCCAAATCCTTTACCGAGGCGATAAGGTCGAGCGAAACTTGAGCACTGCTCTGCAATGGTTTCGTAAAGCCGCCTCTCAAGGTCATGGCGAGTCCCAAGCAATGGTTGCCTACATGTTGGATGAAGGCCTCGGATGCGCTCAGAATGAGGTTGAAGGTCTGCACTGGCATCGATTGGCAGCAGAGAATGGTTCTGCCTATTCGCAGAGGAAGTTGGCTGCTGCATACGAAGCTGGGGAACTGCTCCGGCAGGACTATGAAGAGGCAGCGAAGTGGTACAGATTAGCTGCCGACCAAGGTTCTCCCGACGCCCAATTTTCCTTAGGCTGGCTGCTGTACTCCGGAAACGGCGTGCCTGAAAATCTCGAAGAGGCAGCTGAGTATTTCGAGCGATCGGCCCTCCAGGGAAATGCCGCTGCTCAGTATAACATCGCGGCGATGTACGGCCATGGCGAGCACGCACCCGTTGATCGTGTTAAGTCATATGCATGGTTCCGCTTGGCAGCCGAGCAGGAATATGAAGGGGCAGAAGGCGCGATCGAGGATATTTGCAGCAGGATGTCTGCTGATGAGATGGCAAAAGCAAAGGAACTTGCCAAAGAGCTAGCGGCAACGATTGGGGCTCAACGATAGATCCAATAATTTGCCCGAGTGGGAGGCATGCTCACGGTCAAGCAGACTGAGATATCCCTAGCGGCACTTCTAGTTTGGTAGCACATGGGCATTGCCTGACGCTATGCCAATCGGGGACATGCGTTATTGCTCTGGCGTCAGCTTTGATCTCGACAACCTAGACCGCATCCCCTCATTTGTCTCCAACACGGCAGGCAGGCTATTCGTCTGTTATATCGCTCAGGGGGGGGATGATGTTCGGTCTCTTCAAAAAGAAGCCAAAGACACTTTTGGATCAGTTCATTGTGGCAGCCTACGGAGATCGTCCTCCCAAAGCGCGCAGAGCCGATCTCGGGATGGCGGTAGACTTAGCTCATAGTTCTCTTTTGATGGGCGCGGTTGAAAAATCTGAAATTTCCGACATTGCGAGAGGGCTGTTTGATGGTGAAATCCCCTATTCCACCCATGATCTAGCACTCGCGACGGCTCTAAACTTTTTCAAGCGCCCCGAATTACGGGAAGACTTGGCGACCGCTCAGCTCATGGCTCGCCTGACCGCGCTTGGATGGCTGCAGGAGGGTAAGGTTGTCCCGCTTCTGATGAAGTCCTTCGAAGCCACGCTGTATAAAGCTTTCAAATAACTCCGGGCTTGCCAAACGCTTCATGCCCAGGCCTGGGCGATCAGCAGCGCCAAGACGATCAGGGTCAGCCACGGCCACGGCGTCGCCCATGGCGACTGGACCTTCACGCTCTCAAGCCTAGCTATCGCTGCTAGAACGGCCGCCTGTTGAAAATGCAGGTCCTTGATCGCTGCCTTCATCAGCTCAGTTTCTACATAGGTTGAGGCATCGTCGGCCAGAAGCTCGACCTCTTCCAGCAGCCGAAGCACTTCGCGGAGGCGTGGCAGTGCGTTCGGATCAGGCGTGCCGAGCAGCGCCATGGCATCCTGATGCTTGCTCTTGGCTAGCGTCAGCATGTGGCTGATGTGTTCAACAGCAGCGTCAGGCAGGTCTGGATCGGCTTTGCCCATAGGCCGGCATTACCCCATTTCGCCGCAGAGATGTGCAGGAGAACCTCTATTTTTGAACGACTTCGACGGAAGCCGGAAAAATTCTATTCAAGCTCGAAATTAGATCAAGACTGTTTGTGCTACGCCGGCATGCTATCACGGCGTTAGCACACGCGTGTTTCCAATGATTCCAAACCGGAAATAGTGGAGGGGGTTGAATGACTAAAGAATTGAAAGCTGCTGTTGCAAAGCGGCGGATCGCTAAATTTCGTCCCGGCTGGGAAGAACTGGATCTCACAGAATTTACCTCAATATCTGAGGATGCGGCAGAGTTGGTCGCGGCGGTTGAAGACTCGGTTGATTTGCGTAATTTGGAAGAGATTTCAGATGCTGTTGCTGAGATACTCTCACGTCATAAAGGTTCGCTTGACCTTGGCGGCCTGAAGTCTCTCTCAGTTGCGGCGGCGGCCTCGCTTGCGAAGCATGACGGTTGGCTGCACATGGAGATTCCCGAGCTAAGTGATGACGCTGCCCTCGCTTTGTCCAAGGGCATTGTCTCTCTTAAATTGACCAAACTCGAGAAGCTCGACGGCACACCTGGACACATTGCGCTTGCCCGGAAGCTTGCCGCCGATGGCACCGTAAATGTCATGTATTATCTCGAAACTGTTTCAAAGGACCTGCTCGCCGCCGTCCCTGAATTTAAGCAAAAGACATGAAAGAAGGCCTGAATTCCAAACCCAGTGTTGGCATCGCAGCTGGTGGTTTGGACGATCTACAGCCAAAGGAAATAATTCAGATTTGTGCGAGCGCCTTGCAGGATATCTCAAACGTGCTCGCGCAAAATATCATAGAAAAGGACACGGTTTTATACAACGATAAGGCGGCGGCCAAATTGATGAAAAAATACATCGATGATGCTCTTTTCTGGCACAACGCAGGATGACCGTTCACGCCATAGCCTGCCCATTCGAAGGTGATATAGAGATAGGCACGCTATGGCCGAAGCCGGTATTAGAAATTTGATTACAACGTCACAAAATCAATGGCTTGCGAACCAGAGAACTTCGGATTGGGGTTCTGCATCCTCCGCCATTTAACCCATTGGAATCATTCTATTCCTTGGGTTCGGCGCTAAAAATCCCGTGGGTTTCAAGGGTTATAGGTAAAAGCCTCTTCACCGCCTCGCGATGGATACGACCCGTTTTTGCTCTCTTCGGCCCGATATTCTCCCAAGCTCTCGACTGCGCTGGATTTGGTGGATGAGTATATTCAACTGAATTACAAGGGTTTTATCAGGTGGCAATTGGGCCGTTGGACTCCGGTAGGGTCTGTAGATTCCTCCCGCATCGAACTCGATTGCATGCTACGCGTGAGGCCCTGTGCGGGCTCAACGTCAAGCTGCCCGAAGGCATGCCAACCTTGGTCTGTTGAAACAGAGCCGAGGCATTGCTTACCGAGCGCTCATGCGCAACAAGATGACGTGCACTGAGAACTGCTGATTAGGTCTCAGGATCCGAGTTAACTTGATAAGAGGAGAGGAATTCTGAGCGCCAAGTGGGAAATAGATGGTTCGGTAATTTCGCTTGTCGACCCTGACGGCAATAGAAGTCAGCCATCCCCCACTGCCGTTTACCGTGCACTGGTAGAGAGGCGGCCTGAACAGCCTTGGATTCCAACCAGCGCTGAAGGCCTGCGCGCTTCGCGGTACCCCCTGCTGCCTTCGCTGACGATCTTGGAAAACGACGAGGGCGCACCTGTCTTTTCAGTTGTTGGTTCCGCCCGAGGGGCATCGGTTCAACTTGAGATCGCAGACCTCGAACGAGGGTACCGGATCGCAGATGGCACCTGGCATCCTGTTGAGCCGACTGCATCGAAGGAAATTCTCGATCTGTTGAATAGCACCGGGGCAAATGTCGGTCCGGTAACGTCACTGCGATCATTTCTGGCTGTTCGCAAAGCTGGTGCGGCAGGTGGTGCGGTCGATGACCGTTTGGCCGATGAAGCGCTTTCGCCACTTGCATTCACACCGCCGGCAAATGATTTACCCTCCGGAATTAATGCCACACTCTATCCCTACCAGTTAGCTGGCTGGCGCTGGCTCAAGTTTCTCCTAGCCGAGGGTATGGGAGGCCTGCTGGCCGACGAAATGGGCCTCGGCAAAACGCTGCAGGTTATCGCCGCACTCAGCGATTCCGGCGGCAAAACATTAAGCCCGGCCCTCATCATCGCCCCCGGCTCGCTGCTTGAGAACTGGCGTCGTGAGATTGCGAAGTTTGCTCCGCACCTGCGCGTGCTGAAGCACCACGGTGCGTTACGCACCGGCCGCCCTGTGGAATTGCAGGGCTACGACGTCGTCATCACCTCATATGACAACGCCGTAGGGGACAACAGCCTCTTGAACATGATCCTCTGGAAGGTTGTTATCCTTGATGAGGCACAGTTCATACGGAACCCGAGTGCCCAGCGGACGAAGGCAGTCATCGCCGACAACAAGCTGGCACTGAACGCCGGCTGGGACCTTGAACTGCTGGCCGTTGAAATCGGCGATCTGCAGGGCTTCGACTTCGACCTGATGCTGACCGGGTTCTCGGATGATGAGCTTGGCAAACTGCTGGCCGAAAAGACTGAAGGTAACACAGACCCCGACGACATCCCGGAAGCGCCGATCGACCCCATCGCCAAACCCGGCGATGTCTGGCTGCTAGGCAAGCACCGGTTGGTCTGCGGCGACAGCACCGATGCCGACACGGTGGCCAAGGCGCTGAACGGCGTCTCGCCCCACCTGATGGTGACCGATCCGCCCTACGGCGTGGAATATGATCCCGCCTGGCGCGAAAAGGCCGGCGTTGCAGCTTCAGGCACTGCCAAGGGCAAGGTGCTGACCCGCGCCGAGCTGGTCGAGGTTGCCAAGCTCAACGAGATCGCGAGCCTGTTGTGGTTTCCGGAGAGCAGCAGCCAGGAGGAGCGCGACGCGCGGATCGTCAAGGCGCTCGATCTGTTCGAGAGCATCAAGCCCGCCGAGGGCCTCGAGACCATGCTGGCCATGCAAATGGTCGGCACCCACCACGCGGCGATGGAGTGCCTGCGCCGGGCCATGATCCCGGAGCAGACCTTCGAGGGCCGCAATGCCAACCTCGATCAGGCGCAGCGGCTGATGGCGCTCTACACCCAGCAGTTGGCTGCCCTCGCCAAGCACCGCGGCAAGGGCCAGCAGAAGATCACGGTCGAGCGTGTCCAGGTCGCCCCCGGCGGCCAGGCGGTGCTCGGCAATGTGGAGATGGCGCCGGCCGCCCCGCCAGCCGAGGCGCCGGCCGCGCCGCCAGCGCTCGCGCCGCCGCGCGAGGACACCGTGCCGCTGCCGCCGATGCCGACGCGCGACAAGGTCAGGCGCTGATGGCGGGCGATCACGCCCGCAATGTCGCGGGCATGCACGCGTCGCGCCGCTGCGGGGCGCGGACCCGGACCGGGGGGACCTGCCAGGCCCCCGCCGTCAAGGGCAAGGCCCGCTGCCGGATGCATGGCGGGGCGCGGGGCTCGGGCGCGCCGCGCGGCAACCGCAATGCCCTCAAGTCAGGGCTCTACACCGCGGAGAGCCTCGAGCTGCGGCGCCACGTGGCGCAGCTCATCCGCGACAGCCGCAAGATCTTCGAGGAATTGTGAAATGGGACGAGGCCAGAGCCTGACGCAGGCGCGCCTGCAAGAGCGGACGAGCCCTGGGGCCGCCCGCGCACCGCATCGCGGCGCGTCTTGGGAAATGGCGCGATGACTTGGCCGGTCATGGCGCGGGCGCTGTTCTGGCTCGCGCTAGTCTTCGCGCTGGTGATGGCGCTGCTGCCGCAGCCGCCCGCCCTCCCCGGCACGCCGAGCGACAAGACGCAGCACATGATCGCCTTTGCCGTGCTGAGCCTGCTCGCCGCCCTCGCCTACCCGCAGCTGCGGCTCGGCGAGATCTTCATCGCCATGGCGGCGCTCGGCGCACTAATCGAGGTGCTGCAACTGATCCCGGCGCTCGGCCGGGATGCGGAGTTTGTGGACTGGCTGGCCGACTGCGCCGCGAGCCTGGCCGTGCTGGCGCTCGTCGGGGTGGCGCGGCGAATGGCGGGGTGAGGCCCCTGGGCCGACTTGCGTGCGGGCCGCAGCCTAGGCCGGCCGGAGGTGGATGCGAATGCCGGGGGCGTCGTCGGGGCTGCCGACGAACTGGATGCCGGCGGCTTCGAGGGCCGTCTGAATTTTAGCCAGCGTTGATGCCGTGGAATGAGGAATACCATCCTCTGACTCGATCCTGCGGATAGTTTTCGTGGCGATGCCAGAAAGGGCCGCGAGTCTTTCCGCGCTCATTCCAAGAGCACTCCTTGCAGCACGAATTTGAACGCCAGTGAGCATTGACACGCCTAAGAATGTCTCTTAAATGGACATTAATGTCCACAAATAACCTTAAAAGCACCTCACACGATTGGCGCGCGGAATTCAAGCGCCTTGAGGGAGCCTTTGCGCCCTCGACGATCAAGTCCTACCTGACCGACGTAGACCGGTTCGTGGCGTGGTGCGAGGATCACGGCTGGGAGGCCCTCCCCGCCGAGGTTGAGACCGTCTGCGCCTTTCTGGAAGACCAGGCGGTATTCCTCTGCCCGGCAAGCGTGCGGCGGCGGCTTTACGCGATCCGGAAAGTACACCGCCTGCTGCGGCTCCCCGATCCCACGTGGGATGAAGAGATCACCATCACGCTGCGGCGGGTGCGGCGCGCCAAGCTCAATCGGCCGCGCCAAGCCAAGGGCATGACCCGCGACTACCTCCTGCGCTGCCTCGAGGTTCAGCCAGACAATCCCTGGGGGCTGCGCAACCGGGCGATGATATCTTTGGGATACGACCTCCTCACCGTTAGCGATGCGAGCACCCCACATGGACGAGGCCCATTATTGAGCCAATGACCCTGTCATGATTGGCAGTGGGATGGCAACGATGCTCAATGACGATGGAATAAATGCTGTTTCGCACAGTGCGGCACCCTGTGCGAATTCGGATTGGGTCAGTGTGCCGCATAGTGCGAAAGCGGATTTGGACGGGGCTACTGTTCTGGGCCCGCAGCGCCGGAACCGCCGCTGGGATGCCCGCGAGAAGGCCAGGATTACAGCGGAAAGCTTCGAGCCGGGTGCGAACATCAGCGCGATAGCGCGGCATCACGGGGTAAGCGTTGGCCTGTTGCATTACTGGCGGCGCACGGTTCGGGATCGGGCGACAGTTCAGCAAATCTCGCTCGTGCCGCTGGAAGTCGAGGATGCAGCGACGGCATCCGATGCAAAATTGGAGATCGAAATCGGCGGCGCACGCATTCTGGTGCGCGGGGCGCTGGATGCCCAGTTGCTGCGGACAGTTTGCGAGGTACTGCGCGGGCAATGATCGGTGGGCGCAGTGACCTCAGGGTCGTACTCGTGACAGGACCAATCGACTTCCGCGCCGGGATAAACAGACTGGCATCTTTGGTCGCGAATGAGTTGGGGCGGGATCCTTACTCCAATGATGTTTTTGTCTTTCGGTCGAAGAGAATGGACCGCTTGAAGCTCCTGCATTTTGACGGCTCGGGCATGTGTATGATGACAAAATGGCTCGAGGCCGGGAAGTTCACCTGGCCACCAGTGAGCGGTGGCGTGATGAAGCTGACCTCGGCACAAATGACATTGCTGCTGGGCGGAATGGACTGGCGCAGGCTTGAGGAAAATCCCGTCAAAAAGCCCGAGATATCGGGCTAGAAAGCACGGTTTTTCTGGGTTTTTGGTGGGTCTTGTGCTAAGAAAATCGGGTGACCCGCCCTTCGGAAAACCAAGCTGACGCACTCGATGCGATGACCCGGCGGGTCGATGAACTTGAGGCGGAACTGGCGGCCGCCAACAAGCTGCTGAACACCTACAAGGCCATGCTGTTTGGCTCCCGCTCGGAGAAGGCGCGGATCATTCTCGACGGACAAGGCAGTCTGGATCTGGGTGATCTAAACGCAATCCTTGCAGCCACCCCGGCCAATGACGATCCTTTGCCCAAAACGGCAGCACGCCGGGCCAAGCGGAATATTGGCGCCTTGCCCAAGCATCTGCCCCGCCTCGTTCACACTATCGAGCCGCAAAGTACGCTCTGTTCTTGCTGTCAGGGTCCTATGCACAAGATCGGCGAGGACATCAGCGAGGCTCTCGACGTCGTGCCTGCTATCCTGCGCGTCATCGCGACGGTCCGTCCCAAGTATGCCTGTCGTTCGTGTGAGAACGGCGTTGCTCAGGCGCCGGCACCGCGCAGGATGATCGAAGGCGGCATGGCGACGACGTCGCTCATTGCCTGGGTCGTGACCCAGCGTTTTGCTTGGTACTTGCCGGTGTATCGTCAGGCCCAGATACTGGCAGGACACGGCGTACAGATCGACCGATCGACACTGTCGCGCTGGCTTAAATGCGCCGCCTGGTGGCTGGAGGGCCTGTACGAGCGGCAACTCAGGGCATTCCACAGCGCCGCGCGCATCCACGTCGATGAAACCCGCATGCCAGTGATCGGCGGCGGCAACGGCAAAGTCGTCATCGATCAGTTCTGGGCTCATGGCGCAGATGACCGACCGTGGAACGGACCGGCGCCTCCAGCTGTATGCTACGTCCATGCGCGATCCCGCAGCCATCGCGAGATATCCGAACAGCTGGGCCCTTACACGGGAGTGCTGCAGGTCGATGGATACACAGCATACAAGGCGTTTGAAGATCCGGATCGACAGCCCGGACCGATCCAGCTCGCCTTTTGCATGGCCCATCTGCGTCGGCGGTTTGTCGATCTGCACAAGAGCACCGGTTCGCCCATAACCGCGCAAATTATCGTGATGCTGGGGCGCATATACGCGATCGAAACAGAAATCCGCGGTACCAGTGCCGAGCACCGGTTGCTTGTCCGGCAGGCAAGATCCAGACCGGTCATGGACGAGCTGAAGGCACTGCTCGACGATACCTTGCCGCGCGTCTCACGCGTCTCTGACTTGGCTGAACACATCCGTTACGCACAGGGACATTGGCGCGGCCTGTGTGCGTTCCTCGACGATGGCCGCATCGAGGTCGATAACAACATGATCGAACGGCAGATGCGGCCAATCGGCATCGGTCGCCGGAATAGTTTGTTCGCAGGTAACGAAGGGGGAGCCCACACCTGGGCCGTGCTCGCGTCTTTGCTGCAGACCGCAAAGTTGAACGGGCTCGATCCGTTTACCTGGTTGAATGACGTGTTGACCCGGATCGTATCGGGCGAGGTCCTCAATAACAATCTGGACCAGCTTCTGGCGTGGAACTGGCAACCTACCGATCGGCCATCTATGCGCATGGCCGCATGAGCGCGATCGAGGACATGGCCCTGTCAGACGAGGCCCTTGAGGCTTGGCTGGCGGTAAAGACCAACCGGCGTCCACTAGTGCGGACGATGTCTGCGCTCGATGGCTTCGTGACTGCAGCGGTCATTGGGCCACCGTTCCCCGACCCTCAGTACTGGATCTGTCCGGCAATGGGATTGCCTTATGACGTGCTGGCCAATGGCACCGAGTTGGAACACGCGGTGTTCGCTTCCGTCGCCAAGGTCCACAACCGCATCAACGAAACCTTCTTTGACAAGCCAGAGGAATACGCCCCTCGGTTTACAGAAAAAGCCGACGGCGGGATCGATCCGCGTCCTTGGTGCCGTGGCTTCTACGCTGCGATAAACCTGAATCTGCGTGCCTGGAAGCCGTTGCTCAATCGCAGCGGCATCCATCACGGTCTGTTGCTCCCAATCCTGGCTTACTGCGTCGACAAGAAAGGTGCGCCCGTACTTGGAAAACCGCGTCCAGGTCCTGAGACCGCGCACTTCTTCGAAAACGAGGCATATCTCGACATCACCCTCGTCGTTCCCGCGATCAAGGAACTCTACGACCCGATGCGCCGCGCAGGATACGAATAAAACTGTCAACGTGGGGCGCTCGCATCGCTAACTCCTCACCCGGCGCTCGGAACTGGTCGCGCTGCGCAGTGACGATATCATGATGCGGGGCGACGGAACGCTGCGGGCAATCATCCGCCGCAGCAAGGCCGATCCGTTCGGCATCGGCCGCATCGCGTTCAGTTCAACGCGTTCGGCGCGGCTTGTCCGAGAGTGGCTCGACTGGCGCGGAGACAAAATCGATCCGCTGTTCTGCGGGATCTACCAGGGCAAGCCGATCAATCGCCCGCTCGGGACGACCAAGGTCAAGGTGATCATCAAGGAGGCGATTGCGGCGGCGGGCCTGCCGCCCGAGGATGTGGCCGCGTTCAGTGGTCACTCGCTGCGCGTTGGTGCGGCCCAGGACCTGCTCTGTGCAGGCTTCGACATGGCCGCGATCATGCGCGCCGGTGGCTGGAAGTCGGTTAACGTGCTCGGGCGATATCTGGAGCTCGCGGAGCACAATGTGTGGGCTTAGTTGCGCCGAATTCGTTGGATGCGATTTAGTGTGCCCAATGAAGTCGGATCAAAAAGAGGCTTTACCGCTTCGCTCGAGCAGAACGATCCGAGTTACACCTTGAAAGGCTGCGAGATCTCGAATGCCACCAAGCATGATCGGGATGTTCTTCTTGGTGATCATCTCCAGCCGCTCAAAAAACTCGGCTCGGTTATTGAAAATACTATCAATACATAATACTTGATGCATAGTCACGATCAGTACAACGATATCATATATCTCGATACACCAAGCGCTCATTTTATAATAATAATTTTCAATACGCTTGTCTTTCATTAATTTATTATTATTCGGGAGTTGATTGATCAACTGACCGATTTCAGCTCAATGCCACAGGCAGATCTAGCTCGCGAGACCGAACGCTTTCGCCGTAAAAACCGGGTGCTCGTCCTTTTTAACCCAGTGCCGAAACCAGCTGCTGAACAATCCGAGAAACGGAAAAATGGCGTTCGAAGAGGTTGATGCAGCGATCTGACAACAGCGGGTCTTCATCAAGCCGATCAATCAAAGCAACGCAGCGTCTGACAAGTTCATCTAGACTATTGGTCTCGCAAACTTCCCCTACGTTTTCACTTCTGATAAGATTAGCGATGTCGTTTCCAGGGTTAACATTGGCCAAAACCGGCAGGCCATTTTGGATGTAAGTCAGAAACTTGCCGGGAATGTTGTGTGACTTATGACGGTGGTCAAGTGCGAGGAGTCCCGCGTCGCATTGAACGCAAAGATCTGAGATTTGATCGGGTTCGATTTCATCGTGAAAAAACACGTTGGCCAGACCGCGCGCCGCCGCGCTCTCCCGTAACCTTCTCGCATCATTGCCTCGCCCAACAAATAGAAAACCAATGTCGGCACGCGTCGTCATCCGATCAGCGAGATCGAGCAAAATATCCATACCCTGCGCCATCCCCATGTTGCCGGCGTAGACGAACACCTTGCGACCAGCGAGCGGCGTTTCCTCAATCCTGATTTGGCACCGGGCATTGGCTGGCCGATCAAGCCAGTTTGGCAACACCTCGAGTAAACGACCCTTCCGAGCCTGATTCCACTTCCTGAAATAACCCAAGTTGCCTGGGCTTTGCACGCCAATGATGTCAGCTTGGCCGTATTGTCTAAGGGCGGTCCACTTGAGGAAAAGATAAGCAGGTCCTCGCCGCAGAAGACCAATATCGAGAGCCCACTCGGGGAAGATGTCACGGACGATCAAGTATCCCTTACCCCCACTCTGCCGCTTCAGAGCACGCACCAGAGGACCATGAAAGATCGAAGGTGAATACCAAACGATCGCGTCCCAACTCTGCTCACTTAACGGGCTCCGGCGAAGGTTACGCCACATCGCATAGGGCATTAGCCATTCGCCGAAGGTGCGCCGCCAGTATGCAATGTCTTTGGTCCGCGGCGAGCGAAGGCGCAAAACTCGTGCACCGTCGAAATCTTCTAGCGCCCATGGCTGAACCAGATCGGCATCGGGCAAGAGAACGGTTAACTCATGCCCCTGCCGAACAAATTCCCGCGCAAGGTCGCGCAACTGCACTGCACCAGAGGTTCGCATAGGCGGAAACGTGTCTGCAATGAGTGCGAGTCTCACGGCTACATCTAGAATTTTTTCCAGACAACACGGTTCACGTAGTCCGTGTAGCTCAGGATGATACGCAGAACCTTCTCGCTAACATTGGGCATCGAGTAGTCCTCGACAAGACGCAAGCTGCGCGTGGGACCACGAGGTTGATCGGCCAGCACAGAAAGTGCCTGACGCACCCGGTCAACTTCAAGGCCAACCATCATCACAGCCGCCTCTTCGAAGCCCTCAGGCCGTTCATGCGCTTCGCGGAGATTAAGCGCGGGGAAGTTTAGGATTGAACTCTCTTCGGTGATGGTCCCACTATCTGAAAGTGTCACTCTAGCATTCTGCTGCAGGTGAATGTAGTCATGGAATCCCAGCGGCTTAAGCATTCTCACTTGCTTGTGGAATAAAACTCCCGACTCGTTAATGCGCTTTTGCGTTCGTGGATGTGTTGATACCACAACTGGAATCTCATAATCCTCTGCAACCGTATTCAAAACTGATACAAGCTTATGAAAATTTTTGTCACTTTCTATGTTTTCCTCTCTATGCGCACTCACAACGAAGTATTTTTCAATCTCAAGATCCAACCTATTTAATATTGTCGACATTGTGATCTGCGGCATGTAGTGATGCAATACTTCAAACATTGGACTTCCGGTCTTGATGACCTGATCGGGCGGTAAACCCTCGCGAAGCAAATATTCTCGGGCAATTGTGCTATAAGTAAGATTAATATCCGCAGTATGGTCCACTATACGGCGGTTAATTTCTTCCGGCACTCGAAGGTCGAAACTACGATTACCAGCCTCCATATGAAAGACAGGGATCTTTCGGCGCTTTGCCGGTATCGCCGCAAGGCTGCTGTTGGTGTCTCCCAGAATCAATACCGCCTCCGGATTCTCACCTAACAGAACCTGATCGACGCTGGATATGACGTTACCAATTGTGTTAGCCGCACTTGAGCTACCTTTGGCGCTGTCGAGGAAATAATCGGGTTTTCTGATCCCAAGGTCATCGAAAAAAACCTGGTTCAATTCGTAGTCGTAGCTTTGCCCTGTGTGCACTAGTATGTGTTGACAGTGGCGATCTAGCTGATTGATAACTCTTGAGAGCCGAATTATTTCAGGCCGGGTGCCCACAATTGTCATTACCCGCATTTGTTTCATTTCTTCCTCGCAAAACTGTATCGCCCGACACTAATGAACCAGCAGGCGGGGCAAAGCTGCAACTGCATGCTAGATTGAAGCTCGCTCAAGAGGCAGTACCCGCGTTGGCGAGATAGTCGTCATACATATCCTTGATCAGATCAGGCCACGGTCTCGGCGAGAACCCTGTTGCTGCCTGGAACCGGTCGGAATTGAGTGAGCGATCAATGACCAATTGATCATCTCGAATGATTTCAACGTCTTTTCCGTATGTTTCAGCGATGAGGCTTAATAGATCAAATTTGCTTATCGGGTCGACCGACAGATGGTAAAGACCATACAGTTTTGGATTTGGAATTACACATTCGCGGACCACACGTGCAATCTCGATCGTTGGTAGGCCGGAAAAAACTGCCTTCGTAAACCCTTTGACTTCGCCTGACTGGCTCAGGAACCAATCTACAAGACTTTTTGCACTGGCCAACTCGTGCCCAATGATCGACGTCCGCAGAGTGATCGAGTTTTCATAGTGAACTTCGCCAAGTAGCTTTGTCCGCCCATACAAGTCATAAGCATCTGAAGGGTCTTCCTCCTTATACCGACCGCCCCTCCCGGAAAAAACACAGTCCGTACTGAAATGTATAAGGCGGGCACCGACCATTCTACTGTACCTCGCTAAGCGATGCGGCAAGCTGGAGTTGACAGCCAGGCTCTCAAGATGATCGTTGGCGTTGGGTAGTTGTTTGATGATCCCGACACAATTAACAACGACATCTGGCTTTGCCATTGAAAAAGCAGCTAAAAGGCCAGTCTCGCTCTCTAGGTGGATGCCAGGGATCAGAGCGTTGCGAAGTTCCGGTGCGAAGTGCTTGGCTCCGCGGGAGTCGCGAATAGTCCCGAAAGTTTCTATACTTTGATCTGCGCTGAATGCTCGGAATAAGGTCGAACCAAGCATTCCGGTTGCCCCGAATACGAGGACCCTTGGCTTTCGCAGTTCAGTCATTCGTAGCCTACCTCTGTGAATGTCGTTTGCAGAGCGATTGTTCAAATCATTCCTCAGGCTCAACATGCTCACCGCGCATGGTGGCTTGTATGAACCGAAGCTTCAGGAGCAACGCTTGCATCCCCTTCACATCCAGCCGAGTTGTGTTGTGTGAGGTATACTCAGTCGCTTGTGATATCTCGATCTCCCCCTGTTCGAAATATTTGTCATAATTTAGATCGCGAAGGTCAGGAGGTATCCTATAATAGCTGCCAAGATCTTGAGCTGCGACCATTTCCTCTCGGCTAAGGAGAGCTTCGAACAGCTTTTCACCGTGGCGCGTACCAATTACATTAATTTCATGCCTAGGAACGCCGAGTAGGTCTGTGAGTGCCTTGGCGAGCGTTTCGATCGTCGCTGCGGGTGCTTTTTGGACAAAGATCTCTCCAGGGCGGCCATTCTTGAAGGCGAAGAGAACAAGATCGACGGCATCGTCGAGTGTCATCATGAAGCGTGTCATCGAAGGGTCCGTTATCGTTATCGGTTGACGGGCCCTAATTTGGTTGGTGAACAACGGTATCACCGAACCTCGAGAGGCCATCACGTTGCCGTAACGGGTTGCGCAGATGACAGTGTCATTGCTTGACCGAGCTTTGGCGACGATAACTTTTTCCATCATGGCTTTGCTGATGCCCATCGCGTTGATCGGATAGACAGCTTTGTCGGTACTGAGGCAGACCACTCGCTTGACCCCGGCCTGTACCGCCGCCTCAAGAACGTTTTCGGTACCGAGTACATTGGTCTTGACCGCCTCAAGCGGGTAGAACTCGCATGATGGCACCTGTTTGAGCGCAGCAGCGTGATATATAAAATCGGCTCCGCGCACAGCATTCATCACAGACTGGAAGTCACGGACGTCGCCGATATAGAACTTCAGTTTGTCGCTCTTATACTTCTTTCGCATGTCATCCTGCTTTTTCTCATCGCGAGAGAAAACGCGGATTTCGCGCAATTCGGAATCAAGAAAACGTCGCAGTACGGCATTGCCAAATGATCCGGTTCCGCCGGTGATGAGTAGAGTCTTATCATTGAACATGGTCGTTTCCGCCATTGGAGGGAACACTCAAAGAAAGATTGGCTGCAGCCAAAGGCCCGCATGATCGAACTAGTGCTCGGGTGCGTCGAACTGCCTGAATTCTAAGCTGTGGCTTGTGCTTCTAGATGCTGCTGCTGCAGCAAGGCCGCTGGGGCAGCCGAGGGCGTCGAGCCGATCACTGGACGATAACTTAAATCAAGAGATAACCTGGCCGGACATTGCTAAGCATGCCGATGGTTTCACTCGCAAGAACTGAGCTAGATGAGTTTATCGGAAGAAGTTGGCGGCCAAGAGAATGGGCAGCGAGGGGCAGTAATCGGCTCCAAGGCACAATCTGTTGTCGGAATGAATGGTCACGCCGAGAAGAGGGCCATGGTATCGGTCCTCAACTGCGCGAGATTGAGCTTGCGGGAGAGATAGTCGCGGCTGCGGGCGGCTTGTCCCGCCCGCCACGAAAGCTTCGCTTCATCTTCGATAGCTTGGATGAACGCCTCGGGTGCGTCTAGCGGCAGATCGTGACCAACACCCTCACGTTCCAGGTTGCGCCACATCGTGCGGTCGGAAATCAGCACTCGCAGGCCAGCGCCCAGCGCCTCCGCAATTGAATGGCCAAAATTTTCGCCAAGGGTAGGAAGGAAAAACAGGTCAAAACTGCGCAGCACCTCTGCCACCCGTTCTTGAGGCAGTTCGCCACGAATTGACACCGAGATGTTGGCAGGCAACCGCGCAATGGCCGCAGAGCACAGCGCCCAATAGTCCTCGTCCTCATGAGGCCCATAGATCGTGAAGCTCACTGGTACCTGAACCTGTGCAAGAACCTCTAGCGCGAAAAGCAAGTTCTTCATTGGCACAACCCGCGCGAGGAAAACGATGCGCAGAGGCGAGCCAGGTTGAGCCGCATCGGCGTCAGGTGCCGAATCAGGTATAGACATGGGCATCGGAGCTGCGATGCGAATATCGCGCGCAGAGGGGCCTAAGACCCTGCGAATATCCTCTGCCTCATACTCAGACGAGGCATGCCAAGTAACCCCTTGATGAAGTTTACTCAGCCGGCTCGCGGTTAGGAACGCGCGCTTTTTTGATGCTTTTAGCGAAAGAGCTGCGCTCGAAAACTCACCGCGCGGTGCTATTACAACGCGTTTACCGGGCGAAGAAAGACGTCGGATCAATAGTGGTAGGATGCTAAATCGAGGGCTGAAAAAGCTGTTGAGATAGATGCAGTCATAATCTCCCCGGTTGATTAACCGAGCCATGACGGCAAGGCTGCGAATACCCTGGGGCAGATAGCGCACGGCCGCCTTGCCGACCGTGCTCCACCGATCTGATGGGATACCGGAATAAGGTATTGTCGCGCCGAGATCTCGGTCTGACGTAACGATCCTGAAGCGAAGCTCGTCTCCGAGACTTTCCACCATGTTGGCGATACTGCGCACCGGCCCGCCGCCCAGATGTCCGGGAAGGTAGGTTCGCTGGAATGTCAAAACTGACGGTGGCGTCATCGCGTAGCGTCGCCAATTCTTTTGATGAAGCGCGCCGGAACACCACCATAGACACCAGGCTGCACAATCTCTCGTGTGACTACGGCTCCGGCTGCGATAATCGAGCCAGGGGCAATGTGGCCCACACCCTCGCCAATGGTCACATTGGCACCGATCCAGACATCCTCCCCTATCACGAGCGGCGTCTTGGTTGGCACCGAACGCGGATTATGTCCGTGAGAGTGAGTGTAAATCATGACGTTCTCTGAAATCAGCGCGTTCCTGCCGATTATTAATCCGCCACTATAATCCAGGCGAACATTACGATTTATCGCAACATTGTCATCAATTCTGATGAATGAATCGGGAAACTCTGAAGTTATATTTGAAAGCGATGCAATTGAGCATTGCGATCCAATTTTTACATTGCTTGGGTATCTAATTGTTACATTTCGCTGGATGATAGAATTTGGCCCCAACTGATCAAGATTGCCGCGCCAAATGTGCGTCGCGAGTTTGTCCGCAAGGCGGTCTCGTATGATGATTACAGCGTCCAAGATTGCGCCAACAACACCACTTGGGCGCCCGTTCCAAATGCGATCAATTCCTAGCATTGAGCACCTTGTTAACGGCGTCAATTTGGGTTGGGCGGGTCTGCAAAATCTCTAATACAGTTTCGCGGCCGGCGTTGGCGAGTGCTAACAAAAATGCCGGATCGCGCGGGAGGGCCTCAAGGATATCGGCGATAGCGACGGGATCGCGCAGAGGCAGAGCCCGACAGTTTATACCATCCTTCATAAGTGAGGGTATGCCCCCCACCATCGTGGTGACGATTACGCAGGATTTGAGCATGCCTTCAAAGAGAACCCTTGGGAAACCCTCGTGATGGCTTGGAAGAATGAGGACATCTGCCCAGGTGTAATGAGCCATCAGCTCAGCTTTGTCGGCAACGAGCCCGCACATTGCGATATCGGGCGCACCAGGCTGCTGCAGGCTGTTTACCAAATCTCCATAGAGCGGCCCGCCCCCGACAAGCCTCATCGTGAAGTCAAACCTGCGAGCCTTGAGCAGATGGGCTGCATCAATAAGCTCTTGGATGCCCTTTGCCTCCTCGATCCGACCGACAAACAGAACCCTTAAGGGGCTCTCTGCGATATTGCTGAAATCAGGCGCTGTCACATCCTGCGCCGTCATATCTAGCATTGGGGCGATAGCCACGACATTGGGGTTATGAGGCGCCAGACGATCATCTAGTCCGGTTTCCGCACAGATAAGCTTTGCCGCCTTGAACAGCTTCGCGGCAGAACCGCCATTCTCGAAACGCTCTCCACGCACGTATAGGCCATAAGGCCTTCCCAGCCATCTCCTGATCGTACCAAGCAGATGCGGCCAACGGCCAGGGTAAAAGAGATACACGAAATCAGCTGCAATCGTCTCTCGCAAGGCTCGCCAGAGAGCCGCAGGCGAGCGCTTGTTCAGATCGAGCGAGCGCACTTGATCTTCAGGCAGTCGTGCATTGTTCAGGCCTGCCTGCGAAGGAAGATTCTGGACAGATTGAGCCAGAGTGACCTCACGTCCACTTGCCGCCAGATCGACAAGGAACTTGGCCGTATGGTGGTTAACATAGTGGCCATCTGGAAGCTCAAGACGGGTAAACCCATTGCCAACTACAAGGATATTCATAACGATGCGCTTTCCTCTAGTTGTCGCGCCGGCCAAGCGCCGGGGGCACACCGGCGAGTGCCGCCAATCGTGTTTCCAGCAGCGCCGTGGTCACTTCGAGTGACAAAGTGCGACGAAGGGCGTGTCGCTCGACAAAGTCCGCGCCCGTCCAGCACTTTGCAATCACCGCCTCCATAGCCGCCTCGATTGCTTCCCTATTGTGAACGGCGTTGAAGCAGGTTCTTGAGA
Source organism: Porphyrobacter sp. LM 6 (assembly GCF_001720465.1). Classification (NCBI taxonomy): domain Bacteria; kingdom Pseudomonadati; phylum Pseudomonadota; class Alphaproteobacteria; order Sphingomonadales; family Erythrobacteraceae; genus Porphyrobacter; species Porphyrobacter sp. LM 6. Next base: position 1,122,895 of record NZ_CP017113.1, read on the forward strand.
GGCCAGCTATCAAATCCCGGGAGGCGCTGCCCGGCGGAGAGATGAGCAGGATTGGCCGGTCAACTGAAAGATAATCCATGAGTTTATTGGACGTATAAACTGCGTGCTCGCTGTCCGCATCGACATCTACCAAACAGGAGGAGTTGCCAATCGCTGCAGCCACATCACGGGTCCATCCCTTGAGTACAACACGCCCGTTAAGCAGAGGGTCGGTCATCAGGATTTTGGGCAGGTTACTCGGCCAGGCCCCATAGATGTGCAGATCCACAAGGGGGTTACGCGCGGCGAGACTCGCGAAGGCGGTCAATAGGCTGTCTGGCCGCCTGCTGCCGAAAAAAGATCCTAGGAAGCTGAATACAAATCTGTCGTGCGGTATCTGGCCGATCGACATTGGTGCCGGTACGGGATTGGGCAGGATCAACGACTTGTCCAGCAACGCCTCGCCAGTCGTCTCCTGTTGATAGTCCAGCATCCGTTCATTGACGATTGTAACGAGCGACGCGTGCCTCTGGGCTGGCAAGATAGTCCTTAAGTGCCGGCGCCGGGCCAGCACCGATTTTTGCCAGTCGGGGGTTGCAGGTATCGGGTCAGCGAAGTGGATGGCCAGTGGCACTCCACTGGCCACAGATAACTTGTGGCCCACCGGCAACGCACACCCTGGCGAGCCACGCGCGTAGATCACGTCTGGCCGGATTGCATCGATCATCGCTATGCCGGACCGGACCGCCCGGTTCTCCCAGAACAAGTAGTTAAGATCACGTCCGACTGCATTGCCCATTACAGAATACAAACGCGCTGGCTTGAGTGGATGGGGCGATATGACACAAACGTCGAAGGACCGAACCGCGTTCGTGCACTCGCTCGTGATGACCCGCACCAAATGACCGTTGCTGCTAAGCTGAGCACAGACCCGGTCTGTAACTATTCCGGACGAGGTGACGCCCAGATCAAACGCAACAACTAGAATGTTCATTCGATCAGGCCGTGAATCCGAATTTACCTGCTGAATGACCAGTCACTGTCGCACTCGACGGCGTGTGAAGAGCCACAGGAAGAGCAAGGCAAAAAACGCGTTTGCTGTCCTGCTGAAACCGAGAACCTGGTTGTTGGCGGGAAAATAGAAGACCATCAGAACCAATAGTGGCAACAAGGCGATAGCAAAGGGGTTGGCACAAACCAAGGAGTCTCGCCATGTTCGCGCAAGTAGAAATCCAATTGCAAAAACAAAAAAGGGCACGCCGATAAAAGATAAATCCGATGCGATCCACGTGTAGATTGTGTGCCATTTGGTCCATCTACTCCAGCCAAGATACTCGATCCGAGCAGGATAGGTTAAGTCCGAGATCGTATCTGGACCAGTGAAGCTCTGAACGATCCCCGTATAGTAATAAGAATTGCCGACACCCTTACTAAAGACAAAGGGCTCATTGAGCGCCAGTGACAGCGGATAGTAGCCCTGTGAAGTGTATGACATCAGCGCACCGGCAGACGCCTGAATGCCGCTTGGCAGCGGCGCAATTAGCCAGTTGTCGAAATCGAGCGCTATTCCCGCTGAATAATCGAACGCGCTCACCTCACCGCCTGCGCGGCCCTTCAGGCTCGTCGAGAATTGAGCGAAGAGCAAGCCGCCAATCAAGGCGACAGCTAGAGCGCCCTTGATCACGGTGACTCCACTCATCCTCGCTATCAAATGAGGCCTAGCCGCCAAGATGAGGCACGGCAGCATCAATGCGAAATCAAAAACGCCCTTGTTGGTACCCAAAGCGACCCAGGTGATCAGATCTACACTAACTACGGCGACAAACAGGATCTTGGTTGATCTGGGTATGGAACTCCAGAAATACACGCACAGCGGAGTCATAAGCCATAGCAGCGGGCTAACAACCTGCGTCAGGTAACCTAGCGCAGAAGTATCCTGCAAATTGGCTGCAGCTTCGATTCTATCCCGATAACTCTGTCCGGGATCACTCAAACCCATAACAACTTGTTGGATTAGCGAGGCCCAGCTCACAGCAGTTTGCCCTGACCGCGACGCGAAGTTTGGTAAAATCCATATCAGGTTAAGAAATAACGATATCTTTATTAGTGTCTTGACCCGCCATCTCCCGTCATAAGCACGGGGAGCCGCCTTGAGTCCGATCCCGTAACCGATGAGGAGTGCGATTTGCACAACAATGAGGAATAAATATAGAATCTCTGGCCGCTTTGTTGGCCATGGCCAAGGACCGAATGCGTAGATAAATACCGTAAGCGCCAGATAACCCTGCAGTACAATCATTGGCGCCCAATAAACGAGGCCAACTTTCGATGATCTTGGTGACCGATTGTCCAAGTTTGGGATCACGAGAAGCATTTCCTGACTGAAAAATGCATTCTCATGCACCCTTGATCGTCAATACGCGCCAATGCACTGGTCCGCACAGCCTTCCAAACTCGCTCATTTTCTGGCAGTCATCACTTTGTACTTGCCGAGCAAGCTGCGCACCGTCTCGCGCGGAATCACGCCGGTTACCATCGCAAGAGCGACATAGAAGCCAGTGACGCCGGTCGCGATGATCGCAATCGGTACAACCTGGTCAAACCTGTTAGTGCCAAGTGGCACCATTCCACTTATGTAGCGCGCCAAAGCGATACAGATGAGGGCGATTGCAATGGCCCCAGCGATGCGAAAACTGGGTCCGGTTGCAATGCCAGTTGCGCGATGAAACATGAACATGAAAGCGACGCTGGCGAGGCCCCAGCTTGCAAAAGAAGCGATGACGCTACCAATCGCGCCGAACATCGGGATTAGCAGGATCTTGATCGCTGCGTTTAGGGCTAGAGATAAGACAATGTATCTCAACTCAATGTGCAGAATGCCCAGGCCCTTGCAAATTGCAGTCCCCCCCGCGGTCAGCATGGCGGCAAGAGCAATGCCACCTAACATCACGTACAAGATGCTCTCAACCTCGGGAATGGAGCGCCCGATCCACAACATCGTCAGGCGATCGGAAAGGCTCCCAAGAATTACAACTGCCAGGCCGACGGAGGCGATCGTCATAGTGCAGACATCGCCATAGACACGATTGAGTTTACTCGAATCCGGGTTGCTACTCAAACCGCCGACGGCTGCCAGGGTCGGTACATACAGAAACGTGCAGACGACCATCACTAGGTTAGCTAGTCGCGATGCAATGCCATAATAGCCGACCCAAGCGGACGAGGCCGTTGCAGCGATGAAAAGCTTGTCGGCCTGCTCGCGGGACATCGATGCGAGCACGCCGACGATCGTAAACGCAGTAAATGGAGCGCATTTGCGTATCACGCGACGGCTAGGCAGTAGTGGTCTAACAGTGAAGCTTGGTGCAATTCGACGAGAGACTAAAAAGAGTACACAAAAGGCAATCATCATCGTCAAGGCGGAGCCGATCAATAGACCGATGTGAGCAAAGCCAGCAATCACCAGCGCTACCATGAAAGTATTGCCAATTATTACGGAGGCCGCCTGCGCGAGCGCTGCTACGCCGGATCGCTGGAACCCGGAGATAAACGAATTCATGATTTCATTGACGCTACTCAGCAACGTTAGTCCGACAAGACAAGGCAGCAGCCAAAGACTTTCTTCTTGCAAATATTGCGATAAGGAAAACAATTGAGCTATTGGTTTTTTGAAAATCCATATAATCGGGGTGACAATACTGAACGCTGTCAGCGAAAAGAAAGTCGCCATGCGTACATATTTCTGCGCACTTGCGATGTCGGCAGCACCAAAGGCTGTGGAAATCATCCATAGCAGGCTCGCCGCAACGCTGGTCTGCAAGATGCTGCAGATTACAGCGAGCGAAAGTATGAACTCCCAAGCACCGTAACCACCAATGCCCAGTTCAGAAATGATAATAGGTGTCGCAAGAAACGTAATTAGCATTGCTGCTACGCGACTTACGAGAATTCCAGCCCCATTCAGGAAAAGAGATTTTCTGGAGTACATGATAAAAACGCTCAATCTATGTAATTATAAAAGCTGAGCATCATTAAGTTTCTACAGCCTTAGGTCCGCCTCATGGGCGCCGAAGAGCGATTTAAGATCATAGAAAACGTGTGTATCTAGAGCGTATCGTTTAATTTCTTCGAACCCCATCTCCTTGAACATCTTATGCGCTACAGCCAATACGATGCCATCGTATGCACCGATTTCGGGCGCTTGCACTAACTCAAGCCCATACTCAGCACGAGCCTCCGCCTGATCGATCCAAGGGTCGTGTACGTCGACGCGGCAGCCAAATCCCTCTAGTTCTGAGATCACGTCGACCACGCGCGTATTTCTCAAGTCAGGACAATTCTCTTTGAATGCCAGTCCCAAAACCAACACGCGCGCGCCATTAACCTGGATGCGCCGAGCAATCATCGCCTTGACCAGTTGACTGGCAACGTAAGCCCCCATGCCATCGTTAATCCTTCGCCCAGCAAGGATCACCTGCGGGTGATAGCCAATCGCTTCAGCCTTATGGGTCAGATAGTAGGGATCGACACCAATGCAGTGGCCACCAACTAGGCCGGGCCGGAAGGGCAGAAAATTCCACTTTGTGCCGGCTGCCTCCAAGACTGCTTCGGTGTCGATACCCATTCGATTGAAGATGATTGCCAATTCGTTGATAAGCGCAATGTTTAGGTCACGCTGCGTGTTCTCGATTACCTTCGCCGCCTCAGCCACCCGTATGCTTTCAGCTTGATAGGTCCCAGCAGTTACAATGCTGGCGTACAGCGCGTCGATCTTGGCCGCAATTTCAGGCGTAGAGCCTGAGGTTACCTTGCGGATCGTAGCCAAGCGATGATCCTTGTCTCCGGGGTTGATACGCTCAGGGCTATAACCGCAGAAGAAATCCTGGTTGAACTTCAGCCCAGACATCATCTCCAAAACCGGGACACAATCTTCCTCGGTGGCTCCAGGATAGACGGTGCTTTCGTAAATTACGACGTCGCCAATCTTGAGGGCACGCCCGACGGTTTCGGATGCCCTGACGAGCGGGGTCAGGTCTGGCCGCTTATACTGATCAATTGGCGTTGGAACCGTGATAATGAATACATTGCAGTGCTGTAAGTCAGCGATATCACAAGTGAATGTAAGCTTTTTCGCCAACGCAAATTCCTCAGGATCAACTTCAAGGGTTGCGTCGCGGCCCTCGCGCAGTTCATCAATGCGATTCTGCTTGATGTCGAAGCCGATCACCGGGAATTTCTTGCCGAACTCGACAGCCAGCGGCAGCCCGACATAGCCTAGGCCAATGACTGCAATACGCGCATCATCCAGCCATTCAGAAGTGTCGCTCACGTTCGATCCTATTTCTGGTGATAGTCGCGGAACCACGCCACGAACTGGGCAATTCCGTCCCTAAAATCCGTCTGTGGCCGGTAACCGGTCAGTCGCTGCAGGAGAGAGGCGTCGGCCCAGGTTGCGGGCACATCGCCGGGTTGCATCGGCATGTAATTGCGGACCGCCTTGATCCCGAGTTCGTCTTCAATCGCATCAATGAAATCGAGTAGGCGGACCTTGTCGCTGTTGCCAATATTCACGACCCGGAACGGCGCGACAGGCGAAAGGCTGTCGCCTTCCTCGATCTCGTCCCTGCTGGTCGGCCTTACTGGCGGCGCATCAATCAATAGGCGGATGGCTCGGACGAGATCGGCGACGTAAGTGAAGTCGCGGTACATCTCGCCGTGATTGTAGATATCGATCGGCCGACCATCGAGAATGGCATCGACGAACTTGAACAGCGCGAGATCGGGCCGTCCCCACGGACCATAGACCGTGAAGAACCGGAACATCGTTGTGGGCAGATCCCAGAGATGGGCATAGCTGTGCCCCATGCTCTCGTTGGCCTTCTTGGTCGCAGCATAGATGGTGAGCTGGGTGTTGGCCTTCTCCACCTCGGTGAAGGGCATGTCCTCGTTGGCGCCGTAAACCGAGGACGTGGAGGCCATCAGCAGGTGCCCGACGCCAAGCTTGCGTGCGGCCTCCATCACGTTGAGCGTGCCAATGACGTTGCTGTCGAGATAGGCGCGGGGGTTCTCGAGACTGTACCGCACCCCGGCCTGGGCCGCCAAATGGACGATGACTTCGGGCTGGAAGCGCGCGGCAACGCTCCAGAGCTTTTCTTCGTCCTCGAGCATGCCTTCGGTTGCCTGGAACCCCGGATGCAGCAGCAGCATCTGGTGACGGCGGCGCTTGAGGTTGACGTCGTAGTAGTCGGTCATCCCGTCGTAGCCGTGGACCTGGAAGCCCTCGGCGAGCAGCAATTGTGCGAGATGAAAGCCGATGAACCCTGCTGTGCCGGTGATCAGCACCCGCCGTGGGGATTTTTGAGTGGTTTCGGTAGGGGGCATCTATCTCTTCAGTTTTCTGAGAGTAATGAATTGTCGGGACGGTCCGGTGCGGCGCTTATCTGCGGCGCGAAGCTGTCAAACTGCCGGTAACGCAGGCCAACGATAGTTCTCGAGCCCAAACACCCGGACAACCTGTTCCGCTCACTCGCGCGCCAAGCCCGCCTGGTCTTCGTCAAATTCGCCGCGGAGTTGTTCGAGCTCAGCCTGGATCGCCTCGAACTCGGCCATCTTGCGCTTGATGAACCCGGCGGCAAGCTGGGCGCGATGACCAATGCCTTCCGGGGTCAGGACATAGACATAACCAAGCTTGTTCTTCGATGCCTTGAAGTTGGCGAGCTTGATGTGACCCTTGTCGATCAGCGCCTTGACGCAGAAATTGATGGCTCCCAGGCTCACCCCAAGTTCCTCGGCGATTTCACGCTGCGATGCATCGGGCCGCGCTTCGAGAAGGCGCAGGACCCTGAAATGCACGTCGTCGCGCTGCTGAGCGATTTTGTCACTGACCATGGGATCGACCGATAAAGCTCGGACCAAAGCTACCGCACGGCAGGTGACTCTGCACCTTCCGTGACTGCTGCGGTCTACGAGCAAGCTGAAGCCTCTCGTTCATTCCTGAACGCCTAGGCGATCCCGTCAGATTCGAAAAGGGTTTTCAGGCGCCCCCTGGATAAAATCTCAGCGAGCCGATTCCCTACTCGGCTGCGTCGAGCAGGTCATCTCCAGATTGCGAAGCGATCTCCTCCTCAATAGTTGCAGCGTTCACGATCATCAGAAAATGCGCCAGGATCTCAGGCTGTGCTCCGCCAATGAACTCCTGGATTGCTTCATTATCGAGCAGCTTTGCCAAAAAGCCCCGTGCTACGACCAGATTGAGGAGCTCAGAGCCATAGGACTGCTCGGCATCCTTGTACTTGGTCTGCACCTGGCTCATTTCGCGCTCGAGCTTGACGATCTGTTCCAACGGATCGCCCGCTGGCTTTTCCCGCGCAGGCGGAGTGTAGTCCGTGCGCTGCTCGGGCGGTGTGGCTTTGTACAATGCGTCGGCATGAGCTGACGTCAGACTGTTCGACGCGATCATCAACTCAACCGCCTCAATCTGTCGGGCGGCCTTCATCTTGCGCAGGATGCGGGTCACATCGGGCGGGAATTGCTGATCCTGCAGAAGCTCGACCGCCTTGGGGCAGATCCCTTGGAGAAGATTGACCCGCCGATTGATGCTGGAAAGATTGACATTGAAGGCGCGTGCCAATCGCTCCTTGCTGACACCTTTGTCGATCGCGCGGCGCAGCATGTAATGTTCTTGCACGGTGGAAAGCCGATTGATCCGATGGTTGTAGGTGTAGGTCTCAAAATCCTTGGCCACCAGGCACGGCGCGAACTCCTCGCCCAGCTCTTTCAGGGCCAGAACGCGCAGATTGCCGTCGAGCAGAAGAAAGTTCTCTTGCTCGGGATCCGGCTGGATCACGGACAGGGGTTCGATAAGTCCGATCTCGCGGATCGATGAGACGATCTGCTTGAACTTCCTAGTCGACATGACTCCGTCGGGCACTTTCTTGCTTGGCATCAGCTGATCGATCGGGATCTGATAGGTTTCCAGGTCGAAGCCTAAGGTCAGGTTGAGCGGCGCGCGTGGGAAGGCAAGATCAGGCTCGTCCTCGGCCGCAGGCTCGGGGTAGGCTCCGGGGTAGATGGACTGGATGGCAGTGTTCATGGGGACTTCCTCTCTCAGGCAAATTCAAGGCGTTCGGCGAGGTATTTAGGCAAAGTATCGAGGCCTTCGGCGCGCAGCAGATTGACGAAGTTGCTGTCGGCGAAGAGCGCCTTCAGCCCCTGGACCACGAGCAGCAGTTGTTGGTGAGCGTGCTCTGCTTTGAGGACCATCTTGTGCTGGCGGGCGACCTCCTTCTGGTAGACCTTGACCAAGGAGTGGGCCGAGGCCGGCAGCTTGCTGCGGGCGCCCGCAGACTTGAAGGCTTGGCTCTTGCGCTTTTCCAGCAGCCGCTTGGCTTCGGTGACCTGATGACCGCGGAGCTGCCCGGTTTCGTAAGCCTCCTGCAGCATGTCGCCGAGGTCTTCGTCGCCGTCTTTGGCACGCGCAATTTCGAGCGCGGTCGTCAGCGGGATGTCGCCATTCTGAACGGCAGCAATCAGGCGCTCCTCCCCCTTGTTGAGCAGGAAGATGATGTCCCGGACATATTTCTGGGACAGGCCAGTCTTTTGCACGATGTCGTCGACGCTGAACTCGCGGGCCAGCAGCAGTTCGATGTCAGCCAGGATCTCGAGCGGTCGGTGCCCGCGTCGGGCGATGTTTTCCGCCAGGCTCATGATGAAGGCGTCTTCGTCACTGACATTGACGATCAGCGCCGGGATGTGGGTCTCGCCCAGCAGACGGAAGGCATTGAGCCGCCCTTCGCCGCACACCAGAACAAAGGCGGGCGCCCCATCTGCTCCCTTGCGTTCGGTCACGGTGATCGGCTTTTTGAGCCCGATCACGCGGATGTTTTCGACGATCTCCTCAAAGACCTTCATGTTGCGGTCGCGGGAGTTCAGCACCTCGATCCGGTCAATCGGGACGAGCGTGACGCTTTCGGGTGTGTCGGTCAGCATGATGGGTCCTTTTGCCGGCAGGGGTATTTGTTCATGGTTTGTCTCCGGTTGGTGGTAAAAATTACTAGGCACGCTCCCGGCGGCGCAGCAGCGGCGCCCGCTCGGCCATGCCGTAAAAGAAGCCGAGGTCGGTGAAGCGGAAGCATTCGAAATTCATGCTGTTGCGATTGCAGAGCCGGATCTCCTGACGGGGCAGGTCGAGCCAAGGCAGCAGGAAGTAGTCGAGTTCGGCCTCATTGGCGTGATCGAGGCGCACCGCCAAAGTGACATCGGCGCCGAGCCGCTCCGGGTCGAAGCGGATCCGCCAGCGATGCCGACCGTCATCGAGGGTCTGGCAGCGGGCGAGGACCAGACTGACCGCAAGTTCACCATTGATCCGTAAAAGGTCGGTCTTGCTGTCGCGCTCGACTGCGCCGCCAACTTCGGCAATGGCGGCCTGGGTGCGGTCGATGATTTCGGGATGCATCGCGCGCAGGCGCCGGTTCAGTTCCGTCTGTTCACGGTTGAGATTAGCGCGGTAGCCAATCAGTTCATAAGCGCGGCCCAGCGAACCAAAGCGGCTGCGATAGGCGGCTGCCGACGGCATGTCGCCTGCCTGATCGATCAGGAACCCGGACAACTCCCCAGCTTCAGCATAAAGCCGGCGCAGATGCTCCAACAGCTCTTCATCGGACAGCCTCTGACTGCGCGCCGTTATGATTTCCTGCGCGGTCATGAATACTTCGATCGGCACGATCCCGTCGAAGGCGCCCTCCTTGCGGATCCACATGTCGGGCGGATTGTCGACATGGGTCTTTTTGAGTTTGAAGGAGCTACGATTGAAAACGTTGTTGCCGATGTACTTCTCGTTGGTCAGTACCGTCCGCACGGCTGAGGGCGACCAAGGCCGCTCCAAGTCGGACATCACGCCTGCGAGGTTCAGCCGCTCGGCGATTTCGGCAAACGTCAGATCCTCCTCGATCAGCCAGCGGTACATCTCGTGGACTTGGGCCACCTCTTCTTCGGGACCCGGCATCAGGATGACGCGATCGGTTTGCAGGGATTTGTGCTCGCCCCGCTTCAGTTCGCTTTTGATGTTGCCGCGTTCATCGATCAGCACGCGGCGCAGGCCAAAGCCAGCGGCACCGCCTTGGCGAAACCCCAGCTCAATCAGCCGGCACTGGCCGGCAAAGACTTTCGCGGAGAGTTCGCGGCTGTATTCACCGGCCATGGCGCGTTTGACGCCTTTGACTATAGTCGAAACAGGCGAGCCGTCGTTTTCGAACTGCTCGGCGCAATAGGCGACCTGAATGCCCGCGCGTTTGCAGATGTATTCGTAATAGGCGCTCTCGTCGGCATCCTGGAAGCGGCCCCAGCGGCTGACATCATAGACCAAGATGACGTTGAAATCGGCCTTGCCGGTCTCGACGTCAGAAATCAGCCGCTGGAGAGATGCCCGGCCGCCAAAGGACAGGCCGCTTTTGCCATCGTCAGCATAGGTCCGCACGATCTCGATGCCCCGCCGTTCGGCATATTCCTTGATCGTGTCGGCCTGGTTGAGAGTGGAGTACTGCTGGTGCTCGGTCGACATGCGAACGTATTGCGCTGCGCGGAATGTCCCCTGCATGTCGTTCATTACCAGCAACTCGCCTCCTGATGTCTTCGGGTCAGGCGGTGTTTGCTCGGGGCGGCGACGCTAGCAACTCAATTCAAGATATTCACCATTACTTTCAATGGAATGGCTGGGGTTCAGTTTGATATTACTTGATGCGCACCTGATCTGAGTTGACTTCTTTCGGCAATCCAAGCACGTCGTTCATCTATGAACGAGATTGCTCTTGCCGCTGCAAAACCCCTAGCGAGCGTGACGCAGCCATGGTTTGTGGTTCAGCTCAAGCCGAACGCCGAAGCCATCGCGAAGCGCAATCTCCTGCGGCAGGGCATGCAGATCTTCGCGCCCTTTGAGGAAGTGACCGCCCGCAAGGCACGCAAGCTGGTTCAGGCCTGCAAGGCGTTGTTCCCGGGATATCTCTTTGTCAGCTTCGACCAAGAGGCGGTTCGATGGCGAACGGTGAACAGCACCCTTGGGGTCAGTCGGCTGGTGAGCTTTGCCGAAGACAGACCTGCGCAAGTGCCGCTCGGGCTGATTTCAAGCCTGATGCGTCGCTGCGACCCGGCCGGCAAATTGCTCCCGCCACGATTCCTGCATGGCGGCGATGTCGTGCGCGTGACCAATGGTCCGTTTGCCAACTTCATCGGAACCGTCGAGCAGATCGCACCCGATCAGCGGATCTGGGTTCTTCTCGACATCCTTGGCAAAAATACCCGCGTGGCCATCAGGTCTGCTGATTTACGTCTCGCTGGCTGATAGAGGCGGCCTCATGGCTGGCCAACAACGCTTTCGAATCCCCATCATGCGCTTCGTGTTTTTCGGGGCGGTGCTGTTTGCGGTGATCATGGCGAGTTTGCCGCAGCCTCCGCAAATTCCAGGCCAGCCGTCCGACAAGGTGCAGCACATCATTGCCTTTGCGGTGCTGACACTTCTGGCCCGGTCGGCCTATCCAGCCACAAAGCGTTGGAGGCTCTTCGTCAGCCTTGCATTCCTGGGCGCGTTGATCGAAGCGGTCCAGGCAATCCCTATGCTGCACCGCGATGCCAGCCTGCACGACTGGCTGGCCGACTGCGGCGCAGTCGCTGTAACCATGGGTCTTATGGCTTTTGTGGGTAAGATCGTCGGGGCTGCCGGCAATGCACCTGCCGAGCAGTCATAAACGGATTAGGAGAAATACAGGCATGCGCATTCTTCTGACCGGTGGAGCTGGGTACATCGGCAGCCACACTGCCGTGGCGCTAGCCGCTACCGGGCACGAGGTCGTCTGCTTTGATAATCTCTCAAACAGCAGGGCCGAAGTCATGGACCAGCTGGAGACCATCACTGGACAGTCCATTCCACTGATCGTTGGCGACATTCGTGACAGGACCTCACTGGAACAAGCCATGCAGAGCCATGCCATTGAGGCTGTGATCCATTTTGCCGGCTTGAAAGCCGTGGGTGAAGCGGTCGCTAGGCCGCTTATCTACTATGACAACAACGTTCGGGGCACACTCAGCCTGATTGAGGCAATGATCGCCTGTAGTGTTAGGACGCTGGTGTTCTCCTCCAGCGCCACCGTCTACGGCGAACCGCAGTACCTACCGCTCGATGAAATTCACCCGACCTCGGCGACCAATCCCTATGGCCGGACAAAGCTAATGATCGAGGAAATGCTGACCGACATCGCGGCAGCCGATCCTGACTGGCGCATTGCGGTGCTGCGCTACTTCAATCCGGTGGGAGCCCATGAGAGCGGGCTAATCGGTGAAGACCCGAACGGAATTCCCAACAACCTGATGCCGTTTATTAGCCGGGTCGCGTCGGGGCGCTTGGAGAGGCTGTCGGTTTTCGGTGACGATTACGACACGCCTGATGGTACGGGCGTGCGCGACTACATCCATGTCACCGACCTGGCTGCAGGTCATCTCGCGGCTCTGGGAGCCATCTCCAGCCACAACGAGCCCATCTCGACCTGGAACCTGGGAACAGGCCAAGGCTATTCCGTCTTGGAAATGGTCCGCGCTTTCGAACGCGTGAACGGGGTCTGCGTGCCCTACCAAATCGCAGATCGTCGGCCCGGCGATGTCGCCTCCTGCTATGCCAGCCCTGACAAGGCGAAAGCGGAGCTGGGTTGGGAGGCGGCCCTTGGCCTGGAAGACATGTGCTCTTCAATGTGGCGTTTCGAACGGATGCTGGCGACAAGCAATTCGCCGCAAGCCACAGCGACATAAGGAACGAGAAGCAGCAAGGCATCCTTGCCAGCCCCAATTGCGGTTGTCACTTGACAACCGGACCTTTGCAGGACTATCTAATGGCCAGACGAAAGCATCCATCCAAAGAGATCGAAAATGCCCTTCGAGAACTCGAGGCTTTGGGTTGGATGGTAGAGGAGGCCAAAGGCCGTAGCGCCCATTCGTGGGGTTTTGTGCTTTGTCCGAGGAATATGCAAAGCGATTGCAGATCTGGCGTTTTCTGCCGAATGTCGATCTGGAGTACGCCGACCAATCCTCAAAACCACGCCCGTGAATTGCTCCGCAAGGCCGTGGGCTGTGTGTTCAAGGGAAATGACGATGACTGATGATATGGAATTCGAATTCGACATCGTTGTCTCACTGCCGAAGGGCGCGCCTGACGAAGCCATCATCCTGGATAGCCTGTTTGATGCGGGATGCGATGATGCAGTGGTTGGTTTAGGCAATGCTGGACTCGTGGGCCTTGGTTTCACGCGTTCCGGGGCTGACGCTGAATCTGTCATCTTGGAGACTGTAAAACAGGTTTTGTCTGCTTTCCCTGAGGGTGCGAAACTGCGTGAAGTGAAGCCTGATCTCGTGAGCCTTGCCGATGTTGCTGCTCGGCTTCAGGTTTCACGCCAAGCGCTTCAGAAACGGGATATGCCACCACCGTCGCTTGGTGGCTTGTTCCGCGCATCTGAAATGCTGCCCGCTCTGGAAGCGCAGCCTGGAAAGGTAAGGGATGCTCTCCAGAACGCGCGTGGTTGGTTTGCATCTGCACCCGCCGCACAGAAGATCAACGCGCGTGTGAGCTTGGAGCAGGTATAAATCCTGATGGCTCACAGCTTCGGCTTGCCACGACCTTATGCCAGTGTGGCCCTGACATTAGCTATTGGAATGAACACCCGGCGGGGATTCTCTGGATCACCCAGCGGCAAGAAGCCGAGATCAGCGTAGAATTTCCATCGCCGATCGAAGTGGTCGCCATCTAGCACATCCAGCACGATGGCGGCTGCGCCCATCTGGTCGGCGATGCCGGCGCATCGCTTCATCGCATCAATGACGAGGGCGGTGTCAAGGCTTTTGCCCTGCATGTCCTCGCGGACGGCTACCGCTCGAATGTAAATGACCGGGACATCTGGAACCCGCGCTCGCTGCCATTTCTTCGGGCCAAATTCCGCTCTCACGGCCATGGCACCAAGCGTATAGAACCCGAGTACCGCGCTATCTTCGTCCGCCGTTGCGATCCACGCGGTGACCATGCCGTCCTTGACCTGGTCAGACAGGGATGATTTCAGGAAATTGTCGATCGGCGCAAAGCCGCATGAAAAAGCGCTGCGATCATGCAGCGCCTTGTCGAATTTGGCGATTCTCAGGGCTGGGAGTTCAGCCCCGGTTTCAGCCGGCATCCTTTAGAAGGTCCTTCGTTGCCTTGGCTGCTCGGGCGAGGCCGGGCACCTTCTTGCCTGGTGCATCGACAGCGGCTTTGAAGGCTTCGAATGCCTCAATCGGCAAAATCGATAGAGACATGCGCTGCTCAACCTCTTGCGCACGGAGAAGAGCGGCCTGACGAATGAAGTCCGCCTCCTGCAGGCCAGTGGCGGCAGCTGCGGCCCTGATCCGCTCCTCGTCGGCACGGTGCATGCGCACCTCTTTGCGGGCCTCCATTTTGCCCGGGGTCGGGGTAACGGTTTCCAAGGCAAACATGGTCAATCTCCTTACAGCCCTTGTACGGTATAACGCCGGACATTTCAAGAAGGCTGATTTTCTCCAGTGTTGAGGACCTGTACGAATCCAACTTTTGCCAACCGCTCTGAGCGGGATTCGAACTCAGCTAGATTATATAATAATCAATGGGTTAGTTTGCAGAGAAGGTTAGATCCCAGTCTCCTTCCCACCGCCACCGACCCATGCCCCGCCCCGGGACGCAGGTGAACCGCCCCGCCGCAATCAGCGGGCGAGTTCCTTGAGCAGCCGGTACCAGTGGTCGAGCCCGCCATCGAAGGCATCCACCGATAGCCGTTCGTTGAGGCCGTGGGCGTACATGTCCTCGGGACGGCTGGCTGCGCCCGAAATCGCGACCGTCTGGTAGCCGCGGGCGCGGTAGTGCATCCCGTCGGTGCCGCCGGATTCCATGTAGGGCTGGATCGGCAGGCCGGGGTAGCGCGCATCGATGGTCTTGCGCAGCGCGGCCATGACTTCAGTAGGCACCGCCGATTCCGGGCTTTCGGTGACATCGGTCAGGAGCTTGAACTGCACCGCGTCATTGGCCACGACCTTGCGCAGCGTCGCCTCGGTCGCCGCCGCGCCGACACCGGGGAAGATCCGGCAATTGACCGTGGCGGTGGCCGATTGCGGCAGAGCGTTCTCGGCATGACCGGCCTTCAGCATGGTTGCCACGCAGGTCGTCCCGAGCGTGCCCACGGTTTCGGGATTGGCCCGGAGCACGGCGATCGCCGCCTCGTCCGCCGGATTGGCTGAAAAGGCGCGCATCGCTGCGCCCACCTCGCCGGGGGTGATCTGCCCCAATGCGCCGAGGAACGAGCGCGTCAGCGGTGTCGCCTGAACCGGGAAGCGATAGGCCGCGATCTTCTGCAGCGCATCAGACAGTTCGTAGATCGCATTGTCGCTGCGCGGGCGCGAGCTGTGGCCGCCGGGGTTGGTGACCGTCATCTCGAAGGTCGCGAAGGTCTTTTCCGCCGCCTGCACCGCCATCGCGAGCGGCCGGTTGTCCGATGCCAACGTGATCCCGCCCGCGTCCGAATTGAGGACGTAGGCCGGGTCGATCTTGGACGCGACATAATCGGCCTGCGCGCGGGTGGAGATCATCCCTGTCTCCTCGTCACCCGAGAACACGAGGTAGAGATCGCGCGTGGGCTTCCAGCCCTCCTTCTTCAGGCGGATGAAGGTCTGGGTGAGGTTGGTGACGCCGTATTTGTTATCGGTCGTGCCGCGCCCGAAGAAGTATCCGTCCTTCTCGGTCAGGGTGAAAGGCGGGAGCACCCAGTCCTGCTCGAGCGCATCGACCACGTCCATGTGGGCGAGTAGCACGATCGGCTTGCGCCCGTCGGGCTTGGCGGCGGCATAGCGCACGATCAGGCCCTGCACCCGTTCGCCCGCGCTGTCATAGTCGCTGACCATGATATCGGCATCGGCAAAGCCCGCCTGCTTGAGGCGGCTGACCAGATAGGCGACCATTTCGGGGGTCTTGGCCTGTCCGCGCGCGGTGCGGATGGCGATGATATCGCGGTAGATATCGAGGGCGACTTGCTGATCCGCGGTCGGCGGCGCGCGGTCTGCGGCATGCGCTGCGCCGCCGGATGCCAGCAGGGTTGCGGCGAGCGCCAGCGCGGTGAAAGCCTTGGTCATCGTCATTCCTTCCCGGTCAGATCATCATTCGCCGATTGTCAGGAGGCTGGAGAGGTCCATCCAGTCATCCTCGCCGATCGGATCGCCCGGCGGCACGTTCACCATGCGCGGCAGGCTGGCGGCGAGCTTTTCGCGCTCCGCTGCATCGAGCAGCCGGCGCGATAGGCTGAGCGCCCAGGCGCGTTCCGCCGCGCTGCCCTTGCGCTTGGCGAGGCTGGTGCCGATGTCGGTCAATGACTGGTCGATCGCGGCAGCAACTTCGGGCGTGGTGTCGCCCCGCCGCGCAACCTGCGCCATCGTTGCGAGCGTGCGGTAGGCAATACGGCGGCCCAGATCGTCGGTGGTCGAGGCCAGCACCGTGCCGGTCAGCCGGTCGAGCATCTCGCCCACGCCCGGCATTGCCGGATCGGCCTGTTGCTGCGCCACCATCCGCGCAAGGCGGCGCTGGGCGAGCAGGGTCTGCACGGTCAGCTGCGCGGCGGCATCGGCGGCGACCAACGGATCGAACACCGGGCCGCCGGCGGTGGCGAAGATCTCGGTCTCGTATTGGCGATCATAGGTGCCGTTCTGCGCGGCGGAAAGCAGCGGCAGCAGCGCAGGCGGCACGCGCAGCGCTTCGGGCTTGATCGTCGCGAGGATCGCATCGAGCGCCGCGCGTTGCTGCGCCGGGGCGACCGGCTGGGCCGCCTCGCGCCCGCTGCCGTTGACGGCATAGGTGAAGTCCACTCCGCCGACCTGCTTGGCAGCGGCGACCAGCTGGTAGCGGTGGAGCAGCCACAGCGGCACAAAGCGGCGGCGCAGGTTGGCGACCGGTTCGCCCGGGCTCAATGCGCCAAGCCCGAAGCGGGAAAGCGCAGCCGCGCGCACCTCCATCAACCGGTTCAGTTCGCCGGTGGGATCGGCACCATCATCCCACAACCCGCCAAAGACATAGGCGGTATCGGGCGCGCGGGCGTTATCGTCCTGCACGAAACGGAATGCGGCGGCGGAGGCGGCAACTTCGGCCGCGCCCGCCTCGCCATAGAGCCAGCGCACGGTTGCCGTGTCCCAGCTGCCGATGCCCTTGGCATAGGCGTCTGACAGGTCGGGCTTGCCATCGACAAGGCCGATACGCGGCGGCGGGTAGTCCATCACCGAGGCGCGGTCCTGCGTGCTGGCGGCAAAGTTGTGCGCGAAGCCGAGCGTGTGGCCGACCTCGTGTGCGCCCAGCTGGGCGAGTCGGTCGAGCGCCACGCGAACGGGGTCGTTCGGCCCGCCGCTATTGAGTTCGCCCGCGCCAACCAGCGCCTGGAAAATCTGGATGTCCTGCCGGGCGCGCAGCGATCCCAGCACCACCATGCCCTTGACGATCTCGCCGGTGCGCGGGTCGACGATCTGCTGGCCATAGGCCCAGCCGCGCGTTGCCCGGTCTACCCAGTTGACCATGTTGTAGCGCACATCGAGCGGATCGGCGCCTTCGGGCAGCAGCTCGACCTTGAAGGCATTGATGAAGCCGGCGGCATCGAAGGCTTGCGACCACCAGCCGATCCCTTCGAGCAGGGCCGGGCGGATCTGTTCGGGCGTATTGCGATCGAGATAGTAGACGATCGGCTTCTTCACCCGCGAGCGCGGCGCAGCCGGATCGACCTTCTCGAGCCGGAAGCGGTTGGCGAGATCGGTGACCACCGCTGCGCCCAGCGGAGCGCCGAAATCCACCACCTGCGTCGCGAACCCGCCAAGGCGCGTATCGAACGGCAGCGGCTTGAAGCCCGGCGCGGGCAGGCGCACGAAGCTGTGGTGGACGCTGAGCGTCACCT
This sequence comes from Porphyrobacter sp. LM 6, assembly GCF_001720465.1. Lineage (NCBI taxonomy): Bacteria > Pseudomonadati > Pseudomonadota > Alphaproteobacteria > Sphingomonadales > Erythrobacteraceae > Porphyrobacter > Porphyrobacter sp. LM 6. The sequence continues at coordinate 1,140,831 of NZ_CP017113.1, forward strand.
TCTTCGGATCGGGCACGATGTTCTCGACTTCGGCCCCGGGACTATCCGAAACATAGGTCTGCACTGCATCGATCTCGAGATTATCGGGGAACAGCTTGACCGAGGCAGGATCGGCAAGACTGAGCTTGTCCTCCAGCCGGAAGCCCTTGCCGCCGAGCGAGGCCGACGTGCCGACGCCGAGCGAATCCAGTTCGAGGTTCAAGGACGGCGCGATCCCGAGCGTGTCCATCGCCAGGAACGGCGCGATGTCGAGCACGATGCGTCCGTCGGGCAGGGTCTCGGCAATGTCGGTCAGCCACACGGTCGAAATGCCGAAATCGCTCGCCACGGCTTTCTGCCGGTCGGCACCGCCGCTGGCGTTGCGAAAGCGCGGGTTTTCGAACTGCACCGCGATCTTGCCGCCGATCCGGCGGAAGGCGAGAAGCTGGGTGTTGCCGGTCTTGCCGCGATCAAGCACCAGCGGGGCCGAGCCGAGCCCGGTCCGCAGCGCGGTGGTGTAAAGCACCCGCAGCGCCACCCCGTCGTCGGCCGGGCGGGGTAGGGTAACGAGAATGCGACCCTTCGCGGCATCGGTGCGAACCGGAACCAGCCCGGTCTCCCCGGCGGGTGCGGCAATCTCCTGCGGGCCGGACTGCGCGGCGAGCGGCGTGCAAGGCAAGGACAGAGCCAGCAGGAGCGCACCCAGGCGCACGCGTCGCGTCGTTCTCATCATTTCCCCTTTGCTCGCCCTTTTGCCCCCGGCGCATTGGCCGCGACGATGTTCGGGCAAGAAGCGCCAAAGCTCAAGCAGGAAAGCTGACCCGCTCCTTGTGGCTCAGGCGACCAGAGCCAGCTCGGTTGCCTGCTTGATCGCCTGCTTGGCATCAAGTTCGGCCGCCTCGTAAGCGCCGCCGATCAGCACCGGCTGCGCGCCCTTGGCTACCAGTTCGTCATGCAGTGCGCGTGCGGGAAGCTGGCCGGCACAGACGATGATCGTATCGACTGCGAGCAATTGCGGCTCACCTTCGATCCTGATGTGCAGCCCGGCATCGTCGATCCGGTCGTATTCGACCCCGGCCACCATCTTCACTCCGCGCCGCTGGAGCGTCAGGCGGTGGGTCCAGCCGGTTGTGCGGCCCAGCCCCTTGCCGACCGCGCTGGTCTTGCGCTGGAGCAGCCACACCTCGCGCCCGCTCGATTGCACTTCGGGCGTTACGCCGGTCACGCCGCCGCGCGGATGGTTCTTGAAATCGATCCCCCATTCCTTGGCGAACACCTCGACATCGAGCGCACCCGAGGGGCCATCGTGGGTGATGAGTTCGGCGACATCGAAGCCGATCCCGCCCGCGCCCATAATCGCGACCCGCTGGCCGACACTGGCAGTGCCGCGGATTACGTCGATATAGCGCACCACCTTGGGGTGATCGATGCCGGGGATCGCGGGCGTGCGCGGCTCGATGCCGGTGGCGATGATGATCTCGTCATAGCCCCCCGCCAGCAGATCGTCGGCGGAAACGCGGGTCGAAAGCTTGAGATCCACGCCGTGCTTCTCGATCATTCGCCCGAAATAACGCAGGGTCTCGTAGAATTCCTCCTTGCCGGGGATGCGCTTGGCGAGGTTGAACTGACCCCCGATTTCGTCAGCGGCGTCGAACAGGGTGACGTGATGCCCGCGCTCGGCGGCGAGCGTCGCATAGGCGAGGCCGGCCGGGCCGGCACCGACCACCGCGATGCGCTTGGGCGCCTGCGTGGCGGCCAGCGTCAGCTCGGTTTCGCGGCAGGCGCGGGCGTTGACGAGGCATGATGTCTCGCGCCCGGTGAAGGTGTGATCGAGACATGCCTGGTTGCAGCCGATGCAGGTGTTGATCTCGTCCTCGCGCCCCTCGGCGGCCTTTTTCACCAGATCGGCATCGGCCAACATCGGGCGTGCCATCGAGACGAGATCGGCATCGCCCCGCGCCAGCACCGCCTCGGCGACATCGGGCATGTTGATGCGGTTGCTGGTGATGACCGGGACCGAGACTTCCTTGCGCAGCCTGCCCGTTACCTGCGCGAAGGCGGCGCGCGGCACCATCGTCGCGATCGTCGGCACAAAGCTTTCGTGCCAGCAGAAGTGGGTGGAGATCACATCGACCCCTTCGGCTTCCAATGCGCGGGCGAGGCTCGCCACTTCGTCCCAGGCGAGCCCGCCTTCGAGCATGTCCATCGCGGATATGCGGAAGATGAGGACGAAATCCGGCCCCACCGCCGCGCGTGTCCGCCGCACGACCTCAAGCGGAAAGCGCATCCGGTTTTCCCACGAGCCGCCCCATTGATCGGTGCGCAGGTTGGTCTTTTCGACGAGGAAGGTGGAGATCAGATAGCCGGCAGAACCGATGATCTCGACCCCGTCATAGCCCGCCTCCTGCGCCAGCGCGGCGCAGCGGGCGAAGGCGTCGATCTGCTCCTCGATCCCTGCCTCGTCGAGTTCGACCGGCGCGTAGCGGCCGATCCGCGATTTGACCGCCGAAGGGGCGACCGCATCGGGCACACCGGCGAGCGGCCCGGAATGGAGGATCTGCATGCAGATCTTCACGTCCGGATCGGCGGCGTGGACGGCCGTGGTCACCTCGCGGTGCATCGCCACTTCGTCCGGCCCGGTAAGCTTCGCGCCCATGCCGCCGGTCGGATGGGGCGAGATGCCGCCGGTGATGATCATGCCGACCCCGCCCTTCACCCGCTCGACGAAGTAGGCGGCAAGCCGCTTGGCCGGTTCGGGGCCATCCTCAAGGCCGGTGTGCATCGAACCCATGATGATGCGGTTCTTCACCACCTTGCTGCCGATGCGCAGCGGGCTGAAGATGTGCGGGTACTTGGGGTGTGTCATGGTCGTTTTTGGCCTTCAGTCGGGAATGTAGTCAGGGCGGCGCTTTTCAAGGAAGGCGCGCATGCCCTCGGCGAAATTGGGGCTGGCTGCGGTCATCAGCTGGTTGCGATTCTCGATCGCCATGGCCGCTTCGAGGCTGGCCGCATCGACCGCCATGTTGAGGCCTTCCTTGGTCATCCTGAGGCCCATCGGCGAGGCGGCGAGCATGTCATCGACGTAGCTTTGCGCGGCGGCTTCCAGCTGATCGTCGGGCACCACTTCGCTGACGAGGCCTGTCGCCAGCGCACGGGGTGCCTCGATGAAGCGCCCCGTCAGCATAAGTTCCGAGGCGACCGATCCGCCCACCAGACGCGGCAGGAAATAGCTTACCCCCATGTCGCAGGCCGACAGGCCTAGGCGAATGAAGGCGGCGTTCATCCGTGCGCTCGTCCCCGCGATGCGGATGTCCGAGGCGAGCGCGAAGGCGAAGCCCCCGCCGCACGCCGCACCGTGCACCAGCGCAATGATCGGCTGCGGGCAGCGGCGCATCTTCACATAGACATCGGCAAGAAAGCCCTGAAAGCCGAAGCCCCCGCCGAAGGGCACAGCGGCGGGATCGCGGGTGCCGTGGTCCTTGATATCGAGCCCCGCGCAGAACGCGCGCCCCGCGCCGCGCATCACGACGATGCGGGTGTTGCGATCATGATAGAGCGCGCCGAAATAGTCGTTGAGATCGCCCGCCATTTCGGTGGTGATCGCATTCAATGCATCGGAGCGGTTCAGCGTCAGCCAGTCGACCTGCCCGCGCTTCTCGATCGTGATCGTGTTGTACTGCCCTGCCATCCTGCTCTCCGTCACCGCCAAACGCGTGGCGGTCACTTTGCGCAAGGCTTGTAGCGGGCGCAAAGGACTTGTTGCTCTAGCAATTCGTGCAGGTGCATTTGGGTCGCTAAGGCTCCTTAGAGGGATGCGAGTCAGGCATCTGGCACAAGGGAAGAGAATTGACATGACGATCAGCACCGAAGCGCTCGAAATGGCCGCACGGGTCGAGGCTTTTGTCCGGGAGACGATCTTTCCCTACGAACAGGACCCGCGCCGCGACCACCACGGCGCGCCGACCGACGAACTGGTGATGGAGATGCGCGAACTGGCGCGCGCGGCAGGTGTGCTCACCCCGCATATCCGGCCCGACGGCAGCCACTTCAACCAGCGCGAGACCGCGGTGATCCTCATCAAGTCCGGCCTCACGCCGCTGGGTATGCTCGCCTGCAACACGCAGGCGCCCGACGAGGGCAACATGTATCTGATCGGCAAGGTGGGCAGCAGCGATCTGAAGGAGCGGTTCCTCACCCCGCTGGTGGAAGGCCGCGCCCGTTCTGCCTTCTTCATGACCGAACCGGCCGAGCTGAACGGCGCGGGCGCCGATCCTTCGATGATGATCACCACCTGCCGCAAGGACGGCAACCACTGGGTCATCAACGGCAAGAAGTGCTTCATCACCGGGGCCGAGGGCGCGAAGGTCGGGATCGTAATGGCAAAGTCCGAAGACCCGGACAGCCACGGCGGGGCCTGCATGTTCCTTGTCGACCTGCCCGATCCGGCAATCCAGATCACCGGCGTGCCCAACACCATCGATAGCTCGATGCCCGGCAGCCATGCCGAAATCACCATCGATAATCTGCGCGTGCCTGCCGACCAGATGCTGGGCGATGCGGGCGAGGGGTTCAAATATGCCCAGATCCGCCTGTCTCCTGCTCGCCTGTCGCACTGTATGCGCTGGCTCGGCGGCTGCATCCGCGCGCAGGAAATCGCGGTCGATTACGCCAACCGCCGCATGGCATTCGGCAAGCAGCTGATCGACCACGAAGGTGTGGGCTTCATGCTCGCCGAAAACATGATCGACCTAAAGCAATGCGAGTTGATGATCGACTGGTGCGCGGGCGTGCTCGACACTGGCTCACTGGGCACGGTCGAAAGTTCGATGACCAAGGTCGCCGTGTCCGAGGCACTGATGCGCGTGGCCGACAAGTGCGTGCAGGTGATGGGCGGGACGGGCGTGACCGACAAGACCATCGTCGAGACGATGTTCCGCGAAATCCGTGCCTTCCGGATCTATGACGGGCCGACCGAAGTCCACAAGTGGAGCCTCGCCAAGAAGCTCCGGCGCGACTGGAAGGCGGCACAGTAGGCGGGACGCGGGTGCTGGCCAACGTGATGCTAGCGCCAACCCTGACATTCGATAAAATAGAACGTTTATGAAGATAGATTGAATTTTTACGATTATCCATGCGCCGTTAGAGGAGGGGCCTCTCATCCCCCACCAAAGGACCTGAAGCATGGGTCAAGGTAATCAGACGACGAACCGGTTTTCGGAAGATCCTTCCGACCAAGGCAAGCCCGTGTCGCGCGTTGCGGACTTGTTGGTGGTAACATCGCGCCTCCGGCTGGGTCAGCCAGCGCCGTCAACTCCGGAGCATTGGCGCGAGGGACTTGCCCGGTTGCTGGAATGGCTGGGGATCGATGTTGACTTTGTCCCTGCCGAGCGCTCGCGCCGTCTGCCCAAAGTTGCCGACTGGGTGGTACCAGCAGGGCGCAACTCGAGCGACTATTTCACGATCTTCGCGCCATGGCTGGCCTGGTCTCCGGTTGCATTGCAACAGGGCGGGGCGCCTGGCCTGCCGCAGGCACTTTTTATGGCAAGCTACCTGATCGAGCATGACCGTGGGCAGGCGGTGGCACGAGGGGGCATTGATCTGGTGCTGATGTCGCCGCATCCGGCTGTATGCGCTGTGGAGCAGGCTGGCGAGGCACCGCTGCCCCGCTTGCAGGTGCTGGAAGCGATGATCCGCACAGCCAAGGCGGAAGGGCGCGACAAGCTGGCGATCATTCTTCATGCACACCAGCGCAATGCCCTGGCGCGCAAGTTACTGTCAGCCAATCGCGGACTAACCCGCGACGGATTGAATATCGAGATATTGACGATCGAGGAAGCGCTGAGCCCGCTCGGTGCGCGGACGTCGCCTTGGGACGCGATCATCGCGATGCCTGATCTTCGCGGAATCGTTTTCACGATGCTCGCCGAAGCAAGCGGCGTGAAAGGACCCTGGCCAATGCTTTGGCATGGTGGCGAACGCGGTCGCGAGCTTCCGCTGATAACCTCCGAAGCGATTGGCGGCGGCGGAGCTGGTTTCACACTTGATGCCTCGGTGCTGATCCACGCACTTGCACTGTGCTTGCATCATGCCGGCAGCGTTCAGGCGGCCCGCCGGCTTTACGAGGCCTGGTCGCGGCTGCGCGATAGCGGGGTGACTGTGGCCGGGCGCGGGCAGGATGCGCCTTATGTGACGCAAGTCAGAGACAGCGATTTCATCGCGATGCTTTGCCATGGCGCGGGAGTCAGTCGACGCCCGGTGCGTGCCTGGCGAGCTCTTGGGTGTCCAGAACCGGTCGACGCAGTCCGCCAGCCTTCGGGCTTGCGCGTCGTTGCATCGAATGTCGCTGTCTGACCTCGCCAGAAGAGAGAAAAAAGATGCCGAGCCGGAAGATTGTCGCCCATGAGCTGGCGCATATGCTGCGACAGATATCGAACGCTGATCGTATTCGGCTGCTGCTAAAATTGCAGGCGGGCGACTTGTCGGTCAACGAGCTTGCCGAATTGCTCGAAATGACACCGACCCGCGCATCGCAGCACCTGAGTGTGCTGCGCGCAATCGGACTGGTCGAGACCGAGGCGAAGGGTCAGGCACGAGTCTATCGCCTGACCCAGCCGGAGTTTGCCCTATGGCTGATTGAAGGGATCGATTTCATCGCCCATCGCCTCGGACGGGCAAGTCCGAAGGATATCGAGCAGGCCAAGTTGCTTTGGCAGGCAAAAGCAGCAGATATGGAAATCTGATCCTGCCGGCCTTCCCGCGCCCAACCTTGCGTGTCAGGCCGCCGGCCGGATCATGAGATTTGGGATCGCAGTCTTGGTGGGATCTTCCGATCGCCGCCCATACCGTTCGACCAGTTCGCTCCACTCGACGATCAGACTGCCGCCCGTGCTCTGATGCAGCTTCTCCCAAGAAGACAGCATCTCAAGGCAGGCGTGGTCGATATAGTCGAGCTTTTCGACATGGATGTGGACTTCCGATCCGAACGGCGAGCTTTCCAATGCTTGCCCCAGTTGGGGGATCGAGAAGAACGTGGCCGAACCGGTCATCCACAGATCGATCCTGTTGGCTTCGGTGTCATGCTCGCGCCGGATGTCGAGGTGCGAGAAGGTGTAAACCAGCTTTAGAGTTGCCAAAGCGAAGCCGGCGATGACACCGGTGAGAAGGTCAATCGCCACCACGCCAATGAGGGTTGCGAAGTAGATGGCCAGCTCCTGCCTGCCGAATTCGGCGATTTTGCGGATCTGCGCGACATTGACGAGCTTGTAGCCGGTATAGACGAGGATCGCCGCCAGCACCGAAGTCGGGATTTCGTTGAGAATGAACGGGAAGGCCGCAACGGCCAGCAGCAGCCATGCCCCGTGCAGGATCGCCGAGAGGCGCGTGGTCGCACCGGCATCGACATTGGCGGACGAGCGCACAATCACTCCGGTCATCGGCAGCGCGCCAAGGCCCCCGCAGATCATGTTGCCGATGCCCTGCGCGCGAAGTTCCTTGTCGTAGTCGGTGCGCGCGCCAATGTGCATCTTGTCCACGGCAGTTGCGCACAGCAGCGTTTCGGCACTGGCAACGAAGGCAAAGACGAGGCCGAGCTTGAGGATGTCGGGATCGGTGAACCCGGCCAATGCCTCGGCGGTAGGAATGTTCAGCCCGCTGGTCAGGGTCGCGGGCAGTCCGACCAGCGTGATCGGCAAACTGAATGTAATGGCGAACACCGTGCCAACGATCACCCCGAGAAGCGGACCGGGGATGAGCGCCAGCATCTTGGGCTTGAACTGGTTCCAAAGCACGATCGTGAGGATGGTGATGACACCTGCCATCGCGGCAAGATGGTGCACCGATCCATCTGCCGGAAACACCTTCACAAAAGCCTCCGGAATCGCGGCGATATTCAACAGGCCGCTGGCGCGCGGAGCATCATCAAGCATGACGTGGAGCTGAGAGGCGAAGATCAGAACCCCGATCCCCGCCAGCATCCCGTGGATCACCGAGGGCGAGATCGCCCGGAACCATTGGCCCAGCTTGAACACACCGGCGAGCAATTGCAGCGCACCTGCGATGAGCCCCACCACGCCGAGCATGATCAGCCCGTGATCCTGCACCAACTGATAAACCAGCACGGCCATCCCTGCAGCCGGCCCGCTCACCTGCAAGGGGGAGCCCGCCAGGCTGCCAACCACCAGGCCGCCGACGATGCCGGTGATCAGGCCGAGAGCTGGCGGTGCACCGGAAGCGATCGCGATCCCCATGCAGAGTGGCAAGGCGACCAGGAAGACCACGATGGATGCCAGGAAATCCCGCCCGATGATGGCGGTCGTCATTGTCGTGGCACTCGGGGGTTTCATTGCAAGGGGCTCCGGGGAGAGGATGTTCGAAAGCGGAAGCGCTGATTGGTGCTGGCCGGTCAGCAGGCGTGCTTTGAGATTGCGGCCGATGCGAGCTCGGTCGCATAGCGTTCTTCGACCGGAACCCAGCGACCGATTGTTTCGTCGTAGGCGGACACCTCTCCCGTCTTGATGTCGTACACCCAGCCATGCAGCTTGACGGCCCCCTGTGCGAGCGCGACGGCCACGGTTGGATGGGTCTTGAGGTGCTGGAGTTGCAGCATCACGTTCTGCTCCAACAGCATCCGCATCTTAGCCTCCGGGTCGAGCCCGGCGCCAAGTGTTTCGACGATATCGACGGCTCCTTGCGAAAATCCGAGCCATTCGCGCACGTGCGGCAGGTTGGTCAGACCTTCGCGGTTCATCGCGCCCTTCATCGCGCCGCATTCGGTGTGGCCGCACACGACGATGTGCGGGATCTGCAAGGCGCCGATGGCGAATTCGATCGACGCGGTCATGCCGCCGGTCTGGTTGGTGTGCGGCGGGACGATGTTGCCCGCGTTCCGGCAGATGAACAGCTCGCCCGGATCGGTCTGGGTGATCATCGCAGTCTCGATACGGCTGTCGGAGCAAGTGATGAACAGCGCTTCGGGGCTTTGCCCCGTGCTCAAGCGTTCGAACAGTTCCTGCTTTTCAGGAAAAACCTCGCGCTGGAACTTGATAACTCCAAGGGCAAAGCGAGACATGTGCAGAGATCCTTTCAGTGGGACGAGTTAGGGTTTGGCGCGCTCCACATTGCGCGCACGCTATCGATGTGTTCGGCTTCACTCAGGCGGTTGCGGATATCGACGAACTGAAGCGCGTCGACGATCCAGGCAGCGAGGTGCGGGTGCGTGAGCCGGTAGAAGTGATTGCGCCCGTCACGTCGCTCTTCGACGAGGCGTTGGGCGCGCAGTGCGGCGAGGTGCTGCGAAACGCGGGTGGCAGGCAGATCGAGCGAAGATGCGAGGCCGCTGACATCCTTTTCGCCGAGCCGGAGCTCTTCAATCAGGCGCAGACGATCGGCATGGGCCAAAAGCTTGAAAAGCTCGGCGAGCTCGCGCGACACGATAACCCGGCTGGGCATGGCATCTCCTCATATCTGCGAACACTCGCAGATGTGCAGCTATGCAGGTAAGTGATTCGCGCGAATGGGTCAAGCAAGTGGGTTTGAACGGGCTAGACTTGGCGCCGATTGAGACGCCGCTCGACTTTGGGCAGCGCTTCCACCAGAGGTGTGTCGATGACATCCGCCTTCAGCATACAGTCGCCGCATCGACCGTTTCTGGCCTGGACGAGCGTTGCCGTGGCGGGGCTGGCAGCGCCTGCGCTTCTGCTGCTTGCGATGGCGGGTGCCCCGGCGGAAGGACGGCCGATCGCTCCCATGGGCGCGATACTGGCGGTCGGCATGATGGGGGCCGGGATGATCGGCGCTGCGGCGGCGGGGCGCTTGCTGATCGGTCTCGCGCTGGCGCTTGTGTGCGGGGTGGGGCTTGCCACGCTGGCGTCGGCAAGCGGTCAAGCGGGATTTCCCGATCCGGCCTCGCTGGGCCTTGCTTTCCTTCTCGCCAGCATCAGCTTTGCGGCCCGCGGCGCCCTGTTTGCCCGCAGTGCACAAGGCAGAGGCTGGTGGATTGCGGTGGCGGTGGTTGGCGGGGAAGGCGCGATGCTGTTCGTCGCCTGGGCCCAGCCGGGGGCGCTGCCCGATTGGCTGCTGGCTCTGCTGCCCGCCCAATGGGCGAGCGCAGCGATCCGCTCGGCGTTCAGTGAGGCAGGTGCAACACTGGCGGTCTGGGAATTGGCAGCCTTGGCCGGCACAGCCGCGGCGACCCTGCTGGTCGTCCGGCTATGGCCGCGCCGCTGGCCCTACCTGATCATGTTCACCGCTTGGCTTGGCCTCTCGGCGCTGGTGCTGCACCGGCCCGGCCTGCCCGATGAGGCTCCTGCTCAACCGCCGTTGGCCGCTGCGAGATAGAACGGATTGTCGGCCGAGTAGTAGTTGCAGTGGAAGCCCGAGGGCACACGGAACGGGATGCGCACCGTCGCGATCGGCCCGGCAGCGATGTCCGTTGCGGCGAAGATCGCCAGTTCGCTGGTGGGTGAATTGGCCCGGTGCACGAGGCTCATCGCGTAGCCATCCGCCTCATGCGTCGCGCCGACGCGCGGGGCGAACACCAGCTCGCCTGCGGCCGAACCGGGGCCGAAGTGGTAGTAATCCTCTTTGCCGCTCTCGGTGTCGAAATGCAGCACGGCGTCCATCCCGTCGACCCGGCCATCGACCGAATAGAGGTTCATATTGCCATAGGCGTGGCGGGTCTTGCGTGCCATCAACCGGTCATCGGGGCGCGGGAACTGGATGTCGCGATCGTTGAGGGTTTCCTCCTTCATGCTCGCCCCGGCGATGTCGATGGTCCAGCGGCGCAAGCTCATCTTGGTTTCGGCATGGGTCAGCCAGTTGCCGTCCTGATCGGGGAACAGCGCGGTGCCATTGGCGGCGGCGACATCGGCGATGATCTTGCCGTCTTCCTCCCACGCGTTGCATTCGTGGAACATGTGACGCGGATCGAATTCGAACCAGCGCACGTCATCCGCCGTGCCTTCACGCGGGAGGATCGCGAGCTTGGTCGGGCGGCCGGTGTTCCACGCGGTCATCGGCCCGCCGCGCATCCCGCGCTGGATATCGGTATCCAGCGGCACCACCGGGATCACCACCCAGTTTTCGGTCAGGAAGAAGGTGTGGATCAGCGCGAAGTGCGGGATCGGCAGCGTCACCGCGTGGCGCACAACGCCTTCCGCCGTCGTGATCGTATATTGCAGCGCCGCTTCGCCGGTCCAGCCGTTGATGTTCGCGCCGATGTTGACCAGCTCGCCCGTGGCATAGTCGATCTTGGGGTGAGCCGAGAAGGTCGAGGCGATGGTGCCGTCGTAATCATGCACGCCGAGGGTCGACAGCTCGAACGGGTCCATCGCCACCGGCTGGGATCCCTCCATCAGCGCCAGCAGCTTGCCGCCGTGCAGGATGATGTTGGTGTTGCCGGTGTTGTAGTGCTTGCCCTGCACCGAAGGATCGGCGGTCATCGGGTTGCCGAACATCCCGAACAGGCGTCGACCGGCAGCCTTTTCCAGCTCGAACTTCTCGGTCCGAACCCAGCGGTTGCGTAAAGACACGCGACCGTTCTGGAAGTGCATGGCGTAGACCATGCCGTCACCATCGAACCAGTGATAATCGCCCTCGCGGGTGGGATAGAGCGGCTCTGGTCCGTTGCGGTAGAACACGCCGGCCAGATCATCGGGCAGTTCACCATCGACGATCAGATCGGGCGCGGTCGCTTCGAAGCGCACGGGCTCGTGATGGCCGGAAAGGTAGGGGTGGTTGAAGAACGGCTGGGTCATGGTGCGGGCTCTTTCGGTTTCGCCGGAAGCTGCCACAGGGCGGGCAGGCCTTCTGCTAGCATTATGAGGGGCAGGTCAGGTCGCGATCAGGGCGTCCGTCGCGGCGCGGTCGAGCCACAGCGCATGCACCCCGAAGGGCACGGGCAGGGGCAGCGGGATGCGGCATTGCTCGGTCATGGTGGCGGCATCGGCCACAATCAGCACAGCGCGCGTGCCATCGGCGAGCAGGTCGATCAGCCACCCGTCATCTTCCGAACTGGCATCGGCGCGCGGTACGAACACCGGTTCGCCGCCGAGCAGCCCGGCGTAATCGAGATAGCCCGCTTCCTCCTCGGCGAAGATGTCGTACTTCAGCACGCCCTTGCCCATCACCCCGTCGCTTTCGTCCAGCAGCCAGGTGAAGCGTGTTGGCTGGCCATGGTGCCGCCAGTCGATGCCCGGACGCTCGTAGTGATGATCAAGCAGCACGCGCTCCGTCACCGCGCCGCTTGCCAGATCGAGGCGCCAGTGGACGAATTGCGAATGGGGTTCAGCCGGCGTGTGGATCGGCATGAACGGCGGATAATCGCGAAACACCGGGGCGTAGACGTGGACCGCCCCATCGGCTTCCCAGCCGTTGGCAATGTGCCAGATGTGTCCCGGCAAGGCGGTGTCGAACCAGCGCACCGGATCGCCGTCGCGGTGGTCGCGCGTGATCATGCCGAAGCGCAGGGGTCTGGCGGCATCGAAGCTGGCAACGCTGCCGTCCGGCCCCGCAAGGCCCGCCGGATTGAAGCGCAGCGAGCTGTCGGGGAAGATGATGTGCGTATCGGTCAGGATGTAGTCGTGAATGAAGAAGGCTGCGGGCTTGTCCTTCATCACCGTGCTTGTCGCGATGGTGCCGCCGCAGCCGAGCCTGGTCAGGTGTGTCGTGCCGGAAGTGAAATCCTGCCCGATCGAATAGACCGTGCCTGATGCGCCATCAGTCTTGGGATGGGCACTGAACGGGCAGTCGAGCGCGCCGCCGAAGGTCTCGTTGATGCCGCGCCCGTCGAGCGCCAGCCAGCCCTGCGCATCGCGCTTCACATCGAGCCGGAAGGGCAGGGCGGTTTCCTGCAAGCAGTAGAGCTGGTCGTCATGATGGAGCACGGCGGTGCCATTGCTGCCCGCCTCGATCGGGTTCATGCGTGGGAGCAGGCCCAGCCGCGTCTTCAATCGTTCCAGCATCAGGCCCGCAAGCGCGCCCTTGCCGCCGCTGGTGAGATCGGCAATCCCCATGAAGGGGTTGCGCCCGGCCTGTTCGATCCACGCGGTGCGCGGAGTGCGGACATAGGTGTTGGAATAGCGCGCCTCGCCCCCGCGCAATTCGATCATGTGAAGCATCGCCTCGCCATCGAACATGTGGCGGCGGCGACGCGGTGCGAACCGCGCATTGGTGCCGTTGCGCAGGAACACCCCGTCGAGCTCGGCTGGCAAGTTCCCCTCGATCGTCAGCGGCACGCCGCACAGCTCCTCGTGCACCGGATCAAAGCCGGGGTGGCCATAGGGATCGGTGCCCTGGGGTGCAGCGATCTTGCCCGGTGCATTCATGACGGCAGCCTCTTGTTCGACGAAGCGGGAGAACGTTCGGATTGCAGTTATAGCAATCAGGCCGCCAGAAGCCGCCCCCAGAAATATCAGGCAAGGCACCAGCCAAGCTGCCTCGAGTCATGCATTCCGTAACGGTATGACACCTGTCCCGATCTCACGCTCATTTTGATCAGTTGCGGGTCCCAGTGAAATGCGATGCACTAATTGCAATAATGGCTGCTGCGGTCCGAACCATGCCGCTGCGGTAAGCACAACGAAGGTTCAACAGGGGGAGAGTGGCATGACGTTTTTCAAGAGCGCGCGCGTGGCTATCTATCGGGCGGCCCTGCTGGGCACGGCGCTGACCGCCACCACGGCTTTCGCGCAGTCCGAAGATGCTGCGCAGGATCCCGGCAATGCCGACGATTCCATCAAGGAAATCGTGGTGACTGCCCGCTTCCGCACGGAAACCTTGCAGGACACCCCGATCGCGATCAGCGCGGTCGCCGCGGAATCGGTCGAGAAGATCGTCATCACTGACGTCAACAGCCTGCAACGCCTGCTGCCCAACGTGCAGCTGAGCCGCATCAACTTTGCCGGGCAAGCGCTGGGCGCATCGATCCGCGGGATCAGCTTTGCCGACCTTGAAAAGAGCTTCGATCCGGCGATCGGGGTGGTGATCGACGGGGTGTTCCTTGGCACCAACACCGGCGCCAATATCGACTTCGACGATCTGGAATCGATCGAAGTTCTGCGCGGTCCGCAGGGCACCTTGTTTGGCCGCAACACCATTGGTGGCACGATCAGCGTGCGCCACACGCGCCCGACGGGCGAGCTCGGCGGCAAGTTCAAGGCCCGCTACGGCAGCTTCAATTCGCTCGACCTCGAAGGCGTGCTCAACCTGCCCCAGATCGCCGATGCGCTGTCGATCAAGCTTGCGGGCCTGCGCCGCACCTCGGATTCGCCGACCATCAACCGCTACACCAACGAGCGTGAAGACGGCCGCGACATCTACAACCTCAGCGCCACGGCCCTCCTGGAGGTCGGCGATTTCACCGCGCTCGGGACAGTTGCCTACAACAAGGATCGTTCGCGCTATCCGACCGCGATCAACCTGACGCGGGCGTCGGGTCTGGCCTTCGGGGCGGGCGGGAACATCTGCGACTATACGCTCGCGGTCGGCCTTGGCGATCTGGGCTGTGACACGCAGGGTTCGGTGCGACAGGCGACGGAGAACTTCCGCCTCGCCAACACCAGTATTCCGTTCGAAAGCTTCTTCGAAGGCTGGGCCGCATCGCTCGAACTGAACGGCAAGGTCGGCGGCTTTAACGTCACCGCGATCACCGGATGGCGCAAGTCGAACGACCAGTTGACCGAGGAAAACACCGGGACGCCGCCGGTCTCCTATACCGGCGTGCCGGGGCAGGGCGTGCCGCTGTTCGTGGCCGCGCGCGATCAGGATTACGAGCAGTTCAGCCAGGAAATCCGTGTCGCCGGCGACATCACCGACTGGATGGATATCGTAGCCGGGGTCTATTACCTTAACACCAAATATTCGATCCGGCCCGGTGAGTTCAACGGATCGCGGGCGGGCCTCGCCTGGCTTGCGGTGCCGCTGTTCCCGCCTGCAGTGCCGGCGCCGACCTTCATCAACGTGCCGATCCAGGGCGCAACCGCATCGCAGGAGCTCGATTCCTTCGCGGTGTTTGCCGAAAGCATCTTCAAGCTCAGCGACAATGTTCGTCTGACCGCCGGCGGTCGCTACACCATCGAGACCAAGGAGTTCGCGCTCAACCAGACGCTTGCCGTGCCCTTTACCGGGCAAGGCAAGGAAACCTGGCGCGATCCGACCTGGCGCGTCATTCTCGACTGGAAGCCGACTGACGATACGATGCTCTATGGTAGCTGGTCGCGTGGCTTCCGTTCGGGCGGCTGGAATGGCCGGGCGACCACGGCTGCGGCGATCGGGCCCTACAATCCCGAAACCGTCGACAGCTACGAAATCGGCGCCAAGACCGAATTTGCCGACGGCAAGATGCAGGTCAATCTCGCTGCCTTCCTCGTCAATTACGACGACAAGCAGGAAGAGATCATCCGCCCTGCCGTGGGCGGCGGGACCGAAACCATCGTCGACAACGCGGCGAACGCGCAGACCAAGGGGATCGAACTGGAGTGGATCGCGCGCCCGACATCGGAACTCACCTTCCGGGCAGCGGGGGCCTATCTCTCGGCCAAGTACAAGGACTTCCTGATCCCCAACCTTGCCGTCCCGGGCCAGTTCATCGACATTACTAACGTCGCCAATTTCCGCCGCGCGCCGAAGTGGACCGGCAATGTCGGGATGGATTACGACAAGCAGTTGGATGATCGCAACAGCATCAACTTCAATGCCAACCTTGCCTATCTGGACGACTTCTTCACCTCGCCGCGGCGCGACCCGACCGGGCGCAACCGTGATACGATCGCGGCGCACACCACGCTCGATGCCTCGCTCGCGTTCCTTCACACGGGCGACACCTTCAAGCGGATGCGGATTGCAGTCTACGGCCGCGATCTGCTTAACAAGGGCAACCGCCTGACCAACACGCTGGATGCCGGTGTGTTCTATTTCGGCGTGGTGAGTGCCAACCGCGAAGGCGGGGTGGAATTCAGCATCGAATTCTGATCCGGATGCGGGCCTGAAGGTCGCGGCTGCACAATCGGCAGCCCGGTCTTCAGGCCCCGCCTTTATCAGGCCTGATGGATGGCCTTGGTCACCATGTAGCTATCGAGGCCTTCAGAGCCGCCTTCGCTGCCGAAGCCTGAATGCTTGACCCCGCCGAACGGCGCATCCGCGACCGAGATGGCGAAGCTGTTGATCCCCACCATCCCCGCCTCGATCGCATCGCCCGCCAGATTTGCGGTGCGCAGATTATTGGTGAAGGCAAAGGCAGCAAGGCCGAAGGGCAGGCGATTGGCCTCGCCGATGGCATCGTCGAGCGTGACGAAAGGACGCGTCACCGCGACCGGGCCGAAGGGCTCGGTGTTCATGATCTCGGCATCGTTCGGCACATCGGCGATCAGCGTGGGCTGGAAGAAGAACCCGTCGCCATAGGCTTCGCCGCCCACCAGCAGCTTCCCGCCCCGCGCGGCGGCATCGCCGATCAGGCCGGCGAGCGCTGCCGGACGGCGCGGATTGGCGAGAGGCCCCATCTGCACACCGGCCTCGAGACCATTGCCGACCTTGAGTGCTGCGGTGCGCTCGGCAAAGCCCTTGAGGAAGGCGTCGTAGATTCCCTCCTGCACATAGAAGCGCGTCGGCGAGACGCAGACCTGTCCGGCATTGCGGAACTTCTGGGGCACCAGCACATCGAGCACCCTGGCGAGATCGACATCGTCGAACACCAGCACCGGAGCATGGCCGCCCAGCTCCATGGTGATCCGCTTCACCCCGTCCGCTGCAAGCCGCATCAGATGCTTGCCGACCGCAGTTGATCCGGTGAAGCTGACCTTGCGGATCACCGGAGAGGCGATCAGCGTACGGCTGATAAAGTCGGGATCACCATAGACCATCTGCGCGACATTGGCAGGCACCCCGGCATCGGCGAGGCAGCGGATCAGCGCCGAGGTGGAAGCCGGGCATTCCTCGGCTGGCTTGGCGATCACCGAACAACCCGCTGCCAGCGCCGGCGCGAGCTTCTTGGCAAGCATGTAGACCGGGAAGTTCCAAGGCGTGAACACCGCCACCGGGCCGACCGGCTGCTTGATCACCATCGCGCGCTGTCCGGTTGGGCGCACCAGCACCCGGCCATAGGCGCGCTTGGCCTCCTCGGCGTAGAAATCGAACATCGAGGCCGATCCCATGACCTCGCCCAGCGCCTCGGCCTTCGGCTTGCCCTGTTCGGTGGTGAGCAGCACGGCAATCGTCTCGGCCCGCTCGCGCAGGAGATCGGCGGCCTTGCGCAGAATGCCCGCGCGCGTGTCGACATCGACCGCGCGCCACGCCTTGAAGCCCTGCTCGGCTGCGGCGAGCGCTTCTTCGAGATCGGCCGCGGTCGCTACCGGAAGATCGGCAATGCCTGCGCCCAGCGCCGGGTTGAGCACCGGCCGGGTCTCGCGCCCCTCGCCGCTGCGCCATACGCCATTGATGAAGAGCGCAAGGTCCGAAGTGTATTTCTGGGTCATAGCCCGTTCCCCTGATTGTGCCTGCTGCCGATAAGCCGCTTCTGCCTAGCCGATGCGGCTTGGCAAGAGACCTGTGCAATTTGCGCGAGCGGACAAGGCAGGACTTGGCATCATCGCTAGCTTGCGGCTCGGATGCCGCCGCGTCTACGATGCATGGCAAGCGGCAGAAAGGCTTCCCATGACGATTAGCGCATCGACCGGCCCGGGCCGCATTCCACTAGCCGATCCGCCGCACAGCTCCGCCAATCCGCCGCCCATCGCGCCCGAACTTGCCGCGCTGGACAAGAAGCTCGGCAAGCTGGTGGTCAACCGTTTCACCTACCGGCTGCTGCGGGTGGTGGGGCGCTTTCTGCGCCCGCCGTTCGATCCTTCGGGTGTCAGCCTGACGTGGGACGATGCGCGCGGGCAGCGGATGGCGATTGTCACGCCTGATGAGCGGAAGGGTGCAGGCGCGCTGATCCTGTTTCACGGTGGCGGCTTCGTGTTCGGACGGCCCGAGGATACCCTGCCCAAGGCCGCGCTGTTCGCCAAGGCGCTGGGCGTGCCGGTCATTTGTCCGGCCTACCGGTTGGCGCCGCAGAACCCGTTTCCTGCGGCACTCGATGATGGACACGCTGCATGGCACCGCGTGCTCGCCCGCGCCGATGCGCTGGGGATCGACCCGGCGAAGATCGTGGTCGGCGGTTACAGCGCGGGCGGAGGGCTGGCGGCCAATCTTGTGCACCGGTTGCATGATGAAGGCGGGCAGCAACCTGCCGCCCAGTTGCTGATCTATCCGATGCTCGATGATCGCACCGCGCAGCGCCGCGAGCTTGATGCGCCGCGCCACTCGATCTGGAGCAATGGCAACAACCGCTTCGCCTGGCCTGCCTATCTCGGCAACACGGCCGATCCGGCGGCGCTGACCTACGCGGTTGGCGCAAGGCGAGCCGATCTGTCCGGATTACCCCCGGCATGGGTCGGGGTGGGAACCTGCGATCTCTTTCTTGATGAAGTGCGGGCCTATGCGCGCCGTCTTGGCGAGGCGGGTGTGGCGGTCAGCTATGACGAGGTGGACGGCGGGATCCACGCTTTCGACATGGACGACAATCCGCTCGCGCACGCCTTCACCGCGTCGCAAATCGCCTTTATCCGGGGCTACGTCGAATAAGAGCAGCCCCGCGCGATCAGAGCGAGGCGGCGGCTTCCTTGATCGCGCGGCGGATGCTCATGTAGGTCGCGCAGCGGCACAGGTTGCCGCTCATCGCCTCATCGATCGCGGCATCATCGGGCGAAGGGTTGTCGCGCAGAAGCGCTGCCGCCGCCATAATCTGGCCCGATTGGCAATAGCCGCACTGGGGGACGTCATTGGCGATCCATGCCTCGCGAATGGCTTCCGCAGCATCGCCGGCCACGCCTTCGATGGTGGTGATCTCGGCGCCTTCGAGGGCGTCGTGCGGTGTGATGCAAGCTCGCGTCGGCTCGCCATCGACGTGCACCGTGCAAGCCCCGCACTGGGCGACACCGCAGCCGAATTTGGTGCCGGTCATCCCCAGATGATCGCGCAGCACCCAAAGCAGCGGGGTGCCCGGTGCGGCATCGACGTTCGTGGATTTCCCGTTGATTGTCAGGGTAATGGCCATGTTCGTCTCCTCGTCCTACGCGGTCTTTTTGGCAGGCAGTTTGAGCTTGCTGCCCTCCGGCCCGATCAGCGGAAGGCTGCGCAGGCGGTGCCCGGTCGCCGCGAAAATCGCATTGGCGAGCGCGGGGGCGGCGGGCGGGGTCGCAGGTTCGCCCACGCCGCCGGGGACCGCATTGGACGCGATGATTTCGACCTCGAACTCGCGCGGCGCCTCGTTCATCCGCAGCAGCCGCCAGCTGGGGAAGTTGTCCTGCACGATCGCCCCGTTCTTGGCGGTGATCGCGCCATAGAGCGCGTTCGACAATCCGTAGATCGTGCCGCCTTCCATCTGCGCGCGCACGTGGCGCGGATTGATCACGGTGCCGGCATCGACCGCCAGCCACACGCCGGGAATGCTGATCGTCCCGTCAGCACGCACTGCCACTTCGACGACCGTGGCGATATAGCTCAGGAATGAACGGTGAACCGCGATGCCGAGGCCGCGACCCTTGGGCAGTTTGCGGCCCCATCGGGCCATTGCAGCGGCCTTTTCCACCACCGTCCGCAAGCGCCCGGTGTCGATCGGGTATTCCTCGAGCGAGGCACCATAGTTGTCGTATTTCGCGCCCTCGGCATTGGGGTCGACCAGACGGGCTGCGCCGATCAGTTCGAGCAGATAGTCCTTCTGATCGCGGCCAGCGGCGTGGGCCAGTTCAGCCGCAAAGCTCTGCGCCGCAAACACGTGGTAGATATTGGAAACGGAACGCAGCCAGCCGATCCGCACGTGCCCCTTGGCATTGCCGGATTCGATCTGCAGGTTGGGCATGGCAAAGGGAAGGTCGGTCGCACCCAGACCCATCTCGCCATCGCTCGGCTCGGATACCGTATGGTCAAAGGTCGAGCTGATCGGCGGGAAGACCGTGCGGTGCAGCCACGCGGTGCATTTGCCGTTCTTGTCGAGCCCCGCCTCGCAATATTGCGCGCTGGCCGAATGGTAATAGCCGTGCTGGATGTCGTCCTCGCGCGTCCAGGTGACCTTGACCGGCTTGCCCACCTCGCGGGCGATCAACGCGGCCTCCAGAACGAAATCGGGCTTCGATTTGCGCCCGAAGGCACCGCCCAGCCAGGTGGGCGTGACCTTGATCTTGGTCTTGTCGATCCCGAGCGCCCCGGCGAGCGTATCGCGGGTGCTTTGCGGGTCTTGTACGCAGGCCCAGCATTCGAGCAGATCGCCGTTCCATTCGGCCGTGGCGCTCGGTGGCTCCATCGGCGACTGGTTGAGGTGGGGGGCATAATATTCCGCCGTGATCCGCTTGTCCGCCGCGGCCAGCGCCTTGCCGACATCGCCGCGCGAACGGCGCACCTTGCCGTTGCGCCGCGCGGTGGCCTGCATCTGCTTGGCGAAGACATCGGAATCGTAACCAGCATTGGGGCCATCGCGCCAGGTGATCTCCAGGGCGCGGCGCCCTTCGATCGCAGCCCAGGTATCACGCGCGACTACCGCCACGCCGCCGAGCGGCTGGAACAGGGCCGGGGGCGTGGGATCGGGCAGGCGCACCGTCTTGAGTACTCCGGGAACCGCGAGTGCCTTGGCATCATCTACACTGCCGATCTTGCCGAACAGCTGCGGCGGGCGGGCGACGACGGCATAGACCATGCCCGGACGCTTCACGTCGATCCCGTAAGTGCTGTCGCCCTTGACGATGCGCGGCACTGTCAGCGAGGGGATTTCCTCATTGATGTAGCGCCATTCCTTAGGGGTCTTGAGCTTGATGTCGGCTTCGGCCGGAATTTCGAGCTTGCCGGCCAGTTCCGCAAGATTGCCGTATGACAGCGTCTCGTCGTTCTGGGTGTTGCTGACGAGGCCGCCCTGCGCCGAGCACTGGTCAACCGGCAGTTTCCAGTAGAGCGCGGCTGCGGCGACCAGCATCTGCCGCATCGCTGCGCCGGCCACCCGCAGGCGATGGAAATTGAACCGCACCGAGCGCGAACCATCGGTGTTCTGGTCGCCATAGCGTTCGTGCCCTTCCGCCTGCACGATGCGGACCTTATCCCACTCGGCCTCGAGTTCGTCGGCAACGATCTGCGCCATCGAGGTCCAGACCTGTTGGCCCATTTCCGAGCGGTGACAGGTGATCTTGACCGTGCCGTCGCGCTCGATTTCGATCCAGAGGGCCGGGGTGGCGTCCCCGCCCTTCACGCCGGTGAGCGGGCTGGGGCCGGGATCCTTGAGCTTGAAGGCATCGGCATCGATCTCGGGCTCGACGTAGCTTGAACAGCCCGCCAGCGCGACGCCGAGCACGAACAGGCCCGTACCGCCGACAAAAGCGCGGCGGCTGAGATTGACGTAGGGGCTAGGCTCACCTGCTCCCCCGCGTGTCTTTCTTGCAGGAATGATACCGAGATCGCGGATCAGCATGAGCCTTGCTCCTTCAGCCGGACGCCCACCTCGCGTCCGGCCCGCAGACTGTGCGCCACACGAGATGCGCTGGCAACCATGCTGGGTCAAATACCCCAGCGCGAGTGGCCGAACAGGTCAGGGATGGACGCGAGGGATCTGGTTGATGGTGCCAGCATCGCAAGTGCACAGGCCTTGGCATGGCTGTGAACCCAAAATGGCACATGGGCTCATGGAGTGCCAGAAAATCAAGTAAATACAGCATTGACCCGCCATGGAGCGAGCGATACTTTGGCCCTTTGGGGATCCAGGGTCGACTGCATCCCGGTGTTGAATGGCTCTGCCCGGCAGGTGCCACCTTGGGGATGTTAGAATGAGTGGTCTGCTAATAGCGACGGCTGGCAACGAAGACTGGACGCTGAGCGCGGACGGTACGCTGATCTTCGTTGCCACCAACAGCGGCATGCTGCGGGTTCACGATTCGGTGACGGGCCAGCTGCTGTTCCAGACCCAGCTCGGCAACAACCTCGGGTCAATTTCGCTATCGCCCGATGGAACGCGTCTCGCGGTTATCGAAGAAGTGGCCGAGAACGTCCGGCAGTTCCAGTCGTGGACCGAGAATTCGGCCGATGTCAGCATCTATGTGGTCGACCTCAACACCTTCGGGGCGAGCGAATTCACTTACACCGTGCGCGGGTCCGACTGGACCTTCGCCGATGTGGCGTGGAGCGATGCGGACACGCTGCAGATCTCGCGCAACATTCTTCCGGGCTGGAGCGGATGGGCCTCGCTGGGTACGCTGGAACTGTCGAACGGCAGCCTGACATATAGCCAGAACTCCTACTATGCGGGGCTCGGATCGGCGGCATCGCTGCTGACCATGCCCGGCTCCACGACTGTGCTGCTTGGCCAGCTCGGCCTGTCCTCGGCGGAATATTACCTCATCTCGCCGTCGGGTACATCGATGGGTAACAACGGTACCTACCAGAACAATGTCTACGGCTATGCTGCAGGGATAGAGGCGGCTTCGGGCAACACCGCGAACGACCGGATCGTGATCGTCACCGGCGGCGGGGTCCATGTTTACACCGGCACGATGGGCTATCTGACCGATCTGACCTCGCTCTATCCCACCCTCGGAAATGCGGCCGGCGTGGCCTTCAGCCCCGATGGCGATCTGCTCTACTTCATGGATCGCGCCTCGAATTCGATCGTGGTGCTGGATGCCTACACCTATAACCTGGTGGCAACGGTACCATCGCCTGCTGGCAGTTTCCTGACCTTGCAGCGCGGGGCCGAGCTGGTGGTTTCGGCTGATGGTTCGCGGGTGTGGTTCAACACCTCATCGGGTATCGTCACGGTTACGATCGACCTTCCGGATCGCGGCACCGAAGGCAATGACGTGCTCAACGGCACGAACGGCGCTGACGTGATCGACGGGCGCGGCGGATCCGACCAGATCTACGGGCTTGGCGGCGATGACTGGCTGGTCGGCGGCACGGGCGACGATGTGATGGTGGGCGGTGCCGGCTTTGACATTGCCGGCTATGAAACCGCCGTCACTCGGGTCGTGGTCGATCTGGCGATCACCACCGCGCAGGCGACGTCAGGTGCCGGAAGCGACACCCTTTCCGAAATCGAAGGGCTCGGCGGCTCTGCATTCAACGACAGTCTTTCTGGCAATGGCGCCGCCAACCTGCTGATCGGCTTGGCCGGCAACGACGTGCTGCGCGGGCGCGGCGGGGATGATGATCTTTACGGTGACGATGGCGCCGACGAGCTCTACGGCGACGCCGGTATTGATTGGCTGTTCGGCGGCAATGGCAACGATCTGCTGTCTGGCGGCACGGGTGCCGACCGGCTCGAAGGCGGGGATGGCGACGATATCTACGAGATCGACGATGCCGGCGATTCGATCATCGAGACCGCGACCGGCGGCAACGACACGATGCGGGTCTTCGGGATGAACGCGACAATCGTTTCATCGGTTGAAACCCTCGTCATCATGACTGGCGCGTTCAACGCCACCGGTAATTTCATCGCCAACCGGCTGGTCGGATCGAGCGAAGCCAATGTGCTGACCGGCCTTGGCGGCAACGATACGCTAGAGGGCGGCGGCAACGTCGACACCGCCGTGGTGCGCGGCACGCGTTCGCAATACACGGTGACCCAGACCTCGACCGGCGTGTTCCAGGTGGTGGGGCCGGACGGGACTGACACGCTGACCGCGATCGAGTTCCTGCAGTTCGACGATCAGGTGCTCCGCCTGCGGCCCGGGACGGGGGTGAGCGTCAACTTCAACACTGCCGATCCTTCGGTCTACCAGAGCGCCATGAACGCGATCCGCGATTTCGACGGCAATGCGCTGGGCGGGAACGGCTCGTGGCTGCGGATCGGTTCGGCGGATGTGAACGGGGATGGCGATATCGACCAGATCCTCGTCAACCGCACCATCGGCCGCTTCGCCACCATCGGCACCGCCCCCGATGGCCTTGTCTACTTCTCGGATCACAGCTGGGCGGGCGAGACGCGCGTGGCCGGCATCTACATCGACCCGCTGGTCGCTTCGGGGCAGGTGGTTGCAGGCAGCGCCAACGACAGCCAGCGCCGCTTCCAGAACGATCTCCAGATCGAGAACATCAACCGCGTGCTGGGCGCCAGCGACTACGACCGCGATGGCTTGCAAGAGGTCTACTTCGCGCTGACCGACGGTACGGCCTATCTGCGCGCGATCATGGAGGCTGACGGCAACATCCGCTACGCCAACTACCAGTCGCAGCAGGAGGTGATCAACTACCTCACCGCCAACGGCTTTGGCCCGTCGACCTGGGCAGGCTGGTTCCCGCAGCCCAGCAGCGGCGAGGCGAGCCTCATCAGCGAGGATGATGCGAGCCTCGTCAAGGGCGATGCCGGATCAGATACGCTCGGCACCGGCGCGCTGGACGCAGGGCTGGCGGGCACCCCCCACAGCTTCCACCCGATGTTCACCATCCCGACCGAAGTGCTCGCCCCCGAATTCTACGGGTAAGCGGGTATTTCGGTTTCGTTTACGATTATCCGCTTAATCCCAACGGACTTTCTGTTATTGTGTCGCCTGCCGTGCCGCCGGCTGGGCGGCCTGTCTGGGTCATGCTGATGTCGCTGCGTGTGCAAGCCGTTCCTGCTCTTGTTGCTGCAGCCGTTCTGCAACCCGCTTGCGCAACCAGTTCCATTCCGCCCGCCTGCCAGGTTTCCGGAGAGCTTTCGGCCCTGCCCGGCATGGACACGCAGGCCATCTGCGACCTCTTCACACAGGATCTGAACGCTGCGCTCGGCGAAGACGCGGCCACCAGGAATATCGCCGTGGCGCTGACGCTGCACCAGCGCGGGACCATCGAAGCGCAATTGAGCGCGCGCCAGAACGGTCGCGACGTCACCTATCCCAGCATCGCTGTCGACGTGTCCGACCGCGCGCTGCAATCCGACGATATCACCCGCCTGGCCAAGGCCGCGGCGCAGGTATTGAATGATCCCGCCGCAGCCACCGCTGCGCATGACAAGGACGCATAGGCATGTTTCAGGACTTCTTCGGTGGTGGTAGCGGCCGGGCCGGCCTGTTGATCGAGGATGCACTTCCCGGCGGGACCGAAACCGATCTGCCCAAATCGGTGATCCACAACACCGGCTGCGCCTGCATGTCCTGCTACATGAACGATGGCGGCAAGGTCTGGCTTGACGGCTCGGACAACGTGTCTTCGGACACTGTGCCCGGCAACACTTTCACCACCGCATCCCTTACTCCGGGCGGCGCCGTCAACGGCACGATCGAAACGGGGACGGATTCGGACTGGTACCGGATCACGCTGGTGGCCGGGCAGACCTATATCTTCACGGTCTATCTGCCGCCCAACGCAGGCGGGCTGCGCGACAGTATCCTCACGCTGCGCGATAGCGTGGGCACGCCGCTGGTCACCAATGATGACGCGACCGAAGACTCAAGCGTGCTCTATTCCGAGATCCGCTACACGGCGAACACCACCGGCACTTTCTTCCTCGATGTCACGTCCTTTGGCGGGGCGACGGGCAACTTCACCATCCACAGCTCGCGCCCGGTGATCGATACGCCGCGGGGTGATACCTCGACCACGGCGACAATCACTGTCGGGGGCGCGGCGACCAACGGCGTGCTGGAGGAAACCGGTGACCGCGACTGGTACCGCGTGACGCTGGAAGCGGGCAGGACCTATGAATTCGTCACCAGCGCGCCGGCTTCGGGGGACTTCGATACCACGCTGACCCTGCGCAACAGCTCGGGCAACGTTCTGGCGTTTAACGACGACAGTTCGGGCACCTTTTCGCGCATCCGCTTCACCCCGACCACGAGTGGGACTTACTTTATCGATGTCGGCGCGTGGATCGACCAGAGCACCGGCAACTACCGCTTGTCGGTCACCGAAGCCGCGCCGCTGACCGAATTCACCAATGACCAGATCGCCGACCAGCTGCTCAACGGCTACTGGGGCGGCCCGGGAACGGCGCGACGTTTCAACGTGACGCAGGGGGGGGCGATCACAGTCAACCTGACCGCGTTGACTAGCGAGGGGGCCTTCCTTGCGCGCGAGGCGTTGAACCTTTGGGCGGACGTGCTGGGGATCGGTTTCACCGAAGTCACCACCACCGCGCAGATCACCTTCGACGACAATCAGGAAGGTGCTTTTGCTACTTCATCGAGGAGCGGCAGCTTCATTCTCAGCGCGGCGGTCAATGTCGGCACCGGCTGGCTGACCACCTATGGCACCACGCTGGGCACCTATTCGTTCCAGACCTATGTCCACGAAATCGGCCATGCGCTCGGCCTCGGTCACGGCGGAAACTACAACAACAACGCCACCTTCCAGCAGGACGCGCTCTATCTGAACGATGCCTGGTCGACCACGGTGATGTCCTATTTCGACCAGACCGATAATCCGTTCTTCGCCGGGCGCGGTTTCAGTCGGGCCTTTGCCGTCACGCCGATGCAGGCCGATGTGGTCGCGATCCAGCAGGCCTATGGCGTTGCCACGAGCACCCGCACCGGCGACACCACCTACGGGGTGGGCAACAATTCGGGCCGCGCCGTGTTCGATATCGCCAACGCCACGCTGGCCTTCACCATTGTCGACAATGGCGGCACCGACACGCTCAACTATTCGAGCATCAGCGCGGCCCAGCGGATCGATCTCAACCCGGAAACCTTCTCGAACGTTGGCGGCCGCACCGGCAATATGAGCATCGCGCGCGGCACGATCATCGAGAATGCGATCGGCGGATCGGGCGGCGATACGATCATCGGCAACGCGGTCGGCAACCGCCTGACGGGCCTTGGCGGCAACGACACGATCAACGGCGGCAGCAATGTGGATACGGCGGTCGTGCGCGGTCTGCGCTCGGCCTATACCGTGACCCAGACCTCGACCGGCGTGTTCCAGGTGGTGGGGCCGGACGGGACGGATACGCTGACCGCGATCGAGTTCCTGCAGTTCGACGATCAGGTGCTTCGCTTGCGGCCCGGGACCGGAGTGAGCGTCAACTTCAACACTGCCGATCCCTCGGTATACCAGTCGGCGATGAACAATATCCGCGACTTTGACGGCAATGCGCTGGGCGGCAATGGCTCGTGGCTGCGGATCGGTTCGGCGGACGTGAACGGGGATGGCGACGTTGACCAGATCCTCGTCAACCGCACCATCGGACGGTTCGCCACCATCGGCACAGCCCCCGATGGCCTCGTCTACTTCTCGGATCACAGCTGGGCGGGCGAGACGCGCGTGGCGGGGATCTATATCGATCCGCTGGTCGCTTCGGGGCAGGTGGTTGCAGGCAGCGCCAACGACAGCCAGCGCCGGTTCCAGAACGATCTCCAGATCGAGAACATCAACCGCGTGCTGGGTGCCAGCGACTACGACCGCGATGGCTTGCAAGAGGTCTACTTCGCGCTGACCGACGGTACGGCCTATCTGCGCGCGATCATGGAGGCTGACGGCAACATCCGCTACGCCAACTACCAGTCGCAGCAGGAGGTGATCAACTACCTCACCGCCAACGGCTTTGGCCCGTCGACCTGGGCAGGCTGGTTCCCGCAGCCCAGCAGCGGCGAGGCGAGCCTCATCAGCGAGGATGATGCGAGCCTCGTCAAGGGCGATGCCGGATCAGATACGCTCGGCACCGGCGCGCTGGACGCAGGGCTGGCGGGCACCCCCCACAGCTTCCACCCGATGTTCACCATCCCGACCGAAGTGCTCGCCCCCGAATTCTACGGGTAAGCGGGTATTTCGGTTTCGTTTACGATTATCCGCTTAATCCCAACGGACTTTCTGTTATTGTGTCGCCTGCCGTGCCGCCGGCTGGGCGGCCTGTCTGGGTCATGCTGATGTCGCTGCGTGTGCAAGCCGTTCCTGCTCTTGTTGCTGCAGCCGTTCTGCAACCCGCTTGCGCAACCAGTTCCATTCCGCCCGCCTGCCAGGTTTCCGGAGAGCTTTCGGCCCTGCCCGGCATGGACACGCAGGCCATCTGCGACCTCTTCACACAGGATCTGAACGCTGCGCTCGGCGAAGACGCGGCCACCAGGAATATCGCCGTGGCGCTGACGCTGCACCAGCGCGGGACCATCGAAGCGCAATTGAGCGCGCGCCAGAACGGTCGCGACGTCACCTATCCCAGCATCGCTGTCGACGTGTCCGACCGCGCGCTGCAATCCGACGATATCACCCGCCTGGCCAAGGCCGCGGCGCAGGTATTGAATGATCCCGCCGCAGCCACCGCTGCGCATGACAAGGACGCATAGGCATGTTTCAGGACTTCTTCGGTGGTGGTAGCGGCCGGGCCGGCCTGTTGATCGAGGATGCACTTCCCGGCGGGACCGAAACCGATCTGCCCAAATCGGTGATCCACAACACCGGCTGCGCCTGCATGTCCTGCTACATGAACGATGGCGGCAAGGTCTGGCTTGACGGCTCGGACAACGTGTCTTCGGACACTGTGCCCGGCAACACTTTCACCACCGCATCCCTTACTCCGGGCGGCGCCGTCAACGGCACGATCGAAACGGGGACGGATTCGGACTGGTACCGGATCACGCTGGTGGCCGGGCAGACCTATATCTTCACGGTCTATCTGCCGCCCAACGCAGGCGGGCTGCGCGACAGTATCCTCACGCTGCGCGATAGCGTGGGCACGCCGCTGGTCACCAATGATGACGCGACCGAAGACTCAAGCGTGCTCTATTCCGAGATCCGCTACACGGCGAACACCACCGGCACTTTCTTCCTCGATGTCACGTCCTTTGGCGGGGCGACGGGCAACTTCACCATCCACAGCTCGCGCCCGGTGA
Organism: Porphyrobacter sp. LM 6; assembly: GCF_001720465.1. Lineage (NCBI taxonomy): Bacteria > Pseudomonadati > Pseudomonadota > Alphaproteobacteria > Sphingomonadales > Erythrobacteraceae > Porphyrobacter > Porphyrobacter sp. LM 6. Next base: position 1,169,621 of record NZ_CP017113.1, read on the forward strand.
TCGATACGCCGCGGGGTGATACCTCGACCACGGCGACAATCACTGTCGGGGGCGCGGCGACCAACGGCGTGCTGGAGGAAACCGGTGACCGCGACTGGTACCGCGTGACGCTGGAAGCGGGCAGGACCTATGAATTCGTCACCAGCGCGCCGGCTTCGGGGGACTTCGATACCACGCTGACCCTGCGCAACAGCTCGGGCAACGTTCTGGCGTTTAACGACGACAGTTCGGGCACCTTTTCGCGCATCCGCTTCACCCCGACCACGAGTGGGACTTACTTTATCGATGTCGGCGCGTGGATCGACCAGAGCACCGGCAACTACCGCTTGTCGGTCACCGAAGCCGCGCCGCTGACCGAATTCACCAATGACCAGATCGCCGACCAGCTGCTCAACGGCTACTGGGGCGGCCCGGGAACGGCGCGACGTTTCAACGTGACGCAGGGGGGGGCGATCACAGTCAACCTGACCGCGTTGACTAGCGAGGGGGCCTTCCTTGCGCGCGAGGCGTTGAACCTTTGGGCGGACGTGCTGGGGATCGGTTTCACCGAAGTCACCACCACCGCGCAGATCACCTTCGACGACAATCAGGAAGGTGCTTTTGCTACTTCATCGAGGAGCGGCAGCTTCATTCTCAGCGCGGCGGTCAATGTCGGCACCGGCTGGCTGACCACCTATGGCACCACGCTGGGCACCTATTCGTTCCAGACCTATGTCCACGAAATCGGCCATGCGCTCGGCCTCGGTCACGGCGGAAACTACAACAACAACGCCACCTTCCAGCAGGACGCGCTCTATCTGAACGATGCCTGGTCGACCACGGTGATGTCCTATTTCGACCAGACCGATAATCCGTTCTTCGCCGGGCGCGGTTTCAGTCGGGCCTTTGCCGTCACGCCGATGCAGGCCGATGTGGTCGCGATCCAGCAGGCCTATGGCGTTGCCACGAGCACCCGCACCGGCGACACCACCTACGGGGTGGGCAACAATTCGGGCCGCGCCGTGTTCGATATCGCCAACGCCACGCTGGCCTTCACCATTGTCGACAATGGCGGCACCGACACGCTCAACTATTCGAGCATCAGCGCGGCCCAGCGGATCGATCTCAACCCGGAAACCTTCTCGAACGTTGGCGGCCGCACCGGCAATATGAGCATCGCGCGCGGCACGATCATCGAGAATGCGATCGGCGGATCGGGCGGCGATACGATCATCGGCAACGCGGTCGGCAACCGCCTGACGGGCCTTGGCGGCAACGACACGATCAACGGCGGCAGCAATGTGGATACGGCGGTCGTGCGCGGTCTGCGCTCGGCCTATACCGTGACCCAGACCTCGACCGGCGTGTTCCAGGTGGTGGGGCCGGACGGGACGGATACGCTGACCGCGATCGAGTTCCTGCAGTTCGACGATCAGGTGCTTCGCTTGCGGCCCGGGACCGGAGTGAGCGTCAACTTCAACACTGCCGATCCCTCGGTATACCAGTCGGCGATGAACAATATCCGCGACTTTGACGGCAATGCGCTGGGCGGCAATGGCTCGTGGCTGCGGATCGGTTCGGCGGACGTGAACGGGGATGGCGACGTTGACCAGATCCTCGTCAACCGCACCATCGGACGGTTCGCCACCATCGGCACAGCCCCCGATGGCCTCGTCTACTTCTCGGATCACAGCTGGGCGGGCGAGACGCGCGTGGCGGGGATCTATATCGATCCGCTGGTCGCTTCGGGGCAGGTGGTTGCAGGCAGCGCCAACGACAGCCAGCGCCGGTTCCAGAACGATCTCCAGATCGAGAACATCAACCGCGTGCTGGGTGCCAGCGACTACGACCGCGATGGCTTGCAGGAGGTCTACTTCGCGCTGACCGACGGGACGGCCTATCTGCGCGCGATCATGGAGGCTGACGGCAACATCCGCTACGCCAACTACCAGTCGCAGCAGGAGGTGATCAACTACCTCACCGCCAACGGCTTTGGCCCGTCGACCTGGGCAGGCTGGTTCCCGCAACCCACCAGCGGCGAGGCGAGCCTGATCGGCGAGGATGATGCGAGCCTCGTCAAGGGCGATCCCGGATCAGACACGCTCGGCACCGGCGCGCTGGACGCAGGGCTGGCGGGCACCCCCCACAGCTTCCACCCGATGTTCACCATCCCGACCGAAGTGCTTGCTCCGGAGTTCTACGGGTAGCGGCTCCGCGCGATCTCGGCGCCTTCTGCCAGCGCGGCGAGCTTGGCCCAGACAATTTCGGGATCGAGCGCATTGCTGCCCGCGTGCACCGAAAAGCCGCAGTCGACGCCCGCCATCACGCGGTCAGCGCCGAGCAGATCGGCATAGCGGCCGATGCGCTGGGCGATGAGTTCGGGATGCTCGATATAGGGTGACTGCGGCTCGACCATGCCGGGGCACAGCACCTTGTTTTCGGGCAGCGGGTGATCGGCGAAGAAGGCGAATTCATGCGCGTGGCGCGGGTTGGCGCCTTCCAGCAGCACGGTCTGCGGCTTGGCGGTCCAGACGATATCGGCGATCTCGCCCAGCGCCACGTCGCAGTGGTGCGGGCCGGGATAGTTGCCCCAGCACAGGTGCATCCGCAGCTGCTCGGCGGGGATGTTCTGGAGCGCGTGATTGAGCGCGGCGATGTTCATGCCGATGCGCTTGCGGAAGTCCTCAAGGGAAAGGTGGGTGAACTGCACATGGCGGCCCATCGCTAGATCGGGGCAGTCCACTTGCAGGGTGATTCCCGCCGCCGCGATGGTCTCATATTCGTGGCGCAGGCCTTCGGCGAGGGCAAAGACATATTCCTCGTCGCTGGCATAGAACTGGTTGGGGAAGAACAGCGCGGTCACGCCGGGGGACGCTGCCGACATGAAGGTGGCGTGGCCGCCCGCGAGGCGCTTCAACCGCTCGGCATCGATGCGCGGGGCCTCCATGTCGATCACGGTGATGGCCGCGGTGCAGGCGGGCGCGGAACGCTTGGCGCGGCCCTTGTTGCCGAACACCTGCGCCTTGGCACCGGGGAAGGCTTCCAGATCGGCGAATTCATACTGGCCCGCCTCGCCGCCGAAGCCCGACAGGCGGTGCTTGATATAGGTGGCGTAGCTGGGCTTGGACTGTTCGCCATCGTTGACGATGGTGATGCCCGCCTCGATCTGGCGCTTGATGACATAGGCGGTCGCTTCCTCCACCGCGGCATCGAAGGCGGCTTCGGACACGGCCTCGCCGCCCTCGCGCGCGAACACCAGATCGAGCAGCGCTTCGGGGCGCGGCAGGCTGCCGACATGGGTGGTGGCGAAGCGGGTGGTGGTCATGGTCAGGGCCTTGTGTGGAGGAAGGAAGCGACGGCCGCGTTGAAGGCGGCCGGGTTGTCGGCATTGGCAATATGGCCCGCGCCCGCGATTTCGGCGTGGCGCGCGCGCGGTGCGGCGGCGGCGAGGGCCTTGGCGCAGGCGCGGCGCCAGGGCGTGTCGTGTTCACCGGTCATCGCCAGCACGGGCATGGAAAGCATCGCCAGCACCTCGCGCGGGAAGCCGGGCGGCTCGCTCGCCACCAGCAGATCGCGCCCGTCGTAATCGGCGAGGATGCTGGCGACCAGCGCGCGCGCTGCGGCAGAGTGGGTCGCCATCAGCGGGTGGGCGGACCATTCGGCGCGGAATGTCGCCATATCGCCTGCCGCCGCCAGTGCGCGATAGCGGTCCAAATCGATCACCTCCTCGCGCGGCACCAGTGCGGGGAGCGGCGCGCCCGACAGGACGAGACCGGAGATGCGCCCGCCATATCGCCGTGCGGTATCGAGTGCGACCACCGCGCCGCGCGACAGGCCGACCAGCGCAAAGCGGTCAAACCCGAGTAAATCGGCGATGGCAATGACATCCTCGGCCTCGCGCGCCAGATCGGGCGGGGCGGTGGCGCGCCCGCAGCCGCGCCGGTCGGGCATGACGAGGAAGTGACCCCCTGCCAGCCCTTCGACCTGCGGCGCCCACATCCGGTGATCGAGCGTCCAGCCGTGGAGCAGGATCACCGGAAGGCCATCTCCCGCCATCGCAATCGGCAAGGTGCCGCCTGCGACGGCAACCTCGCCATAGGACAGCTCGCAAGCCTCGGTTGAGCGCATAGCGAGCATGGGGTCAGGCTCAGGCCGCTTCGGCGGCGCGGAACGGGTTGTTGTTGTGGTGATCGCCCGCCAGCCAGCGCTTCAGTTCGGCATGGGCCGAGGCGCGGCGATCCGCGTCCAGCGGCGCGGCGCGTTCGTCGTCATGGGTGAACTCGAGGATCATCCCGTTGGGATCGACGACATAGAGCGAGCGGCAATAGCCGTGCTCGAGCACATAGGTCTGCGGCTCGACGATACCGGCGGCGGCGATGCGGCGGGCGAGTTCGGCCTGACCATCGGCATCGACGTGGAGCGCGATGTGGATGAAGGGGCTGGCCGGCATTTCCGGGCCGAATTCGGCCTGATCCTCGGGATCGGCGAACTGGAAGAAGGCGAGCGCGCTGCCATCGGCGAGTTCGAAGAACACGTGGCAATAGGTGCGCTCCTTGCCGAACAGCTCGTCCTTTTCGCAATAGGTCGCCATCAGCGGGAAGCCGAGCACGTCTTCATAGAAGGCGCGGGTGGCTTCGAGGTCCTTGGTGACATAGGCGGTGTGGTGGAGGCGGTTCGCCAGAATCTTCGTCATCGTGCTCTCTCCGTCATTCGGTCAGTGTCAGGCGGCCAGCTTGGCGGCGATGGCCGCCACGTGCGCGCCCTGGAAGCGCGCCCCGGCGAGCTCGTTCGCGCTCGGCATCCGGCTGCCGTCATTACCAGCCAGCGTGCTCGCGCCATAGGGGGTGCCGCCGCTGATTTCGTTCATCTCGGCATTGCCTTCGAACGTGTAGGGCAGGCCGACAATCACCATGCCGTGGTGCAGCAGGGTGGTGTGGAACGAGGTGATGGTGGTCTCCTGCCCGCCGTGCTGGCTGGCGGTTGAGACGAACACCGAGCCGACCTTGCCGACCAGCGCCTTGGTGAACCACAACCCACCCGTCTGATCGAGGAAGTTGCGCATCTGTGCCGCCATGTTGCCGAAGCGGGTGGGCGTGCCGAAGATGATCGCGTCATAATCGGCCAGCTCGTTCGGATCGGCGATAGGTGCGGCCTGATCGAGCTTCACGCCCGATGCGGCCGCAACATCGTCGGGCACCAGTTCGGGAACGCGCTTCACACTGACTTCGGTGCCGGGGACGCTGGCGGCGCCTTCGGCAACCGCAGCGGCCATCGCCTCGATATGGCCATAGCTCGAATAATAGAGCACCAGCACCTTGGTCATGTGTCTTGCTTTCCCTTAGAACTTGTAGCCGATTTCAACGCCGTAACGACGCGGACGGGCGCGGAACACGAACCCGCCGGGCGAGAATTCGGCGTTGTAGGTCTCGTCAAACAGGTTCTGGGCGAAGGCCGTGATCGACACGCCGTTTTCCAGCTTCACGCCTGCACGCGCATCGACCAGATCGACCGGATTGCGCACGGTGGTGTTGAACGGCTCCCACCAGGTCTTGCCGGTGCGGCGATAGTCGATCCGCAGCAGGCCATCGATGGTGTCGGAGATCGGCCCGGCATACTGCGCGCCGAGGTTGAGCGTGTAGCGCGAGATCTGCGGAGCTTCGTTGCCGATCACCGAGGGATCGGCGAAGTCCTTGATCTCGCTGTCGGTCACGCCGATCGCAGCGTTGATATCGAAGTTGGGCAGCACTTCCGCGCTCGCTTCCAGTTCGAAGCCGTTGATCCGCGTCTCGGGAATATTGCCGAGGTTCTGGGTCGAGGACTGTGCGAGGAATACGAAGAAGTAGCTGTTCTTCGACAGCGTGGTGTAGGCCGCACCTGCCAGACGCACCGGCCCGAGCTGGGCCTTGGCACCGACTTCGAAAGTATCGGCGGTTTCGTCCTGGAACAGGTCGCCCACGCCGACGATGCCGTTGTTGACCGCTTCGGCGCCAACGCCGGTCTGGTTGAACCCGCCCGAACGGAAACCGCGCGAATAGCCGCCATAAAGCGTGAAGTCGGGGCTCGGTTCATAGGTCAGCGTGATCTTGGGCTGCCAGTCATCGAACACCGCGGTGCGGACTTCACCGCTCTGCGCCTGCGGCACGCCGGGCACATTGGGAAGGAAGCCCTGCGGGGTCAGCGTGGTCTGGCGGCGACGATCACGGTCATAGCGCAGCGAGGCATCGACCCGGAACTCGGGGCTCAGCTCGTAACCGGCATTGGCGAACATCGCCCAGGCGAAGTTTTCCTGCCCGTCAGCCAGATAGGAGAACTGCGGGTTGAGCGGGTTGGTCGAAGGGCTGCGATAGACCGGGAATACGCCGTTGCCGGTATCGATCATGTTGCCGGTCGAAATGAACCGGGTGGTGTCGATCAGGTAGCCGCCGACCATCCAGTTGAACGGACGGCCATCCTCGGGCGAAGCGAGGCGCACTTCCTGGCTAAACGCCTTCACGTTCAGATACTGGCTCTGGTTGAGGTCGAAGCCGTTGCCGGGGCCGAACAGGAATTCGAACAGGTTGAAGAAGAAGCTGTCCGGGATCGGCTGGAAATCGAACGCGTCGCCGGTCAGGATTTCCTTGACGGTGTCATAGGACGAGATCGAGGTCAGCACCGCGTTGTCGCCGGCATATTCGACCTTGAGCGCGACGTTGTAGATATCGCGGTCGTTCTGGCCGGTGTTGTTGACCCGCACGTCGGCAATGTCGTTCACGTCGGCGACGATGTTGTAATAGAGGCCCTGCGTGCGCAGCTGGTTGACGCTGGCGCGCAGATCGAAGGTCAGCTGGTCGGTGGCTTCGATCAGCAGGTTGCCGCGCAGGCTGAAGTCTTCGACCGGATCGGCATCTTCACCCAGGAAGGTGTTGGGGATGAAGCCTTCGGTATCGTACCACGAGCCAGCGATGCGGAACTTGACGTTCTCGGCAATCGGGCCGCTCACCCCGCCGCGCAGGAAGTAGCCGAAGCCGTTGTCGATGCCGGCGGTGATGTTGCCGGCGAATTCGTCGGTCGGCTTCTTGGTGCTGATGATGATCGCGCCGCCGATGGCGTTACGACCATAGAGGCCGCCCTGCGGGCCTTTCAGCACTTCGATCTGCTCGATATCGAACAGATCCTGGTTGAACTGGGCCGGGTTCACCTGCTGCACCCCGTCGACGATCACCGCCACCGAAGGCTCGGAATTGCGGTTCTGGGTGATGCCGCGGATGATGACGAAGGCGTTGCCTGCGTTCTGCGTCTCGACGAGGTTCACGTTGGGGGTGAGCGCGATGAAATCGGACGGGCGCTCGATCCCGGCATTCTCGATCGCCTTCGAATCGAACGCGGTGACCGCGGCGGGCGTGTCCTGCAAGGTTTCGGTGCGGCGCAGGCCGGTGACGACGATGCCTTCATCGGCGGCGGTATCGGCGGCGGGTGCGGCGGCATCCTGCGCGGCGAGGGGTGCGGCGGTCAGCGTGGCTGCGGCAAGCGCAACGGTGCTGGCGAGGCTGGTGCCCGGAAACTTCATACAACTCTCCCCTGTGTGCGCATGACGCGCAGCTCTTATGGCGACCCCTCCCTAGCGCGGAATTACAAACTTCGCAATGCGAAGTCAACTTCGATATGCGAAAAATGGCTGTAGGACGTCAGCGGGCATCCCAGGCCTTGCCCGGCCCGGTCCAGACCCTGGTTAGACCTGTCTTGACCCCTTGTTGACCCCACGTTGCACCCCTCCAGAACGGGGTTTCGGGACCCTTCGATCAGGGCATCAGCGCTGCTTCGAGCGTCGGCCAGCGCTTCAGCGAAGCCTCGATTTCGCCCGCAGCAGCGCGCAGCAGCGGCAGGCGGGTGCGGACCAGCTCGTCCTGCGAAATGCGGGTGGTCGAAGTCGAGCAGTTAATGCTCGCAATCACCCGTCCCCCGCGCCCGAAGATCGGCACGGCGACCGAGACGATCCCGTAATCGAGCTCGTCGAGCGCGGAATCGTACCCCCGCGCCGCGATCAGATCGAGCCGTTCGGCCATCGCCGCGCCGTCGGTGACGGTGCGCTCGGTAAAGCGCTGGAACGGCGCGCGTGCGAGCAAGGCAGCGCGCTCGGCCTCCGGCAGATGCGCGGCCAGCGCCTTGCCGAGCGAGGTCGCGTGGAAGGGAAAGCGCGTGCCGACGCCCGCCGCGACGCGGAACCGCCGGTCGGTCGAAACGTGGGCGACATAGAGGATCTCTGCTCCCGAAAGCACGCACAGCGAGGCGCTGTCGCCGGTCTGGTCGCGCAGGGCTTGCAAGGGCGGGAGCACGACCTGTTCGATCTGCATCGAGGCGAGGAACGCCGAGCCGATCGTCAGCACCGCCGGGCGCAGCAGAAACTTGCGTTCGTGCTGACCGACATAGCCGAGCTCGACCAGCGTGATCAGGCACCGCCGCGCCACCGCCGGGGGCAGGCCGGTCTTGGCCGCCACTTCGGACAGGGTCATCTCCGGGTGATCCTCGTCAAACGCCTTGAGGACGCGCAGGCCCCGTTCGAGCGTGGAGAGGAACTCGGGGTCCTTCCCCTGTTCCCTGATCGTGGCTTCAGCCCCTGCGGATCCCATGCACCGGCCTTTCGATGGAGCGGCGGATTGCCGCGTCGTCGGCTCCCAATACGGGCGGGGCGGTGACGCTGTCCATCCGTTCGCCATCGAAGCTCACCGGGAAACGGATCGTGCGGAATTCGCCATGCGGGCCATCGGGATCGCTGACCTCGATCCCGAGCACCTTGGCCTGCTCCGTGGCCAGCACCTCGGTGGTGTCATAGACGGGCGAATTGGGCACTTCGCGCAGCGTGAGTTCCTCGGTCCACTCGGCGCGGGTGCGGGTCGCGAAGATCGGCGCGAGGAAGGCGGCGACATCCTCGTAATGCGCGATCCGCGCCTCGCGGGTGGCGAAGGCGGGCTGTTCGAGCATATCGGGATGGCCGACCGCAGCAGCGAGGTTTTCCCAGAACTTGGGCGGCGATGACATGTGCAGTGCCAGCCACCTGCCGTCCGAGCACTGGAACACATAGCTCTGGCTGACATGCGGGCGGCTATACGGCCCCATGACCTCTCCGGCGGAGAGCAGGTGGGTGAAGTCGTCGAGGTTGAAGTGGCACATTGCCTCGAACATCGAGGTTTCGACCACGCGGCCCTTGCCGGTGACATGGCGTTCGTTGAGCGCCGCAAGGATGCCGAGCGCCGTGTAGAAGCCGGTCATGGCATCGGCGATTGCGGGGCCGACCACGCGCGGGTGTTCGGGGTTCACCAGCAGCCGCAGGAAGCCGGATGCGGCCTGCGCGACGGTGTCGAAGGCGGGGCGATCGCGCTCCGGCCCCTCGCTGCCGAAGCCCGAAATCGTGGCATAGACCAGCCGCGGGTTGATCCCCTGGAGCCGCGCCGCATCGACATTCAGCCGCCCCGCCACACCCGGGCGGAAGTTCTGGATGAACACGTCGGCATCCTCGACCAGCCGGTCGAGCACGGCGAGATCGTCGGGGTTCTTGGGATCGATGGTGATCGAACGCTTGTTGCGGTTATAGGTCTGGAAGTGGGGGGCGTAGAGTTCGCCCTTGAAGTTGCGGAACGGATCACCGGTCCCCGGCTGTTCGACCTTGATGACATCCGCGCCCAGATCAGCGAGCAGCATCCCGGCCGCCGGGCCGGTGATGAAGGTGCCCATTTCAAGCACGGTAACGCCCTGTAGGGGTCTCGCGGTCATCCAACACATCCCATCTGCTTGCCTTGATGCGGATGTGACACTATATTCTTCGCATAACGAAATCAACTTCGAATATCGAAAAGGAACGCCCGATGCGTATCGGCAAACAGGACAACGCCGTCACCTCGATCTGCACCTCGGATGCCACCAGCATCACCGTGCGGGGCATGGACCTGTGTAGCGAAGTGATCGGCCATGTCGATTTCACGAGCTACTTCTGGCTGCTGGTGACCGGCACCATGCCCTCTGCCCCGCAGAAGGCGCTGGCGGATGCGGTGCTGTGCGCGATTGCCGAACATGGGCTGGTTCCGAGCGTTGTCGCCACCCGCATGACCTATGCCGCCGCGCCGGAAGCCTTCCACGGGGCGGTTGCCGCTGGCCTGCTCGGGTGCGGCAGCGTGGTGCTGGGTAGCGCGGAAGTTGCGGGCAAGTTCTACGCGCAGGTCGTCGCCGATAGCGAGGGCGGCGATCCAGCCGCCACGGCCACCGCGGCGATCAAGGCCCTGCGCGCGGAAAAGAAGGCGATACCCGGCTTCGGCCACCCGCAGCATTCGGGCGGCGATCCGCGCGCGCATCGACTGCTGGCGCTCGCCAAGGAGCACGGGATGGAGGGCAAGCACATCGCGATGCTCCGCACCATCGAAGCCGTGCTGCCCGACGCGATCGGCCGCAGCCTGCCGATCAACGTCAACGGCGCGATTCCCGCCGTGATGCTCGACGCGGGCTTCCCGCTTGCAGCGCTCAAGGGCATTTCTCTGCTCGCCCGCACCGCCAGCCTGATCGCGCACCTTCAGGAAGAGACCGAACGCCCGATCGGCTTCATCATGTCGGGCGCGGCGGCCGAACGGATCGGTTTTGCCGACGAGGCGTGAGCCGGCTGCCCAGAAAGACCTTGCGCCAGCCACCCGCGCCGATGATACTGGAATCCGGTGACGTTTCCCCGCTGGCGGGCGTGGGAACCAGGGGGGATATCCGATCATGGACAGCGGCCAGGCCTTTGTCGATTTCTACAGCGTACTAAAGGTCCACCCGCAGTGCGACCAGAAGACGCTTGAGGCCGCCTATCGCGATCTCGCCAAGATCTATCACCCCGATCACCCGGAAACCGCCGATACCGACAAGTTCCGCGAGGTGCTTCAGGCCTACCGCGCGATCAAGGAACCCGAAGACCGCGCGCAGTACGATCTGCAATATTCGCTGCACACCGGCTTTTCCTTCGAGGTGGCCGATGCCGCCGACGAGAAGAACGAGCGCGAGGCGCTGTCGGACGGGGATGCCCATTCGCGCATCCTGATGCATCTCTACAAGCGCCGGCGCGATGTCGCGAGCGAGCCGGGGGTGGGGCAATACACCCTTCAGCAGATGCTGAACTGCTCGGACGAGACCTTCCAGTTCCACATGTGGTATCTGCGCGGCAAGGGCTTCATCGAATACACCGAGGACGGCACGCTGGCGATCACCGTGGTCGGGGTCGATCACGTGATCGCGATGTCGAAGATGCACGCGCAGGAAAAGCTCCAGATCGAGCAGGCGCGTTACTTCGGCGCGGCTTCGTCCGAGGCCTGATCGCTGCGGATATCCGCTTCGCGGCGGGCCTGCGCGGCCTGCATGGCGAGCATGTAATCGACGATCTGGGGGATCGCCGCCTCGTCCACCGGGGCCTTGTAGGTCGAGACCATCTTGCCCACGAGCGATTCCCACTTCGCGCGGTCGACCTGCGGCTGCTGCATCATGGTCGAGGGCGAATGGCAGGCGGTGCAATTGGCGATCACCGCATCGCGCCCGGGCAGATCGGGAAGCTGGGCCGGATCATCGGGCAGGGTGATCGATGCATCGGCAAAGGCAACCTCGGGCGCGCGGTCGCAGGCGGCCAGCAGCAGCACGGCGGGGATGATGGCGAGCTGTCTCATAGCGCCCTCAGGGTGATGCGTTCGATCACGTTGCGGGCATAGCCGCTCGGGTTCCAGACAAGCACTTCGGGCTGCACTGCGCCCTTCGCATTGGCGGCGCGCACGCCTATCCCGGCGAGATCCTGCGTCACCGCGGGGATGGTCACCTGCCAGCGGCGGAAGGCGTAAGGGCCTTCGTCGGGGCCAAGCTCGCATGGCAGTTCCAGCCCGGCGCCGACCAGATCGACCTTGGCGAGCGCCGCATCGCCGCCCATCGCGATCCCCTTGAGCGTCAGGGGTTCGCCCCGCGCCACCGCCTCGCCATCGGCATGGCTGGTAATGAAAGCGCGCGGCGGCATGGTGGTGATGGGGACGGTCGGGAAGTCCTTGTCACCCGGCTTCACTGGCGCAGCCGGGAAGCGATAGGTATCGGCCATGTAGTGCGCCGGATCTTCCTCGTCGCTCAGCACCTCAATGGTGCTCAGCATCTTGACCCAGTAGGTCGAGAACCATCCCGGCACCACGATCCGCAAGGGGAAGCCGTGGAGCAGCGAGAGCGGCTCGTCGTTCATGCCCCAGGCGACCAGCACATCATCGCGCATGGCGATATCCATCGGGATCGACTTGATGAACTGCGGCGCGCCATCGGTCAGCGGCACGTCGAGCCCGGCAAAGCGCACACGCTTGGCCCAGGGCGCGGTGCCGCCTGCCTTGGCGAGCACGTCCCTGAGACGCACCCCGGTCCACTTGGCGCAGCCCATGGCGCCGTTGCCCCACTGGGTGCCGGTGACGCGCGGCTCGGACAGCCCGCGCCCGTTGCCCGCGCACTGGTTGATCGCGACGACATCGACATGCTCGCCTGCCGCTGCAACCTCGTCGAGCGTCAGCGACACCGCCTGCTTCACCGCGCCGCCCACCGCCACGCGGTGATCGGCCGCCTTGACCTCGGTCGGCAGGTCCCAGTTCCAGCGGACGAAGAAGCGGTCGTTGGGGGTGATCGTGCCTTCGCGGAACACGCTCATCGGGGTTTCGAGCAGCGGCGGGCGCACCCGCTGCACGATCACTTCGCCCTTGCCGGGGAAGGCCGGCTCAAGCGGGCGCAGGCTCGGCCCGCCGGGCAGGTGAAGGTCGATCAGCTTTTGCGCGAGCACCGGCGCGGCAATCGCAGCGCCGCCCGCTCCGGCGAGCAGCATACGGCGCGAAAGCCTGCTGTCGGTCATGCGTCTGCCCTCTCAAGCCGTGCGATCAGCTCGCCGATTTCGGCCACCGCCAGGCCATGCGCTGCGATTAGATCGCCGATATCTTCGAGCCGCGCCATTTCGCCATCGTCGCGCATGATCGAGCAGATCACCGCCGCATCGCCCGCGCCGGCCAGCCGCGCGAGATCGATCGAGGCCTCGCAGGCCGAGGCACGCGTCAGCACACCGCCGCTCTGCGCGATCAAGGGGAAGACATGGCCGGGCGAATGGATATCGGCATTGCTCGCCCCCGGCGCGATCGCCACCCGCACCGTGTGCGCGCGGTCGGCCGCGGAGATGCCGGTCGAAACCCCGTGCGCCGCCTCGATTGAGCGGGCGAAGGGCCGCCCGGTCTGGCGCTCGGTGCCCGGGTTGACGAGGGTAAGGCCCAGCTGCGCGGCACGCTCGGGCGTGACCGATAAGCAGATCAACCCGCGGCCGTGGGTCGCCATGAAGTTGATCGCCTCGGGCGTCACTGCCTCGGCGGCGATCATCAGATCGATATCGCCGCCGCGCAGCCGGTCGCCCGCGATCACCGCCATCCGGCCCGCCGCAATCGCCGCGAGCGCCGCATCGAGGCCCGCCGCGCCGGTCACGCCAGATCCCTTCCCGCGGCAAAGCTGCGCGCGCCGAGCACGACCTGCTTGCCGACCAGTTCAAGCTGGCCCCGCGCGCGTTCATCGAGGCATTCGCCATCGGGGGAGAACAGCCCGCGATAGGTGCGGATCGTCGCGCCCATCGGGGTCGGCCAGCCGCGCAGCGCGTGGGTAATCGCCCGCATCGTCAGCAGCGTCGACATCGAGGCCTGATCGCCGAACGCGGTCGCAATCAGCCCGACCGCGCGGCCATCGAGATAGGGGCGTTCATCGCGCGCCAGATCCTCGAGGTAATCGAGCGCGTTCTTGACCACGCCCGAAATCGTGCCGTGATAGCCCGGTGCGGCGACCAGCAAGCCATCGGCGCGGCGCACGGCCTCGACCATTTCCGCACCCATCGTCGCATCGTGATCCGGGCCGAGATAGTGCGGCAGCGCGGTCAGATATTCGCCGCCGAACACCTGCACCTCCGCCCCTTCGGCCTCGGCGATGCTGGCCGCCAGGCGCAGCGCCTGTTCGGTCGAACTGCCGGGATTGACCGTGCCGCCAAGGGCTACGATTCGGGTCATGCTTGGGAAGTCCTTTCAGCGAGATAGGCAGCGAGGCGCGCGGTTTGTTCGGGAGTGAAGTGCAGCCCCAGCTTGGTCCGCCGCCATAGCACGTCTTCGGCGGTGCGGGCCCATTCGTGGGCAATGAGATGATCAACCTCGGCAGCGGTCAGGCCGTGACCGAAATCCTCGCCAAGGTCGGAGGCCGATGCTGCCGCGCCAAGGAAAGCGACTGCCCGGGTGCCGTAGAGGCGGATCAGACGCTGCGCCTCGCGCTCGGAAAGGAAGGGATAGCGGGCGCGCAATTCGGCCATTTTGGCAGAGGCCTCGGTCATGCCAAAATCCCCGCCGGGAAGGGGCTTGGTGCCGGTCCAGTCCTGGTCGTCCAGCGCGGGCAGAAAGGGCTTGAGCTGCTCCACCGCCTCGGCGGACAGGTGGCGATAGGTCGTGATCTTGCCGCCGAAGACTGACAGCAGCGGCGCGGTTCCATCGGTGCCACCGTCAAGCTCGAAGCGATAGCCGCGCGTCGCCGCCTCCGGCTTGCCCGATCCGTCATCCACCAGCGGGCGCACGCCGGAATAGGTCCACACCACATCAGCGGGGGTGACGGGGGTACGGAAATATTCCGAGGCGCCCTCGCACAGATAGGCGATCTCCTCGGCGCTCGCCTTCACCTCGTCGAGCCCCGCCTGATGGTCTACATCGGTGGTGCCGATCAGGGTGAAGTCCTGTTCGTAGGGGATGGCGAAGAAGATCCGCCCGTCGGGCAGCTGGAAGAAATAGGCGTAGTCGTGGTCGAACAGCTTGCGGACCACGATGTGCGAACCGCGCACGAGGCGCATTTTCTGCGTGGTCGGCTCGCCTGCACGGCCGAGCAGATCGAGCACGCGCGGGCCGGCGGCGTTGACCACGGCGCGGGCGTGGAAGGTCTCTCCGCCCGCTTCGATCCGCCACAGATCGCCTTCGCGGGCGAGCGTCGTCACTTCGCAGCGCGTCCGCACCTCGGCACCGCGATCGGCGGCATCGCGGGCGTTCAGCACCACCAGCCGCGCATCATCCACCCAGCCATCCGAGTAGGCGAAGGCGCGGGTGTATTCGGGCTTGAGCGGCGCGCCCGCCGGGTGGCTCGCCAGTGTGACCGATTGCGCGGCGGGCAGATATTTGCGCCCACCGATGTGGTCATAGAGGAACAGCCCCAACCGCAGCAGCCAGCGCGGACGCAGGCCGGGGCGGTGGGGGAGGATGAAGCGCAGCGGCCAGATGATGTGCGGGGCAATGCCCCACAGCACCTCGCGCTCGGACAGCGCCTCGCGCACCAGAGCGAATTCGTAATGCTCGAGATAGCGCAGGCCGCCGTGGATCAGCTTGGTCGAATTGGACGAGGTGCCCTGCGCCAGATCGCCGCGTTCGAGCAGCAGCACCTTTGCCCCGCGCCCGGTAGCATCGCGCGCAATGCCTGCGCCGTTTACCCCGCCGCCGATGACCGCCAGATCGAACACGCCTTCGCTCATATCGCCCACCGCGCGAAGGCCAGCGCCACGCCGAGCGAGGCGATGGTCGCCGCCAGCACCGGCATCACTGCGCGCCAGCCGAGTTCCAGCAGCAGGTCGGTGCGGGTTCGCATCGCCGTTGCCGTCACCGCCAGCAGCAGCAAGGTCTTGGACAGGGTCAGCGCGTGGCCCGCCAGCGCCGGGGGTAGGGCGATCAGCGAATTCACGCCGACCAGCGCGAGGAAGGCGAGAATGAAGCCCGGCAGCAGCGGCACGCGGGCAGAGCTGCTCCCTGCCGCGAGCGGCTGGACGCGGGCGATCCACAGCGCCGCCAGCGTCACCAGCGGGGCGAGCAGGGCTACGCGGGTGAGCTTCACCACAGTCGCCTGCGCGCCCGCCGCGTCCGACACGGCAAAGCCCGCGCCGATTGCCTGCGCGACATCATGGATCGATGCGCCGACCAGAAAACCGGCCTGCGCGTCGGTGAATCCGAGCATCTGGGTGAGCGCGGGATAGGTCGTCAGCGCGATCGCGGAGGCGGCGGCGAGGATCACCAGCGTCAGGGTGAACTGCGCCTGTTCGATCCGCTCGCGCCCGATCACGCCGTAAAGCGCCAGCGCTGCCGATGCGCCGCAGATCGCGGTCGCCCCGCCTGCGAGCAGGCCGACGGCGGCGCTCTGTCCGGTCGCGCGCGCGGCGGCGAGGGCGGCGAGCAGGGATGCGCCCATCACCAGCGCAAGGCCGGCGAAGGGGATGATGCCCATCGCGACGACCTGCATTGCGGTCACCTGAAAGCCGAGCAGCACGATCCCGACCCTGAGGCCGTGGCGCGAGGCGAAATCGAGCCCGTCATGCGTGCGCGGGTCGCCCGAGGCGAAGTTGAGCGCGAGGCCGAGCAGCAATCCGGCAAGGATAATCGGCACGCCGTAATTCTGCGCGAACCATGCGGCGGCTACGCTGGCGATGGCGCAGATCGCAAGGCCGGGGACGAAGCGCGACCACGGCTTGGGCGGAGCGGGAGTGGCACTGGCGTCGGCCAGCACCATCTCGCCGAACAGATCGCCGGCATAGGCATCAAAATCGGGGCGGCCCGCGCGCTTCATCTGTCGTCAGCCCTGCCCATCGCCGATGCCCGAAGCCTCTCTCTGCGCACGCGTGTCTCGCACGTGTGTCCTACGGTGTCACAAGCTTACCGCGCACCCACCCGCATTGCAACTGCGCGGGGCGGTCAGGCGAACAGGTTGTCCTCTTCCTCCGGGCGACGGATGGTGGGCAGGAGCCATTGGAACCACGCCAGCGCGACGAGGTAGGACGAGGCGGCAAACACGAACAGCGGCACAAAGCCGAGGCCCGCGTCCAGCACCCGCCCGGTGATCAGGCTGATCGCTACCCCGCCCATATTGCCCATGAAGGCACCAAACGCGGTTACGCGCCCGACCTTGGTCTCGGGCACGACATCGGTGATGGTCGAGAAGATCGAGAGCGAGAAGCCCTGATGGCCCGCCATCACCACCCCGATCATCACCGCCACCGGCCAGAACGAGTTGAGCTCGAGCACCAGCGGCAGCGGCGCGACCAGCAGGGCCGAGCCGAGCATCACGCCCTTGCGCACGCGGTTGACGCTCACCCCGCGTTCCAGCAGCCGGGTCGAAATCCAGCCCGCCGCGAGCGCGCCGAGGCCCGATCCGGCAAAGGCGATGGCGAGCGGTATTGCCAGCTCCAGCGTCGAAAGCCCGAATTCCTTGCGGTAGTAATCGGCCAGCCAGAAATTGATGAACCACCAGGTCATGTCCGACAGCGCCTTGGCGACGATTATCGCCCAGGTCTTGCGATTGGCGAGGATCGATCCGTAGCTGTCGTCCACGTCTGCCGTGCTCGACGCCGAAACATGGCTGCGCTCATTGAGCTGCGAAAGGCCGCGCGCCAGCCACATCCATGCCGCGAGCGACAGAAATCCGCCGATCCCGCCCGCCACCAGCGCACCGCGCCAGCCCACCGCCAGTGCCAGCGCCGGAATGACAAAGGGCATGGCGATCGTTCCCGCGCCTGCCAGCATCGTCGCAAAGCCGAAAGCGAAGCTGCGCTTGTCGGGCGGGAACAGGGTGGCGACGGTCTTGATCGTCAGCGGGGTCTGCACCGCCTCGGTCACGCCGAGGCCCATTCTGGCCGCGACCACCTGCCAGGTGCTCAGCGCCCAACCATGCGCCATCGCGGCGAGGCTCCAGGCCGATGCGCCGACCTGCATCGAGCGGTTGACCCCGAGCCGGTCGACCAGCCAGCCGGTGAACAGAAAGGCAAAGGCGGCGGAGAACTGCGTGACGGCGGCCAGATCGCCGAAGTCGCTATCGGTCCAGCCGAAATCCTTCATCATGTCGGGCTTGAGGATCGCGATGATCGGGCGGTCCATCGCGTTGAACACGCCCGCGATGCACAGCACTGTGAACAGCGACCAGCGCAGCTTCGTGGTCAGGGGCGAGGACGATGCGGTCATCACGGCATCCTATCGATGAGCGGCCACGCTGGCCATCGGGAGGCGGAAATTATCAGGGCCGCCGGATCGCTCCGACGGCCCTGTATTTTTGTCACGACCTGAGGGCGCTCAGAACGTCCGGACGCGCAGGCTGATGCCGAAGTAACGGTCCGCATCGCGCGGGATCTGCAGGCGGCGGCCGCCTTCGACGTTGAGCAGCACGTAGCTTTCATCGGCGATGTTGCGGGCGTGGAAGGTCACGCGGTACTTGTCGTCCGGATCCGAGAAGCCGAGCGAGGCGTTCCACATGCCGTAGGGATCGATCACGGTCGACGCAGCCTGGCCAAGGTCCGACCACTGGCGGCTGGTGTGGCGGTAATCGGTGTTGAGGTACATCTGCACCCCGCCCAGATCAGCCGTGTAATCGCCGCCGATGGTGTAGACGAACTCGGGCGCGAGCGGCAGCTTGGTGCCGTTGCGCGCGTCGGGCGCGTTGGTGGTCGGGTTGGGGTTGAATTCCTTCACTCGCGCATCGGCATAGACGGCGCTCGCACGCAGGTTCAGCCCGTCGAACGGATTGACCACGAGGTCGGCTTCGAAGCCTTCGCTCTTCACCGTACCGGCGTTGGTCAGGTTCGAAATGGTCGCGCCGTTGACGACGATGAAGTTGTTCGCCTGGAAGCCGTCGTATTCGACCGTGAAGGCGGCAACGTTGAGCTGCACGCGGCGATCAAGGAACTGCGACTTCACGCCGACTTCGAAGCTGTCCGACAGTTCTTCGCTGATCGGCACCGCGTTGTTGGGCGCGGTGTGGTTGAAGAACACGTTGAACGCCGGACCCTTGTAGCCGCGGGTGTACGAGCCGTAGAGCATGATGTCGTCAGCCGGCTTGAACTGCAGCACGGCCTTGCCCGACAGGTTGCCGTTGGTGGTGTCGCCGCGGCTGGTGTTGGTGCCATTGCCGCCGCTGGCGATCGTGCCGCCAGCCGGGTTGCCGTTGGTGCCGGGGCCGGTCGCGGGCAGGCCGGTGGTGGCGTTCACCGCGGGTGCGCGGGTGTGGACGAAGGTCAGATCATCCCAGGTGTAGCGCAGACCGCCGGTCAGCGAGAGCGCATCGGTGAACTGGTAGGTCGCCTGACCGAACACGGCGTAGTTCTGCGAACGCACGTCGCTGCGCGAGGTGGCGAAGGGGAACAGGGTGTTGACCGGGTCATTGAGGTTGCACGGGGTGGCGCCGCTCGGCGCGACCGGCAGGGTCGAGGTCGTGCAGGTCACGTTGCGACGGGTGAAGTCCTGCGTGTTGTCCGACTGCCAGGCGAACACGCCGGCCTGATAGAAGAACGGCTTGGTCTGGTCCGACGCGATGCGGATTTCGGCCGAGACCTGTTCGGTCTTCACCGTGCCGACGTCATGCAGCTGGCCCGCACCGACAATCGCACGCGGCAGGAAATCGCCTTCGCGGTTTTCGGTGTTTTCCCAGTTGCGGTAGCCGAGCACGACGCTGAGCGTGTGGGTGTCGCTCACCTCGAAATCGCCCGAACCGGTGAGGCTCCACTGCGTATCCTGCGTGCTGGTGACGAGGTTGTGGTTGATGAAGCGCTGGTCTTCACCCAGTGCGACACCGCGCGGCAGGCCCAGTTCGGCATCCTGCACCGCGCCGCGGCTGGCACCGGTCACGTCGGCGCAGCAATCGTCATCGGCCTTGTAGTAATCGGCGATCAGGCGGACCTTGTTGCCGCCGTCGTTGTAATCCATGATCCCGCGCAGGCCGTAACGCTCGTAGCCGTTGACCTTGCGGTTGGTGCCGCCGTTGATGTTGGTGATGTTGCCATCATAGCTGCCGTAGAAGCCGGTCAGGCGGGCGCTGAGGTTCTCGCCAATCGGACCCGACAGCGCGGCACGCAGGCGGTATTCGTCCTTTTCGAACCAGTCGGCGTTGAATTCGGCTTCAAATTCGTCGGTGCCGCCCTTGGAAACGATGTTGACGAGGCCGGCGCTCGCGTTGCGGCCGAACAGCGTGCCCTGCGGGCCGCGCAGCACTTCGATCCGCTGCAGGTCGACGAGGTCCATGAAGGCCTGGCCCGAACGCGACAGCACGACGCCGTCGACAACGGTGGACACACTCGGTTCCGCCGCGACCGAGAAGGAGATGGTGCCGACGCCGCGCATCACGATCGCGCTGTTGGCGCTGGTGGTGCCCTTGCGGAAGGTCACCGAGGGGACGACGGTGGAGATGTTTTCGAGGCTGATGACCCCTGCCTGCGCAAGGCGATCGGCCGAGACCGCGGTGATCGCGATCGGCACATCCTGCACATTTTCCTCGACCTTTTGCGCGGTGACGATGATTTCCTCGACCTGCGCGGCGGCGGGTGCGGTGTACATCAGCGCCAGCGAGCTGGCCGAAAGTGCGAGCGCCTTGAGCGCAATACGGGTGTTGGCAGACATGGTGATTCTCTCCCCTCCTGTTGGTCGACTCGTGCGGGCGGCAGGCTAAGACCTTCGCCCGTGCGGTCGATCTTTCGGCCATCGGGTTGCGCTTTCTGTCCCGTTATGTCAAGCGGTGTCAGACACGGCCAAGGGACGGGCCGGGAGAGGAAATCGGGGCTGGCATGGTGCAGCTGGAGGCGAGCGAGGGGGGCATTGATGTGCGGCTGGCTGGCCGCGCCGTCCTTAAGCATCGCCCGGATTGTCCTGCAATTTCCGTTGCTTCCGGCCAACCGCAAGTCACCATGGTGCGCGGCAATTTCCGCCTTGATGATGCGCCTGTGGCAGCAGAGCCACTCACCCACAGCAATCGCGATCCAGGCGGGGAGTGGGTGCTTTCCAGCGCCGATGGCAGCGTCCGCGCGGGTGTGAGTCTTGCGCCGGATGCATCGCGCCTCAACGTCCAGGCGCCGGGCGGGCATGACCGGATCACCATCGATTTCGTGCTGGGCGATGATGACATCGTGTGGGGCGGAGGCGAGCAGATGAGCTACCTTGCCCTCAATGGCCGCAAATTCCCGATGTGGACCAGCGAGCCTGGCGTCGGCCGAGACCCCGGCACGCCGCTGACCGATCAGGCCAGCGCGGACGGAAGCTTCGCGGGCGGGGATTACTGGACCACCAATTACCCCGAACCCACAGTTCTGAGTTCGGCCGGCTGGGCGATGAGCCTCGCCAATGCCGAATATTGCGAAATCGACTGCACTGCGCCGGAGCGGCTGCGGGTGCATGTCTGGTCGGGCGAAGTCGCCATCGATCTGTTCGAAGGCGCGCCTGCGGAACTGACCCGCCAGCTCGGCGCACGCTTTGGCCCGCGACAGGCGCTACCTGAATGGGCGCTGGGCGGCGCGGTGGTTGGCCTCAAGCAGGGCGAGGCCAGCTTCGACCGGCTCGAGGCGCTGATCGATGCAGGCGCGGCGGCCTCGGGCCTGTGGTGCGAGGACTGGGTCGGCATCCGCGAGACGAGCTTCGGCCGCCGCCTGTTCTGGGACTGGCAGTGGAACCCAGCGCGTTACCCCGATCTGCCGGCCCGCATCGCCAGCCTTAAGGCGAGAGGCATCCGTTTCCTCGGCTATGTGAACCCCTATCTCGCCGTCGATGGCCCGCTTTACCCCGAGGCGGCGGCGCTCGGCTTCTTCGCCAAACGGCTGGACTCGGACGAACCCTATCTCGTCGATTTCGGCGAGTTCGAGGCAGGCGTGGTGGACTTCACCAACCCTGAGGCCGCCGCATGGTTCGCCGAGGACGTGATCGGCAAGCGAATGCTCGATTTCGGGCTCGATGGCTGGATGGCGGATTTCGGCGAATATCTGCCCACCGACCTGCGTCTCCACGATGGCGACCCGATGCAGGAGCACAACCGCTGGCCGGTGCGCTGGGCCGAGGTCAACGCCCGCGCCGTCGCCTCGCGCGGGCGGACAGGCGATGTGCTGTGGTTCATGCGCGCAGGGCACACCGGCGTGCAGGCGCATTGCCCCTTGCTGTGGGCGGGCGACCAGTCGGTCGATTTCAGCCGCCACGACGGGATCGGGACGGTGGTGACCGCCGCGCTCTCATCAGGCCTTGTCGGCAATGCATTCAGCCACTCGGACGTCGGCGGCTACACCAGCCTGTTCGGCAATGTCCGCACCATCGAGCTGATCCTGCGCTGGTACGAGCTGGGCGCGTTCAGCCCGGTGTTCCGCACGCACGAGGGCAACCGCCCCGACGACAACCTCCAGATCGACAGCACCCCCGAACTTGTCGCCGGCTTCGTGCGCTGGAGCCGCGTCCACGCCGCGCTTGCGCCCTATGTGCAGCATCTCGTCACCGAGGCGCAGGCCACCGGGCTGCCCGCCCAGCGCGCGCTGTTCCTGCACTATCCTGACGACCGCGAGACCTTCACCATCCAGGACCAGTTCCTCTACGGTGCCGACCTGCTGGTCGCCCCGGTAATCGAAGCGGGGGCGACGATGCGGCGGGTTTATTTGCCGCAGGGCACATGGCGGCACCTGTGGAGCGGCGAGGCCTACGCGCCCGGCTGGCACGATGTTCCTGCCCCCATCGGCGCGCCGCCCGTGTTCTACCGCGAGCACAGCGCCTTTGCCGACCTGTTCAGGAGACTCGCCGTATGAGCCGCGCCAACATCCGTGATGTCGCCGCCCGCGCGGGCGTGGCGGTCAAGACCGTCAGCCGCGTGCTCAACGGCCACCCCTATGTCAGCGCCGAGCTGCGCGAGCGGGTCGAACAGGCGATGGCCGATCTCGATTACCGCCCCTCGGTGGCGGCGCGCATCCTGTCGGGCGCGAAGTCGGGCCAGATCGCGCTGATCTACGACAATCACAGCCCCTATTACATGTTCCAGATCCAGAAGGGGTGCTGGGACGTGTGCCATGAAAGCGGCATCCGCCTGCTGGCCCAGCCGGTCGATGTCGCCGATCCGCGCGTCGGCGATCAGGTGCGCGGGCTGGTGAGCGAGACCCATGTCGATGGCATCATCCTGTCATCGCCCGTCACCGATTGCGACAGCGTGCTGCGCGCGCTCGAGACGATGGACGTGCCCTTCGTGCGCATCTCGCCGGGCACCAACCATGCGCTCACGTCGAGCGTGTTCATGGACGACGCGCAGGCCGCCGATGACATGACCACGCATCTGATCAATGCGGGCCACCGCCGGATCGGGTTCATCAAGGGCCATTCGAACCACATGGCATCCGACGACCGCCTGTTCGGATACCGCCGCGCGCTCGATCGCGTCGGTATTCCGTTCGAGCCGCAGATGGTGGTCGATGGCGAGTTCGATTTCGATTCCGGAGTGGCGGGGGCCAAGGTGCTGCTCGATCAGCCCGACCGCCCGACCGCGATCTTTGCCTCGAACGACGATATGGCTGCCGGTGTGCTCGCCGTGGCGCATGATCGCGGGATCAATGTGCCGGCCGATCTTTCGGTCGCCGGGTTCGACGATACCACGCTGGCGCGCACCGTGTGGCCGCCGCTTACCACCATCCGCCAGCCGATGGCCGATCTGGCGCGTACCGCCACCCAAATCCTGATTGCAGGCGGGGACATCACCCACAAACGCCTACCGCATGAACTTGTCGAGCGCGCTTCGGTCGCTCCCCCAAAGAGGAACATCTGATGAGTGAACTGCCCCTGCCTCCCGCGTCGAGAGTTCTTGGCCGCCAGCTTGACAGCAGCGGGATTGAAGTCTCCCCGATTGCCTGGGGGATGTGGCGGCTGGCCGAGAATGGCCGCACGGCCGCCGACGCGGCCAAGCTGGTTCACGCGGCGCTCGATGCCGGGATCACCTTCCTCGACACCGCCGATATCTATGGCTTTGACGGCAAGGGCGGGTTCGGCGATGCCGAGGCGCTGCTCGGCGAAGTGCTGGCCGCAGAACCCGGACTGCGGGACAAGATGGTGCTGGCGACAAAGGGCGGCATCCTGCCCCCGCTGCCCTACGATCAGAGCGCGACCTATCTGAACACCGCGATCGAGGACTCGCTGCGCCGCCTGAAAGTGGACAGCGTCGATCTGTGGCAGATCCACCGCCCCGATATCCTTGCCCACCCGCAGGAAGTGGCGCGGGTGCTGGATGATGCGGTGGCGAGCGGGAAGGTGAAGACGCTCGGCGTCTCGAACTTCACGCAGGCTCAGATCGCGGCGCTCCAGCACTTCCTCGGCAACAAGCTGGTGGCGACCCAGCCCGAAATCAGCCCGCTGCGCATCACCTGCTTCGAAAATGGCGAGCTTGATCAGGCGATGATGATGGGGCTGACCCCGCTGGCATGGTCGCCGCTTGGGGGCGGCAGGCTCGCCGCGCCGGAAACCGCGCGCGACAAGGCGGTGGCCGCTGCGCTCGACATCGTCGCCGAGGCGCAGGGCGTGTCGCGCACGGTCGCGGCCTATAGCTGGCTGATGGCCCACCCCGCCGGGATCATCCCGATCATCGGCTCGCAGAACGCCGCGCGCATCGCGGAAGGTGCCGAGGCGCTCAAGGTGCGCTGGACGCGGACAGATTGGTACGCGGTGCTCGTCGCCGCGCGTGGAGAGAGGCTGCCCTGATGACCGACAAGCAACAATGCGAAATCGCGTGGTTTTCCGCGCTGTGCGACGATGACTATGAATTCCTCGGCGTGCCCGACAAGTATCTCCAGTCGAGCTGGGAGCATTGCCGCAATATCGTGATGCGCGCCGAAGAAGGCGGGTTCGACAATATCCTGCTGCCCTCGGGTTATCAGCTCGGCGTCGATACCACGATCTTCGCTGCGGCTGTGGCGACGCAGGTCAAGCGCATCAAGCTGCTGTGGGCGACCCGCATGGGCGAAGACTGGCCGCCGCAGCTCGCGCGCCGGATCGCCACGCTTGATCGCATCCTCGGCCCCAATGCGGCCGGCACCGGTGGGCGGCTCAACGTCAACATCATTTCCTCGGACATGCCGGGCGAAAAGATCGAGAGCGGCCCGCGCTATCGCCGCGGCACCGAGATCATGAAAATCGTCCGCACGCTGCTGAACGGCGAACATCTCGATTTCGACGGCGAGTTCTACAAGCTCAAGCTCGATCCGCCGCGCATCACCACCCTTAGCGGCAAGTGCCCGCCGTTCTACTTTGGCGGCCTATCCCACGAGGCGCGCGAATGTGCGGCCGAGGCGGCGGATGTCTACCTGATGTGGCCCGATACGATGGACAAGGTGCGCGAGAATATCGCCGACCTCAAGGCACGGGCCGCCAATTACGGGCGCACGCTCAAGTTCGGTTACCGCGTCCACGTGATCGTGCGCGAGACCGAGGACGAGGCGCGCCACTATGCCGACCGGCTCCTGTCCAAGCTGGATGACGAGACCGGCCGCGCGATCCGCGAAAAGAGCCTCGATGCCAAGAACTACGGCGTGCAGCGCCAGCAGGAACTGCGCGGCGCGGCGGACGGCGACGGCTTCGTCGAGGAGAACCTGTGGACCGGCATCGGGCGGGCACGTTCGGGCTGCGGGGCGGCGATCGTCGGCACGCCCGATCAGGTGCTCGCCAAGCTGCGCGCCTATCAGGCCGAAGGGATCGAGGCCTTCATCCTCTCCGGCTATCCGCATGCGACGGAAGCCGATCTGTTCGCGCGCCATGTGCTGCCGCATATCCAGCACGGCCCGCTGGAGATGTGATCGGGATGCGGGCTGGAGCGGGCTGCGAATCTGTGCCGCTCCAGCCCGTTCTAGACCCCCTCTAGACCCCCCTTAGACCCCCTCTAGGCCCCGCTTGCCCCCTTTGGCGGGCCATAGAACGATGTTCCACGTGGAACATTCCGCTACTGCATGGCCGCCTTCGCAAAGCGCTTCGCAATTGCCTCTTTTCCGCGTCCGCATGGCGTGACAAGACGTATGGCAAAGCACAAACCCGTTCAGGAGAGCACCCCCCATGAACCTCGAATTCACCCCCGAAGAACAGGCCTTCCGCGAGGAAGTCCGCGCCTTCATCGCCGAAAACCACCCCAAGGAACTGGGCGACTTCGGCATGCGCGAAGATATGACCCGCGAGGAAATGGTCGCGTGGCACAAGATCCTCGGGCGCAAGGGCTGGTCGGTCCCCGCGTGGCCGGTCGAATATGGCGGCACCGGCTGGACTCCGACCCAGCGCTATATCTGGTCGGAAGAAAACGCCCGCGCCAACACCTTCATGCCGCTGCCCTTCGGCGTCTCGATGGTCGGGCCGGTGATCTATACCTTCGGCAATGAAGAGCAGAAGGCCAAGCACCTGCCGGGCATCCGCAGCGGCGAAGTGTGGTGGTGCCAGGGCTATTCGGAACCGGGTTCGGGCTCCGACCTTGCCAGCCTCAAGACGACCGCCGTGCGCGACGGCGATCACTACATCATCAACGGCCAGAAGACCTGGACGACGCTCGCCCAGCACGCCGACTGGGGCTTCTTCCTGTGCCGCACCGACCCCACTGCCAAGCAGCAGGAAGGCATCAGCTTCATCCTCGTCGACATGAAGACGCCGGGCGTGGAAGTGAAGCCGATCAAGCTGCTCGACGGCGGCTACGAGGTCAACGAGACCTGGCTCACTGATGTGCGCGTGCCGGTCGAGAACCTGGTGGGGCAGGAGAACAAGGGCTGGACCTATGCCAAGTTCCTGCTCGCCCACGAACGCAGCGGCATCGCCGGCGTGGCGCGTTCCAAGCGCGGTATTGAAAAGCTGCGCGAAATCGCTGCGCACGAGACCCTGGGCGGTGAACCGCTGATCAAGGATTTCGACTTTGCCCGCAAGGTGAGCCAACTCGAAATCGATCTCGCCGCGCTCGAAATCACCGAGCTGCGCACTCTTGCAGGCGAGCAGGCGGGCAAGGGGCCGGGGCCGGAAAGCTCGATCCTCAAGATCAAGGGCACCGAGATCCAGCAGCGCTTGACCGAGCTGACGCTCGAAGCGGTCGGCACCTATGGCGCGCCCTATATGGGCGGGGTTTCGAACGACAATTCGAACGAGCACCCGGTCGGCCCCGACTATGCCCAGCACGCAGCGGCGGTCTATTTCAACATGCGCAAGACCTCGATCTACGGCGGATCAAACGAGATCCAGCGCAACATCATCACTAAGATGATCCTCGGTCTGTAAGCGCCAGAGGACGGGAGTTTTATCGTGGATTTCAACTTCACCGAAGAACAGGGCATGGTGCGCGACGGCCTCTCGCGGCTGGTGCGCGAACAGTATGACTGGGAAACCCGGCGCAAGGCGATTGCCAGCGCGGAAGGCTGGCGGCCCGAAGTGTGGGCGCAGCTCGCCGAGCTCGGCATCCTCGGCATGCCGTTCAGCGAAGCCGACGGCGGCTTTGGCGGCGGCGCGGTCGATGCGATGGTCATCATGGAAGAATTCGGCAAGGGCCTCGTGGTCGAGCCGTTCCTGCCGACCGTGGTGTGCGCTGGCGGGTTCCTGAAGCACAGCGGCACGGCCGCGCAGAAGGAAGAGCATATCGGCGCGATTGTCTCGGGCGCGGGCGTTTACGCCTTCGCCTATGCCGAACCGCGCGGGCGCTATGACTACGCCGATCTCGAAACCACCGCGAAGAAGGACGGCAGCGGCTATGTGCTGAACGGCCACAAGGCGGTCGTCATCGGCGCGCCCTGGGCCAGCCACCTGATCGTGACCGCGCGCACCGGCGGCGAGCGGCGCGACCGTTCGGGCGTTTCGGTGTTCGTCGTCGCCAAGGACAGCGCCGGGATCACCACCCGCGATTACGTGACAGTCGATGGCCGCCGCGCCTCGGAAGTCTATTTCGAGAACGTGTCCGTCCCCGCCGAAGCGCTGATCGGCGCGGAGGGCGAAGGGCTGGCGCTGATCGAGCTTGTCACCGACGAAGCCATCGCCGCACTGTGTGCCGAAGCCTGCGGGGCGATGAAGGTCGCCCACGCGATGACGGTGGAATACAGCCGCCAGCGCAAGCAGTTCGGGGTTCCCATCGGATCATTCCAGGTGCTCCAGCACCGCATGGTCGACATGTACACGGCTTACGAAACCGCGGTGTCGCTGACCTACCTCGCCACACTGCGCCTCGGCGCGTCGGACAAGGAGCGCAAGCGCGCGGTCTCGGCGGCGAAGGTCGGCGTCGGCCAGTCGGCAAGGCTGATCGGGCAGGAAGCGGTGCAGATCCACGGCGGCAACGGCGTGACCGATGAATATGCGATCGGCCACTATTTCAAGCGCCTGACGATCTTCGATTCCGAATTCGGCAACGTCGATCACCACATGAAGCGACACGTGGCGCTGGCCTGATCCGGCGGCGCGTCCGGCATCGCGCCGGGCGCGCCCCGCCAATTCCCTCGGCCCTCTCCCCTGTGGCCGATTGGCAACGTTAGCCAAGTCAATTGGCCCTGAGTTGCATTTTTGTTGCACCAACCCGCCGCTTGCGCGTTTGTTTTGCATCACAGCAAAAACAAACAGGGTGCATTCATGAAACTTCGCGCATTGCTTCTCGCCTCGCTCGTCATGCCCGCCGCGCCGGCTTTCGCCCAGGACGCGGCCCAGGCGGTCGAAGAGGCTGGCCAACCCATCGTCGTCACCGGCTCGCGCCGCGCTGACCGCACCGTGGGCGATAGTGCTGTTCCGATCGACCTGATCAGCGCCGACCAGATCAACAACACCGGCTTCACCGAAACCGCGCGCGTGCTGCGCGACCTGGTGCCGAGCCTCAACTTCCCGCAGCCTTCGATCACCGACGGCACCGACGTGATCCGTCCGGCAACCCTGCGCGGCCTTGGTGCCGACCAGACGCTGGTGCTGATCAACGGCAAGCGCCGGCACGCCTCGGCGCTGCTCAACATCAACGGGTCGGTCGGTCGTGGCACGCAGGCGGTCGACATCAACTTCATCCCGGCCTCGGCGATCACCCAGATCGAAGTGCTGCGCGATGGTGCCGCGGCGCAATACGGCTCGGATGCGATTGCGGGCGTGATCAACTTCCAGCTCAACAATGCCCGCGAAGGCGCAACCTTCAGCGCTACCTATGGCGGCTATGTGACCGCGATCGATTCCGTCCAGGAAGTCACCGGACTGGTGCTGGGCGCCAATGGTCAGCCCGTCCTCGCTGCCGATGGCACGCTGGCGGTGAACGATACCGGTCGCAAGCTCAAGGTCGAGGATGGCGCGATGCTGACGCTGTCGTCCAATTTCGCCCTGCCGCTGGGCGACGAGGGCTTCATCAACCTCACCGCCGAATATCGTGACCGCGATGACACCAACCGCACCGGTTACGACCGGCGCACGCAGTACAACATCGTCGGCGGCCTGCGCGATCCGCGCGAGCAGACCTTCGATCGCCGCTCGCACCGCTATGGCGATGCCCGCACCGAGGATTTCTCGCTGTTCGCCAACGTGGGCATGCCGCTCGGCGAGCAGGTCGAGCTCTATGCCTTCGGCGGTTACGGCGAGCGCCGCGGCAATTCGGCGGGCTTCTACCGTATCGCGTCTGACGCCCGCAACGTCGTGGCGATCTATCCCGACGGGTTCCTGCCGCTGATCACCTCGAAGTCGAAGGACTGGTCGGTCACCGGCGGCATCAAGGGCGAGATCGCCGGCTGGGACTTCGATCTCTCGTCCCAATATGGCGAGAACGCGATCGATTACCGCATCATCAACACGCTCAACGCCTCGCTCGGCGCGGCCAGCCCGACCGAGTTCGAAGCGGGCGGTCTGACCTATAACCAATGGGTCAACAACTTCGACATCAGCCGCGACATCGAAGGTCTGTTTGAACGCACGACGCTGGCCTTCGGTCTCGAATACCGCCGCGAATCCTTCCAGGTGAGCCCGGGTGAGCCCGACAGCTACCGTTCGGGCGGCGTCACGATCAACCAGAACAACCCGCTCAACACCAGCACCGCCGGCGCCGCGCCAGGTTCGCAGGTGTTTCCCGGCTTCCAGCCGACGATCGGCGGGGTGTCGGTGGTTGGCGTGAATGCGCGCAACAACTTCTCGGCCTATGCCGAACTCGATATCGACGTGATCGAGCCGTGGAACGTCCAGATTGCCGGCCGCTACGAAGACTATTCGGACTTCGGCAGCGACTGGAACGGCAAGATCGCGACCCGCTTCGAACTGGCCGACTGGGTGGCGCTGCGCGGCGCCGTGTCGACCGGCTTCCGCGCTCCGGGCGTCGCACAGCAGTTCTTCGCGGCGGCGGCGACCAACAACGTCGCGGGCGTGCTCGTCGATGCGGTGACGCTGCCGGTAGGCAACCCCGTGGCGCAGGCGCTCGGCTCCTCGCCGCTCAAGCCGGAAACCGCGGTCAACTGGTCGGTCGGCGCGGTGTTCACGCCGGTCGATCGCTTCAACCTCACCGTCGACTGGTTCCAGATCGACATTGATGACCGCATCGTGCTGACCGAAAACCTCACCGCCACCCGCGATGCCGCCGGCAATCCGAGTGGGACCGGATCGGGCCGTGCGATCGCGCAGATCCTCAATGACGCCGGTTTCAACACGATTTCGGCCGCGCGCTTCTTCATCAACGGGATCGATACCCGCACCCGCGGCGTCGATGCGATTGCCACCTACCGGATGGATATCGGCAGCGAGGGCAAGCTCAACCTGATGGCGGGCTACAACTGGACCGACAACAAGATCACCGGCCGCAACGCGGCTCCCGGTGCGCTCAACCAGGTGCCGGGGATCAACCTGTTCGGCCGTCTCGAATCGCTGCGGATAGAACAGGGTCAGCCGCGCGACCGCATCAATCTCGGTGCCGACTATTCGCAGGACTGGGCCTCGTTCACGCTGCGCGCCAATCGCTTCGGACGCGTGCTGGCACCGGGCAACGACGTCTTCACCGACCTCCCGATCGAAGCGGCGTGGGTGTTCGATCTCGAAGTGCGGGCCGAACCGGTCGACGGGCTGGAACTGGCCGTGGGTTCGAACAACCTGTTCGACCAGTATCCCACCGCCAACCCGGTCGGCGTGGGCCGTGATCCGGCCACGGGGAACCCGCGCAACTACTCGCCCAACAACTACTTCCTGCCGTTCTCGAGCTTCTCGCCGTTCGGGTTCAATGGCCGGTTTGTCTATGGCCGCGTAAGCTACCGCTTCTAAAGCCTTCGTCTACCCGCGCGCGGCGTGCCCGTTGGTGCACGCCGCGCGCGGATCAGACGCTCACTCCGAACAATCGGCCGACCCCGGCGGTCACTGCCATCGCAAAGGCTCCCCAGCCGACAACCCTCAGCACGGCCGGCACCAGCGGCGCGGCTCCGGCCTTGGCACCCAGCGCACCGAGGACGGCTAGCGACAGGATCGAAATCGTCACTACGGTGAGGATGATTGCGTTGGCCGGCGCGAGATAGGCTGCCAGCAAGGGCACCGCCGCTGCCGCACTGAAAGTCGCGCCCGAGGCGATTGCAGCCTGCAAGGGCCGGGCAGCGAGATGTTCCGACAATCCCAGCTCGTCGCGCACATGCGCCGCCAGCGGATCGAGCGCCGACAACTCGCGCGCGACAGTGGCGGCGGTTTCCGCGCTCAGTCCGCGGCTGCGATAGACGGCGGCCAGTTCTTCCAGCTCCATCTCGGGGCTATCGACCAGCGCCTCGCGCTCGCGTTTGATGTCGGCCTGCTCGGAATCGCGCTGGGAGGAGACCGAGATATACTCGCCCGCCGCCATCGACATCGCACCCGCCATCAGCCCGGCGACCCCTGCGACGAGAATCGGCTGCACCTCGGGCGTTGCAGCCGCCACACCGATGATCAGCGATGAGGTGGAGATAATCCCGTCATTCGCGCCCAGCACCGCGGCGCGCAGCCAGCCGGTACGATGGACATAATGCGGATCATCGGGATGCGCGCTCGGTTGGGTCATCGGATGGTCATCCTTCCGCTTGCCGTAAACGGGGCAGGCCTGTGAAAAATCGGCCGAATGGGGCGAGAATGCAAGCGGGCTGCGCTACGCTCCATGACAAAGATCACAAACCCGTCGCATTTGTCACATAGATGACATTTGGCCGACATATTGGCCGGGGCAGCCCAAGCATTTCCGCGGGCGTTGCCAAAGGTTGTTGATCCATGTCGTTTGCCGTCCGTGGCCTTTCTGTCAGCTTCTTCGCGCTTGCCGCTGCGGTCATCGTGCCGGCGCCGGCGATGGCCCAATCTGCCGGGGCGACCGCTCCTGCAGCACCTGCCGCAGCGCCCACCATCGCCGATCTTCAGCGCCAGATCGATGACCTGAAGGCGATGCTCGAACAGCTCAAGGCGGCGCAGGCCGCTCCGGCTCCGGTCGCTGCGGCCCCGGCGATGCCGGCTCCGGCTCTCGCGCAGCAGCAGCCCGCCCAAGCCGCACCCATCGGCGTTCCGGTCGAAAAGCCGATCGTCGTTGCCAATGCCGATCCCGCCCCGGCGGCCAAGCCCAAGCCCAAGGCATGGTACGAAAAGCTGCGCCTGCGCGGCTACACCCAGATGCGCTTCAACCAGATCGTCTCGGGCGATGCCGATGCGCCCGCCGGCATTTCGCGCCTGCGCACCATTGGTGACGGCGACGTGCGCGGCGACAGCAACTTCAGCTTCCGCCGGATGCGCCTGATCCTTCAGGGCGATCTCAACGAACACGTCTCGCTCTACTTCCAGCCCGATTTCGCCGCTGCGGTCTCGAACCAGTCGGTGGGCGAACGGCGCGAGGGCAGCGTCTCGCTGCGCGACATGTATGCCGACGTCTTCCCGACCGGCGACAAGGCTTTCCGCATCCGTCTCGGCCAGTCGAAGGTGCCTTACGGCTGGGAGAACATGCAGTCCTCGTCTAACCGCCTGGCGCTCGATCGTACCGATTCGATCAACACCGCTGCGGCCGGCGAGCGCGATCTCGGTATCGTCGCCTATTACACCCCGCCTAAGGTGCAGAAGATCTGGGATCGTCTGACGGCTGACGGCCAGAAGCTGTTCGGCAATTACGGCGCGTTTGGCTTTGGCGCGTTCAATGGGCAGGGTCTCAACCGCACCGAAGGCAATGACGGCGTAATGCTGGTCGGCCTCGCCACCTGGCCGTTCGAACTCGACGGTCTGGGGCTGGATGGCCAGGTGTTCGAGATCGGCGGGTCGGTGATGCATAACCGCATCCGCCCCGAGATCCGCACCGGTGGCCTGAGCCCGACGGCGTTCAAGGACGAGCGCGTGGGCATTCACGCGATCCTCTATCCGAAGCCCATTGGCGTGCAGGCGGAATGGAACTGGGGCACCGGTCCCGAATTCGTCCCCGCCACCGGCCGGATTGAAGAACGTCCGCTTGATGGCGGCTATGTCCAGCTGATGGGCAAGATCGACAAGTCGCCGGTCGGCCCGTTCTATCCCTTCGCGCGCTGGCAGTATTACCGCGGCGGGTTCAAGGCCGCGGTCAACGCGCCCCGTCTGGAAACCGAGGAACTGGAACTGGGCTTCGAATTCCAGCTCGATCCGGCGCTGGAAATCACCACGACCTACGGCTTTGCCTCGCGCAAGGAAGCCGACGAGCGCCGCTTCGGTCAGGCGGAAGGCCAGATCTTCCGCGTGCAGGCGCAGTGGAACTACTAAGCCTGCGCTAGCCGCGGCCCTTCCCCTTGGGGTGCGGCTTGGCGTAGGGCTTGCCCGGCGGACGAGGCTTGGCCTTGAACGGGCGTTGCGGGGCGGGGCCATTGGCCTTGCCCCGTTTCGCGTTCTCGCGTGCCGCCATGCGCGGCGGTTCGCTGGATGCCGCAATCGCGATATAGCCGCCGTTTTCCTCGCTCCCGGCGGTCGCCTCGACCGCATCGGCAAATTTGCCGGCGATCGCCCGCGGGATCTGGAAGAAGGTTTCCTGATGGCCGATGCGGATCGCGCCGATTTCGCTGCGGGTAACATGGCCGCGGCGACAGATCAGCGGCAAGATCCAGCGCGGATCGGCGTTCTGGCGGCGGCCGATGTCCATCTTGAACCACACCGTGTCCTCGAACCCTTCGCGGTGCCGCTCCTTTTGCGCGGCGCGCTGGGCTTCGAACGATTGCGCGAGCAGTTCCTCGGGCTCGGGCATCGCGGCGCGGTGCGCCTGCACCAGCATCGCGGCAATATCTTCCGGCGAGCGTTCGGCCAGCAGCCGCTGGGCCAGCTCGCGGTCGGTCTCGTTGATGTCGACCGGCTGCATCAGTTTCTCGAGCAGCCGCGCCTTGTCCTGTGCCAGGATCGCCTCGCGATCGGGCGCGGGGATCCACTCGGCGTTGATCTTGGCGTGATGCAGCATCGATTCGATGCGCTTGCGGCGCGGAAAGGGGACGATGATCACGGCCACGCCCTTCTTGCCCGCACGCCCGGTGCGGCCCGAACGGTGCTGGAGCGTTTCGGCATCGCGCGGGATTTCGACATGGATGACGAGGCTTAATGAGGGCAGATCAATCCCGCGCGCAGCCACATCGGTCGCCACGCACACCCGCGCGCGGCGATCGCGCAGGGCCTGTAGCGCCTGGTTGCGTTCCTGCTGCGAATGTTCGCCCGACAGCGCCACAACCCCGAACCCGCGTTCCTGCAAGGTCGCGTGAAGGTGGCGGACATTGTCGCGCGTGGCGCAGAACAGGATTGCGGTTTCCGCCTCGTGGAAGCGCAGCAGGTTGACCACCGCGTTCTCGATCTCGGAGGGCGAGACAGTCACCGCCTGATAGGCAATATCGCCATGCCCGCGCTCGCTGCCGCCGGTGCTGATCCGCAGCGCATCGCGCTGATAGCGGCGGGCGAGTGCCTCGATCGGGCGCGGCATGGTGGCCGAGAACATCAGCACACGGCGATTATCGGGCGTTGCGTCGAGGATTTCCTCGAGCTCCTCGCGAAAGCCCATGTCGAGCATCTCGTCGGCTTCGTCGAGCACCACTGCGGCGAGCGCCGAAAGGTCGAGCGCGCCGCGTTCGAGATGGTCGCGAAGGCGGCCCGGGGTGCCGACCACGATGCTTGCGCCCGCTGCCAAGGCGCGGCGTTCGGTCTGAGGGTTCATCCCGCCGACGCAGGTGGCGATCCGTGCCCCGGCCTGACGGTACAGCCAGTCAAGCTCGCGTGCGACTTGCAGTGCCAACTCGCGCGTCGGGGCGATCACGAGCGCCAACGGTGCCCGCGCCGGACGGATGCGCCCGTCCTCGCCAAGTAGTTGCTCGGCGAAGGCGAGGCCGAAAGCCACCGTCTTGCCCGACCCGGTCTGCGCCGAGACCACCAGATCGCGCCCCTGCGCTTCAGGCTCGCATACGGCGGTCTGAACTGGCGTGAGGGCAGTATAGCCGCGCGCGGTCAGGGCCTCGGCAAGGCCAGCGGGGAGATCGGGAAATGACATGGGGACAGGCTCTCTAGGGAGGAAAGCGGCGGCCCATACACGCTTCGGCGGTGTTTGGCTTGCGAATAAATGGCGCGGGCCAAGCCGGCGCCGGTCAGAACGACTGTGCGACCCGCAAGTTGATCCGCGGCGACCTGTCGTTGGTGTCGTAGCGCACCTCGGTGAGCGGCACGGCCACTTCAAGACCGAGATTGAGCATCGACGTTAGATCGGCGCGCAGCCCGCCACCGCTTGAAGCCAGCGTACCGTCACCGATCCCGCCGTTCAGGTTCGAGACTGTGCCCCCGTCGGCATAGGCGTAAAGCTGCAGGTTGCGCTCATTCCCCAAAGCGTCCGGCCAATCGTAGCGCAGTTCGCCGAACCCGGCGATGCCCTGATCACCCACCCGCTGGGCAACGTCATAGCCGCGCAAGAACATGCCTCCGCCCAGCGTGAAGCTTTCGCCGATCAGGAGCGGTGCGGACGAGAATTGGCCGCGTCCGGCAAGCGAGAGGCTCAGCCGGCTGGCGAGCTTGCGCTCCCAACTGGCCCACCAGGCAAATGTCGTGAAATCGGGTTCGGCATCGAGCCGCGAGGCCAGCGGATCGCCCATCTGTGTCGCGCCGAGGATCGAGAGACCCTGGGAAAGAGTCGCGCTGCCGCGCAAGGTGCCGCCTGCGAGCGGTCCGTAGCCATAGAGCCCTACCCGCGCGAGCGCGATCCGGTCTTGCCGGAACAGCGCGCCAAGCTGGTCCTGACGCAGATCTTGCAGTTCGCCGGCAGCGTCGATCCAGAGGCTGCGGCGTTGGGTCCGCATCACTGGATGCCGCACCCGGATGCCGCCCTGCCACGCCTCGCCGAGCAGCTGGAATTCAGCCAGATAGGCCCCGGGCCGGGTTTGCGAATAGGTGCCGAATGCTTCGACCCGCGTGCCGGCGTTGTTCACGACAATGCTGTAGCGTGTGTTGAAGAACGCGAGTTCGTTGGGATCGAGGGGCGCCATCGTATAGCTGAGATCAATCTGATCGCGCGGGGACAAGAGGCCGCTGGCATCCACATCGATCCGCGCGCGCACCGGGGCAACCGGCTTGGTCCCGTCGGTGCTGACCTGAACTGTGCCCCGGAAATCCTCGCGCCGGGCATCGACCACCAGCACGCGACGTGCGCCCTCATTTTCGAACCGGGTGGAGCGAATCCATGCACCGGGCAGATCGTCGGCCAGCAGCACGGCGCGTTGCAGGCGCTCAAGCGTGATCGGGCGCTGATCGATCAGGGTCTGGAGCTGGGCGCGCACCGCCGGATCATCCACGCCTTCAAGCCGGATTGCATCGATACCGCCTTCATCCACCCGGATGCGGAGCATGCCGCCGGTCAAGGCCTGCTCCGGAATCCAGGCTGTGGCGAGGATATAGCCTTGCTTGCGCGCATGATCGGCGACCTGATCGGTGAGTTGGCGCAATTCTGCACGTGAAAGGCTGCGGCCGGCATAGGGTTCGATCACGGCGGCAAAATCGCTGCGGCGAAGTGTGTCGAGCCCGTCGATCACGATCGAACCGACCTCGAGCGGCGGCACATCATCTGACGGCGCGGTTGCGTCAATCACCGGCTGAATGTCGATTCTGACCTGCTGTCTGACGGGCATCAGCGTGCGTTCGCGGTCGACCTGCTGCACGGGGTTCGTGCGGTCGAGCGCGTCCTGCGCCGCGACCGCCTGGCCGGACACCAGCAAAGGCACAACAATGATGAATTTTACCAGCCGCACGAACCCGTCACTTTTTTGGAATCGGCCTCGTGCTTAGGATCAAATGGTTAAACAAAATTCTGCGAAACCTTCTCTTAACCTCATGCGTCAACGAAGCGTCTGCTTGTGAGGCGTAAGGGCGCTGGATGAGGGGTATTCCTATGTCCAAGCTTTTCCGTTTCTTTCTTCCGCTGTTTCTGATCCTGTTCGGCAGTGTTCCCGCCTTTGCACAAGGCATGGACTGGACGATCAGCGAAGCGAAGGGCGCGGTCGTTCTCATCGACGCGCGCGGCGAACGCCGGGCCGAAACAGGCGCAATCCTTGCTCCGGGTGCAATCGTTCGCACCAAGGCGCAATCGAGTGCGGTGCTGGTGCGCGGGCGGGAATTCGTTACCTTGCGCCAGAACGCGCAGATCCGGATTGCGCCGCCCAAGCAGGAGCGCTCGCTCGTGCAGATCATTCAGGACTATGGCAGCGCGCTGTTCAACATCGGCAAGCAGGCTGATCCGCATTTCGGCGTGCAGACCCCCTATCTGGTCGCGGTGGTGAAGGGCACGACCTTCATCATTGCGGTCAATGATGAAGGCGCGACGCTGCAAGTGACCGAGGGCGCGGTTGAAGCTTCGACTCTTGATGGCGGTGCGCGCGAGCTGATACTCCCCGGCGCGGTGGCGATGATCGCTGCGAACGACAATCTGCGACTGGTGGTCGAAGGCGAAGGCGTTGGCCAGCGGGTCGTCGATTCGCCTGCCCGCAGCGAAAGCGCATCTGCCTCGGCTGCGGCTGCGCCCACAGCGGGGGCGAACGCGGTGTCTGATGGGTCAGCTACGCCTGCGTCAGCAGAACCGTCGTCCGAATACAGAAGCAATCGGATCGACGGCGTGATCGCCAGCAGCCCCGCCGACATTGGCAGCTATTCGGGCGGATTTGCCTCTGGTCAGGTGTCGGTGCTCGCGGCAGCGGTTGTGTCGGAAAACACGGCGCGCGGAACCGAGCCCGCATTGAGCAGCGATGGCGGACG
Source organism: Porphyrobacter sp. LM 6 (assembly GCF_001720465.1). Lineage (NCBI taxonomy): Bacteria > Pseudomonadati > Pseudomonadota > Alphaproteobacteria > Sphingomonadales > Erythrobacteraceae > Porphyrobacter > Porphyrobacter sp. LM 6. The sequence continues at coordinate 1,207,558 of NZ_CP017113.1, forward strand.
CATTGGCGACACCAGCGAGGGCGCTGTGGCCGGAGTCACGCCGACGGATGTTGCTGCCCCCACGCCAGCCACCAGCCCGACCCAGGCGCCGGTCGCCCCTGTCGGTACGGCGGGTACTGGCGCGGGCGCAACGGCGGGGACGGGCACGGGCGCAGGAGCACGCGCCCCGTCCGGAGGCGCTGATACTCTCCGCGCTGGCTCCGGCACGCCGACCGATCCGCGCTCGGGTGGCCGCACCCCGCCGCGTTGAGGGCCGGAAAGCCGGGCTTGCCCACGTGCCAGACCTCTCCATCCTGATGTCCAAGCGGGCAGGGCCGCGCTTGCAGCCTGCCGTGGCAACGCTGGCCATGACGATGCTCGTGGTGCTGGCTGCATTTGGCGGCTGGTTCCGCGCGGCTGAGCAACGCCTCGATGCGCTGTCTTTCCTGCTCTTCGACCGTCCCTCGAGCGGACAGGTCCATGTGGTGGAAATGGACGCCGCCAGCATGGCCAGCGTTGGCAGCTGGCCGTGGCCGCGCGATCACTATGCGCGCATAGTCAGCCAGCTGGATGCTGCCGGGGTGCGCTCGATCAGCTTCGACCTCGATTTCTCGGGTACGTCCGAGCCCGACAAGGATCGCGCTTTCGCCGCAGCGCTGGCCCGCTCGCGGGTGCCTGTGGCCTTGCCGACCTTTGCCCAGAACGCCGGCTTCCAGGAGGGGCGTCAGCTCGATTCACTGCCGATCGAGCTGCTGCGACGCCATGCGCAACTCGCGTCGGTCTCGGTCATTCCCGATCCCGACGGCTTTGTGCGCCGGATGCCGCTGGGCACGATCACCGGTGGCACCCCGCGCCCATCGATCGCTGCACTGGTGGCAGGACGCTCTGGCACGGTGGGGCGGAGCTTTCCGATCGACTACGCGATAAGGCTCGACACCATCCCGCGTCACAGCTTTTCGGCAGTGGAGCGCGGCGCCTTTCAAGCCGACGCGCTCAAGGGCAAGGACGTGATCATCGGCGCGACCGCGATCGAGATGGGTGATCGCTACCCGGTGCCGCGTTACGGCGTCATTCCGGGAGTGATGGTCCAGGCGTTGGCGGCCGAGACGCTGCGTGGCGGGGTCCCGTCCTATGGCGGCTGGGTTGCCCCGTTGGCTCTCGTCGGGCTTTTCGGCCTGCTGGTCGGGAATGCCAAGCGACGCCGCGTCGTATTAGCGAGAGCCGCAATTGCTACGGTGCTGCTGTTTGCGCTTTGGGCTGCGGCGCGCGGTCTGTGGGGGATATGGTTCGAGATTGTTCCCGCGCTCGCGCTGGTTGCGCTGGCAACAAGCGTGCTGACCGCGATGATCACCCACCGCGCAGCAAGCCGCGCACGGCGGACCGATCCCGATAGCGGCCTGCCGAACAAGCTGGCGCTCGATTTGCTCCTGCGCGCGGACGAGCATCGCTACGTCATTGCAGCGCAGATCGAGGACTTCGATGTCATCAAGCTGACAGTCGGTGAAGACAATCTCGGCAAGCTGATGCGCCGCCTTGCGGAACGCCTCGGGAGCACGATGCCGCAGACGCGCATTTGCAGGATCGAGGACCGGATGCTGGCATGGGCCACGCGGCAGGAAATCTGCGATCTGGAAGACCAGATGGCGGCACTGCGGGCGGTGATGTCGAGCCCGTTCGAGATTGACGGCCGGCGGGTCGCTGTTGCGCTGACCTTTGGTGTGGCGCCGGCCGATGGTCCCTTGCCCGCCGTCTACGCGGCGCAGGCGGCTGCCTTCGCCAAGCGGTCGGGCAAGCAGTGGCGGCTCCACGCCGAAGGTGAGAGTGAAGCCCTCGCCCGGCAGTTTTCGCTGCTTGGCGAGATCGACGATGCCATGAGCGAAGGCCAGATCCGGGTGCTCTATCAGCCCAAGCTCAACATCGCCACGGGCCAGATCGACGCGGTCGAGGCACTGGTGCGTTGGCACCACCCGGAACGCGGGCTGATCCCGCCGGATCTGTTCATCCCGCTGATCGAGGAAAGCGGACGGATCGATGATCTGACGCTGCACGTTATGGCGCTGGCGATCGAGGACATGCGCCGCTGTTGCGATCTGGGGCTTGTGATCCAGGTTGCGGTCAATGTCTCGGCGCGGGCGCTGGGATCGGATGCTTTCGCAGGCGAAGTGCTGGCGCTGCTCGCGCGTACAGGCGCGCCGGCGCACAGGCTTACCTTCGAGCTGACCGAATCCGCCAAGTTCGAAGATACTGACAGGGCCATCGCTATGCTCGCTGCCTTCCGCGAGGCGGGGATCAACATCGCACTCGACGATTACGGGACTGGCCAGTCGACGCTGAATTATCTCAAGGTCCTCACTGTGTCCGAGCTGAAGATCGATCGCAGCTTTGTGCAACACGCCCATGTTGATCGCGGCGATGCGATGATGGTGCGCTCGACCATCCAGCTGGCGCACGAGCTCGGCATCAAGGTGGTGGCCGAAGGGGTGGAGGACGAGGTCTGCCTCGCGTTCCTCGAAGCCATCGGCTGCGATTACGCACAGGGCTATTTTGTCGGACGGCCGATGACGGCGGAAGATCTCGTGGTGGCTGTCAAGCAGCCCGCCATGATCGCTGCCTGACGCCTATTCAGGCTCCGCTGCGGCGAGCATATCCATCAGATTGCGCGCGGCCTCGCGGTCTTCCTCGTGCTCGAAAGCGATGTCGAGATCGGGTGCGGAGCCGAGCACCAGCAGCAGCGTCCACAGTGCAAAACGCGGGCCGCGTTCCTGCTCAAGCCCGAAATCGACCTCCATCCGCTCGATCCCGGCAGACAGGGCAGCAGGCGCCACCTCGCCCAATTCGCGGGTGCCGAAATAGCGCTGGAGAAGGTCGGCCATGTCCATCGCGGCGCTCTAGCCTTGCAGCAGCACTTCGTCGAGCGGCAGGCGTGCGCGGGCGAAAGGCGGGCCGTCGCGCCGCCCGATACGGAAGGCGCTGACCAGCCGCCGACCTTCGCCCACGGGATAGTCGATCGCCAGCATCGCTGCGGTCGGGCGATGGTCGGCCAGCGCAGCGAGCACGTTGGCGCCGAAGCCCGCCGCATCGATTGCGAGCCAGAAGCGGTGGAAGGCGCGCCCGCTCTCGAACGGGTCTTCGTCCGCCGGACGATGGAACAGCGCGACACCAGCGGCATTGGTGAAGCTTTTGGCCTCTGCCAGCAGCGCAGGAGCAAGGCCCAGCGCGGCGAGCGGGCGGAATAGCGGGCCGAGCACCGCGCCGGCGGCGGTCGCCTCCAGTCCTGAAAGCTGCATCGCCGCTGCGTTAAGTCCGTCGCGCGACCAGCCGGGGTGGCTTGGCTTCAACCGCATCCAGTGACGCAGCTCGGCCCGGAACCGCGCCTCCTCCATGATCGCGAAGCTGGCTGCATCATAGCGCGCCGCCAGATCGGCAATCGCGGCGGGATCTGTGATCAGGATGCGGTCATCGCCCGCAAGGGCTGCCACGCCGGCGCGATCATCGGGCGAAGGCGGCGTGAAGTCCCCGCGCCACGAGGCCCGCTCGGACAGCACTGGCAGCAACGGATCGGGCTTTCCCCGGCCCTTGAACGTCAGCCGCGCAATTGCGTGCAACCGGCCGTGCATGCCGCTCAACCGCTCGACATGGGTGGTCAGCTTCTCGCCCGAGGCAGCGATCGCCACGCCCTCTGCCGCTGCGCCGAGGCTGATGGCAGCATCATTGCCGCGCGGATCGCCCACCGACAGCCTGCGCGACGGATCTTCCAGCAGGATCAGCGCGTCCCCGTCGATCTTCCAGCGCGCGGGCTGGACATTGTGGACGCTCGGCGATGCGAGCGCCGCCGCCACCAGTCCGCGCAGCCGGTCAGGGTTTATCTTGGTGCTCATGTCAGTTCCTTGCGGAACAGGTGGAGCTTGTGCAGTGCCCGCCCGCCCAGCTTTTCAACTTGCCTGAGACTGGCCGGATTTTCATCCGAAATCCACGTGCCGCCGACGGTTTCGTATCCTGCTGCCTGCACGCGGCCCAGCGTATGCGCGATCATGGCGCCCATGATCCCCTGGCTGTGCGCCGCCCGGGCGACCGAATAGAAGATCAGCACCGCGCGTTTGCGGTTCATCCGGTAACGCAGGAAGTGCCACGGCGTGGAAAGGCCAAAACGCGAGCGGGTGGCTTTCAGGAAGCCGTTCAAGTCGGGGATCGCGATGATCACGCCGACAGGCTGGCCGTCGCGCTTGAGCACCGACGACAGGCGCGGATCGAGGATCGTGCTCAATTCGCCCGCCTGGAACTGGAATTCCTCCGGCGTCAGCGGCACGAACATCGGGTTGTCGTAGAACCCGTCATTGAGCAGCTGGCGGGCCTCTTCCATCCGTTCGGGGAAGGTCGATTTCTTGATCGGGGCGAATTCGAACCGTGCCGGATCGAGCGGCGGCACGGGCACGCTGGCGCGGGTCAGATCGACCTCGAAGGTAGTCATCGGGAAGTAGGGCGCAAAGCCTGCCGCCGCGAGCATCCCCGGCAGCCATGGCGCGCCGACGATCATGTCAGTATAGGCCTGTTCACCGAAGCCGCCGGTCATAACACCGCATTGCTGCATGGCAGTGAGGTTGAAGTTGCCGACCAGTTCGTCTGCGCCCTGTTCGCGGGCAAAGCCTTCGGCAGCGGACAGCAGCATCTGTCCAGCCTCGGGGTCATCAGCGCAGTCGAAGAACCCGAACTGCGCGCGGTTCCAGCCCCAGCGGGTGTTCGACTGGCGGTGCAGATGGGCGATGATCCGGCCGATTGCGCGGCCATCGCGGTGCACCGTCCAGAAGCGGAAGGGGTTGCCCGAGAGCCAGAGCGGGTTCTTGGCCGGATCGAGCATCTTTTCGACATCGCCCTTCATCGGCGAGACGTAGCCGACGCTTTCGGGATAGGCGTTGAACGGCGCGTCGAAGAAGGCGCAGGCGTCGCCTTCGCGCAAGGTGAGGGTCATGGGGCATGCTCCAGCAGGCGGGCGACAATCGTGAGTTCGTCGGTCAGGCGGTCGGCATTGAGCGCCCCGCCCGATACGGCGAGAAAGCGCGGCGGGCTTTGCGAGAGGCGCAGCAGGTGGCTCGCGCCGTAGCGGCCGAGCAGTTCGCGCGCGGCGCCATCCAGCGTGTCGTCCACCTGATCGGCGGGGATGCCAATTACGGGCTTGGCGGCGAGGGCGGTGATGATGTCTTCGGGCAGATCGGCGAGCGACCCGGCGGTCACCGGCACGCCGCTCGCCAGCAGCGGGTGGGCGGCGAGGATCGCGGCCTCGTCTGGCCCGGCGCGTGCGATAGGGGCGATGAGCCCTGCATCACGGCTGGCGGGATCGGCGAAGCGTTCGATCAGCAGCGCCAGCGCCGCGCCGCCCGCTGCCGTCGCCGACAGCGCAGGCGCGAGCGCATCGGGCGCAGCGAGGAGCCGCGCGCCAAGCGCGGCAAATCCGCCAGCCCCCGCAGCAATCGCGACATCGCCGAGCAGCCGCAGCGGCCGGCTCGCCTCGCCCGCCAGCCGCGAGCAGGCCAGCACGAACACGAGCGCCGCAAACGGCCCGCCGCGGAACGGCAGATCGGGGAAGAGGCGCTGGAAATCGGTCGCCAGCAGCGGCACGGCGATGGCAAAGGCCAGCGCCAGCATATCGATCGCGCGCCGCTCCGCGAGCGAGACCGCGCGGCGCTCAACGATCAGATGCACCAGCACGGCCGCCATCACCGCCGCCTGATACAGCGCGAGCGCGATGATCGCAGGGCCGGTCCAGACGAGGCCCAGCGTCACCGCCAGGACCGAAAATCCGATCGCCCCGCCAAGCGCCAGCAGCTTGAGCCAGCGGGCAGCGTGGCGGCGCACCAGCTCTTCGGCCAGCCGCAAAGTTGCCAGCGGCAGCCACGCGGCGACCACCATGATGCACGCCACCACCACACTCGAAGGGAAGGCGGCGTTGGCGAGCCGCAGCGCGAGCAGCAGCGCGATCAGGGTCAGCACGATCCGCAGGTGTCCGGCCACACCGCCGCCGCCCGCGCGCCGTGCCGCCTGCGCGACACCGGCCCGCGCGACGAGCGCGGCGATCAGCCCGATGGCCGTCAGCAGCGCGCCGATAGCGGTCATTCGGCCAGCAACTTCGCCATGAACCGCCGGACCAGCGCGCGCTTGGCAAAAGCCAGCGGGGCGGGGAGCGGGCGCTCCGTCTTCATCGCGTGGGCGTTGAAGAAATAGCCGCGATAATCGGTGCCGCCGGGGCGTGAGAGGATCACCCGGATCGCCTCTTCGGCCATCAGCGTGCCTGCCATCGTCACCATCGTCGAAAAGCTGAAGCGCGAACGCTTGCCCGACGCGACCTCGCCCGCGACATCAAGGTCGACATATTTGTGGCTGGAGGAGTGCACCAGCACATATTCGATCTCGCGCATCAGGCATTCGACGCCCATGTCCTTGGTGATGCTCTGCCACGGCACGCCGATGGTAGGGTAGCCGAGCCGTTCTTCGAGGCGCGGGTCCTGCGGGCGCACCACGGTAACCGAGGGCAGGGGCGAGGCATAGGCATCGATCAGCGTGCGCCCGTGGGTGCGGCACTGGCGGTAGTATTCCGCGCCTGCCGCCGCATCGTCCGTCCCGTTGATCGCCACATCGACGCGCGGGAGAATATCGGGCAGGGCTTGCGTCCATTCGCGGCCCAGCACCTCGATCTGCAACTCCGGGTTGATCTCCAACGCCAGCCGCGCGGCGGCTTCGGCCTTGAGCTCGCCGATGGTGTCGGCACGGCAGAACAGCTGGCGGTTGAGGTTCGAGACCTCGAACACGTCGATATCGGCGATCACGAAGCGGCCCACGCCCGCGCGCACCAGCGCCATGAAGGCCGCGCCGCCCATGCCGCCGACGCCGGGGATGAACACGGCGGCCTCGCGTAGCCGCGCCTGTTCGGCCTCGGTCACGAAGCCGCGGTTGCGGGTGGTCATTTCGGCATAATCGAATGCGGTCATCATTGTGCTCACGTTCTCGCCCGCAGGCGGCCATAGGGGCGGGCAGGGTCGAGCCACTGGATCACCGGGGCGAGCAGCGCGCCGGTCAGCAGCACGATCGCCTGCACGGCAAGCTGCGGCAGCGCCGCGCGCGGCACGCTGCGCGACAGGAAGCGTCCTCCCGCAGCGAGATCGAGCGCGCCGATCTGCAACACATCATCCCCGCGCGCGTAATCGAGCTGCTCGCGGCAGAAGGCGTTGAAGGCCTCGTGCCGGTGCTTGGCGGCGACTTCGAAGGTCTTTTTGAGGTTGTCCGACCCGCCGGTATAGGCGTTGGTGATCACCTGACGATCAGCATCGAAGCCGGCATCCTCGCCCACGCCGAAGGCATGGCGATGCGCCCGCATGATCTGGTGGGCAAGGTGGCGGTGGGTGAAGGATTGCGGGGTGCGCCCCTGCGCCGGAAAGACATTGCTGAATGTCTCGGCCACCATCCCGACAACGGCGGGCACCTGCGTGACGCTGCTCACCCAAAGGGGCCGCATCCCCTGCCGCAGGAACAGCGCAAAGCAGGTGAGGCCGTAGAGGATCCAGCTGAGCCCCCCGCTGCGTTCGGCCGGATCGACCATGACGAGCCCCAGGTGCAGCACCGCCTCGCGCTGGCCGCCGCGCACGATATCGAGCAGCGGCATGGCGTTGAAGGCGACCGGCTGGCCATCGCTGGTTCGGGTGACAAGGGTTATGACGCTGCGCGACCAGGCCGCGCCGTCTTCTGCGAACAGGCCGTAGTCGAGCAGCTCGCCCGACAGGCAGGCACGCACCACGGTTTCGCATTGCTGCTTGAGCTGCGCGAGGCCTTCGGCAGGCAAGGTCGCGCCGGGCCGCTCGACGATCCACACGCGGTATTCGCGGCTCGCATTGAAGCTGACCGACAGCGTGTCGCCGGCAATCGCCTTCAGAACATGGAACACGTGCGCGACCCCACCGGCATGACCCCTGCACGCGAGACTAGCGAAAAGTGGTTAACAGGCAACTGCAGAGGGTTGCGAGGCGCTCAGGCGGTTTGGCGCACGGTCAGCTGCGGGGGCAGGACGAGGCTTTCGGTCTGCTCGCCCGCCATGCGGCGCAGCAGCAGGTCGACCAGCCCGCGCGCACCTGCGCCGATATCCTGCCGGACGGTGGTGAGCGGCGGCACGGTCTGGCGGGCGATCGGCAGATCGTCGAACCCGACCAGTCGCACGTCGTCGGGCACTGCAATCCCGCGTTCGCGCAGCGCGGTAAGGCACAGCGCGGCGAGTGTGTCGGTCGCGGCGAAGATGCCGTCGACCCGGCCCGCGATGGCGGCCATGTGCGCCGCGATCTCTTCGCTCGCGCGGTCGGGCGAGAGGTGGGTGGGCAGGGTGATGATTGGCGGCAGGTTCATTCGCCGAACCACATCATCGGCCCCGGCAAAACGCGCGGCGAATTCGATCGCGGTGGTATCGCCGAGGAAGGCGATCTGCTTGGCACCCGCAGCGACCAGGCGTTCTGCCGCAAGCCGACCGCCGAGCCGGTTGTCGGTGCCGACTACGCAGTGGCGCTGGCCTTCGGTGTGGTTGCCCCACACCACCATCGCATCATAACCATCGGCCACGTCCTCGATCCGTTCGAACTGGTCGGACTGGCCGATTACGATGACCCCGTCGATCATGCCGCAGCCGATGAACCGGTCGAGCCAGTCGGGATCGGTCTCCGGCACCACGCGGCGCAGCATGAGGTCATAGCCTTCGCGGGTCAGCTCGTCGGCGAGGAAGCCGAGTAGCGTCATGAAGAAGGTGTCGGAAATCTGCTGGCGGCTGTCATGGCCGAGCGGGATGACCACGCCGATCACCCCGGTCTTCTGGCGGCGCAACCCGCTCGCCATCTGGTTGGGGCGGAAGCCGTGTTCGCGCGCCAAGCTGACGATCTTGTCGCGGGTCTTGGCGTTGACGAGGCTCTTGCCGGCCAGCGCGCGGCTGACCGTGCCGGGGGAGACCCCGGCCAGCCGAGCCAGATCGGTAATGGTGCGCACTGTCGTGCGCGTATTCCTGTCGTCCTGTGCGGACATGCTTGCCCCTAACCGGTGACCAGCCCCTGTTCGGCCGGGCGGCGGTGCCCGGCGTCGACCAGCAACGTAGCCAAGGCGCCCGCCAGCATCAAGGCTCCGCCGAGCATCAGCACATTGCGCGGGTCGCTGCCCAGCGCCGGGCCGTAGATCAGCGGCATCGTCAGCGTCTGGATCAGCATCGGCACAACGATGAACAGGTTGAAGATGCCCATGTAGATGCCGTTGCGCTGCGGGGGGATGCAGTCGGCCAGCATGACATAGGTGTTGCCCATCATTCCGGCCCAGCCGATGCCGATACCGAGCATCAGCACGAACAGCGCCGCGGGCGTGCTCGCACCGGGGATCAGCAGCATCGCGACGCCCGAAGCGGCAAGGCAGGCTGCATGGGTGTGCCGCGCGCCGAAGCGCCGCACTACGGGGATCAGCACCAGCGCGCCGAGGAAGGCGATGAAGTTGTAGAACGCCCCCGCCTGCTGGGTGGTCAGCGTCGCCTCGCGGAAGGCTGCGCTGGCGGGATCGCTGGTGTTGTACATCGTGCGGCCCACCGCGAAGGTGATGTACTGCCAATAGGCGAACATCGCATACCACTGGCACAGCATCGCGCCCGCCAGTTGCTTCATCGGGCGCGGCATATCGCGCAGCGCATCGCCGATTTCGGCGATCGTCGCGCGCACGGTCAGCGGCTTTTCGGCGAGCTCGGCCTGTTCGGCCTCGGTGAGCGGCAGCTCGGGCACCCGGAAGACCGACCACACGATGGTCGAAATCGACAGGATCGCCCCGATCACGAAAGCGATCCGAACGATCACCGGAATGCCGTTGGCATCCAGCACATCGCGCGCAACGAAGGCGGTGAGCAGGCTCGGCGCGAGATAGGACAGCGTCTGGGCAAGGCCGGTGAAGGCGCTCTGGGTCAGGAACCCGACCGATCGCTGATCCGCTGCCAGTCGGTCGGCGACATATGCGCGATAGGGCTCCATCGTGATGTTGTTGCCGGCATCGAGGATCCACAGCAGGCTCGCCGCCATCCACAGCGCGCTCGAATAGGGCATCGCGAACAGGCTGAGCGTGCAGATCACCGCGCCGATCAGGAAATAGGGCGTGCGGCGGCCCATGCGGGTGTTGGTGCGATCGCTCATCGCACCGATGATCGGCTGAATGATCAGACCCGTCATCGGCCCGGCCAGCCACAGCAGCGGCATGGTCGCCTCGTCTGCGCCGAGGAAGCCGTAGATCGGTCCCATATTGGCCTGTTGCAGACCGAAGCTGAACTGCAGCCCGAAGAAGCCGATGTTCATCTCGATGATTCTGAGCAACGAAAGCCGCGGCTTGTTCGCCATGTCGTGCCTCTCCCGATCCTGTCCCATATGCCGGTCTATGCCGTGCTGTGCTATCCGAGTGACACGTTTGAGGGCAAATTGCAAACGATTGCATTTTTTCTATTGCAATCGTTTGCAATCAAAGTAGGCAACGCTGGTCGGCGCCGGAGAAGCGCGAACACAAGAGGGAGAATCACCATGAATCTGCGTAGCGCGCTGTGCGCAAGTGTCGCCCTGTGCAGCCTGGCCACCCCGGCTCTGGCGCAGGATGATGTGGCCGCCGAATCGGCCGAAACCGAAGGCACCGAAATCATCGTCACCGCGGTTGCCCGCGGCCAGAACCGGATCGAAAGCTCGGTTTCGGTCAGCACCATCGGCGCCGAAGCCATCACCAATCTCGCCGCGCCGTCTTCGGCCGACCTCATCCGCCAGATCCCGGGCATCCGCTCGGAAGCGTCGGGCGGTGAAGGCAACGCCAACATCGCGGTGCGCGGCATCCCCGTTTCGACCGGCGGTGCGCGTTACATCCAGCTTCAGGAAGATGGCCTGCCGATCCTCGAATTCGGCGACATCATCTTCGGCAACGCCGACAACTTCCTGCGCGCCGACCGTTCGGTCGCCCGCGTCGAAGCGGTGCGCGGCGGTTCGGCCTCGACCTTCGCCTCGAACGCGCCGGGTGCGGTGATCAACTTCATCTCCAAGACCGGCAAGCAGGAAGGCGGCGCGATCCAGGGCACCGTCGGCATCGACTTCGAGACCTACCGCCTCGATTTCGATTACGGCGCGCCGCTGGCCGATGATCTCTACTTCCACGTCGGCGGCTTCTACCGCACCGGCGAAGGCCCGCGCGACATCGGCTACAACGGCTATGACGGCGGCCAGATCAAGGCCAACATCACCAAGGAATTCGATGGCGGCTATGTCCGCTTCTCGGCCAAGTATCTCGACGATACGACCCCGACGATCCTGCCGCAGCCGGTGTTCGTGGGCGGCACCAACGCCAACCCCGATTACAACGCCATCCCCGGCTTCAACCCGCGCACGGACTCGCTCTACAGCCCGTTCCTGACGCCGGCGGTGACGCTCGACGGCAACAACAACCCGGCCAGCTACGACTTCCGTGACGGCCTGTCGGTCAAGAGCCTCGCCTTCGGGATCGAGAGCGAGATCGACGTGGGTGGCGGCTGGACGCTGACCAACCGCTTCCGCTTTGCCGACAACTCGGGCAGCTTCCAGTCGCCCTTCCCGGCGGGCGCAGGTTCGGCCCAGTCGGTCGCCAACTCCATCGGCGGCGCAGGCTCGACGCTCGTCTTCGCCACCGGCCCCAACGCCGGGCAGACCGCCAATGCGGCGACCATCGGCGGTAACGGCCTGCTGACCAACGTGGTGGTGTTCAACACCCGCCTCAACAGCCTCGACAACGTCACCAACGACTTCCGCGTCAACAAGAGCTTCGATGTGGGCGGCGGCACCGCCAACTTCACCTCGGGCTTCTACCTGTCGCGCCAGACGATCAACACCGACTGGCTGTGGACCAGCCACGTCCAGACCGTGCAGGGCGACGGGCAGGCGGTGCTGGTGGATATCCGCAATTCGGCGGGCCAGCTCGTCACGCAGAACGGCGTGGTCGGCTTCGGTGCGACCTTCTTCGGCAATTGCTGCCGCCGGAACTATGATGTCGATTACAGCACCTATGCGCCCTTCGCCTCGCTCTCGGTCGAGCTCGACCGCCTGACCCTCGATGCCTCGATGCGCTACGATTACGGCGATGCCAGCGGCACGATCACCGGATCGGACAGCGGCTTCGGGATCGGCCTGACCAGCTTCGACTTCAACAACAACGGCTCGATCAGCACCGCCGAAGGCCAGACCAGTGTCCTGCCGCTCGGCAGCGCGCGTCCGGTCAATTACGAGTTCGATTACTTCAGCTTCTCGCTGGGTGCGAACTACCTGCTGACCGACGATCTGGGTGTCTTCGCCCGTTACAGCCAGGGCGGCCGCCACACCGCCGACCGCAGCCTGTTCTCGCCCGCGGTCAGCACCACCGACGGCAGCCTGCCGGGCGGCGATGCGGGTGTGGTCGCCTCGGTCGACCAGCTCGAAGCGGGTCTGAAGTATCAGTCCAGCGGGCTGTCGCTGTTCGCCACCGGGTTCTTCGCCAAGACGGCGGAAACCAACGTCGAACTCGCGCCGCTGGAACTGTTCGACACCACTTACGAAGCCTTCGGCCTCGAACTCGAAGGTGCCTATCGCACCGGGCCGTTCACGCTGTCGGCGGGTGCGACCTGGACCGATGCCGAGATCAAGGACGCGCTGGATGCTAGCACGATCGGCAACAAGCCGCGTCGTCAGGCCGATCTCGTCTATCAGGCGACTGCCCAGTACGACACCGACAGCTTCACGCTGGGCGCGAACCTCGTCGGCACTACCGACAGCTTCACGCAGGATAGCAACCAGCTCAAGCTGCCGGCCTTCACGCAGGTAAACGCCTTCGTCGCCTTCCGCCCGATCGAGCGGATCGAGGTGGGCCTGAATGCGCAGAACCTGTTCAACGCCACCGGCTTCACCGAGGCGGAAGAAGGTTCGATCCCGGCCAACGGCATCGTGCGCGCGCGCTCGATCGCCGGACGGACGGTTGTCGCATCGGTGCGGTTCGACTTCTAAGGGTCGCAGCCATGCATCGGGGCTGGCCGCCAACTCCTCCTGGCGGCCAGCCTCACCTTTCTTGAATTATCGGATCGGGATCAGCGATGGTCATGACCAGCGTCTGGACTGCGGAACACGTGCGGGCGATCAAACCCGGCAGCGCGGTGCGTATCCCGCCCGTGCTTGTGCCGACGCGATCGGCGCTTGCCGCGGACCGCGTCTATTGGGACATGTGGCCGCTCCAGGATGCAGCCGGCGCGCGCGCAACCATCGGCGGGCGCGAAATGTGGATGGCGCTGACCGCGCCTGACCGCGGCGATCCGGCGCTCCGGCACTTCGAAGCCAAAATCCACTGGATCGAGCGGCGCGGCGGCGAGTGGCACGATTGCGGCCCGGTGCTGCCCGACATGCCGGTCAGCTACGAGCGTGAATGGGCAGGCTCTGCCCTGCTTGATGACGGCGCGGTGACGCTGTTCTTCACCGCCGCCGGCACCGCCGCCAAGGCTGGCGGATACCAGCAGCAATTATGGGCGACGCATGCGCCCCTGTGCGGAGATGATCTGCCGCAGGACTGGTCGGCCCCGGCACCGCTGATCACCGGCGCTGCGCCGTGGTACATGCCCGCCGATGCCCATGACGGCGAACCGGGCATGATCAAGGCCTTCCGCGATCCGGCCTATTTCCGCGATCCGGCCGATGGCGCGGAATATCTCGCCTTCACCGCTTCGCTCGCCGGTTCGCAATCCGCCTTCAACGGCGCCTTCGGATTGGCGCGCAGGACCCCCTCAGGGTGGGTCTTGACCCCCCCTTGCCTCCACGCAGACGGCGTTAACAACGAACTTGAGCGCGCCCATCTGGTGTTCCACGTGGAACATTACTACGCTTTCTGGTCGACGCAGACCGCGACCTTCGCCGATGGTCTGCGCCATGCACCGGGGGGCTTGTACGGGATGGTGGCAGACAGCATGAAGGGGCCGTGGCGGCCATTGAACGGCACCGGACTGGTGCTCGCCAATCCGGCAGACCGCCCGCAGCAGACCTATAGCTGGTTCGTCGATGCGAGCCTGACCGTGTGCAGCTTTGTCGATGTGCTGCCTGATGGCACCTTCGGCGGCGTGCCCGCGCCGCTTTTGCAACTCGAACTCGACGGTGACCGGTCGAGCCTGCGCGCATTCGCGCCGGAGACCGCTGCCTGATGTTCGGCGGGATCGAGGCGGGCGGCACCAAATTCGTGCTCGCCGTCGGGCCGTCATCCGGCACCATTACCGCGCGGCACACCATCCCCACCCGCGATCCGGCGACAACGCTGGCCGAGGCGGCGGAATGGTTCGACGCGCAGGGGCCGCTCGTCGCCCTCGGCGTCGGCAGCTTCGGGCCGGTCGATCTCGATCCGGCCTCGGTCAGTTGGGGGCGGATTACCAATACGCCCAAACCGGGCTGGGCCGATTGCGACATCGCGGGCTTCTTCATCGACCGGCTGGGCGTGCCGGTGGGATTCGATACCGACGTCAACGCCGCCGCTTTGGCCGAGCACGCCGCTGCCGGCGGGGGGCAGGGCGGGCTCGCCTATCTCACCATCGGCACCGGGATCGGCGGGGGTGTGGTGCTGGGCGGAAAGCCCGTCCACGGCGCAGCGCACCCTGAAATGGGGCACATCTATCCCCGCCGTCACCCCGACGACCGCGACTTTGCCGGCATCTGCCCGAGCCACGGCGACTGTCTCGAAGGGCTGGCCTGCGGCCCGGCGATCATCGCGCGCTGGGGCTGCTCGCTGTCCGATCTGCCCGCCGATCATCCCGGCCATGCCATCATCGCCGACTATATCGCGCAGGCCGCGCATATGCTGTTCGCCAGCCTCGCCATCGAGGAGGTGGTGATCGGCGGCGGGGTGGCACAGACGCCCGGGTTGATCGCGCGCGTGATCGAACGGGCCAAGGCGCTCGATGCGGGCTACCTGCCCGGCGGCGCACGCCACCGGATCATCACCCCGCGCCTTGGCGATAATGCCGGGATCACCGGCGCGCTGATGCTGGCCGAGGCTGCCGCGCGGGCTTGAGAATCCCCGCCGCTCGCGCGATAGTTGCGGGCGGAGAGGGAGAGACCGGATGATCCGACTAATCGCCGCGCTGCTCGCGCTGATCGGCCTTGCCGCGCCCTTGGCGGCGCAGGGACAGGGGCGCTTTGTCGAGTACCAGAATGTCTCTGCCGCCGGCCTGCCCGAGCAGCGCCTCAGCATCTGGCTGCCGCCGGGCTACGACGCGGACGACCGGCGTTACCCCGTCCTCTACATGCATGACGGGCACAATCTGTTCGACGTCACCAAGTCGAACTTCAACAAGATCTGGGCTGCCGACAAGGCAATGCTGGCCGTGGGGGCGAGCGGCAAGGTCGAGCCGCACATCATCATTGGCATCTGGGCGCCGGGCGTGGACCGGCATCGGCAATATCTCCCCCGCAGCCTCTACGACATGAGCAGCGGCAATCTGCGCGACCAGATGGACGGGATGACCAAGGGTGGCGTGATTTCCGACCGCTATCTCGAATGGATCGCCGGGCCGCTCAAATCATGGGTCGATGCCAGCTTCCGCACTCGCCCAGGGCGCGATGATACCGCGATCATCGGCTCCTCGATGGGCGGGTTGATGAGCTGCTATGCCTTCTTTGAGCGCTCTGAGGTGTTCGGCCGCGCGGGTTGTGTCAGCTCGCACTGGCCTGCGGTCGATCCGCGCACCATCGACGAGGCGGAGCTCAAGGGCCTGTGGGACGCATGGTTCGCCGCGCACCTTGGCCAGCCCGACGGACGGCGGGTGTGGATGGACCACGGCACCGCCACGCTCGACCAGTACTACGCGCCCTATCAGCAGGTGGTCGACGCGCGCTTCGCCGCAGCGGGCTGGCAGAAGGGCCGCGACTGGGAGAGCCGCGTCTACGAAGGTGCCGAGCACGAGGAAAACGCCTGGGCGGCGCGCCTGCCCGAGATTTTCGGCTGGCTACTCGCCAAGGACTAACGCAGCGCGAAGGCCTCTCGTGCGAGCTTCTCGATCACCGGCTTGTCCGGCGCGCCCTTGGGTGAAACCCAGCTGCCGCCGACGCACAGCACCGGATCGAAAGCTAGCCACTCGGGCGCATTCTCCAGACTGATCCCGCCCGTGGGGCAGAAGCGGCACTGGCCGAACGGCGCAGCGAGCGCCTTGAGCGCGGGGAGGCCACCTGCCGCCATCGCCGGGAAGAACTTGAAGCGGTCGAGCCCCAGATCGAGCCCGCGCATGATGTCGCCCGCATTGGCAATGCCAGGGAGGAACGGCACGCCCGCCGCAATCGCCGCCTTGCCGAGCGGTTCGGTGAGGCCGGGCGAAACGATGAACTCGCTCCCCGCCTCGAGCGCCGCGTCAAGCTCGCGCGGGTTGGTGACCGTGCCCGCGCCGACAATCGCGCCCTCGACCTGCTTCATCGCCCGGATCGCGGGCAGGGCGGCAGGCGTGCGTAGGGTGACTTCGAGCACGCGCAGGCCGCCTGCCACCAGCGCCTCGGCCAGCGGGACGGCGTGGTCAACGTCGTCGATCACGATCACCGGTATCACCGGCGCGGTGCGCATGATGGCGTCGATATTCATTACATTCCCCCGGTGGCGAGCATCGCGCTGGCGCCCTGTTCGGCCCCGTCGGCAAAGTGGCGCATCATCCCGAACAGCTCGCGGCCCGTGCCAAGTTCGGGGCGCGGATCGGGCGCGGGCTCGCGGCTCGCCAGATCGGCGGTAGTGTTGAGTTCGCAGGTCACCGCGCAGACCTTGACGATATCGCCGTCGCGCAGCCGCGCGAGCGGACCGCCGCCGAGTGCCTCGGGCGTGCAGTGGATCGCGGCAGGCACCTTGCCGCTCGCGCCCGACATCCGCCCATCGGTGACCAGCGCGACCTTGAACCCGCGGTCCTGCAAGACGCCCAGCGGCGGGGTCAGCTTGTGGAGTTCGGGCATCCCGTTGGCACGCGGGCCCTGGAAGCGGACGACGACGACCACATCGCGGTCAAGCTCGCCCGCCTTGAAGGCAGCGGCAACGGCGGCCTGATCCTCGAACACGCGGCAGGGGGCTTCGATGGTCCAGCGGCTCTGATCGACCGCCGAGGTCTTGAAGCAGGCGCGGCCGAGATTGCCGGTGAGCAGGCGCATCCCGCCATCGGGCTTGAACGGGTTGCTGACCGGGCGGAGCATGGTGTCGTCCATGCTCTCTCCAACTTCGCGCCAGACCAGTGCTTCGCCATCAAGGCCCGGTTCCCTGGCGTAATCGGAGAAGTCTCCGCGTCCGACAGTGAGAATGTCCGGATGGGCCAGTCCTTCGGCCAGCAATTCGCCGATCACATAGCCCATGCCGCCTGCGGCGTGGAACTGGTTCACGTCGCCCGAGCCATTGGGATAGACTTGCGCGATCAGCGGCACTGCGCCCGAAAGTTCCGAAAGATCGTCCCAGTCGAAGATCACGCCTGCCGCGCGCGCCATGGCGGGCAGGTGGATGGCGTGGTTGGTCGATCCGCCGGTGGCCAGCAGGCCGACAGCCGCGTTGATCACCGCCTTTTCATCGACGACGAGGCCGAGCGGGCGGTAGTCATCGCCCTTGCGTCCGATCTGCGCGACCCGGTGCACAGCCTCGCGGTCGAGCGCCTGCCGCAGCTGCGTGCCGGGCTGGATGAAGGCGCTGCCCGGAATGTGCAGGCCCATCATCTCCATCATCATCTGGTTGGAGTTGGCCGTGCCGAAGAAGGTGCAGGTGCCGGGCGAGTGGTAGCTCGCCATCTCGCTCGCCAGCAGTTCGGCGCGGGTCGCCTTGCCTTCGGCATAGAGCTGGCGGACGCGCTGCTTTTCCTTGTTCGGAATGCCGGTCGGCATCGGGCCGGAGGGCACGAAGATCGCAGGCAGGTGGCCGAACCGGAGCGCGCCCATCAGCAGGCCCGGCACGATCTTGTCGCAGATGCCGAGCATCAGTGCGCCATCATACATCGCGTGAGACAGCGCGACCGCCGCCGACAGCGCGATCACATCGCGGCTGAACAGCGACAGTTCCATCCCGGTCTCGCCCTGCGTCACCCCGTCGCACATCGCGGGCGTGCCGCCGGCGACCTGCGCGGTGGCGCCGATCTCGCGGGCGTAGATCTTCAGGCGATCGGGGTAGCGGCCATAGGGCTGATGCGCCGACAGCATATCGTTATAGCTGGTGACGATGCCGATATTCGCGCCCTTGCCAGAAACCAGTGCAGCCTGATCCTCCAGCGCCCCGGCATAGGCATGGGCGAGGTTCGAGCACGAGACCGCGCTGCGGCTGCCCATGTTATCGCCTTCGCGGCGGATGAGATCGAGATAGGCGCTGCGGCTTGCACGCGAGTTTTCGATCACCCGCTGCGTCACCTTGTGAAGGGTGTCGTTGAGGTTACTCATGCCACGTCACTCCGTCGCGTTCGGCCAGCGCGATGGCTGCGCTCGGGCCCCAGCTGCCGGCGGTATAGGTCTTGGGGGTGAGGCCCTCGTTGGCCCAGCCTGCGCGGATCGCATCGACCCATTCCCACTGCGCTTCCACCTCGTCGCGGCGGACGAACAGTGTCTGGTCGCCTTCCACGAGATCGAGCAGCAGGCGTTCATAGGCGATGCGCCGCACCGCACCGCTGAAGGCATCGGGCATGGCGATGTTGAGCGGCACCTGCCGCAGGCGGATGCCCTCGCGGTCAAGCCCCGGGACCTTGGCCATCAGCGACAAGGTGATGTTCTCTTCCGGCTGGATGCCGATCACCAGCCGGTTGGGCTGCATCGTCGCGCCCTTTCCGGCGAAGATCGAGTGCGGCACGCAGCGGAACTGGATCACGATCTCGGTCACGCGCTTGGGCATCCGCTTGCCGGTGCGCAGGTAGAAGGGCACGCCCTTCCAGCGCCAGTTATCGACATGCGCCTTGATCGCGACGAAGGTCTCGGTGCCGCTGTCCTTGCCCAGCTCCTCGTCATAGCCGGGGACAGCCGCGCCGTTGATCGCGCCTGCGCGGTACTGGCCGGTGACGGTTTCGCCCGCTTCCACACCGCGCAGCGCGCGCAGCACTTTCACCTTCTCGTCACGAACCGCAGTCGCATCGAAATGCGCGGGCGGCTCCATCGCGACGAGCGCGAGCAGCTGGAGCATATGGTTCTGCACCATGTCGCGGATCGCGCCGGCATCGTCGTAAAAGGCGACGCGCCCTTCGAGGCCGACGGTTTCGGCGACGGTGATCTGCACATGATCGATATGCGCCGCATTCCACAGCGGCTCGAACATCAGGTTGGCAAAGCGCAGCGCCAGCAGGTTCTGCACGGTCTCCTTGCCGAGATAGTGGTCGATCCGGAAAATCCGGCTTTCGGGGAAGGCGCCCGCCACCGCATCATTGATCTCGCGGCTCGAGGCGAGATCGGTGCCGAGCGGCTTTTCGAGACACATGCGGACATTCTCGCCCGTCAGCCCGGCGGACTGGAGGCCCTTGATCGTCGGCTCGAACAGGCTCGGCGCGGTCGAGAGGAAGATCGCGAGGCCGCGCGCGGGCGTCCCAACCTTGGCGGCGAGCGCGGCGTAGCCATCGGTCGCAGTCGCATCGAGCGGCTGGTACGCGAGGCGGTTGAGGAAATCCGCCATCCGTCCGCGGCGATCGGCAGGCAGAAACTTCTCCAGCGCGGCGCGGGCGAAGTTGCGATATTCGCTATCGTTCATCGCGCTACGCGCGGTGCCGACGATCTTGAGATCGGGCGCGAGCAGCCCGTCGGCATCGAGCGCGAACAGGCTCGGCAGCAGCATGCGCTGCGCAAGGTCGCCGGTGGCTCCGAACAGCAGCAGGCGGTCAGCGGTAAAGCTCATGCACAAAGGCCCTTTTCCTCGTGCGCTCTACCTAGGCGCACGAGGAATTATCCGCCAGTGGGCGCATACTTATTCAAGTCGGGCGAGCAAGATCAGGCAGGCTTGCGTGCATAGAACCCGAAGCCCGCGATAATGGCATAGCACGCGATCGGGAGTAGCATCGCGATGCCCAGGCTTCCGCTTGCATCGGCAAGGACGCCGGTCAGCAGCGGGATCACCGCGCCGCCGAATATGGCGATGTTGATGATCCCTGATCCGTCCGGTGCCTTCGCGCCCAGCTTCTCGCAGGCGAGGCTGAAGATGGTTGGGAACATGATTGAATTCATCAGGCCGACTGCCAACAGGCTGTAGCCCGACATTACCCCGCCCGTGCTGATCGAGAATAGCACAAGAGCGATGGCACCCATCGCAACCCCCGTTAGAACCATCCCCGGGCTGATGAACCGCAACACTGCCGAGCCGATGACCCGCCCGACCAAAGCGCCGCCCCAATAGAGGAATATCAGGTCGCCTGCGGCCTTTTCCGTGAGGCCCATGACATGGTCCTGCATGAGATAATTGACGATCAGCGAACCGATCGCGACTTCAGCACCGACATAAAGGAAGATGCACAAGGCCCCGAAGCTGAACCGGGTGCGATTGAGCAGGTCGTTGCGAAAGAGCCAGACGGCAGGGCCTGCGATCATCAGGATGAGGCCGATGACGTTGTGGCCATATGTCGTCAGGATCGTGCCGGGAATGATCAGTGCAAGCCCTGCGATGTAGCGGGCAGTGGGGACAAGCGGCGTTTCACTCACCATCGCCGGATCGTGAGGCAAGCGATTGCGAAACGCCCAGACCACTGCCGCCACTACCGCCAGAGCGAGCGCGATGCCGAGATAGCCGTTCACAATCGCCTGGCTTTCAGCCGTGCGATAAGCGTCGAGTTCTGCGCCTGAGAGGTCTGCTGCGGTCACGCCAGCCAGCCCTCCGAGGATCAGCGCCGAACCAACTCGCGGAAAAATCGTCGTGCCAAGGGAGTTGAACGCTTGGGCAAAGGTCAAGCGGCTGTGCGCCGTTTCGGGCTTTCCGAGCATGGAAATCAAAGGGTTTGCTACAACCTGCACAACGACGATGCCGCTGGCGAGGACGAAGAACGCGGTCAGAAACAGTCCGTAAGTTGCCGTGGTGCTTGCGGGGATAAACAGCAGGCATCCGATCAGCATGACAATCAAGCCAAAGGCAGCGCCCTTCATGTAACCAAGTCGCTTGACCAGCGCGGCACCGGGGACGCCAATCACAAGATAGGCCGTGAAGAAGTAGAACTGGATCAGCATCGCCTCGGTAAAGGACAGACCGAACAGCTCTTTCAGCTTAGGCAGGATCACGTCATTCAGCGAGGTGATCCCGCCGAAGATGAAGAACAGCGCGAAGACGAAGTAGTTGAGGCCCGGTGCATCGACCTGCGGCGTATCCCCCGCGCCATGCTCGAACCCGCTCGCCGTGCTGGTGCCCGGTGCCATTGCCATTGCTGTTCTCTCCCCGTCTCGCTGATCCCTGCGAACGTTCACAATCACTCTCTCGCACCAGATTTGCAAGACCCGCGCCTACAATTCCAGTGCGAATAGCAATGCACCTGCATCTTGCGCGGGCGTGGCAATGGGCCGTAGAGGTATCGGCGATGAGCGGGGGACCGAAAAGACGGCCGACATCCTTCGATGTCGCGGAACGGGCAGGTGTCAGCCAGCCGACCGTCAGCCGCGCGCTGTCGGGCAGCCCCGCGATTGCCGAAGCCACCCGTCGCAAGGTGATCGAGGCCGCCGAGGCGCTCGGCTACTTCGTCGATGAACGCGCCGCGCGCCTGCGTCGGGGTTCCACCGGCACGCTCGCGGTGGTGGTGATCTGCCGCGAGGGCGATAGCGCCGCCACGATCAACCCCTTCGCCTATGCGCTGCTCGGCTCGGTCTGCGTCGCCGCGTCCGAGCGCGGGTTCGAAACGCTGGTGAGCTTCCAGGCGCGGCCCGAGGCGTTCTTCGGCCATTATCAGGAACAGGGGCGGGCCGATGGCCTCGTCGTGATCGGCACCACCACCAATCAGGCGGCGTGGGAATATTTCCGCGCACTTGAAAGCGACGGGCGCCGCGTCGCCTATTGGGGCTCACCCTTCGATGAGCTTGACTGGGTGCGTTCGGACAACCGCGCCGCCGGACGGCTCGCGGTCGAACATCTTCTGGCCGCCGGATACCGCCGCCCGTGCTTCATGGGAGCGCTCAATACCCCGCAGGTGCAGTTCACCGAACGCTACGAAGGCTATGCCGAGGCGATGCGCGCTGCCGGTCTGGAGCCGTGCCTTGCCCCCACCGTCAACGCCGCCAGCCGCGAGGAGGAAGGCCGCCGCGCCGCGCGCCGGCTGATCGAGCGCGGGGACGGGGTCGATGCCGTGTTTGCGGCCTGCGACGCGATGGCGCTGGGCGCGATCGAGGCCTTCGTCGCCGCCGATCTGGCAGTGCCGGGTGACATGGGGGTGATGGGGTTCGACGATCTGCTCGCCGGCCGCTTCAGCCGCCCTGCGCTGACCACCATCGCGCCCGATCCGGCCGAAGCAGGCGCGGCGCTCGTTGAAGCGGTGCTCGACGAAGATGGCTCCAAGGTCCACAGCCGCGTGCCCGTGGCCCTGATCGGGCGGGCTAGCACTGCGCGTTCGTAATTGCGATCGCGCTTCCGCGCGATGCAGACCTCCCGCCCCGCCTCCCCACCCGGCCACCAATAGTACCACTATTCTGTGGTGGCCGGGTGGGGAGGCGGGGCGGGAGGTCTGCAAGGCCCCGTCAGGGGCCTCAAATATCACCCATGCGCGCCGAATTCGTTGGCGATCGCGGTGCTGATCCTCAGCGAGAGCGCATGGGCGCGCGCAATCGGCGTGAGGCAATCGCGCTCGATCGCGCCATAGCCTTCCTCGCCGCCATCAGGGTAATCGCTCTGTTCATCCAGCGGGAAATCGCGCGGACCCGGAATCCGCACCGGGAAGGCGCGCCGCAGCTGTGCCAGTGCCTCGTCGACGCGCAGGGTCAGCACCATCTCGATCACGTCGCGGCGGCTGATGTCGTTGGCGCGGCTGAACGCGGGGACCGACACCACCTTGAGGAACATGTGTTGGAGCAGCGCCAGCCGCAGCGCCTGCAACACTCCGATCCGGCGGCGCACATGCTCGCGCTCGGGGTGGGGCGCCTCGTCCGGGATGAGATCGGTCAGACGGTGGAATTTCAGCGCATCGATCCGCAGGCGCGAGACCAGCCGGCGGAACACTCCGGTGCGATCGTCGCCGACCAGATACTCGGCCAGCGCCGCGCAGGCACCGGCGAGATGATCCTCGGTCCCGCGATAGGTGCGGCTGGCCCAATAGGCCGAGTTGAACAGCTCGCCATAGGCCGCCATCGTCTTGATGCTGGCCAGCGAATTGGCGGCGCGCACCAGTCGCAGCAATTGCCGCCCGCGCGCACTGTCCGATAGCAGCGCGGCCACTTCTTCGCGGTTGGCATCGGCGGCGCTGCCGACCCCGGCGATCACGTTCACCGGGTAGCCGAGCTGCTGGAGGATCGCGTTGTGCGGGATCGCGCGGATTTGCCGCAGGCTCATCTCGCGGTCGGCGTTGATGTCGCTCTGGCGGCGCGAGACGCGGCTGCCGGTGGGGTTCAATAGCCCGAGGCCGAAGGCCGTCACTGCGCGCGCATAGGTGCGGCTGGCGAGGTGATCGCCCTGATGCTCCTTGATCGCGCGGTAGAAATCGAGGCTGATATCGGTGCGGTGGTAGAACGGGTCGGCGGGCGCGGCGAGATCGGCCTCGGCGGGGCGCAGTTCGGCGATGCGGGTGAGCGTCGCCAACGCGAGTTCGGGGGTGGCGAAGAACAGATAGCCGTCGCCGCCTTGAAAGCTGACCTCGGGCTCCAGCCGGATGCCTGCGCGGGCAAAGCGCCGCCGCGCCCAGGGCGAGAGCGGCCATTCGAGCCGGTCGCGCAAGCTGGAGGGGTGCGCGCCGCGACCCATGCTTTCGCCGTGGGTGTTGAACACCAGTGCGGCGAGATCGCCCAGTCCATTCGCCGCCATTGCTTCGGCGAGCCGCCCTTGCAGGCGCTCGATCGCGAGGCTTGCCGGGATCTGCCCGACGAACCGGCCGGCATCCGAGAACCCGGTCTGCACCGCCACGCGGCCGCGTTGCCGCGCATAGGCGCGGTAGGCAGGCTCAGCCAGCAGCGCGTCGAGGAAACGGCCGCCGTGCTCCAGCGCGGTCTCGGTCTCGAACAACGGCGAGACATCGACTTTGTCCTCGACCCCGAACAGGCGTGCGAAATAGAGCGCGGCGAGCACGGTGGCGGGCTGTTCGCATTCGGCCACCAGCATCCGGATCGGTGCATCGGCATCGATGTGCTTCACGATCTGCGCCATCGCGATGAACTGCCGGATCGCGGTCGAGCTTTCGGTCGCGAGCGCGGCAAAATTGGTGCGTAGCGGACGCGCCGCGTCCACCATCGCGCGCAGCGTGGCGAGTGCGCTCTTGCTGGCGAGCTCGATTTCCTCGCCTTCGGGCAGGCGGCGGCGGATCGCGTTATGGAGCTGCTTGGCGTTCACCCGGAAGTGGATCCACCCCATGCCGAGGCCATCGGCGCGCATTGCGGCGGCGAGGGTGAGCAGGCGGGCCGCGCGCTCGGCGGGGGCCTTGTCCGCTTCGGCTTCCAGCGCATCGATCAGCGGGCTGAGTGAGAGCAGGTTGTCGGGGCTGTGGGTGGTCAGCCGGTTGGCGGCCTCGGCCAGCGCTTCTCCGCTGGCGAGATCGCCTGCGAAATCGGCCGCTCGCGCCGCAGCGAAGGCGGTGGCGGGGCGCAGTGTGGCGAGCAGCGCGTGGGCCGGATCGATGCTTTCGAGCGCGGCGGTGTAGCGCGCCAGCCGTTCGGCCTTTTCCTGAAGGCGGAAGGCGATCGAGGTGTGCCAGCCGATATCGGTGCGCCCGTCCATGTCGTAGCCGACCCAACTGGCAAAGCGGAACGGGAGCGGGCGAAGCGTCCGCCAATCGTCTGGCCAGCGCGCCTGCGCGGTCTCGAACAGGCGGGCGACGATCGCATCGCGCGCGTCCTGCGCTCTCGCCATTGCCGCCATTGCCGCGCCGTGTTCGGCTTCGAGCGTGACGGCGGTGTGCGAGGGCGGGACGGCGCAGACCGCGTCATCGACCTCGCCCGGCGCAGAGGCGGAGACGGCGACCGCTTCGGCCTGCGCGGCGGAGAGCAGGAAGGTCGGGTGGGCGGTGAACACCGCGTGCAGCTGCGGGTGCTCCCAGCGCTTGGCGAAGGTTTCGAAATCCTCCTCCGCGCCAGCCAATGGCGCGGCGCCCGAGGCGGGGGCTGCGAGCAGGCCCTTGAGCTTGTTGGCGCGCGCCTTGAGGCCATCGCATTCCAGCATGGCGACCAGTTCGGTCACCTCGTCGAGCGTCAGCTCGCCCGCTTCGATCCTGCGCGAAAGATCGAGCGAGAGCTGGAACACCGGATTGAACAGCGGCGTTTCGCGGGTGCGCTGGTGCAATTCGCCCAGCCGCGCCTCAAGTTCTGCGATGCGCTTCATGCGCTATCCCCGTGCTCGGCGAAGTAGGCGGCGGCCGCGCCGAACAGGCCGGGCTGCGGGTGGACGATCAGCTTGACCGGGATCGAGGCCATCAGGCTTTCGAACCGGCCCTTGGCCTTGAACCGCGCGGCGAAGCCCGAAGCGAGCAGCGTGTCGCGGATGCGGTAGCCAAGCCCGCCTGCGATCACCACGCCCGCAAAGCCGCCCTGCGCCAGCGCGAGATCACCCGCGACCGATCCAAGCGACAGGCAGAAGCGGTCGATCGCGGCGGCGGCAAGGCTGTCCTCGCCGCTGGTGCCAAGGGTCCAGATTTCGATCGCGTCGCGTTCGGGCACGGTGCGCCCTTCGAGCGCGGCAAGCGCATGGTAGATATCGACGATGCCGGGGCCGGCGACCACACGCTCGACCGACACGCGCAGGTGGCGCTGGCGCAGGCGGGCGAGGATCGCGTCCTCGATGCTGTCCAATGGGGCGTAGTCGATATGGCCGCCCTCGGTCGCCTGCACGCGGTAATTGGCGCCCGAGCGCCACAGATGCGCAACGCCCAGCCCGGTGCCCGGCCCGATCACGCTGATGGTGCCTTCGCGTCCCAGCGGTTCTTCCGGCCCGGCGAGATGGAGGAACTGGCTGTCATCCGCGCGCGCCACGGCATGGGCGACCGCAGCGAAATCATTGACGATGGTGAAGCGCTCGACGTCCAGCTTTTCGGGGATCAGCGCGGGGCGGATGATCCACGGGTTGTTGGTGAAGCGGATGACGGGATTGAGGTTGCCCGGGCTGCCGACCGGCCCTGCAATAGCCATGCTGACGGCGGCGGGCAGGCTGCCGCCCTTGCGGTCGCGGAATGCCTCCCACGCGGTCTGGAAGCTGGCGTGATCGGCGGTGTGGAGCGTTTCCGGCTCGTCGAGGCTGATCGCACCATCATCGGCCATCGTCGCAACCGCGAAACGCGCATGGGTCCCGCCGATATCGACCGCCACAACTTCGCGCATGACCCTGAACTCCCCGTGCGTCTGCATCAGGGAAAAGGCCTTAGCAGGCGGCGCGCGGGATTCCCACGCGCCGCATACTTATTCAAGTTTCAGTGGCCGGCGACGCCCATTTCGGCGAGCAGGCGGTGCGCGCCGTCGACCTTGTCCATGGTCCACAGCATGAAACGGCTGTCGACGTGGATGGTGCGGTTGATCTTGGGATCATACATCCAGTCGCTGACCACGCCTTCGATCGTGCCGTCGAAAGCGAGGCCGACGAATTCGCCGCGGGCATTGAGCGTCGAGGAGCCCGAGTTGCCGTTGGTGATGTCGACGGTCGAGAGGTAGTCGACCGGCAGCGTGCCGAGTTCGGGCGCGATGTAGCTGCCGTAGTCCTTGGCCTTGATCAGCTCGACCATCTTGTCGGGCGCGTCGAATTCGCCGCGGCCCGTGTGCTTGGCAACGATGCCCTCGGCGGTGGTGAAGGGCGTCCAGATTTGCCCGTCGACAGCCTTGCCGGTGACCTTGCCATAGGTGAAGCGCAGCGAGCCGTTGGCGTCGGGGTACATGGTCTTGCCCTGCGAGGCGGCATAGGCGAGGCGGGCTTCCATGACCTTGGAGCGGGCCTTCTGGACTTCGCCCGAACGCGCCTTTTCCTTGGCTTCGCTGGCCATCGCCTCGTCATAGGTGGCGACGGCGAGCTGGATGAAGGGATCGCCGGATGCCTTGAAGTCGGCGACCGACTTGCCCATCCACTCCATCCGCTTGGCCGTGTTGCCGAGCTCGGTTGCGGCGTAGAAGGTTGCAAGGTCGCGACCTTCCATGAAGGCATCGAAGGCCGCGCTGCGCTTGTCGGCGGGCAGGGTGCGGTATTCGGCGATCCCGTCAGCCCACAGCGCCTTGTCGATTTCGGCGACATAGCGACGCTCGATGACCTGGAGGCGCTGCGTCATGAAGGCCTTGTCGCGCGCCTGGTAGCCGGGTTCGCGATCCTTGTCGGGCTTGGCCTGTTCGTTGGCCCAGCGGTAGAGCGTGCGCGCCGCGCTGTAGAGCTGGCCGCGCCCGAGCAGCCCGCGCTTGGCATCGGCGAGCGCTTCGGCGTTGCTTTCGGCAATCAGGCGGTCGAGTTCGGCGAGGGCCGGGCCATATTGCTCCGCGCGCTTGGGATCGGCGGCGATCCAGCTGCGGAAACCGGCTTCCTCGGCCTGCTTCTTGGCGGTCAACGAGATAGCGTCGGCCCCGGCGAGCTGTCCGGCGATTTTCTTCTCATAGTTCTCGACGCCCTGAAGCGTCGCGGCATAGGCGATGGTGGCGGCCTGATTGCCGGCGGTCAGTTCGTCGATCCGGTCGCCATAGGTGGCCAGCATGTTCTGCTGATAGGGGTAGAGCTCTTCGTAGTAGAACCGCGCTTCCTCGGCGGTGCGCAGGCGTTCGGTGGTGCCGGGGAAGCCGGCGACCATGATGAAATCGCCTTCCTTCACGCCCTGCTTGGCGATCGGCAGCCAGGCCTTGGGCTTGAACGGCACGTTATCCTTGCTGAACGCGGCCGACGAGCCATCGGGGGCCACGTAAGCGCGGTAGAACGAGAAGTCGCCGGTGTGGCGCGGCCACATCCAGTTGTCCTTCTCGCCGCCGAAATTGCCCACGCCCGCCGCCGGAGCGTAGACCAGACGCACGTCCTTGATTTCGAGCTGCTGCTGGAGCCAGTACTGCTGCCCGCCGAAATAGGCGCGCACGTCGCAGCGGCGGTTGGCCTGCTTCTCGCACGCCTCGATCAGCGCGGTGCGGTTGGCTTGCAGGCGGTCATAACGGGCGCGGCCTTCGAGCTTGTCGGCGCCCTTGAGCATCGCCTTGGTCACATCGCGCAGGTCTTCGATCACATAGATCCGGCTGCCGGGGGCGGCGGGCAGTTCATCGCCGAGCGTCTTCGCAAGGAAGCCGTTGGTGAGGTAATCGTTCTCGGGCGAGGAATTGTACTGGAGCGAACCGGCAACGCAGTGGTGGTTGGTCGCCACCAGACCCTGCGGCGAAAGGAACGCCGCCGAACAGCCGCCCAATGAGGCAATCGCGGTCAGCGGCGGGCGGTTCAGATCGCCCAGCGTGGTCGGATCGAGTTCGAGCCCTGCCGCCTTCATCTCCTCGGCAATCGCGCCGGTCTGGCTCGGCAGCCACATCCCTTCATCGGCTTGGGCCATGGCGGGGATCGAAAGGATCAGGGCACTGACGCCTGCACGCAGGAACAACTTCATCGCGGGTCTTACCTTGTCTGGATGCCGCGCCCCCGGTCGGGGTGCGGTCAATGGGAAGAGGGTGGCCGCAAGGCGGCCGGGTGCGGCGTGTTAGGGCACTTGGGCGGGGTGTGAAAAGACCGAATCTGACCATTCGACAAAGTGCTGACGGGGACAGGCCAGCGCCGACTGCGGCGCCTGGCCATTTGCCTCTTGCGAATGATTATCACTTCCGACTAAAGACAGGCCGAACCAATTTCCCCTTCCGGCACAAGGATACCGCTTCCCATGAAAACCACCCTCAAGCTCTGGACCCAGCTCGGCCTTGGCACTGCGCTTGCGGGCGGGATGCTGGCGGCGTGCGGCGGCGAGGCGGGTGGTGAAGGCGGCGAGGGTGCGAGCACCCAGGCAGCCGCTCCGGGGGAGGCTGGCGCAGCCGGCGGCGAAGGCGAAGGTGGCACCGGCGAAGGTGAAGGCGGCGGCGCGGCCGCTGGCGGCGAAGGCGAAGGCGGCGTTGCGGTGGCCGATGCGGCCAAGGATCCGGTCGCCTATGGCATCGCGCTCGCGGTGACCGAAGCCCACGTCGTCGCCGCGCGCGATGCCTATGCGGCGGGCAAGAAGGATGCCGCGGCCGAAATGTTCGCCCACCCGGCCGCCGAAGTGCTGGTGGAAATGGACCCGGTGTTCGCCAAGCTCGGGGTCAAGGATTTCAAGCCGCTGCTGACCGATGCCTCGGTCGCCGCGTCCGAGGGCAAGAGCGTGGCCGAGGTCAACGCCGCCTATGACAAGATTATCGCTGCGCTGCGCGGAGCGGCGGCCAAGGCACCTGCCAGCGAGGCGAGCAAGGCCAAGGTTGCCACGGGCGTCATCACCGACATGATCGAACGCGCCAGCGCGATGTACCGCATCGCGGGCAAGGGCAGCACTTACGAGCCCTATCTCGACGGCTATGGCTTTGCGCGGGTCGCCGCGAGCGCCTTCGCCACCTCGGGCGGCGCGATCAAGGCCGAGAACGCGGCGCTCCATGCCCGCATCACCGAGGCGTTGGCGCTGCTCAAGCAGGCCTATCCGGGCGCCGCGCGACCGGCCAAGCTGCCGGTTGAAGCAGGCGCGCTGTCGGGCGCATCGGCCAAGGTGATGCTGGCCGCCGCGAACTAATCGCGCTCGGCAAACATCCCTGCCACCATCGGCTGCAGCCCGGCGTGAAACCGCGCCAGCACGGCCCAGTCGCCAACCTGTTCGTAGTGGGTGACGAGGTTTTCGCCATCCCAGCGGTGCAGCGCATAGCCGGGCGGTTCGGCCACGATCAGCTCGCGCGCGTCGGGCGTGTCGGGGTCGATCGGTGAAAGGTCCATCGCTACCAGCGGCGCAATCGCGGGCGTGATGCCGAGCGGGATGCCGGCAAAGCGGGTGCTGATCGTGCGGTGAAGATGCCCGCAATGGATCGCCTGCACCTGCCTCTGGCCCTCGAGCACGGCGGCGAGGCGGGTGATCCAGGGCTCGCCGGGGGCAGGATCCATCCAGTCGATCCCCGCAACCACGGGCGGATGGTGCATGAAGATCAGCGTCGGCGTGTCCGGCGCTTCGGCAAGGCGGGCGGCAAGCCATGCCGCGCGACTTTCGCAGAAGGCTCCGCCGTGGCGGCCATCCTCCAGCGTATCGAGGCAGATGATCCTCAGGCCCAGCGGTGCGTCGACGACATAATGCGCGAAGCCATCTGCGGCGGCCTCGACCTGCGGGAAGGCGGCGAGAAAGGTGGCGCGGCTATCGTGATTGCCGACCATCGGCAGGATCGGGCAGGGCAAGTCTGCCAGCAGCGTGCCGAGCTCGGCAAAGCTGGCGGCATCGCCGTTTTCGGTCAGATCGCCGGACAGCACCAGAAAGTCGGGGCGGTTGGGGCCATCGGCAAGCCGCGCGAGCGCAGCGCGCAGGCGCACCAGATTGAGCTCCTCGCCCGCCTCATCAGGCGCAAAGCCGACATGAATATCAGTCATCTGGGCGATCAGCACCGCCCGCGAGACTGCCGCTTTTGCCCCCATTACCCATCCCTAAGCGCCGCCAGTTACGGCATAATTTCGCTTTTTATCACGTTTTCCGGCGCGGCTATAGAGGGCGTTTGCTAACGCGAAGTGACCGCCGCTCAGATTGCGGAACTGAAGCGGCGCGGCGCCAGTGCGCGGTAGGCATCGAACAGCGCGGCGATCACCCGGGCATAGGGAAGCCCGCCGGGCAGGATGGAGAGAACTGCGCCATCGAGCGCGGCGAGACCGGCCTGCGTGAACGGGGCGAGCCGCGGGGCCACTTCGGCGCGCAGATCGTCGGGCAGCAGCACTTCGCTCCGGCACAGCAGCGCCTCGATCACCGCACCGCGGCGCTGGTCTTCGGGGCTGCGGATGATGCCGTGGCTGGCCGAAAGGCGGCCCTCGCCCGACAACTGGCGATAGCGCCCGGTGTGCTTTTCGTTCTGTGCGAAGAGCTGCGGGAAGCCGCTGATCGCGCTTGCGCCAAGGCCGATCAGCACTTCTGCCGGATCATCGGTAAAGCCCTGGAAATTACGGCGTAGCGTGCCGCCGCGCACCGCGCGGGCCATCGGATCATGCGGCAGGGCAAAGTGATCGAACCCGATTGCGTCATACCCTTGCCCGGTGAGGATGCGGTGCGCCTCGCTCGCCATGGTAAAGCGCGTCTCGGCAGCGGGAAGCGCGTCCTCGCGGATCATCGTCTGGCGCGGCACCATGTGAGGCACGTGCGCATAGCCGAACACTGCGATCCGGTCGGCGCCGAGCTTGTGGGCATAGGCCAAGCTGTCTTCGAGATCCGTCTCGGTCTGATGGGGCAGGCCATACATCAGATCGAAGTTGAGCGAGGTCACCCCTCCTGAGCGCAGCCAGTCGACGCTGCGACAGATCATCGCCAGCGATTGTTCGCGCCCGATCGCCTTTTGGCAATGGGCGGCGAAAGTCTGCACGCCCATGCTGGCGCGGGTGATGCCGGTGGCAGCGATGACCTTGCCCCACGCCGAGGTCAGACTGCGCGGATCGAGTTCGATCGACCATTCGGGGGCGAACAGCGGCAGATGGGCGTGGAGGCTATCCACCAGCGCGAGGAAATCGCCGGTCTCGATCGCGTTGGGGCTGCCCCCGCCAAAGGCGATGCGCCGCACCCGCGCGCCTTGGGGCAGCAAGCTGCCGACCGTCGCGATCTCCTGATGCAGCGCGGCGAGATAGGCCTCGACCCGCGCGCGCTTGCCCGAAACGGCGGTGTTGCAGCCGCAGTAATAGCAGATCTGCTCGCAGAACGGGATATGGAGGTAGAGTGATATGTCCCCCACCGCCCCGGCAATCGCACGTTCGATTGTGCCTTCGTCGAGCATGCCGAAATCGGCAGCGGTGGGGTAGCTGGTGTAGCGCGGCACGGGAGTCGCGAGCAGCTCTGGGTGATAGGTCCACATGGGGTGCTTAGAGCGGCTCAGGCAGGAACGGTCTTTGCGCCAGATCAAATCCGGCGCTTGTCCTTTTCGCGGCAGGTGCCCGCGTGGCAGCCCTTGGGATGGCAGAAGCCGTCGTCCTCGGGCGCATTGCCATCGCCAAGGGGAATGGTGATCGTGCCGCCGCCACACAGCTTGGCGGTGATCGTGGTCTCGGTTGCGGGCAGCGGGCCGATCATCACCGGCACCAGCGCTGCGAGGGCGAGCGGAAGGGCGAGGCTCATGGCTCCTCGTCCTCGATCAGGATGCGGTTGGCCGCTCCGTCCATGTCGTCATACTGGCCGTCGCGCATCGACCACAGGAAGGCGACAAGGCCCATCAGCCCCATGCCGAGCGCAATCGGGATAAGGAAGGCGAGACCGGTCATCTTGCGGCTCCCGCAAGGCGTAGCGAATTGGCGACCACCGCCAGCGAGCTCACCGACATGGCAATCGCCGCCACCAGCGGGGTGACAAGGCCCAGCAGCGCGAGCGGCACGGCGAGGAAGTTGTAGAGGATCGAGAAGCCGAAATTCTGCCGCACGATCCGCATCGTCATCCGCGCCACCCGTACCGCCAGCGCGACCGGCATCAGCCCTTCGCCGGTGAACACCGCGTCGGCGGCCTGCTGGCTGGCATCCGAGGCGGTGCCGGGAGCAATCGAGGCATGGGCGGCGGCGAGGGCGGGGCCATCGTTGAGACCGTCCCCCACCATCAGCGGGCGGTGGCCTGCCGCCTTCAATGCCTCAAGCGCGGCAAGCTTGTCCTGCGGGCGGGCCTCGGCCTGCGCGGGCAGGCCCAGCGCCTGCGCCAGCGCATCGACCGGCGCGGCGCGATCGCCCGAGAGGATGCTGGCGGGCAGGCCCTGCGCCTTCAGCGCGGCGAGCGCGGCGGCGGCATCAGAGCGCAGCGGATCGGCAAAGCGGATCGTCTGCACGGTGTCACCGATACGCAAGGTTGTCGCGAGATCGGCGGCGACATCATCGGGCCGTTCGAGCGCGACGGCGATCCCCTGCCAGCGCCCGGCAAGACCGTGGCCGCTTGCTTCGGTGATGGCGGTGACGGCGGCGGGTTGCACTCCTTCGCGCAGCAGTGCGGCGGCGAGGCCCCGGCTCAAGGGATGGCGGCTGGTCTGCGCGAGCGCGAGCGCGATGCTCCGCGCCTCTTGGCAAAGCGCGCTCACATCGGCGCGGGGTTCGCCCAGCGTCAGCGTGCCGGTCTTGTCGAGCAGCGCGACATCGCATTCGGCGAGGCGTTCAAGCGCGCTGCCATCCTTCACCAGCAAGCCGCGCCGCAGCAGCGCGCCGCTCGCCACCACCTGTGCGGCGGGTACGGCAAGGCCCATCGCGCAGGGGCAGGTGATGATGAGCACGGCGATCGCGATGGTCAGCGACTGGTGCCAGCCTGCGCCTGCGATCATCCATCCGGCAAAGGCCAGCGCGGCAAGGCTGTGCACCACCGGCGCATAGAGCCGGCTGGCGCGGTCGGCGATGCGGACATAGCTGCTGCGCGATTGCCCCGCCTCGTCCATCAGCCGCGCGATTTCAGCAAGCGCGGTGTCCTCGGCCACGCGGGTAAGGCGAACGCGCAAGGGTGCGGAAAGGTTGATCGCTCCGGCATGGACCGCGCTGCCCGGTCCCACGGGTTCGGGCGCGCTTTCGCCGGTGAGCATGGCGTTGTCGAGCGCGCTTGCCCCCTCCACCACCTCGCCATCAGCGGCGAGGGCTTCCCCTGCGGCGACCAGCACCAGCATTCCGGGCTCAAGGTCCCTGGCCGCCACGCGCCGGGTCGGGCCGTCGGGGCCGATCACGCTGGCGCTCTTGCCCATCCGCCCCAGCAGCGCGCCGATCCCCGCCCGCGTCCGGGTGCGCATCTCGGCATCAAGCGCGCGGCCCGCGAGCAGGAAGAACAGCAGCATCACTGCGGAATCGAAAAAGGCGTGCGCCCCGCCGGTGATGGTCTCGTAAAGGCTGAGCGCGGTGGCGAGGATGACGCCGATGCTGATCGGCACGTCCATGTTGGTACGCCGGTGGGAGAGCGCCATCCACGCGCTGTCGAAGAACGGGCGGCCCGCATAGGCGATCACCGGCAGGGCAATCAGCGCGGAAAGCCAGTGGAACAGCTCGCGCGTTGCCCCGTCCGCGCCCGACCAGACGCTGACCGAGAGCAGCATCACGTTCATCATCCCGAAGCCCGCGACGCCGAGTGCGCGGTTCAGGCGCTTGCGCTCCTTGCTTTCATCGCCGAGCGGATTTTCAGACACCGGTTGCGCCTCGAAGCCGAGGCCGAGCAGCGCGGCGACAAGCGCATCTTCGCCCAGCGCCGGATCATGCCGGATGGCGACTCGCTTGGCCGAGAAATTGGCGCGCGCGGCGGCGATGCCGGGCAGCTTGGGCAGCTCGCGCTCGATCTTGCCGATGCAGCCGGCGCATTTCATCCCCGGCACGGTAAAGCGCGTGGTGGCAAGCGTTCCGGCATCGTCGGCGGAAAGGTGGGCGGGCGCGTTCACCGGATTTCAGCCTCCCCGGCCCAGGCCTGCTCTCCCGCACGGATCGCGAGACGCACCTGCCAGCGTCCGGGTGCAAGGCTTTCGTTGGAAAGCCAGCGGCCCTGACCCTGCGGCGTAAAGGTCAGCGTGGTATCCTCGCGCGCGCCCAGAGGGCGTTCGGCCGTGGCAGTGATCCGTGCGGCGGCGGGCGCGGCGATGGTTTCCACCACCACCCGCCCATCCGCGCGGCGATGCGGCACGGCCTGCCAGCCCAGCACTTTCGAGGCGGAGGCCTGCTTCAGCCAGCCGTTGTACTTCTGG
The DNA here is from genome assembly GCF_001720465.1 of Porphyrobacter sp. LM 6. Taxonomy (NCBI): domain Bacteria; kingdom Pseudomonadati; phylum Pseudomonadota; class Alphaproteobacteria; order Sphingomonadales; family Erythrobacteraceae; genus Porphyrobacter; species Porphyrobacter sp. LM 6. Next base: position 1,242,462 of record NZ_CP017113.1, read on the forward strand.
CTTGCCACATAGGAGTTATCGACCACAGTGCCGTGGAAGCTGCCCACCGCGACGCTCGCCATCAGCAGATTGACCGCGATGATGATCGCAAAGCCGCCGACGAAAATTGCCGCCATGTGCTTGCCGGTAAAGGCTTTCGATTGGCTCGCCATCATTGGTTCTCCGGCATGGCAAAGGTGGTTTCTGCAACATCGCTTTCGCGCTGTTCGTCGCGGCTGGTGAGGCGGAAGGCGAAGTTTTCGGCCCGCTCGCCCGGGGGCAGCATGACATAGGCGCGCACGACCTTGGTCTCGTTCGCCGGAACGCTGACAGTCTGGGTGGGCGCCGCGTTTTCGAGGCTGACAGCCTCGGTCCACATCACCGCGCCGCGCGGCAGGCCTTGCAGCGCAATCTCCATGTCGCGCGGGCGGGCCTCCATGTTCCTGAGCCGCAGCGTGTAGGCATTCCTGACCGAGCCATCCTTCAGCAACATGAAGGGTGGATTGCGATCCGGTGCGACGCTGAGATCGGTGTGGGTGCGGGTGCCGAGCGCGAATAGCAGCCCTGCGCCGATCGCCGCCCACACGCCGAAATAGATGAACACGCGCGGTCGCAGCAGCGCCTTCCACGCCGGTGTGGCAGGCGCGCCCGCGGCTTCGGCCTTGCACTGGTCGAGCGTGGCGTAATCGATCAGCCCGCGCGGGCGGCCGACCTCCTTCATCACCCGGTCGCAGGCATCGATGCACAGCCCGCAGGTGATGCAGCCGATCTGCTGGCCTTCGCGGATATCGACCCCCGTCGGGCAGACGGCGACGCACATATTGCAATCGATGCAGTCGCCGTATTGGTCAGGGTTCTTGGCCGCCTTCTTGAGGCTGCCGCGCTGTTCGCCGCGCCAGTCCTTGTAGGTGACGATCAGCGATTTCTCGTCGAGCATCGCGGTCTGGATGCGCGGCCAGGGGCACATATAGATGCACACCTGTTCGCGCATGAAGCCGCCCAGCCAGAAGGTCGTGCCGGTGAGGATCGCGACCGTGGCATAGGCGACGGGGGCGGCCTTTCCGGTCCAGAAATCAACAGTAAGCGTAGGCGCGTCGGCGAAATACATGATCCACGCGCCGCCGGTCCAGAAACTGATCGCGAGATAGGTGGTCCACTTGGCCAGCCGCCGCGCCGTTTTGCCCGCAGTCCACGGGGCCTTGTCGAGCCGCATCCGCGCGTTGCGGTCGCCATCGAAAAAGCGGTCGACGTGCTGGAACAGGTCGGTCCACACGGTCTGCGGGCAGGCATAGCCGCACCACGCGCGACCCACCGCCGAGGTGACGAGGAACAGCCCGATCCCCGCCATGATGAGGAGGCCTGCCACGAAGTAGAATTCGTGCGGCCAGATTTCGATATCGAACATGTAGAAGCGGCGATTGGCGAGATCGACCAGCACCGCCTGATCGGGGGCGTAAGGGCCGCGATCCCAGCGGATCCACGGGGTGGCGTAGTAGATCGTCAGCGTGATCGCCATCACCGCCCATTTGAAGCGCCGGAAGGGGCCGTCGATCCGCTTGTTGTGGATCGTCTGGCCCTTTTCGTAGAGCGCGCTGCCCATGAAGCCGGCATCCGGTGCCGGGGCGGGCTTGGCGGTGGGGGGTGGCCCGAGCGCCCCGCCCCAATCGCGCGGCCCTTCGGGTGCGGACGGGGTGGGACGATCGAGCTCGTCAGCTTCAGCCATCGCTGTCGGCCTTCGTGGCGGCAGGGGCGGCGGGTTCCGCCGGTGCGGCTGCGGCCGTCGCCGGAGCCGGTTTCTGCCCGCCGCCGCGCGAGTGGACATAGGCGGCGAGCATCTTGATCGTCACCGGATCAAGCCGTCCCTGCCATGCCGGCATGACGCCGTGGCGGGGCGCGCGGATCTGTTTCGTCACCTCGGCCTCGGTGCCGCCGAACAGCCAGATCGCGTCATTCAGCGCAGGTGCGCCCATTGCCGCCATCCCTTCGCCGCCCGCGCCGTGGCAGGCCGCGCAATTGTCGGCGAACAGCTGTGCGCCCGCCGGGCTCGCCTTGGCCTTGCCGCTGAGCGAGAGCACGTGGCCTGCCAGCGCCCTGGTCTGGCCCGCGTCGAACATCCCGTCGAAGGCCGGCATGAAGTTGGCGCGGGTCTGCTCGGCACCCTCCCAGCGGATGCCGTGGGTCAGGGTGTACTGGATGTCGGTCAGTGTGCCGCCCCACAGCCAGTCATTGTCATTGAGGTTGGGATAGCCCGGCGAGCCTGCCGCGCCCGAGCCGTGGCACTGCACGCAATTGACCTTGAACGCGGCCTCACCCCCGGCGATGGCGGCCTGCATCAGATCGGGATTGGCGGGCAGGGCTTCGATATCGGTCGCGGCAATCTGCGCCACGGTGCCCGCCCGCGCCGCATCGGCGGCGCTCATCGCCTTGGTGAGATCGCCGCGGCTCGACCAGCCGAGCGTGCCTGCCGTCGCCCGGTCGATCAGCGGCCAGGCGGGGTAGAGCACGACATAGACGAGGCTGAACAGGATCGTCGCGTAGAAGGTGTAGAGCCACCAGCGCGGCAGGGGGGTGTTGAGCTCCTCGATGCCGTCCCATTCATGGCCGACGAATTCGGTGCCGGTGGGCTCGTCGATGCGCTTGTCAGTCATCGTTCTCGTCCTTGAAAATCGAGTGCTTGGCATCCGCGACATGGGGCTTCGCGCCCGGGCGGAAGTGCCACAGGCACAGGGTCAGATAGAGCGCGCAGATGACCGCGAGCCCGTAGCTGTCGGCGAAATGCCGGAGAGCGGTGTAGAGGGTCACCGGCCCGCCTCCTTGCTGAGCTCTTCCTGCGCGGCGGCGCTGTTCACATCGACCAGTGTGCCGAGCATCTGGAGGTAGGCGACCAGTGCATCCATTTCGGTCACGCGGGCCGGATCGCCGTCGAAATCGCGGATCTGCGCCTTGGGATAGCGGGTCGCGAGATCGTCCGCATCGGCATTGGGATCGGCCTGGGCGATCAGATCGGCTTCGGCCCTGGCGATATCGGTATCGGAATAGGGCACGCCCACCCGCTGCAAGGCGGTGAGGTTCGCCGCGACATCGGGCACTTCGAGCATCGTCTCCGCAAGGAAGCCGTAGCTCGGCATGATGCTTTCGGGCACCACGGAGCGGGGCGCCTTCAGGTGATCGACGTGCCAGGTATCTGAGTAACGCCCGCCGACCCGCGCCAGATCCGGCCCGGTACGCTTGGAACCCCACTGGAAGGGGTGGTCATACATGCTCTCGGCGGCGAGGCTGTAATGGCCGTAGCGTTCGACCTCGTCGCGGAAGGGGCGGATCATCTGGCTGTGGCAGACGTAGCAGCCTTCGCGGATGTAGATGTCGCGCCCTGCCTGTTCGAGCGGGGTATAGGGCCGCATCCCCTCGACCTTCTCGATCGTGTTGTCGATCCAGAACAGGGGCGCGATTTCGACGATCCCGCCGATCGCCACGACGCCTAGGGTCGCGGCTGCCAGCAGGGTGACGTTCTTCTCAAGCTTCTTGTGGCCCTCGAACACGTCGGATTGGGGTGCATTCTTGCTCATGTTTCCAGCTTTCCTGACGAGCGCTTATTCAGCCGGTTCAGCGGCGAGCGGCTGCGGGAGGGGGCGGTCGGCGGCATCATCATGCGCGGTCTCGCCCATCGGGGCTTCGACGCGTTGCTTGCCCGCGATGGTCATGGCGATATTCCAGACCATGATGATCGCACCGGCGAGATACATCAGCCCGCCCACGGCCCGCAGGATGTACATCGGGTGGAGCGCCGCGACGGTATCGACGAAGCTGTTCACCAGGTATCCGTCAGACCCGTATTCGCGCCACATCAGACCCTGCGTGATCCCGGCGACCCACATGCTGGCGGCGTAGAAAACGATCCCCAGCGTCGCGAGCCAGAAGTGCCAGTTGATCATCCGCAGGCTGTAGAGCCGTTCCTTCTGCCACAGCCGCGGCACGAGGTAGTAGACGCAGGCGAAGGTGATCATCCCGTTCCACCCCAGCGCGCCGGAGTGCACGTGGCCGATCGTCCAGTCGGTGTAGTGAGACAGGCTGTTCACCGCCTTGATCGACAGCATCGGCCCTTCGAAGGTGCTCATCCCGTAGAAGGCGAGCGCCAGCACCATCATGCGGATGATCGGATCGGTGCGGACCTTGTCCCACGCGCCGTTCAGGGTCATCAGCCCGTTGATCATCCCGCCCCAGCTGGGCATCCACAGCATCACCGAGAACACCATGCCCAGCGTCTGCGCCCAATCGGGCAGCGCGGTGTAGTGGAGGTGGTGCGGGCCAGCCCAGATGTAGAGGAAGATCAGCGACCAGAAGTGGATGATCGAGAGGCGGTAGGAATAGACCGGCCGCCCGGCCTGCTTGGGCACGAAGTAATACATCATCGCGAGGAAGCCCGCGGTGAGGAAGAAGCCCACGGCGTTGTGGCCATACCACCACTGGGTCAGCGCATCCTGCACACCGGCAAAGGCGCTGTAGCTTTTGGCCCCTAGCAGGCTGACAGGCAGCGCGAGGTTGTTGACCACGTGCAGCATCGCGATGGTGATAATGAAGGCGAGGTAGAACCAGTTCGCCACATAGATGTGCGGTTCGCGGCGGTTGAGGATCGTGCCGACAAACACCGCGAGGTAGGCGAGCCACACGACCGTCAGCCACAGATCGACATACCATTCGGGCTCGGCATATTCCTTGCCCTGGCTGATGCCGAGCAGGTAGCCGGTCGCGGCCAGCACGATGAACAGCTGGTAACCCCAGAACACGAAGCGCGCGACGCCCGGTAGGGCCAGCGTGGTGCGGCAGGTGCGCTGCACGACATAGAAGCTGGTCGCCAGGAGCGCATTGCCGCCGAAGGCGAAGATCACCGCGCTTGTGTGCAGCGGGCGCACGCGGCCGAAATTGAGATAGGGTTCGAAATTGAGCTGCGGGAAGGCGAGCTGCGCGGCGATGAACACGCCTGTCAAGAGCCCGGCAATCCCCCAGAACATCGTCGCGATCACGCCCCAGCGGATCACGTCATCATCATAGCGGCTCGGCCCCGGAGGCATCCGGAAGATGCCTTGCGCGCGGGCCAGCGGGTCATAGCTGGTCGCCGTGGCGACAATCAGGATCACGGCGACAAGGCCGACGATCCCCATATGGATGGCAAACCCGCTATCGGGGGTGAGCGCAATGGCCACGATGCTGGCGAGCAGGACAAGCGCCCAGATCCCCAGCCGCTTAACGACTGTTTCCATGTTGAAGTATCCCTTCCGTCGGCACGGTCCCTACCGCGCCACCGCAATCCCTGTGTTTGACTGAAATCAAATTTGGCTCAGATTTTTGGGCTGCCCTGCTGCCGTCCGGCGATGCGGGCGAGCGCCCCCACGTCCGACAGGCACACCTTCGATCGCCCTTCGGTGGCGACCAGCCCGGCCTCGCGCAGCTCGGTGAACTGGCGGCTGACCGTCTCGATGGTGAGGCCCAGTGCATCGCCGATGTCGCGGCGGCTCATCGGCAGGGAGAAGCTGCACGGCCCGGCGGTGCAACCGGTGAGGCGTTCGGCCATCGCCACGAGAAAATCGGCAATCCGCGCCGCAGCGGATTTGTGCCCCATCTGCATCATCCGGGTGCGGCTGCGGTGGAGCGCCTGAAGCGAGCGGGTCAGCACCGATCGCAGCACCGCCGGATCGCCCTGTGCCGCATCGAGGAAGCTGCCCGCCGGGAAGATCAGCAGTTCGCAATCATCCAGCGCGACAAGGCGGAAATCGCCGCAGGGTTCGGTAGTGCTGAGGCGCGGCACCGAAACCAGATCGCCCGCGAAATGGAAGGCGAGAATCTGCCCGCCGGGCGCGCCGCCTGCATAGGGGGCGATCAGCTTGGCCGCGCCGCTCACCAGCCACACCAGCCGGTCGTCCTGCGGATCGGGGGAAAGCTGCTCGCCGCGTGCCAGATACGCGGCTCCGCCCAGCGCGCAGAGCCTGTCTGCGGTAGGCGCATCGCCGGTTCCCGCCGGCAGTGCGGCGCGGAATGCGGCAAGCCCGGCGGTTGCGGGCGGCAGGGGGCTGATCGTCGCCATGATGGTGCCGCTTTGGCGGCTGGCGTGGCAACAGTCTTTGATCCCGATCAATGAGTGCGAGGTGCTGCCAAGGCTATCGGGCGCTCACAGGCAGCAACCATCCTGGGCCGCGGAGGGCGGCCACTGCTGCCGATGAGGACGCGTAAAATGAAGACTCTTGTGATGCTTGGTGCCGCCGGACTGGCGCTGGTGGCCACTCCCGCAATGGCGCAGGGCGATGATGCTGACCGGGCTGGCGATATCCAGATCAAGGTGCTGGCAACTGCGGTGCTGCCCGATGGCAAGATTACCGACATCAACGTCAATCTGCCCGGTCTGCCAGCCACCACCCAGACCAAGGCCAACGACAATGTCACCCCGACCATCGCGATCGAGTATTTCGTGACCGACAATTTCTCGATCGAAACGATCGCGGGGATGACCCAGCATGATGTCGATGCGACGGCGGGTCTGCCTGCGGGGGCCGAACTGGTATCGGATGCCAAGCTGATCCCCGCGACAGTCACCGCCAAGCTGCATTTCGATCTGGGCGGGGTGAAGCCCTATGTCGGGGCGGGTCCGGCCTATTTCCTGTGGGTGGGTGATGATCCGGGCGCGGCGACGGTGCCGGCGCCGCTTGGGGTGACCGAGACCAACCTCTCGAACGAATTCGGGGTGGCGCTGCAGGCCGGGTTCGATGTGCCGGTGAACGACAAGGGGCTGGGTCTCAGCGTCGATGTGAAGCGCTACTTCATCGATACCACCGCGCGCTGGTATGTCGGCAACACGCTGGCGATCGAGACCGATCACAAGCTTGATCCCTGGGTGATCAGCGCGGGGCTTGCCTACCGCTTCTGACGCCGCCAGAATTCGATGAACCCCGCTGGCTGCGATGCGGCTGGCGGGGTTTGCTTTTTTGGGGGTCGATGGCCGTGGTTTAGGCTCCCCTTAGACCCCTTCTAGACCCCCCTTAGACCCCCTCTAGACCCCCCTTAGGCTGGCAAAGCGGGGATGTTCCACGTGGAACATCGGCCATTATGGCGGAAGTGTTTGTCTCGCGCGGCCTGTTTGGTAGACCGGCCCCGATCAAGGGAGAGATTTGATGAGCACCCTCGTCGCGCGGCCCCGCCCCGATACCCCGACCCACTGCACGCCCGCGCAATATGCCGCGATGTACCGCGCCTCGGTGGAAACGCCCGATGCCTTCTGGCTCGATCAGGCGCAGCGGCTCAACTGGGCAAAGGCGCCCACCATCGGCGGCGACTGGGCCTATGATCCGGTGGCGATCAAGTGGTTCGAAGACGGCCAGCTCAACCTCTGCCACAACGCGGTAGACCGGCATCTGGCCGCCCACGCGGACAAGGTGGCGCTGATCTTCGAGCCCGATGATCCGGCGGCAGAAGGACGCAGCCTTACCTATCGCGCGCTCCACCGCGAGGTGGTGCGGATGGCCAATGCGCTGAAAAAGCTGGGTGTTACACGCGGTGACCGGGTGACGATCTACATGCCGATGATCCTCGAAGGGGTGGTCGCGATGCTCGCCTGCGCGCGGCTCGGCGCGGTGCATTCGGTGGTGTTCGGCGGTTTCTCGCCCGAAGCGCTTGCCGGCCGGATCGAGGATTGCGGCAGCCGTTTCGTCGTCACCGCCGACGAAGGCCTGCGCGGCGGCAAGCGGGTGCCGCTCAAGGCGAACGTCGATGCTGCGCTGGAGACAGTGCCGGTTGATGGCGTGCTGGTCATCCGGCACACCGGCGGCGACATCGCCATGATTGAGGGCCGCGACCACTGGCTCGATACTCTCGCCAGCGACAATAATTGCCCCTGCGAAGTGATGGGTGCGGAAGACCCGCTGTTCATCCTCTACACCTCCGGATCGACCGGCAAGCCCAAGGGTGTGCTCCACACCACCGGCGGCTACGGCGTTTGGACGGCCACGACCTTCCACTATATCTTTGATTATCAACCGGGTGAGGTGTTCTGGTGCACCGCCGATATCGGCTGGGTCACCGGGCACAGCTATGTCGTCTACGGACCGCTGATGAACGCGGCGACCGCGGTGGTGTTCGAAGGCGTGCCCAACTACCCCGATCACGGGCGGTTCTGGGACGTGGTCGACAAGCATCAGGTCAACATCATCTACACCGCCCCCACCGCAATCCGCGCGCTGATGCGCGAGGGAGACCACCACGTCACCAGCCGCTCGCGTGCCTCGCTGCGACTGCTCGGGTCAGTCGGCGAACCGATCAACCCCGAGGCATGGCGCTGGTATTTCGACGTCGTGGGCGAGGGCCGCTGCCCGGTGATCGACACCTGGTGGCAGACCGAAACCGGCGGCTGCATGATCACCACGCTCCCCGGCGCGCACGATATGAAGCCCGGCAGCGCAGGCCTGCCGTTCTTCGGCATTCGCCCGCAGCTGGTCGACAACGAGGGCGGCGTGCTTGAAGGCGCGGCCGAGGGCAACCTTTGCATCACGCACTCGTGGCCCGGACAGGCGCGCACGGTCTATGGTGACCACGATCGCTTCGTGCAGACCTATTTCAGCACCTATGCAGGCAAGTACTTCACCGGCGACGGATGCAAGCGCGACGAGGATGGCTATTACTGGATCACCGGCCGCGTCGATGACGTGATCAACGTCTCGGGCCACCGCATGGGCACCGCCGAGGTCGAGAGCGCGCTGGTGCTCCACGCCAAGGTCGCCGAGGCAGCGGTGGTCGGATATCCGCACGACATCAAGGGCCAGGGCATCTACTGCTATGTCACCCTCAACGTCGGCGAAGAGGGCACCGATGCGCTGCTTGCCGAACTGAAGGCGCAGGTGCGCAAGGAGATCGGGCCGGTCGCCACGCCTGATGTAATCCACTTCACCGACGGGCTGCCCAAGACCCGTTCCGGCAAGATCATGCGCCGCATCCTGCGCAAGATTGCCGAGAACGATTTCGGATCGCTCGGCGACACCTCAACCCTCGCCGATCCCTCGCTGGTAGACCGCCTGATCGAGGGCCGACAGAACCGCTGATCACCGACACAAAAAGGCCGCCGGAGCATGAACTCCGGCGGCCTTTTGCTGTGCCCTGCTGAGGGCGGCGAAATCAGCTTTCGCGGGTGCCCGACAGGGGCATCGCACCGAAGGCACCAGCGTTGACCGAACCGGTCAGCGTGTCGCCATCGATGGTCGCTTCGCAATCGAGCGTCATCGGCATGGGGACGACCATGTTCATCTTCCACGAAATGGTGTTGCCGCTGATGGTGCCGCCGGCGATGTCCATCGAGCCGAGGCTGCCGACCAGCGAACCGCTGAAGGTATCGCCATCGGGAACAACGGTGAGCGTGCCGGTCTGGTCGCCCATCGGGCTCTTGACGGTGGTCTTGTAGGTACCTGCAACAGACATGATCCAACTCCTTGGCTTGGGTGCGGACCTTGGCGACCCGGCACTTCTGATTGCGTTATTTACAGTTATGTCAGCGCGCTTCAACCGTATTTGGGCCGAAGCGCGCCGGTTGCCGGTTACTCGCCTTCCATCTCGCGCTGTTCGATCGGCAGGCCGAGCGGTTCGAGCTGCGCGCGCACCTTGGCCGCATCGCCGACCACCACCCAGACGAACTTGGCCGGATCGATGGTCGCCCGCGCGACAGCGTCGAGACGATCGGTGGTCTGCGCGCGGTAGATGTCGGCGAGGGTTTCCTGATAATTGTCCGGTCGGCCGAACAGGGCGTTGCCCTGGATCGCGCCGAGCACCGCGGGCGAGGTTTCGAAGCGGCCCGGCAATGCGCCCACTTCTGAGGCGATGCTACGTTCAAGCTCGGCCTGCGTAACGCCGTTCACCGTCAGGAATTCCTTGGTCTCGCGGATCATTTCCGCCAGCGAATCCCCTGTGCGATCGGCCTGCACCCCGCCAGAAATGCTGTAAGCTACGGCATTCTCACGTGCCTGCGTGCCGCCGCGCACACCATAGCTCCAGCCCTTGGTTTCGCGCAGGTTCATGTTGAGCCGCGCGAGGAAGTTGCCGCCCAGCGAATTGTTGGCGCTGCCGAAGTCAATGAAGGCCGGATCGCCCGCGTCGAGCGGCGTGACCTGTGCGCCATAAATGAAGCTCTGCGGCGAATTGGGACGGTTGACGAGGATGATGCGATCGCCTGCGCTTGCCTGCTTGACGGCAAAGGCCTTGTTGCCCTTGGGCGTCTTGGGGGCCTTCCAGTTGCCGAACGCAGCATTGAGCGATTTCACGATCTCGCCCAGCGGCTTGTCGGAAATGACGAAGATCTCGCCGTTATCGGGGCGGATCCAGTTGTCCTTGAATGCGATCAGATCATCGCGGGTGATGCTCGAGACGCTGGCGATGGTGCTGACGCCGCCATAGGGGCTGTCCGCACCGAAAAGTTCGGGCGTGAGCGTGCGCTGGGCGATGCCCTGCGGCGATTTCATCGCCTGACGGATGCCGGTCAGGGTCTGGGTCCGCACCCGCTCGAGATCGGTGGGGTTGAAGGCGGGTTCGCGCATGATCTGCCGCATGAGATCGAGCGAGGGTGCAAGATTGGCGGTGAGGGCCGAGAGGGTGAAAGTCGAGCGGTCATCGCCGCCGCCGACCGAAACGGTCGCCCCCAGCCGCTCGCTCGCTTCGGCGATCTGCTGCGCGGTCAGCTTGGCGGTGCCTTCGTCGAACAACGCCATCGCGAGATTTTCGATTCCGCGCTTGTCGGCCGGGTCGGAAGCGCCGCCGGCGTTGAACGACATCGCCACATAGGTCGCCGGCACCGCAGTGCGGCGAGCATAGGTAACCTTCATGCCGTTCTTCAGCGTCGCCCGCTCAAGATCCGGGAAATCGAGCTTGGCGGTCGTGTCGATTGGCGGCTTGGGCCGTTCGAGCGAGACTGTGATCGTTTCGGCAGCGCGATCGCGTTCAGAGGCATTGGCGCCGTCGGCCTTGACCGATGCGGCTTCCTCGTAAGCAGCATCGCGCGGGCCGGGTTCGAGCACCACGGTCATCGCCGGGCGGTTCATCCAGGTGGCCATCGCGGCCTTGACCTCGGCCGGCGTGAGCTTGGCGAGGGTGGCGAATTCGTGGGCGTAGAACTTGGGGTCGCCCGCCAGCACCGCGCCTTCGGCAAGTGTCTGGGCCTTGCCCGAGAAACCGCCCACCTGTTCGAGCCCGCGGATCGTGCGTCCGAGATTGCTGGTCACCGCGCGGCGCACCTCATCCTCGGTCGGACCTTCGGCAATCAGCTGATTGACCACCGCGTCCATGCGCGCCTCGAGCGTCGCAATGTCGACGCCGTCCTTGGCGGTTGCCGAAACGCTGAGGATGCCGATGCGCTGGAATGACGAGTTGCCTGCGGACACGTTCACCGCCAGTTGCTCGTCGCGCACCAGCACCTTGTCGAGCCGGCTCGAAGCAAGCCCGCCGAGGATCGATGCGCCGACATCAAGTGCGATGCGGTCCTTGCCGGTCAGGCCTTCGACCGCCCAGTAGCGGGTGACGCTGGTTGCCGCGACCTGATCCTTGAAGGTCTTGCGAACGGGTTCGGCAAGGGTCGGCACGCCAGCCTGCGCCGGATCGTTCACCGGACCGCGCGCGATCGCACCGAAGTACTTCTCGACCAGCGGGCGGGCCTCAGCGGCCGAGATATCACCCGCGATCACCAGCGTCGCGTTGTTCGGGCCATAGTTGTCGCGGAACCAGGTCTTCACGTCCTCCATCGAAGCGGAATCGAGATCTGCCATCGAGCCGATCGCTTCGTGCTGATAGGGGTGCCCGTCGGGGAAGAGCGTGCGTAGCACGTCGTAGAACACCAGACCGCCCGGCTCGTTGTCGCCCTGACGCTTTTCGTTCTGCACCACGCCGCGCTGGTTATCGAGCTTGCCCTGCGTCACCGCACCGAGCAGGTAGCCCATGCGGTCGCTCTCCAGCCACAGCGCGCGTTCGAGCGCGGGGCGGGGCACGGTCTGGAAGTAGTTGGTGCGATCGAACCAGGTCGTCCCGTTGTAATCGGTCGCGCCCATTTCGGCGAGGTACTGGAAGTAATCCTGCGGCGCGTTTTCCGAGCCGTTGAACATCAGGTGTTCAAACAAGTGGGCAAAGCCGGTCTTGCCCTTGGGTTCGTCCTTCGAGCCGACATTGTACCACACTGCAACGCCGACCACCGGCGCTTTGCGATCCTCGTGCACCATCACGGTGAGGCCATTGTCGAGTTTGAACTCGGTGAAGGGGATCGTCACCTGCTCCACCAAAGCCGGAAGATCGGCGGTCGCCTGCGGGACGGCGCTGCTCGGCGCATGGTCCTTGGCTACGGCGGGAGTCAGGGGCGCGGCCAGCGCGAGGGCAAGCGCCGAAAGGCTGGCGGCGGCAAAGCGATAGGTCATGGAAGAGGGCTCCGATGGCGTGTCTAAAGGAATGTGGGTTGGGTCAGCGGCGGGCGTTGGTCACAACCTGCCGGTTGCTGGCATTCGCCAGCAGGTCATCGCGCCAGAAATGCACCGGCTTCAGCTTGTGTTCGACGAACAGCTTCATCTGGTCGGTGTAATGCGGATTCCGAGGCCGGGTCGTGGCGGCACCGAATGGCTGGATCGAGCGCGAGGCAACCCGTTGTCCGGGCTGCCATTCGACCCACATGATGAAACTGTCGCCATGCTTGAGGCTGAGGCGCCCGTCCTCGGCCACATCCCAGGTGGTCGCAGCGCGCAGCGTATCCGAACCGCCGTCCATCGGCAGGTCGAGCGCGCCCTGCCGCAGCCGCAGGAGATCGGCCATGGGCGGGTCGAGCCGCCCGAAGTGGGTCATCAGATGGTCGCGCGCAGCGGCAAGCTTTTCGACGACATCGGGGAAGGGCTTGTTGCTGTAATCGGCCGACATGAAGTCGCGGATCATCAACAGCGCGATCGCGTCGGCGCGCCCCTTGCTGTCGGCAGTGAAGTCCCAGCTCGCCAACAAGTCGCGCGCTTCGGCGAGATCGCCGTTGCGCGGTATCCGATCAAGCGCATCGAACAGCCGCGCGACATAGCCTTCGCGTTCGTAGGCGTTGTCATATTTGATCCGTTCCAGCGTCGCCCGGTCGAGCACGCTCGCTTCCGACAAAAGCTTGTAGGCGCGGCGCGAGCGGTTGGTCTGTTTGAGCTCGATCCCCAGCAGCGGCGAGAAGGCAGCAGGATCAAGATCGCTCCCGGCACCAGCGGCGGTGAACGGCGTGTTGTTCGAGTTGTAGAGCCAGCCCGAAGCGGGGTTCACCAGCCTAGGTAGCGTTGCATAGTCGACAGCGCCTTGCCAGATCAGATCCGACCGGTCTCCGGGCAGCACATTGCGCCAGTCGGCCTTCACGCCTTCGGGCCGGGCGGGGATGGCAGCGTTGTAGACATAGGCGATCGTGCCGGCTGCATCGGCATAGATGAAGTTGGTCGAAGGGATCGCCATGCGCGCCAGCTGGCCTTCCCATTCGGCAAAGGTCTTTGCCTTGTTGAGGCGGTAATAGGCGTCGAGCTGATCGAGCTTGCCGATCCCGCCATAACGGATTGCAAAGGCCCCATTGTCATTGCGGATCACCGGCCCATGGGCTGACCGCAGCACCTCGCGCCGGATCGGTAGCACCACTGGCCCCACCTTGACCGGCAGGGTGACCCATTCGCTTTCCAGCGCGCGCCATTTGCCGTCGAGCTTGTAGCGGGTACCAGTCTCGTCCAGTTCGAGCTTATAAACGTCGATCATGTCGGGGGTGTTGACCGTATTGGTCCACCCTAGATGTTCGTTGTGGCCGAGGAAGGGGAAGGGCGATCCGGGGAAGTTTGCGCCCGCGAAATGCCAGCCTTCGCCGCTCTCGACCACCAGTTCGTACCACGCCACTCCGCCGCGCAGGGGCTGGTGCGAATTCGAGATTAGCGTCGTTGTCCCGCCTCCCTTTTGCGGTGCGACGGCAAAGGCGTTCGAGCCAAGGTGGTCGGCATCCTCGCCAAGCGGCAGGACCAGGGTGCGCGCCTGCTTGGGCGAAGAATCCTCGGCCGTATCGGCGTCATCGAGCGACGGGCGCGGGAAACCGGGAATGTCGGGGCCGTGCTCGCGGCGCAGCTCCTCGCCTGCGGCCAGCGGGCCGATCACACTGTCGAGCCCGAAGAAGAACGGCTGGCGCAGCGCGAAGCCTGCGGCCACATCGACCCCGCTCACGGGGAACAGATTGGCGAGCTTCACCTCGGCCGGATGATCAGCAGCGTATTGATTGAGCCCTGCGGCATAGGCTTCGAACAGAGCGCGGGTGTCGGCGGGAAGCTTCGGATATTCGCGCGAGGCTGTCCCGCGCGCATCGATCAGGTGGTAGACGTAATCGATCTTGGCGCCGTCCTCGCCAGCAATCGCGCCGTAACGCCCGCGGCTCATCGCGACGACATCCTGAAGCGTGAAAAAATCGTCCTCGGCATGGGCGATGGCGACGCCGAAGGCGGTGTCGGCGTCAGTCTTGCCTGAAATGTGCGGCACGCCGAACCGGTCGCGGATGATCTCGGCGCTGTAGATGCGGGCGGGAGGAGCCGTACCGGCGCTGGCAAGGATCGGCTCCCAGCTGGCGAGACCTGCGAACCCCAGCGCCAGCGTGCCCACCAGCGTAATCCCTGCAATCTTTAGCCTTGTCATCCCGCTCGCTCTCCTGCCTCGCGCGGCGGTTTCATTGCCCGCGGCATCGATGAGGTCAAGCTGCGCGCGGCCCTCTTGTGTTGGGTCAAAGGCGAACTGACCTAGTCGGGCCACACAGGCCCAATTCAACGCCCAGCGTCAGCAGATATCGGCAAGATCGCCCAATACACGCTTGAGCGGGTCGAGCCACTGCGCATAGGGGCGCCAAACATCCATGCCATCGCGATTGAGGGGACGACGCACCTGCTCACTGCTCGGTGTGCGAACAACCCGATCGAGCTTATGGAAGGACCGGATGGAGTCGTCCCAATCCAGGCCGAGATACTCGAGTGCGGGGCGCAAGGTCGTTTCCGGATCCTCTACCAGGTTACTGTAACTGACATGGTGGATCATTCCGGGGGCGACGGTGTCAAAGTGCCGCATTAGCCGCACATAATCTACATAGCATTGCCCGATGTCTTCGAGAGCGAAGGAGGAGGCATGGGCCGCCGTAAAGGACTGCGAGAAGTTCGAGAAGCAACAGTCCATCGCAGGCCGCCGGACATCGATGAAGCGTGCCTGTGGCAGTATCCGGCGGATGAACAGGATGTTGCTCCAGTTCTGCGGCAGCTTGTCGATGAAGATTGGGCGGTCGGTCTTGCGATGCAGGCGCGCCCGCGCGAGATAGTCCTGCCCCAGAAGCGATGCCTGCTGATCGGTCATGGCCGCAATCGCCTGCGGCACCGAAAGCTTGGCCTTCCGCGAGCTGATCTCAATGAACGAGCGCAGGATTGCAGGGATATAAGGTAGTTCGCCGACAGGTTCGATCGAAGGATGGCTTCCCAGCATCTGTTCAAGCAGGGTCGAGCCCGAGCGGGGTAGGCAGACGATAAACACGGGCTGGTCCGACCCCAGCGGTGCCGATGGCATGGCGCTCAAGAAATCGGCATCGGCAAGCCGCTCCACCTCGGCAACCTCATCGGTCAATGCCCGCGCGTCATAGCCGATGGCCTCGGCGCGGATGCGGTTCCCCTCGTTGTAGTGATGGAAGGCGCTGGCAAAATCGCCCCGGTCATGGAACGCCCGTGCCAGGGCGAAGTTAAGCGGGACGATATTGCGCTCGTCGATCGCAATTGTCAGCGCCCGCTGCATGACGACGATATCCTCGTCGGTCAGGACCTTGCGTTTGATGCCGGCCAGTCCCCACCAGGCTTCGCCATATTCATAATCCAGGGCGATTGCCCTGCGATAGGTAGAAATGGCGCCTTCGACGTCTCCTGCAGCCCGCAGGCTGTAGCCATAGACCAGCAGGGCTGGAATGCTGTTCGGGTTCTCGTCGACCATCTGCTTCTGGATCGCGAGCGCTTCTTCATGTCGCCCCATTCGGTCAAGCAGGTTGGCCCGCAAAGCGCGAAGCTCGAGGTCGCCTTCCTCGGCGATCAATCGACTGGTGAAGGATTCGGCGACATGTAGTCTTTCCTGCTGACTGTAGATCGTGGCCAGGGTGCGCAGCAGTTCGGGGCTTTTTTCACCCATTGACAGCGCCCGGCGCAGAAAGTGCTCTGCCTGGCCGAGTGCTCCGGTTTGTGCAGCGATGAAGCCGAGCTGGGCCAGGCCGCGCGGTTCGTCCGGCCGGTCTCTCAGATGGGCCATGACCAATTGGGCTGCGCGGTGATGATCGCCCTGTTCGCGCAGCCTGATGGCCTCGGAAAGGCGCGGGTAGATGGCGGTGGAGACAGTGTTCGCAGTCATCTCAGGCCCAGCCTAGGCATAACCAAGGACGGTGCGAAGCCCGGGCGCGTGGTAATCCACGAGGGCCCTATGACGTGGGCCGAGTTCTTGCGGCAGATCGAGCCCCACACCGGTGAGATTTTGTCTGGCGGTGCCGCTTTGCGCCGGGTCAGACCCCGTTCTCACCCTGTCTTTCCAGTCGGCGGGCTTGGCGATGCTGCAGGCATCCAGCAGGTCAGCGAAGAATTGCTCGGCCTCTGGCGTGTCGAGCGCCTTAACAGCTGCAACGAGGTCTTCAAGTTTCAGCAGATGCGCCCGCGCACCCAGCCAAGCGACGGCGTTGAGTTCGTAGATATCGTTGAGCGAGGGTAGCTTGGTGGGCAGCCCGAATATCATCATTGTCAGTAGCTCGTCGGCTGCGATCTGGCCGTTCTTGAGATGCTCGACATTGCCCGAGAACTGGTCCGAAAGCAGGAACCGCGCGCGGGCGATCACCCAGTCGTACGGATCGCGATAAAGTACGATCCGGCGCGCGTGCGCGGTTTCGACAACGGAAGCGTCGGCGAAAAACAGATGGCCCCAACTCAGGCGTGGATGTGCTGGATCGAAGGCGTGGCGGTGTTGCGGCAGGTTGCCCCACTGGATGAAGTCGGCGGTGTAGTGCTGACTTACAGGCACAAACATCCGCAGGATGTTACGCAGCAGATGACTGCCGCTCTTGGGCACGGAATTGAGGAAAACCGGATGCTGCAAGGGCACCTGCGCGTACCGGGCATTCTCCGCATCAAGCTTGTCTGAACGGACGAAAATCTCTGGCATCGCGAAAATCAGGCCTCCCGCCTGCGTCTATGACAGAAGAGGCGGCATGTTGCCATGCCGCCTCTTCGTTAGGCCATTCGTGGAGTTGTCAGAACTTCATCGAAACGTTGATGAAGCCGCGACGACCCACAAAGTCGTACTGCGATGCTGCGACCACCGGACCCAGCATGGTGACCGTGTTGCCGTTGCGAACCGAGACGCGCGGCGGACGGGTATCGAACAGGTTCGAAACACCAGCCGTGATCGTGAAACGGCCGTCGGCGATTTCCTGGGTGACCGAGATGTTGTGGTAGAAGGTCGCGGGCACATCGAGGTCGGGGCAGAAACGGCCATAAATCGGCAGGTCGTCCGCCGGGTCGGCAGTGCCTTGGTTGTTGAACGAGTTGAGGCAGCCATTGGCCGTGGGCCGCCCGCGGTCGAAAATCTCCCGGTTGCTGGCCGAACCGATCACGTTCACCCCGTAAAACAGGCTGAAACCCGACGGGTGCTCCCAGTTGGCGCGGAAATCACCCACCCACTTGGGCGAGCCCACCAGGCCGTTTTCGTTGAGAACCGGGGAGGTCGGCAGCAGCTGGGAATCATCCTTGATCTGCCAGGTCATGTCCGCCGTCAGCGCAAGCTTGCCGAGCGAGCCGAGATCGTGGCCGGCACGGAACGAGAGGTCGATACCCCGGTTCCGCTGGCTCGACACGTTGATGAACGAGTCCCGCACCGTAGCGATCTGGAACGGAGCCGTGGCGTTCTGACCGCGGGTGAAGAGGTTGCACAGCGGCTCGGTCGCGAAGGCAATCGAGTCGTAGCAACCAGCCAAGATCGTGCCTGCCCCCAGCTGCGAGATCTCGCCTTCGACCTTGATGTCGAAGAAATCGACCGCGATGCTGATATCCGTATCCGGCAGGAACGAAATCTTCGGGGTCAGGATCGTACCGACCACGAGGGCTTCAGAGGTTTCGGATTCGAGAATGCCGAGACCGCCTGACGAAATGATCGTCGCGCTGATGCCGCCGCCGCCGTAGGTGGCCGGAATGCCGTCAGCTGCGCAGTTATTCGCCCGGGTCTGCGAAATGGCACCCGCAGCCAGGTTCGCACCCCATGCAACGCAAGGATCGATGCGGTTCTGCGGAAGGAAGCTGGTTTCGTCGGCAAGGAACTGCTCGAACAGCGCCGGCGCACGGTAGGACGTGCCGAAGCTGCCACGGAAACGCAGCCAATCAGTAACAGTCCAGTTCAGGCCGAGTTTGTAGGTCCAGTTGCCATTGTCGCTGCTGTCGACGCCGTCGGAGGCGCGGGTGGCCTTGACGTTGGTGACGCGCCCGGCAGCCGAGACGGTCAGATCCTCGATGAACGTAATGTCGTTAAGAACCGGGATGTTCACTTCCGCAAATGCTTCGGAGGTGATGCTCTTGCCAGCCGTGATGCCGCTGGCAGAAGCGCCCCAGGCGTTGGCAGCCAGAGTGATTTCGCCCGGCGTGTCATTGATCTTGTCTTCACGGATCGTGGCGCCGATCGCCAACGCCAGAGGCCCTGCCGGCAGATTGAGCAGTTCGCCCGACAGCGACGCTTCGGCGGACTTCTGCGTATACAGGGTGCGGCCTTCTTCCCAATCGGTCAGGAAGGCGGCCTGCTGGGGCGTAAGCTCGCCGCGCAGGAAGAACGGATCAGTCCAAGGAATGTCGATGCACTGCCGACCCGAGATCGGGGTGACGGTGCCCACGCAGGACTGGGTCTGGAAATAGCCAGTGTCGTAGGCATCCTGCAGGATCTGCTGGCTGCGATAACGACCGATGCTGCGGCTGTACTGGCCGTGGATGTCATAGGTCCAGTTGCCCTTGCCGCCAAGTTCGCCCCGGACGCCGGCAACACCGCGATAGTAATCGACCTTCTGGCTCGAGTCCGACAGATCGGTGATACCGGTCGGGCTCAGGTAGTTGATGCCGGTAAATCCTTGCGCCCAGAGCGTACCGAAGCCCGTGCCGTAACCATAGACGTCGCCCGTGTAACCGAAGTTCCAGAACTGACGCCAGCCGTTCTGGTAGGTTTCGCGGCGGTTGAACAGGAATTCGCCGAACACTTCGACCGCGCTCGAAATCTCGAAGGCGCCTTCGGCATAGGTCGTGTAGAGATCGGTTTCAGGGATGATGGTCTGCTGCTCGACGAAGGGATGGTAGGCGTTCTGCACAGCCATCGACGCGGCGTTGTATCCGGTCGGGAACCAGCCGGCCGGCGCACCGAAGTCGCCCGGATAGGCAGGCGCACCAAAGGCCGGAATGCCGAGCGTGCCGGCGCCAGGGCCTGAGGCATACTGGTATTGCAGCAGGTTGACGGCGCCGGGGGTGGTCTGGATGCCGGTATCGGGGCCGCCCGGGCCATCAAGCCGCAGGTTATCGATCAGGTTGTAGGTCCAGATATGACCCCAACGCAGATCGTCGCACATCGGCTGGCCGGTGCGCGGATCGATCAGGTCGGACCTTTCGCCAGCTTCGTTGAAGATGTTCGATTCCGGGCATGCAAGATAGGCGCGGTCGCCGCGGGCCAGTTCCTGCGTCTTGGTGTAGTCACCCGCAATCATGATGTGGCCGCGGTCGAAGGTCTTGCCCCACGCGCCGCTGACCCGGAATGTCTCACCCCCGCTGTCGAACGGAACCGACGCGTTGAGATCGAGCGTCAGGCCGTCCAGCTTGTTCTTGGTGAAGATGTTCACCACGCCCGCGACAGCGTCGGAACCATAGACCGACGATGCGCCGGTCTTGAGGATCTGAATGTCGTTGACGATGGACAGCGGCAGCACGTTGAGGTCGAAAGACGACACCCCGCCGCGGGTGCCGGCCGGACCGGCGCGACGGCCATTCAGCAGGACGAGGGTTCGGTTGGCGCCGAGACCGCGAAGGTCGATCGTCTGGGCACCCGGTCCGCCGTTGGTCACGAAGTTGGACGACAGCGCCGCAGTCACCTGCGTCGAGCCTGCAGCGATCGAGGAGCCCTGCAGCGTGCTCGCCAGGTCGGTGCGACCTTCCTTCTTGGCAACTTCCGGATCAAGTACCGCAATCGGATCCGGGCTGTTGAACGGTGTGACCGAACGGAGGCGGGACCCCGTCACGACGATCCCGTCGGCGGGATCAGCCGTGGTAGCCTCTTCTGTAGACACTTCTTCCGCTGCGGCGTCCTGAGCAAATGCCGGTTGCGAGGTTGCGATAGCGCCAAGCGCGACGCCAACCAGCAGACCCACTCGATTGCTACGATTGATCAAAGACGATTTCATTAGAAAGACCTTTCCCCCTTGGGTGATGAAGCCACACTGCAAAAGATGGACGCACATTCCAAGCTAAAGAAACCTGCAGATAAGGTGTTAGGGCAACCTTACGCGAAAATGTGTTTAAAATGCCACACTCGCTTGGCCGCTCTGATGTTGGGCGTGAGCGCTCAGTGCGGATGTGACGAAACGATCTTTGTCCCCAGGATCAACTGTGGCCCGCATGTTTGTGCAACGCTTGAAGCCGTACCCGGGACAGGTTGATCGTCCACCGCGTCGGCGTCTTGCGCAAAGGTCAATCCAGCTTTTCAGGTAAAGCGTTTTTGCATGTCGGGATTCAATGAGTGCGAGCCGGATTCGTTTTCTTAGCCATTATCACTCAAAAACTATCAACGGCACGCATCGGACTTGTTCCATGCAAGGAGGTCATTGCTGCCGCCCATCGGAGGTTACCGCTTTCGGGCGACGTGGCTACCTTGATTCGGCGGGGAACAGGAAGCATTGGCGGGGAACGCAAAGCTTCATGAACAGATGCATAGTGGTACCCCTCTTGTCTTGAGTCAAAGGCGAACCCACCTAGTTGGGCAATACACCTGAAGGCACTATTTTTGGCATCGAGCCCTTGTGTTGCAAATACGCAACACTATCTGGGCGGGGCAACCTTTGGAGGGGTTAGACGACATGAATCTCGAAAAGTTCACTGATCGGGCCAAGGGCTTTCTGCAAAGCGCGCAGACGGTCGCGATCCGGATGAACCACCAGCGAATCACGCCGCTGCACCTGCTCAAGGCGCTGCTCGAAGACAGCGAAGGTATGGCTGCCGGGCTGATCCAGCGCGCTGGCGGAACCCCTGCGCTGGCGGTGTCGGCGGTGGATGCTGGGCTTGCCAAAGTGCCGGCGGTGACCGGAAGCGGCGCGCAGGCGACCCCCGGTCTCGATAATGATGCGGTGCGCGTGCTCGATTCCGCCGAGCAGATCGCCGAGAAAGCGGGCGATGCCTATGTCACGGTCGAACGCCTGTTGACCGCGCTCGCGCTGTCGCCGACCCCGGCGGGTGAGGCGCTGAAGGGCGCGGGCATCACGGCGCAAGGCCTCAACACCGCCATCGAACAACTGCGCGGAGGCAAGCGCGCCGATAGCGCCAGCGCCGAGAACACCTATGATGCGATGGAGAAATTCGCCCGCGACCTCACCAAGGCCGCGCGTGACGGCAAGCTCGATCCGGTGATCGGCCGCGACGAGGAAATCCGCCGCACCATCCAGATCCTTGCCCGCCGCACCAAGAACAACCCTGCCCTGATCGGCGAGCCCGGCACCGGCAAGACCGCGATTGCCGAAGGCCTCGCGCTGCGCATCGCCAATGGCGACGTGCCCGACAGCCTCAAGGGGCGCACGCTTATGTCGCTCGACATGGGCGCGTTGATCGCCGGCGCAAAGTATCGCGGCGAATTCGAGGAACGGCTCAAGTCCGTGCTCGACGAGGTCAAGCACGCCGAAGGCCAGATCATTCTGTTCATCGACGAGATGCACACCCTGATCGGGGCGGGCGCGAGCGAAGGGTCGATGGATGCCTCGAACCTCTTGAAGCCGGCCCTTTCGCGCGGCGAACTGCACTGCATCGGCGCGACCACGCTCGATGAATACCAGAAGTATGTCGAGAAGGACCCGGCGCTCCAGCGGCGCTTCCAGCCGGTGTTCATCGCCGAGCCGACGGTCGAGGATACAATCTCGATCCTGCGCGGGATCAAGGACAAGTACGAGCTGCACCACGGCGTGCGGATCACGGACGGCGCGATTGTCGCTGCGGCCAAGCTGTCTGATCGCTACATCCAGAACCGCTTCCTGCCCGACAAGGCGATCGACCTGATGGACGAGGCGGCGAGCCGCATTCGCATGGAGGTGGAGAGCAAGCCCGAGGAAATCGAGGCGCTCGACCGGCGGATCATCCAGCTCAAGATCGAAGAGCAGGCACTCCAGAAGGAAAGCGACGCAGCTTCCAAGGACCGGCTCGTCGCGCTGCGCGAAGAGCTGGCCAACCTTGAACAGCAGAGCGCCGAGCTCACCACCCGCTGGCAAAACGAGCGCGACAAGATCGCTGCGGAGGGCCGCATCAAGGAAGCCCTCGATGCCGCGCGGCTTGAACTCGAGCAGGCGCAGCGCGAGGGCGATCTCGCCAAGGCGGGCGAGCTGTCCTACGGGCGCATCCCCGAGCTGGAGAAGCAGCTTGCCGAGGCAGTGGGTCAGGTCGCCAACGCTATGCTGCGCGAGGAAGTGACCGAGGAAGACATCGCCAGCGTCGTCAGCCGCTGGACAGGTGTTCCGGTCGACAAGATGATGGCAGGCGAACGCGAGAAGTTGCTCCAGATGGAGCAAATTCTCGGCAAGCGGGTGATCGGTCAGAGCCAGGCAATCGAAGCTGTGTCCAAGGCCGTCCGCCGCGCGCGCGCAGGGCTTCAGGACCCGGGCCGTCCGCTTGGCTCGTTCCTGTTCCTCGGCCCCACGGGCGTCGGCAAAACCGAGCTCACCAAAGCCCTCGCGGGTTTCCTGTTCGATGATGACAGCGCGATGGTCCGGATCGACATGAGCGAGTTCATGGAAAAGCACGCCGTCGCCCGCTTGATCGGTGCGCCTCCGGGCTATGTCGGCTATGAAGAGGGTGGGGTGCTGACCGAAGCGGTGCGGCGCCGGCCCTATCAGGTCGTACTGTTCGACGAGGTCGAGAAGGCGCACTCGGATGTCTTTAACGTGCTGCTTCAGGTACTCGACGACGGACGCCTGACCGACGGACAGGGCCGCGTGGTCGACTTTGCCAACACGCTGATCATTCTGACCTCGAACCTCGGGAGCCAGTATCTCGCCAACCTGCCCGACGGCGCGGACGTAGCGAGCGTGGAGAAGGACGTGATGGACGTTGTGCGCGGGCATTTCCGCCCCGAATTCCTCAACCGTCTGGACGAGATCATCCTGTTCCACCGCTTGGGTCAGGAACACATGGCACCGATCGTCGAAATTCAGGTGGGCCGGGTGCAAAAGCTGCTGGCAGAGCGCAAGATATCCATCGATCTGACCGATGCGGCGCTGCGCTGGCTCGGGCGCGTCGGCTATGATCCGGTCTACGGCGCGCGGCCGCTCAAGCGCGCGGTGCAGCGCTATCTTCAGGATCCGCTCGCCGAGATGCTGCTCGAGGGTAAATTGCCTGACGGCAGCACGCTGGTGATCGACGAAGGTGACGGCCAGCTGTCGATGGCGATTCGCTGATTGCTGCCCGCAGAGGGCGCGCAAGAATGTAACGTAGTATCGTTCGATCCAATAAGCAGGGCGGATTGTTGCGTGCAGTCCGCCCTTTCTTTTAACGATCGCAAAGTCACATTCTAACATTATTGCGGCAATTTCCGGCCGATGCGCCTGAATGTGGGATTAACGCAACACCCCCCCGGAAAAGTGTGGTGGTGCCCTGCGCCGCTTTGACATCAAACCTACGCTATTGCACAAATCAGGCCTTCGGGGACTGATTTGGACAACCATATGAGTGCGCGCCTGTCACATGGGGCAATTATGTGACGGGAGCGAGTGGTTGTTTTTAAGTCTCCGGTTCGGGCAACTGGAGTGATCATGAAGAAATTTCAGAGCAATTCGATCAAGGCGCTGGCCTTTTCCGCTTCCGCGCTGGCGTTCGTCGTCGCGGCTCCTGCTTTCGCGCAGGACGCTGATGCTGAGCCGCAAGCAGAAGAAGAGGAGCAGGTAGACGTCAAAACCGACGCTGAAGGCCGTAGCTCACAAGGTGGCAACATCACCGTCACCGGTTCGCGTATCGTGCGCGACACTTATAGTTCGATCTCGCCGCTCCAGATTATCACGACCGAGAACCAGCAGTCTGTAGGCGCTTTTGATCCGGCGCAGATCCTTCAGCGCTCGCAGGCGGCAGCGGGGGTGCAGATCGATGCGACCTTCCAGGGCTTCGTTCTTAACAATGGCCCGGGTTCGCAGACCATCAACCTTCGCGGCGTGGGCGCTAACCGTACGCTCGTGCTTGCTAACGGACGGCGTCTCGCTCCTGCCGGTGTGGAAGGTGCGCCGACCAGTGTTTCGGTCAACCTCATTCCGGCCTCGCTTGTCGACCGTTATGACATCCTGACCGACGGTGCTTCGTCGGTTTACGGTTCGGACGCCGTCGCAGGCGTGATCAACGTGATCCTCCGCAAGGATTTCGATGGACTTGAGCTTCAGGCCAGCGGCGACATCAATCCCGGCGGTGAAGGTGAAGACTACACGCTCAGCGGTGCATGGGGCTTCAACACCGATCGTGCCGTGTTCGGCGTCGGTGTGGAATACCGCGTGCGTGAAGAGGTCAAGCTGCGTGACCGTGACTTCCTGCGCGGTTGCGCCACCAACTACGAGGAAGACCGTGACGGCAATATCTACCGCCTCGGTATCTCGGACAACCAGCTGATCCGTTCGCGCACCAACGGTCTTGTCGGTGCATCGGAAAGCGAATGTATCGTTTCGGGTATTTCGGGCCGTATCTTTGTGCCCCAGACCCGCATGGGTTCGGTCTATTTTCCGGCAAACGGCAATATCGCCAACTTCCCAGTTGATCCGGTTACCGGTCGTCCGTTCAACTTCGGCGATAACATTACGTTCCAAGGGGTTGATCTTGACGTCAACGGCGATGGGGTCAACGATGTCGACTTCCAGAACGTCAACATCAACGGCGGCCCAGAAGAACTGAACCGCACCTTCATTTCCGGTGAAGATCTCATCAACGTCTTCACCTACGGGGAATACACCTTCCCGGGCGAAGCCAACATTACGCCGTTCTTCGAAGCGCAGTACACGCGTTCGGAAATCAGCAACACCGGCGCGGGCAACCCGCAGTTGTTCCCGTTTGTTCCGGCGGCCAACCCATTCAGCCCCTGCAACTTCGTCGACAACCCTGCTGGTGTTGACTGTATTGCGGTGGACCGTGCGCGTAACGGCGGCACCGCAACGCCGCTTGGCACCCGTCCGTCGATCCAGCCGATCGTTGCAATCCGTGGCGACCGTAACAACTTCCAGGTGGTGCAGGAACAGTACCGCGGCGTGCTCGGCGTGCGCGGTGACCTGCCCTTTATCGGTTCTTCGTGGACCTTCGAAGTGGCAGGGAGCTACTCGCGTTCGGAAGGCAAGTCGTCCCGTCTCGGGATCCGTGAAGACCGACTGGCACTTGCTCTCGGTATCGACCCGACCGGTGACTTCAACGGTGACGGTCGCTTTGACAACGACGGCGATGGCATTGCCGACGATTACAACAACGGTCTCGAAATCCGCATCGGCAACCCGCTTTACATCGGTCCGTGCAACACCGCCGGCCTGCGTAACCCGGGTCTTGCCGCTCCGGACCTGACGCAGGGCTGTGTGCCGGTCAATCTTTTCGCGCCAAGTGTGCTGACGGGTGCGGTGGGCGATTTCGCCACCCAGGCTGAACGCGACTATTTGTTCGACAGCCGCGACTTCAACACCATCTACGAACAGAAGCTGCTCTCGGCCTATGTGACCGGCGATCTGTTCGACCTGCCGGGCGGTCCGGTTGGCGTCGTGCTTGGCGGTGAATGGCGCGAAGACAAGATTGACTCGCAGCCCAGCTTCGTGGCTTCGAACGGTCTGCTGTGGGGCTTCTTCGCCGACGGCGGTGCCAACGGCTCGAAGTGGATCCGCGAACTGTTCGGGGAACTCGATCTTCCGCTCATGGCGGGGGAAACGATGGTCGAAGAACTGACCGTCAACGTTTCGGGTCGTCTGACCGACGAGGAGTTCTACGGCACCAACGGCACCTTCGCCCTGAAGGGCGGCTGGCGTCCGGTGGCTCCGCTGCTACTCAAGTTCAGCTACGGCACTTCCTTCCGTGCGCCGAACCTGCGCGAGAACTTCCTGCGCGGCCAGTCGGGCTTCACCAACATCACTGATCCTTGCGCGGTACCGGCAGCTGCTTTTATTGCTGGTGCCTACAATCCCGCGCTTGATACGCGTGAGCCCTTCATCCTGGCGAACTGCCGCCGCGAAGGCCGCGATCCGACCCGCGTCGGTATCGATTCGCTCGGTCTGAGCACCCAGGCGATCACAAACGTCGAATTGACGACGGGCGGTTCGCTTGACATCGAAGCGGAAACCTCGCGCTCGATCACGACCGGCTTCGCGTTTGAGGAAGACTGGGCGAGCACCTTCAGCTTTGCCTTCAACTTCAATTACTACGACATCAAGATCAAAGGCGCGATCATCGAGCCGACGGCAGGGTTCATCGCGAATGACTGCTTCCTGCGCGATGACCCTGCACGAAGCGAGTTCTGTGATCGTCTGACCTACAACCAGACGGAACGCCAGTTGATTCGTGCCGTGCAGGCCGGCTTCCTTAACCGTGACGTAGAAGCGGTGCGGGGGATCGATATCAACACGACCTTCGGTTACGATTTGTCGATCGGTCAGGAAACGATTGAGCTTTCCCTCAATTTCATTGCCAATAAGCTGCTTGAGCGTTCGAACATCCAGCGTACCGGTGTTGATACCTTCGTCCAGACCGAGTTCGTTGATCGCTTCGGTTTCCCCGAGTGGACCGGCCGCGGGACCTTTGGGGCGCGTTGGGAAGACTTCCTGTTCACCTACCAGGTGCGCTACATCGGCGAGATCAACAACACCATCAACGGCGTTACCTATCGTGACCGTACGCCCTTCGGAGATGCGTTCTCGCGCGGCGAAGTTGGCGGTCCGGCTGCCTTCTCGCCGACCTGTCTCGGTCGGGGTTCGGCAAACGGTGTTGTTGCTGGCAACGGCGTGTTCTGTCGCCCGGTCGGCACCGCGGATGAATACTTCGAGCACACCGCGTCGCTCCGTTGGGACAATGGGGACTTCCGGATCATCGCCGGTGTCCGCAATATCTTCGATACCGCTCCGCCGCGGGTTTCGCCGCGCGTAGGTGGCTTCACTCAGATCACCAACACACCGCTCGGTACCGGTTATGACCTTGAAGGCCGTGAATTCTTCGCACAGCTGCTTTACCGCTTCTGATCGACGAATGATCTGAATACCTGAGACAATGCGGCCTCCCGGCAATTGCCGAGAGGCCGCATTTTTCGTTTAATGCCATGATGCGTTCAGGTCCCCCCAACTTGAATGCGTCGATCTTATTCAATCCAGCGTTGCAGGAAGAGTGCGACACATGAAACTTATCAAAGCTCCCCTCATGGCCGCCATGGTCGGTGTTTCGGTTCTCGGCCTCACGCTCGCCGGCCCATCGCCCACGCAGGCGCAAGGCAGCGTTCCCATCGAAGTGTGGGCGCTCCGTGATGTCGTAAACGCAGTGCAGATCTCGCCTGACGGCAAGCATATGCTGGTGCACAAGGTTGAAAGCCGCGAAGGCGAATATATCCTCGAGATCTATAGCACCGAGGACTTGTCAAAGCCGGTGCGCCGCCTGAACGCCGACCCGATGGAGATCATCGCTGCGCAGTGGGTCAGCAACGATGTGATCTTCGGCACCGCCTGGCAGGTTAACCGCAAAACCGTGAAGGGCCCGGAAGAAGACGTCCGCGATTACAAGACCTATGCGTACAGCCTCTCGGACAACAAGTTCACCAGCGTCGACGGCAATTTCGGCATCGTCAACCTGCTGCCTAATGATCCCGACAACGTGCTGGTCAGCACCGGCACCACGGTGGGTGACGGGACAGGGGTTGATCCCTTCGCGGCCTTCCGCCCGCGCTCCTACTACAAGTTCAACCTCAAGACCGGCGCGCGTTCACTGGTGCTGCGTGGTGGCGGCAAGTTCCCGGTGGTCGACCGCTGGGATAACGAAGGCAACCCGCGCTTCACACAGGTGCAGGATACGGCCGCCGGCACGGTTTCGTCCTATTACCGTCTTCCTGGTGATGGAGAGTGGAAGAAGTTTCAGGAGTTCGACCTCAACGATCCCAAGAACCTCTATCGCATTCTCGGCGGTTTCCACGGGATCGTCGGCTTTGATCCAAAAAACCCGAACATCGGCTACCTGATCGAAAACCCCGAGGGCGAGGACAAGGCCGGGCTCTATGAGTTTGATTTTACCACCGGCAAGATCGGCAAGAAGCTGTTTCAGGCCCAGGATTCGGACGTTATGGGCATCCAGCTCCACTCGATCCCGGGGAACGACAAGCTCGTGGCAGCCCGATATTCGGGCCGCATTATGGAGCGGCACTGGTTCGACGAGGAGGAAAAGGCGCTTCACGAGGCGCTCGAGAAGCAGATTCCCTATGCCTACCAGGTGAGCATTTCCAGCCGCTCGCTGGACGGCAAATCGATGATCGTCACCAACCGCGGCCCGCGCGATCCGGGCTCGTTCTGGCTGGTGAAGAACGGCAAGCTGGCCAAGCTCGGCAGCCGCAACCCGCTGCTCAACCCCGAGCAATTGTCGGATGTCGAGTACATCCGCTACAAGGCACGCGATGGCCGTATCATTCCGGCCTACGTGACCAAGCCCAAGGGCAAGGGGCCGTTTCCGCTGATTGTGCTCCCCCACGGCGGCCCGCAGGTGAACGAGATCATCACCTATGATGAATGGGGCCAGCTGCTTGCCAATGCGGGCTACATGGTGCTCCAGCCGCAATACCGCATGTCGGTGGGCTGGGGTCAGGATCACTTCGATGCAGCCTATGGTGAGCACGGCGGCAAGATGCAGGACGACAAGGATGATGGGGCGCTCTACCTCGTCGAACAGGGCCTGGTCGATCGCAATCGCATGGCAATGTTCGGTTGGTCCTATGGCGGTTATGCCGCGCTGGTTGCCGCGAGCCGCGATCCCAACATCTACCAGTGTGTGATTGCGGGTGCAGCCGTGGCTGATGCTGAAAAGCAGTATCTCGGCCGCCGGAATCCCGACCTGAAGGCGCTCGACGAATGGTCAAAGCGGCGCGGGACGATCGGGATCAATCCGATCAACGAGGTCGACAAGGTCAACATTCCCGTGCTGATGGTACACGGCGAAGACGATCGCCGGGTCATGTATTACCACATGAAGGATTATCAGAAGAAGTTCGAGGCTGCCGGCAAGGTTGGCGAGTTCGTCACGCTGGAAAACGCCGACCACTTCTACAACACGCTGATGTATACCCACCAGCAGCAGTTCTACACCAAGATGCTCGACTATCTGGCGAATGACTGCGGGCCGGGCGGGCTGTAAATTACCGGCATTGCCCAAAGGACAAGGAGCCCGGTCAGCGATGACCGGGCTCCTTAGTTTTCGGGCAAACCCAAGCCTTACTGTACGCGCCGCCCCTTGACCCCGATCTGGCCATTGATGCGGATGAAGAAATAGCCGAGCGAAGCCTTCTTGAAGACCACCTTGTCGCCTGGGCTTATCGGGGCGAGCTTGCGCGGCGGATTGTTGATTTCCCACACTGCGCCTTCAGCTGTGGTGAAGCGCCAGCTTGATGGCCCGGTCTGGCGGCCTGAGGCGATTGTGGTCTCGAACAGATCCGAAAGTTCCTCATCATCCTTGCCGTCGCCTTTCAGGATGGCGATATCGGGCATGCTGATTCCGAACAGCTGGCGACGGGTACGACGAACCTCGTCCCGGCTGACGACTTTGACGTCGCCCTCATCACTTGCTGTGACAATCGCGCCGACTTTCGCGTCGTAGCACGCAAGTCGCGCCGCCTCGTCGGCGATACTCCGACAGGCCTTGAGCTCCGCGAGGTAATCGACCTCTTGCGCCAAGGCGGGGAGGGAGGTGGCGAGGCATGCAATGCCGGCGGCACCCACCAAAACGCGCGTCCAATTGCAGGTTGTCGGCCTCAATCTCGTCATATTGTCCACTCCTATGTCGCGTGCTGCCATATGACGGATTTGCGCGCGGGCGTTGCGTCCTTGCGCAGCATTATTGCCAAACTGAAGTGAGATAAAGACGCTCTGAAACTCGGGTGTCGCCAGAATGCAACACTCCCTTTTTATCTCGAAACGCGGGGCACGCCTGCGATTGCGGGATATGCGTCGAATAACCTAGAGCCCCCAAATCCGGGCATCCGCCCGTGACTTTGGATAGCGTGCGCCGCATTTTGGTGTGCGTGCATCAAGGGGACAAAAATGACTCGTTTCAACAAGGGTTCGCTGCTCGCGGGCACGATCATGGCTGGTGCCATGCTCAGTGCACCTGCCTACGCACAAGACGCTGACGTCACTGATTCGGCCGAGCAGGCCGCTGAGTCTACGGCCATTGTCGTGACCGGTTCGCGCATTCAGCGCACCGATCTCAACTCGACCAGCCCGATCGCGGTCGTCTCGCCGGAAGAATTCCGACTGACCGGTGCGGTCAACGTCGAGCAGGTGCTCAACACTCTGCCGCAGGTGCTTCCGGGCGTCACCGGCTTCTCGAACAACCCTGGCAACGGCGCGGTCACGCTGAACCTGCGTAACCTCGGCGCCACCCGCACTCTGGTGCTGGTCAACGGCCGCCGCTGGATGTTCTACGATACCAACCAGATCGTCGACCTCAACACCATCCCGCAGTTCCTGCTGGGCGGCGTTGAAGTCGTGACCGGCGGTGCCTCGGCCGTTTACGGTTCGGACGCGGTTGCCGGCGTCGTCAACTTCAAGCTGCGCGACATCGAAGGTCTCGAGCTCGGCGGCAGCTACTCGCTGACCGGCCGCGGCGATGCGGCCCGTTACCAGTTCAACGCCGCCATCGGTTCGGCGTTTGACGACGGTCGCGGCGCTGTGACCATGTTTGCCAACTACACCCGTCGTAAGCCGGTGTTCCAGGATGCACGCGTCTTCTCGGAACGTGCTGCTGGTGACGGCTGTATCGTCCCGGGCAGCACTGGCCGTGGTGGCATTGGCACTCCGTTCCCGAGCGGCATTGCCGTTGGCACCTGTCTTGCTCGTGGCGGCGAACTCGGCTTCGTGCCGCAGGGTTCGGCAACCACCCCGACCGGCACCTTCGTTGCTGGTCCGGCCGGTGCGCAGCAGACCTACATTGCTAACCCGACTGGTGGCGGTTCGCGTCTGTTCCAGGATCCGGGCGATCTCTACAACTTCGCCCCGGATAACTACCTCCAGCTGCCGCAGGAGCGTTACCTGCTCGGTGCTTACGGGCACTACGAGTTCACCGACGGCATCGAAGCCTATTCGGAACTCTCGTTCGTTCGTAACGACGTTGATCAGGAACTGGCCCCGACTCCGGCCGGCGTCGCCGCGCCGCTGTTCATCAACAGCCCGTTCTTCAACCAGCAGACCCGCGATCTGATCAACCAGAACCCGGTTGCGACTGCGACTGGTGCCGATTACCGCACCACCCAGGTCAACTTCCGCTTCAACGACCTCGGCAGCCGCAACTCGTCGTTCGCTCGTGAGGCGTTCCGCGTGCTTGGCGGTGTTCGCGGCGGGATCACCGACAACATCAGCTTCGATGCGTTCTACTCGTACTCGCGTACGACGAACACCAACATCCAGAAGGGCAACATCTCGCGCAGCCGTTTCATCAACGCGCTGACGACCGAGTTCGTACCGGGCAGCACCACCGAAACGCGTTGTCGTGACGCATCGGCTCGTGCTGCAGGTTGTGTGCCGCTGAACGTCTTCGGGACCGGCCTCGCCAGCCAGGCGGCGCTGAACTACCTGTCGATCAACGCGACCAACATCACCGAATCCGAACTGACCAACGCCGTCGCTTCGATCAACGGCACTCTGTTCAACCTCGGCTTCGGTGCGGACGACATCGGTTTCGCGACCGGTGTTGAATACCGCAAGATGAACTCGGCCTTCATCCCTGACACCTTCCTCGCCTCGGGCGACGTGCTCGGCTTCAACGCCGGCCTGCCGACCAGCGGCGGCTACGACGTCAAGGAAGTATTCGGCGAAGTTCGCGTCCCGATCATCGAGGACGGCTTCATCAACGCTCTCGAAGTGAACGGTGCGTTCCGTTTCTCGGACTACTCGCTTGACCGCGTCGGCGGCAACTGGACCTACAACTTCGGTGGCGAACTCTCGCCGTTTGAAGGCATCCGGTTCCGGGGCCAGTATTCGCGCGCTGTTCGTGCGCCGAACGTGCAGGATCTGTTCGGTGGTGCATCGACCGGCTTCCCGGCGGCAACCGATCCGTGCTCGGATCGTGGCCCGGTCGCTGAGCGTACCCAGGCGCTGCGTGACTTCTGTATCGCTTCGGGCGTGCCGGCGGCTGCCGTGTTCACCCGCGGTGTGCAGCCGAACACGCAGATCCAGTCCGACTTCGGTGGTAACCCGGATGTGGGCGAGGAAACTTCGGACACCTACACCTTCGGTGTGGTGCTTCAGCCGAGCTTCGTGCCGCGCCTCAACATCACGGTGGACTACTTCAACATCAAGGTTGAAGACACGATCAACACCCGTCTGGGCGGCCTCGCCAGCGCGCTGTCGCTGTGCTTCAATACCGTGCAGAACCTGAGCGATCCGGCGTGCTCGGCCTTCGTTGGTCGTCGTAACACCGGCACCGGTGCTCTGGGCCTCAACTCGGGCGGTCTGAACCCCGTGCTGGTCCAAGACAACGTCGGTAAGCTGGAAACCGCAGGTATCGACATCCAAGTCGATTACAGCCTCCCGCTGTTCAAGGGCGAACTCGGGTTCTTCTACCTCGGCACCTACCTCGACAAGTATCGCAACACCCCGGTGGCCCTCCTGCCGCTGCGCGAGAACATCGTTGAAGGCACCTACGGTCTGCCCGATTACCGCCACAACGTGCGCGTCACCTACACGCAGGGTCCGGCCCTGTTCTCGGTGCGCTGGCGTTATGAAGGTGCGACGGAAGACTTCCGCGTCCAGAACACCTTCAGCGGCAACACTCGCATCGAAAACAATGCGCTGCCGCTCCGTTCGATCCCTGCCTGGAACTATATCGATCTCGCTGCGAGCTTCGATATCGACGAGCGCATGACGATCAACGCGGGCGTCAACAACCTGTTCGACAAGCAGCCGCCGGTTCTCGGTTCGGCAGCCGAACAGGCCAACACCCTGCCGAGCTTCTTCGACGTGCTTGGCCGCGACTTCTTCGTGGGTGTGAACTTCCGCTTCTGATCCAGATCAGAAACGTAATCAGAAAGGGGCGGCGGATCACACGATCCGCCGCCCTTTTTCTTTGCCCGGATAGAACGGATCAGGCGGTTGGCGTGACGTCGAAGGCGACCGTCATGCGGGTGCCTTCGGAAATCGGGCGCGTGCCGTGGTAGAGCGTGCTGGGAAATAGCACGAGCGTGCCAGCGGCGGGGCGAATGGTGTGCAGGCTGCCGAGCGCTTCGGCCAGTCCCGGCGGGGGATTGCCGAGTTCAAGCCATCCGCGCTGTCCGGGCGCGTCCACTTCGTCCGGAACCAGCCAGTAGCTTGCAGAGGACAACAGTCCGCGCGGGTGGATGTGCGCCGCATGATGCCCTTCGCCGTCGAGCAGGATCGACCAGCTCCCGGCGATCCGCCAGGGATCATTGCGGCGCGCGAGCAGTGGGTGCGTGGGGTCGACTGCTGGCAGGCCCGCGCGATATTCGGCCATCGCCTCATGAAGTGCCGCCTCGAGCCGTGCGAGCTCGGGCTCGGCACGTGCGAACAGTGCGCCCTTGGTCTGGCTACCGCGCTTGACCGATTGTCCGATCGGCATGGCCGAATGGCGATGAAGCTCGAGTAGCAGGGCGGTGATGCTGTCACGTTCGCTTTGATCGAGGGGCAGGGCGATCTGGCGCACCAATCCTGGTTGACCATGCAACCATTCGTGCCGCGCGTTGCCTTCAAGCCGCCAGCACAGATCGATCAGTGCCCAGGCGCCGACATCATCGGGTCGGGCGGCGAGCGCCTGCGCCAGCGTGTCTTCTGCCGCAGCAATTTCGCCAAGTCGCACAAGATTGCGCCCTCGCGCGACCTTCCAGTCCGGGTCGGCGATGCTGGCGAACTGCTGGAATACGCCTTGCGCTGCAACCGCCTCGCCCGCCTCGCCGAGCGATACCGCCTGGGCGAGCGCGAGAGCGGGATCATCCGGCCAGATCGACCGGGCCCGCGCAAGGATCGCGGCGCTTTCGGCGGGACGATCAACGCCGTCGAGCACCGCGCTCCATGCAAGATAGATCTTCGGATCCGCACCGGGCTTCGCGGCTGTGCTTGCGAAGTGATCGGAGAAACTCTCCCTGTCTCCCGATGCCCATCGTAGTTCGGCATGCAAGGTATGGGCTTCGACCCAACCCGGAAGCTGGCTCACCAGCGCTCCGGAATATTCCAGCGCTTCGGCAAGCCGGCCGTGCAGCGCGAGGGCCTGCGCATAATCGAACAAAAGGTTAGGATCGCCGCGGTTGAGATTGAGCGCGGCTTCGATCTGTGCCGGAGCATCGGGTTCGCTGCGTTCGAGCGCCAGCCGTGCCCGACTGCGGGCGGTCTTCGGATTTCCCGGATCGAGCGCCTGTGCCCGGGCAATGCTGGCCGAGGCTTCGCGATGACGACCAGCCTGCCGTTCGGAATCCGCGCGGACCCTCCAGTAGCCCGAATTGTTCGCACCGGCCTGTTCCAGCGGGCCAAGCAACGCGGCGGCCCGCTCCGGTCGGCCAAGGCGACCGAGGGTGATTGCGGCATTGACCCCGGCTTCGACCAGATCGGGTGCCAGTTCGAGTGCGCGTTCGAACAGCGTGAGTGCCTGATCGAGTTCGCCTCTCTTGAAATGGAAATTGCCCGCGCTGTTGGCGAACCGTGCATCATGCGGAAATTCGGCGAGGCCGCGTGCATAGAGCGCGGCCGCGTCGACATTGTTGCCCTGTGCTGCAAGCAGGCTGGCTTGTTGGGCAATGGCCTGTGCGCTGCCTGTCATCGTGCCTCGCGCGGGATCACTTGCTCCGCAGCCATCCGGTCACTGCCATCCGGCCCAGCGGAGCGAAGGGCGGCACATAACTGACCAGATGGGATTGCGGGACGCGGAACAGGTTGAGCGCATTGAAGCGCGGGCGGAAGCCTTCGATCACATCGCCATCCTCGTCGAGGAACAAGAGATAGCCGCCCCAGTCCGGGTGCCAGTCTTCGCGTGCAAGGTTGAGGACATAGGCCACTTCCCAGCCTTCGCCGACGTGGCTGTCATTGTGCCGTCCGAGATAGTGGTTGGGGGCGAACAGAGTGGCTTGGGCGTCGGCCTTGATCAGGCTGTCGATGCCGGTCACCGCGCGGACGAGATTGAGGAAAGCGGGGGCATTCAGATGCTCGATTAGCACCTCATGCGCGCCGCCGGGGTCCCAGCCTTCGCGCATTGCTTCGAGGATCGGGTAATGCGCGAAGCGGAAGCCGTATTCGCCGCTGGCTGAGTGCTGATCGGCATTGCGCGAGGCCTGCGCCATGGCCTGCTGTCCCTGCGGCGTGCGGGTCTGGTCGGCGCGGAAGCTTTCTGGCCGGGCTGAGCCTGCGCCGATGGCCATACCCCAAGGTGTGCCGCGTGCCAGCACCGTCTGCAATTCGCGGGCACTGTCAGGTGTAAGAACATCGCGCAGCTGCACCCGGCCTGTTGCAGCAAAGAGCGCTGCAAGCGCGGGCACATCCAGATCGGTACTGAGTTCGAACAGCGTCTTCATCACCACTCCCCGCGGGGGCCTGCCACTGCACACGCGCCAAGGCAAGCGTCCGTCAAGCCGGGGCACCCATCATTTTGCCCGCTTGATTTGCTCCGCTGCCTTCAATAGGCGGGATGCCAAAGGCGAGTGGCGATACGAAACTTATTTGCCGCGTTCGCGCCTTGTCCGAGCAACGGATTGGAGAGAGACTGATGAGCACTGCCTACATCGTTGAAGCTGTTCGCACGGCCGGTGGCCGCCGCGGTGGGCGCTTGGCGGGGATTCATCCCGTCGACCTGCTGGCGAAGTCGCTCGACGCGATTGTCGAGCGTTCGGGCATAGATCCCAAGGCGATCGACGACGTGGTGACCGGCTGCGTAAGCCAGGCGGGCGAGCAGGCGATGCAGGTCGGGCGCATGGGCGTGCTGGCCTCGAAGCTGCTGCCGCAGTCGACCCCCGCCGTCACCATCGACCGCCAGTGCGGATCCTCGCAGCAGGCAATCCAGTTCGCCGCGCAGGCCGTGCTGAGCGGCACGCAGGACGTGGTGATCGCCAGCGGCGTCGAGAGCATGACCCGCGTGCCGATGGGCTCGAACGTCACGCTTCACATGAAGGAAGGGCTCTACGCCAAGGCCGCCGGGATCGAGGAGAAGTTCCCCGGCATCAATTTCAGCCAGTTCATGGGCGCGGAAATGATCGTGAAGAAGCACGGTTTCACCAAGGACGATCTTGACCGGTTCGCGCTGGCGAGCCACGAAAAGGCGATTGCCGCGACCAAGGCCGGTGCCTTCGATCGCGAGATCGTGGCGGTCGAGATCGAGACGCCGGAAGGCACCCAGATGCACACGGTCGACGAAGGCATCCGCTTCGATGCGACGCTGGAAGGCATTGCCGGCGTGAAGCTGCTCTCGCCCGATGGCGCTATCACGGCCGCTTCGTCGAGCCAGATCTGCGACGGGTCCTCGGCGGTGCTGGTGGTCTCGGAAGCCGCGCTGAGGACCCATGGTCTCACCCCGCTGGCGCGCATCCACAACCTCACGGTGACCGCGGGTGATCCCGTGATCATGCTCGAAGAACCGCTGTTCGCGACTGACCGCGCCTTGCAGCGTGCCGGGTTGACCATCGACGATATCGATCTGTTCGAAGTCAACGAAGCCTTCGCTTCGGTGCCTCTCGCATGGCTCAAGCACACCGGTGCTGATCCGACGAAGCTCAACGTCCATGGCGGCGCGATCGCGCTCGGCCATCCGCTCGGCGCCTCGGGCACCAAGCTGATGGCGACGCTGGTCCACGCGCTCAAGCGCCACGGCAAGAAATACGGCCTCCAGACCATGTGCGAAGGCGGCGGTGTCGCCAACGTGACCATCGTCGAGGCCCTGTAATCACTCCCATCTGAGAGGACTAACCAATGGAAGTTTCAGCCAATACCCCCGCCGTCGTCACCGGCGGTGCCTCTGGCCTCGGCGCGGCGACTGCCCGCGCGCTGGCTGCCAAGGGCGCGAAGGTCGCGATCTTCGACATGAACGCCGAAAAGGGCGAGGCGCTGGCGGCGGAAATCGGCGGCGTGTTCTGCATGGTCAACGTGACCAGCGACGCTGACGTCGACGCCGGTTTCGCCAAGGCCCGCGCCGCCCATGGGCAGGAGCGCATTCTGGTGAACTGCGCCGGGATCGGCAACGCGATCAAGACTGCCAGCCGTTCCAAGGAAGATGGCTCGATCAAGCACTTCCCGATTTCGGCCTTCGACTTCGTCATTCAGGTCAACCTCATCGGCACCTTCCGCTGCATCGCCAAGTCGGCGGCGGGCATGATGACCCTCGATCCGATCGACGAGTTCGGCGAGCGCGGGGCGATCGTCAACACCGCGTCTGTCGCGGGTGAAGACGGCCAGATCGGCCAGGCGGCGTACTCGGCTTCGAAGGCGGGCGTGATCGGCATGACCCTGCCGATCGCACGCGATCTCATGAACGAGGGCATCCGCGTCAACACCATCCTGCCGGGCATTTTCGACACCCCGCTGCTCGCCGCTGCGCCGCAGAACGTGCGCGATGCGCTGGCCGCTTCGGTGCCGTTCCCCAAGCGTCTGGGGATGCCGACCGAATATGCCAAGCTCGCCATGACCATGATCGAGACCGGCTACTTCAACGGCGAGGACGTGCGCCTCGACGGCGCGATCCGCATGGCCCCGCGCTGAGCCAAAACGGCCAATGTTCCACGTGGAACATGGGCCTAGAAGGGGTCTAAGGGGGGTCTAGACGGGGTCTAGATCGACCTGACACGGTCCAAAGGGAGCCCTCGCTTTTGCGGGGGCTTTTTTCTTGCCTCAAGCGCGATGTTAACTCCAAACCGGTATGGACCGCCAGGTTAGCGGAGAATACCGACCATGCTTACAGGCCAGCTTATCGAAAACCGGCATCGCCACCGGGAATTTGGCACGATCAAGCTCAAGGCTGTCGATGAGACATTGGCTGGGCAATTGCCAAAGCTGCGCTTGCCGACGATGGGCGAGGAAGCCCGGGCTGCCTTTCGCGCAGTTCTTGCATACGAAAAGCCATCGGCCAACGGCTCTCTGGTCGATTTTCTGGCCTTGGCTGAAGCGCGCGGCTTTGCTGCGCATCCGTGTGACTGGATTCCGGACTACGACTGGAAATATGCGGGGCGGCACCCCGAGCTCTACCAGCCGTGGGTCGATTGGCTATCCGAGCAGGGCTTCACCAAGTTTCATAGCGGAAACACGATCACTCCCGAAAACTACCGCCGCTTTGCTCCGTCACAGCGCGACGATCCGGTCAAGAAGCTGATCCGCGAGGGTCGGGGTGATGATTTTTCCCAGATCCGGGCGATTGCTGAAGCGAACCCTGTGTCGGTTCGGGTTGAGCTTGCGTCGTCGATCCACGCATGGGGGAGCTTTGATGGCTGCTACCCTTGGCAGGTGCCGTTGCTGGAGTATTTTCTTCGCGATCCATCCGACAAGCCGCGCATGATTGCCAAAACCAAATTGGACAAGATGGGCGAATTCACCACGGTCGAGGCATATGCTCGGGTCATTGCTGGGCACTTGATGGTGACGGCAGATCGGGTCTCGTGGAAGGTGCCGCCGGAAAATCCGATGGGCTTCCTGTTCAGGGAGTTTGCCTGTGTGACGTTCGAAGCGCTCGCCAACGCGCTCGGTCTCACGGGCGCTCAGCTCGCCGAGCGCGCCGATCTGCAAGACTTCGAGACGAGCTCCTTTTCGATGGCTGCGGGCTCTGCCGATCCTGAGGCACGCGCAATTCTCGCGGCACGTGCCCTCGATTTGGGCATGGGCGGGGAGTCTATCCCATTGGTCTGGTTCAAGGGCGTAGAGTCCAGCCTCTGGAGACGGGGATTGGAAGCGATGAAGCTTTCTCCGTACGTCAACAGTGTGCAGGACTACCTCGGATTACAAACCGGAACCATGACGCCTGCCGAATTGTGCGAATGGCGGGAATTCGACTTCATGCGCAAGTCGGTCGTGGCGCAGCTCACCAAAGGAGCGCTTCCGGTCAACATCCAATATGATCCGCTTCGCTATCTTGCGAAGATCGTGAACAAGGAGGCCGCGCAAATCGTGCTCGATGAGGCGCTCTCGTTAGGCATGAAGCCGGATAATCCCCGCCTGACAATGCTGCATTTCAATCTCGCGCTTTAGCACCGAGCCGCCGTGTCCAGTCGAAATAAAGCCCTCGCTTTTGCGGGGGTTTTCTTTTGCTCTGGCCGTGGCATCACTGGTTCCACATCAGGAGAGGCACCCCGCATGACCAACTACACCCAGATCATCGTCACCAAGGCGGATGGCATCGCCACCATCACCTTGAACCGTCCCGACAAGATGAATGCCTACACCCGTACCATGGGCGAGGAGATCATGGCGGCGATGGACGATATCGACGCGGACGATGGCGTGCGCGCGGTGATCTTCACCGGCAGCGGCGAGCGCGCCTTCTGCGCCGGTGCCGACCTTACCCCCGAAGGCGGCGGGCAGGTATTCTCCAGCGGTGACGAGGTTGCCAGCCTGTCCGACAAGCGCGTGCGCGATGGCGGGGGCCTGCTGACCCTGCGCCTGTTCGAAAGCAAGAAGCCGCTGATTTCCGCCTGCAACGGTGTGGCCGTGGGTGTGGGCGCGACGATGCAGCTCGCCATGGACATCCGCCTTGCCAGCACCACCGCGCGTTACGGCTTCGTCTTCGCCCGGCGCGGGATCGTGCCCGAAGCCGCATCGAGCTGGTTCCTGCCGCGCATCGTCGGCATCAGCCAGGCACTTGAATGGTGCTATACCGGCCGCATCTTCGACGCGAACGAAGCCAAGGCCGGCGGGCTGGTGCGATCGGTCCACGCCCCGCAGGATCTGCTCCACGCCGCCAAGACCCTCGCCAGCGAGATTGCCGAGAACACGTCGGCCATCTCGGTTGCGATGACGCGGGCGATGATGTGGCGGCTGGCGAGCGCCGATCATCCTATGGAGGCGCACAAGATCGATAGCCGCGCGATCTACCGCCTCAGCCGAGGGGCCGATGCCAAGGAAGGCATCGCCAGCTTCCTTGAAAAGCGCAAGGCGATGTATCCCGGCAAGGTAAGCGCCGATATGCCCGATTTCTACCCGTGGTGGGACGAACGCCCCTATGAGTGAACCCGAAGGGCAGCTTGCCGGCTTCCTGCCCTATCAGCTTTCGGTCGCATCCAACGCGGTCAGCGGGCTGATCGCCGAA
The DNA here is from genome assembly GCF_001720465.1 of Porphyrobacter sp. LM 6. Classification (NCBI taxonomy): domain Bacteria; kingdom Pseudomonadati; phylum Pseudomonadota; class Alphaproteobacteria; order Sphingomonadales; family Erythrobacteraceae; genus Porphyrobacter; species Porphyrobacter sp. LM 6. The sequence goes on from NZ_CP017113.1 coordinate 1,283,156, forward strand.
CGCTATCGCAAGCGCTTCGGCCTCCGGATCGCCGAATGGCGGATCATGGCGGTGCTGGGCGATACAGGTGAGGCTGGCGGGCCGATGACCCAGCGCGCGCTGACCGCTGCGACAGTGATGGACAAGGTGGCAGTCAACCGCGCGGTCAAGGTGCTGGAGGAACGCGGGCTGGTGGCGCGTGTGCCCAATCCCGAGGATGGGCGCTCGCACGTGCTGGCGCTGACGGGGGAGGGCCGCGCGATCCATGCCGAGGTGATGCCGCTCGCCCGTGCAACCGAGCGCGATCTTCTGGCCGGGCTTGCTCCGGGCGAGGAAGCGCTGCTGCGCCGTCTGCTGGCAGGCCTGCGCGCGCGGGCCGGAGAATTGACGGGCGATTGAAACGCGAAGGGCCGGACCGGGTATTCCCCGATCCGGCCCTTGCTGTTCTGGCGCTGCCTTACTTGACCAGGTTGTCCGAGATCGAACAGGCCGCCGGGCCAAGGATGACCACGAACAGGGTCGGCAGAATGAACATGATCAGCGGGATGGTCATGATCGCGGGCAGACGGGCGGCCTTTTCTTCGGCGCGCATCATGCGCTCGTTGCGGAATTCGGCCGACAGCACGCGCAGCGCGCTGGCCAGCGGCGTCCCGTAACGCTCGGTCTGGATCATGGTCGTCACCACGCCCTTCACCGCTTCAAGATTGACGCGGTAGGCAAGGTTGTTGAAGGCCATCTTGCGTTCGGTCAGGAACGACAGTTCGATCGCGGTGAGGGCGAATTCGTCACCCAGCTCCGGATAGGCGCGGCCCAGTTCCTTGGCGACGCGGTTGAACGCGGCGTCCACGGTCAGACCGGCCTCGGCGCAGATCACCAGCAGATCGAGCGCGTCAGGCAGGCCCTTCTGGATTTCCTTGGTGCGCTTGGTCGCCTTGTTGCCGATGTAGAGCTCCGGACCCTTGTAGCTCAGGAACACGATGATCGCGAAGGCGAACAGCCGCTTGAACGGGCCCATCGTCGGCCACAGTTCGATGCCGTAGATCAGCAGCGCGGCAAGGCCGCCCAGCACGACCGGCAGGATCGCCCGCAGGCCGATGATGATGACCGCCAGTTCCTTGTTGCGGTAGCCGGCGTAGGCGAGCTTCTGCTGCACCTCCTTGACCTGGCTTTCCTGCAGCACGTTGAACTTGCTGAGGCTGTCCTTGACCTTGTCGGTCGATCCGGTGCGGCGCACCAGGCTGGCGCGCTTCTTCGAGCCCGAGACGACGATCCCGGCCTTGAGCTGTTCGCGCCGGCCCTCGAGCGCCTTGACGCGCTTGGCCATCGGATCGCGGATGGTGACCGCCGCATAGATGGCGAGCATCACCGCGAAGGCGGCCATGCCGGCCAGAATGGTGCCGACGAGAATAACGTCGAAACCGAGCAGCATGGGGCCGTTGGGTTGGTCGATCATGGTCTGGTGCCCCTCGCGTCAGATTTCGAAATTGACCATCTTGGCCATGATGAACACGCCGATGGCCATCCACACGCCAGCGCCAAGCCCGGCCACGATCAGGCGATCATCGTTGAAGAAGCCGCCCATGTAATCCGGGTTGATGTAGGAGATCAGGCCGAACACGATGAACGGCAGCGATCCCACGATGTAGGCCGAGGCCTTGGATTCCGAGCTCATCGCGCGGATCTTCAGCTTCATCTGCCCGCGCTTGCGCAGCACTTCGGCGAGGTTCGACAGCGTTTCGGCAAGGTTGCCCCCCGTTTCGCGCTGGATCGCCAGCGTGATTGTGAAGAAGTTGAATTCCGAAATCGCCAGACGGTCGGCAGTATCCTGCAGCGCGTCTTCCATCGTCTTGCCGACCTTGATGCGATCGATCACGTTCTTGAATTCGATGCCGACAGGCCCGGGCACTTCGGTGGCCACGATGCCGAGGGTTTCGGTCACCGGCAGACCCGAACGCAGGCCGCGCACGAGCAGTTCGATGCCGTCGGGGAACTTGGTGATGAAGGCTTCGGTGCGCTTGTTGATCGCGCGGCTGACGACGAAGTGCGGCACGCCTGCACCGACCACGAGGCCGACACCGAGCGACAGCAGCGGCGCCTTGCTGAGCACCAGCACCACCACGGTAACCGCGAGAGCGAGGCCGGTCGAGGCGTAGATATACTGGCTGAGCGTCCAGCCCTTGCCGGTGCGGTCAAGCCGCGCGGCCAGCGCTTCCATGCGTGAGCCCGACCCCTTGACCTTGTAGGTCTTGGGCTTGCGGGCGGCGACGGCGCGCTTGAACTGGGCGTCCACCTTGGCATCGAGGCTTTCCGAGTGCCGGAAACGCAGCGCTTCCATCCGGCGCTTCTGCGCCTTGGCCGCGCCCGATCCGCCGACGAGCAGATAGCCCACGACCAGCACGGCGAAGATCACCGTCGTGATGAGCAGGGTTTGGAAAAAGTCCATGCTGTTGCTTCCTGCCTGGTGCCGCATTCATGCGGCGGCCGTGTTTCTGTGCCGCCCGGCGGGGAAGCGATGCGCGGGTAGGGCGCATCGGCTCCCCTGGCCGGACTGGGCGCTTATGCTTCTGCCGGTTCGCTCTTCGCCTTCTTGGCGAGCAGCGACTTGAGATCGAAGCCGCCAAGCAGCGACTTGCGCTCTTCGCCGAAGCTGGAGAGGTCTTCCCCGTTCACGCCAGCGACGCGCTCGGCAATCTGGCGGATCGCCGCGGTTGCCTTGCTCGAACGGTTGGCGTCGACGAACACCTGACCCAGCTTGGCCGCGTTCGAGGCTGCCTTGATGTCGTAAGGCACCACGAAATCGATCTTGCGTTCGATCGAGGCTTCGAAATCGGCCTTGCTGATTTCGGCGACGGCCGGCTGGACCTTGTTGGCGACGATCATCGGGTGAGCGTGACCGGCGTTGGTCTTAAGCCACGACAGGATGCGGATCGTGTCGCGGGCCGAAGCCAGCGTCAGCTCGCAGGTCAGCACGACGAGGTTCACGTCGGCCAGCAGCTGCGGGAAGTTGATCAGCATGTTGCGCGGCAGATCGATGACGGTCATCTCGAACGCCTGGCGGAACTCGTCCTCCAGTTGCACGAAGGCCGAACCATCGGTCATCAGCGGCTGGTTGATCGGAGCTTCGGCCGACAGGATCGACAGGTTGTCACCGGCGCGCACCATGGCACGTTCGATGAACAGCGGGTCGATACGGCTCGGGTTCTCGATCGCGTCGGTCAGGCCGCGGCCCGGTTCGAGATCGAGCGCCAGAGCGCCGGTGCCGAAGTGCACGTCGAGATCGAGCAGCGCGGTCGGCGACTTGTGCTGTTCGCTGAACAGCCAGGCCAGCGAGGTCGCGATGGTCGAAGCGCCAACGCCGCCGCGGGTCCCGACCACAGCGGTCGAGATGTGCCGCTTGGGCGAATCCGCGTCACCAGCCTTGGGCGACATGAACACCGCCAGCGCCTGATTGAGGCAATCATGCACCGCCTGCGGCGACAGGGGCTTGAGCAGGTAGTCATGGATGCCGCTCGAGAGCAGGTCGCGATAGAGGCGCACGTCGTTGACCTGACCGATGGCGATCACCACCGTGCCGGGTTCGCAGACTTCAGCCAGCGCGTTGATGTCGTTGAGCGGATCGCCGCTTTCCGACAGGTCGACCATGAGGATCGCCGGGCTGGCGCTGACCGAGAGCGATTGCACCGCGTTGCGCAGGCCACCCTTGTTGCACTTTTCCGTCTGCCAGCCCAGTTCGATAACCACGGGACGGATCACGTCCAGCGCGTTGTCGTCGCAGATATAGGCCGCGAAGGGATCGCGATTGCCGGGCAGGCCGGATTTCCAGGGAGCGTTCATGGGTCAGTTTCCTCCTGAACCGCCGGAGCCGCCGCTGCTGCCGCTGCCGCCGGTTGCATCCATCAGCCCGCCCTTGCCGGTCGGAGCCGTTTCACGATAGGTCGAGATCGCCTTGTTCGAGGTAACGATGACCGTCTCGCTCGAACCCTTCTTGCCTTCGAGCAGATCCTGCGGATCAGCGACCATTGCTGCCAGGTTGCTGTTCGTGGCACAGCCGAAATTGGGGCTGGTGGCGTTCTTGTAGTTCATGTCCGAATTGGCCGACCAGTCGGGGCAACCCGGGACCGAGGCGGTCGAACGGGTGATCACCACGCGGGCCGAGCCGGGATTGACGAAGCCGCTGGTCACCGGCGCGGTTTCGCTCACCATCATGCCGTAACGGCCTGCCAGTTCGCGGATCGCATTGGCGACAGCGGGGTTCTGCCCCGGATTTTCGATCGCGATGCGATCACCGTAACGCAGGTCCATCGTCTGGAACCAGCCGTCGAGACGCTGCTGTTCCGAGATCGGCAGACCAGACGGGCTGGTGGCGACATCCAGCGTGAAGCTGGTCCGTTCGACCACCGCCTGCTTGGTGCTGTTCAGCGAGGCGTTTTCCGCCATGCCGCCGCAACCAGCCAGACCGAAGCCGAGCGTCAGCGCGAGGGCGAGGGCCGGAATCCGGGCCATCGATTTGTGTCGTGCAACAGGCATCGTACTCACCTTTCTCACGTTAGAGGCTGAAGCCCGGGACAGCGGCGCTCGCAGCGCGTTCGTCCTTGCGGTTCTTCTTTTCGGCGCGGCGCGGCTGTTCCGGCTGCGTCGGGATGATGGCGGCCGGATCGGCCTCACTCACCTTGGGCTGGGGTGCTTCAGGCTGCGAGGAAGTCGGCATCGGACGCTGTTCGCCCGACACGCCGGCATTTTCGCGGTAACCGAGGAGCTGCTGGAACTCATTCGCGGCACGGAAGCCGTCGGTCGGCAGCTTGATGTCCTTGGCGTCGACCGGCTTGACCAGATACGGGGTGACGATGATCACCAGTTCGGTTTCGCCGCGACGGAATTCGCGGCTGCGGAACAGGTTGCCGAGGATCGGCACGTCACCAAGGCCCGGGGCCTTGTCGAGCAGGTTCTGCGAATTGGCGCTCATCAGGCCGGCGATCATGAAGCTCTGGCCCGAACCCAGTTCCACCGTCGTTTCCGTGCGGCGGGTGGTGAGAGCCGGAACCTGGAAGCCGTTGAGCGTGATCGAACCTTGTGTCGACAGCTCGGAGACTTCCGGACGCACACGCATCGAGATGCGGCCGTTGGCGAGCACGGTCGGGGTGTAGGCGAGGCTCACACCGAACTGGCGGAACTGCACCGTCACCTGGCCGAGGCCCTGAGCAATCGGGATCGGGAATTCGCCGCCCGCGAGGAAGGTCGCGGTTTCGCCCGAAAGCGCGGTGAGGTTGGGCTCGGTAAGGGTGGTCACCAGACCCATGCGTTCAGAAAGGTCGAGCGCGCCAAGCACGTCGATGCCGAACAGCTTACCAAGTGCACCAAGGCTGGTGCCGCCCTTGGAGTCGATGCCCGGGCCGGCAATGTCCTGAGTGACGGGCAGGCCTTCAGCGTCGAACACCGGCAGGCCGTTCGCGCCAATCACTGGCACGGTGACAGTCGGGTTCTGGACGCCATTGCCGACGCCCAGCGGGCCGCCGTAATTGAAGGCCTCGCCGCCAACCGAGCGACCGGTGCCGACGCCGAAGCGGAAGCCGCTCGACCCGTCGGCGGTTTGCAGGTTGCCGCCGATCTGGCGCAAAAGGCTGCGGCTGACTTCGGCGAACTTGACCTGCAGATTAACCTGAAGCGGGGTCGCGGTCTTGAGGCGGCTGATCACATTGGCTTCTTCGCCAAGGAAGGCCTTCACCAGACGCTCGGCTTCCGCCGCATCGTCGGGAGCGCCCACGGTGCCGGTCAGCAGCACGGTGTTGGTGCCCATCGTCGACACGCTCACCTTGGCATCGGGCATCGCCATCGCCAGCATCTGATCGACGCTGCCGATGTTCGAGCCGACCCGGACATTGGCCGAGAAGATGATGTTGCCGCTCGCGTCGCTGGCATAGATGGTGGTTTCACCGCCCGCCTTGCCGAACACGTAGAGCTGACGCTGCGACTTGATCTGCACATCGGCGACCGCGTCGTTCGAGACGAACACGTCAGCCATGTTGCCGGGCACGGTCACCAGTTCCCCGCGGCCGATCGAAAGGACGATCTCCGAACCGGGGCTGACGACCTGCTGGGCGGTCGCGGTGGTCGCGGGCATCGCGGCCATCGGGACGACTGCGAGCGCAGCCACCAGCAGCTTGGTCTTGAACTTGCGAGTCATGCTTTGGCCCCCCTTGGGTTTGCCAGTGGCCGCCTGGTTACAGAGCGGTTGATGCGGAATGGTGGTCGGCATGGTCTGATCCCCCTCAGTATGCCGCGGTCATCGAGGCGGCCGGCACCGTGGAGCCTGCACGCTTGATGTTGCGCGACTGGCCGCTGAGGATCATGCCGGTGTCCTTGGCGTTGACCTGCTCTTCGCTGGTCGAGGTGCCACGGCTCACCCGGACGCTCGGGCCACGATAGACCGGGGCCGGGTTGCCCGCGCCCTGAGGATTGTAGCTCGGCTGCGGAGCGTAGGACTGCGCGGCAGGCGAATTCTGACTCGGCATGGTCGAACGCTGGAAGCGCGAGATGTCACCACCGGTCACAGCGCTCACACCCTTGTCGATCGGGCGCGACATGGCCGCCTTGAGCAGCTTTTCTTCCTGATCGGGGGTGGCATTGGCCGGGATGTTGACATCGCCCGAGGCAATCGCACGTTCGAGGTCCGACGGATTGTCGGCGAGCGAGCGCAGCGACAGGCTGAGCGTACCCACGGTCTGCGCCACGGCGACCTTTTCGGCCATCTTCGGCGTCACTTCGAGCGTGACGGTCTGGAATTCCTTGACCACGGTCTTGCCGTTTTCATCGGTGGTGGTCTCGGTGGCCTGGTCGGTGGCGAGCACGCGCAGGTTGCGCAGCACGGTTTCGGCGGTGTGGAGCTTCTGCTGCCCGCCTTCGCCTTCGATCTCGGCGCTCATCACCAGGTCGACGCGGTCACCCGGGAAGACGAAGCCGCCGACAGCGGTCTTGGCCGACACCGGCACCGTCACGGCGCGCATGCCCGGCCCGAGAGCCGCCGCAAGGAAGCCGCGGTCGCCGGGGCTGACGAGCGAACCCTGGGTCACCGGCTCGCCGGCGGTCACAGGATAGCGCACGACAGTGCCGAGCAGCTTGTTGAGGTCAGCTTCGCCGTCGATGAAGTAGGCGTCGCGCACCAGCTCCTTGGGCCAGGGCTGGTAAACCAGCGCATCGGCCGTGATGATGGTGCCAGCGGTCAGAGCGCGCTTGGCGACAAGCACGCGCGGGCCGGTGGGTTGGGCGGCAGCTTCGGCTGCGGGGGCTGCGCCTCCGGCGAAGATGCTGCGTGCGGCAAAAGCGGTCCCGATTGCGATGATCAGCGCGCCGATCAGCAGAACCAGTTTCTTCCTATCCATGGCTGACAAAGCCCCCTTGAAAGCGCCCGTTGGTTGATAGCCGGGCAGGTATGGTTTCGATGGTTACGTCCTGATTGGTTAAAATCGGGTTCACGCCGTTAACGCGCTGGTTGCGCCGTCCGGGAGGTAGTTTGCCGCGAGCACCCAGAGCCCGCCGAAAGCGATCGCCACCCCATAGGGAATGGCCAGCTTGTCCTTTTGCTTGCGGGCGGTGTGCCAGAAGAACATCACCACGGTCAGCACGCCGCCCGCGATCGCCATGATCACCAGCAGCTGCACAAACATCGTCGGCGGGATCCACAGCGCGAGCGCGGTCAGCAGCTTCACATCGCCGCCGCCCATCATCCGCATGGCGAACATCCCGGCCAGCACGGCAAAGGCCGCCAGGGCCACGCCCAGCTGCATCGCCACGCCGGGCCACAGCGACAGGCCGCTGGCCCACCAGAAAGCGGGCGCGGCCAGTGCGATGGCGGCGTTCAGCCAGTTGTCGATCTGACGCCGGCGGAGATCGGTGAATGCGGCCACGACCAGCGCAATTGCCAAGGCGATCAGCAGACCGTAGTGAATGGTGCTCGTCAACATTGTGCCCCCGAAGTTGCCGTGCGACAGGCACGGGCGGTCCTTCATTGGGACAGTGCTACAGGGTATCACTTACCAAATAGTAACCACGCTCGGAGGCGCGCTATTCACGACAACCGGACAGACGCAGCGGCGGCTGGAGCGATCGATCGCCGCGCGATTCCGCCCCATGCGGTGGAAGGCACCTGGGCGGCGCGCGATGGTCATGCGATCCGGCGGATCGACTGGCCGGGCGCGGCTGGGACGGCGCGGGGATCGATCCTGTTCCTTCCGGGGCGCGGCGATGCCTATGAGAAATATCTCGAGACGCTGGAAGAATGGCACCGCGCCGGATGGCGGGTGACGGCGGCTGACTGGCGCGGGCAGGCGGGTTCCGGGCGGCTCGGCAAGGATGCGGTCACCGGTCATATCGAAGACTTCGGCATCTGGGTGGCTGATCTGGCCGCGCTATGGGCCGATTGGGTCGCCGAAACGCCCGGGCCGCATGTGCTCGCGGGGCATTCGATGGGCGGCCACCTGATCTTGCGCGCGCTCGTCGATCACCGCGTCAGTCCTGATGCCGTGGTGCTGAGCGCGCCGATGACCGGCATGAACGGCCCCCCGCTGCCGCTGCCGGTGCTGCACACTGTCGCCAGGCTTATGTGCCGGATCGGCGATCCGACGCGGCAGGCGTGGAAGTGGAGCGAGAAGCCGGGCGAACTGCTCGCGGCGCGCGCCAATCTCCTCACCCATGATCCCGACCGCTATGCCGACGAGCAATGGTGGCGCGATCACCGCCCGCAGCTGGTGATGGGTCCGGCAAGCTGGCGCTGGGTCGAACGCGCTTATGCCTCGTGGCGGCAGCTTGAAGCTCCGGGCGTGCTCGAACGTGTGACCGTGCCGGTGCTGTTCATCTCCACCTCGGCCGACAAGCTGGTGAGCCACGCCGCCAACCTGCGCGCCGCGCGCCGCCTGCCGCATGGCGAGATGGTCGCCTTCGGCCCGGAAGCGCATCACGAGATCCTGCGCGAAGGCGACGCTGTGCGCGGCCGCGCCGTGGCGGCGATTGCCGAGTTTCTTGACCGGGTGGTGCCTCACGCATGATCTATGATGTCGCCGTGATCGGGGCCGGGATGGCCGGGGCGGGGCTGGCTGCCGAGCTTGCGCCTTATGCCCGCGTGCTGCTGCTCGAGGCGGAGGATGCCCCCGGCTACCACGCCACCGGCCGTTCGGCGGCGTTCTGGGAAGAAACCTATGGCGGCCCCGGCGTGGTGCCGTTGACGCTCGCATCCGGCACCTACCTGCAAGAGCACGGCTTCCTTACCCCGCGCGGCGCCCTCTATGTCGGGCGCGGGGAAGACCGCGCGGCGATGGATGCCCATGTCGCGACCTTTGCTGGCACCGGTGTCACCATCGAGCGGCTGTCTCCCGAGGCGCTGGCCGACAAGGTGCCGCATATCCGCCGCGAATGGACCGAGGCGCTGCACCAGCCGGCCTGCGCGGACATCGACGTGGCCGGGCTGCACCAGCACTATCTCGGCGCAGCGCGGCGGCTGGGGGTCGATATCGCCTGCCGCGCGCGGGTGGCGGGGATCACGCGGGCCGACGGCGTGTGGACGATCACCGGCGAGCGCGGCGAGACATGGCGCGCGGTAGCGATCGTCAATGCCGCAGGGGCTTGGGCCGATTACATAGCGGTGCTTGCCGGTGTGCGCCCCGTCGGCATCGCGCCATTCCGCCGGACTGTTGCCGTGCTGCGGGTCGAACCGCAGGCGCCTGCCGATTTGCCTCTCGTGCTCGACATCAATGGCGGCTTCTATTTCAAACCCGATGCAGGGCGCCTGTGGCTCAGCCCGCATGACGAAATCCCGTCGGAACCCTGCGATGCCGCGCCCGAGGAGATCGATGTCGCCATCGCCATCGACCGGTTCATGGCTGTGACCGACTGGCGGATTGCGGCGGTCGAACGGCGCTGGGCAGGGCTGAGGAGCTTCGCGCCCGACCGCCTGCCCGTCTATGGCTTCGATCCGGAGGCCGACGGCTTCTTCTGGTTCGCGGGGCAGGGCGGCTTCGGCATCCAGACCGCGCCCGCCGCCGCACGGCTGGGCGCTCAAGTGCTGCTCGGACAGGGAGCAGATGCGATCACCGCACGGATCGATCCCGCTGTCTATGCACCCGACCGATTGAAGTCGCGCGCCGAGGCGATATCGGCCTAGCCAAGGCCTGCATGATCTGGCAGGTTCGCAAGCCCAATCAGACACAAAGCGAAGGGGAAGGCCAGTGGCGCATACGTTCGAAATCTACAAAGACAACGCCGGCGAGTTCCGCGTGCGGTTCAAGTACAACTCGGAAGTGATGTTCTCGACGCAGGGCTATTCGAGCAAGGCCAGTGCGCAGAACGCGATCGATTCGATCAAGAAGAACGGCCCCGACGCCGCGGTCGAAGACAACAGCTGATTTTTCGCCGCGCTTAGGCGCGGTTCAGACCACCTGCCCCACCTCCCCACCCGGCCACCAATGATGCCATCAGGATATGGTGGCCGGGTGGGGAGGTGGGGCGGGTGGTCCGTGCCACCACAAGGTGGCCGCCAACACGAGGTCAGGCGGGGTTAGGTGGGCCCCGCCGCCTGCTTCACGGCCTCGGCGCTCGCGAGCGCGTCGGCCCGCTCGTTCTCCGGGTGGCCCGCATGGCCCTTCACCCATTCCCATGAAACCTTGTGCGGATGCACCGCTTCGATCAGCGCGCGCCACAGGTCTTCGTTGGCGACGGGCTTCTTCGCGGCGTTCACCCAGCCGCGCTTTTGCCAGCCGAAGATCCACTGGGTCATGCCGTCGATCACATAGCGGCTATCGGTATGGACCGTGACTTTGCACGGCTCCTTGAGCGCGCTGAGGCCACGCAGGATCGCGGTCATCTCCATCCGGTTGTTGGTCGTTTCAGGCTCGCCGCCGACGAGTTCCTTTTCGTGCCCGCCGCTCCGCATGATCGCCGCCCAGCCGCCGGGGCCGGGATTGCCCTTGCACGCGCCGTCGGTGAAGATGTCGACCTGTTTCATCGGCCAATGCCTTGGCGGGGCAAGCCTCAGCCCGCAAGCACCGCCGCGCCGCTATCCGCGTAAAACCGCCAGCGCGCGGCGAATTGCATCGGGTCCTTGCGGGTGACCAGCGCATCGTCGGGCGTATCGAGCCAGTCTTCGGCGCGGCTCGCCACGAACCGCAGGCAGGCACCCTTGGCAACTTCGGGAAACAGCGCGCGTTCCTCCGCTTCGAGCGGGCGGACGCTTTCATACCCTGCGACCAGCGCGCTGCTGAGTTCCGGCAGATAGCGGTTATCCGCGCCAAAGCACCACGCCGCGTGCGTCACCGCCAGATCGAGCACCATAGGCCCGGTGCAGGCGAAATAAAAATCGATCAGCCCCGTCACCTTGCCGCCCAGCATCAGCACGTTGTCGGGGAACAGATCGGTGTGGGTCTGCGATTGCGGGAGCGCCGACAGATCGAGCGCGGCGGCGGCATCGGCATGGCCGATCATCGCGGGCAGATCGGGGTGGATGGTCGCCAGCCGCTCTGCTCCGCACGCGTCAAGGATCGCGGCGCTGGCGGCGAAATCCATCGCGTTGGCGCGGCTGTGCGGGAAATCCTGCGCGGCGAGGTGGAGCTTTGCCAGCACCTCGCCCACGGCCCGTGCCTGCACCGCGCTGGGGCGCGTTGGCGATACGCCCGGCAGGAATTCGATCAGCGCAGCGGCCTTGCCTTCGACCATGCGGTAGGATGCGCCTTCGCGGTCGTGCATGGTGCGCGGCACCGGGCAACCCTTGGCCGCGAGATGATCGAGCAGATCGAGGAAATAGGGCAGATCGGCATAGTCGATCCGCCGTTCGTAGAGCGTGAGGATAAAGCGCGTGCCGCTGTTGCCCGAACCTGTCGTCTCAACCAGCCAGTTGGAATTGGACACGCCCTCGGCAATGCCCTTGGCCATCACCAGATCGCCCACGTCATATTGCGCGATCAGCCGGGCGAGATCCTCGGCCCCGAGATGGGTGTAGACCGCCACTGACTCCCCGCCTGCGCTTCTATTCGGTCAGCTGGCGCGGCAGCTTGAAGACCATCTTCTCGACCGTGGCGGTGATTTCCTTTTCGCGGATGGTGCGTTGTTCGCCCAGCGCCGCCACCACTTCGCGCACCAGCACTTCGGGCGCCGATGCCCCGGCGGTGAGCCCCAGTGTCTCGACCCCTTCGAGCCACGCGAAATCGATCTCGCTGGCGCGCTGGATCAGCTTGGCGGGGGTGCCGAGCCGTTCGGACACCTCGACCAGTCGCAGTGAATTGGACGAATTGGGCGCACCGATCACCAGCACAAGATCGCAATCATGCGCTAGTTCCTTGACCGCCGCCTGGCGGTTGGAGGTGGCGTAGCAGATGTCCTCGGCACGCGGGCCGGAGATGTTGGGATAGCGCCATTCGAGCGCCTGGATCACCTCGCGCGTGTCGTCCACCGAAAGCGTGGTCTGGGTGAGGTAGGCCAGTTCCTCATCGGAATCGAACGGCAGCTTGTCGACGTCCTCGATGGTTTCCACCAGCGTCATCTGTCCCGGTTCGACCTGCCCCATCGTGCCGATCACTTCAGGGTGGCCTTCATGGCCGATGAAGATGATGTGGCGGCCCTTTTCGATCTGGCGTTCGGCCTGGCGGTGGATCTTGCTGACCAGCGGGCAGGTGGCATCGACATAGAGCAGGTTGCGGCGCTTGGCTTCGGCCGGCACCACCTTGGGCACGCCGTGGGCGCTGAACACCACCGGGGCATCATCGGGCACTTCGTCGAGTTCCTTGACGAAGATCGCGCCCTTGGCCTTCAGCCCTTCGACAACATATTTGTTGTGGACGATCTCGTGCCGGACATAGACCGGTGAGCCATAGCGTTCGAGCGCCTTCTCGACGATCTCGATCGCGCGGTCGACCCCGGCGCAGAAGCCGCGCGGGGCAGCGATCAGCAGATTGAGCGGCGGGCGCTCGGCAGCGGGGGCATCGGATGCGGGAAAGGGCGCGTTCATATTGCTCCCTCTAGCGCTTTGTGCCCGTCCTCGCTAGGGCGCACGGGATCGTAAATTCGAGGACGGCCTTAATGATGCTTCGCGCACGCGCCCTTTTTGCTCTGACCGCTGTGGCGGCTCTGTCTGCCTGTTCGCAGAAGGGCGAGCTCGTGATCGATCAGGGCGTCGGCATCGCCAGCGTGCTGACGCTGTGTCCGGCGGTGGGGATTCCCGATTACACCGGCGATGTCACCACCTTCCGCGTTCCCGGCGATACCACTGCGGCGAACATCGATGTGAGCGCGGCGATGACCGATCTGCGCGCCTCCTGCAACGATACCGCCGAACAGGTCTATTCCGAGGCGACCTTCACCGTGAACGCGCGCCGCACCGATACGCGCGGGGCGCGGACGGTTGAGCTGCCTTATTTCATCACGGTGCTGCGCGGCGGCAGTGCGGTCGTCGCCAAGCGCATCGGCACCGTCACGCTGACCTTTGCCGACGGGCAGGATCGCGCAACCGCGACCGGCAAGGCGGGCAGCTTCGTCAACCGCGCCGATGCCGCGCTGCCCGAGGATATTCGCGAGAAGATCACCAAGCGACGACGCGCCGGCGATGCCGAGGCCGCGCTCGATCCGCTGGCCGATCCGGAAGTGAAGGCGGCAATCGCCCGCACCCGGTTCGAAATGCTGGTCGGCTTCCAGCTGACCGAGGACCAGCTGAAGTATAACGTGACGCGTTGACGATTGCGGGGGCGCCTCCGCACCCCCGTCCTCGGTGCTGTTCCTCCGCTGCGCTCCGGGCACCTGCGGCTCGCGCGCGTGCGCTCGCGACGCCTTTGGCGTCGAGGGGTGATTTCAGTCTAACGTCGTCCCGGACTTGACCCGGGACCCCGCTTCCTTTCTTGCACGCGCGATACACCGCGCCTGACGCACGAGATAACCATGACCAAGCCCAAGACCCTTTATGCGGCCTATGCCGCGCTGACCGAAACCGTGCTGACCGATCTGGTCGGCGAAGGCGTGCTGCCTGCGGGCACCTCCTTTGCCAACGTCACGCTCGAACCGCCGCGCGATGCCTCGCACGGCGACCTGGCGACCAATGCCGCGATGGTGCTGGCCAAGGGCGCCGGGATGAACCCGCGTGCGCTGGCCGAGGCGATTGTCGCCAAGCTCGCCGCGCATCCCGCGATCACCAGTGCCGACATCGCCGGCCCCGGCTTCATCAACCTGCGGCTCGCCCCGCAGGCATGGCTGGACGAGCTGGCCGCGATCGCCAGCCTCGCCGCAGATTATGGCCGTTCGGGCATGGGCGAGGGCCGCATGGTCAATGTCGAATATGTCTCGGCCAACCCCACTGGCCCGATGCACATGGGCCATTGCCGCGGCGCGGTGGTGGGCGATGCGCTCGCCGGGCTGCTCGAATTCGCCGGCCACCGCGTCACCAAGGAATACTACGTCAACGATGCCGGCGCGCAGGTCGATGTTCTCGCCCGCTCAGTGCACATGCGGTATCGCGAGGCGCTGGGCGAAGAGATCACGATCCCCGAGGGCCTGTATCCCGGCGATTACCTCGTCCCCGTGGGCAAGGCGCTCGCGGCCGAGTTCGGTGACCAATATGCCGCCGCGCCCGAGAGCGACTGGCTGATCCTGTTCCGCACCCGCGCGGTCGCGGCGATGATGGACATGATCCGCGAGGATCTGGCGACGCTCGGCATCAAGCACGACCTGTTCTCTTCCGAGGCAGAATTGCAGGCCTCGGGCAAGGTCGATGCGGCCGAGAAGTGGCTGCGCGACCATGATCTCGTTTATGACGGCGTGCTCGAAGCCCCCAAGGGCAAGGCCCCGCCCGAAGACTGGGAGCCGGTCTCGCTGCCGCTGTTCCGTTCGACCAAGTTCGGGGACGATCAGGATCGCCCGATCAAGAAATCGAACGGGGCGTGGACCTATTTCGGCGCGGACTTGGCCTACCACTTCCAGAAGGCGCAGGATGCCGATGCTCTCGTCGATATCTGGGGTGCTGACCATGCGGGAACGGTCAAGCGGATCAAGGCGGCGGTTGCTGCGCTGACCAGCGCGGACGGTGCTGCGCCCAAGCCGTTCGAGGTCAAGCTGGTCCAGATGGTGCAGCTGATGAAGGGCGGCCAGCCGTTCAAGATGTCGAAGCGGGCGGGTAACTTCGTGACGCTGGCCGACGTCGTCGAGATGGTCGGAAAGGACGTGGTGCGCTTCACCATGCTCACCCGCAAGCCCGACGCCCAGATGGACTTCGATTTCGACAAGGTGGTCGAAGCCTCGAAGGACAATCCGGTGTTCTATGTGCAATATGCCCACGCCCGGATCCGTTCGACCCTGCGGAAGGCCGCCGAGGCGGGGTTTGCGCCGTCTGATGCCAACCTCGATCTGCTGGGCGCGGAGGAGCTGGCGCTGGTCGCCCGTGCCGCGCAGTTCCCGCGCGAAATCGAGGCGGCAGCCCGCGCGCGCGAACCGCACCGGATTGCCTTCTACCTCTATGACCTTGCGGCCGATCTCCATTCCTTCTGGAACCTGGGTAATGACCGCGTGGAAAAGCGCTTCATCGTGGAACAGGATGCCAGCCTGACTGCGGCAAGGCTTTTCCTTGCCCAAGCAATCGGGCAAGTCATCCGAAACGGTCTCGGCGTGCTCGGCGTCGAGGCGGTCGAAAGCATGTAAGACAGCCGGGGGGCACGGGGTTTCGTGATGATCGATGCCGAATACGAGGAACTGGACGGCGGGAACGACGAGCTTGATCTCGCCGCGACCGACAGCCTGCCGTGGCTCGAATCCGATGAGGAAGACGAGGATGCGGGCGGGCTCGATACGTCGCAGATCCTCGGCTTCGCCGTCGTGCTGCTGGTGCTGCTCGGCGCGGTTGTGGGCGGTGTCTGGGTCATTTCGAACCAGAATATCGGGACCGAGGTGGTCGCCGATGGCTCTGTGATCGAGGCGCCGGCCGGCCCGATCAAGCAACGCCCCGATGATCCGGGGGGCAAGGAATTCGCCGGCACCGGTAACCTCGCGCCTGTGGTTGGCGAGGGCGGCAAGCGCGATGCCGTGGTTGCAAGCAAGGATCCCGCGCCCGCCGCGACCCCGACAGTGCCGTCGCCCAAGCTTGTCCCCGTCACCGCGCCCAGCGCTTCGCCGAGTGCGGCAGCGGCAAATGTTCCGGGCGTGGGCGTGCAGCTTGCCGCCTATGGCACCCGCGCCCGCGCCGAACAGGGCTGGGCCGAGGTCACCCGTCGCACCGACGTGCTCACCGGGGTCAAATACCGCGTGGTCGAGGGCAAGGTCGATATCGGCACTGTCTATCGCTTGCAGGCCGTGGCTCCGAGCCGCGCCGAGGCCGAGCGCCTTTGCGCCGCGCTCAAGGCCGACGGGGTCGATTGCCAGATCAAGTAAGGGGTTTTTCCCCGTTCTTGACCTGCTCTCGCCCTTGCCTGTCCTCGGTCAGAGTGCGACCTTGCCAGGATGACTCCGGCGATCTTCGGCCTCAGCGGCCCGCAATTGACGGCTGACGAGCGCGCGTTCTTCCGCGCGGCTGACCCGGCGGGCTATATCCTGTTCGGGCGCAATTGCGTCGATCCCGAGCAACTGCGCGCGCTGACCGACGATTTGCGGAGTATCCACGGGCGTGATCGGTTGCTGGTGTCGATTGATCAGGAAGGCGGCCGCGTCGCCCGTCTGCGTCCGCCGCACTGGTCGCCTTACCCCTGCGGCGATGCCTTCGCGCAGCTTTACGACATCGCCCCCGCCAGCGCGATTGAGGCCGCGCGCGCCAGTGCCACTGCAATGGCGCTGGAGCTGTCGGCGATGGGGATCACGGTCGATTACCACCCGCCGCTCGATCTCAGGGTGCCGGGGGCGCACGACGTGATCGGCGACCGCGCACTGGGCGCCGATCCGGTGCAGGTTGCGAGCCTCGGCCGCGCAATCCTCGAAGGGTTGGCGGCAGGCGGCGTGGCGGGCTGCATCAAGCATATGCCCGGCCACGGCCGCACCGACGTTGATACCCACAAGGCGCTACCCACCGTCACCGCCAGCGCCGAAGAGCTGGAGGACGATCTCGTCCCGTTCCGCACGCTCAATCATGCGCCCATCGGGATGACCGGGCATCTGGTGTTCACCGCCTGGGATGCCGAGAACCCGGCGACGCTGTCGGAAACTGTGATCCGCGATATCATCCGCGGCAGCATCGGCTTTGATGGTCTGCTGCTGACCGACGATATCGACATGGAGGCGCTGGGCGGCACCATCCCCGAACGCGCCGCGCGGGCGTATGAGGCTGGGTGCGACATCATCCTCAACTGCTGGGCGAAGATGCACGATATGGAGGGCATCTGTGAAGTGCTCCCCGAAATGTCCGATGCCACTGCCGCGCGGCTCGACCGGGCGCTGGCCGGTACCCGCATTGCTCCCGCGATCGCGCCTGAACAGCGCGAGCTGCTGGCCAAGCGCGATGCGCTGCTGGCGCTGACGGGAGCGGCGGCATGAACGCGGTTCTGGATGGGGGCGAGGTGCCCTTCATGTTCCCGCCGGAGACCGGCAAGCCCGATGCCGATGCGCTCTACCTTGAGCTCGACGGCTGGGAAGGCCCGCTCGACCTGCTGCTTGATCTGGCGCGGCGGCAGAAGGTTGACCTGCGGCAGATCTCGATCCTCGCGCTGGTCGACCAGTATCTCACCTATATCGAGCGGGCGGGCGCGCTGAAGCTGGAGCTGGCCGCCGATTACCTCGTGATGGCGGCGTGGCTCGCCTATCTCAAATCGGCGATGCTGCTGCCCAAGGAGGAGCAGGAAGACCCCTCGCCCGAAGAACTCGCGCTGCGGCTGCAACTGCGGCTGCAACGCCTGGGCGCGATGCGCGAGGCCGCCGCGCGGCTGATGGGGCGTGACCGGATAGGGCGCGACGTGTTTCTGCGGGGCGCGCCCGAAGGTCTCAGAACCGATCGCAAGATCGTCTGGCGCAGCGATATGTTCGCGCTGATCCAGGCCTATGGGCAGGTCAAGGCGCGCACAGCGCCGCGTATCTACCACATCGCCAACCGTCCCGTGATGACGCTCGATTCCGCGCTGGAGCGGGTCTCGGCGATGCTCGGCGTGACGCTTGACTGGATGGATATCCGTGACTTCCTGCCGCCCCATGCCTCGCCCGAATTGCGCCGTTCGGCGCTGGCATCGAGCTTCGTCGCGGCGCTCGAACTGACCAAACGCGGCAAGGCCGAACTTGAACAGGACGGTGCCTTCGCCCCCTTGCGCATCCGCCGTCTCAAGGAGGGCGCGGCGGCATGAACGAGAACGCACCCGGCACACTGGAACGCGCGGTCGAAGCGACGTTGTTCGCTTCGGAAGAACCGCTGAGCGTCGAGGCGCTCGCGGCCCATCTCGGCGGGCTGGAACCGGCGGACGTGCGCGAGGCGCTGGGGCAGCTCGAAGCCGCCTATCGCCAGCGCGGGGTGCAACTGGTCGAGCGCGGCGGTCGCTGGCACTTCGAGACCGCGCCTGATCTGGCCCATCTGCTGCGCCGCGAGAAGGAACAGGTGCGCCGCCTCAGCCGCGCCGCGACCGAGGTCCTCGCGATCATCGCCTATCACGAGCCTGTCAGCCGGGCGGAGATTGAATCGATCCGCGGGGTGCAGACCAGCGCGGGTACGCTCGACGTGCTGCTTGAAGCGGGGTGGATCCGGCTCGCCGGCCGCCGCGAGGTGCCGGGCCGCCCGGTGATTTACGCCACCACGCCCGAATTCCTCGACCACTTCGGCCTTGCCAGCCGCCGTGACCTCCCGGGCATCGACGAATTGCGCGCCGCAGGTCTGCTCGATCCGGTCGACGAGGCGATGGAGGCGGCGATGCAGTTCGAAGCTGACGAGGTCGACGAGAGCGACGCAAATTTGGCGGACTGACTCGCATTTCCCGAAGGCTTGCCCTAAATGGAGCGTTATGAGCAGCCGGGGTGCGCCCCGGCCAATCGGAGCGGCCATTCCCCCGCCGCCGTTCAGGAGTTGAGACATGGGTAGCTTTTCGATCTGGCACTGGCTGATTGTGCTGGTGATCGTGCTGGTGCTGTTCGGCCGCGGCCGTATCTCCGAGATGATGGGCGATTTCGGCAAGGGCATTTCGAGCTTCAAGAAGGGCCTCAACGAGACCGAGGAAACCGCCGCCAAGGCCGCTCGGATCGAACCGCCTGCGCCCACGCCGAGCGAAACCGCCCCTACGGCCGACAAGACCGACACCACCGGCGCTTGAGCGCCCGGTCAAGGAGGCGGCACGGCCGCACCGCGCCATGTTCGATATCGGTGCTTCCGAACTGCTGGTCATCCTGATCGTCGCGGTCGTCGTGATCGGGCCGAAGGACCTGCCGCTCGCCATGCGCACCGCCGGACGCTGGATCGGCAAGATGCGGCGGATGTCGGCGCATTTCCGTTCGGGCATCGACGCGATGGTGCGCGAGGCCGAGCTGGAGGAAATGGAAAAGAAGTGGAAGGCGCAGAACGAGGAAATCATGCGCCGTTCCGCTGCTTTGACGGAAGCCGAAGCGGGCGCTCCGGTGATGACCGGCCCGCCCCCCGTGGCAGCGCCGGTACCGCCGCCGGTTGACGCGCCGCCGCCGCTTGACACCCCGCCACCAGCCGAAACACCGCCCGCCGATCCTGCGCCGAAGGGGGCAGGCGATGTTTGAGGTCAAGGATCTCGACGAGACGCGCGCGCCGCTGCTCGACCACCTGATCGAGCTGCGCACCCGCATCATCCGTGCCTTGCTGGCGCTCGGTGTGGGCTTTGCGATTTGCCTCTATTTCTCGGACGAAATTCTCGGCCTGCTGATCTTTCCGCTCAAGCAGGCTTTCCCCAACGGGCAGGGCCAGCTGATCTTCACCAAGCTGCCAGAAGTGTTCTTCGTCGAACTGAAAGTGGCGCTGTTCGCCGGGTTCATGGTGAGTTTTCCGGTCATCGCCAACCAGCTCTGGGCCTTTGTCGCGCCGGGGCTCTATGCGCGCGAGAAGAAAGCCTTCCTGCCGTTCCTGTTCGCAACGCCGGTGCTGTTTGGCGCGGGCGCATCGCTGGCCTATTTCGTGGTCATGCCGACCGCGTTCCGGTTCTTCCTCGGCTTTGGCGGCGAGGCGGGCGGGCTCAAGGTCGAGGCGCTGCCGAGCGCGGGGGAATACCTCAGTCTCGTAATGCAGTTCATTCTCGGCTTCGGGATCACATTCCTTTTGCCGGTGCTGCTGTTGCTGCTCCACCGCGCCGGGATCGTCACCCGCGCGCAGATGGTGGCGGCGCGGCGCTATGTGATCGTGGTGATCTTCGTCATCGCGGCGATCGTAACCCCGCCCGATCCCGGCTCGCAGATCATTCTCGCACTGCCGCTGTGCCTGCTGTTTGAAGCCTCGCTGTTCCTGATGCGCTGGCAGGAAAAGGCGGTCGCCGCCGACAAGGCCGCGCGCGAAGCCGAGGAAGCGGCGGAGAAGGCGGCAGCGGAGTAGTTACTCCGCGCCTTTGACCTTCACCCCGCCGATCCACACTTCATGTATCTGCGTCTGGCGGATCGCGTCGGGCGAGGCGAACAGCGGGTCCCGGTCAACCAGCAGGAAGTCCGCCCGCTCGCCCGGGATCAGCCGGCCGAAGCGGCCCTCGGCAAATCCGGCATAGGCAGCATCGGAGGTGAACCCGGCGAGCGCGGCTTCGCGGCTCACGCTCTCCTCCGGGAACCACCCGCCAAAGGGCTGGCCGCTCGCATCGGTGCGGCTGATCGCGGCGGCCATGCCGGCCCAGGGATCGGCAGGTTCCACCGGCGCGTCGGAACCGAACGCCAGTCGACCGCCCACGCTCATCACAGAGCGCCACGGATAGGCGCCCTTGAGCCGGTCCGGCCCGAGCCGCGCTTCGGCCATGAGCCGGTCGGACGTCTGGTGCAGCGGCTGCATCGAGGCGATCACCCCGTGCTGGCCGAGGCGCGGCAGGTCTGCCGGATCGACGATCTGCGCGTGTTCGATCCGCCAGCGGCGGTCGCCCTCGTAGCTCGCCGACAATTCCTCGATAGCCCCTAGCACTTCGGCATTGGCGGCATCGCCGATCGCGTGAACGGCAGTCTGGAAATTGTCCATCGCCGCACGGCTCATCAGGTTGCGGAGCTGGGTCGGCGAGAGCAGCGGCAACCCGCGTGTGCCGTGCTCGTCGGCGTAGGGCTGTTTGAGGCTGGCCCCGCGTGATCCCAATGCGCCGTCAAGGAACAGCTTGATCCCGCCCATCCGCAGCCGGTCGCCATAGAGCCAGCCGGTGGGCTGCGGCCCGGCCATCAGTTCGAGCGTTTCGAAGCTGTCGGCATAGGACATGATGCGGATCCGCAACCGCCCTTCATCGCCCGCCCGGCGGAAGGTCGTCCAGTCAGGGGCCTTGGTTCCCATGTCGGCCACCGCAGTCACGCCCTTGGCCAGCAGCACGTCCTGCGCGGCGGCGAAGGCGAGATCGCGGTCTTCCGGGCGGGGCGGGGGAACGACCGCGCCGATCAGCGGCACCGCCTTGTCGACGAAGACGCCCGCCGGATTGCCCTTGGCATCGCGGATGATCTTGCCGCCCGCCGGATCGGGGGTCTTGGCGGTGATGCCTGCCGTGGTGATCGCCAGCGTGTTCGCCCAGTTGGCGTGATTATCCGCCCGTTCGAGCCACACCGGGCGGTCGCTCACCACCGCGTCGAGTTCGGCGGCAGTGGGGAACCGGCCGAGGCCCCACTTCTCCTGGTTCCAGCCGCGACCGAGGATCCACGGGCGGCCCGGATTGGCCTCGGCAAAGGCCTTGATCTTGGCGAGCGCGTTCTCGAGCGAAGTCGTATCCGACAGGTCGAGCGTCAGCGCGGCAAAGCCGATGTCCATCACGTGGACGTGCGCGTCGATCATGCCGGGGAGCATCACCTTGCCCTCGCCATCAAGCCGGTAATCGACCTGCGGACGCGCCTCGCCGCGGGCGAGCACCTGCGTAACCTTGCCGTCCTCGTCGAACACCAGGCCGGTGAAGCGCTTGACCTTGCCGTCGGCGTCGATGGTCACCCCGTCGACATTGTCGACCAGCGTATCGGCCCACGCGGGCGCCGAGAGAGCAAAGGTGGAAACGGCAGCAAGCGAAACGGCGGCAAAGCGGAGCATGGCGATCCTTGGACTAGGCAGGGAAATGCGGGTGGAGCGCTTGCTATCGCGTTGCCGCACGCTTGCCAACGGGCGCGCGCATACGAAATCCTCGGCCAAGTGATTGCCCTTGCGGCCCCAAGCGCCTAATCGCGGCGGCACTATGTCCACGCAGCTTGCATCATCCAGCCCCAAAGGTGCCGCCGCCACGCCGGCCGACCTGACCCTTGACGACGTTCGCGCCGCCGCCGCCCGCATTGCCGGTGCGGTGGTCAACACGCCGATGATGCACTCGATTACCCTGTCGGAAATTACCGGCGCGGATATCTGGCTGAAGTTCGAGAACCTTCAGTTCACCGCCGCCTACAAGGAACGCGGTGCGCTCAACGCGCTGCTCCAGCTCAATGACGAGCAGCGCGCGCGCGGTGTGATCGCGGCCTCGGCAGGCAACCATTCGCAAGGTCTCAGCTACCACGGCACCCGCCTCGGCGTGCCGGTTACCATCGTCATGCCGCGCACCACGCCGACGGTGAAGGTGATGCAGACCGAAAGCGTCGGCGGCAAGGTCGTGCTCGAAGGCGAGACCTTCGATGAAGCCTATGCCCATGCGAGGAAGCTCGAAGGCGAGCTGGGCCTGACCTTCGTCCACCCCTTCGATGATCCGCACGTTGCGGCGGGCGCAGGCACGGTCGCGCTCGAAATGCTCACCGTGAAGCCCGATCTCGATTGCATCGTCACGCCGATTGGCGGGGGCGGGTTGATTTCGGGGATGGCGACCGTCGCCAAGGCGATGAACCCGGCGATCGAGGTTGTCGGCGTGCAGGCCGCGCTGTTCCCGTCGATGTTCGACCGGATCAAGGGCGCGAATCTCCCCTGCGGCGGCGACACGCTGGCTGAAGGCATTGCGGTCAAGCAGCCGGGTGACTTCACCGCCAAGGTTATTGCCGAACGGGTGGACGACATTCTTCTCGTGGACGAACCCGCGCTCGAAAAGGCGGTGGCGCTGCTGCTCCAGATCGAAAAGACCGTGGTTGAAGGCGCGGGCGCAGCGGGTCTTGCCGCGGTGCTCAGCAATCCGGCGCGATTTGCCGGCAAGAGCATCGGCCTCGCGTTATGCGGCGGCAATATCGACACCCGCCTGCTCGCCAACGTGCTGCTGCGCGATCTGGCGCGGCAGGGACGTCTGGCCCGCCTCAGGATCACGTTGCAGGACCGCCCCGGCGCGCTGTTCAAGGTCATGCGCCTGTTTGACGAGCACAACGTCAACATCATCGAGATCTATCACCAGCGCATCTTCACCACGCTGCCCGCCAAGGGCCTGATAACCGATATCGAATGCGAGGCGCGCGATGCCGAGCAGGTCGAACGGCTGGTCGAAGGGCTGCGCGCCAAGGGCTATTCGGTGCAGCTGGTCGAACTGGGCTGATCCAAGCGAAAATCGGGTGAGGCTGGCCGGGCGATTGTCCCGGGATGTGTCGTGGTGTGCGCGCTTTTGCGGCTGCGTTCTGCGGCTCAAGCAACTTTCGCGCTATTTTCATGGTTAAGGGACTTTTACCGACGCGAAGGTGCAGGCATAAGATTTTCTTAACACTCGCACCCGCGATTCACGCGCGCAGAAGGATAGGCCCCAGCTGTGACGGCACCGATCCGCTTTCCCCGGTTCTTCGTGACCAGCCCTGCGCCGTGCCCCTATCTACCGGGCCGCAGCGAGCGCAAGGTGTTCACCGAACTCAAAGGCGCGCACGCCGATCAGTTGAACGAGGCGCTGGGCCGCATCGGGTTCCGCCGCAGCCAGACGGTCGCCTACCGGCCCTCCTGCCTCGATTGCCATGCCTGCGTGTCGGTGCGCGTGGTGGCCAGCAAGTTTGTGCCTTCCGGCACGCAGAAGCGCGATCTCAAGCGCAATGCCGATCTGGTCGTCACCGAATGCCGCCCTTGGGCCACTGACGAACAATTCGCGCTGCTCGCCAAATATCTCGGCGCGCGCCATCCCGACGGCGGCATGTCGGCGATGGACGAGCTCGATTATGCCGACATGATCGAACACACGCCGGTCAACAGCGTGGTGACCGAGTATCGCGAACCCGATGTCGGCGGCCGGCCCGGTCGGCTGGTCGGCGCTTGCCTGACCGACCGGCAGGGCGACGGGCTGTCGATGATCTATTCGTTCTACGATCCCGATCTGGAAGGCCGGGCGGGGCTGGGGAACTACATCATCCTCGATCACATCATGCGCGCGGCCGCTGAGGGCCTGCCCTATGTCTATCTCGGGTACTGGGTCGAGGGCAGCCCGCGGATGCAGTACAAAGTGCGCTATCGCCCGCTTGAGCGCTTGACCCGCGAAGGCTGGCAGTTGATGGACACCGAGGAACAGCATCGGCTGATCGTCGCAGCGACCGCGCCGCGCCGTACGCCGGACTTGGCGTTGGCCGGAGTGCGAGGCAAGGATGGCCAGCCTATCAAGTTTCCGGGAAGCTGAGCACAGCCGCGCTCGCGCGTCCGGTTTTCTCTTTCGCGAAGGATGGGGTCACGGGGCGTCAGCGCTGATGCTGGCGCTGGCGTTGGCTTTCTGGGCTGCTACCACCCCGCTCGCCGCCCAATCCCAGCCCGCAGCAGAAGTGAGCGAGGATGCGCCGCCTCCCGAACCGGTCGAGGTGCCGCAAAACCTTGCCGATCTGATCCCGGATGCGGCGGTGACCGATCCCGAAGCCTGGGCGGCTGCCGGGGTGGACGCGATGGCAGTCGAACCTGATCTCGCCAGCCCCGATCTTGACCCCGTCCTGGCCGAGCTTGACGCCGCCCTGACCCCGGGCAGCCCCGATGTTGACCCCGGCTTGCTGCCCGAAACCGAGGCCATGCTGGCCGAATCCGCCTTCGATGTGCCGGAACCGTTACCGTCCGATCCCGATCTTGAGGCGCTTGCAATGATCGCCGCTCCGGTGCTTGGCGATGTGCCCGAACTGACCGAAACCAAGGTCAGCAGCACGCTCGTTCTGGCCTTGCCCAAAAACCCCGACGCATTTCCGGAGCGCGCCGAATTCGTACAGCGTTTCAGGGATTTGTCGACCTTGCGCGGTCTGGATGAGGGCAAGGATTCGGCGCCGCAGGTGGCCGCACGGGCACGTTCGGACGAGATCCTGCTCGGCGATATTCTGCGCACCTATGGCTATTACGGCGGGGATGTGGTGCGCCAGCTCTCGGGCGGCCGCCGCGCGCGCGAGGAGGAAACCGGCGAAGTCGATGACAGCGCGAGCGAGCCCAGCGTCCGCTTCGACATCCTCCCCGGCGAACGCTACCGCTTCGGGCGGATCGATCTGGGCGCGCTGCCCACGCTGCCCGAGCCCGATGCCAGCCGGTTGACGCAGGCCTTCGGCATCGCTTCGGGCGATCCGCTTTATGCCGACCGCATCATCGAACGCGAGATCGAACTGCGGGTGGCGCTGGGTGAAAGCGGCTATCCCTTCGCAGCCGTCGCCGAGCCGGAGCTGCTGATCGACCACGCCCGCGCCGAAGGTGACCTGACGCTCGATGTCCAGCCGCGCGGCAAATATGTGTTCGGCGACGTCACCAGCAGCGACCCGCGCTTCCTGTCGGGCCGTCACCTTGCCGAGATCGCGCGCTTCGATGAGGGCGATGTCTTCCAGCAAAGCCTAGAGACCGATCTGCGCCGCGCGATCATCGCCACCGGCCTCGTCTCGAGCGTCACCGTCACCCCGCGCGAAACCCGTGCGCCGCAGGATGGGCAGCCGGGCGAAGTCGCACTCGACGTCGCGTTCGAACGGGCGCCGCTTCGTACGATCGCAGGCGCGATCGGTTACGGAACCGAGGACGGTTTCAAGCTTGAGACGCGCTGGGAGCACCGCAATCTGTTCCCGCCCGAGGGAGCGCTCAGGCTGCGCGGCATCCTCGGCACGCGCGAAACACTCGCGAGTATCGGGGTGCGGCGCAACAACTTCCGCGGCCGCGATCAGGTGCTGAGCGTCGATCTGTTTGCGAGCGATATCACCACGGAGGCGGTCGATGCGCGCGGCTTCGGGATGCGGACGACGTTCGAGAAGGTGTCGAACATCCTGTTCCAGAAGCCGGTCAGCTGGCAGCTCGGCGGCGAACTGCTCTACACCGACGAGCGAAACCGCACGGTGCGCATCGGGCCGGGCGGGCCGTTGCCACGCCGCACCTACACCATTGGCGGGTTGTTCGGCAGCATCACGCTCGATGCGAGCGATGATCTGCTCGACCCGAGCGAGGGTTACCGCGCGACGATGTTCCTCGCGCCGGAAGTCTCGCGAGCGGGCGGGGCCGAAACCTTCTATCTGCGCGCCCAGGCCGATGCGAGCGCCTACCAGCTGGTCGGATCGACCGTGCTTGCCGGACGGGTGCGTGCGGCGACCATTCAGGGTGCGCCTGCCGAGGATATTGCGCCGTCGCGGCGGCTTTATGGCGGCGGGGGCGCATCGGTGCGCGGCTACGGGTTCCAGGGTGTCGGCCCGCGCGACACGGTCGGTAACCCGGTCGGCGGGGCCTCGCTGGTCGAATTCGCGCTCGAAGCGCGGGTGGAAACGCCGCTGCTGGGCGGGGCGGTTGAGGTGGTGCCGTTCCTCGATGCGGGATCGGTCGGCCGCGATTCCACGCCGGACTTCGCCGACATCCGCTTCGGCGCCGGGATCGGCATTCGGTACAAGACCACTTTCGGCCCGATCCGCGTCGATGTCGCAACGCCGCTCAATCCCACCCAGTTCGATAGCCCGGTGGTGGTCTATGTTAGTCTCGGGCAGGCGTTCTGATGGACGAGACGCCGATGCCTCCTGCCGAAACCGGTACGAGTGCGCGCCGCCGCTGGGGCAAGCGGCTGGGCTGGCTGCTGGCGCTGTTGCTAGGGCCGGTGGTGCTGATCGCCGGGTTCTTCGCGACCCCGATCGGCAAGCGCGTGATTGCCGACCAGATCGCGGCTGTCGCCCCGGCATCGGGTCTGCGCTTCAAGGTCGGCCGGATCGAGGGCGATATCTATGGCAAGGCCGTGCTGCGCCGGGTGGTGGTGAGCGATCCCAAGGGAGTGTTCCTGACAATTCCCGAAGTCGCGCTCGACTGGCGACCGCTGACCTGGTTGTGGAGCGGTCTCGATATCCGCGAACTGACCGCGCGGCGCGGGCGGCTGGAGCGATTGCCCGAGCTGCTGCCCGCCGATCCCGACGCGCCGTTGCTGCCCGATTTCGATATCCGGATCGACCGGCTGCGGGTCGAAAATCTGGTCATCGCCAAGGGGGTCGCCACGGCCCGCGATGAACGCGCGGATCTCGCCGCCAAAGTCGATATCCGCGAGGGCCGGGCGCTGATCGATGCCACGGCAAAGCTGGGCGCGCGCGACCGCATCGCCCTGCTGCTCGATGCCGAACCCGATGGCGACCGCTTCGATCTCGAAGGCGATTATCAGGCCCCGGCGGACGGCGTTCTGGCGGGGCTGACGGGGCTGAAGGCGGGCTATACCGGACGCATCGTCGGCGAAGGCACGTGGCAGCGGTGGCGCGGCGCGGCGGTGGCACGGCGGGTCGGCGCGGTTGGCAAGCCGGTCGCGGCGCTGCGGATCAGCAATGATGCGGGGCGCTACGGCGTGCTCGGGCAGGTGCGGGCCGGCATGGGCGATACCACCATCGCCGGACGCGCGCTGGGCGATGTGCTGTCTCTCGCCGCCAGCTTCACGTTGGAAGACAGTGTCGTCGAAGGGCGCATGGCCGCCGTTTCCGACGCGCTCGACTGGCGCAGCGGCGGGGTGGTCGACCTCGCGGACAAGCGGGTCGACGGCGCGCGGGTGATGCTCACGATGCGCGATCCTGACCTGTTCGGCGATGTCGTGCGGCTGGAGGGGGCCAAGCTCGCCGCCAATCTTTCGGGCGATTTCGATGATCTCGGCATCCGGCACCGGATCGATGTGGCGCGGCTGATCTCGGGCGGGGTGACCGCGACCACGCTGGCACAGGAAGGCAGCGCGCGGTTTGACGGCACCGTGCTCTCGGTGCCGATGGCGGTGACGGGCGAGCGGGTGACGACCGGCAATGCCTATGCCGATCCGCGGCTGGTCAAGGGCCGGATCAGCGGCGTTCTGACCTATGATTTCGCGCGCCACCGGCTGGCGGCGGACGCGGCGAAGGTGACTTTCCCCGGGCTGGAGGCGGCGCTGACCCTGCGCGGCGATGTTCCGGGCGGCGCCTATGCGCTTGCCGGGCCAGTGACCGCACGCGGTCTCAAGATCGAGGGCGCGGGCGATGTGAATGCCAGCGCCAAGATGCTGCTCAAGTTCGGGCCCAAGGTGCCGTGGAGCCTGCGCGCCAATCTCGCCGGTGTGCTGACCAGGATCGGCAATTCCAGCGTCCGCCATGTCGCGGGCGATCAGGTGCGCTTCAATGGCGAACTTGGCATGGGCAAGGGCCAGCAGACCGTGCTGCGCGAGGTCGCGCTGTCGTCCCCGCGGCTGACCGCCCGGTTCGATAGCAAGGTGGTGCCGGGCAGCCGAGGCACGCGCACCATGCTCGCAGGCAGCGGACGGCAGGTGGAATACGGGCCGTTCAGCTTCGAGGCGGAATTCGCCGCCGATGGCCCGCGCGCGCAGCTCGTGCTGGCTGATCCCTATCCCGCCGCCGGGCTCAAGGACGTGCGCGTGGCGCTCGCCCCCAGCCGTGACGGGTTCGGGCTTGATGTGGCGGGCGGATCGCTGCTCGGGCCGTTCGAGGGCGCGCTCGAACTGTTTCTGCCAGAAGGGAAGCCTGCGCGGATCGCGATCAACCGGCTCGATGTCTACCGCACCAATGTCACCGGCGGGGTGGTGCTGGGCGAGGAAGGCGTATCGGGCGAACTGCGGCTTGCCGGAGGGGGTATCGACGGCACGCTGGCGTTCCGGCCGCAGGGCGAGGGCGCGGTCGGCTTTGCGGTCGATCTGGCGGCGCGCAATGCCCGCTTCGGCGGCGACATCCCGATCACCATCGCCCGCGCCGATATCGCCGCGACCGGGCGCTATGCCGAGGGCAATGCCAATTTCGACGCCGATCTCGCCGCAGCCGGGGTCGAATATGGTGCGCTCAGGCTCGCCAATCTCACCGCCAAGGCCGCGATCGACAACGGCCGGGGCAAGATCATCGGGGCGATCAGCGGGCGGCGGGCAGACCGCTTCGCGCTCAATTTCGATGCCGCTGTGGCGCCCCGCCAGATCGCGGCGGTGGTGCGCGGGCAGTATGCCGGGGCGACGATCACCATGCCGCGCCGCGCGGTGCTGAACCGCGAGGAGGATGGCAGCTGGCGGCTGGAACCGGCGCAGATAGGCTTTGCCAGCGGCTATGCCATTGCCTCGGGCCACTTGGGCGGCGAGGACACCGCGCTCGAACTCAAGCTCGCGCGGATGCCCTTGCGCTTGCTCGACCTTGCCGGGGCGCAACTCGGCCTCGGCGGACGGATGTCGGGCATTGTCGAATATCGCCAGCAGGGCCGTGCCGCCCCGACCGCGCGCGCGCGGGTGCGGATCGACCGCTTCAGCCGCGCCGGGCTGGTGCTGTCATCCAAGCCGGTCAATGTGCTGGGAGTGATTGACCTGTCGGCTGATCGCCTGACCGCGGCGGGCCGCTTGCTCGAAGGTGACGCGCGGCGCGGCGACTTTGCGCTGCGGATCAACGGACTGGAGGCGGATGGCGCGCTGGCCGACCGGCTGAAGCGCGGGCGGCTCGATGCGCGGATGGTGTTCGACGGCGCGGCAGAGACCCTTTGGCGGCTGGCGGCGGTCGATCTGTTCGATCTGACCGGGCCGGTGGCCATGACTGCGCGGGCGACAGGCACGCTCGCCGAGCCGCGCATCACCGGCACGCTTGCGAGCGATGATCTGACCGTCGCCAGCGCGCTGACCGGCACGCGGATCGAAAAGATCAGCGCGCGCGGCCGCTTTGCCGGATCACGGCTCGAACTGACGCGCTTTGCCGGAACCACCCCGGGTGGCGGGAGCGTGGTGGGCAGCGGCACCGTGGATCTGGCGGGGATGAGCGCGGCGCGCGGGCCGCAGCTTGATCTGCGCGCCGCCGTCAAGAATGCACGCCTGCTTGACGCCACCGGGCTCCGGGCCACCATGACCGGGCCGCTCCGGATCGTCTCGAACGGGATGGGCGGCACGATCGCCGGACGGGTTCGCCTGAATGGCGCGCGCTGGGCGCTGGGTAACGCCGCCGAGGATGTGGCCCTGCCGCGCATCGCCACGCGCGAAATCAATGGCGAGGATGGACGCAGCCGCACGCAGGTTTCCGCGCGCGGTGCGGCATGGCGCTATCTCGTCGATGCCACCGCGCCCAATCGGGTGCTGGTCGAAGGGCTGGGCCTCGAAAGCGAATGGGGTATCGACATCGCGCTGCGCGGCACGGTCAATGATCCGCGCATCGGCGGCAGCGCGCGGCTGGTTCGCGGGGACTATACCTTCGCCGGCACCCGCTTCGAGCTGACCCGAGGGCGCATCCTGTTCGACGTGAACGAGCCGATCAACCCGCGGCTCGACATCCTCGCCGAAGCCGCGCGCAACAACACCAATGTCGATATCGCGATCACCGGCAACGCCCAGTCGCCCAGCATCGCCTTCTCCAGCGATCCCGCGCTGCCCGAGGAGGAAATCCTCGCGCGGCTGCTGTTCGGCGGGTCGGTCACCTCGCTTTCGGCCACGGATGCGGTGCAGCTCGCCGCAGCGCTGGCGGCGTTGCAGGGCGGGGGCGCGGGGCTTGACCCGATTGGCGATCTGCGGCGCTCGATCGGACTCGATCAGCTGCGGATCATCAGCGCCGATCCGCTGATCGGTCGCGGCGCGGGGATTGCCATCGGCAAGAACATCACCCGCAAGATCTATGTCGAGCTGGTGACCGACGGGCGTGGATACAGCGCCACCCAGGTCGAATACCGCATCACCAGCTGGCTTGCGCTGCTGGGCACGGTCTCGACCATCGGGCGCGACAGCGTATTGGCCGAAATTAGCCGGGACTACTGATTTTTCCGCACGCCCTCCGGCGTGCGAAATCCTCGCGCCTGCGGCGCTGCGGGCGCGCATTCGCGCTTGCGGCGGCTGGCGCCGCCGAACCGGGTTCTCTCAGTCCGTTGCATTCAGATAAAGCTCCGCCTCGGCGGCGCGGCGGCGCACGAGGCCCTTGAGCACCTGCCCGCCAGCACGGGTCCAGCGGGCAAACTCGCGCGCTGCACCCTCAAAGTCGCCCGCGATGTGCTTGCGGGTCAGGGTCGCACGGGCAATCGCGCCGGTGTTGTAGTGGAAGCTGACCAGCGCATCGAACTGCACCTGCGTGGCCGGCGCGTCGCCCAGCGCGGCAGCGACTTCCGCGCTGTAGCGCTCCAGATCGCGCGCCAGCCGCTCGTCGCACTGAGCCTGCGTCCAGACAGTCGCCTTGCCGATCCGGCCGCCGAGCACATCGTCGCGGCCCGTGGCGCCCCAGCCGATCGTCCACGGCGCGCCGCCGGTGCCGGGATCGGGATAGGCTTCGACCATACCATCGGCGCGCAGCCGCGCGCAGCCTTCGAACCGCTTGATGAGGGCGATGCCGTCCGGGCTGATGCAGCGCGCCGTGACGG
This sequence comes from Porphyrobacter sp. LM 6, assembly GCF_001720465.1. Classification (NCBI taxonomy): domain Bacteria; kingdom Pseudomonadati; phylum Pseudomonadota; class Alphaproteobacteria; order Sphingomonadales; family Erythrobacteraceae; genus Porphyrobacter; species Porphyrobacter sp. LM 6. The sequence goes on from NZ_CP017113.1 coordinate 1,314,825, forward strand.
ATTTCGCGGAAATTGGCGCGGCAAGGGGTGCAGCAGCGGGCAGAGACGCAATCCGCCGCATTAGCGACAGCAGCGAGGTCGAGGGCTCATAGGACATGGCGGGGCCTCCTGTTGGCAGGTGAGGCGATCCGATTCAGCACGATCGGTGCGAGTAGGAAAATCTTTTCAGGCGGGTGACAAGAGCTCTTGACTGACAAGAATTCTTGTCTGTAAAGAGCTCTTGTCAGGAGCAGCGGGAATGCCTTTGTTCGCGCGCGACTCCGGGATGCAGTTCGGCAAGGTGCCGGTCAGGACGGACGTGGAAAATCGGTTGAGGCATTACCGCGAGGCGAAGGGCTGGAGCCAGGGCGAACTCGCCCGTCGGCTCGGTGTCTCGCGCCAGACGATCAACGCAGTCGAGACCGACAAGTACGATCCGTCCCTGCCCCTGGCGCTGCGCATGGCCCGCCTCTTCGAGGTTGCGGTGCCTGAGCTGTTTATCGATCACTGGGAGCCTGAAGCATGATGACCGAGGACAAGTCGACCCAAACACCGCGCTGGGTTCGCAAATTGCTGATCCCCGCGTTGATCGGGGGGACTGTGGGTTTTGCCGCAAGTTCGGCGATGATGCGCTTCATCGACAGCGATGCGGTGGGCGGTCTGGGAGCTTCAGCCAGCATCGCCGCACTGGTCGGGGTGCTTTATTGCGTGATTGCGCTCGGCATCCTGTTCGGCGCGGCAAGGCCCCGGCTCGGCGCGAAGTTCCTCAATGTCGAAGATGCCGACGAGCTGCTCGAGCAGAAAAAGATGCTGACCTTGTCTGGCGCGTCGATGCTGCTGTGGGGCATTTCCCTGCTGGCTTTGGCTTTGGCGGCGCCTGATGGCCCCCTGCCGCAGACCGCCGCACTGGTGATCGGCGTGTGCGGGCTGGTGATCGGTATCGGCCTTTCGGTGCTGGTCTATCGGCACTCTGATGAGTTGATGGCGGCGGTCAATCTCGAAGCTGGCGCTCTCAGTTATGGCATCGTGTCGCTGGTGGTCGGCATGTGGGCGATGCTCGCGCACCTCGGCTATGCCGCCGCGCCCGCACCGCTCGATCTGCTGAGCCTGCTGTATGTGCTGGTGCTGTTGGCGAGTTTCATCGCGGTTGGCCGGCGCGGAATGCTGACGATCCGGTGACGGACCGGTTCGGCAAATTTGGGGGCGTCCGCATGGTTGCGAACGCCCCCGATGATTGCTTGCGCGGATCTGGCGATCAGAACCGGTAAGTCGCTGTCGCGCGCAGCACCTGCGTGTCGGCGTTGTCCCGCCCGATGGTGGTTTCGAACCCCGCGCTGACCTTGAGCGGGCCAGTGCCGAAGTTTGCCGCGATGCCGACTTCGCCCCAGGTGTGATCGGCGGTTTCGAGCACGAAATTGGCGTTGGGGCCGATGCCTTGCGCGAAATTGGCGGCGAGGAGCTGCGGTCCGTCCTCCAGCTCCCACACCAAGTGGGCATTGGCTCTGATCGCTACCTGCTGCCCTTCCTTCTGGTAATCCAGGCCGAAGCGCGCCTGCGAACTGGTGAAGCTTTCCCGCGCTGCGGCGAGAGCCAGCGTGCCGCCTGTCTCGCGGGCGGTCGTCAGATCAACCTTGGCATAACGCACCTCGATCCCGGGAGAGATCGTGCCGATGCCGCTCTCTAGGTCATAGGACAGGCCCAGCGCGCCCGAGACTATGCGATCGTCCGATGCCGATTCGAGCGTCTGCGTCGCGCCGAGGAATTCGACTTGCCGGCTTGTGTCAAAGCCCATGCTGCCCATGCTGATCTGCCCGTCGATCACCGGCCCGCCCTCGAAGGCATGGCGCAGGTAGAGCGATGCGGCATAGGTATCGCTATCGACCCGCTGGCCGAGCGGCGTGTCGGCGTCGAGCCCGCTGAAAAAGCCCGACACGCCAACCATCGTGCGTTCACCGGGGTAGACCTCGATCCCGCCCGCGATCAACAGGCCGGACATGTCGCTCTGCGTGGCAAAGCCGGGCAGGCTGCCGATGTCGCCGGTGACGAACCCGCCCGACAGGAAGATTGCCATATCCTCGGGCAGGTTGGCCTGCGTGACCACGGCGTCATCGCCGCTGCTCTGGAACGCCATCATCGTGTCGCCGAGCGGCTGGCGCATCGGCGAGAGGCTGGCTTCGAGCGCACCAAGCGGCGCGCCCTTCACCGCGATAGTGCCGCCCGCCTTGTTGCGGTCGGATTCGCGCAGGCGCGCATCGTTGAAGTTCTGGAGCAGGTTGATGGATTGCCCCGCCAGCGATCGCACCGCCTGTTCGTTGACCGGTGCAAGGCTGCGGAAGGTGCTGCGGATCGTGGTCGCATCGGCGAAGTCGAGCCCGTAGAGGCTCGCCAGTGCGCCGTTCGGGCGGTTCTGGTCCCACAATTGGGCATAGGCCGCCTGCGCCGGATCATTCGCGTCGATCACGGTGTTGTAGCTGGCGGCAGTGATTTCCATCAGCACGGCATTCGGTTCGTAGACGAAGGTCTGGCTGAGGATGCTTGACAGCGCGCGGGTGGTGAAGGTGCCCGAAACGCCGTCCGACGCGGTCAGGATGGTGTAGCGCTGGCCCTGTCCGTTGACCTGCTGGGTGATGGCGCTGCCGATGCTGACAACCCCGCCGATATTGGCGAGGCCGTTCACCGCCAGCCTGTCCGACACGCCGTTCGCGCCGATATCGACGAGGAAGGTGCTGCCCGAGGACATCACCAGATTGCCGTCGATATTGAGCGTGCCTGTCGTCCCCATCGTGCCCGGCGAGAATACGCCGGTGATGCTTGTGAGGAACGGCGCGGTGATCGTGCCGGTGCCTTCGAGCATGCCTGCGAACAGCGTGTAGTCACCAATCGAGGTGATCCCGCCGTTGATGTTCACCCGCCCGCCGAACTGGTTCACATCGATCAGCGAGGTGAGATTGCCCGCCGTGTTCACTGTCAATCCTGCCGCACCGCGCACGGTCAGCCGATCGATGGTGACGTCGCTGTTCAAGGTGGTGGTGCCGGTCTGGCCCAGCGTGACATCGAAGTAGCGCGGATCGACATTGATGCCGGGATCGGCGCTCACCACTGGATCGATATTGTTCGGCACGAACCCGGTCGCGCCGGGAAGACCGTTCGCCAGCGTGGGCGCGGGCAGGGCGCCTGCCGCAGGGTTCGCGGCCGAAGCGAGATCGGTGCAGAAGTCTTCGGGCGTTTCGAACTCGATGCAGATCGCGCCGAAATCGCTGCCGGTGCCGTTCGTGCCCAGCTCCGGCGTGGTCGGAAGGCCGTTCACGACCTGCCCGTTGGCCGCGATGATGCGATAGGCGGGATCGAGCAGCGTCACCCAATGGTTCGCGTCCTCCCAGTTGCCGTTGCCCGCGCGCGCGCCGACATAGCGATAGGGATTGGTCGCGGTGATATACTGCCAATAGAGCGACAGCGGCTGGTAGAAGCTGGTCGTCCCGATCGAGCTGAACGGCTGGGTGCTGAAGAAGCGCGATCCGCCCGATAGCACGCCGATCACCAGATCTTCGTTCGAAAGCGTGTTGTTCGCCGCATCAAGGATCAGCGGGCCGCCCGAATCCCCGCCTGCCGTGGTGCCTTCATTGGGCAAGGCATCGTCGCGGAACACGTTGATGTCGCGGGTGAAGTCGCGGTTCTGCGAATCGAAGTCGAGTTGGTAGAGGTTCTGCGGGAAGGTCGGCGCATCGGGGCCGAACAGCACATTGTCGCGATCATCGAGCGAGAAGAACCCGCCCAGCATGTTCTCCGCCGCGCGGCGACGCCAGTCGACGCCAAGCACTGCACCCTGCGTGGCATTGCCCGAACGGCCATAGCCGACGATCTCGACATGATAGCCGGTGCCGCTCACCGGATCGATCGTGGCAGGCGCAGGCAGGGTGCTGAACAGCAGCGCCCAGGTGGGGATCCCGGCCGCGGGCGTATCGAGGCTGGCGAGCGCGATGTCAGCCTCGATGAAGTTCAGCCCGCCAGCGGCCCCGGTCGAGCGCGGGTTCCAGAAGATGCGGTTGACGTTGAACACCGCCAGATCGGGATTGCTGGTGAAGTTGTTGGCAATCCAGTTCTGGAAGCCGGGCAGGGCGTTGACGTTGAACGACCATGCCGCGGGTACATCATCGGGGTTGTAATCGGTCGCCGGGCGGTTGTTGACGCAATGCGCCGCGAACAGCACCGTGCGCGGATTGATCAGCGTGCCGGTGCACACGAAGCCATCCGCGCGGAAGAACATGCCCACGCCGCGAAACTCGTCTGTCGTATCGACGATCTCGGTCGGGGTGGTGGTCTCGTTGGGGACGACAGCACGGGCCGGGACGGCTGCCCCGGCAATCGATAGGGCGGCAAGCGCACTACCCGCCAGCAGGCGCGAATGGCGGGGTTGGAACGGGGGCATGAGTGGTCTCCGGAAGGCACGGGCAAGCGGCCGCTGCCATGCCATCAGGCTAACGGCAAAGCGCGGCGGTGCAATTGAAAATCTGTGCGAATCCACGGCCATCGGGCCGCTTTCGCCCAACGATTGTCAGCGTGTTGCGAGCAGGATGGTGTAGCCGATGTAGAGCGCCACCAGAACCGCGCCCTCAAGCCGTGACAGCTTCCAGCCGCTGCGCAATTGCACAAGCAGCAGCGCGGTTACGCCGAGCATCACCCAGATATCGACCGCAGCAATCTCGGCCGGCACCGCGATCGGGCTGATCACCGAGGTGATCCCGAGAATGCCGAGGATGTTGTAGATGTTCGAGCCGACGATGTTGCCCAGCGCGACATCCTCGTGCTTGCGGACCACCGCGACGATGCAGGCGATCAGTTCGGGCAGGGACGTACCGACTGCCACCACGGTAAGGCCGATCACGGTTTCCGATACGCCGGCTGCGCTAGCCAGCACGGTTGCCCCGTCGACCAGCCAACCCGCCCCGACAATCGCCAGCGCCAGTCCGGCGATGATCATGCCCGCCAGCACCACTGGGCCGGTGTTGGGCGGTGGGGGGCGGTCTTCAGCCTCGTGCACATGGCGATCACCCTCGGGGCACGGCACCGCGCTTTCGGCCTTGTAGGCCCACCAGACATAGCCGACGAGCGCCGCCAGCAGGGTGATGCCGATTGCCGGACCCATGAAGCCATAGAGCACTGCGCCGGTGCACAGCAGCGCCGATCCGCCAAGAGCGATTGAATCGCGCGTGAACGATGCCGGGTTGACCGACAGCGGCAGGATCACCGCCGAAAGTCCGAGAATGAACAGGATATTGGCGATGTTCGATCCGACGACATTGCCGATCGCGATCCCGGGCGAACCGGCCAGCGCGGCCTGCACGCTGGTTGCCAGTTCAGGCGTCGAGGTGCCGAAGCCCACAATGGTCAGACCGGCCAGCAGCGGCGAAATACCCAGCCTTGCGGCCATCCCCACCGCGCCGCGCACCAGCAATTCCCCGCCCAAACCAAGCAGGACGAGGCCACCAAGCACCAATAGAATCGAGTCGGTCATCGTCATCCTTCAAACGTAACATGGGCGCGCGCCCAAAGTTCAGCCGGTGCGATATCAATGTGCTGCGACAAGTGCAAAAAGGGCCGCCCGGTTCCCCGGACGGCCCCTTGTTGCATTGGCGTAGCCCTGATCCGAAGATCGCGGGCAGAGCCGATTACATCGAATAGTACATATCGTACTCGACCGGACACGGAGTGGTTTCGGTGCGGATCACCTCTTCCCACTTCAGTTCCATGTAGGCGTCGATCTGGTCCTTGGTGAACACGTCGCCCTTGAGCAGGAACTCGTGATCGGCGGCCAGCGAATCCAGCGCCTCGCGGAGCGAACCGCACACGGTCGGCACCTGGGCGAGTTCAGCCGGCGGCAGATCGTAGAGGTTCTTGTCCATCGCCTCGCCCGGGTGGATCTTGTTCTCGATCCCGTCGAGACCCGCCATCAGCAGCGCCGAATAAGCGAGGTAGGGGTTGGCGAGCGCATCGGGGAAGCGGAACTCGACGCGCTTGGCCTTCTCACCCGCACCGTAAGGGATGCGGCACGAGGCCGAACGGTTGCGTGCCGAATAGGCCAGCAGCACAGGCGCTTCGAAGCCCGGCACCAGACGCTTGTAGCTGTTGGTGGTCGGGTTGGTGAAGGCGTTCAGCGCCTTGGCGTGCTTGATGACGCCGCCGATGTAGTACAGGCACATTTCCGACAGGCCGGCGTACTCGTTACCGGCGAACAGCGGCTTGCCGTCCTTCCAGATCGACATGTGGGTGTGCATGCCAGAGCCGTTATCAGCCTTGATCGGCTTGGGCATGAAGGTCGCGGTCTTGCCGTAGGCATGGGCAACCTGGTGCACGACATACTTGTAGATCTGCATGCGGTCGGCGGTCTGCACCAGCGTGCCGAAGGTCAGGCCCAGTTCGTGCTGGGCAGCGGCGACTTCGTGGTGGTGCTTGTCGCAGGGCAGGCCCATTTCGAGCATGGTGGTGACCATCTCGGCGCGGATATCGACAGCGCTGTCGACCGGTGCGACCGGGAAGTAACCGCCCTTGGCACGCGGGCGGTGGCCCATGTTGCCGTTTTCATATTCCTTGCTGGTGTTGCCCGGCAGTTCGATGTCGTCGATCGCGAAGCCCGAACCGGCATAGCCGTCTTCGAAGCGCACGTCGTCGAACATGAAGAACTCGGCTTCGGGGCCGACGTAGACGGTGTCACCCAGGCCGGTCGACTTGAGGTAGGCTTCGGCGCGCTTGGCGGTGGTGCGCGGGTCGCGGCTGTACCAGTCACCGGTCGAAGGCTCGACGATGTCGCAGTTGATGATCAGCATCGGGGTGGCGCTGAAGGGATCGACCCAAGTTTCGGTCAGATCGGGCTTCAGGATCATGTCGGATTCGTTGATCGCCTTCCAGCCGGCGATCGACGAACCGTCGAACATCAGGCCGTCTTCCAGCTCATCTTCGCCCATCACGCCAGCGACCATGGTGAGGTGCTGCCACTTGCCCTTGGGATCGGTGAAGCGCAGATCGACCCACTCGATTTCCTCGTCCTTGATCTTCTTCAGGACGTCCTTTGCTTTCGACATTTGTGTAGTGCCTTTCGGGTTGTGTCAGACCGATCCACCCCTCTGGCGGGTCGGCAGGAGAGGGTGGAAAATCAGATGGCGTCGTCGTCGGTTTCGCCGGTGCGGATGCGCAGCGCGCTTTCGATCGCGCTGACGAAGATCTTGCCGTCGCCGATGCGGCCGGTTTGTGCTGCCGCGGCAATCGCTTCGACCACGCGCTCGGCCTGATCGTCAGCGACGACCACTTCGAGCTTCACCTTGGGTAGGAAGTCGACGACATATTCGGCGCCGCGATAGAGTTCGGTATGGCCCTTCTGGCGGCCAAATCCCTTTGCTTCGGTCACGGTGATGCCGGACACGCCGATCTCGTGCAGCGCCTCCTTCACCTCGTCGAGCTTGAAGGGCTTGATGATCGCTTCGATCTTTTTCACGTCGTCCCCGTCCGATTGGCCCGTCCGCGCCTGGCTGGAATGCTGACCGATATCTTAACAAGAATCGTGCCAAGCCTGTTGGTGTTCGGATTGAACAATCCTTGCCGCCTGAAGACTCGTGGCAGAGGCTGTCTTTCGCCGATGAGGCGCGGTTAGCAACATTATGGTGCGCCGCGCAATGGTGCACATCATCTGATCGGGCCTTGCCTATATTTTAGGCAAGTCTGCCCGGATCAGAGGCGCAGACCGGTGGTCTCGGGCAGGCCGCACATGATGTTGAGGCTCTGGATCGCCGCCCCCGAAGCGCCCTTACCGAGGTTGTCGAGCACCGCCACCAGCCGCACGTTCCAGCCGCCCGCATTGCCGATGACATGGAGCGTCAGCGAGTCCCACGGGGGGGCCTTGCGATCGAGCAGCAGTTCGCCCGGCGCGGCCCCATCCGCCACCGTCACCACTGGCGTTGCGGCATAGAAATCGCTGAGGGCGGCGCGCAGCTGGTCTGCCGTCGGATCACCAGCCATCGCGCCAAGGTGGAGCGGCACTTCGACCACCATCCCGCGATAGGCCGGCACCACGGCGGGCGCGAAGATCACCGGATGGGCGAGGCCCGCATGAAGCTGCATTTCGGGCAGGTGCTTGTGCGCCATGTCATAGCCATAGGCGCGGAAGGCGGGTGCGCCGTCGGCCTCGAACCGCGCAATCAGGGCATTGCCGCCCCCCGAATAGCCGCTCACCGCGTTGACGGTATAGGGCCAGTCGGCTGGCAGCAGCCCCGCGCGCACCAGCGGCGCGACCAGCGCGAGGAAGCCGGTGGGATAGCACCCCGGATTGCTCACGAATTGGGCATTGGCGATGGCGTCGTGCCCGATCAGCTCGGGAAAGCCGTAAGTCCAGCCGTCGGCCACGCGGTGCGCGCTCGAGGCGTCGATGATGCGGGTGCCGGAGCCTTCGGCCAGCTTCACCGCCTCTTTCGCAGCGTCATCCGGCAGGCACAGGATCGCGATGTCGGCAGCGTGGAGCGCATCGCGGCGGGCGCTCTCGTCCTTGCGCTGGGCATCGTCGAGAATGATCAGATCGAACTCGCTGCGCCCTTGCAGCCGCTCGCGGATTTCGAGGCCCGTCGTCCCGGCAGCGCCGTCGATGAACAGGCGGGTGGCCACGGCTATGCGCCTTCGGTGGCGAGCTCGGAAGCCCGGCACCAGCCGCTCGGGCCTTGCGGGCCGGGGCAACCCCACACCCATTCGCCTGCCACGTCGAGCAGTTCGAACCGGCTCCCGGCGGCGAGCGTGGTGAAGGCCTCGCTATCGGCGCGCGGGGCGAGGCGCAGCTCGGCGCCGGCCGCGCCCACGGTGCGCTGATGCGGGATCACGTAATGCGCGGCGAGGTGGCTGCCTGCGAGCGCGATGTGCGCCAGGTCACCGCGCAGCGGCAGGGTGCCGGGCGCAGGCTTCTCGACCGGGCCCTTGAGGCCCAGCACGCCCGCCGGCACGGCATATTCGGTTCCTTCGCGCGTCGCGCCGCTCATCTGCGTTCCGTCGTTCCCAGTGGGTGGTCGCCCAGCGTTCCCCGCGCAGGCGTGGCAGGCCCGTTAGCGGCAAGCGGCGCAAGGGGCAAGCGCGCTGCCGTTTCGCCCTCAGGCCGCATAGCGCGCGCGGATCGCGTGCCACGAGGCGCGCAGCCCCAATCCGCGCCCGCCGCGCCCGCGTCCGGGGCGCGAGGAGGGGTTCCAGGCGAAGGTATCGAAGTGCACCCAGTCAATGCCTTCGCCCACGAAGCGATCGAGGAACAGCCCCGCGACGCTCGCCCCCGCAAACGGAGTGGCAGAGCCATTGGCCATGTCGGCGACGTCGGAGGCGAGGTATTCGCGGTAAGCCTCGGGCAGCGGCAGGCGCCAGGCGGGATCATCCTGCGCTTTGCCTGCGGCGAGGAAAGCCTCGGCGGTCTCGTCGCGGCGGGCCATCAGCGCGGGATAATCCGGCCCCAGCGCGATACGCGCCGCGCCGGTGAGCGTGGCGAAATCGATGATCAGATCGGGGTTCTCCTCCGAAGCGCGAGTCAGCGCATCGCCGAGGATGAGCCGCCCTTCGGCATCGGTATTGTCGATTTCCACAGAGAGGCCCTTGCGGCTCTTGAGGATATCGCCCGGGCGGAAAGCGCCGCCCGAAATCGCGTTTTCGACGGCGGGGACAAGCAGGTGCAGCCGCACCTTCAGCCGCGCGCCCATGATCAGGCCCGCCAACGCCAGCGCGTGCGCGGCACCGCCCATGTCCTTCTTCATCAGCCGCATGCCCGAGCCCGGCTTGATGTTGAGCCCCCCGCTATCGAAGCACACGCCCTTGCCGACCACGGCGAGCACCGGATGCTTGGGATCGCCCCAGACGAGGTGCATCAGCCGCGGCGCATGGTGGCGGGCGGCTGCGCGGCCGACGGCGTGGACCATCGGATAGCCCTGTTCCAGCGCATCGCCGCGCACCACGGTCAGCTCGGCCTTGTGCGCCTTGGCGAGGCGTTCGCACTCGGCCTCCAGAGCGGCTGGGCCCATGTCTTCCGGCGGCGCATTGACGAGATCGCGCACCAGCCACTCGGCGGCGGCCTCGGCGACGGCGGCATCGATCGCGGCGACCTGCGTGGTGAGGAGCACGCGCGCGCCTGCCGGTTTGTCCTCGCTCTTGTAGCGGCCGAAGCGGTATTGCGCGGTCATCCACCCGAACATCGCCGCCCCCGGCTCGGCCTTGGCGGCGAGGCGGTAGCTGCCTTCGGGCAGTTCTTCGGCGAGCTTGGCGAGGCACCAGCTGGTGAGGCTTTCGGGGTTTGCCACACCGGCTGCCACGAACCACCCGTCACCCTCGGGCACGATGCCGACCTGGTTTGCCCCGCCTTCGAATTTCTGGGCGGCAAGGCTGGCGCGCTGCCCGGCGGACAGGCCTTTGGCGAAGGCTTCGAAGCCGTCCTTGTTCACCAGATGGATGGCAATGGCGTCCTCGCCGCGGTCGGGCTGGAGCAGGGCTTTGGGTTCGATCATCCCTGTTCCATAACCACCGGACGCGGCTTGTCACCAGCAGAAATGGGTGAGCGCCCGATGGGACCGACAAAGGGCCAATGTTCCACATGGAACATACACGCTTTGGGGGCCTAAGGGGGGTCTAAGGGGGGTCTAAGGGGGGTCTGGCGCAAGCGGAGCCGGCTCTGATCACCCGCTCCCGGTGCCGCCGAAGTAGCTTTTTGCGCCCGCGCTCGCTATGTGGACGCCATGCACGAATATCAACTCGTTGACGGCGACCAGACCGTCTACCGCGATGGCACCATCAAGCTCCACGGCCCCGCCGGGTTCGAAGGGATGCGCAAGGCCGGCCGCCTCGCTGCCGAAATCCTCGATGCGCTGGCCGATATGGTGAAGCCGGGCGTGACCACCGGCCAGCTCGACGACGCCGTTCGCGGCATGATGCTCGATGCCGGCGCGATCCCCGCAACGCTCGGCTACCGCGGCTATGCCCACTCGTCCTGCATCTCGATCAACCACGTGATCTGCCACGGCATTCCGGGCGACAAGGTGCTGAAGGATGGCGATATCCTCAACATCGACGTGACCCCGCTTGTCGACGGCTGGCATGGTGATACGAGCCGGATGTTCTACGCCGGCGAGCCCTCGCTCAAGGCGCGCAAGCTGGTCGAGGTGACCTATGAATGTCTGATGCTCGGCATAAAGGCCGCGCAGCCCGGCGCAAGGCTCGGCGATATCGGCGCTGCGATCGAAGCCCATGCGAGCCAGTTCCGCTATGGCGTGGTGCGCGAGTTCTGCGGGCACGGCGTCGGCCGCCTGTTCCACGATGCCCCCGAGGTGGTCCACGCCGCGCGCGCCGGCACGGGGCCGGAGCTGAAGCCGGGGATGTTCTTCACCATCGAACCGATGATCAACCTCGGCAAGCCGTGGGCCAAGGTGCTCGGCGACGGCTGGACCGCGGTGACGCGCGACAAGAGCCTCTCGGCGCAGTTCGAACATTCGATTGCGATCACCGAGACGGGCAATGAGATCTTCACGAAGAGCCCGACCGGTCGGGATTGCCCGCCTTACGTGTGAGATTTGCGGGACAGGTCTAAATCAGCCCCCAATCCTAACCCGTCATCCCGGACTTGATCCGGGATCCAGCTTCTTTGCTGCCGTGACGAATAGCGGGGCCCCGGGTCAAGCCCGGGGAGACGTTGGAGGGGAGGCCTAATTCTCCCGCGCAGCCCTGATCGCTGCGCCTGCGGCGAAGGGCGCTATCGCCACCAGCGCGAGGCTGATTGCGCCGACGAAGCCGATGCTGGCCACGTCCTGACGCGCCAGCGCACCCGCGCCGAAGATCAGGATCGGCAGCGCGAGCGGGATCAGCAGCAGGCCCGATAGCGCCGCGCCTGCCCTCAGCGAAGCGGTCAGCGCCGCGATCATCAAGCCGATCGCCGCCAGCCCCGGCGTGCCCGCCAGCAGGCCGAGCAGCAGGATATCGAAGGTCTCGCCTTCGATCTTGAGCAGCGCGGCCGCCGGAAAGGTCGCCAGCAGCAGCGGCGGGCCGAAGCTCAGCCAGTGCGCCAGCAGCCGCACCGCCATCATCGCTTCCTCGGCCATCCCGCGCAGTTTGAGCTGGTCGAAGAACCCCAGCTCGATATCGCGCGCCACCAGTTTTTCGAGCGGCAGGATCGCCGCCAGCAGCGCCGCGATCCACACCACCCCGCCGCCGGTTTTCAGCATCAGGTTCGCATCCGGCCCGACCGCGAAGGGGAACAGCATGGCGACCGCGACGAAGAACACGACAGGCAGCGCCGCGCCGCTTCCGGTGAACGGAAAGAACTGCGCCAGATCGCGGCGGAGCAGGGCGGCGATCATGCCTCGTGCTCCGCTTCGGCGGGCGCGAAATCCTCGACCGCGAAGCTCGTCATCCCCGGCACATCGAGCGGCTGGTGCGAGGCGATCAGCGCAATCCCGCCGCTTTCGCAATGCCCGCGCACCAGCTCGCTGACCAATCCTTGCGAGGCGGCATCGAGGCCCGAAAGCGGCTCGTCGAGCAGCCAGATCGGCGCAGCCTGTCCGACCACGCGGGCGAGCGCGGCGCGCTTTTTCTGGCCGGTCGAAAGATAGCGCACCGGCACTTCGGCCAGCGTATCGAGCCGCAGCCGCGCCATGATCGCCTCGGCCTCGCGTGCGCCGTCCAGGCCGAACCAGAAGGCGAGCGCGCGGCCCAGCGGCAGATCGGGATCGAGGCCTGTGCGTTCATCGAGCAGCGCCAGCGCGCCTTCGCGGCGGACTTCGCCCGCGTAAGGCGTGGTGAGGCCCGCCACCGCGCGGATCAGCGTCGTCTTGCCTGCGCCGTTCGCGCCTGTGACATGGCACGCAGCGCCCGCCTCCAGCCGGAACGACAGCCGCCGGAACAGCAGCCGCTCGCCCCGGCGGCAGGCGAGATCATGCGCGGCGAAGGTGGGCGAGGGCGCTTGCATTGCGGCCCAGCGTTAGGGAAAAGCGCAGACGCAAACAAGCGACCCCTTTTTCAGGAAGTGCCCCCATGTCCGTGCCCGAACTGACTCCCGCCGAAATCGAAGCGCTGCTCGCCCAGCATCCCGCATGGGAGCTGGCGCGCGAGGGCAAGGCGATTGCGCGCACCTTCCGCTTCAAGGATTTCTCCGAGGCCTGGGGTTTCATGTCGCGTGTCGCCCTGCTGGCCGAGGTGCAGGATCACCACCCCGAATGGTTCAACGTCTACAACCGCGTCGAGGTGACGTTGACCACGCATGATGCGGGGGAAAGCGGCGGTCTTTCGGCGCGCGATGTGCGGATGGCTGCGGCGATTGAGGGGCTTGTCTGAAATGCTGCGCGCCGCCCTCGCGCTGCTGGTGCTGGCGGGCGCGGCCACCGCGCAGGCGCAGGATGCGCGCCCCGCTTGCGACCGCGAAGTCGAGGTGCGCGAGGCCACCGATTGGTGGAGTGCCGATCATTTCTCGGTGCGCTGGTTGCACTGGTTCCCCGACCGCGCGAGCCTTTCCGTAAGCGCCTACACCTACGACGCGCATTATCGCCATCACCTTGAGGCGGAGGGGCCGTTTTCGGAATGGTCTTCCAATTCCGTCATCGTGTCGCCCAAGACGATGCGGACGCGCGGCAAGCTCTGGGCGCAGCTCGCCGCGGACGGGCGATCACTTCCGCCCGAGGAAGTGTCCCGCAGCGGCGGGTTCTACGGCATTGCCAGTTTCAAGGCACACACCGTGAAGGACTTCATCGGCGATGCGCCGGAACTGACGATCACCTTCTTTGATCGCAAGCAGGCCGTGGTTGACCGCTACACCATCCCGCGCGCGACGATCGAGGCCGCCACGGCGCGCATGATGTCGGTCTATGCAGACTATCGGGCGGGTCTGGCCGAACCGCCGACGCCCTGTCCGCCGGAAATCGTTCTCGTTCACTGAGGGCGGTGGCGGGCGCCGCTTACCGCCCCAGCAGCCCCTGCCGCCCGGCGGCGCGTTGCTGCTTTCTCACCTTGCCCGGCATCCAGCGCTTGGCGAAGGCGAGCTGGCGCGCGGTCTTGCCGACCAGATAGTGCAGCTCGTGCCCGTGGACCGCGTTCCAGACGGTCTGGGCGACCTCCTCGACCGGCGTGATCTCCAGCCCGGCGGCGCGCACGCGGGTGCGGATATCCTCGTTGGTGTTGCGGTTGCCGGTGCCGTCGAGCAGCGGGGTTTCGATGAAGCTCGGGCAGATCGAGGCGACGGTGATCCCGTCCGGCGCCCATTCGGCATCGAGGCTTTCGGCGATCCCGCGCACGGCAAACTTGGTCGCGCTGTAGACGCTCATGCCGCTGCCGCCGGTGATCCCGGCCGCGCTGGCGGTGTTGATCAGCGCCGATCCGGGTGCGGTGGCCTTGAGATAGGGATAGACCGCCTGCGCGCCGTAGAGCACCCCGCGCAGGTTGATGTCGAGGCAGGCGTCGATCTCGTCTTTGCCGAGTTCAGCGAGCGGCCCGCCGGTGCCGATCCCGGCGTTGTTGAGCATCACGTCGATACGGCCCCCTGCGGCCTTGGCGAAGTCGGCCAGCGCCCCGTCCCACGCCGCGCGGTCGCGCACGTCGAGACGTCCTGCCCACTTCGCCTCACCGCTGATGAGCGACAGGGTTTCGGCCATCCCGGCCTCGTTGACATCGGCCACGCCGACGAACCAGCCGCGTGCGGCAAAGTGCAGGGCGGTGGCGCGCCCGATGCCGGACGCGCCGCCGGTGATGAAGATGCTGCGCTGTGCCATGTGGTGATCCCTCTCCGATTGCGTTTTGCAACCGTTTATCGGCTCACATTGGCTTTGTCAGCACCGCTGCGCGGCTATTTCGCCATCCCGTGCACATGGCTTGCGCCTTCGACGATCTGCGCGCTCGAGGGCTTCAGCACATCGCCCAGCGGCTCGGCCCGGCCGCCGATGCAATCGGCGAGGAAGTTCTCGGCGATGGCAAAGAAGGCGATGTTGTTTTCCGGCCGCGCAAAGCCATGGCCTTCATCGGGATAGAGCACATAGGTGACAGGGATGCCCGCCGCCTTCATCGCGCTGACGATCTGGTCGCTTTCGGCCTGCTTCACGCGCG
Organism: Porphyrobacter sp. LM 6; assembly: GCF_001720465.1. Classification (NCBI taxonomy): domain Bacteria; kingdom Pseudomonadati; phylum Pseudomonadota; class Alphaproteobacteria; order Sphingomonadales; family Erythrobacteraceae; genus Porphyrobacter; species Porphyrobacter sp. LM 6. The sequence goes on from NZ_CP017113.1 coordinate 1,329,885, forward strand.
GATCATTGGCGCCCTGTCCGATCAGCAACGGCTTCACGATTTTGTCCGCCTTGTAGAGCGGGCTGGCGGCCTGGAGCAGCTTGCGGCCCTCTTCGGTATTGGGATCGCCCATCCGCTCGTGGAAAACCTTCACGATCGGGCCCCAATAGGGCGGGATGGTCGAGAGCAGGGTTTCGAGGTTCGACGGGCCGACGATATCCACCCCGCAGGCGAAGGTTTCGGGCGTGAAGGTGAGGCCCGCCAGCGTCGCATAGCCGCCATAGGAGCCGCCCATGATCGCGACCTTGTCCTTGCGGGCAACCCCTTCGCGCACCGCCCAATCGACCGCGTCGATCAGGTCATCGTGCATCTTCAGGCCCCACTGCTTGTTGCCGGCGTTGAGGAAGTCCTTGCCGAACCCGGTCGAGCCGCGGAAGTTGACGCTGAGCACGGCATAGCCGCGGTTGGCGAGCATCTGGTGGATCGAGTTGAAGCCGTAACCATCGCGCGCCCACGGCCCGCCGTGCACCAGCAGTACCATCGGCACGGCTGCATCGGGGCGGCCATCGCCGTCGCTGTCGCTGCCCGGCGGCAGGGTGAGATAGGAGGGCAGGGTGAGCCCGTCGCGGCTGGCGATCTCGCGCGGGTGCATCGGCTGGAGCGGCATTCCCTGCAACGCCGGCCGCGCGGTGTAGAAGGGGGTAAGCGTGCCGGCCTTGCGGTCATAGATGAAGGTCGCCACCGGCTTCACCAACGGGTCGTTCCACACGATCCACACGCTGTCGTCATCGGTGCGGCTGTTGATGCCGAAATCGCCTTCCAGACGTTCGCCCAGCCACGCCAGCGACGCGGCCATCGCCGGATCGGTCGCCTTCCATTCGGTGGTGAGGTAATCGATCGCATAGGCCTCGACCACGCCCGTCACCGGATTGCGCAGGGTGGTGGTGATATCGGCCTTGTCGTCTTCGGCGAGGATGCGTTTGGCCCCGCTCGCGGTGTCCTGTGCGATCAGCGCAGCGGTGTTCCGCCCGCGGCTGTCGATCCAGTAGAGCGTTGCCCCGTCCGAGGTGTAACCGGCGGGTGCGGTGGTGAGCGAATCTTCCATCGCCGTGCTTTCGAACGGCGTCGCCTCGACCGTGTTGCCGGTCACCCGGAAATAGTCGTTCCCGCCGCTGTCGTTCTGGCGGATCGCCATGCGCAAGGTCAGGCTGTCATCGGCCATAAACTCGGCATAGGCGTTGTTTTCCAGCACCAGCGTCAGCTTGCCGGTGGCGAGATCGAGCAGGTAGACATCGTGCCACTGCGGATCGCGGTTGTTGATGCCGAGCAGCAGCTTGTCCTTGATCGTGGTCGATGCGCCGATCATCTGGACGCGGGTGTTCTCGAACGGGGTGACGGTGGTTTCCGCCCCGGTGGCGACGTCCACGCGGTAGAGCAGGAAGTTCTCGTCCCCGCCCTTGTCCTGGATGTAGAGCAGCGCGCGCGCATCGGGTGACCAGAAATACTGGCGGATCGGACGGTCGGTCGCGCTGGTCATGGCGCGGGCAGCGGCCGGATCGGCGGCGGGGGCGACCCACAGGTTCATCACCCCGTCCTTGGGCGCGAGCCAGCTCAGCCATTGGCCGTCAGGGCTGATCTGCCCGCCCGCCCGCACCGGGTTGCCGAACAGGGCAGCACGCGGGATCAGAGTGGCGGTTTCGGCGTGATCGGTCATGGTCGCTCCGGCGGTGGTCACGGGGGTGGGCGAAGGGCTTTCGGCAGAAGCAAGGCCGGGCAGGGCAAAGGCCGCAGCGGCGGCGCCGCAGGCGAGCAATCTGGCAAAACGTGCAGTGTTGGACATGGAGTCTCTCCTTTCCGGTGTACATCTGTGTTATGCAGATAAGACACCTGCCGCCACCTTGCAAGGCACCGCGTGGCAACAGCGCCGGGTTGGCGTCGTCGTTCGGGAATGAGGATGCTGCGCTTCGTTGCAATGCAGGAAGCAATTTCAACATTTTAGCGCAGATGAATCAGCGGGAGCTCACTACTTCGACAATCCGACACTGTCTGGATGGCGGGTTTTGGGATGGTCGAAACTGTGGCCGAATGACTGAAACTGGGTGGGGAGCGGAAGGTCCGGGTTTGCCAAACATGCTTGCGAAACAGACGCTAGCTTGAAACATAAAGCCGTAGCATGGTCGTCAATTCATTTGTCATTTTATCGGCTTCGATAGGGACTCCAGCGTCATCAACAATCCAGCGGTGGGTGAGAGCCTCAGCGGCATCGACAACCATTGAGGCTTTGAGCTTTGGGTCGTTCGTCTGACCGGCTAGCAGGCGTGAAACCAGTGAGATTGCGCTATTGCGCAATTGATTGATCCGGGCCTTCTGATCCTCGGACAGGGGGACTTCGTTCGAGATAACACGATGCAATTTCGGGTTATCTTGATGAATGAGGATGAAGCCTCGGACGGTTGCCTTAACGATATCTGCTGCAGACAAACTGCCCGCCGGAAGATCAGCCAAGCCCGCAATATAGGTCTCACCTTGCGCGAGATGACGATCCAAGATTACGTCGATAATTGCCTGCTTGTTGGCAAAATACTCATAGACTGACCCGATTGAAACGCCTGCTGTGTGCGCCACCGCATTCGTGGTCAGTCCGCGCGATCCCTTCTCCGCCAAAATCCGAGCTGCCGCTTCGACAATGACCTCGACTGTCTCTTTGGACCGCGCCTGTCTGGCCTGTCTTGCAGGCTTTCGAACCAGTTTTGCGGTCTGACGAGGAGGCATAGAAACCCGAGTTTCATAAATTGAGCATTTGTTCAATAAGAAGATCATGAAGACATTTTCGCAAAGCGCGTCATGGACGGTATATCGACGGCTGCTCGCCGATGAGTTCGGCCTGGTTCTCACGCGCGAACCAAAGGAAAATTGGCTTCGGGTTCGTGGCCATCACGTCCGTGTGGATGAATGGTTGCCGCAAGGGGAAGCGAAAGGGACCGTCATTCTGGTGCATGGCGGTGGCGGCAACGGCAGGATCCTTGCGCCGGCGGCTGAGCCGATAGTCGAACTCGGCTGGCGCGTCATTTCTCCCGACCTGCCCGGTTATGGCTTGACCGAAACGGCGCCAGAATATGACTGGGATTATGCCGAATGGCCTAGCGTAATCGCCGCAATCGCCGACTCACAGGCCGGAACGGTCGTGCTAATGGGCCTTTCGATGGGTGGCCTTACCGCATTCTTCGCGGCCCAGCAGAGCGCGCACGTCTCGGGCGTCATCGCGACGACATTGCTTGACCTATCCGACCCGAAGATTTTCTCGCTCGCTGCCCGTTGGCGTTGGCTCGGTCACTTGAGCCGCTTCAGCATGAAAACGATCCCTTGGCTTTTTGATCGTGTACGAATGCCGCTTTCGCTCGCCACCCCGTTGAAGGCAATGAGCAGCAGCCGTGCAATGCAGCGCTACTTTGCGGACGACAAACTTATTGGAGCGAGCTGGAAACCGGCGCGCTTTTTCCGGACAGTTCATCAATATCGCGCTCAAAACTGGCAGCTGGATTGCCCGCTACTGCTCGTTCATCCAGGCGCCGATAGCTGGACGCCAACTGCCCAGAGCAAAGCGGTTTATGATCGGATCAAGGCAGACAAGCAATTTGTTGAATTGACCAATGGATCGCACTTGCCGGTCGAACAGCCTGCCTATCAAGAGCTTGCTATTGCCATCGGCAAATTTCTCCGGTCAGTTGCGGGCAAAGGTTAGTTTAACCTGCGGCACGTTCAAGCACGCATCAAAGGTAAGCTGAACGACCGCAATGGGGTCGATTGCTGACCGGCAGCAATTGCGCCGGAATTGCAAATACCGGACGCCCCCTCACAGCGCCGGGTTCGCGTAGTAGTGCCACGTAAAGATCGCCATCGCCCCGCGCTGCGGCGCCCAGGGCTCGGCCAGTGCGCGGGTGGCTTTTTCTGCCGGGCGCTCCTCAAGGCCTAGCAACCGCTTCACGCCTTCCTGCACAGCGAGGTCGCCTGCGGGCCAGATATCGGGGCGGCCTTCGGCGAACAGCAGGTAGATCTCCGCCGACCAGCGCCCGATGCCCTTGATGCGGGTGAGCAGTTCGATCGCGTCCTCGTCGCCTTCCGGAAGCCCTTCGAAATCGAGCTCGCCCGCTTCCACCAGCTCGCACAGGCTGCGGGCATAGCCCTGCTTCTGGCGTGATAGCCCGCAGGCCCGCAGCGTATCGAAATCGCGTTTCAGCACGCAGGCGGGGGTGAAGTCCGGCCCGAGTTCCGCCTCCAGCTTGCCCCACATCGATGCGGCGGCCGCGACCGAGACCTGCTGGCCGACGATGGTGCGCAGCAGCGTCTTGTAACCCCGCGCACGCAGGCGCGGTTCGGGATAACCGATGCGGGCCAGTTCCACCGCGAGGCGCGGCTCCCTTGCAGCCACCGCATCGAGGTCTTCACGCAATTTTTCGGCTGACAGCCCCACTCGCACTTTCCTTAACTTGCAACCGTCCCCAGAGTATCTTAGCAGCGCGGGCGAACCTCTCACAGCGCCTATTCTTGCGCCCAACCCCAAAAGGAATTCCGATCCATGCCCAGACTGGTCGTCACCAACCGCGAAGGCACCACCAGCGAGATCGAGGTCAGCGACGGCCTCACCGTGATGGAAGCGATCCGCGACAACGGCTTTGACGAACTGCTGGCGCTGTGCGGCGGGTGCTGCTCGTGCGCGACCTGCCACGTGCATGTCGATCCGGCCTTCGCCGACAAGCTGCCCAAGATGAGCGAAGACGAGGACGATCTGCTGGAATCGAGCGATCACCGCGCGGCGGGCAGCCGCCTGTCGTGCCAGATCCCGTTCACCGCCGATCTCGACGGTCTGCACGTCACGATCGCTCCGGAAGATTGATCTGACGGGGCGGGGGCCAGTGGACGCTGACCTCGCCCGTTTCCTGCGCGACGAATTGGGCCACGCGCCCGAAGGCGATGCCGCCGGGCCGTGGACTGTGCGCGGCCCCGTGTGGCTGTGGCAGGGCAGCGACGGCGCGCCCGCCAAGGGCTCGTGGTATTTCCTCACCATCGATGGCGAAACCGCGCAGGCAATCCGCGCTCAAGCGGTGAACGCGGCGGCATGGGGGTCGGTCTATGTCGAGGCGACCATCGGCGGCACCACCTGGCGCACCTCGCTGTTCCCCTCCAAACAGGTCGGCGGCTGGCTGCTGCCCCTAAAGGCCGCCGTCCGCAAGGCCGAGAAGCTGGCCGAGGGACAAGTGATCGACGCGGTGCTCGCGCTCACCTGACTGCACAATCTGCGCCTTGGCCGTTGCGGCCTGCCGCCCAAGCGCCTAATTCACGCGTATGAACATCACCCGTCCCTTTGGCGATACGCTCGCGCTGATCGGCAACACGCCGCTTGTCCGTCTGGCTGGCCCGAGTGCGGCGGCAGGCTGCGATATCTACGGCAAGTGCGAATTCGCCAACCCCGGCTCCTCGGTGAAGGACCGCGCCGCCTTGTGGATCGTCCGCGATGCCGAAGCGCGCGGCGAATTGCAGCCAGGCGGGACAGTGGTGGAAGGCACGGCGGGCAACACCGGGATCGGGATCGCGCTGGTGGCGAACGCGCGCGGCTACAAGACGATCATCGTCATGCCGGACAACCAGTCCAAGGAGAAGATGGACACGCTGCGGGCGCTGGGCGCGGAGCTGGTGCTGGTGCCGCCGACCAAGTTCGCCGATGCCGGCCACTTCGTCCACACCTCGCGCCGGCTGGCCGAGGAGACACCCGGCGCAGTCTGGGCCAACCAGTTCGACAACATCGCTAACCGCCGCGCCCATATCGAAGGCACCGCGCCCGAAATCTGGGAACAGCTCGGTGGCAAGGTGGATGGCTTCACCTGTGCAGCGGGCACCGGTGGGACGATTGCGGGCGTGGGCCTCGGATTGAAGGCGTTCGACGAGAATATCCGCATCGCGCTCACCGATCCGCACGGCGCGGCGCTCTATAACTACTACGCCCATGGCGAGCTGAAGGCCGAAGGTTCCTCGGTTGCCGAAGGGATCGGGCAGGGGCGGATCACCGCCAACCTCGAAGGCGCGCCGATCGATACGCAGTACCGCATCAGCGACGAGGAAGGCCTCGTGTGGGTCGAACGCCTGCTCAAGGAAGAAGGCCTGTGCCTCGGCCTGTCCTCGGGCATCAATGTTGCGGGCGCAGTGGCGCTGGGCAAGGAACTGGTCGCCGAAGGGCGCGCCAACCCGCAGGTGGTGACGATCCTGTGCGACACCGGCTTCCGCTATCTCTCGACGCTCTACAACGCCGAATGGCTCGCTTCGAAGGGCCTGCCCGTATTCGACTGGCTGACCGCCGGTAACGGGAACGGGGCATGAGCCGGCTGTCGCTGATCGAGCGGCTGCGGCGCATGAACCAGCGCAGCCTGTTCACGCCGGTCAGTCAGCCTGACAGCACCACATCGACAACGCCCGGCGCGGATGCCGAGAATCCCCCCGCCGGGGAGGCCCGCGCGGAGGCGATCCAGCGTCTGCAGGTCGGGCTGTTCGGGATCGGCGCGATGGTGCTGCTGGTGGGGCTTGCAAGCATCATCGGCAGTCAGGCCGATCAGGCCGACGAAGCCGCCGTGCCCGAAGCCGCGCCGACGACCGAGCCGGTCGCGCCGTCGGAAGGGGCCAATCCGCTCGCCGATGCGGGCGTGGTGCCCGATATCGCCGCCGAGCCGACCCCGTCGCCGACGGCTGGCCCCACCGGACAAGCCCCTGCGGGCAATGCCGCCCCGGCCAAATAGCGCGCTCGCGCCCGCGCTGGCCCTGTTGCTGGCGGCTTGCGAGGCCGAACCCCAGGCGGCTGCGGACACTGCCGCTCCCGCCGCCGCCACTGCCGCCGAACGCCCCGCGCTGGGGCTGATGACCAGCCTGCCGCTCTACTGGCCCGAAGGCGCCGATGTCGCCGCGCTGGCGCAGGGTGACGCCCCGCTGCCGTGGCAACGCCGCGCGATCGAGGCGCGCTATGCCATCACCCCGCTCGATACGCTCTCGCCGATTGCGGGCCTGACCCCGGATGCGCCCGAGACTGACCCGCTGAAGGGGCTTGCTCGGCTCGCGGTGATCCAGCCGCGCGGGCTGTCTCCGGCGGATAACGTCGCGCTTGACAACTGGGTCAATGCGGGCGGGCGGCTGCTCATGGTGCTCGATCCGGCGCTGACGGGGGAATACGAAGCGCCCATCGGCGATCCGCGCCGCCCGGTCGAAGCCGCGCTGATCCCGCCGGTGGTGGGGCGCTGGGGGATCGAGGTCGGTTTCGGCGTCCACGAGACCGAGGAGGCCTATTACGGCAGCGACACCTTGCCCGGCGGGGCCGTAGTGCCGCTCGCCTATCCGGGGCACATCACGCTTTCGCCTTATGCCGAACGTCGCTGCGTGCAGCATGGCGCGGCGAGCGTGACGTGCCGGGTGGGCAAGGGGCAGGTCACGCTGATCGCCGATGCCGCGCTGTTCGAGCATTCCGAGCTTGCGGGCGAGGGCGGGGCGGGGCTTGGCGCCGTGATCGCCGCCGCGTTCGAAACCCCGGCCGGGGAAAATGCGGGAAGCGGGGGACTCGGAGTCGCCCCGAACCCGGAAAATCGCGGGAAAACGCGCGTGGTCACGGGTTTTTGAGGGGGATTCGCGGGTGCGCGCGGGGATTCCGTATTCTTACGGCTAGACAGAAAATTTAGAAGATTCAGTTTTTTAGCAAGTTTTCCCGTGAAATCCCCGAAAAATCCCTTCCATCCCCGCGCCTTCCCCGATATGACCATAGTCCATCAGACATGGTTGTTTGCATGGCGTCCGGCTGGAGGGCTTGGCGCGACCGAGCCGCACGCGCGCGCTCGGGTCAGACAAGTCATGTCGGCACATCAGGCGGCCTTCGCGGGGAAGGTTGCGGTTGCGGGGCAAGAGGGGAACGCAGGCACGTGTCTGCATTTGGAGGATATTCGGGACAGGCCTTCTCGCCCGCTGGCGACAAGGGCCGCTTTGTCCTGCCTCCGGCCTTCCGCAAGGCGGTCAAGGAAAGCTCCGGCGGCAACCGTATCCTCTGCCTTGCCGCGCATGACCGCTTCGATTGCCTGATCGGCTTCGGCCTCTCGCGCACCGAAAAGCTGCACGAACAGCTCGAACGCGAGGAAGAACGCGCCATCCGCTTGCAGGACGCCGGTTTCGACCGCGACGTGCGCGCGCAGCAATTGTTCGGTTTCGAACAGCTGCCCTATGACGACAGCGGCCGCTTCGTCATGCCCGAACACCTGCGCGATCTCGGCAAGGTGGGCGACGGGCTCTATTTCCAGGGTGCGGGCGATTTCTTCTTCGTCTGGAACCCCGACGAGCTGGCGCAGATGGACGCCGCGTGGAAGGGCGCGCAGGTTGCCTGCGCCAAGCTGATCGCCGCCGCCAAGAAGGGGGCCGCGTAATGATGCAGGCGCCCCACATCCCCGTGCTGCTCGATGAAGTGATCGCCGCGATCAAGCCTGCCCCGGGCATGACCATCGTCGATGCAACCTTCGGTGCGGGTGGTTATACCGCAGCGCTGCTCGATGCGGGCGCGAGCGTCCACGCCTTCGACCGCGATCCCGATGCGATTGCCGCAGGGCAGGTGATGCTTGCCCGCTATGAAGGCCGCCTTGCGCTCCACCCCGCGCGCTTTTCGCAGATGCAGGCCGAACTCGCCGCCATCGGTGTCACCCAGGTCGATGCCGTGGTGATGGATATCGGCGTGTCCTCGATGCAGCTCGATCAGGGCGACCGCGGCTTTGCCTTCATGCATGACGGCCCGCTCGATATGCGGATGAGCCAGTCGGGCGAAAGCGCTGCCGATTTCCTCAACACCGCCGAGGAAAGCGCGATTGCCGATGTGCTCTATCGCTATGGCGAGGAGCGCCAGTCGCGCCGCGTGGCCCGCGCCATCGTTGCCGCGCGTCCGCTGGCGACCACCGGCGAGCTGGCCCGCGTGGTGCGCCGCGCGCTCGGCCACAAGCCCCACGACAAAAAAGACCCCGCAACCCGTACCTTCCAGGCGGTTCGCATCCATGTGAACGACGAGCTGGGCGAGCTTGAGGCTGGCCTTGCCGCAGCCGAAGCGCTGCTCGCGCCGGGCGGCGTGCTGGCGGTGGTCAGCTTCCACAGCCTCGAAGACCGCATCGTGAAGCATTTCCTGCGCGCCGCCAGCGGTGCCGGGCGTGCCGTTTCGCGCCACCTGCCCGGCGAAGTCGCCGGCCCGCCGCCGGTGTTCGCCCATGTCTCCAAGGGCATCCGCCCGAGTGAGGCTGAAATCGACCGCAACCCCCGCGCCCGTTCATCCACCCTGCGCCATGCGATCCGCACCGGCGCACCAGCCAGGAGCCTTGCCGCATGATGAGCAGCCATCAGGCCCGTTCGCTGGGTTGGATCGCGGTGCTGGCGATCTGCACGGCGGTGGTCACCATCCTGAGCTTCAAGGTGCACGCGGTGAAGAGCGAGGTGCTGCTCGCCGAACGCCAGCTGATCGCGCTCGAACGCGAGACGCTGCTGCTCGAAACCGAGTTCCAGACCCGCGCCAGCCAGCGCCAGCTCGCCGAATGGAACAATGTCGAATTCGGCTATCAGGCCCCGCGCGCCGGTCAGTTCCTTGATGGCGAACGCCAGCTTGCCAGCCTCGGCCAGCGGCTTGGCCCCGATGCCCCTGCGCCGATCCGCATGGCCCGCGCCGATCTCGGCGGGCCGGAAGCGGTCGCTCAGGATGCCCCGATGCGCTCGCCGCTGTCGGGTGAGCGTGTGACGCTCGCCTCGGCGCGTGACGAGAAGGGCGCGGGCGAGGTATTCACCGAAGCCTTTGGTGATTTCCTGATCGAAGCCTCGCCGATCCGTCCGGCCCGTGCGCAGACTGCCGCTTCCGTTGCGATGCAGGGGGTTGGCGAATGACGGGGATGGCTGCGTTTGCGGCGATCCCCTCCATCCCGGTAAGCCGCGTCCATCTGGTTCAGCTGCGCGCGCATCTGCTGCTCACCGCGCGGATGCGGCTGCTGGTCATCGCCATCGCTTTCGCGCTGATCACGCTCGCCGCGCTGCTGCGGATCATCGCGCTCGGCTTTGTCGGCAGCGCGCCCGCGCGCACCAGCTTGCAGGAAGCCCTGCTGCCCCCGCGCGGCGAGATCACCGATCGCAACGGCGCGCCGCTCGCCCGCGCTTTTCCGGCCTATGCGCTGTGGTTCGATCCCAAGGCGATGGGCGATGCAGGATCGCCGCTGGTGCGCAGCCCCGAAGAGGTGGCGCGTTCGCTGAAGGCGATCTTCCCCGATATCGATGAAGCGCGCATGGCCCGCCGCCTCGCTTCGGGCCGCGCAGGCTATCTGCGCCGCCGCCTGCTGCCTGAAGAGGCCAACAAGGTCTTCGCGCTCGGCGAGATCGCGCTCGAAATCCCGAGCGAGGCCGACCGCTATTACCCGCAAGGCACGCTCGCCGCGCATGTGCTCGGCTATGTCGTCGAAGACGAGGGCGGCAAGATCGGCATGGAACAGGTGCTCGACAAGCAGCTCGGCGATCCCGACCTGCGCGCCCAGTCGGTTGCGCTGTCGATCGATGTGCGGGTGCAGGGCGCGCTCGAGGATGAGCTGCGCCGCGGGATGCTGGCGACCAACGCGCTGGGCGCTGCGGGCATTGTGCTCGATGTCGATACGGGTGAGGTGATGGCGCTGGCGAGCCTGCCGGAATTCGATCCCAACACAGCGGGCGCGGCAGGGGCCGTCAATGTCTTCAACCGCGCGACCAACGGGGTTTACGAACTCGGCTCGACCTTCAAGCCGCTGACCGTAGCCGCCGCGATCGATGCCGGTGTGGTGCGCGATCTTGGCCGGCAGTGGAACGCCGCGCCGGTGCCGGTCGGCAGCCGCACGATCAAGGATTCGCACGATCTGGGCGCAAGCCTCAACGTGCCGCAGGCGCTGGTGCATTCGTCCAACACCGTGACCGCGCGGATCGCCGATGAAATGGGCGCGGCACGCCTGCGCCGTGCGATGCTTGATCTGGGCATGGACCGCCGCCCCTTCATCGAACTGCCCGCGCGCGGCAAGCCGATCTTCCCCAAGGGGGATTGGAGCCGCGTTACCAACATGACCGTCGGCTTCGGACACGGCCTTGCGGTCACCCCGCTGCACCTCGCCAGCGCCTATGCGGCGATGGTCAATGGCGGCATCTGGCGTCCGGCAACGCTGATGAAGCTGCACCCCGCCGACGTGCCGCGCGGGCGGCGGGTGTTCAAGGAATCGACCTCCTCGCGGATGCGCCAGATGCTGCGCATGATCTCGCTCTACGGCACCGGCAAGAGCGCCGATGCCCCCGGTTACCGCGTTGGCGGCAAGACCGGATCGGCCGAAAAGGCGGGCGTGGGCGGCTACAACAAGACAGCGCTGGTGTCCTCCTTCGCCGCCGCCTTCCCGATGGATGCGCCGCGCTATGTCGTGGTGGTGGTGGTCGACGAGCCCAAGGGCACGATGGCTTCGAGCTTCCAGCGCACCGCCGCCTTCACCTCGGCCCCGATCGTCGGCAAGCTGGTGCCGCGCATCGGCCCGATGCTGGGCGTGCAGCCTGACGAGCGCCGCGATGTCGATATCTCGGACCTGCGCTATTTGGTGGGTGACGAGGAATGAGGCTGGCTGAACTGCTGTCCCACGCCGGACGCACGAGTGAGGGCGCAGGCGATGTCGCCGTAACCGGCTTTGCCATCGATCACCGCAAGGTCGCCCCCGGCACCGTGTTCGGCGCCTTTGCGGGCGTGAAGTTCAACGGCGAGGATTTCATTCCGGCCGCGATTGCAGCGGGCGCGGTGGCGATTGTTGCGCGGCCCGAAGCCAAGGTCGAGGGCGCGCTTCACATCGCTGACGCCAATCCGCGTCGGGCCTTCGCGCGGCTGGCGGCTGGCTTCTTTGCCCCCGTTCCCGCCACCATCGTCGCGGTGACAGGGACCAATGGCAAGACCTCCACGGTCGAGATGACCCGTCAGATCTGGCGCATGGCAGGCGAACGCGCGGCGAGCATCGGCACATTGGGCGTAACCACGCCTGACGGGTCGGTTTCGACCGGGCTGACCACGCCCGACATCGTCACTTTCCTTGCCAATATGAGCGGTCTTGCGCGCGAAGGCGTGACCCATGTCGCTTACGAGGCATCGAGCCACGGCCTTTCGCAATACCGCAACGAAGGCCTGACGGTGGCCGCCAGCGCCTTCACCAATTTCAGCCGCGATCACCTCGATTATCACGGCACGATGGAGGAATATTTCGCCGCCAAGATGCGGCTGTTCACCGAAGTCGTCGCGCCCGGAAGTCCGGCGGTGATCCACGATGCCGCTGACGGTTCGGAATGGACGGCCAAGGCTGTCGCGCAGGCCGAGGCGCGCAGGCTGAAGGTGATGACAGTGGGCGAAGGTGGCACCTTCCTCAAGCTGATCGCGCGCGAACCCGGACAGTTGGGGCAGCTTCTTCACATCGAATATGAAGGCGAGACCCGCAAAGTGAACCTGCCGCTGATCGGTGCCTATCAGGCGGCGAACGCGCTGGTTTCGGCGGGGCTTGCGATGGCGACGGGGGTTTCGGCCTCGGCTACCTTTGACGCACTCACCCGCCTCCAGCCGGTGCGCGGGCGGCTGGAACGTGCCGGGATCAATCAGGCCGGCGCGCCTGCCTATGTCGATTACGCCCACACGCCCGATGCGCTCGAAGCCGCGATTGCCGCGCTGCGCCCGCACGTGGCGGATGGTGGCCGTCTGATCGTAGTGTTCGGTGCGGGCGGCGACCGTGATGCGGGCAAGCGTCCGCAGATGGGCGCAGTCGCCGCGCGCGACGCCGATGTGGCGATCGTCACCGACGATAACCCCCGCAGCGAAGATCCCGCCGCCATCCGCGCCGCGATCATCGCCGGAGCGCCCGCGGGCGTCTTGCGCGATATCGGTGATCGCCGCGCTGCGATCGCTGCCGCAATTGGGGAAGCAGGGCCGCGCGACATTGTGCTGATCGCGGGGAAAGGCCACGAGCAGGGTCAAATAATCGGGTCTGGAGATAACATGCGTATCGAAGCTTTCGACGATGTCGAAGTCGCGCGCGAATGCGCCGGGGGTCAGTGCTGATGAACGCTCCCATGGCTCATCCCATGCTCCACGCCTGGCCTGTCACCGCGCGCGATGCGCTGCCGCAGGCGCTGTGGACCGCAGCCGAGATCGCCGCGGCCACCGGCGGCACCGCCAGCCACGATTTTGCAGCGTCCGGCGTCGAGATGGATTCGCGCGATGTGAAGCCGGGCGATATCTTCGTTGCCCTGAAGGGCGAGGCGATGGACGGCCACAAGTTCATCGCATCCGCGTTTGAAAAGGGTGCTGTGGCGGCAATCGTCGATCGCCCGGTCGATGTCCCGCACGTGCTGGTCAAGGACACCACGCAGGCGCTCCACGATCTGGCCCACGCCGCGCGCGACCGTGCGGTGGAGGCGGTGCGGATCGGCATCACCGGATCGGTCGGCAAGACCGGCGTCAAGGAAGCGATCTTCGCCTGTCTCGACCGTGCCAGTCGCGGCGCAGGCCACCGCTCGGTGCGCAGCTACAACAACCATGTCGGCGTGCCGCTGAGCCTTGCGCGGATGCCCGCGCGCACCAAGTTCGGCGTGTTCGAGATGGGCATGAACCACCAGGGCGAAATCGCGCCGCTTTCCGCCCACGCCCGCCCGCACGTCGCGCTGATCACCACCATTGCGCCCGCGCATATCGAGAACCTCGGCAGCCTTGAGGCGATTGCGGATGAGAAGTCGCAGATCTTCACCGGTCTCGTGCCCGGCGGGGTGGCAATCATTCCGGCGGACAGCGAATGGGCTGACCGGATGATCGGCCATGCCAAGGCCTGCGGAGCCAAGGTCGTGACCTTCGGCCGCGCCAGCAACGCCGATGTGCGCCTGCTCGATGCGATCCCGGCGGCGGGGGGCGGCTCGCTCGTCACCGCCGACCTCGGCGATATCCGCGTCTGCTATACCATTGCCGAACCGGGCGAACACTGGATCGCCAATTCGCTGGGCGTGATCGCGGCCGTGCGCGCGGCGGGCGGCGATCTGGCGAGTGCCGGCCTTGCGCTGGCCGAAATGGGCGGCCTCAAGGGTCGCGGCGCGCGGCATACGTTGACGGTTGCCGATGGCACCGCGCTGCTGATCGATGAAAGCTACAATGCCAACCCCGCCTCGATGCGCGCTACGCTGAAGGCGCTGCGCCAGACCGATGCCACCCGCCGCATTGCGGTGCTCGGCAGCATGAAGGAACTGGGCGACTTTTCCGATGCTTTCCACCGCCAGCTGGCCGAGCCGCTGGCCGAGGCCGGTGTCAGCTACGCGATCCTCGTCGGCGAGGAGATGCGCGCGCTCGCCGAGGAACTGGGGAAAGAGACCGGCGGCGCGCTTGGCAAGGGGCTTGCCTTCACGCATTGCCAAAACCCTGCCGAAGCAATCGCGGCGCTCGGGCAATTCGGCCTTGCGCGCGGCGATGCGGTGCTGGTCAAGGGGTCCAATTCGGTCGGGTTGGGCAAGCTGGTGTCACACTTTACCGAAGATGCCCGGGACGCTGGCTGACGCCGCAGGCGACGGGCGCCAAAGGACGACTTAATGCTTTATCTGCTTGCCGAGTGGCTGGGCTTCGAGGGCATCCTCAATCTGGTGCGATACCAGAGCTTCCGCGCCGGTGCGACGCTGATGACAGCGCTGCTGATCGGCCTGCTGATCGGCCCACGCTTCATCAACCTGCTGCGCGTGCGCCAGGGCAAGGGCCAGCCGATCCGTGAAGACGGGCCGCAGTCGCACCTCGCCAAGCGCGGCACACCGACGATGGGCGGCTTGTTGATCCTCGCCGCGCTAACGCTGTCGCTGCTGATCTGGATGGACCTGTCGAACCCGTTTGTCTGGGCTTGCCTTGCTGTGACGATCGGCTTCGGAATCATCGGCTTCCTCGACGATTATGACAAGGTGTCGAAGAACAGCCATGCCGGGGTGCCTGCAAAGGTGCGGCTGCTGGGCGAATTCGTGGTCGCAGGTCTCGCCGCGTGGCTGATCGTCAGCCAGATCAACACCAACCTTTACCTGCCCTTCCTGTCGGGTGTGAGCATCCCGCTGGGGCCGGCCTATTACGTGTTCGCCGCCTTCATCATCGTCGGGTTTGGCAATGCGGTGAACCTGACCGACGGGCTGGATGGACTTGCGATCATGCCGGTGATCATCGCGGCGGGCACCTTCGCGATCATCGCCTATCTGGTCGGACGCGCGGATTTCAGCACTTACCTCGGTATCCCGCACGTGCCGGGCGCAGGCGAGCTGGCGATTTTCTGTGCCGCGATCATGGGCGGCGGGCTGGCCTTCCTGTGGTTCAATGCGCCGCCCGCAGCTGTGTTCATGGGCGACACCGGCTCGCTGGCTCTCGGCGGAGCGCTCGGCGCGATTGCGGTCGCCAGCCATCACGAAATCGTGCTGCTGATCGTGGGCGGGCTGTTCGTGGCCGAAACCGCCAGCGTCATGATCCAGGTGTTCTGGTTCAAGCGCACCGGCCGCCGGGTGTTCCGCATGGCCCCGATCCACCACCACTTCGAACAGCTCGGCTGGAGCGAGAGCAAGGTGGTGATCCGGTTCTGGATCATCGCCATCGTCCTCGCGCTGATCGGCCTTTCGACGCTCAAGCTGCGCTAGAGGTGGCTGCGCGGTGATCACCTCCCCCGCCTTCGCCCGCCAGAAATACGCGGTGCTCGGTCTCGCCCGGTCGGGTGCGGCTGCGGCCGAGGCGCTGCTGGCGAGCGGGGCGGAGGTGATTGCGTGGGACCGGCAGGATGTCGCCCGTGCGCCGTTCGAAGGCCGTTGCCGGCTGATCGATCCGCTGGAGCTCGATCTCACCGGCTTTGCGGGCGTGGTGGTGTCGCCCGGCGTGCCGCTCAACACCCATCCGATCGGCCCGCACGTGTGGCAATATGGCCTGCCAGTGATCGGCGATATCGAGCTGTTCGCCAAGGCGCGCGCCAGCCTGCCGCCGCACCGCGTCGTCGGGATCACCGGCACCAACGGCAAATCGACCACCACCGCGCTCACCCACCACATCCTCAAGATGGCGGGCGTGCCGAGCCTGATGGGCGGGAATATCGGCGATCCGATCATGGCGCAGGAGCCGCTGCCTGAAGGCGGGGTCTATGTGCTCGAACTGTCGAGCTTCCAGATCGATCTGACCTTTTCGCTCGATTGCGATATCGCCGCGCTCACAAACATCACCCCCGATCACCTTGACCGCTACGCCGGGTTCGAAGCCTATGCCGCGTCGAAGGAACGGCTGTTCCAGATGCAGGCGACCGGCACGGCGCTGATCTGCGACGAGGATGAACCGACCAGCGCCATCGCCTCGGGGCTGGAGACGGCGGGCAAGCCGCTGGTGCGGGTGCGGAGCAGCGATCTGGCCGCTGCCGGGCTGGATGCGGGGCGCTCGCCCTCGCTCGCCGGGCCGCACAATGCCCAGAACGCCGCTGTCGCCACCGCGATCTGCCGCCAGCTCGGGCTGACCGACGCGCAGATTGCCGAGGGGCTCGCCACCTATCCCGGCCTGCCGCACCGCATGGAGCGCGTGTGCGAGGCCAAGGGCGTCGTCTATATCAACGACAGCAAGGCGACCAATGCCGCCTCGGCCGCGCCGGCGCTCGCCGCATTCCCGCCCGATCCGGCGATCAACGCGGGTGCGCCGCGCATCCACTGGATCGTCGGCGGGCTGCCCAAGGAAGACGGCCTTGGCGCTTGTGGCGACCACCTCGGCAATGTCGCGGCGGCCTACACCGTGGGCGAGGCCGGGCCGATGTTTGCCGATCTGCTCGACGGGCAGGTCAAGGTCGAACGCTGCGAGCTGATCAGCGAGGCGGTGCGCCGCGCCGAGGAGGCCGCGCGTCCCGGCGAGGTGGTGCTGCTGTCGCCCGCCTGCGCCAGCTATGACCAGTTCCGCGATTACGAAAAGCGCGGCCACCACTTCCGCCAGATGGTGGGCGTGATCACCGGCTGCGAGACCTGCACCGATGACAGCGCAGGCCGGAGCATCCTGCCATGAGCACGCCCGCCTATCCCCCCGCCACGCGCGGCCGGGCGAGCTATCTCCCGCCCGCACCGATGCAGCGCCGCTGGCGCGAGCTGCTGAGGGTGTGGTGGCGCGAGCTCGACAAGGGCCTGCTGCTGCTGATCGGCCTCTTGATGGCGATCGGCACGATGGCGGTTGCCGCGGCCTCGCCCGCGAGCGCCGACCAGCTTTCCACCGCGCGCGTCACGCTCGACGAATTCATGTTCCTGAAGCGCCATCTGGTGTTCCAGCTGATGGGGCTGGGGCTGATGATCGGGCTTTCGTTCGCCAGCCGCGATCAGGCGCGGCGGATCGGCATTCTGGTCGGCGCGGTGATGCTGGCGCTGCTGTTCGTGGTGCCGATTATCGGCGAGGAAAAGAACGGCGCGCGGCGCTGGATCAATGTCGGCATGTCGCTCCAGCCGTCGGAATTCCTCAAGCCAGGCTTTGCGATCATCTGCGCTTGGATGCTGAGCTGGCGGCTGCGCGATCCCCACCTGCCGGTGCTGTGGTACGTGACCGGTCTGTTTTTCCTGATCGCGGGCCTGCTGATGCTGCAACCCAACCTTGGGGATGCGATCCTGTTCGGCGGGATCTGGCTGGTGATGGTGCTGCTGGCGGGCGTGCCGTGGCAGCGGATTGCGGTGCTGCTCGGCGGCGGCGCAGGGCTGCTCGCGCTCGCCTATGTGTTCTATGACAATGCCCGCCACCGGATCGACGGGTTTTTGGGCGGCGGCACCGCCTTCGATCAGGTCGACCTCGCCCAGCGCACGCTGCTGGCGGGCGGATGGACGGGCAGCGGCCTGTGGCTCGGCATCCGCAAGATGAACCTGCCCGAAGCGCACACCGATTACATCTTCTCGGTGATCGGCGAGGAGTTCGGCTTGATCGCCTGCGGCCTGATCGTGGTGCTCTATTGCGCGCTGGTGGTGCGTGCGCTGATGCGCATGGTGAACGAGGACAACCTCTTCGCACTGCTCGCCAGCGCGGGGCTCATCACCCAGTTCGGCGGTCAGGCCTTCATCAACATCCTTGTGAACCTCAAGCTGTTCCCGTCCAAGGGGATGACGCTGCCGCTGATTTCCTATGGCGGTTCATCGACACTGGCGGTGTGCTTCACGCTTGGGCTATTGCTGGCGATCACCCGGCGCAATCCGTTTCTCGCCCGTGAGGCGGGGGGCTTGCGCGAGCTGATCGAACGCAAGGAGGAACGTCCATGACCAGCGAGACCCGCGCTCCCTTGCCCTCCGGTGCAACGCGCCACTTCGTGCTGGCCGCAGGGGGCACCGGCGGACACCTGATCCCGGCCTTCGCGCTGGCGGCAGAGCTGCACCAGCGCGGCCATCATGTCGCGCTGATCACCGATGAACGCGGCGCGGCGATCCCCGGCAAGCCTGACTATCTGACCGCCCACGTGCTGCCCGCCGGACGGTTCGGCAAGAACCCGCTGGGCTGGCCCGCAGGGGTGCGCGCGGTGCTGCAAGGCCGCGCGATGGCGCTGCGCCTGTTTGACGCGTTCGAGCCTTCGGCGGTGATCGGCTTTGGCGGCTATCCCGCGCTGCCCGCGCTGCTGGCGGCGACTTCGGCCGGTCTGCCGAGCGTGATCCACGAACAGAATGCGGTGCTGGGCCGCGTCAACCGCCTGCTGGCAGGGCGGGTCGATGCGATCGCGACTTCCTATGACCGGGTCGACCGGCTCGATCCCAAGCACGCCGCCAAGGTCCATCTGGTCGGCAATCCGGTGCGCGCCGAGGTGCTGGCCCTGCGCGAACAGGATTTCCCCGCCTTCACCGAAGAAAGCCTGCTGCGCATCCTTGTGACCGGCGGGTCGCAAGGTGCGCGCGTGCTGTCCGAAGTGGTGCCCGATGGCCTCGCCATGCTCCCGCCCGCGCTACGCCAGCGCTTGCAGGTGACCCAGCAATGCCGCCCGGAAGACCTTGAGGCCGTGCGCGCACGCTATGCCAACCACGATATCCCCGCTGAACTCGGCACCTATTTCGAGGATATGCACGAACGCCTCGCCGACGCGCATCTGTTCATCGGCCGTGCGGGCGCTTCCACGATTGCCGAGCTGACCGCCGTGGGCCGCCCTGCGATCCTCGTGCCGCTGCCGATTGCGACCGATGATCACCAGGCCTTCAACACCCGCGAGATGGTGAAGGCGGGCGGTGCGCGCATGATCCGGCAGGACGCGTTCCAGCCCAAGGAGCTCGCCAAGCAGATTCAGGCGATGGCGATGAACCCGCAGAGCCTCGCCAATGCCGCGCATTGCGCGTTCAATTGCGGGCGGCCCGACGCGGCCAGGGATCTCGCCGATCTGGTCGAGAGCATGGGCGGGATCGATCTGATGGACGTGATCCGCGTCGGCGAGGTCGCGCCTGCGGCCACCGCCAGCGCGCGGGTGGCGACGGGCACGGCGCGCAAGGCGGCAAAGGACAGCATCGAACAATGAAGGGCGTCGGAACCGACATCGGCATCATCCATTTCGTCGGCATCGGCGGGATCGGCATGTCGGGCATCGCCGAGGTGATGCACAACCTCGGCTATCAGGTGCAGGGTTCGGATATCTCCGAAGGCCCCAGCGTCGAGCGGCTGCGCGCGCGCGGCATCACCGTGCACATCGGCCACATGAAGGAAAACGTCGAAGGCGTGGCGGTGGTCGTCACTTCGACCGCAGTGCGCCGCACCAATCCCGAAGTCGCCGCCGCGCTGGAAGCCCGCGTCCCCGTGGTGCGCCGCGCCGAGATGCTGGCCGAGCTGATGCGGTTGAAGTCGACCGTTGCGGTCGCTGGCACGCACGGCAAGACCACGACGACTAGCATGATCGCCACCCTGCTCGATGCGGGCGGGATCGATCCGACCGTCATCAACGGCGGGATCATCGAGCAATATGGCTCCAACGCCCGCCTCGGCGATAGCGACTGGATGGTCGTGGAGGCCGACGAGAGCGACGGCAGCTTCCTGCGATTGGACGGCACCATCGCGGTCGTCACCAACATCGATCCCGAACACCTTGATCACTACGGCGATTTCGACGGGGTGAAGAAAGCCTTCGTGGAGTTCATCCACAATGTGCCCTTCTACGGCGCGGCGGTGCTCTGCGTCGATCACCCCGAAGTGCAGGCGGTGATCGGCCAGGTGCGCGATCGCAAGGTCGTGACCTACGGCTTCTCGCTTCAGGCCGATATCTGCGGGGTCAATGTCCACAGCAATGCGGGCGGGAACACCTTCGATGTGATCGTGCGTCAGCGGGGGCTGGAAGATCGCCGGATCGAGGGCGTGCACCTGCCGATGCCGGGCCGCCATAACGTCCAGAACGCGCTCGCGGCGATTGCGGTCGCAATCGAGATGGGCTGTTCGGACGAGGTGATCCGCACCGGCTTTGCCCGCTTCGGCGGCGTGCGGCGGCGCTTCACCCGCGTCGGCTCGGTCGATCTGCCGGGCGGCAGCGCCACGATTATCGACGATTACGCCCACCACCCGGTCGAAATCCGCGCCGTATTGGCTGCGGCGCGCGAGGCGGTGGCGGGCACTGAAGGCCGCGTCATCGCGGTCGCCCAGCCGCACCGCTATTCGCGCCTCAACGATCTGATGAACGAATTCCAGTCGTGCTTCGATGATGCCGACATCGCCTATGTCGCGCCCGTCTATCCGGCGGGCGAGGAGCCGCTGCCCGGCGTCGATCACGCTGCGCTGGTGGCGGGGATGAAGGCTCGCGGACACCGCGCCGCGCGCGAGATTGCCGGGGCCGATGCGCTCGCCATGACGCTTGCGAACGAGATCGGCGCGGGTGACATCGTGGTGTGCCTTGGCGCGGGCGATATCACGCGCTGGGCCGCCGGGCTCGCGCCTGCCATCGCCGACAAGCGGGGCGCGGCATGAACCAGCCGGGCGATACCTATATTTATGACGACGGCTCGGCCCCGACCTGCGCGGTCGACGGGGCTGTGTCCTCGCCCGTGCCGCTCGACGGCATTCGCGGCAAGCTGACCTGCAAGGCGCCGCTCGCGCCCTATACCTGGTTCAAGACCGGCGGGCCGGCCGACTGGCTGTTCGAACCGGCCGACATGGACGACCTCAAGACTTTCCTCGAACGGCTCGGCGGGGAAATCCCGGTGATGGCGCTCGGCCTCGGCTCGAACATGATCGTGCGCGATGGCGGCGTTCCCGGCGTGGTGGTGCGGCTCGGCAAGAGCTTCGCCAAAGTCGAGCACACGGGCGAGCTGGAGCTGACCTGCGGCGGCGGGGCGAGCGGAATTCTGGTCGCCTCGACCGCGCGCGACCTCGGCATCGCGGGCCTCGAATTCCTGCGCGGCATTCCCGGCACGGTCGGCGGCTTCGTGCGCATGAACGGCGGCGCTTACGGGCGCGAGGTGGCCGATGTTCTGGTCGATTGCGCGGTGATCCTGCACGATGGCAGCTTCATCACGCTGAACGCGGCGGAACTCGAATATTCCTACCGCCACTCGGCCCTGCCAGAGGGCGCGATTGTGGTGTCGGCCCGGTTCCACGGCCGCCCCGGCGAGCCTGCGGACATTGGCGCGGAGATGGATCGCATCGCCGCCGCGCGTGAAGCCAGCCAGCCGCTGCGCACCAAGACCGGTGGTTCGACCTTCAAGAACCCCGAGGGCCACAAGGCGTGGCAGTTGGTCGACCAAGCCGGATGCCGCGGCCTTACGCTGGGCGGCGCGCAGGTCAGCGAAAAGCACACCAACTTCCTCATCAACACCGGCACCGCCACCAGCGCCGATATCGAAGGGCTGGGCGAGCTGGTCCGCGACAAGGTCTACGCCGCGACGGGCGTAAGCCTCGAATGGGAGATTCAGAGAGTGGGACGTCCGTGAGCTTCGACAAACCCCTCCACGTCGCCGTCCTGATGGGCGGCTGGGCGAATGAACGTCCGGTCTCGCTGACCAGCGGCGCGGGTGTGGCGGACGCGCTGGAGAGCAAGGGCCACCGCGTCACCCGCATCGACATGGGCCGCGATGTTGCCCAGCGGCTTGCCGAGGCGAAGCCCGACGTGGTGTTCAATGCGCTCCACGGCGTTCCCGGCGAGGACGGGACGGTGCAGGGCATGCTCGACCTGATGGGCCTTGCCTATACCCATTCGGGCCTCGCCACCTCGGTGATCGCGATCGACAAGCAGCTGACCAAGCAGGCGCTGGTGCCGCACGGCATCCCCATGCCCGGCGGGCGGATCGTGACGCGCGAGGAACTCTACGAGCGCGACCCGCTGCCGCGCCCCTATGTGCTCAAGCCCGTCAATGAAGGCTCCTCGGTCGGCGTTGCGATCGTCACGGCGGACAGCAATGTCGGCAACCCGATTTCTCCGGACGCGCGCGGGCCGTGGCAGGAGTTTGCCGAACTGCTCGCCGAACCCTTCATCAAGGGCCGCGAACTGACCGCCGCCGTGCTCGATGGCCCCGATGGGCCGCGGGCATTGGGCGTGACCGAACTCGTCGTCGCCAACGGCTTCTACGATTACGAGAACAAGTACACCGCCGGGCGGACGGAGCACATCTTCCCCGCCAAGCTGCCGCCCGAAATCACCGCGCTGTGCGAACAATATGCGGTGAAAGCGCACCAGGTGCTCGGCTGCCACGGCACCAGCCGCACCGATTTCCGCTGGGACGAGGAAGCGGGCGAGGACGGCTTGTTCGTGCTCGAAACCAACACCCAGCCGGGGATGACCCCGCTCAGTCTCGTGCCCGAACAGGCAGCGGGCTGCGGCATTCCCTATGCCGATCTGGTCGAATTGCTGGTGGCCGAGGCGCTCAGGGTGCACGCGATGAAGCAACGCAAGGGAGGCGGCGATGGCGCAGCAGATCCGGCGTAGCGGCGCCACCGGCGTTCGCCGCGCGGCCAAGGCACAGAGCCGCGCCGTGACTGCCCGCCGTGCGCGCGGTCAGGCGAGCGGGTTCATCGACACGGTGATGGGCGTGCTGCCCTTCACAGAGGAGCAGTGGAGCCGCATCTGGCTCGCCATGATCATCGGCGCAGGCGTGGGCATTGCCTTCATCATCGCCAATCTCGCCGGGCTGCCCGCGCTGGCCCATGCGCAGGTTTCGGCGATCGCCGCCGATGCCGGGTTCGAGGTGCGCAATGTGCGCGTCACCGGCACGTCGCGGATGGACGAACAGCAGGTCTATGCCCGCGTGCTTGGCCAGCGCCAGCGCGCCATGCCCGAGGTCGACGTCGCGCAGCTGCGCGCTGAGCTGAAGACTCTGCCGTGGGTCAAGGACGCGCGCGTTTCGATCCAGCTGCCGCACACGCTGGCGATCGATATTGTCGAACGCAAGCCCCATGCGGTGCTCGAAAAGCCCGACCGGCTGATGCTGATCGATGCCGACGGGGTGGAGCTCGAACCGGTCGCCGCGGCCAAGGCCAAGGGCCTGCTGCGGCTGGCGGGGCCGGGGGCCAGCAAGCAGACCCGCAATCTGGAAACCCTGCTCGCCGCCGCGCCCGCGCTCGGCCCGCAGGTCGAAGCCGCCGAATGGGTCGGTAACCGCCGCTGGAACCTGACCTTCAAGACCGGCCAGTTGCTCGCGCTGCCCGAAGGCGATGTGCCCGCCGCAAGCGCGCTGGTGAAGTTTGCGCGGCTTGATGGGCAGAACCGCCTGCTCGGCGGCAAGGTGCTGGCCTTCGATATGCGCTCGCCCCCGCGCCTGTATATGCGCCTGCCCGAAGGCGTGCGCGAAGCGCCCGCCATCGCCGGCACCACCGGAGGGATGGAATAATGGCCTCGCGCGCCGCTGCTTCGCGCCGCCTTGCCCGCACCTATGCGGCGGTCAATGTCGGCAGCTTCCGCATTTCGGCGATGATCATGGGCGAGACCGAGACCGGCGAATTGCAGGTGCTGGGCAGCGGTCACCGCGCGAGCGCCGGGATCAAGCGCGGCTATGTCACCGATATGGCCGCAGCCACCTTTGCGATCCGCGACGCGGTGGAACGGGCCGAGAAAAGCGCCAATTCCTCGGTGCGTTCGGTGTGGATCGCCTGCGCGGGCGCGGGGCTCGCCAGCAATGTCGTCTCGGTCGATATCGAAATCGGCGGGCGGCGGATCGAGGACGAGGATGTCGAGCAGCTGCTGATCCACGCGCGCGAGATGATCCAGCCCGATGGCCGCACCGTGCTCCACGCGCAGCCGGCGCACTACACTCTGGATGGCGCCCACGGGGTCGCCAATCCGCGCGGGCTCCATGCCGAACGGCTCGGGGTCGATATCCATGTGATGCTGGCCGATGGCGCGCCGGTCAGGAACCTCACCGAAGCGGTGCAGAACGCGCACCTTGAAGTCGAAGGCGTGGTCGCCGCGCCGCTGGCGGCAGGGCATGCCTGCCTTTCGGTCGAGGAGCGCGAGCTAGGCGTGGCACTGGTCGAGATCGGCGCGGATGTCACCAATGTCGCGGTTTTCGCGGGCGGGATGCTGCTCGGCCTGCGTGCCGTACCGATGGGATCGGCCGATATCACCGATGCAATCGCCAGCAGCTTCGGCATCCGCCGCTCGCAGGCCGAGCGGCTCAAATGCGTGGCGGGCTCGGCGATTGCCAGCAAGGCCGATCACCGCGAGCTGATCCCGGTCAACGGGCCCGGCGATGGCCCCGGCGATGTTGCGGCTGACGGCACGGCGCCGCCGCCCGTCGGGCCACTCGCGCGCGGGGCGGACGACAAGAACCGCATCGTGCGCGCCGAACTGGTTTCGGTGGTCACGCAGCAGCTCGGCATTCTCACAACCGAGATCGGCAAGGCGCTGAAGGCGATGGGTTTTCACGGCCCGCGCGCAGGTCAGGTGGTGCTCACCGGCGGCGGCGCGGAACTGGCCGGGATGGCCGAATTCATGCAGGGCGCGCTGGGGCAGGCGGTGCGGCTCGGGCGTCCGCCGCAGCTGACCGGAATGCCCGAGGCGCACCACGCCCCCGGCTTTGCGACGCTGGCGGGCCTGTGCCTCTATGCCGCCGAAGACCCGGTCGATATCCGCGCCGTGGGCGCGGGGCGGGGCGGGGTCTATAGCGGCCTGATCGAACAGAGCGGAGTGACGGCGCTGGCCCAGCGGCTGTTTCGCGCCCTGAAGGAGTATTTCTGAGCGGCTGGTCACTGTGGATAAGGACTTTGCCGCTATAAAATGTGCCACGCGATTGTGTCACTAAGGACGTAATCGGCGAATTAGGGTAAGATTTCTGGCCACCCGCGCCTGGAGGATAAGCTGATGAGCATCAATATCGGACCTGCCGCAGCCGACGATCTGCGTCCGCGCATCACCGTCATCGGGATCGGCGGGGCCGGCGGCAACGCGATCGCCAACATGATCGAGGCCGAGATCGAGGGCGTCGAGTTCATCGTCGCCAATACCGATGCGCAGGCGCTGGCTACCTCGCCCGCGGAAAAGCGCATCCAGCTCGGGCCGGACATTACCGGCGGCTTGGGTGCCGGCGCGCGGCCCGAAGTGGGCAAGGCGGCTGCTGAAGAAACCGTACTCGAGATCGAAAAGGCGCTCGAAGGCGTCAACATGTGCTTCATCGCGGCCGGGATGGGCGGCGGCACCGGCACGGGTGCAGCGCCCGTGATTGCCGAAGCCGCGCGCCGCATGGGCGTGCTGACGGTGGGCGTGGTGACCAAGCCGTTCCTGTTCGAAGGTACGCGCCGGATGCGCGCCGCCGAAGCCGGGATCGCCGAGCTCCAGAATCACGTCGATACGCTGATCGTCATTCCCAACCAGAACCTGTTCCTGGTGGCGAAGGCCGAAACCACCTTCAAGGAAGCCTTCCAGCTTGCTGACGAAGTGCTCCAGCAGGGCGTGCGTTCGATCACCGACCTGATGGTCATGCCGGGCCTCATCAATCTCGACTTTGCCGACGTGCGTTCGGTGATGAGCGAGATGGGCAAGGCGATGATGGGTACCGGCGAAGGCGAGGGCGAGAACCGCGCGCTTGAAGCCGCCGAACAGGCGATTGCCAACCCGCTGCTCGACGGCGTCAGCATGGCGGGCGCGAAGGGCGTCATCATCTCGATCATCGGCGGCGACGACATGCGCCTGCTCGAAGTCGACGAAGCCGCGAACCACATCCGCGAGCTGGTCGACGAAGATGCCAACATCATCTGGGGCAGCGCCTTCAATCCCGATCTCAAGGGCAAGATCCGCGTTTCGGTGGTCGCCACCGGGATCGAACAGAGCGCGGTCGGTAACGCCGAACGCCCGCAGCCGGTCTCGCTCGGCCTGTCGCGCGCGCCCAAGCGTCCGGTGCTCGAACTGTCGGACGATGCCGGGATGGAAGAAATGCCCGCCTTCGAGGCCGAGCCGGAGCCCGCGCCGCAGCCTGCTGCGCCAGCCTTCGAGCTGACTCCGCCCGAACCGGCGGCAACCACAGGCTACGAGGACGACGCGCTCGAACTGGAAGCAGAAGCCGAGGAATATGGTGCGGCCGAGCCGTTCGAGTTGAGCGGGATGCAGGCCACCGACGAAGACGGCGAAGAGTATGATGACGATGTCGATGGCATCGTCGATCCGCTCGCCGGACTGCGCGGGGCCGAGGATGACGGTTATGGCTACGGCGCTCCGGCGACCGGCTATGGCGCCGAACCGGCAGCCGCGCCCGAAGCGGACGATGCGCTCGACCTTGGCGAGGAATATGCCTCTTACGGCGATACCGGCCCTGCGCAGGACGATCTTCTCGCCAGCGCTGATCGGCTTGCGGCCGATGATCGCCCGGTCGAAGCGCGGCTGGGCGGCGGACGCCGGCGCGGCATTCTCGGCGGCGGTGATGGTGACAGCGGCGAAGCCGCGGGCGGCACCGGCGGCGGAGGCGCGCCCTCGGGCGGAAGCACGCTGTTCGAACGCATGGCCAACCTGTCGCGCAGCACCGCGCGCGAGGAAGAAGACGATGATGACGGCGACGGTGGCCCGGCGCTCAGCATCCCGCGCTTCCTCGGTCGCCAGAACAACCAGTAACCTCCTCGCGGCGCCGCCGCCTTGGCGGTCCGGCGCGGCGTTGGTGCGCTTTGCCGCAAGCAGCCGGTCGGCCTCTGGCGGCCCGCGTCCGGCGCAGGAAAGATAGGCTGATGAAAACTTCGCTGCTTGCCTGTGTGCCTTCGGCGCTGGCGGTGCTTGTCGCCACCGGCGGCGTTGCTCCGGCGGCGGCGCAGGATGTCGTTTCCCAGCCGGTGGTGCAGGCGCTCCCCTCGCCCGAAGTCCAGCGATTGAACCGTGCGCTGGTAGCGCTCGCCAAGACCCCGCGCGACCGGGACGCCCTGCTCGAAGCGGGCAATGCGGCAATGGGGGTGGATGATTTGGAAGCCGCGATCGGCTTCTTCGGGCGGGCTGCGGATATCGATCCCAACCATCCCGGCGTCGCGCTCGGGCTGGGGCAGGTCTATCTGCGTTCGGGCCGCGCGGGCGAGGCGCTGGTGCAGTTCGAGCGCGCACTGCAAGCGGGCGTGCCGGAGCGTGATGTGCTCGCCGATCAAGGCCTTTCGCTCGATCTGGTGGGCGAACAGGCTTCCGCCCAGACGGCCTATCGCCGCCTGCTGGAGCTTGACCCCGCGCAAGACGAAGCGCGCCGCCGCCTCGCGATCAGCTATGCGATTTCGGGCAACCGCGCGAAGTTCGAAGAAACCCTGCGCCCGCTGCTCGACCGGCGGGATATGGCCGCGCAGCGCTCGCGCGCCTTCGGCCTTGCGATCCTCGGCGAAAGCGACCGCGCGGCGGCGATTGTCGAACAGGTGATGCCGCGCGATCTGGCGACGCGGTTGGTGCCCTATTTCGGCTATATGCCGCGCCTCACCAAGCCGCAGCAGGCTGCCGCCGCCAATCTCGGCCTGTTCCCGCGCGCGGCCGATATCGGGCGCGACGATCCGCGACTGGCGCGGCTGGCACAGGAAGAGCGTGCCGGTAGCAAGTTGGCGCCATCGGGCCTGCCGCTCGATGTGCGGACCAAGCCGCCCTCGACGCTGGCCGATCTGGTGCCGCCCAAGCCGGCGACTCCGGCAACGCCTGCCCCCAAGCCAACCCCGACTCCCGCGCCGACGCCGACCCCGCCCGCGCCGAAGCCGGCTCCGGTGCAGGTCGCCAGTGCAGCGCCGCCCCCGGTGGTTACGGCAGCGCCGCCCTCCGCACCCGCACCCGCACCTGCACCCGCTCCGGCACGGCCCGCGCGCGTCGCCGATGCTTTCGCCGATCTCAGCACCGACGCGCTGCCCGCTGCCAATGTGCGCGGCGATGCTGTCGATATCAGCCGCATCACCATCAAGCGCGAGGCCCCGCCGCCACCGCCAGAGAAGGCCAAGCCCAAGGAGCCGCCCAAGCCCGTCCACCCCAGCCGCATCTGGGTGCAGGTGGCGACCGGCAAGAACCTGAAGGCGCTCGGCACCGACTGGAAGCGGATATCGAAGGAAGGCGGCGCGCCGCTCGCCAAGCTGAAGCCGCACACCACCCGCTGGGGCGAAGCGAACCGCCTGCTGGCCGGCCCGGTCGACAGCCGCGACAAGGCGCAGGCACTGGTGCGCGAGCTCAAGAGCAAGGGCGTTGACAGCTTCCTTTACGTCAGCCCCGAAGGCGAAGAAATTCAGCCGGTTAAATAGACTGGGCGCGCTCTCCCCCACTTTCTTTGCACAGGCTTTGCACAGGTCTGTCCGGTTCTCCCCAGCCGCTCATCCGGCCCGCATTGCCAAGCGCCTTGCTCCCCGTTCAAACGTGCCCCGGATGGTGCACAAGTGCCTGTCCCAAGCGAAAGACGGCCGATGAGAGTGAGCGACATGGACTATTCCGCCGAGGACGATGCCGCCCCCGTCGAAATGCTCGCCAGCCTGTTCGCGGCGCGCGGCTGGCCGTGCGAGATGGTCTCGGACGATGAAATGAGCGGCGAGGTGCAGGGCAGCTGGGCCAATTACCAGCTGCGCGCGATCTGGCGGGCGGAAGATTCGGTGCTCCAGTTCCTGTGCCTGCCCGATATCCGCGTGACCGATGACAAGCGCACCGCAGCCTACGAATTGCTGTGCCTGGTCAACGAACAGATGTGGCTGGGGCATTTCGATATCTGGTCGAACGGCGATGTGCTGCTCTACCGCCACGGTGCGCTTTTGGGCGATGACGGGCGGCTGAGCCTGTCGCAGGCGCAGGCGCTGGTCGAATGTGCGATCGACGAATGCGACCGCTTCTACCCCGCATTCCAGTTCGTGCTGTGGGGCGGCAAGAGCCCGCGCGCGGCGCTGGAAGCGGCAATGGTTGACGCGGCGGGCGAGGCCTGAGAGCCTGCGCCTCGGCATGATCAACCACCTTCTCATCATCGGCTGCGGCAACATGGGCGGGGCGATGCTCGCCGGGTGGCTCGCGGCCGGGGTCGATCCGGCGCGCATCAGCGTGCTCGATCCCGCGCTGCCGCAAGCACCCGCAGGCGTGACGCTCTATCGCAGCGCCGACGCCGCAGCGGAGGCCGGGCATGACGCTGTGCTGCTCGGGTTCAAGCCGCAGCAGCTTGGCGCGCTGGGGCCGGGCCTTCAGGGCCTGACGGGGAGCGGGGTGAGCGTGTTCTCGCTGCTCGCCGGGATTACGCTCGATCAGCTGGCCGCAGCCTTTCCGCAGGCGCGCGCGCATGTGCGGGTGATGCCCAACCTGGCCGCTGCGATCCGTAAGTCGCCGGTGATCCTCGCCGAGCGCGGCCTTGGCGGCGAGGCGGAGCGCGCTGGCGTGTTTGCGCTGTTCGACCAGCTCGGCAGTGCGGTGTGGCTGGAGGACGAGGCGCAGTTCGATCTCGTCACCGCGCTCGCCGGATCGGGGCCGGGCTTCGTCTACCGCTTCATCGATGCGCTGGCAGGCGCGGCCACGGATCTGGGGCTGGATGCCGCCACTGCCGCCCGTCTGGCGCTCGCGACGGTCGAGGGCGCAGCGGCGCTGGCGGCGGCGGCGGATGTTGGCCCCGCCACGCTCGCTGACCGCGTCGCCAGCCCCGGCGGCATGACCCGCGAGGGGCTCAACGTGCTCGACAACGGCGATGCCTTGCGCGCCTTGCTGACCGCAACCCTTCGCGCCACGCGCGACAAGGGCGCGGCGCTTTCAAAGGGCGCTTAAGATTAACGGCCGTTAAGCTGAACAGATTGCGCGCTTTGCAATCCGGTTTCGCTTGAAATGCCCCGATGAAACACCGATATTCGCACCCATGGAGAGCGCGGGCGTTTCCGCGCTCCGATGTGGAAAGGCTAAGGGTTTCACAATGGCTGACTGGAATGACTCCTCGCGCAACGCGCAGCGGTTTGGCTCCGTGCCCCGCGCCGGAGGCGATGTCGCCGGCCGGGTGAGCTATGACGAGGGCCTGCGCAAGCACATGCTCTCGATCTACAACTACATGAGCTCGGGCGTGCTGCTGACCGGGATTGTTGCGCTGCTGGCCTTCACCAGCGGTTTGGCCGCGACGATCTTCACCGGCGGTATCCTGCGCTGGATCGTGGCGCTGTCGCCGCTCGCCATCGTGATGGCGATGAGCTTCGGCGCCAACCGCTTCAGCACTGCCACGCTGCAGGCGATGTTCTGGGGTTTCGCGACCCTGATGGGCCTGTCGCTCTCGTCGGTGTTCCTGATCTACACCGGCGGTTCGATTGCCACGACCTTCTTCGCCACCGCGGCGGCCTTCGCCGGCCTGTCGTTGTGGGGCTACACCACCAAGAAGAGCCTGTCGGGCATGGGCAGCTTCCTGATCATGGGCGTGATCGGGCTGATCGTAGCCTCGATCATCAACATTTTCCTGCAGTCGCCCGGGTTCCATTATGCGATCAGCTTCATCGGCGTGCTCATCTTCGCCGGTCTGACCGCCTATGACACCCAGCGCCTGAAGGAAGAATATACCTACCTGCGCGGCACCGAGTTTGCCGGCAAGGCCGTGATCCTTGGTGCGCTGTCGCTGTATCTGGACTTCATCAACATGTTCCAGTTCCTGCTCAGCTTCCTCGGCAACCGCGAGTAAGCCCGCGGGGCAACCCGCGATACGTGCATGAATTGAGATGCCCGGAGCCCCACCACAGGCTTCGGGCATTTTCTTTATCGCAACGCCGCGCTAACCACGGCGCTTAAGATAAAATAAAGGATATGGCGGCGAGAACCGGGGCGCGGCCCGGGACTGGCCGCTTAAGCTAGAGAGGTCGAACACACCATGAGCGCGGTATCGCACACGCTTTCCACCCCGCAACCGCTCGGCACGCGCGGATCGCGCACGCGGTCGCTGCTCACGGCCAGCGTGCTGGTTGCCGGAAGCCTTGCGCTGGCGGCCTGCGGGGCATCGGCCCCCAAGCCCAAGGTTGCCTCGGTCCCCAAGGCGCCGTCGGCGCCAGTGGTCGAAACCGTCCCCTATCGCCCCGTGCCGCCGGGCGGCGCGCATTACGTGATGGATATTCCCGGTCGCGGCGCGGACGGGCGCTGGCTGACGGTCAATACCGCTCTCACCGATGACCAGCTGGTCTGGAACCTGCGTTCGGCCTGGAACGTCGCGGCGCTCAACTGCCTCTCGCCCGAATACCAGCCGATCCTCGATGGCTACAAGGCGTTCCTCAATCGCAACGTTTCCTCGCTCAAGGGCGTGAATGACCGGCTCGAGCGCAGCTACAACAGCCGTTTCAAGGCGCGGCGCGATGCGATCGTGGCGCGCGATGGCTACACCACCAAGGTCTACAACTTCTTCTCGCTGCCGCCGGCCCGTTCGGGCTTTTGCAACGCCGCGCTCGACATGTCGAAGCGCGCGCTGGCCTCTCCGCCGAAGGACCCGCTGGCCTTTGCCCGCGCCAATTTCGACGGGCTGCTCGCGCCGTTCGACCAGTTCTTCACCGAATACGAAGCCTATCAGGTGGCCTCGGCTGAATGGGACGCGAAGTACGGCGCCAAGTATGGCCCGTCGCAACCCGGCTGGGTGGCGGTGCAGCAGGCGCGTTCGGGCACGACGACCGCCGCACGCTGAGCGGCGCGCCGCCTGCTGGCAGGCCTCGGCGCGGACAAAATCTGCGTTGCAAGCGCCGGTTGTTCTCGCTAATGCGCGCGCTCGCCTGCTCCCCGAGAGGGACCCATGCGGGCCGAAAAGCTGGAACGGGGCCGTAGCTCAGATGGGAGAGCGCGTCGTTCGCAATGACGAGGTCAGGGGTTCGATCCCCCTCGGCTCCACCAGTTTTCTTTTTTGTTTTCGCCCTCAGACGCCGGGCGGCGGACGTCCGTCCGCCTTGGCTTTCCTCGCATAAGCTCGGGCGGCCGTTCGGCCTTGCGGCGCTTCGCGCCGTTACAGTCCTATCAATCTAGCTTTGCTGGACGCCCCTTGTCGTCAGTTTCGCCTGACGCTAAGCGTTTCCCCGCGTTTCGGTAACGGGAATGCGGTTCGATTCCGCAGCTGTCCCTGCAACTGTAAGCGGTGAGTGTGGAGTGCGCTCCCTTTTCGAAGGGCAGCCACTGGGGGTCTTCGGGCCACCCGGGAAGGTGAGCATCCCATGCGTTGACCCGCGAGCCAGGAGACCGACCGGGGCGTGTCGCTCTTTGCTTGGTTCAGGGGTTGGCCAGGCGCGGAACAAGACTTTCGTTGTGAGCGACATCGCCGGGCTGTGAGGGATGGGATCCCCTCTCAGCCCCCATGTTGCCGATGACGGGAGGAATCCGTGAAGAATTTTGCATTTTTGAGCAGCGTCGCAGGAGCGGCGCTGGTGTGGGCCGTGCCTGCGTGGGCGCAGGATAACAGCTACGAGAACGACGCGGGCGAGCCGCTCTATGACGGTAGCTACGAAAGAGCTCTGGAAGACGACATCGGCGCGGGTCGCCAACGTATCCTCGTCTCCGCCAGCCGTGATACGGCTCTGGAGCGTGATGACTACACCGGCTCGTCGCTGGTCATAACCGCCGAGGAACTCGAAGACCGCCAGACCCGCGATATCGCCGATGTGCTGCGCGATGTGCCGGGCGTGGCGGTGGCGGGCATCCCCGGCCAGACCCAGATCCGCCTGCGCGGCGCCGAAGCCAACCACGTGCTCATCCTGGTCGACGGGATCGAGGTTTCCGATCCCTTCGCCGGCGAGTTCGATATCGGCACGCTGCAAGCCGATATCGGCGCGCGTCTGGAGGTGCTGCGCGGGCCGCAATCGGCGCTCTATGGCCCCGATGCGATCGGCGGGGTGATCGCCTATGAAACCGCGAGCGGCGCGGCCCGCGATGGCTTCGGCGCGCGGATCGAAGGCGGCACGCAAGGGACCGTCAACGGCGCAGCGCGCTACGGGGCAAATGGCGACGGATGGGACGCGGCACTCTCTGCCGTCGTGGTCAGCACTGATGGTCAGCCCAACGCACGCGGCGGCACCCGCGACATCGGACGCGACAGCTACACGCTGGCGGGCAAGGGCAGCGTCAATGCGAGCGACAATCTCACCCTGCGCGCGGCTGCCCGTTTCATCCGCACCGAAGGCCAGTTCAACGACAGCGACTTCGACTTCACCAGCCCGACCTTCGGCTTTACCATCGACAGCCCCGGCACGCGCTACACCAACGAGGCCTTCTATGCGCTGGTGGGTGCCAAGCTCGACACGCTGGACGGGCGCTGGACGCATGACCTGTCGGCCCAGATCGCGGATGTGACGCGCGACGGCTTTACCGCCTTCGGGCGCGCGTCGGGCAGCGAGGGTGACCGCTTCAAGGCGTCCTATGTCAGCGGCTTCAAGCTGGCGGACGAACACAACCTGACCTTCGCCGCAGACTGGGAGCAGGAAGGCTTCCGCAACACCACCCCGGGCGGCTTTGCCTTTACCGGCCGGCGCGAGATCGAGCAGGTCGGGCTGGTGGGCGAATATCGCTACGCCGCCGAGGCGTTCGATGTCTCCGCCGCGATCCGTCACGACATGAATGACTTGTTCCGCGATGCGACCACCTTCCGCGTGGGCGCAGGCTACCGCGTCACCGACACCACCCGCCTGCGCGCCGCCGCAGGATCGGGTGTCAAGAACCCCGGCTTCTTCGAGCTCTACGGCTTTGTCGACGGGCGCTTCATCGGCAATGCGGCGCTGCGGCCTGAGAAGTCGACCGGGTGGGAAGTCGGGATCGATCAGGACCTCGGCACTGCCGCGCGCGTTTCGCTGACATATTTCGACAGCGAGCTGGAGGGCGAGATCTTCACGACCTTCCCGCCCCCGACCTTCATCGCCACTCCCGCCAACCGCACCACGGAAAGCCGGCAGCGCGGGGTCGAGGTTTCGCTCGCGGCAAGGCTGGCCGATCACTGGACCCTCGATGCGGCCTATTCCTACCTCGATGCAGAGGAGAACGGGGTGGAGGAAGTGCGCCGCCCGAACCACATTGCCAGCGCCGCGCTGACCTGGGCCGCGCCGGATGATGCGGCCTCGGCCACGCTGGTGGTGCGTTATAACGGCGAGACCCCCGACGTCGCCTTCACCGACCCCAGCTTCGTGCCGGTGCGGGTGAGCCTCGATGACTACACGCTGGTCAACTTCAACGCCCGCGTGCGGCTGACCGACGGCATCAACGCCTTCGCCCGGATGGAGAACATCCTCGGCGAGGACTACGAACAGGTGTTCAGCTTTGTCTCGCCGGGGCGCTCGGCGGCGGTAGGGATTGAAGCGAGGTTCTAACCAATCCTCGCTTTTGGGAGAGGAAATGCATAAGGGGCACCCATGCATTTCCTCGACCAAGCCAAGATCTATGTGAAGTCCGGCGGAGGCGGCCCTGGGGCTGTCTCGTTCCGCCGCGAAAAATATGTCGAATACGGCGGCCCCGACGGCGGTGACGGCGGACGCGGCGGCGACATCGTGTTCGAAGCCGTGGCCGGCCTCAACACGCTGATCGACTTCCGCTATTCGCAGCACTTCAAGGCCCCGCGCGGCGGGCACGGCATGGGCAAGGACCGCACCGGCGCCTCGGCCAAGCCGCTCGTCATCAAGGTGCCGGTCGGCACGCAGATCCTTTCCGAAGACAAGGAAGAGGTGCTCGCGGACTTCACCGAAGTCGGCCAGCGCGTGACCTTCCTCGAAGGCGGGATGGGCGGGCGCGGCAACGCCAGCTACAAAACCTCGACCAACCGCGCCCCGCGCCAGCATCAGCCGGGCATCCCCGGCGAGGAAATGTGGGTGTGGCTGCGGCTGAAGCTGCTGGCGGACGTGGGCCTTGTCGGCCTGCCCAATGCCGGCAAGTCGACCTTCATCAACGCGGTCAGCAACGCGCAGGCCAAGGTCGGCGATTATGCCTTCACCACGCTGGTGCCCAAGCTGGGCGTGGTGCGCCACAAGGGCCGCGAATTCGTGCTGGCCGACATTCCCGGCCTGATCGAAGGCGCGGCGGAAGGCGTGGGCATTGGCGACCGCTTCCTCGGCCATATCGAGCGCTGCCGCGTGCTGATCCACCTGATCGACATCACCGGCACCGAAGATGCCGATCCGGTGGAAGCCATGCGGATCGTCGAGGACGAGCTGGCGGCCTATGGCGCGGGTCTCGAGGACAAGGCGCGGCTGGTGGTGCTCAACAAGCTCGATCTCGCCGATGCCGAGCTGGTCGAAGGCTTCCGCGAGGAGCTGCTGGCGGCGGGGGCCGACAAGGTGTTCGCCGTGTCCGGTGCGACCGGCGCAGGGATTCCCGAATTGCTCGATGCCGTGCTCGCCTACCTGCCCGCGTCCACCTCGACCGAGACCAAGGCGGTTGAAATCGAGGACGAGGACGGCGCCAGCGAGTGGTCGCCGATCTGATCTGCCGATGCTGACGCGCCTTTCGGACATTGCCGCCGCGCGGCGGATCGTGGTCAAGATCGGATCGGCGCTGCTGGTCGGCGGCGGGCAGGCGCGCGAGGGCTGGCTGACGCGCATGGCGGGCGATCTGGCGGCGCTGCGCTCGAACGGCGCGCAGGTGATCGTGGTGAGTTCGGGCGCGATTGCGCTGGGCGCGGCGCGGCTGGCCTTGCCCAAGGGCGGTCGCGGGAGCCTTGCCGACGCGCAGGCTGCCGCCGCCGTGGGCCAGATCGCGCTCGCCGACCTGTGGAGCCGCGCGCTGGGAAGCGAAGGCATCACTGCGGCGCAGATGCTGCTGACGCTGGGCGATCTCGAAGACCGGCGGCGTTATTTGAACGCCTCGGCCACGCTCGACCGGCTGCTGGAGGCGGGGACGATCCCCGTCATCAACGAGAACGACTCCGTCGCCACCGAGGAAATCCGCTTCGGCGATAACGACCGGCTGGCCGCGCGCGTGGCGCAGGCGGCCAATGCCGATCTGGTGCTGCTGCTCAGCGATGTGGACGGGCTCTACGACCGCGATCCGCGCGCGGAAGGTGCGACTCTCATTCCCGTGGTTGACGCCGTGACGCCCGAAGTGATGGCGATGGCGAGCGGGGCCTCGTCCTCCGGCCTCGGCTCGGGCGGGATGGTTTCCAAGCTGCAAGCCGCACAGATCGCGACGCGCGCCGGAATTGCGCTCGCCATCCTTAACGGCACGCATGATGCGCCGATTGCCCATGCGCTTGCTGCGGGCACGGGGACGCTGTTCCTGCCCGTTCGCGCCGACAGCGCCCGCAAGGCGTGGCTCGGCGGGCGGCTCGCGCCGGCGGGCGAGCTGCGGGTCGACAAGGGCTGTGCCGAGGCGCTGAAGGGCGGGGCGAGCCTGCTTGCAGCGGGCGTGGTCGGCGTGTCCGGCACCTTCCGGCGCGGCGATCTGGTCAGTGTCCTCAGCCTCAAGGGCGAGCGGCTGGCGCAGGGTCTCGCCGAATATGACGCAGCAGACATGCAGCTGATCGCAGGCAAGCGCGCCGAGGATCAGGCCGAGCGGTTGGGCTATGCCCCGCGCTCCTGCGTGATCCACCGCGATCACATGGTGCTGCTGTGAGCCTGTTGGCGATCACCGGCGCGACCGGGTTCGTCGGGAGCGCGGTGCTGAACGAAGCCTTGGCGCAGGGCCATCAGGTGCGCGCACTCGCCCGCCGTGAACAGGCGGCGCGCAGCGGGGTCGAATGGGTGCGCGGCGATCTGGGCGATAAGGCGGCGCTTTCGGCGCTGGTCGCTGGCGCGGATGCGGTGGTCCATGTTGCGGGCCTGACCAACACTCCCGATCCGGCGGAATTCGAGGCCGCCAATGTCACCGGCACCGCCAATGTGCTAGCGGCGATGACCGGGTCGGGCGTGCGGCGGCTGGTGTTCGTCTCCTCGCTCGCCGCGCGCGAGCCGAAGCTGTCGGCCTATGGCGCATCGAAAGCGCGGGCGGAGACGCTGGTGGAAGCGAGCGGACTCGACTGGACCACGGTGCGTCCGCCCGGCGTCTATGGCCCGCGCGATATCGATTACCTCGACATGTTCCGCACCGCGAAATGGGGCTTCGTGCCGCTGCCGCCGGGCGGGGCGAGTTCGATCATCCATGCCGATGACCTTGCGAGCCTGCTGGTGGTGCTGGCCGCTGGCAATGCCGCGCCGACGAAGAAGAAGGTCTACGAGCCCGACGATGGGCGCGAGGGCGGGTGGAGCCACAAGGAACTCGCCGCCGCGATTGGGCGCGCCGTCGGCAAGCAGAGCGTCTTCGCACCGCACTTGCCGCGCGCGGTGCTCGATGCTGCCGCTGCCGCCGACCGGATCGCCCGCGGCGACCGCGCCAAGCTCACGCCCGACCGCGTGGGCTACATGGCGCATCCCAACTGGGTGTCGCGCTTCGACCGCAAGGTGCCGCCGGGCATCTGGCAACCGCGTATCACCGGCGAGGAAGGTCTGAAATCGACCGCCGAATGGTACCGGCGCGAGGGGTGGCTTTGACCGCCTAGAGGAACGGTTCCTCGCCCGGCTTGTGGATGCCGCATTCGGTCTTGTCCCAGCCCTTCCAGCGGCCCGAGCGCGGGTCTTCGCCGGGCGCGACCTGGGTGGTGCAGGGCGAGCAGCCGATCGAGGGATACCCCTGCGCGATCAGCGGGTGGCGCGGCAGATCGTGGGCTGTGAAATAGGCGTTGATGTCCTCTGCCGACCAATCGATCAGCGGGTTGATCTTAAGCCGCCCCTGTGCGTCCGAGGTATCCACCTCGAAGCGCGGCAGGTTGGCGCGGGTCGCCGCCTGGAACGCCTTGCGCCCGGTGAAGCTCGCATCGAACCCCGCCAGCGCCTTTTCGAGCGGACGCACCTTGCGGATTTCGCAGCAGCCATCGGGATCGTAGGACCACCTGAGGCCGGTTTCGTCCTTCTTGGCGAGCTCGGCCGCATCAGGGGTCAGCACCACCAGATTGAGCCCGAGCCGCTCGACCAGAAGATCGCGGTAGGCGAGCGTTTCGGCAAAGTGCTTGCCGGTGTCGAGGAACAGCACCGGCACGGATGCGTCGACGCTGGCGACCAGATGCAGCAGAACGGCGCTTTCCGCACCGAAGCTGGAAACCACCGCGAGATCGCCCGCGAGGCCATCACGGATCACGCTTTCGAGCATTTCGTGCGTCGTGCTGCCGCGAAACATGCGGTTGAGCCGCACCGCATCATGCTCGGTAAAGCGCGGCGCGAGGTCGAGCGCATCGCGTTGACGCCCGTTGGCAGCGATCCCGAGTTCAGGCTTCATGGCGCTTATCCGCGACGGTCCGCCGCGCATCGGCAGCGCGCTGGTAGACGTTCTCCCAGGTCGCAAAGGCGCGTTTGGCGTCGTCTTCGTCGAGGCGCTTGTCGGGGGCGAAACTGTCGAACCCGCAGCGGCGCATATGGCTGAGCTGGTCGATCAGCACATCGCCGACCGCGCGCAATTCACCCGTGTAGCCCGCTTCGCGCAGGATGCGGGCGGCGGAGTAGCCGCGACCGTCGCCGAAGCCGGGGAAGTTGACCTCGACCAGCGCCAGCCGGTCAAGGAATGGCAGCAGCACGCGGGCATCGTCACCCGGCTCGATGCGAACGGCGGTGGCGTTGGTCTGGTCGCAGCAGGAATCGACGGTGACGGTCGCGTGATCGACCGGCTCGTCGTCGCGGAAGCGGAACTGCACTTCGTCGGGTGAGGTGCCAATGTCCTTAGCCATAAAGCGCCTCCTTGAACGGCTCCATGCCGATGCGGCGGTAGGTATCGAGGAAGCGTTCGCCATCGGCGCGGGCGGCGAGGTAGACGTCGGTGACCTTCTCGACCGCAGCGATCACGCCGTCCTCGTCGAAGCCGGGGCCGGTGATCTTGGCGAGACTGACGTCCTCGGCCTCCGATCCGCCGAGCGAGAGCTGGTAGTTCTCGGTGCCCTTCTTGTCGACGCCGAGGATGCCGATGTGGCCTGCGTGGTGGTGCCCGCAGGCGTTGATGCAGCCGGAGATTTTCAGCTTCAGCTCGCCCACCACTTCGGTGCGTCCGGTTGCCGCGAAACGCTCTGAAATGCGCTGGGCCAGCGGGATCGACCGGGCATTGGCTAGCGAGCAGTAATCAAGTCCCGGACAGGCGATGATGTCCTCGATCGTGTCCATGTTGGGTGCGCCGAGGCCGGCTGCGTCAAGCGCGCTCCATACCGCGTGCAGATCGGCGATGCGGACGTGGGGCAGCAGCAGGTTCTGGGTGTGCATCACGCGCAGCTCGTCGAAGCTGTAGTCACGCGCGAGCTTGGCCACGACGCGCATCTGCTCGGCGGTGGCATCGCCGGGAATGCCGCCTGCGGGTTTGAGGCTGATGACGGCAGAGACGTAGGCGTCATGCTTGTGGCGGTGCGTGTTGCGGTCGACCCACAGTGCGAAATCGGGATCGGAACGATCGAGTGTCTTCGGCCCGTCAACAAACGGGGGATCGGCAAAATGCTCGGCAATCCGCGCCAGCTCCTCGCGCGGCGGTTCCACGCCGACCGACAGCAGGTGCGCGAATTCCTCTTCGACCTGACGGATATATTCCGCCGCGCCAAGTTCATGGACGAGGATCTTGATCCGCGCCTTGTACTTGTTGTCGCGCCGACCGTAGCGGTTGTAGACCCGAAGGCACGCCTCGGCATAGGTGATGAACTGGTCGATCGGCACGAAGTCGCGAATGAGGGGCGCGATCATCGGGGTGCGGCCCATACCGCCGCCAGCATAGAACTGCGCGCCCACTTCGCCCGCGTCATTCTTCACGATCCGCACGCCGATATCGTGCAGCCGCATCGCCGCGCGGTCCTTCTCGGATGCGATCACCGCGATCTTGAACTTGCGGGGGAGGTAGGTGAACTCCGGGTGGAAGCTCGACCACTGGCGCATCAGCTCGGCATAGGGGCGCGGATCGACCACCTCGTCGGCGGCTGCGCCCGCAAAATGATCTGAACTAATGTTGCGGATGCAATTGCCGCTGGTCTGGATGGCGTGCATCTCGACCGTCGCCAGATCGGCGAGGGCATCGGCGCAGTCTTCCAGCT
The DNA here is from genome assembly GCF_001720465.1 of Porphyrobacter sp. LM 6. Lineage (NCBI taxonomy): Bacteria > Pseudomonadati > Pseudomonadota > Alphaproteobacteria > Sphingomonadales > Erythrobacteraceae > Porphyrobacter > Porphyrobacter sp. LM 6. The sequence goes on from NZ_CP017113.1 coordinate 1,370,265, forward strand.
TGATCCAATTGTACTGGATGTTCTGGCGGGTGGTGAAGTGGCCGTAGCCGCGGTCATACTTCTCGGCGATGTCGGCGAGCATGTCCATCTGGCGGCTGTCGAGCGTGCCATAGGGGATCGCGACGCGCAGCATATAGGCGTGAAGCTGAAGATAGAGCCCGTTCATCAGCCGCAGCGGCTTGAACTGGTCTTCGGTGAGCTTGCCTTCGAGGCGGCGGCGGGCCTGATCGCGGAATTCTTCCACGCGGGCATCGACCATCGCCTGATCGTAGGAATCGTAACGGTACATGTCAGATCACCCAGTCAATGGCTTGGGGGTCTTGCGGCTTGAGCGTGAGGTCGGGCCGCACGGTCGGGCCGAGCGCGCGGATGCGGTCCTTGATGTGGGCGGGGCGCACGCCGTCGATGGTGCGGGTTGCCTCGATCGCATAGGGCACGTTGACGCGCCGCGCGGCAACTTCGCGCGCCATGATTTCCTCGGCGTCTTCGCCGACATCGACGGCATCATTGACGTGGAGCGACCAGCCGCTGCCGTTCCACCAGGTGACAGCGCCCGAGCGCAGATCGTTGCCGGTGAGGATTTTCATCGGGCAGCCTCCTCGGCCAGCGCGGCGACGGCGATGTCATCGCGCGCGGTAACTTCGCCGATGACGATGAGCGCGGGGCTCTTCACCGCTTCCGCCTCGACCAGATCGGGGAGCGCGGCGAGCAGCCCGCGCAGCACCCGCATTTCCGGGCGTGCGGCGTTCTCGATCACGGCGACGGGCATGTCGGGGGCAAGACCGTCGGCCATCAGCTTGTCGGCGATCTGCGCGGCGGTGGAGACGCCCATGTAGATCACCAGCGTGCGGCCCTTGCCCGCGAGGCCCGACCAGTCCTGTTCGGACAGGCCCTTGCACTGGCCCGCGACGAAGCTGACGATGCTCGAGGCATCGCGGTGGGTGAGCGCGATCTGGGCGGCGGCGGCGGCGCCATTGGCGGCGGAGATGCCGGGGACCACCTCGACACGGACACCTGCGGCGCGCGCGGTTTCGGCTTCCTCGCCCCCGCGCCCGAAGATGAAGGGATCGCCGCCCTTGAGGCGCACGACATCGCGGCCACTGAGCGCCTCGCGCACCAGCAGCGCGTTGATCTCTTCCTGCGGCAAGGTGTGGCGCGCACGTTGCTTGGCGACCGAGATCAGCCGCGCGTCGCTCCGCGCAAGGCCGAGGATATCGGGGCCGATCAGCCCGTCATGAACGATGACTTCGGCCCGCTCGATCAGGCGGGCAGCGCGCAGGGTAAGCAGGTCCACCGGACCCGGCCCCGCGCCGACGAGATAAATGGTGCCAGTCTTTCGCATGGCACCGCAGATGGGCCAGCGCGCCCAGAGGCGCCAGCGAGAATGGATTGGCAGCGATGAAGCGGAACTATACCCGCGCCAGGGCCTGCGCGAGATCGGCGATCAGATCGGCGGTGTCCTCCAGCCCGATCGAGAGGCGTATGGCGGGCTTGCCGTCGGTGCCTTGCATGCAGCTGCGGTAATCCTCCGGCCGGATCGGTAGGGCGAGGCTTTCGAACCCGCCCCAGCTGTATCCGATGCCGAACAGGTCGAGCGCGTCGGCCACGCGGGCCGAAGCCTGCGGATCATCGCTCGCCAACACGAAGGAAAACAGCCCGCACCCGCCGGTGAAATCGCGTCGCCACAGCGCGTGGCCGGGATCGGAAGGGAGCAGCGGGCACATCACCCGCGCGACCTGCGGCTGGGCCTCCAGCCGTGTCGCGATTGCCAGCGCCGAGCGGGTCTGCGCTTCCAGCCGGATGCCCATCGTCCTGAGACCCCGCGCGGCGAGTGCGGCATCATCGGGCGAGACCACTTGCCCCAGCTCCTGGCTGACCCGTCGCAGCGCGGTGTACCAGCGCTTGCCCGCACTCGCGCTGCCCATCATCAAATCGGAATGCCCGCCGACATGCTTCGACAGGCTCATCATCACGATGTCGCAGCCGTGCGTCAGGGCCGAAAAGCCGAGCGGGCTCGCCCACGTGTTGTCGACCATGCTCACCGCGCCATGTTCGCGGGCGATGGCGGCCAGCGCGGGGATATCGCTGACCTCGAAGGTCAGGCTGCCGGGGCACTCGAGCCACACCGCCTTCGCGCCTTGCCTGCACAGCGCACGGAAGCCTTCCAGATCACGCGGGTCGAAGAAGGTCGTCTCCACCCCCATCCGCGTCAGCAGCCCCGTCGCCATGTTGCGCGAGGGATCATAGGCGTTGTCGGCCATCAGCAGCCGGTCGCCCGGCTTCAGAACCGCGAGCATGCACCCCGCAATCGCCGCCACCCCGCTGGGATAGAGCACTGTGCCATAAGCATCCGCCTCGATCGCGGTCAGCGCATCGGCCAGCGCCCACTGGGTCGGCGCGCCGCGGCGGCCATAGAAGAACTGCCCGTCGGCATTGTTGCCGCCCGCCGCGTGGCGATCGGCGTCCTTGTCATAGAGGTGGGTCGAGGCGCGCCACACGGGCGGGTTGACCACCGGCCCGGTCCATTCCTTGCGCCGTCCGCCGCGCACAAGGCGGGTTGCGGGCTTCAGATGCTTCTCATCGCCGCCGCCGCTCATGCGTCAGGCCCTTGCGCCTTGGGGGTGGCGGGATCGGCGCTCCATTCGCTCCAGCTGCCATCGTAGAGCGCGGCGCTGTCCACGCCGAGGAGGTGCAGAGCGAACAGCAGCACGCTCGCCGTCACGCCGCTGCCGCAGGTGGTGGTGATCGGGCGGGCCAGATCGATCCCGGCGGCGGCGAACAGCGCGCGCAGTTCCTCGGGCGATTTCCATGTGCCGTCAGCGTTGAACACCGCGCTGAAGGGCAGGTTGAGCGCGCCGGGAATCCGCCCGTTCTGCCCGCCATGCACCGGATCGATCCCGCTGCCATAGACGCGGTCGGCGCTGCGGGCATCGAGCACCTGTTCGGCCTTGCTATCGATATTGGCGAGCATCTGCGCCTTGGTGCGCACCCGTGTGGTCGGGGTGAAAGCGGCAGGTGTAGCAGGGGTAACAGCCGGCGTGCCGCTTTCCAGCGGACGGCCCTCGGCGCGCCACTTGGCAAGCCCGCCATCGAGGATCGCCACCTTGCCGCGCCCGCTGGCGGTGAGCACGAACCACGCCCGCGCGGACGTGCGGATCGCGCTGTCATCATAGATCACGATCGTGTCATCGGCCCCGACACCGAGGCCCGCCAGCCGCGCCGCGATCTGATCTGGGGAGGGGAAGGCATAGGGGACTGGGGAACCCGGATCGAACAGGCTCGCAAGGTCGAGGAAGCGCGCGCCGGGGATATGCGCGGCGGCGAATTCGCCCGCCGCATCGCGCGCGGCTGCGGGCAGGTTATACGAGGCATCGAGCACCACAAGGCCCGGCCCGGCGAGGCGAGCGGCGAGCCATTCGGTCGAAACCAGATCGCTGTGAGATTGGGTCATGGGCGCCACCCTAGCGCCCTCGCTCCTTGCCGCAAAGCGTGCGCGGTCAAGCGGCGGCCAAAATCTCCGGCACGCTGATCGGCTTGGCGGTCAGGCCGGTGACCGATCCCGGCGCGGTGTCGAGCAGGATCGGATGCAGCCGCCCGGTGCGCAGCGTGCTTGGTGTGCCGATCACGAAGCTGCGGGTCAGCGTGGTTTGCCCGCGCCCTTCCAGCGTGACGTGCAGCAGCGGGATGAACAGCGCCGCGCGCCCCTGCCGCAGCACGGCGATTTCGGTCAGGGGCAGACGCACTTCGCCGGCGACGATGCGGCTCTGACTGGGGCCGATGCGGTCGATCCCGAACAATTCCTGCGCTGCGCCGGGCGAAGCAGCATTCCCATCGCCGCGCCGCGCGCTGACAAGCTGCACGGCGGCGCTGATATCGGTCACGGCCTGCCCGGCGCGGTTGGCGAAGGTCAGCTGGTACTGCAGCGTGAACATCATCAGGCTGCGGGTCGCGGCGGTGATTTCGAGCCCAACGTCGATCAGCGGGAGATCGGGCAGGAGGCCGTCCTCGGCTTCCGCTTCGGCAGGGGTCGCGAGGCGGAGCACCTTGGGCTTGCGCCGACGCCATAGTGCAAACCCGCCGAGCAGCAGCACAATCGCACCCGCGCCGCCAGCGGCCCACGGCCACCATGCAGGCCAGCCTCCGGCGAGGTCACCGATGGCGGGAAGGGCAGGGGCCGCGCTCGCCGCAGCGGGCGCTTCCTGCGCGGGGGCCAGTTGGGGTTTGGGGAGCGTTGCGGGCAGCGTCAGCGGATCGACCGGCGCTGCGGTTGCGGCAGGCGGAGGAGCTGGCACGGCACTGGCGGCAGGCGGCGGCGTGCGGGCCGCTGCGCGCCGGGCAGGTGAGGTGGCGGGGCGCGGCTGGTCGCCCGCGTCGGGTTCCGATGTCAGCACCGGGGCAGGCGCAATGCGCGGCGTGCCAGTTGGCTCGGCGGTTGGGGCGGCACGCGGGGGGATCGCCACGCCCGCGCGCTCGTCTGCCGGGCCTGCCGGGGCAGGTGTCGGCGTCGGGGTGGGCTGGGGCAGCGAAAAGCCGGTCGGCGCATCCTGCGCGGCGAGCGGCGCAAGCGGCATCAGCGCCAGCAGCAGCGCGGCGGCAGAATGGCGGAAGGGGTGACGGGCGGGTCGGGCAATCATGGCGCAGCAGGGGATGTGGCATAGCGGGGGTGAACCGGCGCTGTCTGCATTAGGGGCGGGGGCGCGCGTGCGTCCAGCCTCGCTGCCACCGTCCGCCTCATGCCAGCGCGCGTTCGGCGCTTGCGCGGGCTTTTCATTCGGGGCAACAGCGCCGCATGGAATCGACACCCGATCAGCCCGCCCGCTCGCCCCAGTTCCTCGGCAAGGAGACGCCGCTGCCGACGTCGCCCGAAACGGCGGTGCTCGACTACGTGCCCAATCCGCGTCCGGGCCTGACCTATCTGGTGCGGTTCGTCTCGCCGGAGTTCACCTCGCTGTGTCCGGTGACGAACCAGCCCGATTTCGCGCATCTGGTGATCGATTACGTGCCGGGCGAAACGATCGTCGAGAGCAAGAGCCTCAAGCTGTTTCTCGGGAGCTTCCGCAACCACAACGGCTTCCACGAGGATGTGACCGTGGGCATCGGGGTGCGATTGTTCGAGGAGATGCGTCCGCAGTGGCTGCGCATCGGCGGCTACTGGTATCCGCGCGGGGGCATCCCGATCGACGTGTTCTGGCAATCGGGCGCGCCGCCGGCTGATCTGTGGCTGCCCGATCAGGGCGTATCGCCCTATCGCGGTCGCGGCTGACGGGGTTTCGGGGCGGTTAGACCCCCTCTAGACCCCCGTTAGACCCCCCTTAGGCCGGCAAAGCGGGGATGTTCCACGTGGAACAATCCCCGTTTGGCGGGGTGGTTACATCGCCAGATCGAGCTGGAGGAAGCGCGGCACGGTCTTGTTCGCCTCGCGCCACTTGGCGAGCGGGAAAGCCCCCGGCCCCAGCGCCGCCAGCGGGATCCCCGCCTCCGCCAGCGCATAAGGCGAAATGCGGTGCCGGGTCATGAACCCGCCCGTGCCGTCGCTGATCATCGGCGTTTCGAACTTCAGCCCCTGCGAGCTCTCGGAGGCGTTGACCACCTGGCTCACCACCAGCTGCCCATGCCCGAGATCGAGCACCACATCGGTCCCCACCGGCACCCCGGCGAGCCCGTTGATCCGCGCGCCCGTCTTCGACAGGTTGCGCAGGATCACGTCGTAATAGTGGTCTTCGTTGATCAGCCCGACCCGCTTGAAAATCGTGATGCGGTCGGCGCGGTGGCGCGGCGGGCCGCTCGGCGCGACGTTCATCGCCCCGTTAGCAAAGCGCTTCAACACCTCGTCCTGCAACAGCGGGCGCGAATAGATATAGCCCTGCACCAGATCGGCGCCGCGCTCGCGCACCAGCGCGAGTTCGTCCATCGCCTCGACCCCCTCGGCCACGGTCTCCATCCCCAGCGCCTTGGCCAGCGCGACGATAGCGGTGATGATCGCCGGGTTGATGTCGCCGTTCTCGGTGCAGCCGCGCACGAAGCTCTGGTCGATCTTGATCTTGTCGAAATGGCCGTGCTTGAGATAGCCGAGCGAGGAATAGCCCGTGCCGAAATCGTCGAGCGCCAGGCTGACGCCCAGCTTCTTGATATCACGGAAGATTGCATCGACCTTCTCGAGATCACCGACGAACACGCTTTCGGTGATCTCCAGCACCAGCCGTGAAGGGCACATTCCCGACGCTTCGAGTGCCGCCGCGACGGTTTTGCGGTAGCCGTTGTGGATGAACTGCTTGGCCGAGACATTGACCGCGACGCGGATCGAATCCGGCCACTCCATCGCGTCCTTGCACGCCTGCCGCAGCGCCATTTCGCCGAGCTTGATGATGAGATCATCGTTCTCGGCAATCGGGATGAAGTCGGAGGGCGAGATTTCCGTCCCCTCTTCGTCCTGCCAGCGCAGCAGCGCCTCGAAGCACTTCACCTCGTTGGTGTCGGGATTGACGAGCGGCTGATAGGCGATCTTCAGCTCGTTCCTGTCGAGCGCGTCGCGTAACCGGTCGCCCAGCACTGCCGATTTCGACGCCGCCTCGCTCAGATCGCTGGTGTAGAAGCAGAAGGTCCCGCTGCGGGTTTCCTTGGCGGAATAAAGCGCCATGTCGGCCGCGCGGGTCAGCTCGTCGGCGTCGATCCCGTCATAGGGCGCAATCGCGATCCCGACCGAGGTGCCGATGATCGCCCGACGGCCATTGATCTGGTAGGGCTGGGAAATCGACTGGACGATCCGGTTGGCCAGCTCGCCCAGAGTGCCGCGATCGTCCATGTCGGGCAGGATCACCTGGAATTCGTCCCCACCCAGACGGCCGACCTCGCCATGGTCCTTGACGATCGAGGCGAGGCGCTTGGCAACCTGGCGCAGCAGCTCGTCGCCGGCCGGGTGGCCCATCGTGTCATTGACCTGCTTGAAGCGGTCGAGATCGAGCATCATCAGCGCGCAGCTGCGCTGGCTCTGGCGGAAGGCAGAGAGCGTCGCATTGAGCCGTTCGCTGAGCTTGCGGCGGTTGGCGAGGCCGGTCAGTTCATCGACCTGCGATTGGCGTGCGACCTGCGTTTCATAGGTGTACTGCGCCGAGATATCGACCGCGCTGCCACGATAGCCGCAGAACGCGCCTTCCGCATCGAGCAGCGGACGGGCGTTGAGCCGCCACCAGCGGGTGGTGCCATGGGCGGTGGGAATGGCGACGATCTGCTCTTCGAGCTTGGAGCGAGTGCGCAGCTTGAAGGAAAGGGCGCGCTGGGTCGGGGCGCCGGGTTCTTCTTCAATATCCTGGAAGACCTCTTCGATCGGTTTGCCGATCAGAGTCCCCGCGTCGGCGCCGATATCCTGAATGGCGCGCGATGAGAGGAACACCAGCTTGCCATCGGCGTCAGTGGCCCAGAACATGCCAATGCCGAGTTCCTCGACGTCACCGAGCACCGCAGTCCGGTCGACCCGCAATGCAGGCGCAGCAGAGCCACTGCCGGCATGTGCGGCTTTCTTCCGTCCGTTTTTGCGAAACCCCAACGCCATTGGCTATCCTCGTTATCTTCGCGGTTGGGCCCTGTGCCGTGGGTCGCGTGGCCCTTTGCCTGGGCCCGCCGGCCCGAGCCGATCCTCTTAGAGCGAGGGAATTGAGGATTCGTTACCCATCCGCGTGCCCCGTCGGGATGCGCAAAGGGGGCTGGAACGGATTGGCAGCAACCGCGTTATCGGACTGTGTGCCCGCCTTGGCATAATGATGCCAAAGGCGGATGCTCGACGTAATTTTGCTACATCACTGCGGGCGTTCGGGATCGCGCATCGCAGGTTTGGCGACAGTCTGGGGACGGTGTCATTCTGAAAGAGATCCTGCGCGAGGCCGCGCCTGCTGTCCGTACCAATCGCGTGCAAACCCGCGCCCAGTGGGACGCGATGCGTGCGGCTGTTCTGGCTGATCCGGGCGCCTTCCACGGCGAGATTGCCGGGCGCAACATGCATTGGTTCGTGGCCGATATCGGCCCCTCGGGCGCGTGGATCGCACGGGGCGAAGATGGCCGCTGGCACGGCTGGGATGCGGCGAGCGCTGCGCCCGTCAGCCCCGATCTGTCCGCCGGCTTCACGCCGTGGCACACCGGCTTCGACGGCAGCAACCCGCCGCACTGGCGCTGGTTCGTGGGCGGGCGCACCAATGCCGCCTTCTCCGAACTCGATCGCCACGTGCTCGCCGGCCACGGCGATGAAGCCGCGCTGATATTCGAAGGCGACCGCTGGGATATGTCCGCCAGCGGCGGCAAGGGCGCGCCGATCGACTGCTTCACCGTAAGCCGCAAGCAATTGCTGCTCGAAGTGGCCAAGTGCGCGGTTGCGCTTGAAGCGCTGGGGCTGAAGCCCGGCGATCGCATGGCGCTGAACATGCCCAGTATCGTGCCGCAGATCTACTGGACCGAAGCGGCCAAGCGCATGGGCGTGGTTTATACCGCAGTGTTCGGCGGCTTCTCGGACAAGACCCTGTCCGACCGCATCGCCGATACCGGCGCGCGGGTAATCGTCACCTCCGACGGCAGCTACCGCAACGCGCAGGTCGCCGCCTTCAAGAACGCCTATACCGACCCAGCGCTCGACAATTTCGTGCCGGTGACAACCGCGCTTGAGATCCTCTCGGGCCTCGACCTCGGCCTGCCCGAAGCTGACGCTGCGACCATCCTCGATACCGTGCGCGAGGCGCTGGCGGGCGAGATTACGGTTGACCGGTCGGACGTGATGCGCGGCGTGGGCCGGGCGCTGATCAATCTTGGCGCCGAGGGCCGGATCACCAGCGCCGATGCCGCGCGGGTGCGGATCGCGATCGCCTCCAGCCTCGTCACCCTGCCGCCGCGTGTCGAGGCGGTGATCGTGTGCCGCCACACCCACCAGCCCGACATGATCTGGCGCGAGGAGCGCGACCGCTGGAGCCATGAACTAACCGACGCGGCGCTCGTCGCCGTGCTGGAGAAGGCGCGCGGGGCGGGCTTCAACGTCGCATCCGAAGCTGACCTGCTGGCGTTGCCTGACAGCGATTTCGTCCGCGCGATCTGGGCCTCGTCGAAGCCGATGCCGGTCGATGCCGATTATCCGATGTTCTTCATCTACACCTCGGGTTCGACCGGCAAGCCAAAGGGGATCGTCCATTCGCACGGCTATGCCGCAGGCGTGGCCGAGACCATGGCGGCGAGCTTTGATGCGCGCCCGGGTGATACGCTGTTTGTGGTCGCCGATCCGGGCTGGATTACCGGCCAGAGCTACCTGATCTGCGCCCCGCTGATGACGCGGGTGACCTCGCTGGTGAGCGAAGGCTCGCCCGTGTTCCCCCACGCCGGCCGCTTCGCCTCGATGATCGAGCGGCACAATGTGACGATCTTCAAGGCGGGTGTGACCTTCCTCAAGTCGATCATGTCCGATCCGGCGAACCTCGCCGAGGTCGAACGCTACGACATGAGCGGATTGCGCGTGGCGACCTTCTGCGCCGAGCCGGTCAGCCCGTCCGTGCAGGCCTTCGGGATGGAGCACGTTACCCCGCGCTACATCAATTCCTACTGGGCGACCGAGCATGGCGGGATCGCCTGGACGCACATGTTCGGCAACGACGATTTCCCGCTGCGCCCCGACGCGCACGCCTATCCGCTGCCGTGGATCGTTGGCGATGTCTGGGTCGAGGACGAGGCGGGGGGCGCTGCGCAGGTGCCCTTCACGCGCGCCGATGCGGGCGGCGTGCCGTGGCGCAAGGCGGAAGTGGGCGAGAAGGGCGAGATCGTGATCGCCGCGCCTTACCCCTATCTCGCGCGAACCATCTGGGGCGATATCGCGAGCTTCAAGGTTGAAGATGGCCGGGTCGATCCCGCTTGGCGCGGCGATGCGGCGCGGTGGGAAGATGGCTATTGGCGGCGCTGGAAGGGCGCCTGGGCCTATACCCAGGGCGATTTCGCAATTGCCCATGCTGATGGATCGTTCTCGCTTCATGGCCGCTCGGATGACGTGATCAACGTCTCGGGCCACCGCATGGGGACCGAGGAGATCGAGGGCGCGGTGCTGCGCGACAAGACGCTCACCGCCGATAGCCCGGTCGGCAATGTGCTGGTGGTCGGCGCGCCCCACCGCGAGAAGGGGCTGACCCCGCTCGCCTTCGTGGTGCCGGTCGCAGGCCGCAAGCTCACGCACGAGGACAAGCGTCGGCTGTTCGACCTCGTCCGCACCGAAAAGGGCGCGGTTGCGGTGCCGGCGGACTTCATCGAAGTCTCGCAATTCCCCGAAACCCGCAGCGGCAAATATATGCGCCGCATGGTCCGCGCGCTGGTGGTGGGCGAGGACGTCGGCGATGTCACCACGCTCCGCAATCCCGAGGCGCTGGACGAACTGCGCAAGGTCATCGCCGACTGGCAGCGCAAGCAGCGCATGAGCGACGAACAGGCGCTGTTCGATCGCCACCGCTACTTCCTCGTCCAGTACAACACGGTTGCGCCGGGCAAGCAGGTGGCGACCGTCACGGTCACCAATCCGCCGGTCAATGCCTTGAACGAACGCGCGATTGACGAGCTGGTGCTGGTCACCTCCACCCTCGCGCGCGACGACAATGTCGTGGCGGTGGTGTTCACCGGCGAGGGCACTTCGTCCTTCGTCGCGGGTGCCGACATTCGCCAGATGCTCGAGGAAATCCACACCGCCGAAGAAGCGATGGTGCTGCCCAACAACGCGCACCTCGCCTTCCGCACCATCGAGAGCATGGGCAAGCCCTGCGTTGCGGCGGTGCAGGGCGTGGCGCTGGGCGGCGGGATGGAATTCGCGCTCGCGTGCCATTACCGCATTGCCGAGCCGACCGCGCGCTTCGGCCAACCCGAAATCCGCCTGCGCTTGCTGCCCGGCTATGGCGGCACGCAGCGCCTGCCGCGCCTGCTGCTCGACCGGCGCGGGGCGGAAGGCGTGCGCGATGCGCTCGATCTGATCCTGGGCGGGCGCAGCATCACGGCTGATGCGGCAGCGGATATCGGCGTGGTCGATGCGCTGGTGAGCGGCGCGAATGATGCGCTTTCGGCGGCCCACGCGGCTGTGCGCGACTATATGAAGCATGGCGCCAATTCCGCGCTCGGCCAGGCCTTTGCCGAGCGGCAGGCGGCGGCGGCGCGCTGGGAGACGGCGGCCGATGTCAGCCTCGACGCGGTAATGGAGGACGATTTCCTCCAGCGGATCCTGCGCCAGCTCGATTGGGCGGGACGCGGGCCAGCGGGTGCGCGTGCGCTCGAAGCGGTGCGGGTCGGGCTCGAACAGGGCATCACCGCCGGAACGCAGCGCGAAGCCAAGCTGTTCGCCGAAGCCATCGTTGATCCCGAAGGCGGCAAGACCGGCATCAAGCAGTTCATCGACAAGGTTGCGCCCCCGCTCCCGGTGCGGCGCGACGGCGTGTGGATTGATGCGGAGCATGAAATGCGTGCTCAGGCATTGGAGGCGGCAGGCGAGCTGCTTCCTGTGGGAGCGCCGTTCTATCCCGGCGTGACCCCGATCCCGCGCCACCAATACGCCTTCGGCATCGCCCGCGATCCCGACACCGGCCAGCCGCGCTTCGGCCCGCCCGCGAGCCACGAGAAGGAACTGATCGTCAAAACTCCCGAGCCTGCGCCGAACGAGGCGCTGCTCTACATGCTGACGAGCGAGGTCAACTTCAACGACATCTGGGCGCTGACCGGCATCCCCGTCTCGCCCTTCGACAGCCACGAGGAAGACGTCCAGATCACCGGATCGGGCGGGATCGCGCTGGTTGCGGCGCTTGGCAGCGAAACCCGCGCTCAGGGGCGGATCAAGGTTGGCGATCTGGTGACGGTCTATTCGGGGACGAATGACCTGCTCTCGCCGATGGTCGGCAATGATCCGATGTATGCCGACTTCAGCATTCAAGGCTACGAGACCGAAACCGGCAGCCACGCGCAGTTCCTCACCGTGCAGGCTCCTCAGATGCACAAGGTGCCGCCCGATCTGACGCTGGAGCAGGCGGGGAGCTATGTGCTCAACCTCGGCACCATCGCGCGCTGCCTGTTCACGACGCTGGAAATCGCACCCGGACGGACGCTGTTCGTCGAAGGCGCGGCGACGGGGACGGGGCTTGATGCCCTGCGCTCCTCGGTGCGGACGGGCTTGCAGGTGACAGGCCTCGTGTCCTCGGAAGAACGCGCGAGCTTCATCACCAAGGTGCAGGGCGCGGTGGGTGCGATCAACCGCAAGGATGCGCGCTTCGCCGATCTTTATTCGGTCGTGCCGGAAGACAAGGCGGAGGCGCGAGGCTGGGAAGCCGCAGGCGCGTCGCTGGTTGCCGAATACAAGGCCTTGAACGGCGGCAAGCTGGCCGATTACGTGGTCAGCCACGCGGGCGAAACCGCCTTCCCGCGCTCGTTCCAATTGCTGGCCGAGGGCGGGACGCTGGCCTTCTACGGCGCATCATCCGGCTACCATTTCAGCTTCATGGGCAAGCCGGGCACGGCCAGCCCCGAAGAGATGCTCCGCCGGGCGCAGCTCAGGGGCGGCGAGGCGGTGCTGATCTTCTACGGGCCGGGATCGAGCGACCTGCTCGACGAAACCGGGCTCGAAATGATCGAAGCCGCACGGCGGTTCAATGCCAAGTCCGTCATCGCCACCACCACCGATGGCCAGCGAGAATTCTTGCAATCGCTGGGGCTGGAAGATGCAATCGAGGGAATTGTCTCCCTCGAAAGCATCCGCCGCCGCGAAGGCGCGAATTTCCACTGGCCCGACACCATGCCCCGCCTGCCCGATGCCAAGGCCGATATCGAGGTCTTCAAGGCGGCGGTGCGCGACTATCAGGACCGGGTGATGAAGCCCTTCGGTTCGGCGGTGGGCAAGATCCTGCGCTCGCCCGACAATCCGCGTGGCAGCCCCGATCTGGTGTTCGAGCGGGCCGGGCAGGATACGCTCGGCATTTCGACTTCGCTGGTGAAGCCCTTCACCGGGCGGGTGATCTTCGCCGAAGATCTCAGCGGGTGCCGCTTCACCTTCTACGCCCCGCAGGTCTGGACCCGCCAGCGCCGCATCTACATGCCGACCGCCAACATCTTCGGCACGCACCTGTGCAACGCCTTCGAGGTCGCGCGGATGAACGACATGATCGCTGCCGGGCTGCTCGAAGTGACCGAGCCCGAGGTCGTTTCGTGGGAAGGCTTGCCCGAAGCGCACCAGGCGATGTGGGACAACCGGCACACCGGCTCGACCTATGTGGTCAACCACGCGCTGCCGGAACTGGGCCTCAGAAGCCGCGACGCGCTGCTCGAAGCGTGGTCGGCCATGGGGTCGGCTAACACGGCCGGGGAACCGGAAACATAATCCGCGCGTTGCGATTTTTGAAACGTTCTTAGCTCTCCTCCCCAGGGTTTGAACGAAACATAAAGCGAAGCACAGCTTCGCGGTAATTCTGTGAGGAGAGAGTCATGGCCAAGTTGAAAGCCGTTGCCGCTGCGCCTGCTCTGCAAGGCGATATCCCGGGCCGCCTCGCCGGCAAGATCGCCGTTGTGACCGGCGCTGCCGGGAACTTGGGCGGACATATCGTCACCCATTATCTTGCAGAAGGCGCAACCGTGGTGATGACGGGCCGCACGCCCGATCGCACCAAGGCTGCGGCTGACGCGCTGCTCAAGGCGACTGGCGCAGACCCGGCGCGGCTTGCCACTGTCGCGCTTGATGGCGGCGACATCGCCTCGGTGCGCGCTGCGATTGCCGATGTGGTGAAGCAGTTCGGGCGGATCGACATTCTGGTCAACAACGCCGGAAGCGCGGGGCCGAAGCAGCCGATCGAGAACCTCCCGCTCTCTGCCGAAGAGCTCGCCGCGCTCCAGAAAAAGGGCGCAACCGACAGCGAGACCGTGGCCGATGCGCTGCGCAACATCTTCGGTGTCGCGTGGAACGTCGCGCGGGTTGCGGCGGAGCACATCCCCGAAGGCGGCTCGATCATCAACGTCTCGACCATCTTCAGCCGTACGCCCTATTATGCGCGCGCGGCCTATGTGGTGCCCAAGGCGGCGATGAATGCGTGGAGCCGCGAGCTCAGCCTTGAGCTTGGCCCCAAGGGCATCCGCGTCAACCTCGTCTACCCCGGCCCGATCGAGAGCGAGCGCATCCGCAATGTCTTCGCCGCGATGGACACCGCGCGCGGCGATGCGGCGGGGACCACCGCGACCCAGTTCTTCGACATGATGAGCCTCGAGCGCGCCACCGGCGGCAAGGAGAAGGCCAAGACCTTCCCGACCCCGACCGACATTGCCACCACCTGCGTGTTCCTCGGCTCGGATGAAAGCGCGGCCTATAACGGTCACGACTTCGAGGTCACCCACGGTATGAGCGTCCGCAAGGAGCAGCGCTCGACCTACCTTGCGCGGCCCACCATGCGCTCGATGGACGGCACCGGCCTTTCGGTGCTGATCGCGGCGGGAGATGACTGGGAAGAGGCGCTCGAAATCGCGCAGGTGCAACTCGCCTGCGGGGCCGAAGTCGTGCTCGGCCTGCCGCGCGCGGCCGATGTGGCGATTGCCGAAAAGCGCTGCGCCGCGCTGGGCCTTGGCGACAAGCTCAGCATCATCCGCTTCAGCCGCAAGGATCCGGCAGGCATGGAAGCCGCGCTGGAGGATTACACCAGGAAGGGCACGCCGGTCAGCGGCGCATTGTTCCTCCCCGCGCTGGGTGCGGGCGAACTTTCGGGCGCGATCACCACGGCAGACGACAGCGTGGTCGAATCGCTGATGGACGCCGAACTCGCAGGCAACATGGCGCTAGCGCGCACCATGAGCCGTTACTGGAAGCGGCACGACAACCTGATGCAGCCGCCGCGCTTCGTGTTCGTCAGCCACAAGAGCGACGGGAAGGGCGATATCTACGGCCACATCCTGCGCGCCGCGACCGAGCAGCTGATCCGCATCTGGCGCGATGAAAGCGAGATCGACACCGCGCATGGCCGCCGCCGTCAGGCCGAGTGGGGCAACCAGATCGTGCGCTTCACCAATACCGAGGCCGAGAACATCCGCTTCACCGCGGGCCACGCCGCGCGCATCCTGCTCAAGGAAAGCAAGCTCGGCGAGATCACGCTCTATGTCCCGTCTAACATCGGCGAGGCGACGGGTGCGCGCAAGGCCATGCCGGGGTTCTCGGAGAACATCACCGGCCTGCACCTCGGCAAGGTCGCGCTGATCACCGGCGGGTCTGCCGGGATCGGCGGACAGGTCGCGCGCCTGCTGGCGCTGGCCGGCGGCAAGGTAATGATGGTTGCACGCCGCGAAAGCGAACTCGCGGTCGCCCGCGCCAAGATCGTCAGCGAGCTTGAAGACATCGGCTTTGCGGGTGTCGAGCGGCGGGTGCAGACCCTCGCCAATGTCGATGTCAGCAACTTCGAAAGCCTCAAGGGCGCGGTCGACGCGACGCTCAAGGCTTTCGGCCGGATCGACTACCTCATCAACAACGCGGGCGTTGCCGGTGCTGAGGACATGGTCGTCGACATGGGGGTCGATGCGTGGAACTACACGCTCGATGCGAACCTCGTGTCGAACTACTTCCTGATGCACCATGTTGCGCCGCTGATGAAGGCGCAAGGATCGGGCTACATCCTCAACGTCTCGTCCTATTTCGGCGGGGAGAAATATCTCGCGGTCGCTTACCCCAACCGCGCGGATTACGCCGTGTCGAAGGCCGGGCAGCGCGCGATGGTCGAAAGCATGGCGCGCTATCTCGGCCCCGAGGTGCAGTTCAACGCGATCGCGCCTGGCCCCGTGGATGGTGACCGCCTGTCGGGCACCGGCGGCAAGCCCGGGCTGTTCGAACGGCGCGGGAAGCTCATTCTTGAAAACAAGCGCCTGAACGCGGTCCACGCGGCCAGCATCAAGGCGCTGCGGCGCGGGGTGCGGGTCGAAGCGCTGCTCGCCCGGCTGGCGCGCAACGACACCGTCAAGATGAGCCACGACACCAACAACCCGCATGAACTGCGCGAACTGGCGCTGGCCTGTGCGCGCGAAGGCGATGGCACCTGCACCTGGGACCAGTATTTGCTCACCCCCTCGATCGCCGCTGGGCTGATCGGGCGGCTGCGGCAGGGCGGATACTTCCTCGATGCACCCGAGTGGGCCGATCGCCCCGCGACGCCCGAGGCCGATGCCGACTGGCTGATGCGTGTGCCGCCCGAAGATGCGCCCTTCCTGCCCGCCGACAAGATTGCGGTCGAGGCCAAGAAGGTCGGCACCGGCGTGCTGTCCAAGCTCTATCTCGGCAAGATGCCGACCGAGCATGACGTGGCGCAGGCGACGGTGTTCTTCCTCGCCGACCGCGCGGTTTCGGGCGAGACCTTCATGCCCTCGGGCGGCCTCAGCGTCGAGCGTTCGACCACCGAGCGCGAGCTGTTCGGCAGCCCCAAGCAGGAACGGCTCGACCAGATGCGTGGGCGTACGGTGTGGATCATCGGCGAACACCTCGCCGATTACCTCGCAGAAACAGCCCGCGCCTTCATCGAGGATTGCGGCGTGGCCAATGTGGTGGCCATCACCCGCACCGCTGAAGCGTTCGATGCGATCAAGGCACAGCTCGAGCCCGAAATCGCCGCGTCGTTGACCTCGCTGGTCAAGACCTCCGACATCGAAGCTGCGATGGACGAGGCGCTGACTTTGTGGGGCAAGCCGACGACGATCCTCTCCACCCCGATGGCCGCGCTGCCGGGCAAGCTGTTTGCGACCGACGATCCGCTCACCCCGGAGGAGTTCCGCGCCGTGGTGGCCGACAATCTCACCCACCACTTCCGCGTTTCGCGCCGGGCCTCGCTCTATGACGATTGCCAGCTGGTCCTGACCTCGCCCGACGTGCCGATGGGCGACAAGTCGCCCGCCTTCGCGCTGGCGAACTTCATCAAGACCACGCTCCACGCCTTCACCGCGACGCTCGCCGTGGAGAACGAGCGGCTGGTCCACGATGTGCCGGTCAACCAGATCAACCTGACCCGCCGTGTCCAATCGGAAGAACCGCGCGATCTCGACGAGCATCTCGAAGAGGTCCGCCGCTTCGCCCGCGCGGTGCTGCTGGTCGGCGCACCGCTGCCCGATGCCGAGGACTCGCGGTACCGGGCGCGGATTTATCGCGGCATGTCGATGACGGTGTGATACTGCGTCAGCAATGATCCAGTATCTGCCGTTCGAAAAGCCGATAGAGGCGCTCGACAAGCATGTGGCGGAGCTTGCCGCCCATGCCGAGGGCACAGCCGAGGCGCGGATGCTGCGCGAGCGGGCGGACAAGCTGCTCGCGGATACCTATGCGCGCCTGTCCCCGTGGGAACGCACGCTGGTGGCGCGCCATCCGCAGCGCCCCCGCTTCGAAAAACTGGTCGCGGGGCTGTTCACCGACTTCCTGCCGATCGCGGGCGACCGTGTGTTCGGAGAGGACGAGGCGATCATCGGCGGCTTTGCCCGGTTCGAAGGCCGCAAGGTGGTGGTGATCGGCCATGTGAAGGGCGAGGATACGCCCGGACGCATCCGCCACAATTTCGGCATGGCGCGGCCCGAAGGCTATCGCAAGGCGATCCGGCTGATGGAACTGGCCGACCGCTTCGGTCTGCCGGTGGTGACGCTGGTCGATACTCCTGGCGCCTTTCCCGGGGTCGATGCCGAAGCGCGCGGGCAGGCTGAAGCCATCGCCCGTTCAACCGAGATGTGCCTTTCGCTCGGCGTGCCGCTCATCGCGGTGATCATCGGCGAGGGCGGATCGGGCGGCGCAGTCGCGCTGGCGGCGGCAAACCGGGTGCTGATGTGCGAACACGCGGTCTATTCGGTGATCAGCCCCGAAGGTTGTGCCTCGATCCTGTGGCGCAGCGGCGCACAGGCGCCCGACGCGGCCGAAGCGATGAAGGTGACTGCGGGCGATCTCCTCAAGCTCGGCGTGATCCACCGCATCGTCTACGAACCGCGCGGCGGCGCGCACCGCGATCCCGACGAGATGGTCAAGCGGATGACGCTGGCGCTTCGGGCGGAGCTTGATGCGCTGGCCGCCCTGACACCCGAAGAACTGCGCCGCGAGCGCGAGGAGTTCTTCCTGAAGCTGGGGTAATCGGCGGGAGGTGCGGTGCCGGCTGTCGGAATCGAACCAACGACCTGATGATTACAAATCAACTGCTCTACCAACTGAGCTAAGCCGGCTGACCGCGGCTGCGCCCTAACCCTAGAGCGCGCCGAAAGTCCAGCCTTCGGTGCGCGCGATGTCGGTCGTAAGCGCGGGCGGGTTCCACAGATCGCGCTCCGTATGCACGCGCCGCAGCCATGCTGCGGTGAGCAGTGCGTCGGAGGAGTGATCGTCAATCGGCCCGCTGCCCGATACCGGCGGCGATCCGAGCAGGTCGAGTGCATCGTTCAGCGCCTCAAAGCTGCGAATCTTTGTCGCCGCGCCCGTCACCCCGCCGAGCCTTGCCGCGACCGAGGTATAGATCTCGGTCACGACCGAGCCTTCCTCCGGCAGCGGATCGACCGGCCATACCGGCACGCGCTGGCCCAAGCGGTGGAGCATCCGCATACCCGTCAGGCTCGACTTGCCCACCTGCGCCGCGCCGACGAGGTTGAAGTTGCTCACCGGACGCACGCCTGCGCTGCGCTGGGCTGTCTCGGCGACGCGGAAGCGGCCTTCGCGACTGGCCGCGCCGGGGAGCAGGAAGCGGTCGCCCTCGATTCCCTTGCCGTGGCGGAAGTAGCGCGAAGCTTGCGGGTGGGTGACGAACCCGCCTGCCTCCAGATGCGGATCATCGGCGCACAGCGCGTCAATCAACGCCCACAGCCCGCGCGCATCGGCGGGCGAGGCATCCCATCCGGGAAAGAAGGCGCCCGCATCGGCGAAGGGCAATCCGATACCAAGATCGAGCCCGACGAGCGTCGGCGCTTCGAGGCCAGCCAGCAACGCCAGCACCTCGGCGCGCGCCCAGCCCTTGGGTTCGGGCGGGGTGAGGAGCACCGGCGCGCCGCCCTCGGCCTTGGCGAGGGCCAAGGCGATCCCCTTCTGCCTCGGTCCCTTCGCGCCGGACCAATCGACTGCGAGGAAATGAGTGAAGCGGCTCACCCCCGCTCCCGTCGCAGCTTGTCCCAGTATTCGAGGCGCTTTTTCACCTCGCGTTCGAATCCGCGTTCGACCGGGGCGTAGAATTGCTCTGCGGCCATGCCTTCGGGCCAGTAATTGTCGCCGGAGAAACCCTCGGTCGCGTCGTGATCATAGGTGTAGCCCGCGCCGTAACCGATGTCCTTCATCAGCTTGGTCGGCGCGTTGAGGATGTTGGTGGGCGGGGCGAGGCTGCCGGTCTCCTTCGCGGCCTTCCATGCGGCCTTCTGCGCCATGTAGACCGCGTTCGATTTGGGGGCGGTGGCGAGGTAGAGGCAGGCCTGCACCAGCGCCAGCTCGCCCTCGGGGCTGCCGAGGAAGCGGTAGGCCTCCATCGCTGCCATGCATTGCGGGAGCGCCTGTGGATCGGCCATGCCGATGTCCTCCACCGCCATCCGCACCAGCCGCCGGGCAAGAAAAAGCGGTTCCTCTCCCGCCACCAGCATCCGCGCGAGCCAATAAAGCGCCGCTTGCGGATCAGAACCGCGTACGGACTTATGGAGCGCGCTGATGAGGTTGTAATGCCCGTCGCGGTCCTTGTCGTAGACAGCGACGCGGCGTTGCAGGAAGCTGCCGAGGCCTGCGGGATCGAGCGGTTCTGTCAGGCCTGCGGCATAGAGTGTTTCGGCCTGACCGAGCAGGAAGCGCCCGTCGCCATCAGCCTGCGCGATCAACGCCGCGCGCGCCTCGGGCGTAACGGGAAGCGGGCCTTCGAGGCCCTCCGCCTTGTCGAGCAGCGCCGCCAGCGCCGTCTCGTCCAGCCGGTTCAGCACCAGCACCTGCGCGCGGCTGAGGAGCGCGGCGTTCAAGGCAAAGCTCGGGTTTTCGGTCGTTGCGCCGATCAGCGTCACCACTCCGCGCTCGACGAAGGGCAGGAAGCCGTCCTGCTGGGCGCGGTTGAAGCGGTGGATTTCGTCCACGAACAGCAGCGTCTTGACCCCCGCCTTGGCCATTTTCTCGGCCTCGGCAAAGGCCTGCTTCAAGTCCGCCACACCCGAAAACACCGCGCTGATCGCGGCGTAGCGCATGCCCACGGCATCGGCGAGCAAGCGGGCAATGCTGGTCTTGCCGGTGCCCGGCGGCCCCCACAGGATCATGCTGGCAAGGCGGCCCGCCGCCACCATCCGCCCGATCGCGCCTTCCGGCCCGGTCAGGTGCTCCTGCCCGACCACCTCGGATAGGCTCTGCGGACGCAGCCGGTCGGCCAGCGGCGCATCGGCGTCCGGCGCGCTCGCACGGGGCAGGGGTGCATCTTGTCCGAACAGATCAGTCATTCATCGGGCGTGATAGGCAAGTCATCGGAAAAGGGAACCGCCAAGCGCTCGACCCCTTGTTACGATAGGTCTAAGATATATCTTGGATGTATCGCAAGTGTTGTGAGGAGGATTGGATATGAGCTGGAACCGGTATGGTCGCGGCGGCGGTTGGGAAAAGCTGGCTGAAGCTATGGCGACGATGGCCATGAACGGGAACGTCAATTTCGGCGGCCCGAACTGGAAGATGCGCGCGCGTTTCGACGATGATTTTCCGCGCGGCCCCGAAGCTGAGGGCGAAGAACGCGGCGGTGAAGGCTTCCGTGGTCGGCGCGGCCGTCGCGGCCGGATGTTCGGCCAGGGCGAACTGCGCCTCGCGCTGCTGGCGCTGATCGCCGAGAACCCCTCGCACGGCTATGAACTGATCAAGGCAATCGAGGAAATGACCGGCGGCGATTACGCCCCCAGCCCGGGTGCGGTCTATCCGACGCTGCAATTGCTCGAAGACGAGGGCTCGATCGAGGAGGCGCAGGCCGAAGGCGCGAAGAAGCCCTTTGCCGCGACCGCGCAGGGTCTCGAAGAGCTTGAAGACCGCAAGGACGAGGTCAAGGAGCTGATGCGCCGCCTCGGTCGTCACGCCGAACGCACCACCACCGTCCGCTCGCATGATGTGTTCCGGGCGATGGGCAACCTCGGCTCGGTGCTCAAGAACCGCGCCAAGGCGGGCAAGCTCGACGAGGCGACCATCAACGAGATCGTCGACATGATCGACGAGATGGCCAAGCGCATCGAGCGGCTGTAACCGCCCCCGATTGCCGCTGACGCCGATGAGGCGTATCCCTTCCCCTTCCGGGTCGCACCGGATGGGGAGGGGAAGCCCATGACGACAATCACCGAAGGCCGGATGCACACGCCGGTCCACCTCTGGCTGGTCGGCATCGCCACGCTGCTGTTCAATGCGATGGGGATCATCAGCTATCTGACCGCCAAGCTCGGCTACATGGCCGAGGCGGGCATGACACCCGATCAGATCGCCTTCATGGAAAGCTATCCGGCCTGGGCCTCGGCGGTCTGGGCGATGGGCGTCTGGGGCGCGTTCGCCGGATCGGTGCTGTTGCTGCTGCGTTCGAAATCGGCGGTGACCGCGATGGTGGTTGCGCTGATCGGCCTGATCGGTGTGACCATAGCCGAGAACGTCGTGCTGGATGTGCCCGCCGATATGGCAACACCGCTCGGGCTCAAGGCCGCGATCTGGATTTCGACGCTGTTCCTGCTGTTCTACACGCGCCGCATGGCGGCAGCCGGAGTGCTGCGCTGATTACTTCGCGCGGTTCCCGACCAGCCTGATGTAGGTCTCGGCGACGACCGCGTTGATCGCCTCCCAGCTGTATTCGCAGGCGCGGGCCTCTCCGGCAGCGCCGTGATCGGCGCGCAGGGCGGCATCGCTGCAATAGGGCGCGAGGGCTTCGGCGAAGGCGGCGGCATCGGTCTGCTTGCTGCCCGAAGGTGCTACCAGCCGGCCGGTAATCCCGTCGGCGACGAGGCTGGCACTGCCGGTCGCTCCGGCGGCCACCACCGGCAGTCCGCTGGCCATTGCTTCGAGCGTGACGTTGCCGAAAGTCTCGGTCACGCTGGGGTTGAAGAACACATCGCCGCTGGCGAGCGCCTGGCCGAGGGCATCGCCGGTCTTGAACCCGGCAAAGATTGCGTCTGGCAGGTTCGCCTCGAACCACGGGCGGGCCGGGCCATCGCCGATCACCAGCACCTTGTGCCGCGCGCCGCGCGTCCGCAGGCGGGCGATGGTTTCGGCAAAGACGTCGAGCCCCTTTTCCATCACCAGCCGGCCAAGGAACACGATCGCGACATCATCGTCGGCCAGCCCGATTTCGCGCCGCCACGCCATGTCGCGGCGCGCGGAGGAAAAGATCGTGCGATCAACACCGCGGCTCCACAGACCGATATCCTCGTGCATGCCCATCGCGCGCAGCTCGTCGATCATCGACTGCGAGGGCGCGACGAGAGCATCGCAGCGGTTGTAGAAGCGCCGCAGCATCGACACGATGAGCGGCTCAAGGAACGCCATGTTGTAATAGCGCGGATAGGTCTCGAACCGGGTGTGGACCGAGGCGAGCACCGGAATGTCGTGCGTCTGCGCCCAGCGCAGCGCCGCATGGGCGGCCGGATCGGGCGAAGAGAGGTGGACGACATTGGGCGCGAAGGCGGCCAGATCGCGCTTCACCTCTGCGCCCAGATGGGTCGGCATCCGGTATTCACCGCGGCCCTTGACCGGCATCGGCACATTGGGAACCCCGACGAGATCGCCGGTCGGCGGGAAGTCCGGATTGGCGACCTTCGGAGAATAGACGCGCACCTTCGCGCCCTTTGAGAGCAGCGAACCGACAAGGCGATTGAGGGCCTGATTGGCCCCGTCGCGGGTGTAGTTGTAGTTGCCGCTGAACAGGGCAATGCGAAGATCGGAGACGTCCATGGAGCGGCCCGTTTAGTAACATTCGTTTCGCTTGGCGAGGGGTCTGGGGGCGCAAACTGATCGTTGCTGCGGGTCAATCGGTCGCATCCGCGATATTTCACGTTGACTCTTTGCCGCGCAACTCTAGTGCCGCCCACGGGCCACGCGGTCCCAACGCCGCGCGAGCTCTCTGCAAGGAGAGAATACATGACTGAGTATGCACGCGGGCTCGCACACGAGCCGACGCTTAAGCCTGAGCGCCCCTTCTTTTCCTCGGGCCCCACGGCAAAATTCCCCGGCTGGTCGCTGGACAAGCTCAAGACAGAATCGCTCGGTCGTTCGCACCGTTCGGCGCTGGGCAAGGCGCGTCTCAAATACGCGATCGATCTGAGCCGCGAACTGCTCGGCATTCCTGACGATTATCTGGTCGGCATCATGCCCGCGTCGGACACCGGCGCGATTGAAGCCGCCATGTGGTCGATGCTCGATCCCGCGCGCCCGGTGACGGTCGCGGCGTGGGAAAGCTTCGGCAATATCTGGATCCAGGACGCGGTGAAGCAGCTCAAGCTGCCGAACCTCCAGGTGCTGACCGCCGATTACGGCGAGATCCCCGATCTCACCACCATTCCCCAGCGCAACGACGTGGTGTTCACCTGGAACGGCACGACTTCGGGCGCGATGATCCCCAACACCGACTGGCTCGAGCCGGGCCGTGAAGGGATCACCATCAACGACGCCACCAGCGCCATCTTCGCGCAGGAAATGGACTGGTCGAAGCTCGATGCCACCACCTATTCGTGGCAGAAGGTGATGGGTTCGGAAGCCCAGCACGGGATGCTGATCCTCAGCCCCAAGGCGGTCGCGCGGATCGAAAGCTACGATCCGGCATGGCCGCTGCCCAAGCTGTTCCGCATGAAGAAGGGCAACAAGATCAACGCCGGCATCTTTGCGGGCGAAACGATCAACACCCCTTCGATGCTGGCCACCGAAGATTACATCGCGGCGCTGGAATGGGCCAAAAGCATCGGCGGGCGCAAGGCGCTGGTCGAGCGTGCCAATGCGAACGCCAAGATCGTCAAGGACTGGATCGAGGCCACCCCGTGGCTGCGCAACATGGTGCCCAACCCGGCCCAGCAGACCAATACCGGCGTCTGCATGGTGTTCCAGGGCGACTGGTACGACAGCCTCTCGGCCGAAGATAAGGCCGCCGTGCCGAAGAAGATCGTCAAGCTGCTCGAAGAGCGCAACGTCGGCTACGACTTCAACGGCTACCGCGATGCGCCGCCGAGCTTGCGCATCTGGTGCGGCTCGACCGTCGAGCAGGAGGACGTGAAGCGTCTGCTGCCGTGGATCGAGTGGGCCTACGAGAAGGTCAAGAACGGCTGATTGCCGCCGCGATGTGCGCTCCTGCGAAAGCAGGAGCCCATTGCCCACGGTCCCCCCCTTTTTCTGGGCTCCTGCTGTTGCAGGAGCGCGCAAGGAATTCCCCATGACGAAGCCCAAAGTTCTCATTTCCGACAAGATGGATCCCAACGCCGCCCGCATTTTCGAAGAGCGTGGCTGCGATGTCGATGTGATCACCGGCGAAACGCCTGAACAGCTGATCGCGCGCATCGGCGAATATGATGGCCTCGCCATCCGCTCCTCGACCAAGGTGACCAAGGCGATCCTCGATGCCGCCACCAACCTCAAGGTCATCGGCCGCGCCGGTATCGGCGTCGATAACGTCGACATCCCCTACGCCTCTTCGAAGGGCGTGGTGGTGATGAACACCCCGTTCGGCAACTCGATCACCACCGCCGAACACGCCATTGCGCTGATGTTCGCGCTCGCCCGCCAGATCCCCGAAGCCAACGCGCAGACCCAGGCCGGCAAGTGGCCCAAGAGCGGGTTCATGGGTGTCGAACTGACCGGCAAGACGCTCGGCCTGATCGGCGCCGGCAACATCGGCTCGATCGTCGCCAGCCGCGCGCTCGGCCTCAAGATGAAGGTGATCGCCTATGATCCCTTCCTCACCGAAGACCGCGCCATCGAACTCGGCATCGAAAAGGTCGATCTCGACACGCTGCTGAGCCGCGCCGATTTCGTTACGCTGCACACCCCGCTGACCGAGGAGACCCGCAACATCCTCAGCCGCGAACGGCTTGAGAATGCCAAGAAGGGCATCCGCATCATCAACTGCGCGCGCGGCGGGTTGATTGACGAGGCGGCGCTCAAGGACTGCCTCGAAAGCGGTCAGGTGGCAGGCGCGGCGCTCGACGTGTTCGAAACCGAACCGCCGGCTGCCGACCACCCGCTGTTCGGTGCGCCGAACTTCATCTGCACCCCGCACCTTGGCGCCTCGACCACCGAAGCGCAGGTCAATGTGGCGCTTCAGGTCGCCGAGCAGCTGGCCGATTACCTCGTCAATGGCGGGGTCACCAACGCGCTCAACGTGCCTTCGCTGTCGGCCGAGGAAGCCCCCAAGCTCAAGCCCTACATGGCGCTCGCCGAAAAGCTCGGCAGCCTTGTCGGCCAGCTCGCACATGGCAACCTCACCAAGATCAGCATCGAGCGCGAAGGCGCGGCGGCTGAACTCAACGGCAAGCCGATCACTGCGGCGGTGCTGGCGGGCTTCATGCGCCGCTATTCGGACACGGTGAACATGGTCAACGCGCCGTTCCTCGCCAAGGAGCGCGGGCTTGATGTCAGCGAAATCCGGCATGACCGCGATGGCCCGTTCAACACGCTGGTGCGCGTGACGGTGGAAACCGCCGCGGGGCCGCGTTCGGTGGCCGGCACGCTGTTCGGTACCGAAGCGCCGCGTCTCGTCGAAATCTTCGGCATCGGGATCGAAGCCGAACTGGCCGGGCACATGCTCTACATCGTCAACGACGACAAGCCGGGGTTCATCGGCCGCATCGGCACGCTGCTGGGCAGCCACGGGATCAACATCGGCACCTTCAACCTCGGCCGCCGCGAAGCGGGCGGGGAAGCGGTGCTGCTGCTGAGCCTCGACGATGCCCTGACCCCCGAAGTCATCGCCGAGGCCGAGAAGGTCGAAGGCGTGAAGATGGTCAAGGCGCTGTCGTTCTGATCGAGATGGCGTCGCCCCGGGCTTGACCCGGGGCCGCTGTCGGGTCAGTCGGGTGCCAGACGATAGCGATCCCGGGTCACGCCCGGGATGACGTGTGAGTGACATGACCAAACCCAACGATCTCCTTCCCGAAGGCCTTGAGGACCGCTTGCCGCTTGAAGCGGCGCGGATCACGGCGGCGATGCGCGCCTGTCTCGATGTGCTGGGTGCGCATGGCTATGACCGGGTGCGCCCGCCGCTGCTCGAGTTCGAAGCCTCGCTGGCCGGCCGGATGGCAGGCGCGGTCACGGGCGAAGGGCGGGCGATGTTCCGCTTTGTCGATCCGGCGTCGTTGCGCACGCTGGCGCTGCGTTCGGACATGACCCCCCAGATCGGGCGGATTGCTGCCACCAGCCTCGCCACCGCGCCGCGTCCGCTGCGGCTCGCCTATTGCGGCGATACGGTGGTGATCAAGGCCAGCCAGCTCGACCCTGCGCGCGAACGGCTGCAACTGGGCGCGGAGTTGATCGGCGCTGATAGCGTTGCGGCGGCAGGCGAGGCGGTGATGCTGGCGATCGAGGCGCTCAAGGCTGCGGGCCTGACCGGCATCTCGGTCGATTTCACGCTCCCCGATCTGGTCGATACGCTGGCAGAGAAAGCCTTCTCGCTTGATCCCGAACAGATCGAGGCGGTGCGGCGCGAGCTGGATACCAAGGATGCGGGCGGGCTGAAGGCGGCGGGCGGCGCGGCCTATCTGCCGTTGCTCTATGCCACCGGGCCGTTCGCGGCGGCACTCGCCGCGCTGCGCGATGTGGATGCGGGCGGGGCGCTCAAATCGCGGCTCGACGGGCTGGAGGCGATCGCAGCGCATATTGGTGATGCGGCGCGCATCACTCTCGACCCGACCGAGCGCCACGGGTTCGAATACCAGTCGTGGTTCGGCTTTACCCTTTATGCCGAAGGCCTTCGCCGTGCGGCGGGGCGGGGCGGCACCTACCGCATCGCGGGCAGTAACGAGCCTGCGACCGGCTTTACGCTTTACCTTGATCGCCTCGCCGATATTGCGCCGCAGCCGGAAGCAAAGCCGTTGATCTGGCTGCCGTTCGGCCATGACCGGACCGCTGCTGCGGCGCTGCGAGCGGGCGGTGCACGCACTCTCTCCCAGCTGGCCGAAGCCGAGGATCCCGCGATGCTGGGCTGCACGCATATCCTCACCGATGGCGGCCCCACAGAGCTAGAGCCGGGCGCGTGACCGACCTGATCAAGCCGATCACTCTGCCCGACGATCCTCTCGCGCCCTATTGCATCGCGCCCGCCTGGCAAGTCGGCGATCTGCTGTTCCTGTCAGGGCAGGCGAGCATCGGCGCGGATGGCAGCATCGTGGGGGAGGGCGATTTCGACGCCCAGCTCGCCCAGACCTTCGCCAATATCGAGACCGTGCTCGCCGCGGCGGGCAGCGACCTGTCGAAGATCGTCAAGGTCACGATTTACCTCACCGACATGGGCAACTTCCCCAAGATCGTCGAGGCGAGGAAGCGCTGGTTCACACCGCCGTATCCGGCCGACACCACGCTGGAAGTGCGCAGCCTCGCGCTCCCCGAGCTCATGGTCGAGATTGACGTGATCGCAGCGGTTTAGGCCGCTAGCCGATGACCTTTTTCAGCCACGCGTCCATCACCGGAGTCGCAGGGTAATCGGGCTCGCCAAGCTTGCGGTTGATCTCCATGTGGCCGCGCAGGCCTTCGCCTTCGAAGCTGCCGACTTCGACCTTGGTGCCCGCGCGCTTCAGGGCTTCGGCGAGCGCCTTGTTCTGCGCCACCCCGTCCTCGCGCTGGACATGGATCAGCAGGAAGGCCGGAGCATTGGGCGCAGCCGCCTGCAAGGTCGGCGAGAGCGCCTTCTGCCGCGCCGGATCGGTGCCGAAGGCCTGCGTATAGGTTTCCAGCATCATCCGCCCTGCGCCTTCGATCTGCTTGGCCACATCATAGGCCGCACCATCATTGGGCATCACCCCGTCGATATCGGCAAAGGAGAGGCCTGCCGCCTTCAGATAGCGCTCGTCCGTCCCCACCAGCGCGACCAGATGTGCGCCAGCCGAATGGCCGGTCAGCACCACGCGGCTGCGGTCGATCCCGAGCGCGTCGGCGCGCTTGAGCAGATAGGCCAGAGCCGCGGCAACATCCGCCGCCTGCTGCTCAACGGTGGCGGAAGGCACCAGCCGGTAATCGATCGAGGCAAAGGCATAGCCCTGCGCCATCATGTGTTCGGGCATGGCGCGGCCCATCGCGTTGTTCTTGGACCCGCGCTTCCAGCCGCCACCGTGGACGAACAGCACCAGCGGCGCGTTCTTCGCGCCCTGCGGCACCCACAGGTCGAGTGCCTGCAAGGTATCGCTGCCATAGCTCATGGTCTGCGGGCGGGCGCCGATTGCAGAACCGGCAGCGCCGCGCCGTCCGCCCTCACCAGTTCCGCGCGCTTCCATGCGTTCGCGAAGAGCGGTGCGGCAGGTTTCGGACAGCTGAGCGGCCTTCTCGCGCAAGCAGCTACGCATCTGCGCGCGGTCCGTGCCGCACAGCTTGATGATCTCCTCGCGGCAGTCGGCGGGCAGGCGTTCGCCCTGGCGCTGGGCCAGAATGGGGCTGGCGAGCAGCGCGGCAGCGCCAGCGGCAATCAGGGCTTTGGAAGCGGTGTTCATGGCAATGTCCTTGTCAGGGTCTCTGCCTCCATAACGCAGCACCGGTCAAAACCCTTCGTTCGTCCTGCGCGCGCCCTTGCCTCAAACGCCCCAAGCGCCTAGGCCCCGCCGCGGTTCTGAGCGCCACCCGGATAAGGATAGACATGGCCAACGTTACCGTGATCGGTGCCCAGTGGGGCGATGAGGGCAAGGGCAAGATCGTCGATTGGCTCGCCAGCCGCGCCGATGTGGTGGTGCGCTTTCAGGGCGGGCATAACGCCGGCCATACGCTCGTGATCGATGGCAAGACCTACAAGCTCTCGCTGCTGCCCTCGGGCATCGTGTCCGGCACGCTTTCGGTGATCGGCAACGGCGTGGTGCTCGATCCCTGGGCGCTGCGGGACGAGGTTGCCAAGGTCGAAGGGCAGGGCGTTTCGATCACCGACGAGAACCTCGCGATTGCCGACAACTGCCCGCTGATCCTGCCGCTGCACCGCGATCTGGATGGCCTGCGCGAAACGGCTGCGGGCAAGGGCAAGATCGGCACCACCGGGCGCGGCATCGGCCCGGCTTACGAGGACAAGGTCGGCCGCCGAGCGATCCGCGTGTGCGACCTTGCCCACCTCGACACGCTGGAGCCGCAGCTCGATCGCCTCTGCGCGCACCACGACGCGCTGCGCGCCGGCTTCGGTCAGCCGCCGGTCGATCGTGCCGCGCTGCTCGAGGAACTGCGCGAGATTGCGCCTTTCGTATTGAAGTTCGCCCAGCCGGTGTGGAAGCGCCTCAAGAAGGTCCGCCGTGCGGGCGCCAAGATCCTGTTCGAAGGCGCGCAGGGCGTGCTGCTCGATGTCGATCACGGCACCTATCCCTTCGTCACCTCGTCGAACACGGTGAGCGGCACGGCGGCTTCGGGCTCCGGCCTCGGCCCCAATTCGACCGGCTTCGTGCTCGGCATCGTCAAGGCCTATACCACCCGCGTCGGCTCCGGCCCGTTCCCCACCGAGCTGGAAGACGAAATCGGCCAGCGCCTCGGCGAGCGCGGGCATGAGTTCGGCACGGTGACGGGCCGCAAGCGCCGCGTCGGCTGGTTCGATGCCGTGCTGGTGCGCCAGTCCTGCGCGATCAGCGGTGTCACCGGCATCGCGCTCACCAAGATCGACGTGCTCGACGGGCTGGAGAAGGTCGCGATCTGCACCGGATACCGCCTGCGCGGGAAGGTCTATGATTACCTCCCCAGTCACGCCGCCGATCAGGCCGAATGCGAGCCGATCTACGAAGAAATGGACGGCTGGCACGAAAGCACGGCCGGTGCGCGCAGCTATGCCGATCTGCCGGCAAACGCGATCAAGTATATCCAGCGCATCCAGGAGCTGATCGAATGCCCCGTCGCGCTGGTTTCGACCTCGCCCGAGCGGGACGACACGATCCTGATGCGCGATCCTTTCGTGGATTGATTGCAAGGCTGCCAAAGGGTTATCCTTGGCGGCAATGAAGCGCCTTGCCCTCCTGCCGCTGCTGGCGTTCGCCGGCTGCGCCAATCCCCCGCCTGAGGTGGCCGAGGGACCGTCCTCCCAGCCGCCACTGGCGCGCGAGGCGGCGCGGATTGTGCCCGAACGGCGCTTCAGTACCGTCGATTACCTCATCGTCGACAAGTCCGAACGGCTGATGATCGCCTATGCGGGCGGCCAGCCGGTCAAGGCCTGGCGCGGCTTGCAATTGGGCGACGCGCCCGAGGGCCACAAGCAGTTTGAAGGTGACGAGCGCACGCCCGAAGGCCGCTATGTGATCGAAGGGCGCAATCCGGGCAGTGCCTATCACCTGAGCCTCAAAGTCTCCTACCCCAACTCCGCCGACCGCGCCTTTGCCGCGCAGTATGGCCGCTCGCCGGGGGGCGATATCTTCCTGCACGGCCAGCCCAACAGCCTGCCCTTCGGCAGGATTCCGGGTGACTGGACTGACGGCTGCATCGCCTTTTCCAACGCCGAGATGGAGGAATTGTGGCGGATCGTGCCGGATGGAACGGTGATTGAAATCAGGCCCTAATACGCAGATTTACTTGACCTGATCCTTTTTTGTTCTACTCTCGTTCCAACATTGTTGGAGTCGAGTCGATGCTGGCCCACCCGTCGAACCAAGCCGATTTTTCCTATGATCTCGCGCGCGATGGCGGTGGCTGCCCCGCGCGGGTGGCGATCTTTGGCGAGGATGCGGGCGCGCGCGCGCAGGCGGCGGCCGATCTGGGCGGGGCGGGTTTCCGCACGATCGATGGCGGGCCGGTGGGCGGGCTGATCGACGGGCCGATTGCGCTGCTCGGCGATGTGGTGATGGTCGATTGCCCGTCGCCCGGCAGCGGCGGCCTTGGGGGAATGACGCTGGCAGGGCTGGCGCGGCTCGACATGCGCGTGGCGCGCGCGGGTGCAAAGCTGATCGTGGCGACCGATCTAGCTGGTCTGGATGATGTCTTTGCGGTGCTCGATCAGTCGAACCCGCAGATCCTCGTCGCGCCCAGCCGCGCCGAACGCGTGATCGCGGTGGGGCGCGTGATGGGTGAGGCGGGCGCGGCGCGGGTGCGCGAAATGGCCGAGGAAGACCGGCTGGCGCTGCTCCGCCTTTCGCAGCAGGTTGAAGCCATCGCCCATTCGCTCGACCGGATGACGAAAGCGCCGCAGCCTGCCGCAGGTCCCCGCGCGCTTGGGGAGAGCAAACCGGATTACCACACCGCGCGTTCCGGCATCGGCTGGGGTGCCGACCTTGCGGGCGATGCGCGTCCGCGCCTGCCCGCACCGCAGCAGGTGCGCCAGCTGATCGTCAACCGCCAGGCGCGCGCGCGGTTCTTCGATGCCGAACTGTTCGGCGATCCGGCGTGGGATATGCTCCTCGATCTGACCGCCGCGCACGGCGAAGGCGCGCGGGTGTCGGTCACTTCGCTGTGCATCGCGGCAGGCGTTCCGGCGACCACGGCGCTGCGCTGGCTCACCCAGATGGTCGAAAGCGGGATCTTCCTGCGCGTGCCCGATCCGGCCGACCGCCGCCGCGCCTTCATTGCGCTGAGCGACAAGGCGATGGCGGCAATGGCGGGCTATTTTGCGAGCCTGCGGACCCCGGTCGAGCTCGCGGCCTAGCGGACTTCGGACGGGTTTGCGGGCCGCCAGCGCAGGATCAGGCTCAACCCCGCATCAGGTGCGGTCTTGGCCCCTTCCAGACCCCCTCCAGACCCCTCCTTGACCCCTGCTAGACCCCCGCTTGACCCCGTCCAGACCCGCCGTTCAGCGTCCGCCCGTGCCCTACTGAGGAGTGCCGAAGGCACCGCGCCATCGAGCCACAGGACATCCGCCTCACCCAGCAGTCGGGCCTGTCGCAGGGTTAACTCGTCAGGGTCTTCACTGGTCAGGACAAGCTCGATAACAGCGCCTTGGGTGGGGGGCATCTCGCCCCCAATCCACGCATCAACGCGTTGAAAAGCATCGGAATCAAGTGGATCGAGCGCGCCGCCTTCGCGCAGCGCCGCGTCGACCGCGCGCCGCCGGTCAGCCCCGTCGGGAAAGCGCGCGCGCAGGGCAGGGCGCACCGCTTCGAGCGCCTTTGCAAGCAGCCCCAGCGAATCCGGCAACACCCGCTCCAGCCGCAGCCGCACATGCTTCGCCAGGCCCGCCGACGCCCCACCCGTCCCGATCGCGATCAGCAGAGGATCGCGGTCAAGGATGGAAGGTGTTGTAAAATCGCATAATTCTGGCCGGTCAACGACATTGACCAGCATTCCCGCACAGCGCGCATTGATCGCCGCCACTTCGCAGGCCTGCGCATCATCATAGGCGATGAAGGCCAGCCGCACGCCTTCATCCACCGCGCGGGCGAGGTCATCCACCACCACGCCCCCCGCGCGCTTGACCAGTCGCCGCTTGGGTTCTGCCGCGGGGCCATCGCCCAGCACCAACACCTTCTGCCCGGCAATCCGGTGGAACAGTGGCAGGCTGGCGATGGTGCTCATGGCGCGGGTTACGCCAGCCAGTCCGGAACGCGTTCGGCGTCCATGATCGCGCCCGCCTCGATCCGGTCAGCCACCACCGCGAACTTGTCGCCATTGACCAGCACTTCGGCCACGAAACCGCGCGAATTGTAGGACGAGGCCATTGTCGCACCATAGGCGCCCGCAGTGCGGAACACGGCGAGATCGCCCGCTTCCAAGGCGTCGCATTCGCGGCCCATCGCGAAGGTATCGCCGGTTTCGCAGATCGGGCCGACGATGTTCGCGGTCATCTGCGCACCGCCCGGGTTTACCGCTTCGAAGTGGTGATAGGCGCCGTAAAGCGCCGGCCGGGCGAGATCGTTCATCGCCGCGTCCACGATCACGAAGGGATCGTTGATGCCGCGCTTCACCCGCACGACGCGGGTCAGCAGCACCCCGGCATTGCCCGCGATCACGCGACCGGGCTCAAAGATCAGCTTCACGCCCCAGTCCTTCGTCACCCGCGCAACCATAGCGCCATATTCGGCCGGCGCGGGCAGCACCTCGCCGACGCGATAGGGCACGCCCAATCCGCCTCCGAGATCGACATGGGTGATGGTGTGGCCTGCACCCCGCAAGGCAGCGACCAAAGCACCAAGCTTTTCGAAGGCAGCTTCAAGCGGCGCGAGATCGGCAAGCTGGCTGCCGATATGCACCGCCACACCGCGCAGGTTGACGCCCGGCAGACCCGCCAGCTTGCCGAAGATCTGGCCTGCCTCGCTGATCGGCACGCCGAACTTGTTGTCGGCCTTGCCGGTGGAAATCTTGTCGTGCGTGCCGGCATCGACATCGGGATTGATCCGCAGCGTGCACTGGGCGGTCATGCCCTTGGCCGCGGCGATTTCTGCCAGCTCGACGCCTTCTTCCTCGCTCTCGATATTGAACTGGCCGATCCCGGCATCAAGCGCGGCGATCATCTCGGCGGCCGTCTTGCCCACGCCCGAGAAGACGATCATCTCCGGCGCAATTCCGGCCGCCAGCGCGCGCCGCATCTCGCCCACCGAGACCACGTCAGCGCCCATGCCCTGCCGTTGCAGCACCTTGAGCACAGCGAGGTTGGGATTGGACTTCACCGCGAAGGCGATCAGCTTGTCGGGCACGCCCTCCAGCGCGGCGCGGAACACCTGCGCGTGGCGTTCCAGCGTTGCGCGCGAATAGACATAGACGGGGGTGCCGACCTCTTCGGCAATGCGCGGCAGCGGGACGTCTTCGGCGTGCATCACGCCGTCACGATAGGCAAAATGGTCCATTGGTATCGCTTCTATTCGGGCGGCAGATCGAAGGGATCGTCCTGGCGTTCTTCTGACCGGCGGCGCAGTTCGACGCTGCGTTCGGGTGCGGCGAGGGCATCGCGGCGGAGGAGTTCATCGGCGGTCGGCTCGCTCTGCGCGCCATAGGGCGCGGTCGGCATGCTGGCGCCTGCGGGCGGTTTCAGCGGCGCGCTGGCACCGCATCCGGCAAGGACAAGCGCACCGGCTAGGGCAATCGCAATCCGCATCATTCCTCCATCCCCAGCATCCGGGCCGCATGGGCGACTTGCAAACGGACCTGATCGGGCGCGGTTCCGCCAAGCGATGTGCGCGCCGCAACCGAGGCATCAACCGACAGCGCAGCATAGACGCTTTCGTCGATCCGCGCATCAATCGCCTGCAGATCGGCAAGCGGCAGGGCATCGAGCGCGACGCCCCGGCTTTCGGCGAGCTTTACCGCGCTGCCCGTGATGTGGTGGGCTTCGCGGAACGGGATCCCGCGCACCCGCACCAGCCAGTCGGCAAGGTCAGTCGCTGTGGCATAGCCAAG
Source organism: Porphyrobacter sp. LM 6 (assembly GCF_001720465.1). NCBI lineage: Bacteria > Pseudomonadati > Pseudomonadota > Alphaproteobacteria > Sphingomonadales > Erythrobacteraceae > Porphyrobacter > Porphyrobacter sp. LM 6. The sequence goes on from NZ_CP017113.1 coordinate 1,404,652, forward strand.
CTCGGCCGCTGCCCGCATCCGCGCGGTGTTGAAGGTCGCGTCGGCGATCATTCCGGTCATTGCCGCGATGCTCAGCGCCATCAGGCCGGCGGCTTCGAAGACCGGCGGCTTGTCGTCCTGCATGTCCTTGGAATAGGCGAGCGGCAGGCCCTTCATCGTGATCATCAGACTGGTGAGCGCGCCGATAACCCGACCCGAATGGCCGCGCACCAATTCGGCGGCATCGGGGTTCTTCTTCTGCGGCATGATCGACGAGCCGGTCGAGAGGCTGTCGGGCAGGCGGATGAAGCCGAAGGGCTGGCTCGCCCACAAGATCAGCTCTTCGGCGAGGCGCGAGAGGTGCAGCGCGGTGCCGGAGCAGACGTAGAGGAAATCGAGTGCGAAGTCGCGGTCGGACACGGCATCGAGCGAGTTGGCGGTGGGCGCATCGAACCCTAGCGCGCTGGCTGTTGCCGTGCGGTCGATCGGGAAGCCGGTGCCCGCCAGCGCGGCCGAGCCCAGCGGACATTCGTTCATCCGCGCCCGCGCATCGGTGAGGCGCGAACGGTCGCGCCGGAACATCTCGTAATAGGCCATCAGGTGGTGGCCGAGGGTCACGGGTTGCGCGGTCTGGAGATGGGTGAAGCCGGGCATGATGCTGTCGGCGTGCTCGGCCGCGCGGCTTACCAGCGCACGTTGCAAGCCGGCGAGCCCTTCGTCCATCGCGTCGATGGTATCGCGCACCCACAGGCGGAAATCGGTCGCCACCTGATCGTTGCGACTGCGCGCGGTGTGCAGGCGGCCCGCGACCGGCCCGATCAGTTCGGCCAGCCTGCCTTCCGTCGTCATATGGATGTCTTCGCGGTCCCAGTCTTCGGGCACGCCGTTGCGTTCGTATTCGGCGGCAACCAGATCGAGCCCGGCACTGATCGTGGCCGCATCATCGGCGGCGATGATGCCCTGCGCGCCGAGCATCGCCACATGAGCCTTGCTCGCGGCGATATCCTGCCGCCACAGCGCCTTGTCGAACGGGATCGAGGCGTTGATTTCACGCATGATCGCGCTAGGGCCATCGGCGAAGCGCCCGCCCCACATCGCGTTGGTGCTGTTATTCCCGGAGCCTGTCATGTCCCGCTTGTCGCTCATCCTTGCACTGCCGCTCCTGATCCTCGCCGGATGCGATAGGGCCGCCGACGCGCCAGCGCAACCGGGCGAGGCAGCCGAAGGAAGCAAGACGCCGGCGGGCGTGGTGGAGCGCAAGTTCGCCGGCACGCCGCTGCCCGCGCTGCAGTTGCGCGATCCGGCCGGCAAGGTGCTCGATCTGGGTGCGCAGGACGGGCCGGTGCTGGTCAACCTGTGGGCCACCTGGTGCGGGCCGTGCGTGATCGAGATGCCGCAGCTCGACAGGCTGGCGGGCGAGCTTGAGGGCGAGGTGCGGGTCATCACCATCAGTCAGGATCTGACCGGGGCCGACGCGGTGACGCCGTTCTTTGCCGAGAAGGGCTTCGCACGTCTCGAGCCTTGGCTTGATCCCGACACGCAGATGTCCGCGCAGTTCTCGCCCGAAGGCGTGCTGCCGCTGACAATCCTGTTCGATGCGACCGGCAAGGAAGTGCTGCGCGTGGCGGGTGGTTATGAGTGGGATAGCCCCGAAGCCATCGCCATGATCCGCGAAAGTCTCGCTTCAAAGTGAGCCGCGCGGCGCGGCGCGTCAGAGCGTCGCGGTCTGCCCGCCGTCGACCTTGATGGCGCAGCCGGTGATGAAGCCCGCGCGCGACGAGGCGAGGAAGGCGGCCATGTCACCGAACTCCTCGGGCCGGCCTAATCGCCCGGCAGGGATCGCTGCGATCGAGCGGGCGGTAACCTGTTCCGCCGCCATCCCGCTACCGGCAGCCATCGCGGCGTGCAGGCTGGTGAGGCGGTCCGTGGCGATCTGGCCGGGCAGCAGCAGGTTCACCGTGACCCCGTCAGCCGCGACTTCGGCGGCGAGGGTCTTGCACCACGATGCCAGCATCGCGCGCACCGCGTTGGAGAGCACGAGGCCGGGGATCGGGGTAATCAGACTGGTCGAGGCCACCGCAAGGATCCGTCCGAACCCGCGCGCCCGCATTTCGGGCAGGAACGCCTGCACCAGCGTCAGCTGGGAATTGAACATCCGGCCCATCACCGCGGAAAAATCAGCCGGCGTGGTGGTCGCCGCAGGCCCCGTCGGCGGGCCGCCGCTGTTGAGTACAAGGATATCGGGCGCAAGGCCCAGCTCGCGAACTGCGGCGATAATGACGTCGGGCGCGGCCGGATCATCGAGATCGGCGGTGATGTGGCGCAGTTGCGGCGTGGTGCTGGCCGAACGCGCGACGGTGATAACCTCGGCGCCCTCGGCCGCCAGCGCCTCGGCAATGGCCCGTCCGAGGCCCTTGCTCGCGCCGAGCACTAGAGCGGATTTTCCCTGAAGCTGGAGATCCATCGGCTGTCCCCTCGCGCGGCGCTCCGGTCTGTCCGGAGGCTCGCGCCGTGGGCGGTAACGGGCTCGAACCGCTGACCCTCTCGGTGTAAACGAGATGCTCTACCAACTGAGCTAACCGCCCCACGGCGTGGGAGCGCTCTCTAGCGCCTCGCCGCGCAAATGCAATTGTCCTGTGGCGCTCCGAGCGGCGGGTGGGTAGGGCATGCGGCATGACACATCCGCGCATTCTGGTTCTGGGTACCGGCGGCACGATTGCAGGCGCGGGCGCGCATGCGACGGGTGCTGCCTATCGCCCGGGAGGGTTGGGGCTGGAGGTGTTGATCGCGCACCTCGATGCCCTCGGCCTCGCTGCCGAACTGGTGCCCGAGGATATTGCGCGCATCGGATCGCAGGATATCGGCTGGGCCGAATGGCAGGTGCTGCACGCCGCCTGCACCCGCGCGCTGGCCGATCCGGCGATCACCGGGGTGATCATCACCCACGGCACCGATACGGCCGAGGAAACCGGTTTCCTGCTCGATCTGACCTTGCCGACCACCAAGCCCATCGTGCTGGTCGGCGCGATGCGGCCTGCGGACGCGGTGGGCGCGGACGGGATGCGCAACTTCGTCAACGCCGTGAAGGTGGTGGGCGATCCGGCGGCAGCCGGGCGAGGCGTGATGCTGGTGATGGGCGATGCCGTGCTCGCCGCCCGCGATGCCCGCAAGGCGGCGACCGCGCAGATCGATGCCTTCCGCAGCTTCCCGCGCGGACCGCTGGCGCGGGTCACGCCGTCGAGCCTCGACTGGTTCGGCCCGCCGCACCGCGCAGGCGAAGCGGCACGCTACGCCTTCCCGGCGGAGCTGCCGCGCGTGGGGATCCTCACGGCAGGCGCGGGGATGGACGAAAAGCCCGTGGCAGCTCTGCTCGGCATCGGGTGTGTGGGGCTCGTGCTGGCCGGCATGGGGCAGGGCAATGCACCCGCCCGCGTCATCAAGACGCTCGCCCGCGCCGCAGCGAACGGCGTGCCAGTCGTCCGCTCGACCCGCGTCGACGAGGGGCTCGTCGACCGCAATGTCGAGGTGGATGACGACGGTCTGGGGCTGGTGGCGGCCAGGGCGCTCGGCCCGGCCAAGGCGCGAGTGTTGCTGATGGTGCTGATTGCGAACGGGGTTACGGACGCGGCGGCGGTGCAGGCGGCGTTTGATGGGTGAGGGCGGGTTTTTGCTCTGTCGCAACAAAAGCTGACGTTCGGGAAGCGACCCCATTGCTGACATTTGCCAATTGGGGCATTTCTCAAGGACATGTTGCGAGTCTCACTTTTAACGCTGTGCATCGTTTCACTGACTGGCTGCTCATATTCTTACGACGTGCAAGCGAAGTGGTCAGACGGACGCTTGATATTCGAGGCTAATCCGCAATGGGGTGCCGACTGTGTTCGCTCTGTAGAGGTGAGAGCGGAAGAAGATGACATGGCAACAGTCTGGGAACAGACGATCTCTTACGACGACAGCTGCGAGAACGAATTTCCAATAGTTTATGGGCAGCCTCTTCGGGGCCAACCCTATGGCTACGATAAAGCTGGCGTTCCCGATCCGATGATCGGCACTCCCGCTGTTTCGATTACTGCGAAAAAGCTGCGAACCGGGATTACCTACACCGTATCAACGATGACTGGAGCGACTGGCTATGGTTGCGGCCAATTTCGCATTGGTCTCGACGGGCGACTAGAGAACATAGGCTGTCGGTAGCGTCCGTTTTCCACCCAACTCCCGCCATTCGCGCCCTACTTCTCGAACGCTGAAAGCGGCCATCCGCTTATGTTCGAGATACCGCCCGACCCGTCGCCCCGTGCTTGACACGGGACTCGGCTACTTTCCTTCAGACACTGCGAAAAGAAGCCCAACCCAGTGTCAAGCACGGATGACGGGTTGTGGCTTATCGGGCCTCACCCCCAGGGCGTGACCAGATATTTCTCGCCGGTCTTCATCTGGCGGTAGTCGAGGAGGTTGTCCTTCTCCAGCATCCCTTCCAGCGTCACCTTGGCCTTGTAATGCGAGGCGAAGGTGGTGGTGAGGTTGACTTGCACGCGCTGGCGCATCCGTACGACGGTTTCCATTCCCGCGCGCTGGAGGAACGGGGTGAGCAGCCATCCGGCGATGCTCCACTGCAGGCCGTAAGACGGCGTCAGGATCGTCGGTGACAGGTCGAGCCGGCCGTAGATGTACATCTTCTTCTGCTGGTTCGAGCCATAGCGCGAGAATTCGCCCATCTGGCTCGCAGCGACCTGCTCCATCGCCTTGAGCACCCCGTCCGAGGCTTGTCCCCCGCCAATCGGATCGAAGCCCAAGAAAGCGCCGGTTTCGGCAATCGCGGCGCGCAGATCGGCCATGTAGGTCGGGGCCGAGCTATCGACGACATAGGTCGCGCCCTGCGCCTTGAGCATGGCGACATGCTCGGGCTTGCGGACGATGTTCACCAGCTTCATGCCGTCCTCGATGCAGATGCGGTTGAGCATCTGGCCGAGGTTCGAGGCAGCGGCGAGGTGGACGATGGCCGAGTGGCCCTCCATCTTCGCGGTCTCGACAAAGCCGAGCGCGGTCATCGGATTGACGAAGCTCGATGCGCCCACTTCCGAGGAATGATCGCCCAGCGGCAGGCACATCATCGCATCGGCAATGGCATACTGGCTGAAGGCATTGCCCGGCACGCACGCGACGCGCTGGCCGATCAGCGCCTGCGCCATGTCGCTCTCGCCCGCCGCGATAACGGTGCCCGCGCCCTCGTTGCCGGCAGGCAGGCGCTGGCCGTGGCGGCCCTTGTTACCGGTGAGGAAGGGCTCGGGCATCACCGCGACGACCTTGCCGGGGGTGTATTCGGCGTTTTCGAAATCGGCGGCGCTGGTGAGGATCGCGAGATCGCTGGGGTTGATCGGCGCGCCTTCCATCTTGACCAGCACCTGATTGCCGGTGGGCGCGGGGAACTGGCTTGTCGCCACCTCCAGCGTCAGCTTGCCGTCGGCGGTGAGGGTGGTGAAGAGCTGCTTTCCGGTGGTGGTCATTGTTTTTCCTCTCGCGAATCCGGGTAGGTTGCCTCGACGAAGTAGAGGCCGTGAGGGGGCGCGTTAAGCCCCAAAGCGTTGCGGTCGCGCGCTTCAAGCGCTTCGGCGATGCGGGTTTCGGGCCAGGTGCCTGCGCCCACGAGCTTGAGGCAGCCCACCATCGAGCGCACCTGATGGTGCAGGAAGCTGCGCGCGGCGGCGTGGATGTGGATTTCCTCACCCACACGCTCCACGTCGAGCAGATCGAGCGACTTCACCGGATCGGCAGCCTGACAATGGACCGAGCGGAAGGTGGTGAAATCGTGTCTTCCCACCAGCGCCTGCGCGGCGCGGTGCATCGCTGCGGCGTCGAGCGGCTGGGGCACATGCCACGCGCGGTCACGCGTCAGGGTGAGCGGCGCGCGGCGGTTGGCGATGCGGTAGAGATAGCGCCGCCCGGTGCAGGAAAAGCGCGCGTGCCAATCCTCCGCCACCACCTCGCAGGCGGTGACCGCGATGGGATCGGGGCGAAGCTGGGCATTAAGCGCTGCCGCGAGCCGGAACGGATCGAAGGGCTTCTCGATATCGACATGGCTGCGCATCGCCAGCGCGTGGACGCCCGCATCGGTGCGCCCTGCCGAATGCATGACCACGTTCTCGCCGGTAATCCGCTGAAGCGCATCCTCGACCGATTGCTGCACGCTCGGCCCGTGGCTCTGGCGTTGCAGCCCGAAGAACGGCGTGCCGTCGAATTCGAGGGTGAGCGCGAAACGGGTCACGCGAGATGCGTCCCCGCAGCCACGGGCCGTCCGCGCAGGAACTCAGGCCGTTCGAGCGCCGGCTTGCCCGCGCGCTGGAGCTTGAGGGGCCGGATCGCGCCGCTCCCGCAGGCGATGGTCAGATCATCGTCCAGCACCGTGCCGGACGCCCCTTGTGCATCCACCGCCTCAGCCAGCAGCAGCTTGACCCGCTCGCCTTCGAGTTCGAACCATGTGCCGGGGAAGGGGGCGAGGCCGCGCACGAGCCGCTCGATCACATCGGCGGCTTCGCTCCAGTCGATTTTGGCCTCGGCCTTGTCGATCTTCGGCGCGTAGATTGCCGCCGCATCGTCCTGCACTTGCGGAGGGAAGGCAGGAAGATCGGCCAGCACCTCCACCATCGCCGCCGCGCCGACGGCGCCGAGTTCGACGAACAGCTCGCCGGTTGTCTTGCGCGCGACCGGAACAGTGACCTTGTGCAGCATCGGACCGGTATCGAGTCCGGCTTCCATCTGCATGATCGTGACGCCCGTCTCGGCATCGCCCGCCATCACCGCCCGGTGGATCGGCGCCGCCCCGCGCCACCGGGGGAGCAACGAGGCGTGGATATTGAGGCAGCCATGCTTGGGCGCATCGAGCACCGGCTGCGGCAGGATCAGCCCGTAGGCGGCAACTACCGCGACATCGGCATCAAGCGCCGCGAACTCGGCCTGCGCCTCGGCATTCCGCAGCGACACGGGCGAACGCACTGGCACCCCCAGCCGCTCGGCCTCGAGCGCTACGGGTGAGGGGCTCAGCTTCTTCCCCCGCCCCGCCGGACGCGGCGGCTGGGTGTAGGCGCACACGATCTCGTGTCCCGCATCATGCAATGCCGTCAGCGCCGGCACCGCGAATTCGGGCGTTCCCATGAAGATGATGCGCATAAGGTTTGCCCGAAGCCTTTGTGAAGCGAGCCGCAGGCCCTATCTCCCCCGCTATGGCATCGCAAGAGATCGAAGCCCTCAGCTCTGCGCTCGCCCGTCTGCCGGGCCTGGGGCCGCGTTCGGCGCGGAGGGCGGTGCTGTGGCTGGTCAAGCATCGCGAAAGCGCGCTGCCCGCGCTGCTCGAAGCGCTGGCTGCGGTCTCCGAAACGCTGGTCGAATGCCAGACCTGCGGCAATGTCGACACGCGCGACCCGTGCGGCATCTGCGCCGATCCGCGCCGCGATGCGCGCAGCTTGTGCGTGGTTGAGGAAGTCTCGGACGTCTGGGCGCTCGACCGCGCGCGGCTATTCCCCGGGCGCTACCACGTGCTCGGCGGGCGGCTGTCGGCGCTCGACGGGGTGGGGCCGGAGAACCTCAACATCGCCAGCCTGCTTGCACGCGTCGAAGCGGGCGGGGTCGACGAGGTGGTGCTCGCCATGAACGCGACGCTCGAAGGCCAGACCACCGCGCACTACCTCGCGGAGCGGCTGGAAGCCTTCCCCCTGCGCGTCACCCAGCTTGCCCATGGTCTGCCCGTCGGCGGCGAGCTCGATTACCTCGACGAAGGCACGCTGGCGCAGGCCTTGCGCGCGCGGCGACCGGTGGGGTAGTTTGCTCCCGCGTCGGGACGGGGGGATTGTCGGCAATGGCGACACAGGCAAATGCTCAGGCAAGGCACCGGGTCCACCCGGTCTGGTATGCGTTCTGGGCGGGCTTTGTGGTTGCCAGCCTATATTTTCTCGGACAGTCGATTGTCGCCCTGCCTGAGCCGGAAATGCAGCCCGGATCAACCCTCTGGAACCACACCGTCTGGTATCTCGCCCACGCGGTTGTGGCCCTACCGATACTGGTCATCGCGCCGTTCCAGTTCGTGCCGGGGTTGCGGCAAAACCGCCCGCAGCTGCATCGCTGGCTCGGCCGCGTGTTTCTGGCCAACTGCATGGTGGCAGCCATCCTTGGCATCTATCTTGGCAGCACCATACAGTGGCCCGGATCGCGCATCCCGCTATCGATCCTTGGGGCGCTGTGGTTCCTGTTCGCGGCGATCGCATGGCAGGCCGCCCGCCGTCGCGATTTTGCCAATCACCGCCGCTTCGCCATCCGCGCCTTCGCGCTCGGTGGTGCCTTCGTGTGGGTGCGGCTGATCAATCAGGCGCAAAGCGATCTGCTGGGTTTCATTCCAATCGAGGACACGCAGGAGACGACCAAGGAGTGGTTGACTTTGACCCTCCCGATCATCGTGACGGAACTTTGGCTGGGATGGGGGCCGGTGGCGCGCAAGCTGTTTGCCCGCGCCCCGCGTTGATATTCGCGCGTCCCTCGCCTAAATAGCCGCTATGGCTATCCGTGAAATCCTCGAAGTGCCGGATCCCCGGCTGAAGACCATCTCGACTCCGGTCGAACCGCATGAGTTCGGCCCTGAGCTGAACAGCCTCGTCGAAGACATGTTCGAGACGATGTACGATGCCCCCGGCATCGGCCTCGCCGCGATCCAGGTCGGCGTGCCCAAGCGCGTGCTGGTGATCGATCTCCAGCCCGAAGACCCGGATGCCGAGCCGGTGGAATGCCACCACAACGGCCACAAGCACACGCACCCCGCGACCAAGAAGGAACCGCGGGTGTTCGTGAACCCCGTGATCCTCGATCCGGCGGACGAGCTTTCGACCTATCAGGAAGGCTGCCTCTCGGTCCCCGAGATCTATGCCGACGTTGATCGTCCGGCGACCTGCAAGGTCCGCTACCAGGATCTCGACGGCAACACCCACGAGGAAGCGCTCGAAGGCCTGCTGGCGACCTGCCTGCAGCACGAGATGGATCACCTCGAAGGCATCCTCTTCATCGACCACCTCTCGCGGCTGAAGCGCGCGATGGTGCTGAAGAAGCTCGAAAAGATCAGACGGGCGGCGTAGTCTGTTTGTGTGCCCGCCTCCGCGGGCACATCCTCGGTGCTATTCCCTTCGCTTCGCTACGGGGCACCTGTGGCTCGCGCGCGTGCGCTCGTGGCCCTTCGGGCTAAAGCTTTCTCCTTTCGTCACCCCGGACTGGATCCGGGGCCCCGCTTTCCTGTTGGAAAGACGAGCAACGCCCTAGCGTTCCCTATACGTTCCGTGTAGGAGTGTGTGATGGACCCTGCAATTCTTGCGATTCTCGCTCTCGCCGTCGGTGCCGCGATCGGATGGTTTCTTGCCTCGCGGCCGCTGGCCGATCTGCGTGCGCGGCTGGCCGAGGCTGAGGACGGGGCCAAGACGCTGGATGAGAAGTTCCGCGCGGCCGTGACCGAGCTTGCTACCATGTCCGAACGCGCCGCGCGGGCCGATGGACTCGCGACCCAGCTCGATGCCGCGCGCGAGGAAAACGCCCGCTTTCGCGCCGAGCGCGCTGCGTTCGAGGAGCAGAAGCGGTTGCTCGAAGAATCGCGGAGCAATCTCCTCAAGGAGTTCGAGAATACTGGCGCACAGGTTCTGAACCGCGCGCAGGAAGCCTTCCTCAAGCGCGCCGAGGAACGCCTCGGCTATTCCGAAAAGGCGAGCGAGGAAAAGCTCAAGGCCCTGCTTGCCCCCGTGGGGGACCGGCTGAAGAGCTACGAGGAGCAGGTCAAGGCGCTGGAGGAAAAGCGCGTCGATGCCTTCGGCCAGCTGGCCGGCGTGATCGAGGAAATGCGCAAGGGCCAGGACGAGGTTAAGCGCGAGGCGCAGCGGCTCGGCAATTCGCTCACCAATGCGCCCAAGGCGCGTGGGCGCTGGGGAGAAAAGGCGCTCCAGAACCTGCTCGAACAATGCGGGCTCGCGCAGCATACCGACTTCGTCATGGAGCATTCGGTCGATACTGAGGATGGCCGGCTGCGGCCCGATGCGATCGTGCGGATCCCGGGCGGAAAGGTGCTGGTGATCGATTCCAAGGTCTCGCTCAACGCCTATCAGGAGGCGTTCGAGGCCGAGAACGAGGATGCGCGGGCGAAGGCGCTGTCCGATCACGTGCGCTCGATGCGCAATCACGTGCAGACGCTGGGCGCCAAGAGCTACCAGTCGCAATTTGAAGAAGCGCCCGATTACGTGGTGATGTTCGTGCCGGGCGAACACTTCGTCGCCGCAGCGCTCGAAGCCGATCCCGATCTGTGGAACTTCGCCTTCGACAAGCGCGTGCTGCTGGCTACCCCGACCAACCTCGTCGCCATCGCCCGCACTGTTGCGCAGGTGTGGCGGCAGGATGGCCTCGCCAAGGAAGCGCAGGAAATCGGGCGCATGGGCGCCGAGCTCTACGATCGCCTCGCCACGGCTGCCGAGCACCTCAAGCGCGTCGGCGGCGGGTTGGAAAGCGCGGTCAACAATTACAACAAGTTCGTCGGCAGCTTTGAACGCAATGTGCTGTCCTCGGGCCGCCGGCTGGCGGACAAGGGCGTCGAAATCGGCAAGCGCGCGATCGAGGACGTGCCGCTGGTGGAAAGCGCCCCGCGCTACAATGCGGCTGACGCTGAAGAGGTCGAGGCAGAATACCCCGCGCTCGAAGATCGCAAGGACGCGGCGGAGTAATTACGTCTCCAGCGCCGCCAGCACCTCGTAAGCCAGCACCGCTCCTGCCACCGCCGCGTTCAACGAATCCGCGCGGCCTTTCATCGGCATGGTGACGCGCAGGTCGCAGGCGGCTTCGTATTCCTCGGGCAACCCTTGCGATTCGTTGCCCACCAGAATGAAGCAGGGTGCCTGATAGGCCGCGCCGCGATAGGGCACGGCATCGCGCAGGCTCGCGGCGACCAACTGCCCGCTCCCGCTTCGCAGCCACGGCAGGAATTCGTCCCAGCGTGCCTGCGCCACGCCCACAGTGAACACCGCCCCCATGCTCGCGCGCACGGCCTCGGCGCTGAACGGATCGGCGCAGTCGTCAATCAGGATCAGGCCTCCTGCGCCCACCGCGTCGCAGGTGCGCAGCATCGTGCCGAGATTGCCCGGATCGCGCAGAGCCTGCGCCGCGAGCCAAATCGGCGCGGCGTTGCGGTCGAGGGCGGCGAGCGAGGTGTCCCACTCGTCGAACACCCCGGCCACACTCTGCGCGTTATCCTTGCCGGTGATTTTGGAGAGGATGTCGGGCGTGGTCGCAATCACTTCGCCGCCTGCCGCCATGACGTCGGCTTCGAGCCGTTCGAGCAAGGGATGTTCGCGCCCCTCGGCCATCACCAGCGTTTGCGGCAGACGTCCGCAGGCGCGGGCGTCCTCGATCAGGCGCAGCCCTTCGACCAGGAACTGGCCCGCGCGCTTGCGATGCTTCTTGTCGCGCAAGGACCGCAGATATTTGACGGTCGGGTTGGAAAAGCCGGTGATGTGCTTGCGCATGGCGAATTCTGTGGGCGGGGCGGGTGGCCGCGCGTCAATCCTCGCCGAAGCCGTTTTCGATCAGCGCGACGAGTTCGCCGAGCACGTTTTCGGCATCGGTGCCTTCGACCGCGACTTCAACCGTGTCACCCTTGGCCGCGCCGAGCATCATCAGGCCGAGGATCGATCCTCCTGCGGCGCTGTGCGGGGCCTTGCTGACGGTGACCTTGACCCCTTCGGGCAGGCCCGCGACCGCGCCGACGAACTTGGCGCTGGCGCGGGCGTGCAGGCCGCGCCGGTTGACGATCAGAACGCTCTGCCGTGCCTCCCCCACCATCAGGCTCCCTATGCCTTGGCCCGCACCGGGGGGCTGTCCTGCCCCAGAAGTTCGCTGGCGATGGTGATGTAGTTGCGCCCCGCAGTCCGCGCCGCATGGACGGCGGCGGTGACATCCATCGCCTTGCGTGCACCGGCGAGGCGGATGAGCATCGGCAGGTTGATCCCTGCGATCACTTCGATCCGCCCGGCTTCGAGCAGCGAGATCGCGAGGTTCGAAGGCGTGCCGCCGAAAAGATCGGTGAGGATGATGACGCCGCTGCCGGAATCGACCGCAGTGATCGCCTCGGCGATATCGGTGCGGCGCTGTTCCATGTCGTCATTGGGGCCGATGCACACGGTGACGATGCCGCTTTGCGGGCCGACAACGTGTTCCATCGCCTCGACAAACTGGTCCGCGAGACGACCGTGAGTAACCAGGATCAAGCCGATCATGTGCGAAAAAGGGTCCGTTGCTTGGCCGCGGGGGAGCGACCCTTACGCGTTTCCACTCGTCTGGACAATGCCAGACCTACCGGGTTGCGCCTAACGCCGATCACGTTCGATTTCATCCGCCGCGCGCGAGCCCAGATTGCGATGCCGGACAGTGGGCGAAAACCCTGCGGCGCGCAAGCCTTCGGCCATGCGTTCGGTGGTGTAGACTGAGCGGTGTCTCCCGCCGGTACAACCGAAGGCGATATGAACATAGGGCTTGCCTTGCGCCTGATAGCGCGGGAGCAGAAGGAGCAGCAGATCGCGGATCCGGACGAAGGCTTGGGCAAAGGCAGGGTCGCGTTCGATGTGTTCGCCCACGGCAGCATCCTGCCCGGTCTGCTCGCGCAATTCCGGCACCCAGTGCGGATTGTCGAGAAAGCGCATGTCGAACACCAGATCGGCGAGCGGCGGCATTCCGCGGGCAAAGCCGAAGCTCGACAAGGTCACCGTCATCGCGGCGGCATCGGTGTCCGTGCCGAACAGGGTGCGGACCTGGCCTTGCAGATCGTTGCTGGTCATCGCGCTGGTATCGATCACCATGTCGGCCCAGCGGCGCAGCGGTTCGAGCAATTCGCGCTCGGCCGCGATCCCTTCCAGCACCGGGCGGCCAGCGGCCATCGGGTGACGGCGGCGGGTTTCGTTGAAGCGGCGCTCCAGTTCGCCTCCCGCGCAATCGAGGAATAGGAAGGTCAGCGCGATATCGGGACGCGCGGCAAGCTCTTTCACCAGCGCGATGACATCGGCGGGGACGAAGCCGCGGGTGCGCGAATCGAAGCCGATGGCAAGCGGGCCGCGCGGCTCCTCGGGCTTGGCGACCAGCCGCTTGAGTAGTCGCACCGGGAAGTTGTCGATCACTTCCCAGCCGATGTCCTCGAGCACCGCCAGCACGGTCGATTTGCCCGCGCCCGAAAGGCCGGTGACCAGCAGCAGCTGTTGCTGGGCTGGCGTATCGGTGGAGGCGGGGGCGGGCGCGTCGGTCATGGCGCGATATCTTGCGCGGATGCGCCGCAAAGGGAAGCAGGATTGATCGCCAGTCCGTGCAAGGACAGCGCGTGTTCTGCGCGCAGCGCGGGCGCGATTGTGCCGGGATCGAAAGCGAGCACCGGAATGGCCACACCTGCGATTGTACGGTAGGGCAGGGGCACTTCGGGCAGGCGGACAGGCGTAGCGCCGCCAAGAGATAGGATTAGGGCGATAGGTATGTCGGAGACGGCGTGGAGGCGGATCAGTCCAACCCCGCGCACCTCGATCAGGCCGGCGATATTGGGCGGGGGTGCGGCGATCAAACGCCCGTCGCTCGCCGTCAGCGTCACCGCGTCATCGCCGATCAGTGCCGCCCCGCGATCAATCAGCGCCAGTGCGAGGCTCGATTTGCCGCTACCCGGCGGCCCTTCGATCAGCAGCGCACGGCCCCCGATGACGACCGCGCTCGCCTGCATCACGATGGGGTGCCCGGCGCTCATGCGGCTGCGGGGAGCTGCAAGCGCAGGCACGCGCCCTGCGTTCCGTCAGGCCGGGCGTGGGCGGTCAGCGTGCCATCATGCGCCTCGGCAATCGCGCGGCCAATGGCGAGGCCGAGGCCCGAATGATTGCCGAAGGCTTCGGCATCGGGGCGCACCGAATGGAATCGCTGGAATACCTTTTCACGCGATTCCTCGGGAATGCCGGGGCCGTGATCGCAGACCGACAGACTGACCGAGCGGCCTTCGCGGTGGATCATCACTTCGATCGGCGCATCGGGCGGGGAGAAGGACACTGCGTTATCGAGCAGGTTCTCGATCACGCGTTCGAGCCGCATGCCCACCCCGCGCACCCGCGCCGCCGGGCCGGTGCTCGTCAGCTCGATCCGGCGGCCTTCGTTCTCGGCGCGGTTCTCGCGTCCGCCGATGATCGCGCGGGCGAGGTCGGCCAGATCGATCGTCTCGAGCGTGGCGCGGCTCATTTCCGCGTCGATCCGGCTGGCATCGGAAATCTCGCTCACGAGGCGGTCAATCCGGCGCACGTCATGGGTGGCGATGGCGATCAGCTCGCTGCGCAGCGCCGGGTCTTCCACCCGCGGGAGCGACTCGATCGCGCTCCGCATGCTGGCGAGCGGGTTCTTGATTTCGTGCGCCACGTCCGCCGCAAAGCTGTCGACCGCGTCGATCCGCTGGCGCAGCGCGCCGGTCATGTCCGAGACCGCGCGGGCGAGCAGACCGATCTCGTCGCTGCGCTGCGGCAGTCGGGGGACTTCGACCTCGCGCTCGCGCCCCTGCCGCACGCGCACCGCGGCCTTGGCCAGCTGGCGCAGCGGCGTGACGATCGTGCGGGCGAGGAACAACGAAAGCAGCGCCGATGCGCCCAGCACCAGCAACATCGCGAAGAACAGCGTGGTGCGGGCCTCTCGCACGCTTTCGGTGATGTCGACTGCGTTGCGGACTGTCAGCAAGGTTGCGCCTTGCAGGCCCACAGGCGCGGCGGCGGTGATCACCGGCGTGCCGTCGCTCCAGTCATAGAGTCGCACCTGCGAAAGCCCGAGCTCGCGCGCACGGGCGAGTTCGGGCCAGGCATTGGCGTCCTGTGCTTCGGGCTCGACATAGTCCTGAACCGCCTCGGCGCTGACGATGGTGTCCACCGTGCGATCGAGCCAGCGGGCGAAGCGTTGTTCCCAGTCGTCATCATTGATGTCGTTGAACCGGAACGAGGGATCGGCGAGCGCGAAACTGTCGGCGGTGAGCTTGCCCTCGGCATCGAACATCCTTAGGCGCATGCGCTGTTCCTTGCCGATCTGCACCAGCAGCGCCTCCTGCCGCTCGCGGCTGGCCCCGGCGAGCGCCTCGGCGGTAATCTGCGCCTCGATCCGGGCGAGCTTGAAGCGCTCGTTGATCAGCTGCGTGCGATAACCATCAAGGTAGAACAGCGCGCCGCCCATGATCGCCAGCGGCAGGATGTTGACCGCGAGGATGCGCGCGGTGAGCGCAAACCGTCCGGTCGCGCTGAGCCGTTCGCCCGCCGTGGCCGAACCGCCCGTTTCAGCCATCGGTGAAGCTGTAGCCCGCGCCGTAGAGCGTATCGATCGCGTCGAACGCCGGATCGACGAGTTTGAACTTGCGCCGCATCCGCTTGATGTGGCTGTCGACCGTGCGATCATCGACGAACACATCGTCGGGATAGGCTGCGTCCATCAGCTGGTTGCGGCTCTTGATCACGCCGGGACGGATCGCCAGCGCTTCCAGAATCAGGAATTCGGTGACGGTGAGGCTGACCGCTTGGCCATCCCAGGTGACCTGGTGGCGTGCGGGGTCCATGAACAGGCGGCCGCGGGCCAAGGTCGCCGGCGCCGGTTCGGGCTGGGTGGTGACATCGGCATCGGCTTGCAGCGGCTCGGCACGGCGCAGGATCGCGCGGATGCGGGCGACCAGCAGGCGCAGGCTGAAGGGCTTGGCGATGTAATCATCCGCGCCCAGTTCAAGGCCCGCTTCCTCGTCGCTCTCGTCATCCTTGCTGGTCAGGAAAATTACCGGCAGGCGCGAATGTTCGCGCAGGCGGCGCAGCAGCTCCATCCCGTCCATTTTGGGCATCTTGATGTCGAACACCGCAAGATCGGGCGGATTTTCGAGCAGCGCCTTCAGCGCCGTCTCGCCATCGGAATAGAGGCGGGTGGCAAAGCCTTCGGCCTGCAGCGCGATCGATACGGTGGTGAGGATATTGCGATCATCATCCACCAGCGCGATCTGCATGGTGCGGCCATCCACGCCATCATGCTCCGCCACGGAGGCCGGCGGTTCGGTGGTGCTGTCGGACATGATACTGATCTCCCCGGGCGCCGCCTTATCCTATCCCAATGGGTAGCGCCAACGCCCGCGCGAGACAATCGCCTGCGCGAGAGCCTGTCCTGTAGAGGTGGGGACATTCGCATCGTGTCAGAAGGCCCGCTGGACAGGAGTGGGGCGCAGCAGGGGCTGGTTGCCCCTGCAAGTGCCGCGACGAAGCCAGCGGGCCTTTTGACACGACCCCGAAGGGGCGGGCCGATTTTGGCCCAGCGCCACGTCGCTCGTCGGTCACGATGGGCAAGCATCGCTCCCTCCTCGCTCCTTACGCTGAGCCAAAATCGACACCGTGCCAATGCCCCCACCTCTACAGGACAGGCTCTAAAGCCGCGATTGGCCGCCCATCAGAATTGCTATGGGATAGGCGGTTTGACGCTCGCGCAGGGTCAAACTATGGCGCGGGACATGGGATCGGCTGCGAACAGGCGCCGTGCCTGACTGTCTTTGCATACGTATGCGCGGATGCTACGGACACAGGCATGGATTCGTCCGCTGACGCTGGCGTTCCCGGATCGATCCACGCGTTCTCGCACCACTCTGCCGCCTCGCCCAGGAGACGAATGTTGACCTCGCTTGCAACCCCGCTGGCCGCCCAGAACCTCAAGACCGGAGCCAAAATCCACGCCAACCTCGGCACCTCGGCGCTGGTCGAACACGCGCTGAAGAAGGGCGAAGGCAAGCTGACCAAGCATGGCGCTTTGCTGGTCGACACAGGCAGGTTCACTGGCCGCAGTGTGAAGGACAAGTACATTGTCCGCGATGCGGAGACCGAGAACACGATCAACTGGGGCACGATCAACCAGCCGATGAGCGAGGCGCATTTCGCCGCGCTTAAGGCGGATTTCCTCAAGGAGCTCGAAGGGCAGGAAGAACTCTACGTCGCCGACCTGTTCGGCGGCTCGCAGCCCGAATACCGCGTGAACGTGCGCGTCATCACCCAGATGGCGTGGCACAACCTGTTCATTCGTACCCTGCTGGTGCGCCCCACGGCTGAAGAGGTGGCGAGCTTCGTCCCCGAATACACCATCATCAACCTGCCGAGCTTCAAGGCGAACCCGGAACGCCACGGCTGCCGCAGCGACACGGTGATCGCAGTGAGCTTCACCGAAAAGCTGATCCTGATCGGCAACACCGAATATTCGGGCGAGATGAAGAAGGGCGTGTTCGGCCTGCTGAACTACCTGCTTCCCGCGCAGGGCGTGATGCCGATGCATTGCAGCGCGAACATCGGCAAGGACGGCAAGAGCGCGATTTTCTTCGGCCTCTCGGGCACCGGCAAGACCACGCTGTCGGCCGATGCCAGTCGCACCCTGATCGGCGATGACGAACATGGCTGGTCGGACACCGCGGTCTTCAACTTTGAAGGCGGCTGCTACGCCAAGATGATCAACCTTTCGGCAGAGGGCGAGCCGGAGATCTACGCCACCACCAAGATGTTCGGCACCATCCTCGAAAACGTGGCGATGGACGAGGAAACCCGCGAGCTCGACTTCACCGATGCTTCGAAGACCGAGAACACTCGCGGCGCCTATCCGATCGAATCGATCCCGAACACGAGCGAGAAGAACCTCGGCCCCGCGCCCTCGAACGTGATCATGCTTACCGCCGATGCCTTCGGTGTGCTGCCCCCGATCGCGCGGCTGACGGCGGATCAGGCGATGTACTACTTCCTCAGCGGCTACACCGCCAAGGTCGCCGGCACCGAAATCGGCGTGACCGAGCCCGAAGCCACCTTCTCGACCTGCTTCGGCGCCGCCTTCATGCCGCGCCACCCGAGCGTTTACGGCAACCTCCTCAAGGAGCGCATCGCCAAGGGCTCGGTGGATTGCTGGCTGGTCAACACCGGCTGGACCGGCGGCAAGTACGGCACTGGCAACCGCATGCCGATCAAGGCCACCCGCGCGCTGCTTAATGCCGTGCTCGATGGCAAGATGGACGCGGTCGAGTTCCGCAAGGACCCGAACTTCGGCTTCGAAGTGCCGGTGTTCGTGCCCGCGCTTGCCGAAGCGGGTCTCGACCAGACCATTCTCGATCCGCGCAGCACCTGGGCTGACGGTGACGAGTACGACGCGACCGCCAAGAAGCTGGTTCAACTGTTCATCGACAACTTTGCGCAGTTCGAAGCCCACGTCGATGAAGGCGTGCGCCAGGCCGCACCGGCTCCGGTCGCCGCCTGATCGTTTGAAGTTTGGGAGAGGGGCCCCGCCCGGCGCAAGACCGGAGCGGGGCCTTTTATTTTGAAACGCCGCACTTTCGCGTCACACTCCTATCGGTCCCGACTCGAAAGGAGAGACGACATGAGCATTCTCGACGGCATCCTGAAGAACATCGGCGGCGCGCCCGATGATGTGGTGAACCTCGCCAAGCAGGTCGGGCTTGATCCCGCGATGCTCGAACAGGCGATTGCAACACTTGGCCGCACCCATCAGCTTGATGGCGATACCGTGACGCTGGCCGCGGAAAAGACGGGCCTTTCACCCGACATCCTCAACAAGATCGTCGGCGCGATCGGCGGCGAAGGCTCGCTCACCCACTTCGCCTCGATGATCGACAAGGATGGCGACGGCAATCCGCTCGATGATCTGATGGGCATGGCCAAGGGGCTGTTCGGCAAGAGCTGAACGGGGCGGGGCGAAGGTCGGTACCTTTCAGGAACCGTCCCCCTCGCCTTCACCATCTCCATCAGTGTTTCCGGTATCACCGTCGGAACCGAAAACAACGCCGGACAGGTCGATTGCCCGACCGTCCGGCACCGTGCTGAGCCTTTCGATAAGGGTGCGTGCGGCTGCCGCGCGCTTGCCGCCGTGCGGGTCGGCCGCGACCGGAGCGAGCATGAAGCGCGCAAGGCTGTGTTCGCCTTCCGAAACCTTCAGCAGCGCCACCTCGATCGATAGCTGCTGATCAAACGGGGCCAGTTCGCTGGCCCGCTCCAGCGCCTGGCGTGCCCCGTCGGGCGGCGAGACGCCGCGATTGGCGAAACTCCGGAAATAGTAGATCAGCGGTTGGGTGTGATCGGCTTCGATCGCGTTGAGCGCTTCGAACGGCTGCATTGCCGCGAGATAGGCCGCGCTCTTGTCTTCGGCCGTGCCGGCCTTGCGGAAAAGCGCATAGCCTTTCTGCACATAGGCATCGATCGCTTTCGGATCGGCGGCGATGGCGGCATTGGCGGCAGCGATGGCCGCATCATCATTGCCCGCATCATATTCGGCCTCCGCCAGCGCGGACAATACGGCGCTGTCGCCGGAAAAGCGCGTGGCAATGCGCCGTGCTTCAGTCACAACCTCGGCAGCCTGTTCCTTGTTGACTCCCCGATTCGAGCGCATGATTACCGGCATCATCGCCGCATGGCCCGGACTGAGCTGGGCGACGCTCACCTTGCCGATGCGGATCCTGTCAGCAGCAAACCGCATCCCCGACATGCTGCGCTGGCGACCATAGGCCTTGAGCTCGGCTTCAAGCGCATCGAGATCGCCGAAAATCTGTCGAGCAGCGCTGAGGCTGTCGACCCCGTTGGCGACGGCCTGCCAATAACCTGTAAGCTGGCCCGCTCGCGCCGGGTTGAAGCGCAGATAATGGAACAGCAGCCAGCTCCGCCCGTAATAGGCATCATAGCGCGACCCGCGGTTTTTGCGGTAGGTTTCGTAATCGAGCAGTTCTTCGAGCGATACCTGTGCGGCCTGACTGATTTCCCAGGCACGATCATTGTTCGGCAGACCCAGATCGACCGACCCGTCCGGATTGAACCGGGCCGAGGAAAAGTACTCCGCCGCCCCTTCGCTCAGCCAGCGCGGCATCGCGTGGCGCGAAGTGCCGATCAGGAAGTGGTGGGCATATTCGTGCAGGAGTGTGTCGAGTTCGCGGGACAGCGTGTCGCCCGTGCCGCGGCGTCGCCTGGTGCCTGTCTCACCTCGGCTGCCATCGAACGAACGAATGCGGACATTGGGCACGAAAGCGACCGAGCCGTTGGCATTCGGGATGTAGAACCCACCGATCGACGAATTGGGCGCGCCGTAGAGCACGCGCAGCTCCTCGACGCTGCCGACTAGATAGACCGTCAGCCGGTTCGACGGGCTCGGCACGGGAATGCGCCGCCCGCTCTCCAGCTCCATCGCCACATGATAGCGCTCAAGCATACGTGCAAAATCGGCGAGGTCTTCCGCGTCTGAGTCTGAATAGATGACGAAGCGATCGCTTTCGGCCTTTTGCCATTCGGCGAAGGCGGGCTGCGCCCCCAGCAGCGCGAAGATCGCAACGGCGATGCGATAAAACACGGATTTCACGTTTTGAGCCCCCTTCGCCGTGCCTGCGACTGCAATGCGAATTCAGCCATCATAGATATTTTTCTATTCTTGGCAAGAGGCTTGTGCGCGCAAAATCAGGTCGTGGCCGGGCGCGTATCCTCGAGATATTGCCAGATGCGGCTGACCACGACCGATCCTTCGCCCACGGCGCTTGCCACGCGCTTGATCGATCCGGCGCGCACGTCGCCGACGGCGAAGATACCCTCGGCGGTGGTGGCGTAATCATCCGTTTGCCCCGCCGCAGCGCCGGTGAGCACGAAGCCCTTGGCATCGGTCGCGGCGAGGCCGGAAAGCCAGCCGGTATTGGGCGCAGCCCCGATCATGATGAACAGCGCGCGGGCATCGATGCGCCGCGCGCTGTCGCCGGTCCTGCCGGAACTCTTGAGCGTGATGCCTTCAAGCCAGCTTTCGCCGTGCAGCGCGGTCACTTGCGAGTGGTAGTGGATGGTGACGCGCGGATCGGCTTCGAGCCGCTGCATCAGATAGCTCGACATCGATTCAGCCAAGCTGCCCGAACGCACAACCAGATGCACGTGCGCCGCCGCGCGGCTGAGGAACATCGCCGCCTGTCCGGCCGAATTGCCGCCGCCGATCACCACCGCCTCGGTCTTCGAACAGAAGCGCGCTTCCATTTCGGTCGCCGAATAGAAGATGCCGGCGCCTTCGAGCGCGTCCAGCCGGTCGAGCGGCAGGCGGCGATATTGCACGCCGGTCGCCACCAGCACCGCGCGGGCGCAGATTTCGTCATCATCGTCGAGCACCACGCAATAGGTGCCATCCTCGCGGCGCGACAGGCCTTCGACCCGGCGCGGCATGATGAAGCGGGTGCCGAACTTCATCGCCTGCACCTGTCCGCGAAAGGTCAGATCGGTGCCGCTGATCCCCGTCGGGAAGCCCATGTAATTCTCGATCCGGCTGGAGGTGCCGGCCTGCCCGCCCACGGCGGTATCCTCGACCACCAGTGCCTCGATCCCCTCGCTGCCAGCATAGACCGCCGCCGCCACGCCCGCAGGCCCGCCGCCGACGATCACCAGATCATAGGTGCGCTGGGCACAGATGCCGAGATCGAGCCCGAGATATTGCGCGACCTTGCGCGGAGTGGGGTCGGCCAGCCGGTTCGCCGCACCGAGGATCACCGATGGCTCGTGTCCGGTGAGATCGCAAAGCTGCGAGGTATCGCGATCGGTCGCATTCATGTCGTAGCTCTGGAAGGGGATCCGGTTGCGCGACAGGAACTGCTCGATAGCCTGCACATTGGCATCGCGATCCGCGCCGATGACCTTGATGGACGCGTTGCGCGCTTCGAACTGCCGCCGCCGCCGGGCCGCAAACACCGTGATGATGTGGTCGCTGAGTTCGGGAACCCGGCTCATCAGTTCCAGCATGGCCTCACGCGGGGCTTCGATCACGCGCGTGTCGACCGCCGCGCGCATCCGCATGATGTTGGTGCTGCGATTGAGGAAGCCGATCTCGCCCATGAACTGCGTGGGGCCGAGGGTGGACGGGAGCATCCGTTCGCCCGTGATCGGATCGACCACCTCGATCTCGCCTTCGAGGATGTAGACGAAGCTGTCGTGCCGCTCGCCGATGTCGAGCACGATGCTTCCCGCGGGATAGGTCTTCTCGCCGCCGATTTGGCAGATGGCATCGACATGGGCAGGCGCCAGCGGCACCCGGCGCATGGTTTCAAGGTCTTGTCCCAGCGTTTCCATGCCTGCCTCCTGCCTGCGGAAGGTTGCAAGATGGGGTCAGGGGTGGGGAATGCCAATGGGGCGTGTGACGCGTTCCGGCTTACCCCTTCGCGCCCGCGATGTAGCGGCTGACCGTGTTCGCCACGACCGAGAGCGGCGCGTTGCCGCCCAGCACCACGGCGGTGTTGAACGCCTTGAAGTCGTAAGCGCTGCCGAGTTCCTTCTGCGCGCGGGTGCGCTGGCGCACGATTTCGCTGTGGCCGATCTTGTAGCCGCAGGCCTGACCCGGCCAGCTGCAATAGCGATCGACCTCCGAGGCGACCTCTTCCACCTTCGATCCGTTGCGCTCGACGAAAAACTGGCGGCCCTGTTCGCGCGTCCAGCGCTTGGAGTGCAGCCCAGTGTCGACCACCAACCGGCAGGCGCGGAAGGCGAGGCTTTGCAGATAGCCCAGCCGCCCGACCTTGAAATCGTCATAGGCGCCAAGTTCATCCGCGAGCTGTTCGGCATAGAGCGCCCAGCCTTCGCTAAAGGCATTGAAGGCGAGGATCGAGCGGATCAGCGGCAGGCGGTTGGAAAACTCGCCCTCCCACACGTGGCCGGGAATGCTCTCGTGGAACGTGAGGTCGGCCAGATCATACTTGCGGTGCAGATCGGTGGTGCGAAGGTTGATCCAGAACCGGCCGGGGATCGACCCGTCCTTGCTGCCAGCGCCCCCATAGGCACCTGGCGCGCCCGGCTCTTCGGCGAGCGGCAGGCGGCGCACTTCCATATTGGGATTGACCAGCGTGTTGAACGCACGCGGCATCTGCGAGCGGATCCACGCGAGGCGATCATTGATGAAGGCGAAGATTTCCGCGCGCCCCGGATCGCCCTCGGCAAACTGGTAGCGCGGGTCTTCGGCCAGCGCGCGCATCCGTTCGCCAACGCTGCCCTTGGTGTAGCCGATTTCCTTGAGGATCGGGTCCATCCGGCCGTGAATGTCTTCGAGCTCGGCAAGGCCCTGGCGGTGGATTTCGTCGGGCGTCATCGCGGTGGTGGTCGATGCGCTGACGGCCCAGGCGTAGTATTCCTCACCCATCGGCTGCGCCCACATGCCCGCGCTGTCCTTGGCCACGGCGCGCTGCGACTTCAGCTCGGCAAGCTGGCGTTCGAGCGCGGGGACAATGCCGCTCGCCACGATCCGTTCGGCCTGCCCCGCCGCGCCGTCCGCTCCGGCAATGCGCGAGGCGGTGAGCGGTTCGACATAGCTTTCCTTCGCGCCCTTGATGCTGGTTTCCATCTGCGCGATCGCCTTGTCGAGCAGGAAGGCGGGCGGCACCACGCCCATGCCGTGCGCGGCGCGGATGCGGTCAAGCTCGCCATCGAGGATCGCGGGCACTTCGGTCAGGCGGTCGATATAGGGCGCGAGGTCGCCGGAACCGGTGAGCGGCTGGGTCGAGCCGAAGAAGCGCGGCATATCGATATAGCCGCCGACATTCTGGATCACGACATAGGGCGCGTTGCGCCAGCTGCCGACCGCGACATCGCCATAGGGCATCGCCATGCCTTCGAGCGCCTTGGCAAAGGCGGTCTCGACCACTTCGAACCCGATTTCCTGATCGTCGGTCAGGCCCGCCTTGGGATAGGCGCGCGCTTCCTTGACGAGGTCCTTGAGTGTCGCGGCGTATTCGCTCCGCCCGGCTTCGCCCGGCGTGCCGAAGGTGGAGCGCCACGCGGCATATTCACCGGTATCGACCCCAAGCCCCGTCGCCCGGCCCGGCTCGTGCGCCAGCATCCGGTAAGCAATCGCATCGAGCGCGGCATCGGGCGCGAGCGACCTGATCGGCGCGGCGGTGCCGGGTGCGCCGGTCTTAGCCGCACAGGCAGGCAGCAGTGCGAGGGTGGATACGCCGCCAAGCCCGGCAAGCGTCTGGCGGCGGGTGAAGTTGAAGGTGCTCTCTCTCATGGCCGCAAGGTGTGACGAGGCGGGTTGTTCAAGTCAATTGCAGGAGTGCGGCCTTTCCCGCTACAGCGCGCGCCATGACCGATATCGTGCTTTCGATCGTGATGCTCGCCGCGCTTGCGCTGGTCGCCGGGGCTGTCGTGCTGTGGTGCCGCACGGGCGAGATCAAGAACCCCGCGCTGATGGTGCTGCTGGCGGTGATCGCGGTGGTGAACGTGCTGATCTGGACCGTGCCGACCGCCGATGGCACCGCACCGATCGAGCAGGTCAAAGCCGCCGGGGAAGGCTGAAGACCTCCCCCGGCGCCGCCCTTACTCGGGGATCTTCCAGTTGATGCTGCCGTTATAGCTGCCCGCGACCGGCTTTCCGGTGCTGTCGCGCGCCGGATCGAACCGCGCGCGGCGGGTCACCAGCTGGCAGGTCGCGGCATCGAGCACGGCATGGCCGGTCGAACGGGTGACCGAGCAGTTCGTCACGCCGCCGCGCGCGTCGATCGCGAGCGTGAAGCGCGCGCTGCCCGAGAGGCCTTCGTTGATCCAGCGGGTGCGGTAATCGGCATCGGTCACCCACTTGCCCGGATTGCCGCGCGGCACCGCGCCGACGGGGGTGAAGGGCGATGCGCTTGGCGTTGGCCCGGGGATGCCGAGATCGATCGGCCCGGTCAGCGGTCCGGTCAGATCGCCGCCGAGGGGCAGGGTGATGACCGTATCGGTCTTGCCGAGATCGACCGGCAGCATATCGATGCGCTTGGTGTTGGTGATGGTGGTGTCTTTCTGGGTCACCTTGTCGCGCGGCTTGGGATCGGCCGGAGGCGGCGGGGGCAGTGGGATCTGGGCGATCGGGGTGGCTTTCGGGTTCGGTGCTTTGGGCACTGTCACCACTGTCACCGCAAGACCGGCCACCAGCAGAACGCCGAAGGCACCGGGGATGCCGAGCGCGCCGATCATGGCTGCGGGATTGGGGCGACGATTGGCAGATGCGTAGGTCATAGGGGCTCCTCTCTCCATCTTCGTGGGAGCGGCGGCCGGAGCACCTTGTCACAAGCTTGGCACTCCGGCCCCGCTCGATGATGAGAGTACTATGACTTTTGTTAGGCGCGAAGAACTTTCGCGTTGCTTTTCAATACTGTAATTTTTGCAACTGGATTGGTAGAGAAAGGCTAGAAAAACAAGGAACTTCGGCCAAAGTCGCAGTCACGGGCCTCTGCCGGTCCAAAGAAATTGCCATACCCACCATTCCCCGTCCCGGGCTTGAACCGGGATCCCGCTACGCTTCTCCTCGACTCGGAAAGCGGGGCCCCGGATCGAGTCCGGGGCGGAGGAAACATCACTTGATCGGGCAGTCCGGGCTCAGCCGGAAGTCGAGGTAGTTGTCGACCGAGGCCATCAGCTCTTCGAGTTCGTTCTCGAAGAAGTGGTTGGCGCGCGGGATTTCCTCGTGGTGGATGGTGATGTGCTTCTGGGTGCGCAGCTTGTCGACCAGCTTCTGCACCGCATTGGGCTGCACCACCGTATCCGCTGCACCCTGCACGAAGATGCCGCTGGCAGGGCAGGGCGCGAGGAAGCTGAAATCATACATGTTCGCCGGCGGCGCGACCGAGATGAAGCCGCGCACTTCGGGGCGGCGCATCAGCAGCTGCATGCCGATAAGGGCACCGAAGCTGTAACCCGCGATCCAGGTGCTCTGCGCTTCGGGATGGATCGACTGCACCCAGTCGAGCGCGCTCGCCGCGTCGGACAGTTCGCCGATCCCGCTGTCGAACGACCCTTGCGAGCGCCCCACGCCGCGGAAGTTGAAGCGCAGCGTGGCAAAGCCGCGGTCGGCAAACGTCTTGTAGAGCCGCTGCACGATCCGGTCGTTCATCGTGCCGCCGCCTTCGGGGTGCGGATGCAGGATCATCGCCACCGGTGCGCGCGGGCGCGGGGGCGGGGAGAAACGGCCTTCGAGACGGCCTTCGGGGCCGGGGAAGATGACTGAGGGCATCGCTGGACCTTATGAAACACGGTGTGCCGCGCCGGGTGGCGCCGGAATTGCGCGGCCTATATAGGGACACTCGCGAAAATCGCAATTATTGTGAGGAATCCCGCCATTCCGCAGCGGATCTATCTCGACCACGCCGCCACCTCGCCCCTGCGCCCCGAAGCTAAGGCGGCGATGGAAGAGGGCTTTGCCATCTGGGCGAACCCGTCCAGTCCCCATGCGGAAGGCCGCAAGGCGAAGGCCGCGCTGGAAGATGCGCGCGAGCGGGTGAAGCGCGCGCTGGGGTGGAGCGGGGAGGTAATCTTCACCTCCGGCGCGAGCGAGGCGCTGTGGATTGCGCTCAACCGCGCGAAGGTCGAGCGAAAGATCGTTAGCGCGGTGGAGCACGACGCGGTGTTCCGCGCCGCTCCGGATGCGGCGGTGGTGCCGGTGGTCGATGGCGAGATCGACCTAGATCGCCTGCCCGATTGCGCGGGGGCGTTGGTGGCGGTCCAGCACATCAATTCGGAAGCCGGAACAATCCTGCTGCCTTATGTGCGCAACACCCTGCTCGAAGCCGTCCGGGAGCGCGGCGGGCAGATGCTCGTCGATTGTTCGCAAAGCACGGGCAAGACGAAACTGCCGGATGCCGACATGCTGGTAATCTCGGCGCACAAGTTCGGCGGCCCGATCGGAATCGGCGCGTTGCTGGTGCGCGAATTTGCACTGCTCGAACCGGTCGGCGGGCATGAGCGTGGCTATCGACAAGGCACCGAGAACCTGCCTGCTGCGCTCGGTATGGCGGCGGCACTGGAGGCCGGAGGACTGGATAGCTGGGCAACCACGGTTGAAGAGCACCTTGCCTTCAGGAAAGCCCTTTTCCGTTATGGGCAGGTGATTTCGCCGGGCTCTCAATGCTCGCATATTTTCGCCGTGGCCCACGCCACCATGAGCGCCCAAGCCCTGCTGATCCGCCTCGACGCCATGGGCTTTGCCGTCTCGGCGGGGAGTGCGTGTTCGTCGGGCACCCTCAAGAAAAGCCGGGTGCTCGATGCCTTCGGGGTGCCGGATGATGTCGCCGCGCGAACGATCCGGGTGAGCCTCGGGTGGTCGACCACGCCCGAGGAGCTGGAGCGGTTTGCAGATGCGTGGGCGTCGCTTTCTTGAACCACTTTCGTCACCCTGAACTTGTTTCAGGGTCCATTCTTCCGCATGGAGCAGAGGCTCGAACCCGAAGGATGGATGCTGAAACAAGTTCAGCATGACGAGTGTAGGAAACTTGGCTCTAAACCCATGATCTACCTCGACTATCAGGCCACCACTCCGCTCGCGCCCGAGGCGCGCGAGGCAATGCTGCGCTGGCTGGGCGGGCCGGACAGCGACACTTTCGGCAACCCTCATTCCCCGCACCGCATGGGCCGCATGGCCGCCGCCGCTATCGAGGTCGCGCGCGAGAATGTCGCTGCGCTGATGCCGTCCGGGGGCAAGACCATCTTCACCAGCGGCGCGACCGAGGCGCTCAACATGGTGCTGCTCGGCACCTCGGGCGATGTTATCACCTTCGCCACCGAGCACGCCGCGGTGCTCGATTGCCAGCGCGCGGTCGAGGCACAGGGGCGGCGCTTCACCGTGCTCCCTGTCCTCCCCGATGGCCGCGCCGATCTGGAGGCGCTCAGGGCCGCGATTACTCCCGCAACCGGGCTGGTCGCGATCATGGCGGTCAACAACGAGATCGGGGTGATGCATCCGCTCGCCGAGGCGATTGCGATAGCCCATGCAGCGGGCGCGCGGGTGCTGGTGGATGCCGTCCAGGCCTATTCCAGGCTCGCTTTGACCCCCTCTAGACCCCCCCTAGGCCCCGATTATGTCGCCGCTTCGGCCCACAAGATCCACGGCCCGAAGGGGATCGGGGCCTTGTGGATCGGCCCTGACGCGCCGCTGCCCGCACCGCTGGTTCACGGCGGCGGACAGGAGGCCAGCTTGCGCTCAGGCACCCTCTCGCCCGCCCTTTGCGCCGGTTTCGGGGCCGCCGCCAGGCTCGCCGCCGGGGACCGCGAGGCACAAATGTTCCACGTGGAACATTTATGGAACTTGGCCCGCGATGCCTTTGCCGGGTGGGAACTCAACGGCAGTGCCGAACACCGCTGGAAGGGCAACCTCAACATCCGCAAGGACGGCCTCGACGTTGCGCGCCTCATGTCCGATTGCCGTAACATCATGTTTTCGGCTGGTTCTGCCTGCGCCAGCGGATCGGGCCGCCCGAGCCATGTGCTGCGTGCCATCGGTCTGACTGACGCTCAGGCGAAGTCCTCTATCCGTCTGGGATTTGGGCGCTATACGAGCGCGCAGGACATCGAGACCGCCGCCGCGACGATCAATGCGGCCGCGAAGGAGCAGGGCTTGTGAGCATCACCATCACCTTCCTCGATCCGCACGGAAAAGCCATTGAAACGAAAGCAAAACCCGGCGACAATCTGCTGCGCGTCGGCCAAGCTGCGGGGCTTCCGCTCGAAGGCACCTGCGAAGGACAGATGGCCTGTTCGACCTGCCACGTGATCGTCGCCGCAGAATGGTTCGACCGCCTGCCGCACGCGTCCGAGGAAGAGGAAGACATGCTCGATTTCGCCGCCGGCGCGCGCCGCACCTCGCGCCTGTCGTGCCAGATCGAGCTGACGGCGGAGCTGGACGGGCTGACCGTCAGCGTGCCGAAGGAAAGCAACGACCTGCGCCGGATGTAACCCCGCTCAAGCCTGTGGAAACGCCTCTCCCTCGCGCGGGCGCAGGTTGCTAGATGGGGCGCATGTCCGTTTCCGATACCACCCAGGAGCCCGATGACGGCTTCGATGCCATCGTCGATGCACCCTTCGATGCCGCGCTGTCCGAGCGCTATCTCGTCTATGCGCTCTCGACCATCACCGCCCGTTCGCTGCCCGATCTGCGCGACGGGCTGAAGCCCGTGCACCGCCGCCTGCTGTGGGCGATGCGGCAGCTGAAGCTCGATCCGTCGAGCGCCTTCAAGAAATCAGCCCGCGTCGTGGGCGACGTGATCGGCAAGTATCACCCCCACGGCGATGCCTCGGTCTATGACGCGATGGTGCGTCTCGCGCAGGATTTTTCTCTGCGTTATCCGTTGGTTGAGGGGCAGGGCAACTTCGGGAACGTCGATGGCGATAACGCCGCGGCCTACCGCTACACCGAAGCACGGCTGACCAAGACCGCGCTGGAACTGATGTCCGGGCTTGATGAAGGCACGGTCGATTTCATTCCCACCTACAACGGCGAGGAGATCGAACCCGAGATCTTCCCCGGCCTGTTCCCCAACCTGCTCGCCAACGGGTCGAGCGGGATTGCGGTGGGCATGGCGACCTCCATCCCCAGCCACAATGTCGCGGAAATCATCGATGCGACGCTGGAGTTGATCGACAATCCCCATGTCGAGCACGAACAGTTGATGACGCTGTTCAAGGGGCCGGACTTTGCGACCGGCGGGCAGGTGGTGGACAGCGCGGCGGCGATTTCGGAAGCCTATCGCACCGGGCGCGGATCGTTCCGCCTGCGCGGCCGCTTCCACGCGCCCGAGGTCAAGGATACCGCTGATATCGAAGCGGGAATCGAGCGGCTGGGCGGCGGTCAGTGGCAACTCGTCATCTCGGAAATCCCCTATCAGGTGCCCAAGTCCAAGCTGATCGAACAGATCGCGCAGCTGATCGCCGACCGCAAGCTGCCGATCCTCGAGGACGTGCGCGACGAAAGCGACGAAGCGATCCGCATCGTGCTCGTGCCCAAGAGCCGCAATGTCGATCCGGAGCTGCTGAAAGAGAGCCTGTTCAAGCTGACGGATCTCGAAACCCGCTTCAGCCTCAACCTCAACGTGCTTGATGCGCGCCCCGGTTTCGGGCGCACCCCGATGGTGATGGGGCTGAAGGAGCTGCTGGAAAGCTGGACGGTCGCCCAGATCGACATCCTCCAGCGCCGCGCCCGCCACCGGCTCGACCAGATCGAGAGGCGGCTGGAGCTGGTGCGCGGTTACATCATCGCCTTCCTCAACCTCGACCGGGTGATCGAGATCATCCGCACAGAGGATGAACCCAAGCCGGTGATGATGGCCGAGTTCGAGCTGACCGACCGGCAGGCCGAGGCGATCCTCAACATGCGGCTGCGGTCATTGCGCAAGCTGGAGGAGATGCAGCTGCGCAAGGAGCAGGACGAGCTGCTGGCCGAAGAGGCCGATCTCAACGCCCTGCTCGAAAGCCCGGCCAAGCAGCGCACGCGGCTGAAGCGCGATCTGCGCAATCTGCGCAAGGACTATGCGGAGGACACCCCGCTGGGCCGTCGCCGCACGCTGATTGCCGAGGCCGCGCCGGTGGTCGAATTCAGCATGGATGCGATGATCGAAAAGGCGCCCGTCACTGTGATCCTCAGCCAGAAGGGCTGGATCAGGGCGGCGAGCGGACACGTGCCGCTCGATCAGGAATTCAAGTACAAGGAGGGTGATGCCCTCGCCTTCATCCTCCACGCACAGACCACCGACAAGCTGCTGCTCGCTGCCTCCGACGGACGGTTCTACACGCTCGGCTGCGACAAGCTGCCCGGAGCGCGCGGGTTCGGCGAGCCGCTCCGCACGATGATCGATCTCGAAAGCGAGGCATCGGTCGCGGCGTTGATGGTGCACAAGCCCGGCGGCAAGCTGCTGCTCGCATCCAGCCACGGCAAGGGCTTCGTCGCCACCATGGACGAACTGCTCGCCGAAACCCGCAAAGGCCGGCAGGTGGTGAACCTGAAAGACGGCGCGGTGCTGCGCGTGATCCGCCCGATTGCCGAGGGGCACGATCACGTTGCCTGCGTCGGCGACAACCGCAAGCTGGTGGTCTTCAACCTGGAAGAACTGCCGATCATGGCGCGTGGCCAGGGGGTGCAGCTGCAACGCTACCGCGACGGCGGCATGTCCGATGCGACGACCTTCGTGCTGGCGGACGGCCTCAGCTGGCAGATGGGCGGCTCCGGCGAACGCACCCGCACCGAGACTGAAATCCGCATGTGGAAGGTCGCCCGCGGCGCCGCCGGCCGAATGCCGCCGCAGGGCTTCCCGAAGGACAACCGTTTCGACTAATCGAAGCGGAAGGCGCTGGTTCCTAGTTCCTCGGCGAGCATCTGGTTGACGCGGTCGGCATCGGGGAAGCCTTCGGCGACCCAGCGCGCCTCGATGGTCTGGAGCAGGCGCGCCACATCCGGCCCTGCGGTGACTCCTCGGGCGACGATTGCGCCGCCCTTCAAGGGGAAGACCGGAACGGTCCAGTCCGCCAGTCTGCGCGCATCGCCGCCAAGCAGCAGCAGGCGGTCGATGGCAAGCGGGGTGGTGAGGCGGTAGGCAAGGCTGTGCGGATCGGCCGTATCTTCGGCGCTGCGCTCGGCCGCCGATACCAGCCGTCCGCGCTGCACTTTGGAGAGCCGCAGGCGCGCGGCGACCGTTTCGGCCACATCGGGCGAGGGCGGCAGCAGCGCGGCGAGGCGGCGCACCGGATCAGATGCGATGCCCTGTGTGCGTTCCGCCGCGATCAGTTGCTCCAGCAGTGCCACTTGCGGCGCGCAGGCTTCGGGCAGGATCACCCCGAGCACGCCGCGTGCGCGCATCCGCGCAATCGTAGGGTGCGGATCGGGCAGGGCGAGCAGCGCCAGCAATTCGGCCGCGATGCGTTCCCGGCTGAGGCCCTTGAGGGTGTGCGCGAGTTCGGCGCAGGCATCCTCCGCAACATCGTCCAGCGCCGCACCGAAGCGGGTCTGGAAGCGATAGTAGCGCAGGATCCTGAGGTGATCCTCGGCAATCCGCTGGCGGGCATCACCGATGAAGCGCACTCGGCCCGCGCGCAGATCGTCGAGCCCCCCGAACCAGTCGGCAATCTCCAGCGTTTCGGGATGGGCATAGAGCGCGTTGATGGTGAAATCGCGCCGCGCGGCATCCTCCGGCCAGTCGCTCGCAAAGGCGATCGTGGCCCGCCGTCCGTCGGTGGCGACATCGCGCCGCAGCGTGGTGACTTCGACCGGGCCATCCTTGAGGATCGCGGTGACAGTGCCGTGCTCGATCCCGGTCGGCACGGTGCGGATCCCCGCCTTGCCGCAGCGAGCGATGACCTCGGCCGGCATCAGCAGCGTGGCGCAATCGACATCGTTGACCGGCACGCCCAGCAGCCCGTCGCGCACTGCCCCGCCGACCCAGCGGATGTTCTCGGCCCCCAGCGCAGCGGTCAGCGCCTTGAGGCCCGCGCGGTGCGGCCAATCGGCCTCAGCGAGGTCACGCAGCATCGCGCAAGCCCTCCAGCGCGATCCTGCGCGACAGGTTGGCTATGATCGCCGCAGTCACGCCCCAGATGCGGAACCCCTGCCATTCGAGCTCGAGATAGCGCCGGTTCGCGCCGCGCCAGAACACCTCGTTGACGGTCCAGCTTGTCCGGTCGAGCAGCATCGCCAGCGGGGCTTCGAACCACGCTTCGACTTCGGTTGGGCTGGGGGTGAGGGCGAGGCCCGGCGGGACCACGCCGACCACCGGTGTCACCAGAAAACCGGTGCCGGTGTGATAGACATCGCTGGTGCCGATCACCCGCACCGCATCGCGCGGCAGGGCGAGCTCCTCCTCGGCTTCACGCAGCGCGGCGGTGATTGCATCTTCGCCGGGATCGATCTTGCCGCCGGGAAAGGCGACCTGCCCGGGATGATCGCGCATCGCGCGCGGGCGCTGGGTGAGGATCACCTGCGGATCGCGCGGCACATCGGTGATCGCGATCAGCACCGCTGCCGGCGTGGCGCGGCCTTCGATCGCGAAGTGCGCGTCGCTCATCAGATCGGGCACGGCTTCGCGGTGGCCTTCGGCAAAGGCGCGGGCGAGCGGTTCGTAAAGGCTCGGGGCAGACGTCATGGCAGCAGCGCGAACTGCGCCCCCTTGCTGGCGATCTGCCAGCCCTTGTCTTCGGCCCCCTCGGCGAGCGCGATCTCGGCGAGCTGCGTCCAGGTCGAGCGGTTGAGCCGCGCCTCGCACCCGCGCCGCACGTGGAGATAGAGCGCCGGATTATCGGCATCGCCCGCCGCGCGCAGGGGGTGATCAGGCCCCGCGATCACCAGATCATCGGTGTTGAGCCGGAACGCCAGAGCATCGTCGGCGCGCACGCAATCGACCGCGATGAAGGCGGCGTCTTCAACTTCGATGGTGAGCTGTTCGAACGGGGTCACCAGCCAGTGCTGCCCTGTCTCGTCACGCTTGAGCAGCCCGGCAAAGGCCCGCACCATCGCCTCGCGCCGGATCGGTTCGCCTTCGTGATACCAGGTGCCATCCGCCGCGATGCGCATCATGCTGTCGCCGCTACGCTGCGGCGCCCAGCCTTCGACCGGCGGCAGTTTGCGCTGCGCCACCAGCTCGGCGATCTCCGCGAGCGTCAGTTCGGCAAGGTAGGGCGGCGGTTCGTAAGGCATTGCTGCGGGGATGGCAGATGCGGCGGGCGAGGTGAAGGGGTTACCTTATTTAACCTTGCCAAGGCCCCAGCATGCCTTCCGCCGGCATGGCGGCAAGGCCGTGGCCACGGGCCAGCAGGCGATGCTGTTCATAGGGGCCGGGGCAGCGCCAGCCGCCTGTCATCGCTGCGGAAAAGCCCCAGCGTCCGTAGTACTCCGCATCCCCAATCAGCACCTGCGGAAGCGCGAGACCCCCGCCTGCAGCAAGCCGCGCGTCCTCGGCTATCATCGCGCTCATCAACCCGATGCCGAAGCCTTCACCCTGCCGTTCGGGCACCACGGCGACCGGCCCGACCATTACCAGCGGCACCGGCCCGTCCTTGGTCTGCAAGGCAATCGGCCAGCACTGGATCGTGCCGACCAGCATCTCGTCCGCATCGAGCGCGGCGAGGCTGAGGCCGGGCAGCCAGTCCATCCCTTCGCGGATCCGGTAGGCAGTGCGCGCGTGACGATCCGGCCCGAAGGCGCGATCGAGCACTTCCTCGATCATCGCGGGATCGACCGCCTCGAGCGGGATGATGGTGGCGGTCGCCGCGTCGGTCATTTCGCGGTGAGCTTCAGCAGCCGCGCGCCCTTGCCGTCTTCAGCCACCCACAGCGCGCCGTCCGGTCCCTCGGCGAGCGAGCGCAGCCGCTTGTCGAAGGTGTAGCGTGTGACTTCGCGGGCGGTTCCACCATCGATCGCAACATCGACCAGCGCCTGCGCGCCAAGCCCGGCGATCAGCGCGTGACCCCGCCAGCCTTTGAACATCGGGCCGGTGTAGAACAGCATATCGCCGGGCGCGATCACCGGGGTCCAGCTCGTTGCAGGCTGGGCAAAGCCGTCGCTGGCCTCGTGATCGGGGATCGGATCTCCATTGTAGTGATCGCCGTTCGACCGCAGCGGCCAGCCGTAGTTCGCGCCTGCCTTGACGAGGTTGAGCTCGTCCCCGCCCGCCGGGCCATGCTCGACTTCCCACAGCCGGCCCTTGGCGTCCCAGTCCATCCCGAGGATGTTGCGGTGGCCCATCGACCAGATTTCCGCTGTGATGCCGCCCTTGTCTGCCATCGGATTACCCGCAGCAGGCGTGCCGTCGAGGTTGAGGCGCACGATCTTGCCGAGCGTGGTGCCTGTATCCTGCGCCGGCTGCATCTTCTGCCGCTCGCCGCTGGCGACATAGAGATATTTGCCATCGGGCGAGATGCTGAGGCGATGTGAATAGTGCCCGCGCCCGGAAACCTTTGGGGTCTGGCGCCAGATCACCGCGAGATCGTCGATGGTGCAGGCGTTGGGCTCCTCGCACACGAGCGTGCCCTTGCCGACCACCGCGCCGCGCAGATCGCCTTCGCCGGCTTCCGCCCAGCTCAAGTAGATCGTGCGGCGATAGAGAAGATCGGATGCTTCCGAGGGCAGGAAGGCGATGTCCCCCAGGCCGCCCTGACCGCCATAGGCGACCGTCGGAACTCCGGTCACCGTGCCGGTGGTGCCGGTGGCGGTATCGATGAACTTCACCGCGCCCGCCTTTTCGGTCACGAACAGCACCGACGTCCCGGGCGCGAAGGCCATCGCCCAGGGTTCCTCGAAGCCCGCGACATCGGTCACTTCGAAGGGCGCTGCATCGGCGGCAACCGCGGCTGCGGTTTCCCCCGTTTCGGCGTTCGCGCAGCTTGCCACCATCATGGCGGGGAGAGAAAGAGCAGCAATCAAACGGGCAGAACGGATCATGCTAGGGGTCACTCCGGGTTTCATGGTTGCGAGCGAACCGCTCGTCATCGGGGTCGACGAGGCGGGCCGCGGGCCGCTCGCCGGGCCGGTGGTGGCTGCGGCGGTGGTGCTGGGGGGCGCGATACCTGCGGGGCTCGACGATTCCAAGCGCCTTTCCGCCAAACGCCGCGCTGTGCTCGATCTGGCGATCCGTGAGACCTGTTGCTGGGCCCTGGCGGTGGTGGAGGCCGACGAGATCGACCGGCTCAATATCTTCCAGGCGACCATGCTGGGGATGACCCGCGCGGTCGCCAGCCTCACTGCGGCGCTCGATGCGGCGGTGGGCGAGGTGCTGATCGATGGCAACATGACCCCCGCCGGACGCTGCGCCGATTGGTGCTGGCCGGCGCGCGCGATTGTCGGCGGGGACGGGATCGAACCGGCGATCTCCGCCGCCTCGATCATCGCCAAGGAATGGCGCGACCGGATGATGCTGGAAGCAGCCAGCCAGCACCCGCACTACGGCTGGGAGCGCAACAAGGGTTACGGCACCGCCGAGCATATCGAGGCGCTGCGCCTCCACGGCCCGACTCCGCTCCACCGCCGCAGCTTTGCGCCGGTATCGCAGTTGCCGCTGATCTGATCGCAATTTTTCGCCGATGATTGCCTGCGGGTGAGTCCTGCGCGCCACACCGCTGCATATCGAGTCCCCGGGGGTGGAGCGGACTCAACATCTTGTGCCGGTCCTGCTTCGTTCCGCGCTCTTTACACGGCGTTAACCATAAGCGGCGCAAAATTAGGCGCTTGACGCGGACTCCTCGAAGACTCATGCCTGTGGATAAGTTGCAAGCAAAACCAGGCGGAGCCACCAGCGTGAGCGTGATAGAAAAGACGAAGTTGCGGGAAAAAAGCGCTGTAAAAGCGCCAAAAATTGCGCCCGCGCTCGATCTGCCGCTGGGCCGTATCCTGCCGGGTGACTGTATCGAGGCGATGCGTTCGCTGCCCTCGGCCAGCGTTGATCTCGTGTTCGCCGATCCGCCCTATAACCTCCAGCTTGGCGGCGATCTCAATCGCCCGGATGGAAGCCATGTCGATGCGGTGACCGATCACTGGGACCAGTTCGACAGCATGGCAGCCTATGACAAGTTCACCCGCGAATGGCTGACCGAGGCGCGCCGCGTGCTCAAGCCCGATGGCGCACTGTGGGTGATCGGCAGCTACCACAATATCTTCCGCGTCGGCGCGATCTTGCAGGATCTGGGCTTCTGGATCCTCAACGATATCGTCTGGCGCAAGACCAATCCGATGCCCAATTTCAAGGGCACGCGCTTCACCAACGCGCATGAAACGCTGATCTGGGCGAGCATGGGCGAGAAGTCGCGCTACCACTTCAATTACCGCGCGATGAAGACGCTCAACGACGAGCTTCAGATGCGTTCGGACTGGGTGCTGCCGATCTGCTCGGGCGGTGAACGCCTGAAGGAAGATGGCAAGAAGGCCCACCCGACCCAGAAGCCCGAGGCGCTGCTCTATCGCGTGCTGCTGGCGACGACCGAGAAGGGCGACGTGGTGCTCGATCCCTTCTTCGGCACCGGCACCACCGGCGCCGTCGCCAAGCGTCTGGGCCGCGAATGGATCGGCTGCGAGCGTGAGGACTTCTATCGCGGCGTCGCCGAAAAGCGGATCGCGCGCGAACTGCCGCTTGATGAAAGCGCGCTCACCACGATGCAATCGGCCCGCACCGCGCCCAAGGTGGCGTTCGGCGCGGTGGTCGAGAACGGGCTGATCCCGCCGGGTTCCAAGGTTTTCGACAAGAAGCGCCGCTGGATTGCCACGGTGCGCGCCGATGGCAGCCTCGAATGCGACGGCAAGACCGGATCGATCCACGGCCTCGGCAAGGAGGTGCAGGGTGCGCCTTCATGCAATGGCTGGGCCTTCTGGCACTACGAAGTGCCGGGGGTTTCCCGGGGCGATGTCCAGCCGATCGATGCCGCGCGTCAGCTCTACCTGCTCGCCAGCGAGGACTGATTCCCCTAGGGGAATGACATGGCCGCCTCCGTCTATCTCCAGCCGATCACGCTCGTCTCAGGCCCGCAGGCGGTGGAGGGCGGCGCGGTGCGGCTGGGCGGCTCGATGGCTTATGCCCGCGAATTCGCGCTGGTGGTGCGAAGCGCGGATTGTGCGGTGACGGGGCGCACGGTGTTCACGCCCGAGGCTTTCGAACAGGCGATTGCCCCGCTCCCCGATGCTCTGGCGGCAGAAGCCCGCCAGCAATGGGCCAACCTCGCGAGGGTTCATGCCCCGCTGCAACTGGGCGCACGCACTATCCGGCTCGATCAGCCGCAGGTGATGGGCATCCTCAACGTCACGCCTGACAGCTTCTCCGATGGCGGCCAGCACGAGGCCGCCGAGGCAGGGCGCGCCCATGCCGCAGCCATGCTTGAGGCGGGCGCGGCGATCATCGATATCGGGGGCGAAAGCACGCGGCCCGGTGCCTCGGCCACCTTCGAGGACGAAGAAATCCGCCGGGTTCTGCCCGCAGTCGAATACTGCTCTGCGATGGGCGCGGCGATTAGCGTCGATACCCGGCGCGCGGGCGTGTTGCAGGCGGCGCTGGGGGCAGGCGCGCATATGGCGAACGACGTTTCGGCATTGCGTTATGACCCGCGCAGCATCGAGGTGGTGGCAGCGAGCGCCTGCCAGGTGGTGCTGATGCACGCGCCGGGCGCAGGCGAGGATCTGCACAAGGGCGGCGACTATTCCGACGTGGTGAGCACGGTGTTCGACTTCCTCAAGGATGCCCGCGCCCGCGCCATCGCCGCGGGCATCGCCGAGGAGCGCATCATCCTTGATCCCGGCATCGGCTTCGGCAAATCGCTCGCTGAAAACCTATCTCTGATCAATACCTTGCCGCTGTTCCATGCGCTCGGCAGCCCGCTGCTGCTCGGGGTGAGCCGCAAGCGCATGATCGGCGCGCTCTCAGCCGAGGAGGACGCCGATGCGCGGCTTGCCGGATCGATTGCGCTGGCGGTGAAGGGCATGGAGGCGGGCGTCCACCTGCTGCGCGTGCATGACGTGGGCGAGACGGTGCAGGCGCGCAACGTGTGGCGCGGCCTGCGCGATGCGGCGCTGACCGATTTCAGCCAGTTCCCCCCGCTCTGACACGCTCTGACCGGGCCTTTCGCGGCCGTCGCGGCTGTGTCATGGAGCGCGGTCAGAACATCGCCGTTCTAGCGAATCCCCGAGGAGTTTCCCGATGCGCCTGTCGCTGCTTGCCGCCACCGCTCTTGCCGCCGCCGGATTTGCTGCCGCGCCGCTGCTGGCCGATAACCACGCAGCCCGGAGCGATGTGCCCGATAGCGTCAGCCTCTCGCCCGACCAGCTGCTCGCCCCCTATTATGCCGAGCTGCGCAAGAAGGTGGCGATGCCCGAAGCCGGGCCGAACCCCGCTCTCAGCCCCTCGACGACGCTGACCCGCATCGCCTTTGGCAGCTGCAACCACCAGTCCGCGCCGCAGCATATGTGGGCGCAGATCGCCTCGGCCAATCCGCAGCTGTTCCTGATGATCGGCGACAATGTCTATGGCGACAACGGCTGGGATGGCGATGCCGGGCTTGAGAGCCTGCGCGCCTCCTATGCACTCCAGGCTTCGCACCCCGAATTCGCCGGTTTTCGCGCCAAGCACCCGATGATGGCGACCTGGGACGATCACGACTTCGGCCTCAACGATGCAGGCGGCAGTTTCCCGATGCGCCGCTGGGCCGAGGAGCTGTTCGAGAGCTTCTGGGGATCATCCGATGCGGTGCGCGCGCGTCCGGGCATCTACGACAGCACCATCACAGGGCCTGAGGGCAAGCGCGTGCAGGTGATCCTGCTCGATACGCGCTTCTTCCGCTCGGATTTGAAGCGCATGGCATGGACCAAAGATCGCCCGCCGCTGGGCGGCTATCTGCCCGATGACAGCGCGGGCAAGACCGTGCTCGGCGCCGATCAATGGGCGTGGCTGGCGGCTGAGCTGGCGAAGCCTGCCGATGTGCGGATCGTCGTCTCTTCGACGCAGGTGATCACCCAGGCGCACCAGTTCGAAGGCTGGACCAATTTCCCGGCGGAACGCACCAGGCTGCTCGACATGCTGGCCGGGCGCGAGGCGAGCGGGCTGGTGATCCTCTCGGGCGATCGCCATGCGGCGGGCATCTACAAGACCGAACACAAGGGCGAGACGATGTGGGAGCTGACCAGCTCGTCGCTCAACCTCACGTTCGGCAGCGATACCGAACGCAGCACCGCGCGCGAGCCTGATCCGACCCGCATTTCGCCCTTCTTCCCGATCGAGAATTACGGGCTGATCGACATCGACTGGAAGGGCAAGGGCCTGACCATGACGCTCAAGGGCAACACCAGCGCGACGCTGGCGGAGCAGCGCTTCAGCTGGTAATGTTTTGCAAATGTTCCACGTGGAACATTTTCGGCGATGTTGGAATGGCGCAAAAAACCTCTGTTATTTCAGAGGGTAAACCCGCCGTCTGAAACCATCACGTGGCCGGTAATGTTGGAACTGGCGTCGCTCAGCAGGTAGAGGATGCTGTCCGCCATCTCGTCCGAGGTGGCGAAACGGCCGAGCGGCGTGGTCTTGGACATCGCCTTCAAGGTCGCCTCGCGCCCGATCCGTTCGACCGAGGCGCGGAAATCCTCGCCCCCGTCCCAGATCGCGGTATCGACGCCGCCGGGCGCTATCGCATTGACGCGAATGCCGTGCTTGGCGCTCTCGGCAGCGGCGATGCGCGCCATGTGGGCGACGGCCGCCTTGGCGACACCATAAGGGCCGATGCCCGGCACCGGCTTCAATCCGGTGGTCGAGGAGACGACAACCGCGCTGCCGCCGCGCGCTGCCATGGCCCGCAAGGCGGCGGCCAGCGTCAGGAACGCACCATCAAGGTTCACGGCCATCACACGGCGCCATTCAGCGAAGGAAATCGATGCAATCGGGCCGCCCGAACCGATACCTGCGTTGACCACGGCATGGTCTAGACCGGTCAAGAGGGGGTCTAGACCCACCCAAAGCGCCTCTTCGGCGACGCTGCCGACCACGCGGTGCACTTCGCACCCCGGAAGCTCGAGCGCATCCAGCCCCGCACCATCGACATCGACGAGGATCAGCTTGGCCGCACCCCGCGCCGCCAGCGCCCGCGCACACGCCGCCCCGATTCCCGAAGCCGCCCCGGTGACGAGCGCCGAGCGCCCTGCAAAGTCCTGAATCTGTGTCATGCCGGCGCGCTAGGCGCGCACGGCCCGCCGATCAAGCCGCGTTGTCGATCCCGAGATCGCTGAGCTTGCGGTAGAGCGTCGAACGCCCGATCCCGAGGCGCCGCGCCACTTCGGTCATGCGGCCGCGGTAATGGCCGATGGCGAGGCGGATCACGTCAGCCTCGATCTCTTCCAGCGGGCGCAGGTTGCCGTCGGGGGTGTAGAGCATGATGCCCACGCCTTCGTGCGTGTTCGCATGGCTCGCGCCGCTCTGCTCGCCGAGCATTTCGGACAGTTGCGGGAAGCTTTCCTCGGTGAGCGTGTTGCCTTCGCAATAGACCGCCGCGCGGAACAGCACGGATTGCAGCTGGCGGACATTGCCCGGCCAGTCGTAGGCGGCCAGCAGGCCCAGCGCGCTTTCGGAGATCGAAAGGTGGTTGAGGCCCGGCTGTTCGCCGATGCGGGCAAGGAAATGGCGGGTCAGCGCCGGAATATCGCCGGTGCGCTCGCGCAAGGGCGGCAGCACGATGCGGGTCGCGCTGAGGCGGCTCGCCAGATCGGCGTCGAACTGGCCGGCCTCAACCATCCGGTCGAGCCCGACATTGCTGGTGACGAGCAGCCGCACATCGACGCGGAAGCCATAGGTCGCACCCACCGGGCGGATGATCCCGCTGGTCAGCGCGTCGATCAAGCGCTGTTGCAGCGCGGGAGTAAGCCGGTCGATCTCGTCGAGCACCAGCGTGCCGCCGTCGCAATGCTGGAACGCGCCGATCTGGCGATCAAACGCGCCGGGGAAGCTGCCGGGTTCGTGCCCGAACAGCACCGAATCGATCGAGCCGGTCGGGATCGAGGCGAGGTTGATGATCCGCAGCGGCTCCTTGGCGCGCGGGGATGCGCTGTGCATCGCGCGCATCAGCATTTCCTTGCCGGTGCCGCTTTCGCCTTCGATCAGCACATGGCCGTGGCCGCGCGCGGCCTTGGCGGCCTGCGCC
This sequence comes from Porphyrobacter sp. LM 6, assembly GCF_001720465.1. NCBI lineage: Bacteria > Pseudomonadati > Pseudomonadota > Alphaproteobacteria > Sphingomonadales > Erythrobacteraceae > Porphyrobacter > Porphyrobacter sp. LM 6. The sequence continues at coordinate 1,446,075 of NZ_CP017113.1, forward strand.
AGCGCGGCGCGGAACGGCGGGGCGGTGCCGATCATCGCATCGAAATCGAGGCTGGCCGACATCTTCTCGGTCAGCGGGGCGAGCTCGTCACGCTCGGTCTGGCGGGTGGTGGCGGCGCGCAGCGCATCCATCAGCCTGTCGGGCGAAACGGGCTTGACCAGATAGTCACTCGCGCCCGCCCGCATCGCTTCAACCGCGAGCAGCGGCGAGGCGCTGGTGGTGAGCATCAGGATCGGCAGGGCCGGGCGGCGGGCCTTCAGTTCGGCGATCAGCGTGCAGGCATCATCGCCCGGCACCCACTGATCGAGCAGGATCGCGGACAGCTGCATCCCTTCGCGCGTGCCCAGCACGGCGATCGCGGTATCGGCATCGGTGGCAACGATCGTGCGCCAGCCTTCGCGCGCGGCGATGGCGGTGATCAGGCGCGACTGTGCGGGCTCATCATCGATGAGCAACACGATTCGCGCATCGGCGTGCGCATCGGGGTGGCAATCCATATCTGCCATCGGTCCTGCCGCTCGCTTCTCCTTCGCCCGGCGTTCAATCCGGGGATGACCCAATCGCTTGTGCATAGAGCGCGGAGGTAAAGACGGGATTAAGGCTGTTGGCAGGTGGTGCAGGGGTGGCCGGATCGGGCGCTGTGCCAGCCTCTCATTAAAGGTGACTTGAGCGGGCGGCTGTGCTTCGATACGGGGGCAGGCAGAAAAATCATCACCGCCAGTTTTGCTGCAACTAATTGCGGCCTGCGGTGTTCAACAGCCCAAGGGGAAGAGATCATGACCGCTCAAGATATGGATAAGGCCGAAGCGACTTACGGTGGCTTCATCGCGACGCTGAAGTGGACGGTGCCGCTGATCGCCGTCATCGCTTTCGTCGTCGTCGCGCTGATCGCTGAATAAGCCGCAGCGCACGTGAAGATCGCCATCCTCAAGGAGCGCGCCTCGGGCGAGACGCGCGTCGCCGCCACGCCGGAAACGGTGAAGAAGTTTGCTGCCCTCGGCCTCGAGGTCGCGGTCGAGAAAGGCGCGGGCGAGACCGCGTCGGTCGAAGACGCGGCCTATGCCGAAGCGGGCGCGAGCCTCGGCACCGCAGCCGCGACGGTCAAGGATGCCGATATCGTGCTGGGCATTCAGGCCCCCGATGTGAAGCTGCTCAAGGGCGCCAAGCCCGGCGCATGGGTGGCGGCGCTGTTCGATCCCTTCACCAAGCGTGACGTGGTCGATGCCTATGCGGCGGCGGGCCTCGAGGCGCTGAGCATGGAATTCATGCCGCGTATCACCCGCGCGCAGTCGATGGACGTGCTCTCCTCGCAGTCGAACCTTGCGGGGTACAAGGCGGTGCTGGCGGCAGCGGATGCCTATGGTCGCGCCTTCCCGATGATGATGACCGCAGCCGGCACAGTGCAGGCCGCGCGCGCCTTCATCATGGGTGTGGGGGTTGCCGGCCTTCAGGCAATCGCCACCGCGCGGCGCCTGGGCGCACAGGTCTCCGCGACCGACGTGCGCTCGGCCACCAAGGAGCAGATCCAGTCGCTGGGTGCCAAGCCGATCTTCGTCGAGAATGTCGCTGGCATCGAAGGCGAAGGTTCGGGCGGCTATGCCACCGAAATGAGCGAGGAATACCAGAAGGCGCAGGCCGAACTGGTTAGCGCGCACATCGCCAAGCAGGACATCGTGATCACCACAGCGCTGATCCCGGGCCGCGCCGCGCCGCGCCTCATCACCGACGCACAGATCGCGACGATGAAGCCCGGCAGCGTGATCTTCGATCTCGCGGTGGCGCAGGGCGGCAACGTGGAAGGCTCGAAGGCGGACGAGGTCGTGATCAAGCACGGCGTCAAGATCATCGGCTATTCGAACACCCCCGCCGCGCTCCCCGCCGACGCCTCGGCGTTGTTTGCGCGCAACCACTACAACTTCCTCAGCGCCTTCTGGGACAAGGAGCAGGGCAAGCCCGTGCTCGACGAGGAAATCGGCAATGCGATCCGGCTGACGCAGGGCGGCAAGGTGGTCAACGAACGGCTGCTGGGGTGAAGACGTTCACGTGGCTCTTCGCCGCGATGCTCGCGGCGTTCATGCCTGCCGCAGCGCAGGCGCGGCTGCTGCTGCCGTTCTGGACCATGGCCGATTACCAGCCGACCGCTCCGACGAATGTGGCGCACGATTTTGCGGGCCAGCTGTTCGCGGTGCCGATGCTGCCGGCAACGATGTTCACCCTCTCGGAGGATGTGTTCCAGGATAACGGCCGCATTGCCGCACCGGCAGGGACGCAGCTGGTCGGTCTCGCATTCGTGCGCGGCGGGGCCTGCGCGATCTTCCCGCCCAAGCTCGCCGCAGGCGCCGCGATCATGGCCTGGGGCGCGGATCGCCACCTGTGCTTTGTGGACGAGGGCCAGGACGGCACCTTCGACAAGTATTTCTTCCGGCAGGGCGACAAGCAGGGCTTTTTCAATGCCTTCCAGACGATGCCGGCCGAGCTGGCGGTGCTGACCGGCGGCAAGTACGCCAAGACTGACAACACCCAAATGGACGGCAAGTTGACATGGTCGGTCACCGCGCAGAAGTGCAAGGAGATCGACCGCAAGACCAAGCCGCGGCTGCGCTGCCGGGTCTATATCGGGCTCGGCATCACTAAACCCAACGGCAACCCGCTTGGCTCCGCCACGCTGACTTACGGGCGGCAGTTCGATCTGTTTCCCAAGGAAAGCGAGAACCTTGTCGAATTCTTCGGCATGAAGCTCACCGCGAATGCGGCGGGCCCAGGCCAGATCACCTACGAATTGACGCAGCCCCAGCGCAATCTTGCGTTTCTGCTGCGCTAACCAGAGAGAGCCCATGGACTTCATCTCAATCCTTTCGATCTTCGTGCTGGCCTGTTTCGTGGGCTATTACGTGGTGTGGTCGGTGACCCCGGCGCTGCACACCCCGCTGATGGCGGTAACCAACGCGATCTCCTCGGTGATCATCGTCGGCGCGCTGATCGCTTCGGCCGAGGCCGCGAGCCCGATCGCCAAGTATCTCGGCCTGTTCGGGGTGGTGCTTGCCAGCATCAACATCTTCGGCGGCTTCGCGGTGACCGAGCGCATGCTCGCGATGTACAAGAAGAAGGAGAAGTAAGAGATGACCTTCTCCATCCTTTCCGCAGCGGCACACGGCGGCGGCACCCCGGCCTGGGCGATGCTCGCCTATCTCGTCGCGGGCGTGTTCTTCATCCTCGCGCTGCGCGGACTTTCGAGCCCGGCCACCTCGCGCACCGGCAACCGCAACGGCATGATCGGCATGGCGCTGGCCGTGGGGACGACGCTCGTCACCCATGACATTGCCAACATCGTCGAAATCCTGATCGCGGTCGGCATCGGCGGCGCGATCGGCGTGGTCGTTGCCCGCCGTATCGCCATGACCGCGATGCCCGAACTGGTCGCAGGCTTCCACTCGCTCGTCGGCCTTGCCGCGGTAGTGGTGGGCTTCGGCGCATGGCTCGATCCGCAGTCCTTCGGCATTGTCGATGGCGCGGGGCAGATCCTTGCCGTCAGCCGCGTCGAGCTCGGCCTCGGTATCGCCATCGGGGCGATCACCTTCTCGGGCTCGGTCATCGCCTTCCTCAAGCTGTCTGGCCGGATGAGCGGTTCGCCGATCATGCTGCCGGGCCGCCATGTCATCAACCTCGGCACGCTCGCCGCAATCCTCGGCCTGATCGCCGCCTACACCGTGTCGCCGGTTGGCGGCGCGGGCGAGGGCTGGATGGTGCTCGCCGTGGCGGTGCTCGCCTTCATCATCGGCTTCCTGCTGATCATCCCGATCGGCGGCGCGGATATGCCGGTGGTCGTCTCGATGCTCAATTCCTACTCGGGCTGGGCCGCGGCGGCGATGGGCTTCACTCTCGGCAACACCGCGATGATCATCACCGGCGCGCTGGTCGGCTCGTCGGGCGCGATCCTCAGCTACATCATGTGCCGCGCGATGAACCGCAGTTTCATTTCCGTAATCGCGGGCGGCTTCGGCGGCGATGCGGGCGCGGCTGGCGGTGCTGGCGGTGCGCGTGAACAGCGTCCCTACAAGCAGGGCAGCGCCGAAGACGCCGCCTATATGCTCGAGCAGGCCGAAAAGGTCATCATCATCCCCGGTTACGGGATGGCGGTGGCGCAGGCCCAGCACGCGCTGCGCGAAATGGGCGACAAGCTCAAGGAAAAGGGCGTGGAGGTGAAGTATGCCATCCACCCCGTCGCGGGCCGTATGCCGGGGCACATGAACGTGCTCCTCGCGGAAGCCAGTGTGCCTTACGATGAAGTCTTCGAGCTTGAGGACATCAACTCGGAATTCGCCCAGTGCGATGTCGCCTTCATCATCGGCGCGAACGACGTGGTGAACCCCGCGGCCAAGACCGACAAGTCATCGCCGATCTACGGCATGCCGGTGTTCGATGTCGACAAGGCCAAGCAGGTGTTCTTCATCAAGCGCTCGATGGGCGGGGTGGGCTATGCCGGGGTCGACAATGACGTGTTCTACATGAACCAGACCGTCATGCTCCTCGCGGATGCGAAAAAGATGGTCGAGGAAATCGTCAAGTCGTTGGACTGAACCCTTGCGCAAACTGCTGTTCGGACTCCTGCTGATCGTGGTTCTGGGGGCCGGTGCGCTGTTCACCGGCCTCGCCAACCCGCTCGTCGAAATGCAGGTCAAAAGCGCTCTGGTCGAATCCGGCATCGGCGAAAAGCGCGCCGGATGCATGGCGGGCCGCATGGTTGACCGCCTCACCATCGGCCAGCTGTGGAAGCTGCGGCAGGGCATGGCCCCGCAGGAAGGCGAACCCGAAGGCGATTATGGCCTCGGCGAGCTGATCAAGCGCCTGCGCCGGGTCGATGATGGCGAGGCTGTGGCGGTGCTGACCACCAGCGCCGGCCTGTGCACGCTGGGCATCGGCTAGACGCTTGCAATCTCTCCCTCCCTTGCGCCACACTGCGCAACGGAGAGGGAGACAATCATGAAACGACTGGCACTTGCCGCCGCGCTGCTCGCCACTGCTGCGCCGCTCGCCGCTGAAACCCACCGCGTAGAACCGGGCGAGGGCGCGGGCACACGGCTACAGGAAGCACTGATCCTCGCTGCACCCGGCGACGTGATCGAACTCGCCGCGGGCCGCTTTGTGTTGACCGACGGGCTCAGCCTCGATGTGGACGGTGTGACGGTGCGCGGCGCGGGGATGGACAGCGACGGCGGCACCATACTCGATTTCACCGCCCAGCAAGGCGCGGGCGAGGGGCTGCTGGTCACCTCCGACAATGTCACCTTGCTCGATTTCGCGGTCGAGAACCCCAAGGGTGACGGCATCAAGTCCAAGGGCGCGGACAATATCGTCTATTCGGGCATCCGGGTCGAATGGACCGGCGGGCCGAAGGCGACCAATGGCGCTTATGGCATCTATCCGGTCGAGAGCACTGGCGTGCTGGTGCAGGGATCGATGGTCTCTGGCGCATCGGACGCAGGCATCTATGTCGGCCAGAGCCGCGACATCACCGTGCGCGGCAATATCGTGCAGCTCAACGTCGCCGGGATCGAGATCGAGAACAGCCGCAATGCGCTGGTCGCGGGCAATGTCGCCACGCGCAACACCGGCGGCCTGCTGGTGTTCGACCTGCCGGGCCTGCCGGTGATGGGCGGCGGCAACGTGATCCTGCGCGGCAATGTGGTGGCCGATAACGACACCCCCAACTTCGCGCCGCCGGGCAATATCGTCGCTTCTGTGCGGCGCGGCACCGGCGTGCTGGTGATGGCGAATGACGGCGTGCTGATCGACGACAACGCCTTCGCCAACAATGCGACCGCGCATGTCATGGTGATCGCCTATGTCCAGCCGTTCGATGATCCGCGCTACAACCCCTATGCGCGCAACGTGATCGTCGGCACCAACGCCTTCGGACGCGGCGGATACGATCCGCAACTCGATGGCAAGGAAGCGCTGCTTGAAGCCTTTGGCGGGGCCTTGCCGCCGGTGCTGTGGGACGGGATTGCCGAGGACGGCAACGGGTTGATGATCGCTGAAGGGGTGACGGGCTGGAGCCTCAACCTCTCCAAGCCGGGCCAGAGCCTTGCCGAAGCCCAGCCCGGCCCGCTCAATCTGACCCCGCTCGAAAAATGGGAGTTCCCCGAAGTCGGCGCACCGGCAGAGCTGGAGGCGCGGGTGCAGTGAGGCGCGGCTTCGGCCTCCTTGCGCTCGCCTGCGCCACTTTCGGCGCGGCGCTCGGCCATGCGACGGTGATCGACACGCCCGCCGTCAATGACGTCGCGGTGACCGGCGCGGCCTTTCCGCAAAAGCTGAGCCAGTTTCGCTTCTTTGCCGATGGCGCGCGGCAATCTCCCAACACCGGCGTCCATCCTTACGCGCTCAATACGCCGCTGTGGTCGGACGGGGCGGAGAAGCTGCGCTTCATCTACCTGCCCGAAGGCACGCAGCTTGTGGCCGATGGCGCCAGGGACGAAGGGGGGCTGCTGACGTTTCCGGTCGGCGCGGCGATCATCAAGACCTTTGCCTTCGGGGAAGGGCAGGATCGCCGGCTGATCGAAACCCGCGTGCTGCTGCACCGCGCGGATGGCTGGGTGGCGCTGCCTTATCGCTGGAACGCCGAGCAGACCGATGCGACCCTCGCGCTGGCGGGGGGGCGGCTCGATCTGGTGACGCCTGCGGGCGAGGCGATCTCCTATGCGATCCCCAACAAGAACCAGTGCAAGACCTGCCATTCGAAGGATGGGCAGGTAATCCCGATCGGCCCCAAGGCGCGCAATCTTTCCGCTGATTGGCTGAGCGGCATGGCGGCAAGCGGCACGCTCGACCGTGTGCCGCAGGTGGCCGAGCGCCTGCCGGTCTGGGCCGCCCGCAAGTCTGGGGATGCCGCCGCGCCGCTCGCCCGCGCCTATCTCGATGTAAACTGCGCCCATTGCCATCAGCCGGGCGGGGGGGCATCGAACAGCGGGCTCGATCTGCGCTGGGAACAGGCCGATCCCCACGCCTATGGTATCGGCAAACGTCCGGTCGCGGCTGGGCGCGGGGCAGGGGACATGGACTTCTCGATCGTCGCCGGCCATCCCGACCAATCGATCCTGCTCTACCGGATGGAAAGCGCCGAACCCGGCATCGCCATGCCTGAACTGGGCAAGGCGAGCGTCGACACAGAAGGCGTTGCGGTGGTGCGGCGCTGGATTGCGGAGATGAAATGAAAAAGTGGATCTGGCGCGGATTGCTGGCGCTTCTCGGCATCCTTTTGATCGCCTTCCTGATCTTCCGCACACCTGATACCGATCCGGCGGCAATGCGCGCGAAGTACGGCGCGCCGCCTTCGCAGTTCGTCACAATCGGTGACGGGGTGAAGGTGCACCTGCGCGACGAGGGACCGCGCGATGCTCCGGCGATCGTCCTGCTCCACGGCTCCAATGCCGATCTGCACACCTGGGAGCCATGGGTGCAGGCGCTCAAAGGCCAGTACCGGGTGATCCGCTTCGATCAGGTCGGCCATGGCCTCACCGGCCCCGATCCCAAGGACGATTACAGCCGCGACAATTATGTCGAGGACATCCTTCAGGTCGCCGACACACTCGGCCTGCAAAGCTTCATCCTCGGCGGCAATTCGATGGGGGGCAAGCACGCGCTGGCCTTTGCCGCAGCGCATCCCGAGCGTGTGGCGGGCCTTGTGCTAGTCGACAGTGGCGGCGGGCCGATGCTCAAGCTGGCGGCCAAGAAGGAGGACGAGGACAGCGGCAATATCGGCTTCAAGATTGCCCGGATGCCGGGGATCAACCTGCTGGCCGAACAGATCACCCCGCGCAGCCTGATCGCGCAGAGCCTCGAACAGACCGTTTCGGTCAAGAGCATCGTCACCCCGGCGATGATCGACCGCTATTGGGAGCTGCTGCGCTATCCCGGCAACCGCCGTGCGACCTTCATCCGCTTCAGCCTGCCCTATGACCCGCTCACCGAGGCCCAGATCGCGGTGATCACCGCGCCGACGCTGATCCTGTGGGGCGAGGAAGACCGGCTTATCCCGGTCGAAGCCGGACAGTGGCTGGCCAAGACCATGCCCAGCAACCAGCTCGTGATCTATCCCAAGGTCGGCCACCTGCCGCAGGAAGAGGCGGTTGCCGCCACGCTCGGCGATCTCCAGCCGTGGCTTGCCGAACACGCACCGGCGACAAAGACGCCATAATTCAAGGCCGGAGCGCTGTGCGCTCTGGACGCGCCGACGGCTTGCGCCCTACACCTCTTCGCAACTGCACACAGAATCGAAAAGGACGGCCCGCTTTGCGCAAACTCGGGATCATCGGCGGCATGAGCTGGGTATCGACCGCGACCTATTATGATCGTATCAACCGCATCGTCCAGAAACGCGCCGCGCCGATGGCGAGCGCGCCGCTGCTGATCGAAAGCCTCGACTTCTGCCAGCTCTACGCCCTGACCCAGGAACGCGATTGGCAGCGCGCGGCGAGTGTGCTGATCGATAGCGCCAGGCGGCTGGAAGGCGCCGGGGCAGAAGCGCTGATCATCGGCGCCAATTCGATGCATCGGCTTTACGACGATGTCGCCGCTTCGGTGAACATTCCGATCCTGCATATCGCCGAATATGTCGGGCTTGCGATGAAGCGCGCGGGCAAGAATAACGCCGCGCTGCTCGGCACGCGGAACGTGATGACCGAAAGCTTCTACCGCAAGCGGCTGGTCGCGCACGGCATCGATCTGCTGCCGCCCAACCTCGATTATGTCGAGATGCTCGACCGAATCATCTATGATGAACTGATGGTCGGCAAGGTCACGCGCGAGGCCGAACGCACCATGAAGACCATCATCACCAACAAGGCGCAGGAAGGCGCGGGGGCAATCGTGCTGGCCTGCACCGAGCTGGCGCTGGTGGTGGATGTCGATGCCAATGTCCTGCCGATTTTCGACAGCACGCGCATCCATTGCGAGGCCGCCGCGGACTGGATTCTTGAACAGGAAACTGTGGGTTAGCCCTCGCCTGATCCCCATAGGCGGGCGTCCTGTCGCACCTAGTCAATTTTTAGGGTGCATTTGTAATCGTTTGCAGATATTGGCGATGAGGATTTTGTCGGGTCATCCGATCGGACAATATCCGGGGTCTTCGGGTCGCGCCGATAGGCCCTTGGGGCCGCCTTCCTCCCCCCCAACACCGGAAGGCGGCCCCAGTAGCCTCTCCCGAGAGCCATTGAACGGTGGCTTTGTGTCAGATTGCTGGCCTATTCCGGTTGAGAAGCGTCACCGTCTGCCCTAATCGCTCCCTCGTGATGTCCCGCGCTCCCTATGCCTCCGACCCGCTTGCCCATGGCGGACGTGAATGGGGGGAACCTGTCGCCGGCGCACAGCGCGGGCCGCGCAGCGAATTCCAGCGCGATCGCGACCGCATCATCCATTCGATGAGCTTCCGGCGGCTGAAGTCCAAGACGCAGGTCTTCATCGCCCCCGACGGCGATCATTATCGCACCCGACTGACCCACAGCCTTGAAGTCGCGCAGATCGGCCGGGTGATGGCGCGTGCGCTGGCGCTGGATGAGGATCTCACTGAAGCCCTGTGCCTGTCGCACGATCTTGGCCACCCGCCGTTCGGCCATGCGGGGGAAACCGCGCTGTCCGAGGCGATGGAGCGCCACGGCGGCTTTGATCACAACGCGCAGGCGCTGCGCACGGTGATGCGGATCGAAAGCCCCTATCCCGAGCATGACGGGCTGAACCTCACCTGGGACCTGCTCGAAGGCCTCGCCAAGCACAATGGGCCGGTGATCGCCCCCAACTGGGCGCTGGCGGAGCTGGACGAGGCGTTCCCGCTGATGCTGGGCACCTGGCCCTCGCTCGAAGCGCAGATCGCCGCGGTGGCGGACGACATCGCCTATGACAATCACGATATCGACGACGGGCTGCGCGCAGGGTTCCTCGAACTCGATGATCTGCTGACGCTCGATTTCCTCGCCGACCAGTGGCACGCGGTGGAAAAGCGGCACCCCCATGCTTCGCGCGAACGGCTGCTGCGCGAGCTGATCCGTGACCAGATCGGGCTGATGGTCAACGACGTGCTCGAACACACCGCAGGGCAAGTGAAGGGCTTGGTCTCGGTCGCCGAAGTGCGCGAGGCGGGGCGCCAGCTCGCCGGGTTCTCGCCCGCGATGGCGGCCCAGGAGCGGCGCCTCAAGTCCTTCATGTACGAGCGGCTCTACTACCACCCCGAACAACTCGGCGCGGCCGAGCGGGCGCGTGATGTGGTAGTGCGGCTGTTCGCGGCCTATTCGCAGGATGCAACGCTGATGCCCGATGACTGGCAGGCGCGCCTGCCCGCGCAGGATCCCCAGCGTTCCCGAGTGATCGCCGATTTCATCGCGGGGATGAGCGATCGTTTCGCCATGCAGGCGTGCCGCGAGATTTACGGCACCAGTCCGGTGGGGCTGATCCATGTCTGATCGCGTGCAATCTGTCGGCCCGGTGCGGATCGCGCTGGTGGGCGCGACCGGTCTTGTCGGGCGCAAGGTGATCGAAGTCGCCAGCGCGGGCGATGAAGCGCGGATCGTCGGCATCGCCCGGCGCGAGGCACCGCTGCCGCCCGGCGCGCGCATGGAAATGTTCGTTGCCGAGCCCGACAAGTGGGGCGAAGTGCTCGAAGCGGTGCGCCCGCGTGCGCTGATCTGCGCGCTCGGCACCACGATGAAGAAGGCGGGCGGCGATCAGTCGGCGTTCCGCGCGGTCGATCAGGACCTGGTGCTCGCCACCGCCGAAACCGCCAAGCGCGCGGGCGTGCCGAACATGGTGGTGGTCAGCGCTGCCGGGGCCGATGCGCGCAGCAAAAGCTTCTACATGCGGGTCAAGGGCGAGACCGAGGAAGCGCTGTCCAAGGTCGGGTTCAAGCGGCTCGATATTCTCCACCCCGGTCTGTTGCGCGGCGAGCGGGTCGATGATCTGCGCTTTGCCGAAAGGGCCGCGATCATCGCCGCGCCACTGATTGATCCGCTGCTGTCGGGCAATTGGGAGCGGTTCCGCTCGATCGATGCCGAACTGGTGGCCGAGGCCGCGCTCGGCCTCGCGCTGCGCCGTGCGGGCGGGCGCTTCACGCACGATAACGAGGCGATGCGCCGCGCCGCGCGCGAATGGCGCCGCACCCGCGAGATGGGAGATTCCGCATGATCGATTGGGCTGCGCTGTTCAGCATGGTGAACCTGCTGGCGATGATCGCCTGGGTCTCGTTGATCCTGCTGCCGCGCTGGCCGACGCTGCTGGCGGCGCTGCTCTATGGCGGCGTCGGCCTGCTGTGCCTGATCTATGGTGCGTGTCTGATCGGTGTGGTCAGCGGGTTGATCCCCAACCCCGACGGCGGGGGCGCGGATTTCACCACGATCGAAGGCGTGCGCGCGATTTTCGCCAGTGATGCCGGCGTGACGATCGGCTGGACCCATTACCTCGCCTTCGATTTGTTCGTGGGCCTGTGGATCGCGCGCGACGGCGATGCGAAGAACATCTCGCGGCTGATCCAGGCCCCGATCCTGCTGGCGACCTTCATGGCCGGGCCGCTGGGCCTGTTCATCTGGCTGCTCGTGCGCGAGCCGGCGGCGCGCAAGCAGGGGCGTTTCCAGTAAATCGCAGGTAGACCGCTGCGTCATACTTGGCATAACTCTCCCCAACACAGCTTGCTGGAGAGAGCACGGCCATGGCGAGAAACGCCTTTCACGACTTTTCGACCTTCGATGAAATCCTGACCTTCTGGGCCAAGGAGCGGCCTGACGGTCCGGCTTTCGATCAGGACGGGCGGGTGACGTCCTACGCCGAGGCTGACTTGCTGACCCGCCAGCTGGTGGCGCTGTTCCAGGCGCGCGACATTGCGCCGGGCGACCGGATCGCGTGGCTCGGCAAGAACCGCGATATCTACTTCCTGCTCTATCTCGCCGCGGCGCGCATGGGCGCGGTGATGGTGCCGATCGGCTGGCGGCTCGCCCCGCGCGAAATCGCCTATATCCTCACCGATACCGACGCGAAGCTGCTGTTCGCCGATGCCGAGTTCGTCGAAACCGCGCATCAGGTGGCGGGCACGGTTCCCGCCAATCCCGAAGTGATCGAGGCCGAGACCGCGCGCACCGCGGCAGCGGGCTTCGAACCGGCGCACTACACCGCGCCGTCGCAGCATGATCCGGTGCTCCAGCTCTATACCTCGGGCACCACCGGCAATCCCAAGGGGGCGATGCTGTCGAACGCCAACCTTCTCGGCCTGCGCAATGCGGGCTGCGAAGCGGGGCTCGACTACCAGTTCTACGAGCCGGGCGATTGCATGCTGGTGGCCATGCCCTGCGCGCATATCGGCGGCACGGGCCTTGTGAACATCGCGATTTCGAACGGGGTGCGCAGTCTGGTGCAGGCCGAATTCACCCCCGTGGGTGTGATCGAGGCGATCGAGGCGGGGGCGACGCACATGTTCATTGTGCCCGCCGCCTTGCAGATGGTGGTCCAGCACCCGCGCGCACCGACGACCGATTTTTCGAACCTCAAATACCTGATGTACGGCGCCGCGCCGATGCCGCTCGAGCTGCTCAAGGAAGCGGTGCGGACGATGCCGACCACGAAGTTCCTGCAAGCCTATGGCATGACCGAAACATCGGGCACGATCTCGATCCTGCCGCCCGAGGATCACAGCCTCGAAGGCAACCAGCGGATGCGCTCGGCGGGCAAGGCGTGCCCCGGCGTCGAGATCGAGGTGCGCGGGGCTGATAATGTGGAAGTGCCACGCGGCGATATCGGCGAGGTGTGCATTCGCTCGCCCTCGAACACGGCAGGCTACTGGAAGCTGCCGGAGGCGACCGCCAAGACCATCGACCCGGACGGCTGGCTCCACACGGGTGACGCGGGCGTGATGGATGAGGACGGCTATGTCTACATCCAGGACCGCATCAAGGACATGATCATCTCCGGCGGCGAGAACGTCTATCCGGCGGAAGTCGAGAGTGCGATCTACGGCCACCCCGCGATTGCCGAGGTCGCCGTCATCGGCGTGCCGAGCGCCAAATGGGGCGAAGAGGTGAAGGCCTGCGTCGTCGCCAAGCCGGGCATGACGGTTGACGAAGCCGACGTCATCGCTTGGGCGCGCGAACGGATCGCGGCGTTCAAGGCGCCCAAGAGCGTCGATGTCATCCCGGTGATGCCGCGCAACGCCAGCGGCAAGATCCTGCGCCGCGAGCTGCGCGCGCCCTTCTGGGAAGGGCAGGAGCGGCAGGTCTCGTAAGGTGAAGCAGCACGCCCCCGCCACCCTCAGAAACCGTGAACCGATTGTAGAGGTGCTCGCGCACGAATTGCCTGCAAGTGGCTCCGTGCTCGAAATTGCGGCAGGGACGGGGGAACACGCGGTCTTCTTTGCCGAACATTTCCCCGCGCTGGCATGGCAGCCGACCGATCCCTCGGCCGAGGCGCTGGCCTCGATTGCGGCCTATCGGGAAGACTATGCCGGCACGAACCTCGCCGCGCCCCTGCTGCTCGATGCTGCGGCGCCGGATAGCTGGCCGGTGACAGCCGCCGATGCCATCGTGTGCATCAACATGGTCCACATCAGCCCGTGGCAGGCGACCGAGGGCCTGATGGCGGGCGCGGCGCGACTGCTTGGCGCGACGGGTGGGCCGTTGATCCTCTACGGGCCGTATATCGAAGCGGGTGTCGAAACCGCGCCCTCGAACCTCGAATTCGATGCCAGCCTCAAGGCGCGCAATCCGCTCTGGGGCCTGCGCGAGGCCGAGGCGCTTGACCGGCTGGCAGCCCAAAACGGATTGGCCAGAAGCGCACGTTACGCGCTCCCGGCCAATAACATCATGCTGGTGTATCGAGCTGGTTAGTCGATCGCGCGTTCACCGGCGCGGCCGACCGACTTGATGTCGTCACCCAGACCTTCGACGGTGTTGCAGGCGGTGGCGGTCAGCGTGATGGCGGCCAGCGCGGCGGCGATGATGGTCTTGCGAATCATGTTGGGACTCCTCTGATGATTGTCGCATTCAACGCATGAGACTGCATATCTATTCCTGACTCGCCGATGAAGCGACACGTTTCGCCTTGGCCAGCTGTCGTTCGCGCCAGGCAATCAGCAGCCCGGCACCAATAATCAGCGGCGCGCCAAGCCACAGGGTGGTCGGCGCGGCGCGGTCAAACACGGCGTATCCGTAGAATGTCGCCCACAAGAGCGCGGTATAATCCATCAGCAGGATCACCGCCGCCGATCCGAACCGCAACGAGGTGGTGAGCAGGATCTGCGCCAGCACCCCCATCAGCGCCATCGCGGCGATCGTGATCCACGTCTGGGCATCATGCGCCGCCCCGACAAACGGCAGGCCGAGCGCTGCCACCGGCGCGCTTAGCGCTGCAAACCAGAACACGATGCTCCACGGGTTCTCGGTCTTGTTGAGGTCCTGGATCTGGAAGCTGATGATCGCGACCATGAAGGGCGCAATTAGGCCGACCGCAACCCCGAACATCGTCACCTCGCCGCCCGAACTCTCAAGGCCCGGCTGCATCACCACCAGCACGCCGGCAAAGCCGATCACGACCGCGGCCCAGCGATAGGGGCCGATCTTCTCCCCGAACATCACCAGCGCGATCAGCACCGCGAAGATGGGGGCGGTAAAGCCCAGCGTGGTCGCTTCGGCGAGGGGCAGCAGCAGCACCGCGCCATAGGTAAACAGCATCCCGAACAGCCCGGTCCCCGAGCGGATCGAATGCATCTTGAGGCGCTGCGTCCTGAGCAGCGATATGCGTCCCGCTGCCGCCAGCCCCGTGCCGATCAGCAGCGCGGTGAGCGCTTGCCGCCAGAAGATCAGCTCGATCAGATGCACGCCGCGTTCCCCGGCGAGCTTCACCAGCATCGCCATTGTCGTCAGCGCCAGCGCCGTCAGCAGCCGGAGGCCAAGCGCAAGCAGCGGGCGGGGGCGGGCGATCGAGCCATCCATCACGCAACGGCTTGGCCGAGGCGGGGGGATTGCGCAAGCCGCCGTACCCCCCATATGCGCCGCGCATGGATATCATCGCCCAATTCGAACTGCTCAGCGATGCCGGGCAGCTGGCTGTGGTCGGCGGCCTTTTCTGGGCGCTGGCGGTGTTTGCGGGCCTGATGGAGCGTCGGCGCGCAAAGCGGCGCGATGTCGCGCGGCTCGAACAGGTTGGCTGGATGCCGTGGACCGGACTGCTGGTGGGCGCCGCCATGCTAGGCGGCGGCCTCCTGATGATGGCCCTGGCCGCGCGTTAGCTTCGGGACAACAGGGCAAAACGAACCCGAAGGGTTCGCAAGCGCGAACGCGTGCCGCGGCTTATGCCGCGAAGCCAAGGCGGACGGATGTCCGCCGTCCGGCGTTTGAGGGCGCCTGCCTTAAAGGCAGGCTTCCAAGTAAGCCTGGTCAAAGCCGAACTGGCGGGCCTTTTCGAGCGTGTAGGGGCGCAGGCCCGACGAGCGGAATTCGCCGAGGATCTTCCCGTCGTCGGTTTCGTCCAAGTATTCGAACTTGAACAACTCCTGCGTCACGATCACGTCGCCTTCCATCCCGATCACCTCGGTGATGTTGGTGGTGCGGCGCGAACCGTCGCGCAGACGCTTCACCTGCACGATCAGATCGACCGATTCGGCGATCTGGCGGCTGATGGCTTCCTTGGGGATCTTGATGTCACCCATCAGGATCATGTTTTCCATACGGCCAAGGCATTCGCGCGGGCTGTTGGCGTGGAGCGTACACATCGAACCATCGTGACCGGTGTTCATCGCGGCGAGAAGGTCGAAACACTCCGCGCCGCGAATTTCGCCCAGGATGATGCGGTCAGGGCGCATACGCAGGGCGTTCTTCACAAGGTCACCGATGGTGATCGCACCCTGGCCTTCAAGGTTCGGCGGACGGGTTTCGAGCGGCAGCCAGTGCGGCTGCTGCAGGCGAAGTTCGGCCGCGTCTTCGATGGTCAGCACGCGCTCGCCCGGGTCGATCATCTTCGACAGGGCGTTGAGCATGGTCGTCTTACCCGAACCGGTACCGCCCGAGATAACGATGTTCATCCGGCACGCGCCGGCGATTTTCAGCGCGGTCGCCATCTTGTCCGACATCGACCCGAAGTCGCGCAGCATATCGATGGTGATCGGCTTTTCGGAGAACTTACGAATCGAGATCGCGGTGCCGCGCAAGCTGAGCGGCGGCACGATGACGTTCACACGCGAGCCGTCCTTGAGACGGGCGTCGGCCAGCGGCGTGGTCTGGTCGACGCGGCGGCCGACCTGGTTCACGATGCGCTGCGCGATCTGGAACAGGTGCTGTTCGTCGCGGAAGCGGATCGGGGCGAGTTGCAGCTTGCCCTTCTTTTCGATGTAGGTCTGGTCCGGCCCGTTGACCATGATATCGGACACGTCCGGATCGTTCAGCAGCTCTTCGAGCGGGCCGAAGCCGAGCAGTTCGTCGATCAGCACCTTTTCCAGTGCGAACTGTTCGCGCCGGTTGAGCGTGACCTTCAGCTCGGCCAGCACCTCCATGATGATCGGACGGAATTCCTCGGAGAGTTCCTCCTTGGAAAGCGTCGCGGCCGCTTCGGGGTCGACACGTTCGAGCAGGCGCGGGAGCACCTGTTCCTTGATCTTATGGACGCTTGCTTCAAAGCCGCCGACTTCGGAATCGCCGCTGTTGACCGAAGCCATGCGTTCATTGAGGCGATCGATCGCCTCGGCGCTGGTTGTCGGACGGCTCGGTGCGGGAGCAGGGACAGGCGCGGGGCGCGCGGGTGCTGCATCGCCCGGGATCGGCGGGAACTGCTCGCCGCCGCGCGGCGGTGCTCCAGCCATCCCGCCCTTCATCGGACGGGCTACACCAAAGGCAGGTCGTCCGCCGGGCTTCAGCCCGCCCACGTTGCCCTTTTTGCCGAATGCGCTCATTCCTAGCCCCCGAGGCTGTTAACCATCTAACCTGTGTCGCCCCCTCCGAGTGAACGGGGCGTCTCGAAACACGGGAGATAGGCAAGAATGGTTTTTTTTTCCTAAACCAAACCGGCCGCTCACCGATCCGTTGACGAAAAACTGCCGGGCAGACCTGCGAGTTCGCTTGGGGCTTCATGATCCAGGGCTTGCCGTTCAGGCGCTTGCGGCTAGAGCGTGAGACGGCATCGACAAGGGAATAGCAGGCAATGTGCGGCATCATCGGGATCGTGGGCAATTCCAGCGTGGCCGACCGGCTGGTCGATGGCCTGAAGCGCATGGAATACCGCGGTTATGACAGCGCCGGGATCTGCACCCTGCATGATGGCGCGCTGGTGCGCCGCCGCGCGGAAGGGCGCCTTGCCAACCTTGTCGCCGTTCTGGCCGGCGATCCGGCGCCGGGCAATGTCGGGATTGCGCATACCCGCTGGGCCACCCACGGCGCACCGACTGCGGCCAATGCGCACCCGCATGCGACCGGAGAAGTTGCGATCGTCCACAACGGGATCATCGAAAACTTCAAGGAGCTGCGCGCTGACCTCGCCGGCAAGGGACGGGTGTTCGAGAGCGAGACCGATAGCGAGGTGGTCGCCCACCTGATTTCCGCCGAGGTCGAGGCCGGGGCCGATCCGGTCGAGGCGGTGCGCGAAGTGCTGCCCCGCCTGCGCGGCGCGTTTGCGCTCGCCATCGCCTTCCGCGCACACCCTGACCTTCTGATCGGCGCGCGGCTCGGCTCGCCGCTGGTTCTGGGATATGGCCCCGAAGGCGCGGATGCCGAAATGTATCTGGGTTCCGACGCGCTGGCGCTTGCCCCGCTGACCCAGCGCATCGCCTATCTCGAAGAAGGCGACTGGGTGGTGGTCCGGCGCGATTCTGCGCAGATCTATGATGCTGCGAACAACCCCGTAACCCGCGAAGTGCGCGCCTCGGGCGCCTCGGCAGCGGCGGTAGAGAAGGGCAATTACCGCCACTTCATGCAGAAGGAGATCTACGAGCAGCCCACAGTGGTGGCCCAAACGCTCGCTTCCTACCTGCGCCGTTCGGACAATTCGGTGGCGCTGCCGCAGATCGATTTCGACCTGTCGAGCATTCGCCGTCTGACCATCGTCGCCTGCGGCACATCGTTTTATGCCGGGATGGTGGCGAAGTACTGGTTCGAACAATTCGCCCGCGTGCCGGTGGACATCGATGTCGCCTCGGAGTTCCGCTATCGCCAGCCGGTGCTGGAAGAGGGCGGCCTGGCGCTGTTCATCTCGCAGAGCGGCGAGACGGCCGATACGCTCGCGGCGCTGCGGCATTGCAAGGCCGAAGGGCAGACCATCGCGGTTGTGGTCAATGTGCCGACCAGCACGATGGCGCGCGAGGCGGATCTGTTGCTGCCGACCCACGCGGGGCCGGAAATCGGCGTCGCCTCGACCAAGGCCTTTACCTGCCAGCTGGCGGTGCTGGCTGCACTGGCCGCACATATGGCGGTCGCCAAGGGCCGCCTCACGCGCGATCAGGAAGCGGAGATTGTGCGTCACCTGCTCGAAGCGCCGGCCGCGCTCAACGCCGCGCTCGCTCATGATGATGACATCGCGGCGATGGCGCATCTCATCGCTCCGGCGCGCGATGTGCTCTATCTCGGGCGCGGGCAGGATTATCCGCTGGCGCTGGAAGGGGCATTGAAGCTCAAGGAAATCAGCTACATTCACGCCGAAGGCTATGCCGCGGGCGAGATGAAGCATGGCCCCATCGCACTGATCGACGACAAGGTGCCGGTGGTGGTGATCGCGCCTTCGGGGCCGCTGTTCGAAAAGACCGTGTCGAACATGGAGGAAGTGCGCGCACGCGGCGGGCAGGTGGTGCTGATTTCCGATGCCGAGGGCCTGGCCCACGCGGGCGAGGGCTGCATCGCCACGATCGAAATGCCGGTGGTCCACCCCCTGATTGCGCCGCTGGTCTATGCCATCCCAGTGCAATTGCTCGCCTATCACGTCGCCGTGGTCAAAGGCACCGATGTCGATCAGCCGCGCAATCTCGCCAAATCGGTGACCGTCGAATAGCGCTGACCAAGGCGTTTTGCGGCCCTCCTGATTAACCGAAATTTTTCCGAAGATTTTCCTCGCCTTTACCGCGCCATAACCTTTGGCGGTTAAGGGCCGAGACTGTGAAAGAGTTACCTGCCTCTTCTTTGCCAGCGCGTCCGGACGATCTCCCGGTCTCGGCAGTCCTCGGGCTGTCCGAAAAGGGTGATCTGGATTGGGCGCGGCTGCGCGGTCTGCAATACTCGGCGCTCGCCAAGGTGGCGTTCTACCGGGTGTTTTCGCATGCCATCCTCGCCGTGTTCGTGGCGCAGATCTACCTGGAGAAGGTCGGCTTTGCCGGGATCGGCGTATGGATGGTGCTGCTCGCAGCGGTGCATGCCCGTGGCTACCGGCTCGATCTGTCGCTTGCCGATACGCAGCGACGGCGGATTACCCGGAGCGAGCTCAACCGCCAGACAATGACTGCGGTGATGTCCGCTGTCGTGTGGGGCGGTGCGGTATTGGTGTTCCCGTTCTTCGGCAGCGATGCTGATCTGATGGCGATGCTGATCGTGGTCGCGCTGATGATTTCCGGATCGGTTTTCTTCTACACTGCGGCCCCGCTCGGGATCATGTGGTTCAGCGCGATTGTCGGCGCGGCGGCCATGATCCATCTCGGGCTGGCGGGATATTGGCTCGCGGTCGGCGCGGTGCTGTTGTTCCTGATGGCTGCGATGCTCGGCACGATCGAGGTCGGGCGCACCTATCTCGCCGCGCGCATGGCCGAAGCGGCGGTGACCGAAAAGGACGAGGTCGTCTCGCTGCTGCTGCGCGAGTTTGAAGAGAACGAGGCCGACTGGCTGTGGGAGATTGATCCGGCTCGCCGCCTGCGTGCTGTGTCACCGCGTTTCGCCTTTGCCCTGGGCCGCGCGCAGTCCGCGATCGAAGGCAGGCCGCTGCTCGAGATGATCGCGGGGCGCAATTGGGAGGACGGCAAGTTCCCGCCCAGCCTGCATGATCTGGCCGAGCGGCTGAAGAACCGCGAGAATTTCTCCAACCTGCTGGTGCAGGTTACGATCCTTGGCGAGGAGCGCTGGTGGGAGCTTTCAGGCACCCCGATGCGCGACGAAAACGGCAATTTCACCGGCTTCCGCGGTGTCGGCTCGGATGTGACCGAGCAGCGCAAATCATCCGAGAAGATCGCCTATCTGGCGCGCTTTGACCCCCTGACCCAATTGCCCAACCGCCTGCAGGTGACCGAGGCGCTGGGCGAGGCGCTGCGCTATGCCAACCAGTGGCATTCGCGGTGTGCGCTGCTGATGGTGGACCTCGACCGGTTCAAGGCGGTCAACGATTCGCTCGGCCACCTCACCGGCGACAAGCTGCTCGCGCAGGTTTCCGCGCGGCTTCAGTCGCTGATGGGCGACAAGGCCATGTGCGGACGGCTGGGCGGCGATGAATTCGCGATCGTGATCCGCGATGTCACCGCGCACGGCGCTGTGCGCGAACTGGCACGCCGCGTGATTGATCGTCTGTCGGAGCCCTATCAGGTCGATCACCACACGCTTTATGTCGGCGCCAGCGTCGGCTCGGCCGAAGGCCCGCGCGATGGCAACAGCGTCGAAGAGCTGATGCGCAACGCCGACCTTGCGCTTTACCGCGCCAAGGACATGGGCGGCGGCGAACATTGCCGGTTCGAACCGGTGCTGCACGCCTCGGCCGAAGAACGCCGCCAGCTCGAAGTGGCGCTGCGCAAGGCATTGGGCCGCGACGAGATGCTGCTGCACTATCAGCCGGTGGTCGATGCCCGCAGCGAGAAGGTCGTCAGCTTCGAAGCGCTGGTGCGCTGGAACAGTGCCGACCACGGTTTTGTAAGCCCCGGCAAATTCATCCCGCTGGCCGAGGACACCCGCCTGATCGTACCGATCGGCAAGTGGGTGATGCGCAAGGCCTGCGAGGAAGCGCGGCACTGGCCCGAGAACGTCAAGGTCAACGTCAACGTCTCGCCCGAACAGCTGCTCGAACCCGGCTTCCATGACGATGTGGTGGAAGCACTGGCAGCGACCGGTCTCAGGCCCGAACGGCTCGAGGTGGAAGTGACCGAGAGCATTTTCCTGCGCGATGCCAGCATTGCCCGCAACGCGCTCGAACAGGTGATGGCACTCGGTTGCTCGGTGGCGCTGGACGATTTCGGCACCGGCTATTCCTCGCTCGGTTACCTGCGCAAGCTGCGCTTCTCGACCATCAAGGTCGATCGGACCTTCGTGCAAGGGGCAGCGCAGGGTGCGGCGGAAAGCCTTGCGATCATCAATGCGGTGGTCGCGATGGCCAAGAGCCTCAACATGTCGACCACCGCCGAAGGGGTCGAAACCGCCGAGGAAGCCGAACTGATCCGCAACCTCGGCTGCGACAAGATCCAGGGCTATTACTTCGGCCGCCCGATGACCGCCGACGAAGCCCGCCGCCTGTTCACGACCTTGCGCGAAATGCGCGCCTGATCAGACCTCAGGCGCTGGCGAAGGCAGTGAGGATGCTTTCGAACATGCGCCGCCCGTCCGCTCCGCCCATCGCCGAAACGGCCGCTGGCTCCATCGCGCGTTCGGGGTGCGGCATCATTCCCAGCACCCGGCCATTGGCGCTGACCACGCCCGCAATATCGCGCGCCGAGCCGTTGACGGCCTCGGCATAGCGGAACGCCACGCGGCCTTCGCTTTCGAGCTGATCCAGCGTTTCGGCATCGGCATAGTAGTTGCCGTCATGATGCGCGACGGGAATGCGGATCTGCTCGCCCTTGGTGTAGCCTGCGGTGAAGGGCGATGCCGTGTTCTCGACTGTCAGGCTGACAGTGCGGCAGATGAAGCGCTGACCGGCATTGCGCAGCAGTGCGCCGGGCAGCAACTGCGCCTCGGTCAGCACCTGGAAGCCGTTGCACACGCCCAGCACCGGCACGCCGCGGCCTGCCGCCGCAACCACCGCGCGCATGATCGGGCTGGTCGCCGCCATCGCGCCTGAACGCAGGTAATCGCCGTAAGAAAAGCCGCCAGGCAGCGCGATCAGGTCGAGCCGGTCGGGCAGATCGGCGTCGCCGTGCCAGACGCGGATCGCTGCAGTGCCCGACACCGCCTCTAGCGCTGTTGCCATGTCCCGGTCGCAGTTGGAGCCCGGGAAGGTGATGACCGCCGCCCGGAACGCCATCAGCCCGCAGCCCCCGGAGTTTCGATCGTGAAGCTTTCGATCACGGTGTTGGCCAGCAGCTTTTCGCACATCGCCGTCAGCGTGGCGTGGTCGGTGCCGTCGGCGACATCGAGTTCGATCAGACGGCCGATCCGCACGTCTTCAACGCCGGTATAGCCGAGGCCTTCGAGAGCATGGTGCACCGCGCGGCCCTGCGGATCGAGAACACCGGGCTTCAATCGGACGAGGACGCGCACTTGCATGGATTCTTGCTCCGTCATCTGTGGCGCGCCGGGGCAGAGAGGTGCGCCTGTTTGGCGCCGCTATAGCGTCCTCGCCCGCGCACGCAATCGCGCTGATGCCGCTTCTCAACCACGGGATCGGAACGGAGGCCTTGTCGCAATCGCGTCACCAAACCCTGGGAAATGTAACTTTCGTGCAACAACTGAGGCAGGTTTGCGGCCAATCGGCAACTTTCGAACCGCATTCGCGCCGCGAAAACTCGCGCGAATCATGCAAAACTGTCACCGGCCCGATCACACCCACTCTCCATTCGTCACAAATAAGGGGGTTTGTTCGATGTCTAACCGCTTTACCGCCATTCGCGCTGCCTGGGCCGGTTCCACCGTGCTCGCCGCAGCCGCCTTCGGTTTTGCTGCACCTGCCGCCGCGCAGGACAGCACCACCGCTTCCGAAACCGATGGCCAGCTGGCCACCATCATCGTTACGGCCAACCGCCGCGAGGAAAACCTGCAGGACGTTCCGGTTTCGGCCGACATCCTGGATCAGGAACGCATCGGCGCGATCTTCAGCGGTGCGGGCGATGTGACCGCGCTGGCCGGCACCGCGCCGGGCCTCAACGTCGAAAGCTCGAACGGCCGCGTGGCCCCGCGCTTCTACATCCGCGGCCTGGGCAATACCGACTTCGACCTTGCTGCCTCGCAGCCCGTTTCGGTCGTGCTTGATGACGTCGTGATGGAAAACGTCACGCTCAAGAGCTTCCCGATCTTCGACGTCGAGCGCGTCGAAATCCTGCGCGGCCCGCAGGGCACGCTGTTCGGCCGCAACACCCCGGCGGGCATCGTCAAGATCGATTCGATCAAGCCGAGCCACGACACCTCGGTCAATGCCTCGCTTTCGTTCGGCAGCCTCGACACGATGAACCTGAGCGGCGCGGTCGGCGGGTCGATCGCCAAGGATGTGCTCGCGTTCCGCGTTGCAGCGCAGCTGCAGACCCGTGGCGATTGGATCGACAACGGCTTCACCGGCCGTGAGAACTCGCTCGGCGGCTACACCGATGTCGCCGTGCGCGGCCAGTTGCTGTTCACCCCGAGCGACCGGGCGAGCATCAACGCGGCGGTCAACTTCCGTGACCTGCAGGGCGCATCGACCTTCTTCCGTGCCAACGTGCTCGGGCCGACGACCGCCCAGCCGAACAACACCAACGGTCTCAACGACAATTACGACCGCAACACGGTGTTCTATGATGGCGGTGGCGGCAATGATGCCAGCTACAACCAGTTCGGTGCCACGCTGACCGCGGCCTACGAATTCGACGGCATGACGCTGACCTCGATCACCAGCCACTGGACCAGCGAAGGTTCTAGCCGCGGTGACATCGACGGCGGCTTCGGCGCCTCGTTCCTGCCGGTTATGGGCCCGGGCTTCATCCCGTTCCCGGCTGACACGCAGGATTCGATCGATCTGAAGCAGACGACGCAGGAAATCCGCCTGGCTTCGACCACCGAAGGCCCGCTCAGCTGGCAGGTCGGCGGCTTCTACTTCGACAGCGATTTCGACGTCACCACCGTCGGCTTCAGCTTCCCGCCGCCGGTCACCGTCAACCACACCAACGAAGCCTGGGCGCTGTTCGGTCAGGTCTCGTACGAGCTTACCGATACCCTGCGCGCCACTGGCGGCATCCGCTACACCGACGACCAGAAGGACTTCTTCGTGCGTTCGGGCGCGCCGGCCCAGCCGCGCAGCGTGGGTGACGAACAGTTCGATTGGGACATCAGCCTCTTCGCTGACGTGTCGGACGATGCGAGCGTCTATGCCAAGGTCGCCAATTCGTTCCGTGGGCCGACCATTCAGGGCCGTGACGTTGCCTTCTTCGCCGCTCCTTCGGTGGCGCAGTCGGAAAACATCACCTCCTATGAAGTCGGCTTCAAGAGCGAGCTGGCCGATCGCAAGGTGCGTCTGAACGGTGCGGTCTACTACTACACCGTCGAAGATCCGCAGTTCACCGCTGTGGGTGGTGCGGGCAACCTCGTCCAGCTCATCAATGCCAATAAGGGCGAAGCCTGGGGCATGGAGCTCGACAGCGCGTTCCAGATCACTCCGGAATTCCTGATCACTCTCGGCGTCGCCTACAACAACACCGAAATCCAGGACAGCACCCTGGCGGTGGGCATCTGCGCGCAGTGCACCGTCACCGATCCCACCACGGTGATCGGCGGCAACACCCGTGCGCTGATCAACGGCAATCCGTTCCCGAACGCGCCGGAATGGAGCGGTGATTTCACCGCCCGTTACGGCATCCCGGTGGGCGACAGCGGCGAATTTTTCATCTTCACCGACTGGACCTATCTGGGTGACACCAACTTCCTGCTGTACGCCAGCGAGGAGTTCAACGCTTCGAGCCGCTTCGAAGGCGGTCTCAAGGTTGGCTACTCGGGTGGCAATGGGCAGTGGGAACTGGCCGCATTCGCGCGCAACATCACCGATGAAGACAACGTCCTCGGCGTGATCGATTTCAATAACAACACCGCTTACGTGAACGATCCGCGCATCATCGGCGCGATGTTCAGCGTCAAGTACTGACGGTTAGCCCCCTTTCGGGGGCGCCAAGACGGGAAAGCCGGCAGGGGGCGACCTGCCGGCTTTTTCTTTTGTCTGCGCATGTTTGTGTCGTGCCTTGGGAGCAGCACACGGCAAAGAGCGCCGGGGACTTTAACAGTCCCGGCGACGCTCATCCTACCGAAAAGGGCTTTGCTGCCTGAGCCGCGTTACTTCTTGAGCGGCGGCGGGCCGCGCAGGCGGCTGCGCGCGTGCGACAGATCGAACACCTCGCCCGGGCCGTTGTCTTCCTCGTTGAGGAGGCCGAGACGTCGCGCCACTTCGCGATAGGCTTCTTCCTCGCCGCCCAGATCGCGGCGGAAGCGGTCCTTGTCGAGCTTTTCGCCTGTCGCCATGTCCCACAGACGGCAGCCATCGGGGCTGATTTCGTCGGCGAGGATCACGCGGCTGTAATCGCCATCGTAGAGGCGGCCGAATTCCAGCTTGAAATCGATCAGGCGGATGTCGATCGCGGCGAACATCCCGCACATGAAATCATTGATCCGGATCGCCATCGAGGAAATGTCGTGCATCTCCTCGTTCGAAGCCCAGTTGAAGCAGGCAATGTGCTCTTCGGCGACCAGCGGATCGCCCAGCGCATCGTCCTTGTAGTAATATTCGATCAGGGTGTGCGGCAGCGGCTCGCCTTCCTCGATCCCGAGGCGCTTGGAGATCGAGCCGGCGGCGACATTGCGCACAACCACTTCGAGCGGGATGATATCGACCTGCCGGATCAGCTGCTCGCGCATGTTGAGGCGGCGGATGAAGTGGGTCGGGATGCCGATATGCCCCAGCCGCGTGAACACGTGTTCACTGATGCGGTTGTTGATCACGCCCTTGCCGTTGATCGTGCCCTTCTTCTCGGCATTGAAGGCGGTGGCATCATCTTTGAAATACTGGATGAGCGTGCCCGGTTCGGGACCCTCATAGAGGATCTTGGCCTTGCCTTCGTAGATCTTGGTGCGGCGGGTCATAAGGATGGCACTCCCAGCTCGGCTCCTGCCTTTTAGCGAATGGTGCCCGGGGGCGGATTTGAACCACCGACACGCGGATTTTCAATCCGCTGCTCTACCCCTGAGCTACCCGGGCATTCGCTGCAAGCAACGGGATGAAGCCATATGGCTACCCCGGCGAGCAAATGAGAGCGGCCCTATGGCGAAGGCGGCGGGGGTTGGCAAGGGGGTTTTGTTGCCTTCCACGCAGGAATGTTCTGCGCCGCTTAATCCTGCTGGCGCCAGTCCTCGCGCGCCAGCTCTTCCGGGTCCGCTGGAGGGCCGGGGACGGCGTAGGAATCGGAGAACCAGCGCGCCAGATCGCGGTCGCGGCACCGCTCCGAACAGAAGGGATGATGGTCCGGATGGCGCGGCTTGCGGCAGATCGGGCAGGGCTTGAAAGCGGCGGAGGTCATGATGCGAGAATCTGGGCCTGAGGCGCTTCAAGTGCAAGCCCCGGGTCGGTCGTGATCCGCACCTGTTTGCCCGTGCGCCTTGCCAGCTCGGTCAGCCATTCGTCCTTGAGCTTGGCCTTGAGCGCGGGATGGATTCGCAGTTCGAGAACAGGGCCGTGGCCCTCGGCACGCTCGCCCACGCGCAGCGCCATGCGCGCGCACATCCCCACGCGCGAGGTGGCGAAGCGGTGCAGCAGCGAAGGGCCTTCCAGCCGCGCGACCAATTGGACAAAGCCGAAGCCGTTCATCGCCGTGCGTTCATGCGGCCAGTCGGCCAGCTCGGCTTCGAGCGCGGCGTCCACAGCCTTGCGCGCCTGCTTGTCGGTGATGGTCGGAAAGTCGATCCCGATATTCCCGCCGATATCGAACCACCGCAGCGCCTGACCAATGGCAGGCACCGCCGCGAGCGCGACATCGCGCGGCGATCCGATGCCGTCGATGTCGATGAGCGTCATTGCGGGGGTGGTGCTCGCGATGATCTCGCCGCCGGGAAAATCGAGGCTGCCAGCGGATGCGGCGTGCCATACGTCTTCCCACGAACCGGAAGGAAACTGGCGGACAGTCCGTCCTTCGGGGAAGGAAGGGATGGGCGCTTCGGTGCCGGCAATGCGGGCCTGTGCCCGCTTCAACCGACCACGTTCGGCAAGCGGCGCGCGGGTGATGACGAGATCCAGCGTTTGCCCCTCGGTCGCCGTGGGCGGCAGGTGGTCGACCAGCGTCTCGGTGCCATCATCGAGCAGCGCCACGCCGCGCCGTGTGCCCTGGAGCTTCGCGATAAGCCTGCCAGAGCAATGCGTGCCCGCGGCAATGTTTCCCGGCCACATCAAGCGAACGGCGAGCACTTGTTCGCCCTCGACCAGCAAGGCGCGGGTTTCCCCTATGCCTTCTTCGATCAGCCACTCAGCCAATGGCGAAACCCGCCGCCTTGAGCAGCGCCCGCGTGTCGTACAGCGGCAGGCCCATCACGCCCGAATGGCTGCCCCGGATCCACGCAATCAGCCCCTCGGCCGCGCCCTGGATGGCATAGCCACCGGCCTTGCCCCGCCATTCGCCGCCTGCGAGGTAGGCCGCGATCTCCTCTGCCGACAGCCGCTTGAAGCATACCACGGTTTCATCGAGCCGTTCGCGCAAGGTGCCGTCGGGCGCGCGCAGCACGACGCTGGAGAGCACCTGGTGCCGCCGCCCGCTCATCAGTTCGAGACAGGCGCGTGCCTCTTCTTCGGTTTCCGTCTTGGGCAGGATGCGCCGTCCGACAGCGACCACCGTATCGCCCGCCAGCACAAAGCCCGGTGCCTCCACCGCCAACGCCTTTTCGCGCCCCATGCGCAGGGCATAGGCGCGGGGGCGTTCACCCTTCAGCGGGGTTTCGTCGATGTCGGCAGGGGTCACCGCATCGGGCGCAAGGCCAAGCCGCGCGAGCAATTCGCGCCTTCTGGACGAGGCTGATGCCAGTGTGAGGTGCGGCGCGCCCATCAGGGCAGCGAGCGATTATTGCGGGCCGGGGCCACCGCGACCCGGCATGAAGCGATAGGTGATGCGCGCCTTGGTCAGGTCATACGGGGTCAGTTCGCACAGCACTTCATCGCCCACCAGTACGCGGATGCGGTTCTTGCGCATCTTGCCCGCCGTGTGGCCGAGCACTTCATGACCGTTCTCAAGCTCCACCCGGAACATCGCATTGGGCAGCAATTCAACCACGCGCCCGCGCATTTCGAGGAGTTCTTCCTTGGCCATGAAATTCCTTTTGTCCTGTTGCGGCGCACAATACGCCCGTCGATGTGCGGCTGCGCTTTAGCGATGTGGGAACCAAAAGGGAAGGCTCGTGCGTTAGGTGACCGCAACCTTGTTCTGACAGGGTATTGCCTCCGGGCTGCGGGCGCGTCCGTATTCCGGTTGGTGATCCGGGCCGGCAACAAGCTGGCCCGTCAAAGTATTTGATGTAAAGGGACATAATGAACCTCTCCCCGCTTCTCCGCGCAGCATTGCGCGCCGGGACCTGTGCTGCCAGTCTGGCTGCGACCATGCCGCTGCTGGCCAATGACAGCACGCTTGCGCAGCCGCAGCCGACGACAGTGCCGCGGACTGATGACAACGTGACCGCGAGCGGGGCGGCGCAGGTGGCGGACGGCGAGGAGGCCGAGGCCGCAGATGGCGAAATCATCGTCCGCGCCGGTCGGCTCAAGGGCCAGCTGGTGGTCGATCAGGCCCCGCTGCTCCAGCTCGACGAGCAGGCGATCTCTGCCGAGGGCGTGACCTCAATCACCGATCTGATCGCGCAGATCAGCGCCCGCACCGGTTCGGCGCGCGGACGCGGTGGCGGCGGGCAGCCCGTCATTCTGATCAACGGCATCCGCATCGGTTCCTTCCGCGAATTCGCGAACTACCCGCCCGAGGCGCTTGCGCGGGTCGAGGTGTTCCCCGAGGAAGTCGCGCAGCGCTTCGGATTTCCGCCTGATCGCCGCGTGATCAATCTGATCCTCAAGGACAATTACGCCAACCGCCAGCTCGACCTCGAATTCGAGACGCCGTCGCGCGGAGGCATGATGCGGAACGAGCAGCAGCTCGGCTTGCTCAAGATCGCCAACGGTGCACGGATCAACGCCAGTATCCAGGTGCAGGACGCCAGCCTGCTGACCGAAGACGAGCGCGATGTGCCGCAGACCCCCGGCTCGGTTTCGGCCGTCGCGGGCGATCCCCGTCAGGCCTCCTTCCGCAGCCTGCTAGCCGACACCTTCGGTATTGAGGGCAACGTGTCATGGGCCAAGGCGATCATCGACAGCGGAACATCTCTCAGCGCCAACCTCAATTACCAGCGTGACGAAGGGCGCAGCCTTGACGGGCTCAACGCGGTTGTGTTGACGGGGCCGACCGGAACCAGCGCCACGCGCACCTTCGGCGCGGCCACCCCGCTGGAACGTCGCACCAGCAGCGACACCCTGTCGGCGGCGGGTTCGGTCAACCGCCCGGTGAACAACTTCCGCCTGACGACCACCTTCGACGGCTCCTTCACCGAATCCGAAACCGCGATTGACCGCCGGTTTGACACCACTGCGCTCAGGGCGGCCGCCCTCTCTGGCGCGCTCGCTCTCGACGGCGCGCTGCCGGACAGCGCCGACAATGGCTTTGACCTCGCGCGGCGCAGGACAATCTCGACCGAAACCCAGACGACGCTCCAGGGCGCGCTGGCCACCCTGCCGGCGGGCGAGGTGTTGACGACCTTCAATCTCCGCTTCGACTGGCGCCAGATCGAAAGCAGCGACACGCGCAGCGCGCAAGGTGCCCAATTGACCCGCCGCCGGCTTGCGACCGGAACCAATCTCGTTGTGCCGCTGACGAGTACGCGCGCAGGCTTTGCCGATGCGCTCGGCTCGTTCACGCTCAATCTTCAGGCCGGGGCTGAGGATCTCAGCGACTTCGGCACACTCGGCGATTGGAACGCGGGCCTGACGTGGGCCCCGTTCCGCGGGCTCGACCTTTCGGCGACCTATATCTGGCGCGAAGTTGCGCCGTCGCTGTCGAACCTTGGCGATCCGCAGATTACCAATTTCAACGTGCCGGTGTTCGATTTCGTCCGCGGCGAGACCGTGCTGGCGGAAGTGACCACGGGCGGCAACCCCGCTCTCCCGCCGGAAACCCAGCGCGACTGGAAGTTTGCGGCCAATTGGGAACTGCCGTTCTGGGAAGGCAGCCGGCTTACGGTCGAATACATCCGCAACCGATCAGACAATGTGGTGAGCGCCTTCCCGCAGATCGCGCCCGGTATCGAGGCGGCCTTCCCTGGCCGCGTTACCCGCGATGCCACCGGCCGGCTGATCGCGGTTGACCGGCGTTCGGTGAGCTTCGCCGAGACGCGCGCGGACCGTTTGCAGTTCACTTTCTCGACCAACGGCAGCATTGGCGCACCGGCGGGCGGGCCGGGCGGCTTTGGCGGGCCGGGCGGGGGACGCGGGTTCGGTGGCGGCGCAGGTGCCCCTCCCGCCGCTTCACCGGCACCGCCGACCACGGCGCCTGCTCCAGCAGCGCAGGCTGGCCCGGGCGGTCAGGGCGGGGCGCGCTTCGGAGGCGGAATGCCCACCCCCGAGCAGCGCGAGCAGTTCATGGCCTTCCGCGCGCGCCTGTGTGCCGATGACGGGCAGGCCTTCCTCGAAAAGCTGGTCGCTGCGATCGATAGCGGTGCGGACATCTCGGCCGAGTTTCCGGGCATCGACCCCGCACGGCTCGCGCCGATGCTGTCGCGCATCCGGGGCGAAGACGGCAAGATCGATCCTGCCCGCCTTGCCCAATTCCGCACCCGGATTTGCAGCTTTGATCCTGCAATGATGGGCGGCGGCGCACCCGGCAGTGCACCCGGCGGCGCTCCCGGAACTGCTCCGGGTGCTCCGGCTCAGGGTATGCCGCCCCAGTTTGCTGCCTTCCGCGAACGCGCTTGCGGCCCGGATGGCACCGCCGCGATTGCCGCGCTGGTCGCCAAGATCGATCGGGGCGAGGATGTCTCGGCCGAGCTTCCCGGGGTTGATCCGGCGTTCATCAAGATGGCGCTCGACCGGTCACGCGATGCCAACGGCAATATTCCACCCGAGGCGCTGGCGCAGTTCCAGCAACGCTTCTGCGCGGCAGCGCCTGCGGGGCAGACGGCTGGTCGTCCGGCTGCGGCTGGCGGCGGCGCACCGGCGGGTGGCCCGGCGTTCAATCCGCTTGCCGGTGGCAGCAATTTCCAAGGCTGGCGTTACTTCGCCAACCTCACGCACACGATCGAGCTGGCCAACGAGATCCTGATCGCTCCCGGCCTTGCCCCGCTCGATCAGCTCGACGGGCAGGCGACCGGCGCCTTCGGCCAGCCGCGCCATGCGAGCCGGCTGGAAGCGGGACTGTTCGGTAAGGGCATGGGCCTGCGCCTGTCGGGGATCTACACCGGCGAGACGCGCCTCGATGGCTCGGGCCTGCCGGGCAGCACCGATCTGTTCTTCGATGACATCGTGACCTTCAATCTGCGCCTGTTCGCCAACATGGGCGAAATCACGGGCAAGAACGAAGGTGCGTTCAAGGATTTGCGGATCAGTCTGGTGGCCGACAACCTGTTCGACGCGCAGCGCCGCGTGCGCGACCAGAACGGGGTAACGCCGAACAACTACAATCCCTTCGTGATCGACCCGCTGGGGCTCTATCTCGGGATCGATCTGCGCAAGCTGTTCTAGTCGCCGACGTCGACCGAGGGATACATCCACGACTGGTAAAGGTTCGGCGCGAAGGGCTTCCATGTCCCTTCGCGCTGGGCCAGCCGGTCGGCGATGGCGATCATCACGCTCGGGTTGACGCCAAGCCCGCAGTGGCTCGCGTAGACGAAGATATTCTCGCTCGGCTGACCTTCGGCGGTGCGTTCTGGATGCTGCACGCTGCCGCGCCAATGCACCACGCCATCGGTTTTGGTGATGATCGAGGTGGTCGGCACCGGGGGCGCGATATCGAGCCCGCGGAACTGCCCGCCCCGCAGTTGCTCGGGTTCGTCGCCGTTGAAATAGGCGAACAGCCGCGCGGCATTGGTGTGGCCCCGATCATCCGAAATCGGGCTGCCGAGGCTGATGACCTGCCTCACCCTTTCTGGATGGATCTTCGCCAGCTCGCGCGCCAGCACTCCGCCAAGGCTCCACCCGACCAGCGAGACCTTGCGTCCGCTATCGTCGTTCAACCGCGCAAGCTGGGTTTCGAGGCGCGAGAGGAGCTGTTCGTCGACCCGGATGTTGCGGCCCGAATTCCAGCCATGCGCGTCATAGCCGAGGCTTTCGAGCAGGCCCCGCATCGGCTGGGTTGAGCCGTTCGAGGCCATGAAGCCGGGGAGAGCGATGACCGCGTGGCCATCGCCGCGCGGCAGCGTTCCGAGCAAAGGGCGCGTGGCGAAAAACGCGCCGAGTTCGAACATCGCGCGGCCTTCCGCGAGCGTCCAGAAGCGGTTGGGCGGGCGCGCCGGCGAATCTTCTTTGGGGGGTATTCGGTCCATCGCGACGCTCGCCATCATGCTTTCCTCTTGCTTTTGCGTTCGGCAATCTTGGGTGTTGCCGTTTTCGCTTTGGGTTTGGTGGGCTTCGAGGCGGGGCTCGCTGCCTTTTTGCTTGCCGCCTTTTCCGGTGCGCTCGCGGTTACAGCCTTGGCCGCTGCCAGCAGCTCCTCGAAGCTGTCTTGCAGGCACTGGGAGTAAAATTCGGGATCCGGCATGATGTTCCGGCAGGCGGTGAAGCTGAT
Organism: Porphyrobacter sp. LM 6; assembly: GCF_001720465.1. Classification (NCBI taxonomy): domain Bacteria; kingdom Pseudomonadati; phylum Pseudomonadota; class Alphaproteobacteria; order Sphingomonadales; family Erythrobacteraceae; genus Porphyrobacter; species Porphyrobacter sp. LM 6. The sequence goes on from NZ_CP017113.1 coordinate 1,478,725, forward strand.
ATAGGCTTCATCGACATAGGACTGCACCACGTGGGCAAGGCCCAGCCCGTCAGTCAGACAGATCAGCGAGAGCGACATGCTCTCCAGCCGCGCACCCGAGGAATAGATATGGACCGGCGGGCCGGGGACGTTGGTGACCACCGTGTTGAACGGCATCGCCAGCCGGTGGGCAAGGCTGACCCGGCTGAAAAGCTGCGCGCCCAAGGCCATGTAGAACAGCGGGTTGACCTTGCTCACCTCGGTCATTCGCCGTGCACCCAGGGCATTGGTCATTGCCTTGGAGTTGTTGGTCTGGCTGTAGACATAGGCGAGGCGTTCGGCCGGATCGGCGATATGCGTGCCCAGCGGGGCGATCATTGCAGCGACTTGGTTGCCCATGTCGCCCTTCTCGTTGGAAGACCGCACCGAAATCGGTGCCATCGCTGTCATGGTCGTCTTGGGCAGATCATTCTTCGCGGAGAGATATTTGTGCAGAGCACCGCCGATCACCGCAATCGCGACGTCGTTGACCTTGGCCTCGGGCAGCAGCGCGCGGATTGACTTGAACTGCGCCAGATCGAAGGTGCGGCCCTCTACCACGCGGTGCGGAGAAATCGTGCGGTTGAAGCGGGTGCGCGGGGGAACCAGATCAGTGCTGAGTTTGAAATCGCGTGATACGAGGCCTTTGATTACCCCGGCAACGCCCGGCAGCGCTTTAGCGGCGACCTGCGCCTGCTTGAGCGGATTGAGCAGGGCGTTGACATAGGATTTACCCAGCAGTTCGACCGGGCCGGGGATCTTCTCCGGCTTCCAGCTATCCGGCTTGGACGGCGGCCCGGCATCGGGGGTGAGCGTGTGCAACGCCTCCATCAGGTCAATGCCGCTCATTCCGTCGATCGCGGCATGGTGCACCTTGGTGACGAAGGCGAAACAGCCCGGCGGATAGCCTTCGACTGCGTCGAGCCCCTCGACCACGGTGAATTCCCACGGGGGGCGATTGAGATCGAGCGGGCGCGCATGAATTCGGGCAGCCTGAATGCACAGCTGCCGCCAGTCGCCCGGTTTGGGCAAGGCGACGTGGCGCACATGGTATTCCAGATCGAAATCGGGATCCTCGACCCAGTACGGATAGTCGAGATCGAACGGAACCCGCACCAGCCGCTGGCGCATGGTGCGCGACAGCTGCATGCGCGAGCCGATGAACTGCAAGATGTCCTTGAAACGGACGAAGCCGCCCGGAGCGGTCGCCGGATTGTAGATCAGGACCGAGCCGATATGCATCGGCGAATTGGGCGATTCCATCGCGACGAACGAGGAATCCATGCCTTGCAGCTGTCGCAATATCCCCTCCTGCTGCGCCGCCTACGCCGGCGGCGTGCGGCCCGTCTTTGGGCTTATGGGGGCGAGGCTAGGAGCAATCGGGCAGCGTGACAAGCTGACCCGCACGGCAATTCGTTCCCCTAGGGAAGCTCAAGCGTAATAATCTTACACGGCGAGCGCTTCAGCGCAGGCGTGACCGCTCGCCCAGGCCCATTGGAAATTGTAGCCTCCGAGCCAGCCGGTGACGTCCACCGCCTCGCCGATGGCGTAGAGCCCTGGCACCTTCGCGGCCTCCATGGTGCGGCTGGACAGTTCGGCGGTGGCGATGCCGCCAGCGGTGACTTCGGCCTTGGCATAGCCTTCGGTGCCGTTCGGGGCGAAGCGCCAGTCAGCGAGTTTGGCTTGGGCGACGCGCAGATCCTTGTCGGAGCAATTGCCGAGCTCGCGCTCCAGCCCCAAGCGGTCAGCAAGGGCATCGGCCAGCCGGTCGGGCAGGCGTTCGCGCAGCAGGGTGCGAAGATGCGCGCGCGGGCGATCGCGCTTGGCCTCGACCAGCCAGTCGGTGGCGGCATCGGGCAGGAAGGTGATGCCGACGGGTTCGCCATGCCGCCAATAGCTCGAAACCTGAAGGATCGCGGGGCCGGAGAGGCCCTTGTGGGTGAACAGCGCGGCCTCGGCAAACTCTGCCTTCCCGGCGCGAGCCAGCACCGGTGCGGCTACGCCCGACAATTCGCGGAACAGCGCGTCCTCTCCGCCCAGCGTCAGCGGGACAAGGGCGGGACGAGGCTCGACCACTTTCAATCCGAACTGCCGCGCCAGCCGATAGGCGAAATCGCTCGCGCCCATCTTGGGGATGGATGGCCCGCCCGTCGCGATTACGAGCGCCGGGGCCTGCCATTGGCGGCCATCGGCAGCGGTAACGGTAAAGCGCCCCTCGGCATCGCGCGCCACGCTGGCGACATCGACTCCGCAGGTCAGCGTCACCATGTCGGGCGGGCATTCGTCCATCAGCATCGCCACGATCTGCTTGGCCGACCCGTCACAGAATAGCTGGCCGAGCGTCTTTTCGTGCCAAGCGATCCCGTAGCGATCGACCAGCGCGATGAAATCCGCCGGGGAGTAGCGGGCCAGCGCGCTCTTCGCGAAGTGCGGATTGGCCGAGAGATAGTTGGCCGGTCCTGCACCCAGATTGGTGAAGTTGCAGCGCCCGCCGCCTGAAATCAGGATCTTCTTGCCCGGCGCCTCGGCCTTCTCCAGCAGCGCAACCCGCAAGCCGCGCTGCCCGGCTTGTCCCGCACAGAACAGTCCGGCCGCGCCTGCGCCGATGATGATGACGTCGCTCAATTCCACAGACCCGCCCATAAGGGCCTCCCGCAGGAATTGCCAATCGCCCCTGCCTGTCCCTATCTGGCGGGCATGGCCCGAACTCCCGCAGGCACACCCCACGATCCGCGCGGCAGCGATCGCTTCAACGAGGAGCGCGCCGCCTATACCGTCGCCAGCGCCAAGCCCGATCTGGAGGGCGGGGTGGCGGCAATCCGCGAGACGGTGAAGGTGCTCAAGCCCGTTCCCGGCGTCTACCGGATGGTCGATGCGCGGGGCGAGGTGCTGTATGTGGGCAAGGCGCGCAGTCTCAAGGCGCGGGTCGCCAATTACACGCAGATTGCCGGGCTGTCCGGGCGGCTCCAGCGGATGGTCAGCCAGACCCGCAGCATGGAGATCATCACCACCAACTCCGAAGCCGAGGCGCTGCTGCTGGAGGCGCAGCTCATCAAGCGCTTCCGCCCGCCCTTCAACGTGCTGCTGCGCGACGACAAGAGCTTCCCCTTCATCCTGCTGCGCGCCGATCACGCTTTTCCGCGCATCCAGAAGCATCGCGGCGCGCGGCGCGCCAAGGGCAATTACTACGGGCCGTTTGCGAGTGCGGGTAGCGTCAACACGACTCTGAACGCTCTGCAAAAGCTGTTTCTGCTGCGGAGCTGCACCGACAGCTTCTTCAACAACCGCGACCGCCCGTGCCTGCTCTATCAGATCAAGCGCTGCTCGGCGCCCTGTGTCGGGCGGATCGACGAGGCGGGCTATGACGCGCTGGTGCGGCAGGCGAAGGATTTCCTGTCGGGCAAGTCGGGCGCGGTGCAGGCCGATCTCGAACGGCAAATGGCGGAGGCGGCGGAAAACCTCGATTTCGAGACCGCAGCCATGCTGCGCGACCGCCTGCGCGCGGCGACCTTCATTCAGGGCTCGCAGGCGATCAACGCGCAGGGGCTGGGCGATGCCGATGTCTTCGCGCTTGCGTCGAAGGGCGGTCAGGTCAGCGTGCAGGCCTTCTTCATCCGCGGCGGGCAGAACTGGGGCCATCGCGCCTTCTTTCCGCGCCACACCGCGGAGGTGGACGAGGCGCAGGTGCTCGCCGACGTGATGCTCCAGTTCTACGAGGAAGTGCCGCCGCCGCCGACCCTGCTGATCGATCGCGCTCTGCCCGAAGCCGAGCTGATCGAGGCGGCGCTGTCAGAACTGGCGGGGCGCAAGGTGCGTCTTTCGGTCCCCGAGCGTGGTGACCGGCGCAAGCTGATGGCGCAGGCGCAGCGCAACGCGGTCGAGGCGCTGGAGCGGCGCCTGGCGGAAACCGGCACCAAGGCGAAGATCAACCGCGAACTGGCCGAGTTTCTGGAACTCGACAGCCCGCCGGAGCGGATCGAGGTCTACGACAACAGCCATATCCAGGGCAGCAAGGCCGTGGGTGCGATGGTGGTCGCCGGGCCGGACGGGTTCGAAAAGGGCCAGTACCGCAAGTTCAACATCCGCGAGGCGCAGAGCAATGATGACTTCGCGATGATGCGCGAGGTCATGGCGCGGCGGTTCCGCAACTTCGCGGAAGGCGAGGAAAGTCCCGAAGCCAAGCCCGGCGGGCATGAAACCGTGTTGCCCGATCTCATCCTGATCGACGGAGGAAAGGGCCAGCTTTCGAGCGTGATGACGGTGCTGGAAGAGATCGGGATTGCCGATGACGTGGCGGTGATCGGTATCGCCAAGGGGCCGCATCACGGGCGGGAGGGGCGCGAGGTGTTCTACTTTCCCGACGGGCGCGAGAAGATGCTCCCTGTCAATTCGCCGCTGTTGTTCCACCTCCAGAACCTGCGCGACGAGGTGCACCGCTATGTCATCGGCGCACACCGGGCGAAGCGATCGAAGGCGATCACCACATCGCCGCTGGACGAGATTCCGGGTATTGGCCCCGCCCGCAAACGGGCTTTGCTGCTGCATTTCGGCACAGCGTCGAAAGTGCGCGCGGCCGCTCTGGAAGACCTGCAACGTGCGCCCGGTGTCAGTGCCACTGTAGCGCGCAAGGTCTATGATTTCTATCACACATAGGGATATAAAGAGGCCGCAACTCCGCAATAACCTTGAGGGCGCTACACAGCCGCGATGGAAGTCAAACAGTTCGCCATGCTGACCCTCTTGGTCATTCCACTGGCGATCATCGCCCTGCTGGCGCTGCTGGGCAAGTTCCTGCCGCCGCCTATGCTCCGCCAGCGCCCGGTGCAGATGTTTGCCACTATACTGTTTCTCGGCGTCATCGCTGTCCCGGTGGGCGCCATGCTGATTGACGGTCAGGGCGATCATTACGATGATCGACGCGACCTGCTCGGCGGAGGGCTGGGGCTGCCCGAGGATGTGGAGATTGCCAGCCAGCGGGGCGGACGATTGGGAGACTGCTGGTCAAATCAGGTCAACTGGTCGCCCAATGTCCAGTTCGGATCCGATGCGCGGCTGGAAGCATGGTTCGCAAGGGCGCCATGGCGCAAGCCGCTACCTGAACAGGTCGCCGAGTATTTCGGCACGCCAATCGCGAATGTGACCATCAAGCCTGGCGCGCTCGACGAGCGCCGGATGGACCCGCGCTGGGAGCTTCGCCCCGGCGATCCCATTCCCGACTGGGTTCACCGTCGCTACGGCTATATCGAACCCTTCGTGTGCGCGGCGATCGAGGGGCCGGGAGGCGAGGGCGGTCTGACCCTGCGCCCGTGCGATCCGATCGTTCTGCCCGAGGACGTGGGGGACAAGGGGCGCGTCATTCTGCGGCGCGGCGGCGTGCCGGGCACTTTGGAGGGCCATATCCACTACATTGGTGGGCCTCCGCGCTGCACCAACCCACTGCGCCGATCGGTGAACGATTTGCTGGGTCTGCCGCACCCGCCGGCGTCGCCGACTGCTCTGCCCGGCCTCTAGCCGCATAGAAAAAGGGGCGGACGCCGCAGCGCCCGCCCCCCGTGCATTTTCATGCGACTGATGCTTACGACTGGCCGTCGAGCGCCTTGCTCACCAGCACATTGACCGACACCCGGCGGTTCTGGCGGCGGCCTTCCGGGGTGCTATTGTCGGCGGCCGGATCGGCGGTCGCCATGCCCGTCGGGGTCAGCATGCGGTAGGGCTTCCACTTGCACACCTGCTGGAGGTGGTTGACCACTGCGGCAGCGCGCTTTTCGCTGAGCGTCTGGTTCACTTCCTGCGAACCGGTCGAGTCGGTGTAGCCGAGCACCAGCATCAGCGAGTTTTCGTTGGCGTTGGCCTGATCAGCCGCGGCGCACAGTTCGGCCTTGGCTTCCGGGGTCAGGACATACTTGCCGGTGTCGAAATAGACGTTGGTGGTGCCCTTGAGGTTGTACTTGTCGATATCGCCCAGACGGCCGCGCAGCGCTTCGGTTGCGGCGGCGTTGGCCTGAATGGCCGCACCCTGCTCGCCGAACTGCTGCTGCGTGCCGCCACGGATCATGCGGGCAATCTGCGCATCGTCGCTGGTGAAGCGCACTTCGCTGGCGACCAGACCGCCGCCGAACTGCGAAGTCTTCACCACCACTGCCAGACCGTTGATCAGCACGGTCTGATCGAACTTCTTGTTGCTGAGTCCGAGGAACCCGCCGCGGGTGCGGATTTCGGTTTCGGGGTGCAGGGTGACGTTTGTGACACTGCCGTCATTGGCGGTCACCTGCAGGCGTTGGCCCTGACGAGCGGTAATGATGCCGGTGATCTTCGGGCCTTCGGCCATCTCGCTCATCGAGGGCATGGTGCCGTAGACGGTGGTCAGAACCTGGCCATTATCGTTGGGGCTGGTCTGTTGTGCCGAAAGGCTGGTCATCGCGGTGGCGCTGGCGAGCGCGATGAGGGCGATCTTGCGCGTAAACTTGGTGGACACGGCGGTCGTTCTCCTGTGGTCGGGCCGGAAAATCGGGGGAAGGCCCGGGTTGCATGGAATGCCAGCCTTGCGTGTTCACCGAAACCTTTCTGGCAGATGAACAGGATTGCTCCGGCCGCCACAGGAGCGGGCAGCCGGAGCAAGGGATGCGACGAGTTGAAGGACGGCGATCCGTCCTTCGTGGGGTGTCAGCGGCTCTTCTGGCTGGCGATCCACCGGTCCATCTTGGCCTCAAGCACTGCCAGCGGCAGGCCGCCGGTGTTGAGAATCTGTTCGTGGAACGCCTTGATGTCGAACTTCTTGCCGAGCGCGGTTTCGGACCGCTTGCGCAGCTCCTGGATCTTGAGCGCGCCGATCTTGTAGGCCAGTGCCTGCGACGGGATCGCGATATAGCGGTCGACTTCGGCCACCACTTCGGTGCGGGTCATGCCCGAATTGTTCATCATGAAGTCGATCGCCTGATCGCGGGTCCAGCCTTTGGCGTGGATGCCGGTATCGACCACCAGTCGCATTGCGCGCAGCTGTTCGTCCTGCAGGGTGCCGTAGCGGTTCCAAGGATCCTTGTAGAAGCCCATCTCGTAGCCGAGCGTTTCGGCATAAAGCGCCCAGCCTTCGACATAGGCGGTCGTCCCGCCATAGCGCATGAACGCGGGCAGGGCCTCGTTCTCTTGCGCCAGACTGATCTGGAAGTGGTGCCCCGGCGCGCCTTCGTGGAGATAGAGCGTGACATTGCCCGGCGTCAGGCGGCTGGGCAGGTCATAGGCGTTGAAATAGAACACCCCGGGCCGTGACCCGTCGGGCGAACCCGACTGGTAGGAGCCACCGGCTTCGAACTTCTCGACCGAGGGGTCATAGGGGCGGATTTCCAGCGGCGACTTGGGCAGCAGCGAGAAATAATCGCCGATCTTGGCGTCCACCTCGCGGCCGATGCGGTAGTAGTCCTGCGTCAGCCCGTCGCGGGTCTTGGGCTGGAACTTCGGATCGGTGCGGACATAGTCGAAGAACTCGGTCAGCGTGCCCTTGAACCGCACTTCCTTCTTGAGCTTTTCGAGGTCCGATTTGATCCGCGCCACTTCGCTCAGGCCGAGCTGGTGGATCGTCTCGGGATCGAGCGGCAGCGTGGTCGATTCCTCGACCATCATTGCGTAAAGCGCAGCGCCGCCCTTCATCTGCGACAGGCCGATGCTTTCGCGCGCGACCGGCAGGTATTCGTCACGCAGGAAATCGCGCAAGCGGGTGTTGGCGGCGTAGATGTCGCGGGTCTTGGCTTCGTAGGCCGCAGTCAGGCGTGACTTGTCGGCATCGGAGAAATCCGCCGGGAATTCCTTGACCGGTCCCATGAACTGCGAATCCGCAATCGGCAGGTTGATCTGGGTGTCGAGCTGGGTGACGACGATGCCGATGCTCAGCTTGGTCTCGACAACGCCGCTCGCCATGCCTTCGCGGAAGCGGCCGATCGCCCGGTCGACGAAGGTGATGTAGTCATCGTGCCGCTTGAGGTTGTCCTCGTAATTGGCGAGCGTCTTGAAGGGTGCCACGCCCTTGCCGCTGGCGAAGTTGGGGTAGAAGGTGTGAAGGCCGAAGAAGTGGTTGAGCGGGCGCACTTCGGTCAGCGCGCGGATCTCGTCGCTCGCACCCTTGAGCGCCTGTTCCTCGGAATACTTGAACACATCATAAGCCAGCTGATCGGTTTCGGACAGCTTGGCGCGGTCGATCTGGGCCAGCAGCGCGAGGTTCAGCTGGGTGTCGGTGCGCGCCGCGAGGAAGGAGGAATCGGTCAGCAGATCGCCAAGGCGGTCGGCATCCTTGTCGTCCCCGCGGAACAGGCGGCTGAGCGGGCTGAGCGCAAGTTCGCGCGCATCGGCATCATCGAACAGGGCGAAGAGCTTGTCATGCTCTGACTGGATGGCCGGTGCGGTCACCGCCTCGTCTGCCTTGTGGTGATCGGCAAACGCCGGCGATGCGAGGAACAGCAGCGCGCTCGACGCGGCAAGAGCAAGACGAAGTTTCATGGCAACAGCCCCCGGCTAGAATAAGTCGCGGGGGCTAGGCTGCGGGTTGGGCGGGCGCAAGCGCGGCGGCGACGAGCGACGCAGGCGCTTCGACGGGTGTCATGTGGCTGCGGCAAACCGCCTTGCATGAAACGCCGCATCGGCCCGTAGCTGATCGTTTTCGACCCACACCGAATGGGTGCCGGAACAGATCTTGTGCGGCAGCGCGAGGCGGCAAATCGGACCCTTGGTGACGTCGGACGCATCGAGGATTGCGCATTCCGATGTGCCGGTGTTCTCGTCGATGAGGAAGGTCACGAGGTAGCCGGAGTCTTCGCGGAGTTCTTGTTCCCCTACCGCTCCGCTACTTGAGGCGGGTTTGCGCGGGATCATCGGGCTTTCGCTGGCGTACACACCTTCGGGCAGGCGGTAGACCTGTTCCTCGCCCGTCTGGGTATCGTGGCGGACGTAGCCGTTGAACAGGAACCAGCCGGGCCGGCTGGTGGTCGACCAGACGTAGCGGCTCTTGTGCATGGCGAAACGCGGATTGATCATGCCGAATTCGACAATCCGGTCGCTGAGGCGCTCCTCGCGGCTCTCGCCGGTCTTGAGGTTGAAGCGCCAGCGGTGCAGGCGGCTCTGGAAGGAGTGCTCGTCGACATAGGCCATCATGTGGCTGTAGCGGCCCATCTCCTCGAGCGGATCGGGCATGGGCTTGGACTGGTGGTAGCCTTCAAGGATCACCTCGTCGCCTTCCTCCCATGCGTTGGTCCAGTGCAGCACATAGGTCGGCTCGGCCTCGAACCAGCGGATGTCCTGAGCGCTGCCATGGCGCGGGATCAGCGCAAAACGGGTAGGCACGCCCGGATGGAGCCGCGCGGCGTGGATGTTGCGTTCGAGCAGTTCGCCATCCCAGAACAGCGGCATGTCGTTCAGGATCGACCAGTTCTTGGTGATCGCCATGTCATGCGGCAGGCGCGGTCCCGGCAGCGGCACAGGGACGTAGTGCACCAGCCGCCCTTCGCGGTCGACTACGCCGTAATGCATGAAAGGTGCGTGCTTGGAGTAGTTGAAGAACATCAGCTCGCCGGTGTCCTCGTCGACCTTTGGGTGGGCCGAGATGCCGTCGAGCGGCACCCACGGCGCCTTGCCGCGGCTGCCGAGCGTCACCGGATCGAGCATCCACGCCTCGCCGCACTGGTAGAGCGTGGCATAGGCGGTGCCGGCATGGACGATGATATCGGTCGATCCGGTGTCCTTGAGTCCGCCATGCGCGCCGAAGCCCGGGCGTTTGGATGTGCCCCACGGGTCCATAAGCCCGCCCCACAGCGATTGGCCTGCGATCTGCTCGGCCTCGAAGCAGTGGGTGCGCACGAAGCGGTTGCGATAGCTCGCCTTGCCGCCCGAAATATTGACCTGATGAATCATCGCGTCGCCATCGAAGGGATGATGGCGGCCGAGCGGCTGGTGCACCTGGTTTTCGGTGTTGCGAAGATAGATGCCGTCAATGTCGGCCGGAATTTCGCCTGCGATCACCGGCAGCTCGGCCACATCCACTTCCTCATGGAGCGGGGTCCACGGGCCCGTCAGATAGGGGTGGTTCGATGGTTCCAGTGACGTCCTGACCGGCGGATGGCGCGTGATCTGCATGAGTCCCTCTCCCTCCGGTCAAGACTAGCAAGGGGCGGCGCGCTGGCAAGCTGGTATGATGTACGCCTCGCTTTGCTCGAATTTGATCCCGATCAAGGACGGCGGCCCGGGCGAGGCCGATACATGGGGCCACCATTGGGAGACATGCCATGAAATCGATCCTGCTTCACGTCGATCACGACCGCGGCTTCAAAGCGCGGTTGCAGGTGGCGCTTGATATTGCCCGGGCCAACAACGGCCACATCACCTGCCTGCAAGCTGTCAGCTATGCCGTCTTCGCGCCCGGCGATATCTACGGCTCGGCGATGGCTGCCGCGATCCCCGTGATCAAGGAAAACGCCGAGAACCTGCGCGCCGAGATCGAAACCGAACTCGAGCACGAGGGCGTGTCGTGGGACTGGCGGTTTGTCTACGGGATGGCCGCGCAGCGCTTGCTCGAATATTCGCCGCTGGCCGATATCGTGATTGTCGGTCCCGCCGCGAGCGGCGAGAGCGAGCATGGGCCCTCGGCGCTGGTCGGCGATCTGGTGCTCAAATCGCGGGCGCCGGTGCTGGTGGTGCCGGCTGAAGCCACCGGGTTCGATGTGAGCGCGCCGGCGCTGATCGCCTGGAACGGCTCGTCCGAGGCGTGCCATGCGGTGCGCGGCGCCGTTCCGCTGCTGGCATGTTCGTGCAAGGTGACGCTCGCCAGTATCGCCGAGGAGCAGGACAAGCCCCGCTTCGACCTGCCTTCGACCGAAGGCGCGCGTTATCTCAGCCGCCACGGGATC